>NZ_CP130319.1:4023333-5467500 GCF_032271945.1 Paenibacillus sp. MBLB1832 | reverse complement strand
TAGAAGCAGCCACCATTGAAAGAGTGCGTAATAGCTCACTGGTCGAGTGACTCTGCGCCGAAAATGTAACGGGGCTAAACACGCCACCGAAGCTATGGCTTGCACGTATGTGCATGGGTAGGGGAGCGTTGTGTATACATTGAATTCTGACCGTAAGGACAGGTGGAGCGTACACAAGTGAGAATGCCGGTATAAGTAACGAAAAGATCAGTGAGAATCTGATCCGCCGAAAACCTAAGGGTTCCTGAGGAAGGCTCGTCCGCTCAGGGTAAGTCGGGACCTAAGGCGAGGCCGAAAGGCGTAGTCGATGGACAACAGGTGGAAATTCCTGTACCACCGTAGCCGTTATGAGCAATGGAGTGACGCAGAAGGATAGTGACGCGAGCTGATGGATGCTCGTCCAAGCAGTGAGGCTGGTTAGTAGGCAAATCCGCTAACCGTAAGGCTGGGCTGTGATGGGGAGGGAAACTTAAGTACCGAAGGTCATGATTTCACACTGCCAAGAAAAGCTTCTAGCCAGGCGAAGGTGCCCGTACCGCAAACCGACACAGGTGGGTGAGAAGAGAATTCTAAGGCGCGCGGAAGAACTCTCGTTAAGGAACTCGGCAAAATGACCCCGTAACTTCGGGAGAAGGGGTGCCTCGGTAGGGTGAATAGCCCGAGGGGGCCGCAGTGAAAAGGCCCAAGCGACTGTTTAGCAAAAACACAGGTCTGTGCGAAGCCGCAAGGCGAAGTATACGGGCTGACGCCTGCCCGGTGCTGGAAGGTTAAGAGGAGTGGTTAGGGGCAACCCGAAGCTATGAATTGAAGCCCCAGTAAACGGCGGCCGTAACTATAACGGTCCTAAGGTAGCGAAATTCCTTGTCAGGTAAATTCTGACCCGCACGAATGGCGTAACGACTTGGGCGCTGTCTCAACGAGAGATCCGGTGAAATTTTAATACCTGTGAAGATGCAGGTTACCCGCGACAAGACGGAAAGACCCCATGGAGCTTTACTGCAGCTTGATATTGGACTTTGGTACGATCTGTACAGGATAGGTGGGAGCCTTTGAAGCCTGAGCGCCAGCTTGGGTGGAGGCGCCGTTGGGATACCACCCTGATCGTATCGGAGTTCTAACCTGGTACCGTGAACCGGTATGGGGACAGTGTCAGGTGGGCAGTTTGACTGGGGCGGTCGCCTCCTAAAATGTAACGGAGGCGTTTAAAGGTTCCCTCAGAATGGTTGGAAATCATTCGCAGAGTGCAAAGGCATAAGGGAGCTTGACTGCGAGACCTACAAGTCGAGCAGGGACGAAAGTCGGACTTAGTGATCCGGTGGTACCGAATGGAAGGGCCATCGCTCAACGGATAAAAGCTACCCTGGGGATAACAGGCTTATCTCCCCCAAGAGTCCACATCGACGGGGAGGTTTGGCACCTCGATGTCGGCTCATCGCATCCTGGGGCTGAAGTAGGTCCCAAGGGTTGGGCTGTTCGCCCATTAAAGCGGTACGCGAGCTGGGTTCAGAACGTCGTGAGACAGTTCGGTCCCTATCTGTCGCGGGCGTAGGAAATTTGAGAGGAGCTGTCCTTAGTACGAGAGGACCGGGATGGACGTACCGCTGGTGTACCAGTTGTCTCGCCAGAGGCATCGCTGGGTAGCTATGTACGGAGGGGATAAGCGCTGAAAGCATCTAAGCGCGAAGCCCCCCTCAAGATGAGATTTCCCAGTATGTAAGACCCCTTGTAGACGACGAGGTTGATAGGTTCGAGGTGGAAGTGCGGTAACGTATGCAGCTGACGAATACTAATCGGTCGAGGGCTTAACCTAATATAGGGATCTTTTAGCGGAGCTAAAAGTCTCTCAGATTTAACAGCTGACTAAGCAGCTAACCGCTACGTGTAACGTAGACGGTGAAGATTACTTTACAAAGTTTCGTATCTAGTTTTCAAGGCGCAAACCACGCTTTGACTGTTTGGTGATGATGGCGGAAGGGATCCACGCGTTC
The DNA here is from genome assembly GCF_032271945.1 of Paenibacillus sp. MBLB1832. Taxonomy (NCBI): domain Bacteria; kingdom Bacillati; phylum Bacillota; class Bacilli; order Caryophanales; family Paenibacillaceae; genus Paenibacillus; species Paenibacillus roseipurpureus. The sequence goes on along the minus strand of NZ_CP130319.1, from coordinate 5,465,512 downwards.
CCATCTCGAACACGACCGTTAAGCCTTCCAGCGTCGATGGTACTTGAACCGCAGGGTTCTGGGAGAGTAGAACGTTGCCAAACATTGTTCCCTGATAGCTCAGTTGGTAGAGCACTCGACTGTTAATCGAGTTGTCACAGGTTCGAGTCCTGTTCGGGGAGCCATTGCTTCCATAGCTCAGTCGGTAGAGTGCATCCATGGTAAGGATGAGGTCACCGGTTCGATTCCGGTTGGAAGCTCCAGTCATTTTATTTGCAAGGCCCGTTGGTCAAGTGGTTAAGACACCTCCCTTTCACGGAGGTAACAGGGGTTCGAGTCCCCTACGGGTCACCATTTTTACTCCTATGGAGGCTTAGCTCAGCTGGGAGAGCATCTGCCTTACAAGCAGAGGGTCGGCGGTTCGATCCCGTCAGCCTCCACCATAATTTTTAATTTGCCGTTGTAGCTCAACTGGTAGAGCAACTGACTTGTAATCAGTAGGTTGGGGGTTCAAGTCCTCTCGACGGCATGCTTTTATTGGGGATTAGCCAAGCGGTAAGGCAACGGACTTTGACTCCGTCATGCCAAGGTTCAAATCCTTGATCCCCAGCCATTTTTCTTACTATGAGTCATTAGCTCAGTTGGTAGAGCACCTGACTTTTAATCAGGGTGTCGTAGGTTCGAATCCTACATGACTCAGTTTTCATTCATAGGGATCTTTAGGCGTAGACTAAAGACTCTCAGATTTATGAAACACATGCGCGTATGGCGGAATTGGCAGACGCACTAGACTTAGGATCTAGCGGGTGACCGTGGGGGTTCAAGTCCCTCTACGCGCATCAAATCCTCGTGAATATTCATATTCGTGAGGTACCCTGCGGAAGTGGCTCAGCGGTAGAGCATCGCCTTGCCAAGGCGAGGGTCGCGGGTTCGATCCCCGTCTTCCGCTCCATTTTATTAAGCGCCCTTAGCTCAGCTGGATAGAGTATTTGACTACGAATCAAAAGGTCGGGAGTTCGAATCTCTCAGGGCGCGCCATTTTTTATAAGTTATAAAAAGAGTATCGGGACGTAGCTCAGCTTGGTAGAGCACCTGCTTTGGGAGCAGGGGGTCGCATGTTCAAATCGTGTCGTCCCGATCATTTTCTAAACTACGCGGGCGTAGTTTAATGGTAGAACTTCAGCCTTCCAAGCTGATCGCGCGGGTTCGATTCCCGCCGCCCGCTTAATCAGTAGAGACCACCTTCGGGTGGTCTTTTTTCTATGAGGAAATCTTCGTCTGGATCACGTATTTACTGAACTTTGCAGGAGAGATGAAAGAAATTCATGATTCTAATTTCTTATCAATACATTAATTTCCAAGGGGAATCGTACGGTTTTTTTTTATTTTAATACTATGTGTTGTGAACATATTGTGGTAAAATATTCTGAAATGAGTTTTTATAGCGAATAGCTTTTGTAGAGAGAAGCATTAATGCATCATAGTGAATAGATGGGGTGGAGAGTAATGGTGGAGATTGATATCGTCCTACAAAAACAAAGTACGAATAATCTGCTGCGCAGAGATGTTCGTTTTCTTGGACACATACTAGGTGAAGTTCTTGTACATCAAGGCGGTAATGATCTGCTGGATGTTGTTGAACGCATTCGTGAGATGAGCAAGTCGTTAAGAGCACACTATGTCATTGAGATCTACGATGAATTTAAGAAAACAATTTCTTCTCTGGATCCCGTTATTCGCCATCAGGTGATTCGTGCTTTTGCTATATATTTTCAACTAGTCAATATTGCAGAACAAAATCATCGTATTCGTCGTAAACACGACTATGAGCGCTCTTCGGGTGAATCTGTACAACCAGGTTCAATCGAGAGTATTGTTCAAGAGTTGAAGAATACGCATATTCCAACTGCTGAGGTTAAAGAAATCCTCAAATCGATTTCCTTGGAACTTGTTATGACTGCACACCCAACTGAAGCTATGCGTCGTGCTGTGCTTGATATTAATCTTCGAATTTCGGAAGACATGATGAAGTTGGATAATCCGAATTTGACGCACCGTGAACGTGAGAAATTGCGTGAGAAGCTCCTGGGCGAGGTTCTTAATCTTTGGCAAACTGACGAGCTTCGTGATCGTAAACCAACGGTTATCGATGAGGTTCGCAATGGTTTGTACTATTTCGACGAGACGCTATTCGATGTATTGCCAGAAGTGTATCATGAGCTGGAGCGGTGCTTAAATAAATATTACCCAGAAGACAAGTGGCATGTGCCGTCTTTCTTGAAGTTCGGTTCATGGATCGGTGGAGATCGCGATGGGAATCCTTCGGTTCGTGCGAATGTAACATGGGAAACCCTAGGATTGCACCGTCAATTAGCGTTGCAGAAGTATGAAGAGGTTCTGAAAGAATCGCTTGAGCATATGAGCTTCAGCAAAAACATTGTAGCGGTCAGCGATGCCCTGCTCGAATCGATCCAGGCGGATCGCGATGCGCTAGGTAACGTTCAAGATGTTTGGCGGAATGAGAAAGAGCCGTACCGAATCAAAACGACCTACATGATCGAGAAGGTGCACAACACTGGTAATGCGAATGTGCCTACGACTCAGAAGTACAACAGTCCAGATGAGTTTATTCAAGATTTGCAAATCATGGAGGCTAGTTTGCGTGGACATTTTGCAGACTATGTGGCTGATAAATATATTAAGAAGCTGATTCGCCAGGTTGAGCTATTCGGATTCCACCTCGCTGCGCTGGATATTAGACAGCACAGTAAAGAGCATGAGAATGCGATGACGGAAATTTTGGCGAAAATGGGCATTACCCCAGATTACAGCAAGCTGTCGGAAGAAGAGAAGATTACCCTTCTGACCAATGTTCTGAACGATCCGCGTCCGATTACATCGACGTACTTGGATTACTCCGATGGTACGAAGGAATGTCTGGACGTTTACCGTACGGTCGGTATGGCGCAAAAGGAATTCGGACGCAATTGTATTAACAGCTACCTGATCAGTATGACACAAGGTGCGAGCGATTTGCTTGAGGTTGTTGTCTTCGCGAAAGAAGCAGGTCTCTATCGCAAAGAAAGCGATGGAACGGTGACGAGCACGGTGCAGTCTGTACCTTTGTTTGAGACAATCGATGACTTGCATGCTGCGCCTGGCATCATGAGCACATTGCTGGCGATTCCAGCGTATCGCGCAAGTATTGATCCAGAAACACAGCTGCACGAAATTATGTTGGGCTATTCGGATAGTAATAAAGACGGCGGCGTGATTACAGCGAACTGGGAGCTGCGGATGGCGCTTCAAGACATCACGGAAGCAGCGAAGCAATTCGGCGTGAAGCTGAAGTTCTTCCACGGCCGTGGAGGCGCACTAGGCCGCGGCGGTATGCCTTTGAACCGCAGCATTATGGCACAGCCTGTTGAGACGCTTGGCGGCGGCATTAAGATCACGGAGCAAGGCGAAGTATTATCTTCACGTTACTCTCTGCAAGGGATTGCGTACCGCAGCTTGGAGCAAGCGACGTTTGCTTTGATCACAGCATCGAAGCTGTCCCGTTCCCCACAGAGACATTCAAAGGAAGACAAGTGGGAGAACATTATGCGCGGCATTTCGGAGCAGGCGCAAACGAAGTATCAGGATCTTATTTTCAGAGACGAGGACTTCTTAACCTTCTTCAAAGAATCTACGCCACTGCCTGAGATCGGTGAGCTGAATATCGGTTCCCGTCCGTCCAAGCGGAAGAATAGTGATAAGTTCGAAGATCTGCGCGCGATCCCGTGGGTGTTCTCATGGACGCAAACGAGATACCTGCTTCCAGCATGGTATGCGGCAGGTACGGGCTTGCAAAGTTTTGCACAGGGGAATGAAGCGAATCTAGCTGTCCTGAAAGAAATGTATGAGGAATGGTCCTTCTTCCGTACGATGATTGATAATTTGCAAATGGCGTTAGCCAAAGCTGATCTTCTAATTGCGAAAGAATACGGCAGCTTAGTAAAAGATTCCGCGATTGCTGACCGAATCTTTAACCTCATTAAAGATGAGTATGAATTAACGTCATCAATTATTTTACAAATTACAGGTCAACAAGAGATCTTGGACAATGTGCCTGTTATTCAAGAATCGATTAGATTGCGTAACCCTTACGTAGATCCGCTTAGCTACATGCAAGTTGAGCTGCTGACGGAGCTTCGTGCACTGCGTGAAAACAATGAGGATGACGCGATTCTGTTACGTGAAGTACTTCTTACAATCAATGGGATTGCCGCGGGTCTTCGGAATACGGGCTGATCCTTTACAACACAATAAGATTAGCAACAGGATGATAAAGTCGGGGGCCTTGCAGATATGCGGGCAGCTCGGCTTTTCCTGCGATTACTGGGATTTGCCCATAGACAGGAGGTCTGCGGCAGCATGGGGCGATGGGTAGCGATTATTCTTGTTATTATTGGGGCTTCGAGCTACGGCTTGCTCTCTTCTTTTATTAAAATGGCGTACGATCAAGGGTTCACAGATAGCCAGATTACGCCTGCACAGATGACTATGGGGACATTGTTCGTCTGGATGCTGATTCTTTTTCACAAGGAGTCGTGGGTCAATCCGTTTAAAGGGCCGTGGATTAAGCTGAGCTTGATTGGGATCTTCGGTTTGTCCATGACGACGATCCTTTATAATATTGCGCTGCAGGATTTGGATGCTTCGCTGTCTATTATTTTGCTTTTTCAGTTCACGTGGATGACCATTGCGTTGGATTGCATCATTAATAGAAGATGGTCAAAACGGATGGAAGCGATCGCGGTTGTTCTGATTTTGACAGGAACGGTGCTGGCTGTGAATATCACAGATACGAATTGGAGCGACCTGAGTTTACGCGGCATGGTATTCGGACTTATTTCGGCTTTAACGTATAGTATCTTTTTATTTTTTACAGGTCAGGTAGAAAGTTCGCTTCCTCCACTCATGAATTCTGCCATTATGCTGACGGCGGCGTTGCCTGTTCTCTATGTTTTGTTTCCACCGACGGTGTTTGTTCATGAAAATGGGGGGATGCTGATTCTGTGGGGCTTGCTGCTAGGCCTTCTAGGACAAGCGATACCGACCGTTGCGTTCAATATAGGGATACCGCGAATCGGAAGCAGTTTAGCTGCTATGCTAGGCTCAATGGAGCTTCCAGTGGCCATACTGGCGGCATATCTGCTGATTGGAGAGCCAATTGGCGCGATGCAATGGGGTGGCATGGCGCTTATTCTTGGCGGTATAATTATTTCTGAAAACAAATCGTAATTGCTGCGTATAGATAAGGTAGAGACTTTGAATTGTCGAGAAGCCGGAGGATAACGAATTGAACTTTGTTGAAACACGACTGGCTAAGCTGGCCAGGAATGGGGATCGAAACGCTTTTGCGGAGCTCGTGGAGCTGTATAAGGATAAGATCTTTCATTTGGCTTACCGTATGCTGAATAACAAGCAAGAAGCTGAAGATGCCGTGCAAGAAACGTTTCTGCGTGTGTATACAAATTTGCATCGGTATGATGAGAATCAGAAGTTTTCTACATGGATTTTTCGGATTGGGACAAACCTGTGTATTGATAAACTGCGTAGGCGTAGGCATACATACTCGCTTGATGCGGAGATGTCGGACGGAGAGGGCAATGATTACTATGCTATGCTGCCTAGTGATGAGGATACGCCAGAGAAGCAGTTAATTATATCGGAGACACAAGCACAGATTCATAGAGCCATCGAGACGCTGCCTGAAAAATATAAGTCTGTTGTTGTGCTGAGGTACATGCATGATATGTCCCTGCAAGAGATTAGTGAAGTGCTTGATATGCCAGTGACGACGATCAAAACACGCGTACATCGGGGCCGCGAGTACCTGCGTAAGAAGTTGGAGCAAGAGGAACAAGTTGTTAGCACAAATCCTGTTTAGAAGTGAAACATATTTGCATTTCAAACGTATGGTATATCACAAAACGCAAAAGCTAAAGAAAGGGGTGGCTGCAAACGTGAATTGTAAAGAAGCCCTCCCGCTCATACATGAATATCTCGACGGTGATTTGCCTAAATCCGAGACGCTGCATTTGAAGGAGCACCTGATCGCTTGCCAAGTTTGTAACACAAGATTCAAGCAATTGGAGAAAACAGATGCTATGGTTCGAATGCTGCCATCTATCCAAGTACCTGATACACTAACTGCACAGATCATGAGCGGACTACCACCGATGAAGAAGAAAAATAGTTGGACTGAGTGGGTCCGCAGACATCCAGCGGTTTCGGTTTCTATCGTGTTCGGAGCGGTCATGTTTGGAAGTTACGTGTCGATGTGGGATGATGAGAAAAGTCTCATGGTGCAGGGAAGCAATTTGCAAGATGTCGTTATTCAAGGGGATACGGTTATTGTTCCACAAGGTCATACAGTTAACGGCGATCTTGTCGTCAAGCGCGGCGAACTGAAGGTGGAAGGCGATGTGACGGGTAATGTGGTTGTGATTGACGGCACGGTCAACCTTGCCTCGACGGCGCATATCTCTGGCGAAGTCAAACAAGTCGATGAGGCATTGGGCTGGGTATGGTACAAATTAGGTGAGTTCGTGGGGAAAATGACACATTAAAACAGCGTCCCTTATAGTGAAGCTATAGGGGACTTTTTTTCTAAAAATTGATATAGGAAAAATGAACCATTTCTTCTGCAGGAAGTCTAGATAAATAGAAGTATACCTAGGATTATGTTATGATTCTAATATAGAGAGAACTTTGTCAGTCGCCTGGGGGAGAAAATAATGGATTTGATCACGAGCATCTCGGCAAGAGATATCGTCGATATATTGATCGTAAGCTATGTGATATACAAATTAATCCTGTTGGTGCGAGGGACAAGGGCTATTCAACTGATGAAGGGCATCCTCGTTGTCGTCATTACTTGGGTGATTAGTATTTGGTTCCAGCTAAGCACACTGCAGTGGATGATGAATCAAACGTTCACCTTCGGTGTCCTGGGGGTCATTATTATTTTCCAACCCGAGCTTCGACGCGCCTTGGAGCAACTAGGTCGGGGTAAGCTGTTCAGTTCGAGATCGTCTTCGGAAGAGGATCAAGATGTGACGAAACGGATCAGCGAAGTGATACGGGCCGCTAACTATTTGGCCAAACGTAAAATTGGGGCTTTGATTGTTTTTGAGAAGGAAACAGGTCTGACCGACTACGTTGAATCTGGAATTGCGATAGAAAGTAAGATCAGCGGCGAGCTGTTAATTAATATTTTTATTCCGAATACACCCCTGCATGATGGAGCGGTGATTATTCGGCAAGGGCAGCTGATGGCGGCTGGTTGTTATTTGCCCTTATCTGAAAATCCTTTCATTTCAAAAGAATTAGGAACACGGCACCGCGCGGCGATCGGGATGAGTGAGGTATCCGATGCGATGTGTGTTATTGTGTCTGAAGAAACGGGGCAAATCTCCTTAACGATGAATGGACATATTGTGCGTGATATTAAAGAAGAATCGTTGATTTCCAAGCTTTTTGAAGAGCTGAAACCGAAGACAAAAACCAATGAGAAGAACCCTTTCTTGAAATGGAGGGGACGTTCGAATGGATAAATGGTTGCGCAATACGAATGTCGTACGGATCGTGGCTCTTGTGATCGGGATTCTTTTGTGGGTCGTTGTACATATGGAAGAGACGAATATTTCGGGGAATTCACCGCTTCGGGAACGCGAAGAGACGATCAATAATGTATCGATTACGGCAAAATATGATGAAACCCACTACCATATCTCGTCGATGGCTCCATCGAATGTACAGGTCATTCTGAGAGGGAAAGAATCGGCAGTTAAGAAGGTCACCACGAGCAACGCGTATCAAATTCAACTGGATTTAACCGAGGTAGGGAAGGGCGATCATCAGCTTCCGCTGAGAGCTGTCGGCATTTCATCTGATGTGGAAGTCGAAATTGTACCTAGATCGGTACATGTAATTATCGAAGAGCTGCAGATGAAGGAAGTGCCTGTTGTCATTAACGTCAAGGGTACGCCAGCAGCAGGACTGAAAGCGGGACAACCTATCGTGAAGCCGAGCAAAGTGTACATTACGGCGCAGACGAGCAAGCTGGATCAGATCGAAAATGTCCGCGGCGAAGTGTCGGTGGATAAAGCACAATCGGCTGTGACGAAGCAGGTGAGATTGCAGGCTTTTGACAAGGAAGGGAAAGAGGTTGTACTGGGCATTAATCCTTCGGTTGTCGATGTCGAAGTACCGATTACGAGTCCGTTTCAAACCATTCCGTTACAGATCAAAATCAGCGGTGAACCGCCAAAAGGCTATGCGATTGCGATGGTGACCCAAACACCCGATAAGGTAACGGTTTACGGTGCCCAGGATGTCGTAGATCGCCTGGAGTTTTATCAAGGGCCACAGCTGAATGTGCAGGATTTGAAGGATACAAAAGATTTCGCACTGGACATTCCGCTCAGGAATAAAGTAACTCAACTGGATCCTGCGAAGGTCACTGTGCATGTGGAAATCGTACCTTCAACGACGAAAGCCGTAGAAAATGTGCCGATCACGATCATTGGTCCCAATGAAAATTACTCGACTAAAGTGATACAGCCTGACACGGCTAAGCTGAATATTACAGTTGAAGGGGCGCCTGCCATTATTGATCAATTGAAAGTTGGGGACATTCAAGCGATACTAGATGTAAGTAATTTGCCTCCAGGCAAGCATGAGCTTACCGTGACATTGAATTTGCCAACCTTCGTGAAATTGGGATTGCCGCAAGAAGTGAAGGCTATGGTTGAAATAAGTGAGAAAAAAGTGCCGACAACGAATCCATAATGGGATATAGAGAAAGAGGAGAATACTAAAATGGGGAAATATTTTGGTACGGATGGTGTGCGCGGTGTCGCCAATGGCGAGCTTACACCAGAATTAGCTTATAAGGTTGGCCGCTGCGGCGGGTATGTGTTGACGAGACAGGCGAAGCATCCGAAAGTCGTGATTGGGAGAGATACGCGAATTTCGGGGCCAATGCTGGAAGCATCCCTTGTAGCAGGACTGTTGTCGATTGGCGTTGAGGTTATCCGGATTGGCGTGGTAAGTACACCAGCTGTTGCTTATTTGACAAAAAAGCTAGGCGCAGACGCCGGCGTTATGATCTCGGCTTCGCACAATCCAGTTGAGGATAACGGGATTAAGTTTTTTGGTGGCGACGGCTTCAAGCTATTGGATGAGACGGAGCTTGAAATTGAACAGCTGCTGGACGCAGCTGTGGATGAACTGCCTCGACCAGTTGGCGGCGAGATCGGCACGGTTTCGGATCAGCCAGATGCGAAGCTCGCTTATCTGGCGTTCTTGAAGGAGACGGTAAGTGCGTCATTCGCTGGCGTGAAGGTTGTTTTGGACTGCGCTCATGGCTCCGCCTATGAGCTTGCTCCTACTATCTTCCGCGAGCTGGGAGCGGAAGTGATCACCATCGGCGCGGAGCCGAATGGGCGCAACATCAACGATGATTGCGGCTCCACCCACCCCGAGAAGCTTCGCGCTGAGGTGGTTAAGCATGGCGCAGCCATCGGGTTGGCCTTTGACGGCGACGCGGATCGTCTGATCGCGATTGATGAGAGGGGCGATGAAGTCGACGGCGACTTCATCTTGAGCATTCTTGGCGATGCGCTGAATCGCCAAGGGAAGCTGAACCACGGCACCATTGTGACGACGGTGATGGCGAATATCGGCTTTTTCAAGGGGATTGAAAAAGCGGGCTTGAAGGCTCTGCAAACGGCTGTAGGCGATCGTTATGTGATGGAAGAGATGCGTAAAGGCGGTTACAACCTCGGCGGTGAGCAATCGGGTCATGTGATTTTCCTCGACTACATCTCCACAGGTGATGGCATTCTGACTGCGCTGCAATTGGTAAATACGCTAGTTCAATCCGGGCGCAAGCTGAGTGATTTGAAAGGCATTATGCGTAAATTCCCGCAGCTATTAGTTAATATCCGTGTAGCGGATAAGAGCAAGCTGAAGGATAATGCGGTGATTGAAGAAGCGATCCGTAAGGTAGAAGATGAGCTCGGCGATAACGGCCGCGTGCTCGTTCGTCCATCAGGGACGGAATCGTTGATTCGTGTTATGGCCGAAGGTCCTGATAAAGAGCAAGTGGAAGCGTATGTTCACGATATTGCCAAGGTGATTCAAGAGCAATTAGTGTAAATGAATAGGCGGCTAGTCCCTCATTTTGCCTGATTGGGGTGAAATGGGGGATGAGGTGTGCCAAATAAATGTTGCGTGCTTGAATGAAAATGCATATGATGTAGTTACTCTAGAAGGAAAGGCAGGGTAGAGGTTATACGTAATCAATAGCGCCAGAACTCGCAGGCGGGACGGAAATGCAGCCGAAAGGCTGTTACTACGCTGTGAGTTGACGAGGTGAAGGTGTTCGAAACATTCGGCGGGGACCTTCCGGTACGAGGAGTGCCGTTAAGTTGGAGTGCAAAATCGTTCGGGCGACCGAGCAGACAAGAATCCAACGTCTATTATTTTGCTTTGTACATGATGAAACGCTCTTATAGATGATTTATTTAGTTATGTTTAATTGTGATTTGAGATCCTTGACAAACAGCCCTTTACGATGCGGCTTATAAAAATTTGGAGGTTATTTAACTATGTGCGGAATTGTTGGTTATATTGGAAAGCGTAATTCTCAGGAGATTTTGTTGGAAGGTCTCAAAAAGCTGGAGTATCGCGGCTATGACTCTGCAGGTGTAGCGGTGTATACGGCGGATGGGTTGCAAATTAAGAAGGCCAAAGGACGTATTGCGAACCTGGAGTCGAAGCTGGATGAGACGCCTCTGAACGGCAGTGTAGGTATTGGACATACGCGTTGGGCGACACATGGTAAGCCATCTGACGTGAATTCACACCCACATACGGATAATTCCTTGAAATTCTCGGTTGTTCACAACGGGATCATCGAGAATTACATTACGCTGAAAGAAGAATTGATCGCGAAAGGGCACGTGTTTGTATCGGAGACAGATACGGAAGTTATTTCGCATTTGATCGCGAGTGTGTATGAAGGTGACATCCTCAAAGCGGTTCAACAAGCCGTGAAGCACATGACGGGGGCGTTTGCGTTGGGTGTTTTGACGGAGTTTGAACCAGACCGCCTCGTGGCTGTACGTCAAGCTAGTCCGCTTATTATCGGGATTGGCGAAGGCGAGAATTTCATTGGTTCTGACATCCCGGCGATTCTGGAATATACACGTAACGTGTTCATTCTAAATGACGGCGAAATGGCGCTATTGACGCGGGATTCTGTCGAATTAATGACTTTAGAGGGGAATTTTATTTCCAGGGAAATGTTCCATGTCGATTGGGATATTGTGACGGCAGAAAAAGCCGGATTCGATCATTTTATGTTGAAAGAAATTTATGACCAGCCGAAAGCTTACCGCGACACGATGGGTAGTCGCATTCTGCCTGATGGCAGCGGCGTTACGTTGAATGAGCTGACGATTACAGCGGAAGCGATTCGCAACATTAGTCGTGTGCACATCGTCGCATGCGGAACAGCGTTCCATGCCGGTATGGTTGGGAAATATGTCATTGAAAAAATGGCGCGTATTCCGGTTGAAACGGATGTAGCGTCTGAATATCGTTATCGTTCCCCGATTATCACGAAGGATACGCTTGTCATTGTTGTGAGCCAGTCCGGTGAAACGGCGGATACGTTGGCGGCACTGCGTGAAGCGAAGCGTTGCGGAGCACACGTGTTGGCGATCACAAACGTGGTAGGAAGCTCGGTTGCGCGTGAAGCGAACGATATTATTACAACATGGGCAGGACCGGAAATTGCGGTAGCGTCGACGAAAGCGTACACGTCGCAATTGATCGCGTTCTACTTGCTTGGCTTGCACTTGGCGCAAACACTAGGTACGCAAACGCAAGAGGAGATTGCGGAAGTGATTGCTGCGATGCGAGCGTTGCCTGAGCAGGTTGAGCAGATTTTGGAGCAAGCAGAAGCGTTGAAAGTTGTCGCTGAAGAGATGGCGAAGCACGATAACTTGTTCTTCATCGGCCGCGGCTTGGATTATGCGGTAGCGTTGGAAGGCTCTCTCAAGTTGAAAGAGATCTCCTATATTCACTCCGAGGCATATGCCGCGGGTGAGTTGAAGCATGGTACACTGGCGTTGATCGAGGATGATATCCCGGTTATTGCGTTGGGGACACAGCATGAGCTGTTGGAGAAAACGGTGAGCAATATCAAAGAAGTGAAGGCGCGCGGTGCGAACGTTCTGGGTATTGCGGTGGCAGGTGAAACCGAGCTGCAGAAGTCGGTGGACAGCACGTTTATCATCCCGAAAACACTGGACGTCTTGACGCCTGCGTTGTCGGTCGTGCCGTTGCAGTTGTTGTCTTACTACGCATCGTTGGCACGTGGGAATGATGTCGATAAGCCAAGAAATTTGGCGAAAAGTGTGACTGTTGAGTAGATTTGAAGCAGTGAAATAAAGTAGTAGCAGCACTACCCCTCGATCAAATGAAATGCGTCCGCCAGGAATGGTTGGGCGCTTTTTCTTTTTGACGCGGTATGGGTGATGTAATATAACCGTCTTATATTGCTTGTTTGAATAGTATGAATTGTGATGGAAAAGGGATTTTTTTCTAAGATATTAAATAAATAAACAACTAAAATAATCGGCTTGAGTTGACTTTTGCTGTACTATGCATATCCATCGGAAGATCCACGGTTTAAAATTCCGAAAAAATTGATTCACTGGACTATAAATACTTCCATAAAGCAATTTGCCAGATATGGTATACAAGAAAGAGGATTTGATGAAGACGGAGAAAAACTTGAAGCAGCATCATTGGATTTTGGTGAAGGGTAGCAGAATCCCTACATACAAGTGAAGCTGCATTTGCAGTCATAATGGACATTATCGTAAATCAAGCCATTAATAATGATTCATCATTAAAATGTGTGTGGTTTGATGGCAGCTGGGATATCGATGGAAAAGAATGGGCAGAATTTATTGTACATCATCGCCTCGAAAAGGATAGTTTATATTGTACAAATTCTTACTGTAATGGGCATCCCGATATAATGATAGGACCAGTTGCTGATGGAAATGCGATTTCACTTAATGCCGAGAAAGTCCGCGATGGTAAGATTTCAATCAAAGAGTTCTACGATAATTAAAGGTGGGGGTTTTTATGTCAAAGCACACTGATGAAGAAATTATAGGTATGCTTAGATTAACGGAGAAAAGCCTCGCTAAGTATCTTTCGAGAAAGTACGAAACAATAGCTGATCCCTCGGACACGGCAAGAGATTTAGTAGCATCATTTAAAAATATTTTTATCGATATTCTTGATAAACCTCATGGCGGCACATTCGCACCAGAGGAGCTGGCTCAAATTATTCTATCTCACAATAAGCATACGGGAAATGCAATTGGTCTTCCGATCGCACCTAACCAAACAAATGACCGAACCACGTTATTACAAATGTAAACTGAACGCTTCTCTACAAGGGAGCTTTGTCAAGCTGTTTGATAGCACGAAACAAAAGCCGCTTGTGGAGATGGTCAGCCAGATCAATGAGAATTACGTTAAGATTATGGACTAGTATGGAACCAACTTTATGTAAAAACAAGACAAGTCCCGACATATCACAATAGATATGTCGGGACTTGTCTTGTTTTACAAAGGGAGGATTATTATTGCGAAGGTATACGCCACTGCGAATCCTCACTAACGGGCTCCTGCCCAACGCGAGGATGTAAGGTCGTCCAGCTAGCCGCCGATACCGCTTGCAGCGATTAACCGATGATCACTAAGAAATAAAAATCAAGCGAGTTCGCGCTAGCCGTCGGGTACAGTGATATTCATACGTTCGGGAAAATGTTCAAAAAGAAAACCGGCACGAGCTTGAGTCATTTTTGCGCTACGCTATTTACGGAGGATTTTGGGCCAGAGGAAGGATAATCTGGGCGTTCATCTGTGATTTTTTTCACATCGAAATCTTTTCCTTGGCGTTACAATGAAACCATAAAGGAAAAGGAGATGGTTCACATGATGAACTGGTTAAGAGGCAATAATTACGCGGCTGTGGTGTTGACGATGATCCGATTGTATGTGGGATGGGAATGGCTGATCGCAGGCTGGCACAAAATTACAGGAGCAAAAGCGTTCGACGCTGCAGGCTTCTTGAAAGGTGCCATTGCGAAGCCGGTTCTTGAACCAGGGACAACAGACCTTGTGTATGGCAACTATGTCGCCTTCCTAAAAAATTTCGCGCTGCCGCATGTTGGGATTTTTAATGTAATTGTACCATGGGGTGAGCTCTTAGTGGGAATAGGCCTTCTAGTCGGAGCACTAACGACTACGGCAATCTTCTTCGGCCTTCTGATGAACTTTATGTATATGTTCGCTGGAACGGTAAGCACGAATCCTTGGCTCATGCTTTTTGGCGCTATCCTGATGGCAGCTGGAGCGAATGCGGGGAAATTCGGTGTTGACCATATCATCCTGCCTTACCTGCACAAAGGGTTCGATAAGCTCGTGGACCGGCTGCATCTAAAACCTAAGTTGAAATAAGTGAGGCTGCTAAATCCTATGAAAAATGCTGAATAACACCTGATCTTTCTGCTCATGTTTGAGGAGAAAGACAGGTGTTTTTTGTGTAAAAGGGGGTCCTGCTACTTATCTTTACTGAGCATCATTTCAAGGATGAGCTTGTCAATTTCAGACGTTGCTTCATTTCCGATCCGACAGAAGTTGTCGATCGTCTTCTCCGCATTATTCTCGATAAACCCATTCGTTGAAGAAATTGTCATTCCTTTGGATGCGAGAAGCGCGGATTGTACGGCTGCACTAGTGCAGGTCGCGACCTTCATGGCACACCCGCCTTTGGCTCCATCGCACATCATCCCAGTTACATTGCCGAGCATGTTTTGGATCGCTGCCTTAATCTCCGATTTCCCGCCGCCAAGCAAATACGTAATGCCACAGCTTGCACCTGTACCCGCAACAGTAACCCCGCAAAGGGCGGACAATCTGCCAAATTTAGATTTAATATAAATGGTCACTAAGTGGCTCAGCGCAACAGCACGTAGAAGTTGCTCCTCCGAGCTACCAAGCTTCTCAGCAGCCGCGATGACAGGGTTAGTCGCTGCAATCCCTTGGTTACCGCTGCCGGAATTGGCCATGACAGGCATACTGGATCCCGCCATACGAGCATCTGACCCAGCTGCTGCCAGAGCCATGGCATGAGAGATTAAATCGTCAGACAAAATCCCCTTTTGGACATTCTCTTTAATCGTTTTTCCTACTTCAAGACCGTATGCTTGTGATAAACCTTCTAGGCCTGCTTGACGGTTCAATGCGATGCTTTGTTTCACTAATTGGAGCTCAGTCAGATCAACGCTATTCACAAAGTCCACGATGCCGTCTAAGGTCAACTCGTCACGTTCTTCTTTGGAGCTCTTCAAGCTCGCGTTTGCGCAACCACCCGATTCAACAATGTTTCCATCAACCTCGACACTTGTAATATTCGTATGATTGTCCGTAATAACAACCCGCGCATATCCGTGGTCTGATTCGAGCAGTACCTCGATATATAGCTTCTTAGGGGTATCTGCTAGATGGACAACGGACATGCCTCGCTCAACCAGATTCTGCGCAGCCGTTATATCTTCAGCTTGAATATCGGCAAGCACTTCTAATTGTTTGTCCGCGTTACCAGCGATGGCGC
The DNA here is from genome assembly GCF_032271945.1 of Paenibacillus sp. MBLB1832. Taxonomy (NCBI): domain Bacteria; kingdom Bacillati; phylum Bacillota; class Bacilli; order Caryophanales; family Paenibacillaceae; genus Paenibacillus; species Paenibacillus roseipurpureus. Next base: position 5,449,773 of record NZ_CP130319.1, on the reverse strand, counting down.
CCAGCGCCGCAACGAAATCAATCCCTGTCCGTTTCGTACCCGGAATCCCTACGGCAAGTGCATTTTTGATAATACCTGCGCTTGCGTAAACGGTTATTTTCTCCACAGATCCTTTCACATAGATTCTGGCCTTCGCCGCAGCAAGGGCAATGGCAACGGGCTCTGTGCAGCCAAGCGCGACGACGAGTTCATGGTTAAGTATGTTAATGAATGTTTGCATGCTGTAAGATGTACCTCCCATAGCTTAGTTCAACTCCTACTATAACGTAAATGTATGTGGAGCGTATGTTGAAAATATATGGAAATATTTTAATATTCCCCATTAATGAATGTGTTTTGCTATGCCATGTTACTATGCCAACTTTCGGGAGTGTGACATTCTTCACTTACACGGCCTGTGAATGTGTCTAAAGTGAAGGTATACGAATGAGAAAAGGAGACGTGATGACGATGCTTTCGGGCGTTATTTTGGCAGGTGGAACGAATCGTAGAATGCATGGAGAACGGATGGCACTCCTTCCTTTTGGCGGAAAACCAATGATTGCAAGACAATTGGATCGGATGCAGGGGATCTGTGAGGAACTGATTGTTGTGACCCCTGATCCCAAGCCCTATTTACATATCGTTCATCGTTCGGTGCGCATTATTACGGACTTCTATGAAGGACACGGGCCGCTTGGGGGCATGCACGCCGCATTGTCATTGGCGAAGCACAGTTCGGTGTGGATAGTCGGATGCGATATGCCGTTCATTTCGAGTAAAGCAGCAGAATTGCTCTTGGAAAGGAAGAGGGACGGCTTGGAAGCCGTCGTACCTATGATTGCCGGGGAGATCTATCCGTTGCACGGCATTTATGATCGGGTGTGCGCACCCCATATTGTTCCACTTCTTCATCAGGGGGAAACGCAGCTCTCGTCTTTGCTAAAGCACGTCTTCTGGAGCGAATTGGGTGATCAGTTTTTGTACGAGAACGGTGTCGACCTTAATTTTGTATCTCGTATAAAGACGGTAGAGGATTATGAGGCGATGAAGCGGTTCGAAGCTTTACAATCGTAACAATTTGTTCAGTTTTCAAAAGGGATGAAGTGAGGTAAATCACAGATGGGCAAATCCGTTTCTTGTACAATGAGACACAGAATCGTTAACTCATCCTAGGAGGTGGCTGATATGGATGGTCGAAGCAAGCATTCCCGAGATTCTGAATTTGAAAATAATGAACAGGAGCCCTTATTGAACGGAACGTTCGCAGCGGTGCTGTTGTTAGGACTCTTCTTAGTCGTCAGCTGGGTAGCGGTATTTCTGTTATTTATGTCCAGACAGTAATGTCTTGGGGAGGTGGGGTTACATGCAGATTCATAAGCTTGAAAAAATTTGGTTAGCGATTGGGATTACGATGCTTTTTGTATTTTTGGGCGTACTGGGGGTATCCGCGTTTGCGATGGGGGTGAAGCCGCCTAGCGAACATCATCACCGCATCGACCCGTCAAAGGTGCAGGAAACAGCGCCGTTCAACAATCCCGGACTTCGTCCAATAGGCAACCTGGAATATGAGGCGGTCATGACGGCATTTACGTTCGGTTATGCGCCAGACAAAATGGAGATTCCAGTGGGGTCAACGGTTCATTTTACGGTGACGAGCCAAGATGTGGTGCACGGTTTCGCGATCCCAGGGACGAACGTGAACATGATGATTGTGCCTGGAGAAATAAGCCATGTAAGCCATACATTTACGAAGCCTGGGGAGTACCTGATTCTATGCAACGAATATTGCGGCGGGGCGCATGAGTTTATGAAAACGACGATAATCGTGAAATAAGAGAAAAGGGGGGAACTCCCGTGACGACCAAACAAAATATTACGCTTATCCAACGCTTCGATTCCAAGGATGGCAAGCTTGTCGTTGCCCACATTCTGGTGGCGTTCATCGCCTTGCTCATCGGCGGCATAGCGGGGCTTCTGCAAACGATGGTGAAAAGCGGTACGATCAAGCTGCCTTACAGTATCGGCTACTATGAGCTGTTGACCGCACATGGGGTGTTGATGGCAATCGTATTTACAACCTATTTTATCATCGGCTTCCTCTACTCGGGTGTGTCCTATACTTTAGGGGGTAAGCTGCTGCCGGTTGTCCATCGGATGGGCTGGACCGGATTCGGGCTGATGACAGCTGGGACGGTGCTGGGCGTTGCGATGGTTTTGACCGGAAAGGCAAGTGTCCTGTATACGTTCTATGCGCCTTTGAAAGCATCGCCTTACTTTTACATTGGATTAGCCTTGTTGGTGGTAGGGAGCTGGATCAGCGGGTGGGGTTTATTTTATCAGTATAAATATTGGAAAAAGACGAATCCCGGCAAGTTATCGCCTCTGTTCGCGTACATGGCGGTCGTGACCTTCCTCATGTGGCAAATTGCCACGATCGGTGTTGCGGCTGAAGTACTGATTCAGCTTATTCCGTGGTCGTTCGGTTGGGTTGAAACCATTAATGTAATGCTGAGCCGTACCCTGTTCTGGTATTTCGGTCACCCGCTTGTGTATTTCTGGCTGATGCCAGCGTATATATGCTGGTATGTCATCATACCGAAGATTATTGGCGGCAAAATCTACAGTGATGCGTTGGCCAGACTATCATTCATTCTCTTGCTGCTGTTCTCAATTCCGGTAGGCTTTCATCATCAATTAATGGAGCCGGGGATCAGTTCTTTTTGGAAATATGTGCAGGTCGTGTTAACGTTTATGGTCGTGATTCCTTCTTTAATGACCGCATTTTCACTGTTTGCTACGTTTGAAATCAACGGCCGGGCCAAGGGGGCGAAGGGACTTTTCGGTTGGGTAAAAGTACTGCCTTGGAAGGATGTCAGATTCTTCGCGCCATTCATGGGCATGCTGATCTTCATCCCGGCAGGAGCGGGGGGCCTAATTAATGCCAGTAACCAGATGAATGCCGTCGTACACAATACGCTATGGGTAACAGGTCACTTTCATCTAACGGTAGCCACAAGTGTTGCGCTAACATTCTTCGGTATTACGTACTGGCTGCTTCCTGTTGTAACAGGCCGGATCTTGACCCTGCGGATGAATAAATGGGGGATCATTCAGACCATCGTATGGTGTGTGGGCATGTTCTTTATGTCCGGCGCAATGCATCTGGTTGGCTTGTTCGGAGCACCTCGGAGAACGGCATTTACCACCTACGAAAACCAGGCAGATGCGGCCAACTGGATGCCCTACTATGTATTCATGGCAATTGGCGGAATGGTCTTATTTATCGGCGTCCTGATGATGGTCGTTAACGTGGTTGCGATGCTTCGCGCTCCGAAAGGCGTAGAGGCGTATCCGCTTGGTGAAGCGATGGAATCGGCGGAAGCGACTCCGGTGTATCTGGATCGTTGGCGCATCTGGATAGCACTTTCGGTATTGCTCATCTTGTTTGCGTATACGATTCCGCTTATAGATATGATATCGAGCTCTGTTCCGGGATCGAAAGGATTTATTACGTGGTAAGTGTAGGTTTGGATAAAAGCGGCGGCAGTGAGGGGAATTCCAAGCTGTCGCCTGCTTTATACTTTATATTGTGAAAAAATTCACAATACCTTCGCGAATGCCCAGTTCGGATTGTGACTTTTATCATAGTTGGCGATTTCAATTCCACTTATGCTAAAGGTACATCAAAACACGGCAGCAAAGTTTGAAACATATAAGGAGTGGATGGTCAATGGCAATGAAAGAAGCGAAGGTAACCGAACAGATGTCGGTGCAAGAAGAAGTGAATCAACTGGTGGCTCGAGCGAAACAAGCGCAGCAGCAATTTCTGAAACTGGATCAAACGCAAGTGGATCACATTGTGCAGCAAATGGCACTCGCTGGGGTTGACCAGCATATGGCTCTTGCCAAGCTGGCTGTTGAAGAAACGGGACGCGGAGTCTACGAAGACAAGATAACGAAGAATCTCTTCGCTACGGAGTACATTTACCACAGTATCAAAAACAATAAGACAGTAGGCGTTATTGAAGAGAACGCGTATGAAAACTATCGGATGGTTGCTGAACCGGTTGGGATTATCGCAGGGGTAACGCCAGTCACGAACCCGACATCAACAACCATGTTCAAGTCGTTAATCGCGACGAAAACTCGAAATCCGATCATCTTCGCTTTCCATCCGTCTGCGCAACAATCCAGTGCAGCGGCGGCAGCAACACTGCTTGATGCAGCTGTGAAAGCGGGAGCGCCTGAGCATTGCATCCAGTGGGTCGTACACCCATCTGTCGAGGCGACTCAGCTCCTGATGAACCACCCGGATGTCGCTCTGGTGCTAGCTACTGGAGGATCCTCCATGGTGAAGGCGGCCTACAGTACCGGCAAACCAGCGCTGGGTGTAGGGCCAGGCAATGTGCCGTGCTTCATTGAGAAATCGGCCAATTTGCCGCAGGCTGTGAATGATTTAATTCTTTCCAAAACGTTCGACAATGGCATGATTTGCGCCTCGGAGCAGGCTGTTATTATCGAAGAAGCCGTATTCGCGGATACACGCAAGCTGATGACGGAGCAAGGCTGCTATTTCTTGAACAAAGAAGAAACGGAAGCAGTCTCCAAGCTCGTGATCAACGCCGAGAAATGTGCGGTCAACGCTGTGATTGTCGGCCAATCCGCTATGATAATCGCTCAAATGGCGGGCATCAAGGTCCCTGCGGCGACCAAAATATTAGTGGCTGAATTGACGGGTGTTGGCGAGGATTTCCCTCTATCCGCTGAGAAGTTAAGCCCTGTTCTAGCCTGCTACAAAGTGAAGAATGCGGAGCAAGGCATTGACCGCGCCGTGGAGATTGTCAAGTTCGGCGGGATGGGACATTCCTCCGTCATTCATTCCGAGAATGAAGAGGTCATTCGGGCTTTCGCCAATAAGCTGCAAACAGGGCGCATTATTGTGAATTCGCCTTCCACACACGGGGCAATCGGCGATATTTATAACACGAACCTGCCATCGCTGACCCTTGGCTGCGGTTCTTATGGACATAACTCCACGACGTCTAACGTCAGTGCAGTGAATTTGATTAACGTGAAGCGGGTTGCGTACAGGGCCGTCAATATGCAGTGGTTTAAAATACCGCCAAAAATTTACTTCGAAAAGGGCGCAACGCAGTATTTGGAAAAAATGCCGGACATCACTCGCATCATGATTGTAACGGACCCGATGATGGTGAAACTCGGCTACGTCGAGCGGGTGGAGTATTACCTTCGTAAACGTCAGACACCTGTGTACATCGAGGTTTTCTCGGATGTGGAGCCCGATCCATCGGTAGAAACGGTTGAACGGGGTCGGGCGCAAATGGCCAGCTTCAACCCGGATTGCATTATTGCACTGGGTGGCGGGTCGCCGATGGATGCAGCCAAAGCGATGTGGCTGTTCTATGAATATCCGGATACCAGCTTCGATGCGCTCAAGCAGAAATTCATGGATATCCGCAAACGGGTTTACAAATATCCGCGGCTGGGGCGGAAGGCCAAGTTCGTGGCGATCCCAACGACTTCAGGAACCGGCTCAGAAGTGACTTCGTTCGCAGTCATCACGGATAAGGCCAAAGGGAATACGAAGTATCCACTTGCCGATTATGAACTTACGCCTGACGTCGCGATTATCGATCCGGACTATGTGTACAGCTTGCCGAAAACCGCGGTAGCCGACACAGGGATGGACGTCCTTACCCATGCAATTGAAGCGTACGTCTCGGTCATGGCGAACGATTACACCGATGGATTAGCCATGAAGGCGATTCAACTGGTGTTCCAGAACCTGGAGAAATCCTTTGCGACAGGCGACTCGATCGCCCGCGAGAAGATGCATAACGCATCGACAATTGCGGGTATGGCGTTTGCGAATGCTTTCCTTGGCATCAATCATAGCTTGGCGCATAAATGGGGCGGTGAGTATCATACGGCGCATGGACGTACGAATGCGATCCTGATGCCGCATGTTATTCGCTACAATGCGCAGAAGCCGACGAAATTTACGTCGTTCCCGAAATACGATCACTTTATCGCCGATCAGCGCTATGCGGAGATTGCCCGCATGCTAGGGCTGCCTGCGAAGACGACAGAAGAAGGCGTGAAAAGCCTGATCGAAGCGATTCGCAAGTTAAATCAGACGCTCGGTATTCCCGAGAAGTTTCAGGATCTGGGTTTCCAGGCTGAGCAGTTTGAATCGCGTGTAGATTACCTCGCGGATCGAGCTTTCGAGGATCAGTGTACAACCGCGAACCCGCGGATGCCATTAGTCACAGAATTGGCGGACGTCTATCGGAACGCTTTTTACGGGAAATTCGAGTAAGTTCATTCAGGAGGTGCCATCATGGCTATACAAGAATCTGATGTGCGAATGGGAAGCTGGAGAGGCTTTGTAGGCAGCAAATGGACCAAGAGCATTGATGTTAACGATTTTATCGATTCCAACATCACGGTGTATATGAGTGATCACGCCTTCCTGGCCGGACCGACGGAGGCAACGACAGAGCTGTGGCGCATGATCAGCATTCTGACGGCGAAGGAGCGGGAGAATGGCGGTGTGCTGGACGTCGATGTCGACACGATCTCCACGATTACTTCCCACGCTCCAGGGTATATTGCCAAAGAGAAGGAGAAGATCGTAGGCCTGCAAACGGATGCCCCGTTAAAGCGCTCGGTTCAGCCCTTCGGGGGAATTCGTATGGTGATCGATGCTTGCGAGGCGTATGGCTTCAAGCTTCCGCAAGAAATTGTAGACGTATTTACCGATATCCGCAAAACGCATAACCAAGGTGTATTCGATGCCTATACAACGGAGATGAAGACAGCGCGTAAAGCAGCTATCATCACAGGGCTGCCGGACGCATACGGACGCGGGCGCATCATCGGCGACTATCGACGTGTCGCCCTCTATGGGGTCAATCACCTGATCGAGGCGAAGAAGAAGGATCTCCTTCAGCTGGAGGTCGATTCGATTACCGAAGATGTCATTCGGCTGCGTGAAGAAATTTCGGAACAGATGCGCAGCTTGAATGAGCTAAAGAAGATGGCGAAGTCGTACGGCTTTGATATTTCGGGACCGGCTAGGAATGCCGCTGAAGCCGTGCAATGGTTATATTTTGCCTATCTGGCGGCGATTAAAGAACAAAACGGTGCAGCGATGAGTTTAGGACGCGTATCCAGCTTCCTCGATATTTACATCGAGCGGGATTTGCAGGAGTGCACGCTTACGGAAGAAGCGGCGCAGGAGTTGATTGACCATTTTGTCATGAAGCTTCGTATTGTTAAATTCTTGCGCACGCCTGACTATAATGAGCTTTTCAGTGGAGACCCGACCTGGGTGACGGAGTCTATTGGGGGCATGGGGCTGGACGGCCGGGCGCGTGTAACGAAGAATTCGTTCCGCTTCCTGCACACCTTGTATAATCTGGGACCTGCGCCAGAGCCGAATCTGACGGTGCTATGGTCGACGGCGCTGCCGGAAGGATTCAAAACGTACTGCGCCAAGGTGTCGGTAGAGACCAGTTCAATTCAGTATGAAAATGATGACCTAATGCGCCCGTACTACGGAGATGACTACGGCATCGCCTGCTGTGTATCCGCTATGCGGATCGGCAAGCAGATGCAATTCTTCGGTGCACGTGCCAATTTGGCTAAAGCGCTGCTCTATGCAATCAATGGCGGGGTCGATGAGAAGCTCGGCATCCAGGTTGGACCTGAACTTGCGCCCATTACGTCCGATGTGCTGCATTATGAAGAAGTAGCTGATAAGTTTGACACGATTATGGAATGGCTGGCGAAGCTATATGTCAACACTTTGAACGTTATTCACTACATGCATGATAAGTACTGTTATGAACGTCTGGAAATGGCGCTTCATGACCGTGACATTGTTCGTACGATGGCGACGGGCATTGCAGGGCTTTCAGTGGTCGCTGACTCGCTAAGTGCGATCAAGTATGCGAAGGTCCGTCCGATCCGTAATGAACAAGGCATCGCCGTCGATTTCCAAATCGAAGGTGACTATCCACAGTACGGCAACAATGATGAGCGTGTTGACGCGATCGCCGTGCAATTGGCCGAAACGTTCATGAATAAGATTCGCAAGCATCAGACGTATCGCGGGTCCGTGCCAACGATGTCGGTTTTAACGATTACTTCGAACGTGGTGTATGGCAAAAAGACAGGCAGCACGCCGGATGGCCGCAAAGCGGGCGAACCTTTTGCGCCTGGCGCAAATCCGATGCATGGACGCGATCGGAAAGGGGCACTGGCCTCACTCGCGACGGTCGCGAAGATTCCTTATGAGCATTGCCAGGATGGTATCTCCAATACGTTCTCGATTGTGCCTAAAGCACTGGGCCGCGAGGAAGAAGACCGACTCACGAATCTAGCAGCTCTGCTAGATGGCTATATGGCCAATCATGGTCATCATCTGAATGTGAATGTGTTCGACCGAGCGCAGCTGCTGGATGCCATGGAGCATCCGGAACAGTACCCGCAGCTTACGATTCGGGTATCGGGTTATGCCGTGAACTTTATCAAATTGACGCGAGAACAGCAGTTGGATGTGATCCATCGTACGTTCCACGGCACGATGTAAGAAAGAGAGAGGGTGCAGACCGATGAAAGGACGCATACATTCCTTCGATACGTTTGGGACCGTTGACGGTCCGGGCATCCGCTTCGTCCTTTTCATGCAGGGCTGCGCGCTGAAGTGCCATTACTGTCATAACCCGGATTCATGGGAAATGAATGCCGGCAGGCAGATGGACGTCGAGGAGATTCTCAACGAGATCGAACCGTTCCTGGCGTACTATCAACGTTCAGGCGGCGGCATTACGGTGACGGGAGGGGAACCCACGCTTCAGGCTCCCTTCGTGGCACGCCTGTTTGCTGCTTGCAAACAGCGCTGGGGACTCCATACCGTGCTGGATACGAACGGTTTTTGCGAACCTGGACATGCGGAGGAACTATTGAACGTAACCGATCTGGTGCTGCTGGATTTGAAACAGATCCATCCCGAGAAGCACATCGCGCTTACGGCGCAGCCTAATGACCGTATCAAGCAATTTGCTTCGTATTTGGATGAAAGGAAGATGCCTGTCTGGATTCGCCATGTGCTGGTACCAGGTTGGACGGATGCTTATCAAGATTTATTGGCGCTAGGGGAATTCATCGGGTCACTCAGCCATGTGCAGAAAGTGGAACTGCTCCCCTATCACCGGATGGGCGTTTACAAATGGGGGCAGATGGGGAAGGAATATCCGCTCGGTCAGTGCTCAGAACCCTCAGACCGAGAAGTGGCCAGAGCAAGCATGTGGATTGATCAGGGGATTGAGGCAGGGAAGAACACGATAGGCTTGGAGCAAAATCAGAGTTTGGAAAGGGATACTTGGGAGGGAATCGGACATGGAAGTTAATGTCTTAAACAGTTGTTCAGGACTTGCGTCATCCAACCCGGCTGTGCTTTCTTATGCAACGGAACGTCTGAAGGAAGAGCATCAGCATTTACGAAGTCAACTCAAGCTGCTTGAAGTGAATGCGAAGGAAGTTATCTTGATCGAAGATACAGAGAAAGGTCTGCACCTCCTTCAGCATCTCAGAAGCCAGACGGCACAATTGATGAATATGCTGGAGCGGCATGCCAAATGGGAGGATGAGGAATTATTCCCTTTCCTAATGGGCTACTTCCATCGCGAGTCTGTTCCTACGATTATGCCTTCCTTCTGGGTGCTGGAGAAGGATCATCAGTTGGGCGTTTCGTTTATCCAATCGTTCAATGAGACAGTGATTAACTTGACGCCGTTAGTCGTCAAAAAACAGCTAGTAGAAGCAGCCTCGCATTTGGTGCAGGCCTGTTTAATTCTGAATGACCATTTTACGATGGAAGAGCAACTGATTTTACCATTAACGGAGAAAGTGCTGATGGATTTAGAATCATTTTTCTCATAGGAAGATGAACGATAGTAAGGATGAGGAGGCATGAACACATGAGTACGGATTTGGGGTATTCGATTGACGAGGCAACGGCATCGCAGGTGGGGCGGTTACTGAAGCGCTTGAAGGACGAACATGGCACGTTAAAAAGCGAACTTGATCATATTCAAGAGCAAACAGGTCATATGGCGGACTTGCCAGGAACGGAAGCGTCGAAGAAGCTGCTGCAAGACATCCGTCAAGAGATGGAAGGCTTGCTGGAGAAGCTGGAAGCTTACGAACAGTGGGAAGAGGACGAAGTGTTTCCCATCCTCTACAAGTATACCGCTCAAGGGCCGGATCCTGCCTTTCTAACTTCAGCTTGGGTGTTGGAAGAGGATCATAAGCAAGTGGAACGTTTTGTTCGTTCTTTTATTGCCTATGCGAATGAGTGTGATCAGGGTGCAAATTCAAAAGTAAACGTAAATATTCAGTTGAAGAAAGCGATCTCTCTACTTCGGATGGCTTGCGCTGTGATGGCCGAGCAGCTTCTCACGGAAGAAGAAATGGTGTTCCCACTCGCAGATGAGATTTTAGGCAACTATCCTACATTCGGCATATTTCAACGGGGCAATTCTCACAATGACAAATATCGCGCAGATAGGCAGCATCTTTAATGACAATTTGGCCATTATGAAATTCGACCGCATCTTCTTTCCGCATATCGCTTAACATCCGATTGACGTTCTCGCGGGTCGAGCCGATCATATCGGCCATTTCCGAATTGTTGATTTTATAATCGATCAGCACATGCCCTCCCTTAGGAACGCCGTAGGAGTTGCTTAATCTGATCAATAAGGAACATAACGCGCCCGGTTTACCGTACATCATTAAATCGCGGAACTTCGTTTCGGTCATCCGATGAACGAGACCCATCCATCTCATGAATTCGATCGCGAGATCGCCGTGCTGCCATAGTAGAACTTCAAGATCTTTCCGCAAAATCACGCCTACTTCGCAATCTGCAGTGACTTCTGCGCTAAAGCTTTGTACCGAGTCTTGGAATGGATCGATTTGGCCGAACAAATCTCCTGCTTGATGGAGATACAAAATGAAACTTTTGCCCGTGTCCGACATTTTGGTGATGCGGACCCTGCCTTTAACGATATAGTATAATCGGTCCGCCGTGTCGCCCTCCCAAAATAGATGCTCACCTTTCTTTGCTTGTTTGTTATACATGATGCTCTTTAATTTATCAAAGTTCGTGTCTGAGAAAAAAGTCATCATTCCTTTCATGCGAACCAACTCCTCGTCATTTCTTGTTACTTACATCATATTGGTTTTGGATAATCCTGGTTATCGGGAGTTCCTCTGATCTTTTGCGGCAATTTTCCCTATATAGGTGTGAGGAAAATCACAGTTAAAACCCTTACGTTCCTGAGACGTCTGGTAATGAAAACCCTGATGAAGAAATCAGGGTTTTCCCTGACTTACAGGTCATAAAGAATCGTCTACAATGGGAAGTGAGGTAGTTCGTTATGCACAAAAGACTGGAAGTGGCCCAGTATGGCAAACAGTAGAATGCAGTTTATGGAAGACTTAGAAGAAATACGGAATCTTACATCAAGCGATTTTGCCGCATTAGCTTTATGCTTAGATAAAGCTAAATCTTACAGGTGGAAGTGCGCAGCAGGCAACAGTAACGATCGTTACCAGCACATGGTGATCAGGACGGGACAGGGATTGGCTGGAACTGCGCTGCGCCTGGGCAGATGGGTGAAGCTCGATGATAGTCATCCGCAATTCGGGCGAGAAAGACGCGATTGCCCCGTCATGTTGGCTGAACAATTGCAAGCTGCGGCTGTTTTTCCAATCAGGTTGGATACTGGTTGCCCTATGAGAGGGTTGCTTTTTATCGGAAAGCGGAAGGGAACCAGATATGAAGAAGATGAGATACGCACAGCCCAGGAAAATCTTCACAAGCTTGTATCCGACATGAAGGAATATCAAGAAGAAATGAGGATATGACATTGAATTCCGTTAACGGAATTCATTTTTTTTGCTATGATATTAGGTATGAATCCAGCGGCATAAGCCGTGTTGTAATGGGGGAAGGAAATGCCGAAAATTCTGGTAGTAGACGATCATGCTGTCGTAAGATCGGGTCTTATGATGCTGCTGAACGGCAAGCATAATATTGAAGTCGTTGGGGAAGCGGCTGATGGCGAAGAGGGCATCCAAGCTGCGCAACTGCTTAAGCCGGATGTTGTATTGATGGATCTGAACATGCCCCCTGGTATGGATGGCCTGACGGCTACAGAGAAATTACGGCAACTCATGCCCGATGTGGCCATTCTCATTCTTACGATGCATGATGATGACGAGTATTTATTTCGAGCCATACATGTGGGCGCCTCTGGCTATATTTTGAAAAGTGCACCGCATGACGAATTGCTGACCGCCATTCGCTCTGTTGCCGCTGGAAATGCGTATCTCTACCCTACAGCTACCAAGCGGCTGATGAATGAATATATGGATCGCATTAAGCACGGGGACAATGTCGATACGTATGGATCGCTTTCGGAGCGCGAGAAGGAAGCCTTAGCGCTCATTGCCAAAGGCTTTTCCAATAAAGAAATTGCCGAACAGCTGATTATCAGCGTCAAAACGGTGGAGTCCCACAAAAGTAACATTATGGAGAAATTAGGGTTGAGAACAAGGCCTGAACTGGTAAAGTACGCGGCCAAGAAGGGGTTGCTGAACTTTGAATAAGGATCAGGAGCACCATTATCCCGAAGTCATTGGTGAGAATGTGAACCAACTGTTAGCGCAGCTGGACGCATACATTTCGAAGCCTGAACTGCTGCAAGACCTGAAGCAATCCCTCAAACAGCTATCCGATGTGAAGTTTGCGTTAGATGAGTCTTCGATCGTGGCCGTCACGGACGCCAAAGGTAAAATTCAATACGTGAACGATAAATTTTGCGAAATTTCCAAGTATCCTCGTAAAGAGCTTCTAGGGAATGACCATCGCATCATTAATTCTGGTCATCATGATAAAGCATTTATGTCGGGCTTATGGAGCCGTATTTCATCTGGCAAGGTATGGCGTGGAGAGATCAAGAATAAGGCCAAAGATGGATCCTTCTATTGGGTGGATACAACGATTGTCCCTTTTATCGATGCGGACGGGAGCCCCTATCAATATTTAGCAATTCGGAATGAAGTGACGGAGTTGAAGCGGGTCGAAGAAGAACTGCAGATGATGATGTCACAAGTGTTGCAAATTCAGGAGGAGGAACGAAGAAAGTTCTCCCGCGAGCTGCATGATGGCATAGGGCAAAGCCTGTTCTCTTTATTGATTCAAATGGATAGATTGATCGGAGAGGAGCCTGAATCGGAAATTGCCCTTCTCCGGCAGCATGTGACCAGCATTATTGAAGAAGTACGGAGTCTGGCGTGGCAGATACGCCCTTCCGTATTGGATGATCTCGGCGTTATTCCTGCCATTCGAACATATATCGATAATTACACGAGTCATTTCGGGATCGGTGTTAAACTGGAAAGCAGCCTGCGCAAGCGGTTAGGCGCACTGGAAGAGACGATCATCTACCGCGTTATCCAGGAAGCGCTGACGAATATTGCGAAGTATGCAGATGTGTCCGAAGCTGCCGTGGCTGTTAGCGACAAGGAATCGTACATCGAGGTACGTATTGAGGATAAGGGGAAGGGCTTTGAGACGACTAGCCGATCTAAAGGTGTTGGCCTTTTCAGCATGGAGGAAAGGGCAAAAAGCATCGGCGGTAAGCTGGACATTTCCTCCGAGATAGGGAGGGGAACGATCGTTATTTTGACGATACCGAGTTATAAAAGGTAAAACAAGTGGAAAGGCTCATCGTCTCTAATTGGAGATGAGGGGTCTCTTTTTTTGGAGGCGTGCTGCAGCACATTCAGGTTATGCCTCCATCCCCCATTAGCACTGAAAATGTCTTCTGCGCGATGAGCAGCTCTTCGTTCGTCGGGATTACCAGAATGCTGACGGAGGAGGATGCCGTGGAAATGAGTCGTTCCCCTTGCGTGCGTTCCATGTTCTTTTCTACATCCAGTTTAAGGCCGAGATAGGTGAGCTGCTCACAAATTTTTTGCCTCAGATAGGCCGAGTTCTCTCCAACCCCTCCTGTGAAAACGACCGCGTCGATTCCGTTCATCGCCGCGCAGTATGCGCCGATATACTTCCGTATCCGATATTCATACATCTCAAGGGCCAAAACGGCTCGTGGCTCTCCTTCCAAAGCGGCCTGCTGAATCTCCCGTACATCGCTGCTCATTCCTGAAATGCCCAGCAGCCCGCTGTGTTTATTCAGCATCGAGTTGATTTCGTTCATCGTCAGGTCCTCTTTAGACAATAGATAAGGAATGATAGCGGCGTCAATGTCGCCGGAACGTGTCCCCATCATGAGCCCTTCTAGCGGGGTCATCCCCATGCTGGTATCGATCGATTGGCCGCCTTCAACGGCGGAGCAACTGGCACCATTGCCTAAGTGGCAGGTAATGATTTTCAAGTGCTCAATCGGTTTGCCGATGAATTGGGCGGCGCGCTTGCTGACATATTCATGCGAAGTGCCATGGAACCCATAGCGGCGTATGCCATATTTTTTATAGAGAGAGTAAGGGATCGGGTACAAATAGGCTTTCTGTGGAATCGACTGATGAAAGGCCGTATCGCATACGGCAATTTGAGGCACCTCCGGCAGATGTTCAAGAACAGCTTGAATGCCGACCATATGAGCGGGATTATGCAGCGGGGCCAAGTCGTAGAGTTGACGAATTTTGTGCTGCACATCGGGATTGATCAAGGTTGCAGAACGAAACCATTCTCCGCCATGCACAATGCGATGGCCCACCGCTTTAATCTCATTCATATCTTGAAGCACACCTACTTCCGTATGGGTTAGAAACTTTAGCATGGATCGAACAGCCTCCGAATGGTGTAAAATCTCCCTCGTCCATTTCACTTCATCCCGCCCGTCCCGTTTCAAGGTGATGATCCCTGTTTCCGAACCGATTCGTTCGATACAGCCTTTAAGGAGCAAACCTTCGGTAGTCATGTCAAAGAGTTGGAATTTTAAGGAAGAGCTTCCCGAATTCATCACTAGAATTTTCATAAGCGTTCGCCTCCTTTTTTCTTAATAGAACATTCGGCCTGTATTTGAGATCGCCTAATTATTTGAACACACCCTCCATCGAAGCCATTACGGCATCCAGTCCGACTCCTCTCTCAATCTCTCCTTTATTGAAACATGCGGGGGGATGATCGACTGTGATTATCCTCACAATGCGCAATTATTTTGAGAAAATATACCAAAAAATTGTCGTCAACCCCCACAAAAATTGTAGAATGGACGAAGATACTTTTAGTATTAATTCCATTAATCATTTAGGGGGAAATCAATTGAAAAGAAGTTGGATGGTTATCGCATCAGTTGTATTGGCAACGAATTTAATAGCAGGTGCGGCATTGGCCAAGTCGGAAAATGGGAATGCTGGCGAGGGCAAGCCGAGCAGTGTGAAAATCAACGTGGATAGCACGGTGAACGCGAATTCCGAAGAGACGGTTACAGGCAATACCTATGGCAAAGGCCATAATGGATATAAGGGGCTGCTCAACGCGATCAATAATGTAAAGGACAAGCCTGCAGGAGCTGTTATTGCCGAACTGCTTTTGACCAAATACGAGACACAACTTACTGCTGAGATGAAAGCTGAGCTTGAGGCGATTACAGCGCAGGATGAAGCTTTGACAGCGGCTGCGGATCTGTTAGAAAAAAGCGGAAGTGTAACGGACGCGGTTTACGTTCAACAAGAAGCGGTTTTGGCTAACGTTACGAATCTGACTTCTTACAAGAAACTCGGCAAATTGTATGAGAAGCTGGGTAAAAAAGGCGTAAAATTGTATGTAAACGGTGAAGAGCCTACGTTCGAGGTCAACCCGTTTATCCGTGAAGGCAACACGTTAGTTCCATTCCGTGCGATCGCCGAGGCGTTGAAAGCGACGGTCTCCTGGAATGCAGAAGAGCGCTCTGTTACCGTTACACGCGATGGGATCACAGTGAAACTCTTTATTGATAGCAAGACTGCAACAGTTAATGGGAATGAATTGACGCTTGAGGTTCCAGCTGCGATTGAAAACGGCAGCACGGTTGTGCCGGTTCGTTTTGTAAGCGAAGCCTTGAAAGCCGTTGTGAAATGGGAGTCAGAAACGCAATCCGTTGTTATTTACGAAGAATAATTGGAGATATCGTTCAAGGAGCCATCCACTAGTGGGTGGCTCTTTCTCATGTGGGGGCACCCCAGGCAGATTCACGTTGCGGCAAACCCAAACCTGTAAGGCATTCGGATAACTCTCATCGCACAGGAGATACTAAATTTTACAAAATCGCATCTTGCCAATAACTCAAATTTGAGTATAATTACAAATGAGTAATCAAATTTGAGTATACGTATGAGATGAAAGGAATGAACCCTATGGACGCTAATCGCAGTAATGTAAAGCTCGTCATAGCAGGTCTGATGCTAGGATTATTTATCGCCGCACTAGATCAAACGATCGTATCGACCGCGATGGGTACAATTATTAAACAACTTGGAGGACTCGACAAATTCATATGGGTCTACTCCGCTTATATGATCGCGATGGTTGTATCTACGCCGATTTTCGGTAAACTGTCAGATATGTTTGGCCGCAAATCTTTCTTTATGATCGGGCTCATCCTGTTCATGTTAGGATCCATTCTATGTGGAACAGCTCAAAACATGGAGCAGCTCATCATTTACCGCGCGATCCAAGGGATTGGCGGCGGCGCCTTGATGCCGATCGTCTTTACGATCATTTTCGACTTGTTCCCGGCTGAGAAACGCGGCAAAATGATGGGACTTTTCGGTGCAGTATTCGGGATTTCGAGCGTATTTGGCCCTATTCTGGGCGGTTTGATTACGGATAATATCAGCTGGCGCTGGATTTTCTATATTAACGTGCCGTTAGGCATTCTTTCCCTGCTGTTTATTGCCAATGCGTATCATGAGAACAAAAACTCCCGCAAACAATCTATCGACTGGATCGGTGCGATTACGCTCACGGCCTCTGTGCTCTTCTTGATGTTCGGTCTTGAACTGGGCGGAACAGACGGATGGGCGTGGGATTCCGCGAAAACTATTTCGCTCTTCGTCGCATGTGTTGTATTCTTTGCCGCTTTCTTGTTTGCAGAACGTTTTGCGAAAGATCCGATAATTAAGCTGAGTCTGTTTAAAAATAAAATCTTTACGAGCAGCATGGTGATCTCCATGCTATACGGCGGCATTATGATCGCGTCAGCCTCGTATATCCCGCTTTTCATTCAAGGTGTGTTCCACAAAACCGCTACGCAAACGAGCACGGTCATGATTCCAATGATGCTCGGTGTTGTAGCTAGCTCCCAAATCGGTGGACGTGTCGTCACCAAATTCCGCTATCGCGATGTGATGTTGGTGTCCGCGCTGACGCTGATTATCGGTCTATCGCTCCTCGGGTTCGTGATGGATACGACATCGAGCCGTCTAATCATTTCACTTTATATGATCATCGTGGGACTTGGTATCGGTGTGTCGTTCTCCTTGTTGAATATCTCAACCTTGAATGCCGTGCCGCCGCAATATAAAGGGACGTCATCTTCGTTGATCACCTTCTTCCGTACAATCGGTTCTGCGCTAGGGATCACGGTATTTGGCGCCATTCAGAAATCGGTGTTCCAATCCGATGTGAAGCAGCTGCCGAATATTAACCCGCATTTGGCTGAGCAAATTAAAGGCGGTCAAGCGCTTCTCGATCCAAGCGTGCAGAAGCAAATGGGCCTTGGCGCTGATGTCATCCAAGTGATGCTGCAGCAATTTGCTAACTCGGTCATTGCCATTTTCCAATGGTCGCTCATTCTCCCTCTGATTGCGCTGATCTTCGTATTCCTCATGGGCCGCGCACGTCTGGAATTGAACAAATCAGGTCAAACAGGCGGACCAGGTGCACATGGTGGTCAAGGAGGTTCGGGTGGTCCTGGTAAACCAGGTGCGCCAGGTGGCAGCGGAAAACCAGAGCCTTCGTATAACGGAGGATAATCGGTTATGTCGATGAGGCTTTTAATCTTGGGCTTGCTGATGGAGCGGGAGCGGCATCCCTATGAAATTCGACAAACGATCAAGCAACGCAATTGGAACGAGTGCTTTAAGCTGAGGGACGGGTCGCTCTACTATGCGGTCGATCAGCTGCGAGAAGATGGGCAAATTGAAGCGGCGGAAGTTGTGGCGATTCCAGGCGATAATCGGCCGGATAAGACCATTTACCGAATTACACCAAGCGGTCGTGCAGCCTTCACCAAGCTGCTCGAAGATCAGTTCAAGCTAACGTCCTATCCGCAGCATCCGCTCTTTCTCGCCATGCCGTTCATCCGCCACGGCGATCCGGGCAAGATCGAGGCGCTGATTGTGCAGCAGTTGGAAGCGTGCGAAACCCGTATTGCTCGCATGAAAGCGGTGTTGGAACTGAAGGCGGAGTTTCTCCCGCGCGGCAGCTCCTTGATGATTCAAGGCTTCATCCTCTTCGGTGAAACGGAGAAGGTGTGGCTGACAACCTTGCTGGAGGAAGCACGATCGGGGAAGCTGTTTGAAGCGTATCAATTGACGCCAGAACTACTCGAACGCTATGAGGCTCATATGAAAGAGTTCGACAATCAGCATAAATAGCAGAAAGGAGGAGCCGATGCGGCTTCTCCTTATTTTCGTAGCGGCTCTATTTGCGTCTAGAGGGATGATGAAATCTTAGGTATAATGGTACAAGTTGATCGCATCGGACCATTATCGTACGAAGCCTTCTAAGACAGGAGGGAGTACCTTGAGCATTTGGCTAAAAAGATGTACAGAGTTGGCTGGAAAATACTTGCACGTTGCACTTATCGGATATGTAGTTAAATGGCTCCTCTATGGCAGTCTCGTTGGTATATTGACAGGGTCAGCCTCGGCCTTATTTCTGGCAAGCTTAGATCTCGTGACGAACCAACGAATCAACCATCCCTGGTTGTTGTTCCTTCTACCTGTGGGCGGTGCGTTCATGAGCTATCTCTACGTCAAAATCGGCAAAAATGCCGGCAAAGGCACCAATCTGATCCTCGATCAGGTGCATGAAGGCAATGAAACGATCCCGCTGCGCATGGCGCCGCTGGTGCTCGCAGGCACCCTGCTGACACACCTGTTCGGCGGCTCTGCGGGTCGTGAAGGAACGGCCGTCCAGATGGGCGGCAGCTTGGCCGAAGGGATCGGACGCATCTTCAGAGTCGATGCGTCCGATCGCGCCATCCTGCTGATGTGCGGCATCAGCAGCGGGTTCGGCTCGGTGTTCGGCACGCCGCTGGCGGGAACTGTATTCGGCCTGGAGGTACTTGCCATCGGGATGGTGCGCTATCAAGCGCTGATCCCGTGTTTTATCGCTAGCGTCGTCGGCAATATGGTGACGACGGCGTGGGGGATTCATCACATCCACTATGTGATGGGGCCGGTCCCAGCCTTGAGCGCAGGTGTTGCGCTCAAGGTAGCGGGAGCTGCGATCCTTTTCGGACTCGCAAGCATCTTGTTCAGTGAATTAACGCACGGGATGAAGCGAGTCTATACGAAGCTGTTCCACAATCCTGTGCTTAGAGCTTTCGCGGGCGGGCTAGTCATCATCGCGCTCGTTTATATGTTCAACACAAGGGCATACCTGGGCCTTGGGATTCCACTGCTGCAGCAAGCGTTCGTGGAGCCTGTTGCCGACTTCGCCTTCTTGTGGAAAACCGTCTTTACCGCGCTAACGCTAGGTGCGGGCTATCTTGGCGGGGAAGTGACGCCCCTGTTCGTTGTCGGCGCCACCTTAGGAAACTCGCTTGGCGATCTTTTGGGGCTGTCCGCGCCATTCTTGGCGGGGCTGGGGTTGATCGCCGTATTCAGCGGTGCGACGAATACACCGCTTGCCTGCTTCATCATGGGCATCGAGCTGTTCGGCTCTGAGGGAAGCCTTTATATGTTTATGGCGTGCATCCTGGCCTATCTGTTCTCAGGCCACTCCAGCATTTACACGTCACAGCGCATCGGCTTGTCGAAATCGAGGCGTCACCCGTTGCCTGAGCAGGTTACGATTAGTTCGATCAAGGTGAAGAAGAGGGAGTAAGTCCCACACTTACGCTTCCCCGCTTATCAATAGTGATGTAAAACATCATGCCAGAAGCCATCTTTGGCTATGGAGTCTCTGAAATGATGAAAAATCACCTTTCAGCATGAAATGTTCGCTCCAAACTATGACCACTTCGCACGAAACTTCTGCGAAGCGTTCGCCAAGATCGGCTTCCCGTGGCCGAAGCACGCAACATTGAAATCCTCTCGCCCCAAGGCAATCAAATCCTGCTTCGCTTGTGCGAAATTTTCGTAGCCGATGCTGAAGCCCAGCCCCATTATATTAGCGGCTGCGTCCGCGGCGAACATCACGCCACCCTGTGTAGGCAGGTAGAAGGCGAGCTGCCCTGAGCTGTGCGCGGGCGCAGGAATCGTGCGTAAACCACCAGCGAAAGCAAGGGTGTCATTCGGTTTCAGATAGCCATCCACAGGGAAGGCTTCGATCGGTGTTTCTTTAATGAATAGGCGGAACAACAGCTTATTCATGACGCCAGGGGTCGGCTGCAGCGGTCGCTGCGGCACCCCCTTTTCCACGATGGGCGCATCTTGCTCGCTGATGTAAATACTCACGTGAGGAACAGCGTGCTTCAATGCAGCTGCGCCGCCAGCATGATCGGGATGTCCGTGCGTAAGGAGAATCGTTTTCAAATCGTAGGGCTTGTAACCGATAGCCTGAATACCTTCGAGAATCCGAGGGGCGCTGCCAGGATTGCCCGTGTCGATCAGCACGAGGCCGTCAACCGTCTTCACGACAAACACGTTGACGGTTCCTATCGGAAGCATATGTACCCCATCATGCAATTGTTGAATGCTCATAATCATTTCCTCCCCATATGTTTCGTGTAACTAATGACTGATCCCCTGTAATACGTGGTTAATTAAGAATTTAAAGAAAAGCCCGATCCTCAGCAGGATCGGGTTGTATGTTTATGTAACATGTATGTCACTAGATCACGAATTTATAACCTACTCCCCATACCGTTTTAATAAACTTAGGCTCCTTGGGGTTCACCTCGATCTTTCGGCGAAGGTTTGTAATATGTACGTCAATGGCACGTTCGTTGATATAGGAATCAAATCCGCGTAAGGCGTTGATCAAGTCTTCACGACGATAGACGCGCTCAGGATGCTCCACTAGCAGCCGAATGAGCTCGAACTCGGAGAAGGTCATCTCAATGGATTCGCCCCGTACGTGCAGTGTTCGTTTCTCTAAATTAATCTGAAGTTCCATGGCGGGGACAGTGACTTTCTCTCGTGCTGGGGCAGGCGGAGCCGCGATGGGTTGTTCCCTTTTAAATCGTCGCAAGAGGACTTGTATCCGAGCTTTCATTTCATGCATGCTAAACGGTTTGCATAGATAGTCGTCTGCACCCACGGTGAAGGCTTCGATTTTCTCACTTACTTTGGAGTTTGAAGAGATAATAATAATCGGGACGTTTGTTTTACTTCGCAGGGAATTACATAATTCCGTTCCTTCGAAGTCGGGGAGAATAAGATCAAGCAGAATCAGATCTGGTTGGAAATCATGCAAGGATGCTAGGCCTTCTTTACCGTTAAGGCACCTGTGAATGATGAAGCCTTCCTCTTTCAGATACATGCAGATCATCTCACCAATAATGTCATCGTCCTCAATTAATAAAACTCTGTCCATTAGAAGTTCCCCCTAACGCATAGTTTTCTAATTTTGAAATGGGTAAAAATGTGGTGAGTGACGTCGCTAATATTTTACTAATACTTGTATTATACGCTGTCGAATTTTAAGAGTAAAGCGGTTTCATATGTTTACTCAATTAAAATATTAGCGAAATATTAGCGAAAAAATAGCTTTAAATCTATCAGATGCAAGGAAGTAACCTAATAAGTGGAAAGTATAATGAACTTACTAAGTGAGAATGCCTTGTAGAGGTGGCGGAGGAATGGGTCAAACGGACAGGTACGGAGTACTATTAGTGAGCGATTCGAAGCGTTCGCGAGAGGTCATGAAGACTATTTTGCATACCGATTCACAGCTAGAACTGACAGGAATAGCTGAGGATGGTAATTCAGCATTGATTTGTATGTTAAGGGAGAAGCCCGATCTAGTTCTGATCGACATGTCCCTGCCAGAATTGATAGGACTAACGGCTCTGCAGCTCATTATGGAGCATAGCCCAACACCTGTTCTTGTGCTGAGCACACATACTTCGGACACGTCGATTGCTACGATTCAAGCGATGAGATTGGGAGCGGCGGATTATTTCCACAAGGACATGCTCGTCTCAGGTCCGAAGAACGATGAGATGGCGGCTTATTTCTTGCATCGCTGTAAGTTGGCTATATATAACGGAATCAAAGGCGTTTACCCTGCGATGGGTCTTAAAAATCAACAATTAGATGCGAATGGAAGTGGCTCTCAATTATTCAATGAATCCTTGCTCCGGAGACGAATGGACGTTGAGTTTCATTTACGCAAGGCTTTGAGCCAGAACGAATTCAAGTTGGTGTATCAGCCCGTTGTTGATATTTCGACGAGCCATGTCGTAGGACTTGAATGTCTGCTGCGTTGGAACAATCCTCATCTAGGCCAAGTGCCGCCGTCTGAATTCATTGCGATCGCCGAAGAAAGTGGTCTCATCCATCCCATTGGGGAGTGGGTGCTGCGCGAGGCGTGTACGCAGAATAAGAAGTGGCAGGAAGCGGGCCTTCCGCCGATGTTCGTCGCTGTGAATTTATCCAGGAAACAGTTTAATAATTACCTGCTTGGCCGAACGGTCGCCACGATTCTGATAGAAACAGGTTTAGCGCCTAAGTATCTGGAGCTCGAAATTACGGAGAGCTTGAGTGTGGATGCTAGATTAGCGACAAGTTCATTGGAAGAACTTAAGAAGCTCGGCGTGCGCATTGCTATGGATGATTTCGGGACGGGGTACAGCTCTTTAGGTTACTTGCGAGATTTCCCCATTGATAAAATGAAAATCGATAAATCCTTCATCAAAGGCATCCGTCATCGGGACGTGAATGCGGTCATTGTGAATGCGATGATTACGATGGCGAAGCAGCTCAATCTACTTCTTGTAGCGGAAGGCGTAGAGACGGAAGAAGAATTGCAAATTTTGCGTGAGTATGGATGCCGCTTCGTGCAAGGGTATTATTATAGCAAGCCTGTCGAATCGAAAGTGATTGAAGAGATGTTAGTTCATCTGATTTAATAGAGATGGATGTTAGAACATAGTCAGGAACAGATTGGTGATGACACTGATGAGAGAATTAATGATTAATTTTGCAGTGATAACGGTCTTCGTCGTATTCATTGAACAAATCTACCACCTCATGAAGTGGGATCAAAGACCGCCATGGATGTATAAGGTGTTCGCGGGACTTGTAAACGGCTTTCTTTGTATTGCCTTGCTCAACTTTAGTGTCCATATTGATACGAATGTCACGTTTAATTTTCGTGGGGTCGGTCTGATGCTTTCCGCGTATTCGGGAGGCTTTGTTTCCGTTATGATTTCGTTTATCCTTTCATGTATTGGCAGGAACATCGTTGAAGGAGGGATGCCCTTCCCACAGGTTATCATCGGTTTTTTGGCGCTCACTGGAGCAAGCATTATTTTCACGAAGGCGAAGACTTTTTGGGGAAAATGGTTATACGGGGTATCCTTCTTTTAATTTTTTATTTCACAGTCATTTATATGGTGTACGGGACTTCGATTAAGGTATTAGGACAATACATTGCGTATCAAATGGGATGCACGATGTTAATCGCGTTCTTGTTGCGCTATCTCATCCGAAATCGAGAATATGTGCAGCGCATTCGGAAGGTAGAAAGCGAACTGGTGGATATGCTGCGCTTCCAGCCAGGCTACACGTTTAAGGTGCATAAATATCGCGGTGAGTTCGTTTATTTATTTGTTGAGGGACAGCTGTTGGATGTACTCGGGTTACGTCCATTTGAATTTTCGGGAAGAACGATCGATGAAGCGAATCAGCTGAATAGCCAAGCCAGAGAACAGGTGAAGATGCACTATGAGAGGGCGTGGCAGGGAGAGCGTGTGACGTATGAGTTCGATCTCAATGGCTACACGGTGGTGGTTAGCTTGCAGCCGATTTATCGGAATGGGGCTGTCCACGAGTTAATTGGCTCGGCCTGCGATGTGACGGAGCACCGGGCCGCTTTGATGAAAGCGAAGACGCGGGATGAGCAGTATCGGACATTGATTGAGAATTCCGAGGATTTTATTTTTCGCTTCCATTTAGACGGCACAATCGCTTCCTCCAACAGTAAAATGTATCTCACCTTCAATTTGATTTCTGATCAAGTGAAGGGCAAGCATTTGGCAGATGTGGTTCAGATGGATGATTTCGATAATTGGGAACATGGCTTCGAACAGACGATCATTACGGGGAAAACGCATCAGTTCGGCATTCATCTCCTTCATCCAGACGGCTCGAAGCATGCGTATAATGTCACACTGTCACCGCTCTTTACGGATGAAGAATCGGAGATCAGCGGTGTTATGGGAACGGTACACGATATTACTGACCTGAAGAAACGCGAAGAAGCGGATCAATCGAATCGTGCGAAAAGTGAATTCCTAGCGAGAATGAGTCATGAAATTCGAACGCCGCTCAATGGCATTATCGGGTTATCGCTGCTCATGCAGCGTACAGAGCTTTCAACGATACAGCAGGATTATCTGAGCAAAATTGACGCCTCCTCCAACGTGCTGCTCGCTACGATCAACGATATTCTGGACTATTCGAAGCTAGAAGCAGGCAAAATGATCATCGAGAAGGTAATCTTCTCGCTGGAAGACTCCCTACAGAAGGTTGCCGATTTGACCAGTGTTTCCTTAGGGCCGAATCCAATCGAAGTCATGCTCGATACGTCGGATGATCTGCCAGAGCTCGTCAGCGGGGATCCGTTTCGAATCGAACAGGTATTAATTAACTTAACGAATAATGCGATTAAGTTTACGAAGCGAGGACATTTGAGGATTAAGGTTGCCTTGGAAGAAACGAGCGATGAAGGCGATATTATTCTATTCGCCATTGAGGATACGGGGATAGGCATTTCTAAAGAGCAGGTAGCGAAGCTATTCGTGCCTTTCTCTCAAGCCGATACGTCTACGAGCCGCCGATATGGGGGAACGGGCTTAGGTCTCGTTATTTGCCAGCATCTCGTTCAGTCAATGGGCGGCGTGCTGCAGGTAGATACACGACCAGGCGAGGGAAGCTGCTTCTATTTCCGCCTCCTGCTGGAGAAGGCTAACAAGGCCGAGGCCGCACTTGCGGAAAGGAGAGCGACGGAGATATCCTTCGCGGGACAGCGTATCCGGCTCGCTGAGGATTATGCGCTTGTCGCGGAGCATTTAAGCGAATTGCTCGGCAGTCTGCAAATGGAGGTCGAGACAGTTTCGACGGCCGCAGCACTGATCGATTCCCTTGAGCAGGATGCATGGAACGGGGAAGCGGTCCCGTATGTGATTCTGGATATGCAAATGGAAGCCTTCAAGGAGCAAGTCGGCCTAGAGCGTGTCATGGCGCCGATTGATCGTTCCCGGACGAAGGTCATCGCCTATACGACACTCGATGGCAGGGAACAGATTTCCGAGCTGCCATCGATCCTGCAGGCGGATGCCGTGCTCGTGAAGCCTGTGAGCAGAGGGATGCTGAAGATGACCTTGGACGGGCTGATTCAGCAAGAGACGCGAACGGTGAAGACCGATTCGCATCTTGCATCGCACACGGCTGAGAAGCAGCTCGTCGCATCCAAGGGAAGTATCCTGGTAGCGGAGGACAATGACATTAATCAGCTTGTCATCACTGAGTTGCTAGGGCAATTAGGCTATCACGTGGTCATTGCGAACAATGGTCGTGAAGCATTAGAGCTAGCGGACCAGGAGGCGTGGAAGCTGATTCTCATGGACATTCATATGCCTGAGATCGATGGTTATGAGGCTACGCAGAAGCTTCGTCAGCGCAAAAGCATGAATCAAGTGCCGATCATTGCACTGACAGCGAATGTTCTCATGCAAGATCGTATGCAAATGCTCAAGTTGGGCATCAACGATTTGCTGATCAAGCCCGTGACAGAGTGGCAGCTCGCCGCCATGCTGGCGAAATGGCAGGATATGAGCTGGCTTACAGCGATTCCAGGCATCGGCACCGAGCAATTGATGAAAAATATCGATCACAAGCTGCACATTTTTCAATATATCATCGAGAAATTCAGACTGGACTATCAACACTTCTATGATCAGGTAATGCCATTTGTACTCAGCGGGGAAAAGGTCGTCGTCAGCCGCAAAATCCACACGTTGAAAGGGATCGCAGCCAATTTCTACGGGGATGCTTTGGTCGCAGCGGTACTTGCGATGGAGAAAGAGCTGGAGACGGGCATGGACGTGACGAGTTGTTCGGCACACTTACAGCGTGTTCAGGATAACATCGATGTCATCCTGGGGACGAGCGAGGCTTTGTTAGTAAATGAGGCGTAATAAGTAGGGGGTGTCCTGGGCGGACACCCGCTTTTCATTTTAGGGGGAACCTGCCAATGTAAGCCCGTAGGTTAACCAGACAACGTGATACGCATTGATAGTTGCATATACGATGACAGTCAAGGTTAGACAGGGCTTCACCCATGTTTTTTGGCGGATATACGGATGCATCATCATTAATACAACCGGGAAAATGAGCTTCACGATATAATAGGTAATAAGATGCCATTCATAAAAACGGCGGATGATCGGATTCGCCTCTTGGATATAGTGGAGCCTCAACCCGATATCGGTGCATACAGCGTCGAGGAGACAGAGAATGAACAGCAAGATCAGCGTTTTGCTTCTGAATAACAATCGAAAGACAGGCATAAATACCCTCGCTCTCCGTCATTGAATTCTCTCTTCTGATACATAATGTATCATTTAGAAGGGGAGTTTGTCCAGTTGCCGTCATGTAGTTAAATTCAGGAGGAAACTTCCCCTAAATACGGTCTAATAGGTATAAATCGAAGCTTATCTGGAATTGCAAGCAGCGATGTAGGTCATCGTTTGCCCTCCTCATGTACCTACTATACCGACTAATGTTTGCGTCAACCATCGATTTTTCACGAAGTAAGGTGACATTTTTGTCATGTTGGGGATGGTGAGGATGGAAAATAAAAAAAGCTGCTCAGATTCGAGCGGCTGAATTCAAAATGAACCAAATAATTCGCGAAGATAATCCCTGCGCCCATGTAAAATACGATGGACTATTACAGTGTCTTGGATGACACGATAGAATACCAGATAGGGATTCACAACAATAAATCGGTAGCCTCGTTGTACAAGTGAATACGCATCTTCGGATATCACTGAACCCATTTCTGGGAAGGTTGCCAATCTCGAGATCTGAAGATCTAACTTTTCCAACAATTTTTCTGCAGCGGAAATATCATCCTTGGATATATACGAGAAGATTTCATCCATATCATCAACTGCTGCTGGAGAATATTTGACACTATTCTTTGGCTGCATCAATTTTTCTCCGTATTCTTGCCATTACTTGGTCATGGTCAAGAAGCTGCTCGCCTTCAGCTATCTGCTTTTCTGCAACCAATAGTTTAGATTGGAGCTTAATGCGAGCTTCCATTCTTCGAAAGGCTTCATGACTCATAACGACTAAATCGGCTTCACCGTTACGCGTTAAAACCACGGGCTCATCAATCTCATGGCAATACTTCGAGAATCCGTTATAATCTTGTCTGATTGTGGTGGAGGGCTTAATATTCATTTTCACGTCCCTTTCAAATAACATTATTCTGACTATATTATATCATTAAACTAGTACTTCGTGTATCTTCCGCATTACCTTCATCCCCAACCCAAAAACAAAGCCCACCCCATCGCCAAAAGCGATAGGGCAGGCTCACTTACACTTATAACACTTTCGTCGTCCAAGACTCACAGTTCCAAGTATCCGTCACGACATCGCGATAAAATTCAGGTTCGTGAGAAATGAGCAGGATGCTGCCTTTGTACGCTTTCAGCGCACGCTTCAACTCATCCTTCGCATCCACGTCCAAATGGTTGGTCGGCTCATCGAGCACGAGTAGGTTCGTGTCGCGGTTGATCAGTTTGCACAGGCGAACCTTCGCTTTTTCTCCACCGCTGAGCACGACGATTTTGCTCTCGATGTGCTTCGTCGTCAGTCCGCAACGAGCGAGCGCTGCGCGCACTTCGAATTGGTTCAAGGACGGGAACTCGTTCCACACTTCATCGATACACGTGTTGTTGTTGGCTTCTTTGACTTCCTGCTGGAAGTAGCCGATTTGCAGGTTTTCACCCTTCTGCACGTTACCAGAAATCGCGGGGATTTCGCCTAAGATACTACGAAGCAGCGTCGTTTTCCCGATTCCGTTGGCACCGACGAGGGCGATTTTCTGACCGCGTTCCATACGCAGGTTCAGCGGACGAGATAATGGCGTATCGTAACCGATGACCAGATCCGTTGCCTCAAAGATAAGCTTCCCAGACGTACGTCCTTCCTTGAAGTTGAACTGCGGCTTCGGTTTCTCCTTCGCCAATTCGATGACATCCATCTTGTCGAGCTTCTTCTGTCTGGACATCGCCATGTTCCGCGTGGCCACGCTCGCTTTATTACGAGCAACGAAGTCCTTCAAATCAGCAATCTCTTGCTGTTGACGCTTGTAAGCGGACTCGAGCTGGGATTTTCTCATTTCGTGAACTTCTAGGAAATGGTCGTAGTCGCCGACGTAGCGGTTCAACGCTTGATTTTCCATGTGGTAAATCAAGTTAATGACGCTGTTCAAGAATGGAATATCATGCGAAATGAGGATGAAGGCATTCTCATAATCGTTCAGGTAACGCTTCAACCATTCGATGTGCTGCTCGTCCAAGTAGTTCGTCGGCTCATCGAGGAGCAGAATGTCTGGCTTTTCGAGCAGGAGCTTTGCTAACAGAACCTTGGTCCGCTGCCCGCCGCTGAGGTCATGCACGTCTTTATCCAAGCCGACATCGGTCAGACCCAAGCCGCGAGCCGTTTCTTCGATTTTGGCATCGATCATATAGAAATCTTGATTCGTTAACGTATCTTGAATCGTTCCGACATCCTCAAGCAATCGCTCGAGCTCTTCAGGCGACACATCGCCCATGCGGCCGTACATATCGTTCATTTCTTGTTCCATGTCGAACAAATATTGGAAAGCGCCTTTCAGCACGTCGCGCATCGTCATGCCTTTGCTCAGCACCGCGTGTTGATCCAGGTAGCCAACGCGCATGCGCTTGGACCATTCGACTTTCCCGTCATCTGGTTGCAGCTTCCCGGTGATGATGTTCATGAAGGTTGACTTCCCTTCACCGTTTGCACCGATAAGTCCGATGTGCTCGCCTTTAAGCAGGCGGAACGATACATCGTTGAAGATAGCGCGGTCTCCAAAACCGTGACTCAGTCGTTCTACATTTAATATACTCATGAATGACACCTTTTCTATTGTACTTTTTTTGCTTCTTACATTTTATTATAAACGATAGGAAGCAAACAACTCCCCCAGGTGAATAAAAAATGGCAAACTACATCCGCAGACCGAGATGAGGTTAAAGCTCACGCCTGATGAGTGCAGGCCGGGAACGCTTTATGATAAAAGAGTCAAAACACACGTGAAGATCAGGCAGGCATTGCCTATTTGATGAAGGAGGTACCTAAGATTATGCAAGGAAGTAACAAGAAATTAGTAATGATCGGTCTCATGCTAGGGCTCATTTTCTCAGAGCTGGACCAAACGGTGGTGTCAACAGCGTTACCTACGATTATCCGTGATTTGCACGGGTTATCATTGTACGGCTGGGTGGCGGGCATTTATATGCTGTCGATTACGATGTTTATGCCGATTTTTGGGAAGCTGGCGGACATTTACGGACGTAAACGCATCTACATGAGCTGCGTCGGTCTATTCTTGGCGGGTTCGATTATTTGCGGACTGGCGGATTCCATGACCGTGCTGCTCATAGGCCGTGGCGTGCAAGGCATTGGTGCAGGCGGGCTGATGCCGCTAGCCATGATTATTATCGGGGATACGTTCGAGCTGGAACAGCGTGCGAAGCTGCAGAGCTTCATCGGACCGTTACTCATCCTGCCGCAGCTGCTTGGACCGACGGTCGGTGGTTATTTCGTTAGCCATGTGAATTGGCATTGGATTTTTCTGATTAACATACCGATTGGCGTTTTATCCGCGGTGATTATGTGGAAAGGGCTGCATGATTCGGGTCAAAAGGAAAAGAAATCCATCGACTGGGCAGGTGCATGTACCTTAGTGCTGTCGATGTTCTCGCTCTTGCTGGCGCCAGTGCTCATTGATGTCAAAGGATATACTTGGACCTCGACGCCGATCCTGGGCTTGTTGGGGATGTTCGCGGCGCTTACCGCACTGTTCATTCGGATTGAAATGAGGGCAGCGGAGCCCATTATTCCGTTGTCACTATTCAAGAATCGTTCCGTTGTTGTGCTGTCCTGTATCGTATTCCTGACAATGCTTGGGGTGATGGGTGGGATATCTGGATTTCCTTTCTTCGCTCAAAATGTCATGGGCATGACGCCGACAGCCTCCGGCTACTTGTCGCTAGCCTTCATGGCGGGTGCCATTCCAGCTAGTATTCTCTGCGGGAATTTGATTACCAAAGTGGCGTACAAACACTTGTTCATCCCTTCGTTCCTTTTCCCGATCGCCAGTTACATCATGCTGTCGCGGATTCATGTCGATACAACGGTGATGTATATTATCGTCGGGTTTTTCATCCTGGGACTTGGCATCGGTGTCCTGTTCGGTTCCGATAACCTGATCGTACAGGAGTCGGTTGCGAAGGAACACACGGGTGTCGGTGTGGCAACCGTGCAGTTGTTCCAGGCGATCGGTACGACGCTTGGATTCAGTATTTTCGGCAGCCTGCTGTCGCGGAATATAACGACAGGCTTATCCAGCCTATCGGATCAATTCCCAGCGGGCACGTCGGAGACGATCCTCAATGGCGGCATCCCGCAAGGACTTTCGCCAGATCTGCTGCTGCGGATCAAAACCGTCTTTGCTGAAAGCTTTCAGCATATGTTCGTGATCGGCATCGGGTTTGCCGTTGTGGCGCTCATCGCGTGCTTCTTCATGAAGCACGAGGTGCTGTCGAGCCACGAGGGAGAGGCTGCGGTGTCGGCTTCGACGGGTGCAAGCGCATAATGGGCTGGGAAAGAGAGGAGCTGCGGAGGCAGCTCCTCTTTCCATTTCCGTTAGACCCTTGTGTTCGATTGGGATGAAGTTGTGTTCAATCCTCTCATTTTCGCGGCGGTGAGGCTCTTTTATACTGAGAGTAACGAAATTACTTTTAGAAAGGGTGAGCCCGATATGCGTACACATCCTAGTACATCTTCCAAAAAGCAGGCTCAGCAGTGGGTCTCCGCTTTCAACTTGAAGGGCCGCTGGGAATCGCCTTTAGCAGGTTATTTGTTTATCTCTCCCTGGCTGCTTGGCTTCTTGCTCTTAACCTTATGGCCGATGATCCGTTCGGTTTACTATTCCTTTACCAAATTTACGTTGTTGGATGCACCTGATTGGGTAGGCATGCGAAACTATGAACGCATCTTTACGGATGATGAAACGTTCCGACAGTCTCTCTATGTCACGCTGATGTTCGTTGTCATCTCCGTGCCGCTGAAGCTATTGAGCGCCCTATTGGTCGCTATGCTGCTGAACAAAAACATCAAGGGTATCTCCATCTACCGTACATTCATTTATTTGCCATCTCTGATCGGAAGCAGTATTGCCGTCGCTGTTCTATGGAAAAACATCTTCGGAATCGACGGTTTTATTAATAAGTTTTTGAGCGTTTTTGGCGTGGATGGGATCAGTTGGATCAGTAGCCCTGGCACGGCGCTCGGTACGTTAATTATTTTGGTAGCGTGGCAGTTCGGTTCTTCGATGGTCATTTTCCTTGCAGGGCTGAAGCAAATTCCAGCAGAGCTATATGAGGCGTCCTCGGTTGATGGCGCGTCGAAGCTTAGACAATTTTTCAACATTACGTTACCCATGCTTTCTCCCGTGCTGCTGTTCAATCTAGTGCTGCAGACGATCGGCTCGTTCCAAATGTTCACCCAGGCTTTCGTTATTACTAAAGGCGGCCCGATCAACTCCACGTATATGTACGCACTGTATTTGTACGAGAGAGCTTTCGCCCGCTATGACATGGGCTATGCCTCTGCCTTAGCATGGATTCTACTCGTTATTATTGGCATCGCGACTGCCCTGATCTTCGCATCGTCCCGTTACTGGGTATTCTATGAGACAGAAGGAGGCCGTAAGAAATGACAATCATGCAACGCCGGACCCTCGGCTCTCATATCTTCTTGGTGGTATTCAGTATCCTGATGGTCTATCCGATCCTGTGGTGGGTTGGGGCTGCATTCAAATCTAATGATGAGATGAGCTCGCCTAATCTCTTCCCTAAGGACTGGCTGTGGAGCAACTTCACCGATGGTTGGGTCGCGCTTCCGAAATATACATTCACGCACTTTTATATCAATACCTTCGAGCTTATATTGGGCGTGTTGATTACATCGGTGCTTTCCTGCAGTCTCGTCGCTTTCGGCTTTGCCCGTCTTGATTTTCCACTTAAAAATGTCTGGTTTTCCATCCTAATGGTCACATTGATGCTACCTAGTCAGGTAACGATGGTTCCGCAGTACATCATGTTCAATACATTTGGTTGGGTGAATACGTACTTGCCCTTCTATGTTCCGCATGCATTAGCGGGCGGCATTGGCGGACCGTTCTTTATTTTCCTGCTTATTCAGTTCATTCGCGGACTTCCGAAGGATCTGGACGAGTCGGCCAAAATTGACGGTTGCAGTTGGTTTGGCATATACTGGCGCATCATCCTGCCACTAACGAAGCCTGCACTTGTAACAGTAGCTATCTACTGCTTCCTGTGGAATTGGGACGATTTCTTCGGTCACTTGCTGTATATCAACTCGGTGGATAAATACACGGTAGGACTTGCGCTCAAATTGTTTGTGGACAGTCAGTCTGCTCTGCCTTGGGGGCAATTGCTCGCGATGTCACTCCTATCGATCATTCCTTCGCTCATTATCTTCTTTATGGCTCAGCGCCATTTTGTTGATGGCATTGCTTCTGGTGCAGTGAAGGGGTAAAATTTCTAAGATGAGAAGCTGCGACATTGTGCAGCTTTTTTGCTTTTGGGGATGACTGTCGGAGGAGAGTGTCGGGATGAATTTATTCAAACGAGTACGAATTGATCGGTTGTTTTTCAGCAGTTTTGCTTCTTTCATTTCGATCTTATTGCTTATTTTTACATGGATCAGCTACAGTGTGACCTCTCGTGAGCTCGCAGATACGTCGTCGTACTACCAGCAGGATATGCTCAATGAGCTGAATAAACAGATAGATATCCAGCTCAAATCAATCGAGCAAATGTCGCTTGCTGCATCCCGAAACATTAATACGATTGGCTATGATCCATTTGAGAAGGATTACTTTGAGCTGTTCCATCGAAAGGACGATATGTTGCGGATGCTGGCAAGCATCACCTACAGCACGACGATGGTACAGTCGATCTACTTATACATGGATAATCCGTCACAGACGGACCCCCAAGCGCCTGTGCAAATTCTGGATATGGCGCATGTTCGAGATGAGGCATGGTATCCAGAGATTCAGAAATCAGACTTTTCCTGGATTGAGGAGCGTACGCTCCCAACGAACAATGGACCGCAACAGTTTATTAGTTTCGCTCGTAAGCTATATAACAATTCGGATAGATACTATGGGTTGCTGATGCTCAATGTGAAGGCGTCTGCGATTGAAAGTCTTGTTCGCGGAGAGACCGAGGGGAAGGAGAAGAATCGATTGCTGCTGGATGCTAGCGGTAGAACGATCGCTGCGATTGGTGAGCCGACTTTAAGTGATAGTGAGCTTCAGTTAATCAGCAGCAAGGACATCTCATCGAATTATATTCACCTGCCAGGCAATCGAGGTGAGGGATCTCTTCTCGTCTGGAGCAAAGTGCGATCGGAATGGACGCTGATTGAAATCACGCCATGGAAAAACATTGTACAACCGAGTATCCACTTGGCTTATATGTTAGTTTCCGTTGGCCTATCGGCGATATTCATCACCGCCTTCTTCACGCTGTTTCTGTCCAAGCAATTCACGAAGCCGATTCGTCTATTGCTTTCGCGAATGGGACGCGTGCCAGCCACAGGGGCTGCAATGGATTTACCTACGGATTATCAAAATGAGTTCGGGAGTTTATTCAACGGTTACCGCCGACAGATGGAGCGAATTGACGAACTTCTGCAATCGCTGCAATCCCAGCATAAGCGTCAGCGGGAAGCGGAGATATTGGCGTTGCAAGCAATGATTAATCCCCATTTTTTATACAATACATTGGATCAGTTGAATTGGATTGCTATCGATTCCGGGCAAGAAAAAATCAGTGCAATCGTCTCGTTAATGGGTAAAATGTTCCGAATCGGCCTATCCAACGGAGAGACGGTCATTCCGATTCGGGATGAGCTAACGCATGTGGATTGCTACCTGCAAATTCAAAAAATCCGATGGGGGGAACGTCTCGCCTACACCATTGATGCAGAGGAGGAGCTGAAGGAACTCTTCATTCCCCGTTTAACGATACAACCTTTTGTAGAGAATGCATTCATTCATGGTTTTCATGGCAGACGGGCGGGAGACATTCACATCACCTTAAGACGCAAGGACAATGATATAGAAATTATGATTACCGATAATGGCGTAGGGATGAAGCCAGGTTGGGATCTGTCGAAGCCGCGCAAAACTGGTGGCTACGGTGTTAAGAATGTCATGGAGCGAATCGCAGCTTATTTCGGTCAGCCTTACGGCGTCACGATGCGTGACCGACTGGGGGGCGGAACGGAAGTCGCCCTGCGGCTGCCCATTTTGCACAATAAAACAGAGGTGGAGGAGACATTTCATGTGGAGAGTACTGATTATTGATGATGATTTTCAAGTGCTGGAGGGGATGAAGAAATCCATCCCTTGGGAAAGGTTGGAGGCCGAATGGGTAGGAGAAGCGATGGATGGGCAGGAGGGACTCCAGAAAGTCAAGGAAACGAGCCCGGACATTGTCATTACCGATATTTATATGCCCGTGATGAACGGACTTGAGATGATTGAGCAATTGAAGCAGGACGGATTTTCGGGGGAAATCATCATTCTCAGCGGTTATTCGGACTTTCAATACGCTCGACAGGCGCTGAGGCTGCAGGTCAGTGATTACTTATCCAAACCTGTGACGATGGATGAGTTGGGTGGTGTGTTGGAACGAGTGATCCATGAGCTGGAGATGAAAGAAGCGGAAAGATTGGAGCAGGCGGAGACACGGCGCAGGCTGATGATGTACGAGCCCTTCGTGCAGAAGGAATGGCTGAAGACGGTCGTCACGGGTACGCAGGAGCGGGCCATAACGGAGGAAAGCATGACGCCTATGAAACAGGGGGCGTGGCTGAGTCAGAAGCATTTGATCATGGGCATCGAGCTGATGGGAACAAACCGTGTGATGAATGTAAGTTTAACGGATTGGAGCTTATACAGGTTCGCTGTGGCTAACATCATCCGTGAAGTGCTGGAGCAAGATTGGCCGCGATCGGAGTTCATCGAGTTGCACAGCCATCATGCTGCCATCGTGTTTCACATCCCGTTAGCGCAATCGGACGCTGATGCATGTGCGCGAATAAGGGAAATTGGCAAGCACATCACGGCATGTACCTTCACCTATTTGAAGCTGAGCATCCGTACTGGAATGGGAAGCGTTCAGACGGACTGGAAACAGCTTTCTGACTCCACGGAGGAGGCTTTCTTGGATCTGCTACAGCAAACACTGACCGAAGATCAGGGGACTCGCCTGACCAAACCAGACGTGGTAGAACCCGATTTCACGATTCGGCCCATCAAGTTTTATCAAGAGCTGGCTGAGGCGATTGTATATGCCAAAGAGGAGGAGACTTTGGCCATTGTTGACGCCTATTTGGAGCAGCTCCGCCAAATGCCTTCTGTCACGCCGGCTTATCTACAATACTTATGCTCGGAGCTGTGGACGATACTGGCCTACTCGTTATACAGCACGGGTGTCGTGCTCGACGATCTGTTCCCTGGAATGCGGGCAGGTCAGGAGATTGCCAAGATTCAATCGATCGGGGAGCTCCGCGAATGGCTCAAGAATAAAATCGTTGGCATCTCCTCACAACGCGGTTGGAGCGAACAATCCAAGCATAAGGAAGCCATTGATTTCATGATTCAGTACGCGCACGAGCATTATGCGGAGGATATTGTTTTGGAAGATTTGTCGAAGCAATTGTATCTATCCCGTAATTATTTGAATCGCATGTTCAAAAAAGCGATGGGGGAAACCTTCACGAACTATATGATCCGCGTGCGGTTGGAGAAAGCCAAAGTCCTGCTGGCGGAAGGCAAGTATATGATTTATGAGATCGCGGAAAAGATCGGCTACAAAAATGTAGCTTATTTCAGTGCCATTTTCAAAAAACAGTATGGTATGAATCCTAGCGAGCTCGGCAAGAAATAGTTTGTGCTCGATTGTGGTAGAAATGTGTTCATTACTCTTATTTTGAATGTCTCCTTCGATACCTATAATGAAGCTAGAAGCGTTGCTGATGAATGTAGCTATAGGGTACCTTCGTTATTCATCGGAGCAGCTTTAACACATGGACCTGAATATGGGAAGGGGTTAGCGGAATGTTGAACAAGCAGATAAAAAGATGGGGTGTACTTACAATTACAGCGCTTACGGCTGTAAGTCTTGCCGCTTGTGGCTCGAATGCCAAAACGGAGGAAACCGTCAAACCGAGCAGCAGTTCGGCACCAGCTAGCGATAAGCCAGTGAAGCTGCGCATTGTATGGTGGGGCTCACAAGCTCGACACGATGCTACCTTGAAAGCGCTGGATGCTTATACGAAAAAACATCCGAACGTTACCTTCGAACCAGAGTTTTCCGGTTTTGATGGCTATGCGGATAAGCTAGCTACTCAAGCAGCAGCGAAGAATGCGCCTGACATTATCCAGATGGACCCAGCTTGGTTAGCTGAATATAGCGGTAGAAACCAGCTTGTGGACTTGTCCAAAGGTATCAATACGGCGGATATCGATAAGTCTCTGGTCGATTCTGGTAAATATAAAGATAAGTTGTATGCAATTCCACTCGGAAATAACGCGACAGGCATGGTATTCAACAAGAATGCGGTCGATAAGCTCGGCATCACACCTCCGGCTAACGGCTGGACATGGGATCAGTATTTCCAATTCGGCCGAGACGCGAAAGCGAAGCTGGAGAAAGACAAGTACGCATTAATGGATGCCACGAGTGATTACACCGTGTATGCTTCTTATCAAAGCAGCCAAGGCAAGGGATATCCGGTTACAGTCGAAGGCAAATTCAATTTAGATAAAGATACGTACCTCACGTTCGTGAAGAAATATGCGGATCTGCGAAAAGAAGGCGTGGTTCCCCCGCCAGATATTGCAACAACAGATAAAGAATCCGATGCGAAGCTGGATCTGATGAACAACGACACCGTGTTGATGAAGCGCAGCTTTGCTGCCCTCTTCCCAGGCTATGAAGGTGTGAAGCCAGGAGCCTACAAATTGGTTACACAGCCTAAAGGTGCTCAAGCCAGCGGCTTCCTGAAGCCGTCCATGTTCTGGTCCATCAGTGCGGACTCCAAGAACATCGAGGCGTCCAAAGCGTTCATCGACTGGTTTGTAAATGATACGGAAGCAGCGGATATTCTAACGACAACACGAGGTGTACCCGTATCCAAAAAGGTTCTAGATTACTTGACGCCGAAGTTGACGCCTGCAGATAAGCAGCAAATTGAGCTGATTAAGAATGTAGCTCCGGATGCGCAACCATTTAATCCAGGCGCCAAAGGATGGAGTAACTATACGGCTAAGGATTTCAAAGACATTGGTGAAAAAGTCATGTTTGGCAAAATCACACCAGAAGCGGCGTATGATGAATTGGTGAAAAAAGCAAAGGACTATCAATAAACTAAAACAATTGGAAAACCCAGACTGTCGATAAGATATCGGCGGTTTGGGTTTTTCTCGTGAAACAGCCTTTCAGCTGACGCTTACAATGAAATTAGCTATTTCTTGCCCCAACAAGTAATTGGCATGGTAAAATAAACCATACAAATGAAGCGAGGGAGCGCCTATGATCACACATTTTGCTCATCTACAGCTACAAACGGTTTCCATTCAAGGTATTAAACATTTTTATCATGAACTGCTGCGCTTCCCCATTAGCTATGAGTCGGAACAAGAGATACATGTCCAGTCCACTGCGCATTGCACCATCTCTTTTATCGAGACCGCTGAGCCAATCGCTCCCGCGCATTTCGCTTTCGAAGTGCCTTACTCGGTCTTTGATGAGGTTGTAAATTGGGTGGAGCAGAAGCCTATTTTGCTTCTTCACTGGGATGATGGCAGGGTGATCGATCAGTTCAAAACGGGGAAAAATGTGTACTTCCGCGACGTTGACGGAAACTTACTGGAGATCATCGCGCATCCCTATATCCCAAAAGACATTCTCACTGCGAGTGGTCCGCTGCATATCCTTTATTTGCGAGAAGTCGGCTTCCCAGTTGAAAGCGTGATCAATTTCAGAGAAAATCTTGTTGAACTTCTAGACTTCAAACTCGACAAGGTGTCCGATCTCTTCACGTTTGCCATAGGTGGAACTGCTCATGCAGTTATCCCTTCTACGCGTAGGAAATGGATTCCGATTGCGATGGTTGCCTTACCGCCAGCGATGCACGTTACATTCGGCTCGTCTGATGTGACATTCATAGATGAAGTGGAGAGGCGCTTGCAACAGAAAGGGATCTCATACCAGCGTAAAGCGAAGGGGGATCTTCATTTTAAAATAGATGGATATCACTTAAGTGTATGTCTCACAACTTTTCCGAAAGAGGCGCTAGGCCGATTAGGATTGCCTTTTTCGATCGTGTAAAGGTGGCTGACCGCAATGGCAATGAAAGCTGTGCTATTTGATTTAGATGGAACTTTGCTGGACCGAGATACCTCGCTCGCAGCATTCGTGCGCGATCAATATGACCGATATGCCCAATTTCATCAGGTGGATAAGGGGACTTTTGTACAGCGATTTATCGATCTGGATGAGCATGGTTATGTGTGGAAAGATAAGGTGTACCAGCAACTACTGATGGAGTATGCGATCGAGGGCATTGGTTGGAACGAGCTGCTTGATGATTATCTGGTAGGTTTTCAAAAGCATTGCGTCGGCTATCCCCATCTCGTGAGCATGTTGACTGAGGTTAAGAAACATGGACTGAAGACCGCACTTATATCAAATGGATATGGACAATTTCAATATGATAATGCGATCTTTCTGAGAGGAGCTTCACGGTTAGATGTAGGAGCGAATGAGGCTATATTTGTAGGGGATCATCCTGAAAATGATATTAGAGCCAGTCAAGCAGTCGGTATGAAAGCGGTATGGAAGCGGAATAAGCTACACGAGAGCCTTGACTACGCGGATATCATAATTGACCAATTAGACGAGCTACTTCCATACGTCAAAAGTTTATGACGTTTATACCTGAGGAGGGTTACATATGATCGAACATCTCGTTATCTTCAAATTCAATAGCGCCATCACGCCCGCTAAGCAAAACAACCTGCTCGAGCAACTGCTCGCATTTCGCGGTAGAATTCCTGGCATTGTTGATCTCAGTGCGGGGATTAATGTGACGGAGGAAACGGAGAACGTACACGGATATACGTTGGGATTGCGGGTTACGTTCGAGGATCAGGCCGCTTTGCGAGCCTACGGACCTCATCCTGTGCATCAGGCTTTCGTGCAATCGTTAGACGGCATGTTGGACAATGTGGTGGTTGTTGATTATCCCAAGGTATAGT
Organism: Paenibacillus sp. MBLB1832; assembly: GCF_032271945.1. Classification (NCBI taxonomy): domain Bacteria; kingdom Bacillati; phylum Bacillota; class Bacilli; order Caryophanales; family Paenibacillaceae; genus Paenibacillus; species Paenibacillus roseipurpureus. The sequence goes on along the minus strand of NZ_CP130319.1, from coordinate 5,409,659 downwards.
CGGCGTGTGTGACGGAGGTGCGCTCATCAGTGCATCCCCGTACATGCTTCATTTAAGATTAGTGGAATTTGCTCTAGTTCATGGGGAAAGTCCTCATGGAGCAGCAACTTTTTCATCAATTCGCGGCGCAAGTCTCGCCATCATAGCAGCCATTTGAGCGCGCGTTGAGGTCTTCGTCGGTCCAAACGTTGTAGGTGTGAGACCATCGATTAAACCGTTAGCATACAGCGAAATGATCGCACTGTACGACCAGCTTGCTTTGGGAACGTCGGTAAATGGTGAGTTCGTACTTGAATCTGAAATCTGAAGCGCACGTTTAAGCAGGGCGCTTAGCTGTTCACGCGTCAATGGATCGTTAGGTTTGAAATGAGAGGCATCCAAGCCGTCAACGATCCCATTGCTATACGCGTTGCGAATATCAGCTTCAGCCCAGTGGCCTTTCGTGTCAATGAAAGGATTTGTTGATCCTTTCGGAGTAAGCTCCAAGGCACGAACCAATATCGTAGCAGCTTGAGCGCGTGATAGGTTTTGTTCGGGTGAAAAGGTGGTCGAATTGCCAGTCATCCAATTTTTGCTGGAAACAAACATGATAGGGTCTAAAGCCCAATATGTACGTGAAACGTCGGCAAAATAGGTGCCATTTTGCCACCTTGCGAAGTAATCCCATGTAGCAGGCGTTTCCTGATACAAGCTCCAAGAGCCATTGCCTGCGACGCCATATTGGTTGGAGACAAGAATTTTTTGTTTAATGGAAGTTTCATTCTCATACCACAGCATATAGTTTCCTGCAGTTAACTCGGTGCTCGCTACAAAAGTGCTCTGTCCAGCAGGAATCGTGATATTGCAGTATGGCGACTGTTTGACCTTATCGTAAGATTCGGAAGCGCCGAATTTCTGTAAGATGCCAGCGACTTTATTATTTGAAACGCCAAGCCCCTGTACGTTGTCCCCGTTTAAAGTTGGGCCATCCAATTTCCATATTCGTCCGTAAAACGGAACTCCCATGACGATTTTACTTTTTGGAACACCTTGATTTATGGTATATGTTAGTGACTTCTCGAAGAAATCGATGGAAGCTACAGGACCTGAGGGACCCCCGTCGTATGATTCGTCATAAGACATGACCATCAAATAATTCGAAGTTTTTGCAAGTTCGTTATAATCATAGAAGCCTTGCCAGCCTGTCGTCCAACCCTGCGGGTTCGCGGCGACGGCAACGGAAACTTCTTTGCCTGCTGGTATTTTGGCTCGTATTTTCTGAACGAAGGTCGTAAATTTAGCGCGATAAGCGTCTCCGACACCTTCAATATCGACGTTGATTCCGTCAAATCCATACTTACTCACAGCAGCCGCGATGTCTGTTGTGATTTTTTCAGCATTTTGATCCACGGCGGCAATTCCATTCGGTTTGTCCCAGTGATTAGAGAGGAAGGGAACAACTTTAATACCTCTTCTATGCATTTCAGAAATAAAAGAAGTATCGAGCTTCCATGTAATTTCAAGTTCTCCGTTAGCCACAATGTCCAGATAGTTAGGCGATACCGCTGTCAGTGTATTTTTCGTTAAGTCGATTTGATTGAGATACGAGCTTGGCGATCCGAAATATAAATAGGAGATATTGATTTTTTTAGTTTCTGAACTGCTGACGGTTTCTACTATAAATAGCAGTAAGAGTGAAATCAGGATAAGGCGTCTCATTGGCTGGCCTCCCCTTGATAACGGAATTCGTAAACGTCGTTTATGAAATTGGCATCGTACGTTGCGCCTTGGATCGAGAATGGATCGTGATTATTGATGTCAGTTAAGTCCGCATCGGGGCGAACGCCGATCTCACGCAATACAATAGAAGTTGCAGATGGATCATCCAGCTTGGATAGCGTAGCAATGAGATGTGTCCAGCAGTCAATCATCATAAATCGTTCTTTTTTCGACGAGGGCGTACCTGTGATGGTGACGGAATCGATTTCATCCGCGGCGTTAACCGTGGCCGTCAGATGTACAAAAGGGGCAAGCTGCACGTTGAATGAAGGCACACTTTTAGGTATTTTTTTTACGACGACTGGGTCAATGGATTGCCCATACCCGACAGTATCATTCAAACCATTCCACACCTTGTGAAATCGATCTGATTTGAGACGCTTCGGCTTTGAAGCTTGGAGCATCTGCATATGTCGTTCATGAATCTGCATCCGTTCTACAGCCTGCGACTGGATGCCGTGCTCAGCATTGGGTTCCTGACTACAGCCAGTGACAATGAATAAACTGCACGTAAAACTTACCCAAACACTGCGGAAATTCATTGCGTACCACCTTCTACCGAAAATAAATGACAATACACTTCTTTCATTTTGTGTTGATTAGTAACATTTATGAAGGTAAATGTATCCATTTTTTAGGAGAAGCGAGGTATAAACAAAAACAGCCCTTCCTGAATTGGAAGAGCTGTTCATGATGTGCCACGAATGGCAATCAACTAGGTCGTCGATGTGGATCATTTCACTTTGCGATAATCCTTCGGCACGATACCCTTACTCTCTCGGAAAATTCGCGAGAACGTCTTGTACGAACCAAACCCAGACTCCAGTGCGATCTCCATGACACTCATGTCGGTGGATACGAGCAAGGAGCAGGCGTGGCGCAACCGCAGATCGTGCAAGAAATGCACGAAGGTTTGCCCTGTCGTCATCTTAATGACCTCGCTGATGCGGGATACGCTCATCGAGAAGCGCGAAGCTAGATCGGATAGCGCTAGGTCCTCCTGGTAATTTCGGTGGATATAATGAATGATCGGCCACACCGAGTGGCTGGCTTTCGATGAAGTTTTGGCCGCATCCAGCGTGGCCGCATCTTGAGCGCCGTGTTGGAATCGCCGCCGATCAAATCGGATCAGAATCTCCTTCAATTTGGCCTTCAGCAGGGTCTGTCTGTGACGCTCATCCCCCTGATACTCGCCATACATATCTTCAATAAGAGCAATCATCTGCTGATGATCCGTCCCATCGAATTGCACATAGGGAGGCCATTCATTCGTGTCGTTAAATAAATCGGACAACCCCTGATCATTCCCAGGCTCCATGAGCAAATCCATACTGAACATGCCGTTATAAAGCACGAGTTTTTGACCTGGATCCGTAAAAATTTCATGCACTTGATACGGCAGCACGAAGGTGAAAGTCCCTGGCGCCATGACATGTTTAATATCATTAATTGTCTCAGTGCCATGCCCCTCCACGACATAAGAGAACTCCAAAAAATCGTGACGGTGTGCTCGATAGCCGTTCGCGAGTGTGTTTCGACTAAGGTGAAAAGGGAAGGGGGAGTGCATATTGGGATACGTTTTCAAATAAGCTGGAAAATACGTCATGCGCGTTCAGGTCTCCTTCGAAGAAATGGGACGTTTTCCGAATATACGGTACGACTTCTAGGTGATCTTATTTTATCATAAATACAAGGTCAACAATGCCTACTTATGAGGAGGAACGTATTGTGGGAAGCGTTAACAAAATTAGAATTGGCATTATTGGAGCAGGAAATATTGGCGGTGTCCATATTCGGGAGTTTTCGAAGCTGGGCAGTCAATGTGAGATTACAGCGATTACAGATGCGTTTCTGCCACTAGCTGAAGCGAAGGCACAGGAGCATGGCATTGCTCACGTGTTAGCCACCCCAGAGGAGCTCATTCATCATACGAATGTGGATGCTGTCATTATTGGTGTTCCGAATCAATATCATGCTGCGCTTGCCGTACAGGCGATTGATGCGGGCAAACATGTGCTAATCGAGAAACCGATGGGCATCAATGCCGCAGCGGCAAAACTAATTTATGAAGCGAGCCAGAAGTCGAACGCGATCGTCATGATCGGGCATCAAATGCGCTGGGAATCCGTGCCGATGCAGATTAAGGAGCAGATCGATGCAGGTGAACTGGGCAAAATCTATACGGCCAAAACAGGCTGGTTCCGCCGCAAAGGTATCCCAGGCTGGGGAACATGGTTTACCAAAATGGACGAGTCCGGCGGCGGCCCGCTGATTGACATCGGTGTGCATATGCTGGATCTGGCCCTGTACCTGATGGGAAATCCGAAACCAGTTTCGGTCGTTGGCGCAACGTACGCGGAGTTCGGACCACGTCGCAAAGGGATCGGCACCTGGGGGAAACCGAATTGGGATGGTTACTACGATGTAGAAGATTTGGCTACCGCGCTGATTCGGATGGAAGATGGCAGCACGTTAACGCTTGAAGTGAGCTGGGCTGTGCATATGGATACGGATAATACGCCGTTCGTGCACCTCATGGGCTCGGATGGCGGGGCTAGCTATAAGGGAGCCAAGGGTAAATTATTAACAGAGAAGTTCAATCGTGCAATCGAGACGGAGCTGACCAAACCGGACAACGACGAGGGCGAACGCCAGCGGCTCAGCGCACATTTCTTGGCGTGCATCCGTGAAGGCAAACAGCCGATCACATCGGCGCTGTCTGGCTATACGAACAATTTGATCTTGGACGCGATCTATGAGTCCTCACGGACAGGCAGTGAAGTGAAGCTGAACTGGGATTAGAAGGCTGGGCATGTAACCAATCGCAGGTACCAAGTGGAGGGATATTCGATGCTAAGAGGATTAACAAGAGCAGGTTTAGGTCAGATCGAGAGCGACGTGCAATTCATAGAGTTAGCGGCAAAATATGGCTTCCAAGCGGTTGATCTCGACGCTTTGAGCCTTGTGGAAGCGCACACCCTTGATGGTGCGCGAGTATTATTAGAGCGTAATGGACTCGTCATCGGGTCCATTGGATTGCCCGTGGAATGGCGGACCACGGAGGAAGCGTTTCGCGCGGGCCTGCCGAAGCTGGCGCAGGCCGCAGAAGCGGCTGCAGCGCTCGGTTGCACGAGCTGCTGCACGTATGTGCTGCCCTCGACGGACCTCGGGGCAGCGCACTTCATGGCGCTCGCGACGCGCAGATTGCGCACGTGCGCCCAAATCCTAGGCGCCTACGGCATCCGCCTAGGATTGGAGTTCGTCGGTCCGCATCATTTGCGGACCCGGTGGAAGCATCCGTTCATCTGGACACTGGATGAAACGCTGGATTGGATCGATGCCATCGGCGAGCCGGGCGTGGGCTTGCTATTCGACGCGTACCATTGGTACACGACGGGCGGGACGATCGCGGATATCGAGAAGCTTCGCCCCGATCAAATCGTGCACGTGCACATCAATGACGCACCGGACGTGCCGGTCGCAGATGTGCTCGACAACGGACGCCTGTACCCAGGGGAAGGCGTCATTGATCTGGCAGGCTTCCTGCAAAGCCTGCAGCGGATTGGCTACGCCGGCGTCGTGGCGCAGGAAATTTTGACCGCAACGCCGCCGACGGATTCACCGGAGAGCTTGGCGGAGCGCTCCAAAGCGGGCTTCGATAAGGTCTACGCCGCGGCGGGTATGAAGTAGTTGAGAGATGGAGAGCGGATCCTTGGGGGTCCGCTCTTTATTTAGAATAAGCAGGGGTGGCCCCCATATCTCTCAACGTCGACAAAAATTCCTAGGATTCGACCCCATCGTGTGACAAACTTTTTATGAAATCTCAGTTACGATTTTAAAAAAGCGAAAAGGAGATAAGATCATGCAAATTAAGAATAAACAGGACCTCAGCTTGATTTTGGACAACTTTTCTAACTTCGCAGAGTGGGACGCAGCAGGAAAGAAGTATTATTTGGTCTTTGCCGACAAGAAACGTGGGGGTCAATGGACCTTGATGCAGTATGAAGACGATCGTTTGAGCATACATGGGTTGGGGACGGAGTACGAGGATGCCGAAGAGTTGTTCTTCGAAGACCGTAACCAAGTGCTATCATTCCTGTGGGACAACCGTGCCGCTCTGAAAGCGGCGGTTCAAACGAGCCAAGTCGTATCCGCATAACGGCACGACGCACAACCGCTGGATGGACAAGCCTCGCGGCCGTCCCGACAACAACAGCCTGCAAAACCACCAACCATTCGTTGGTGGCTTCGCAGGCTGTTTGCTTTGCCTTGATGCCTTTTCCAGCTGGCCCCTACACCTAAGCCATACCCTCCTTCTGCTTATCCCGGTACTGGCCAGGCGTGAGCCCTTCCTGCTTGCGGAAGGAGCGGATGAAGTTCTGCGAGTTGTTATACCGCAGCTTCGAGGAGATGTCCTTGATCGGCATGTCCGTCTCGGAAAGCCATTTCTTCGCCATGTTGAAGCGGTAGTTGGACAGGTAGTCGCTGAAGGAGCAGTTCGTCTCCTTGCGGAAAATGCTGCTCAAGTAATTCGCATTGTAATGCAGACGCGACGCACATTCCTCGAGCGTGAGGTCAGTGTCGTAGTAATGCTGCACGAGATCAATAATTTTCTCAGAAATGTTGTGATACTGCGCATCCTGTCTGTCGCGGTAAATGCGAATGAGCGGATGTACAACCTCCGTCCAGAACCAGTCCTCGATTTCGACGGTGCTATGCAGGTCGAGCAGCTCTTCGAACAGCGAGCCTTGATTCGGATGAATCTGGCTCAACGCAATGCCCGACTCCTGCATCATCATGAGCAGGTTGTTCAGCAGACGCGCCAGCGGAATCTGATATTCCTGCGGGGAGAGCTGCGCCGCGAATACAGCCTGAAGCAGCTGCTTCAGCCCCTCGCGGGATTTATCTTTTTCAGCAAGTTTAATGCTGTCAATTAATTCGTTCTCGATCGGCTTCGGATAGTTGAGATTCAAATAATGCTTGCCTGAGTTGATATTCTCATACTGGATAATGATGCCTTCGCCGAGCTTGATTCGATGTTTCAGGGCCTCGAGGCCTTCCTTGTACGCCAGCGCCATTTGGGAGAACGTATGGAACGGCAGGGAGATCCCGATCGAAATGTGCAGCTTCAAGAAGTTGTATATATGTTGCTGTACCTGCTCCGTCAAGCCGTAGACCATGGTGCGGAAGTCGCTATCCACCGAGTCAGGACTGCCGATCATAGTGACGACGGTTTGATCAATCAGAATCGGCGCAAGGCGCTGCTCCGAGGGGATCAGCTCCTCCAGCATGTTGTGCACGGCGAAGAGCAGCAGTTCCATATCTTTTTTCTCATACCGCGTCTGGTCGATGGCATCAATTTGGATCGTAATGACCGACATCGTTTTCCACGCGGCTATATGCTCGGAGTACCCGAACTGGGCCAATTTCTCCAACAGATCGCCAGATTTGATATGTCCTTGGAATGCTTTGATCAAGAAGAAGGTGCGGACTTGTCCGATGTGCTGGTGCACTTCTTTTTCAAGCTGCGACTTCGACTGGAACAAGGTGTGAACGTGCTCGCTGATCATCTGGAATTCATTGGCCTTCCGCTGCTGATTCACGGTGACGAGGCCGCCAATCTGGTTCAGCAGGAGCTGGATTGGTGAGTACATTTTGCGTGAGCCTACCCAAGCCAAGAACATCGACAGCAGGAGCATAAAGACGCAGATGTAGATCGTATACGTTCCGATTTTGCTGGATTCCTTCGTCAAACTATCGATGGAAGTGAGGGACAAGTACGTCCAGTTATTCAAGTTTGAGCGCAGAAATGATACTGAGTAGGGCTTATCGTGAATGTTCGCGCGGAACTGCCCGCTTGGGGCATCAAGCGCTTTAAGCTCGGTCAAGCCAGCTGCTGTGATCGTTTTCCCTATCAATCCCGGATCGCGGTTCATCAGAATCCGCTGCTCTTCATCGATAATGACAATATCATCCGGGTGCGCGGAGTCACTTTGAATCATATCCTGCAGGGAACAAGCGGGAATATTGGCTAAGGCCATGCCGAATTGATCGAGACCGGTGGTTGGCAGCTTTTTGATAAGCGAAATACTGTACTCACACGGCACACTTCTCGCATTCTCTTCGGTGTAGAACCACTTAGAAGGGCTTAGAGTCCACTTGCTGTTCTCTTGTGTGTTCATCATGAGAGTTAGTTTATCAGCAAAAGGATAGCTGTCAAAACGATATAAGCCGGAATTTTTGATCATCCAATTCTGCTTCGCGTTAATCAAGAGCACATCTTCCAACCGTGTGTCAAAAGATTGCATGTAGCGAATCTCGCTGCGGAGATCGTCATACATCATGAAATCGGTTACAGTGAGCGGCATATCCATGGCTTTCTTGAGTACGGTCGAGTTAATGACTTGATTGAGTGTATGGTTGACAGTCGTTAATTTCTGCTCTACATTGGAATTGATTTGCGTGATTAACTGCATTTTTCCTTCGTTGACATTTTTTTGGATCTCACTGGAAGACGTGACGAAGGCAAAAGCGCCGATGAAAATCACCGGCAATGTGCTCAGCAGGAAGCTGAAAATTGTCATTTTGCTAAGAAAACTTAAAGAGCGCATCGCATCCAACACCTTATCTATTCGAAGATTCATTTGTCAGACTATCTATGTATTGTAGACAGAAGCGCGAGCTAGATCAATAATCATCTGCAAAATGGATAATCATTATCTCAGATTGGCGGTCAAAAGCCCGCTGTATCAAGGGGGAATTCGTATGAGAAATAAGTTGCATGGCCGGGAACTCCGGTGGTTGGGACGATGTTTAATTGGGTTAACGATTCTAGCGGTGTTGAGTGCTTGTCAAAACAGCGGCTCATCTCTAACGAACAGCAATCAAGATACGAAGCCTATCATTTCTATTATGGCACCGCTTCATTTTCCGCATCCGCCAATTGATGAGTTGGTTAAAGAGATCGAGAAGCGCACCCAAACGAAGCTAGATGTGAACTGGGTGCCAGATGGCATTTATACGGATAAAATGAACACAGCCCTCACAACGAATTCGCTCAAAAAGGCGACCTACGTGAAATATACGGATTATATGTTGATGAAAAATTCAATCCGCTCTGGCGCGTTCTGGGATATTGGACCGTACTTGTCGGCGTATCCGAATTTGAAGCAGTTGAATAAGGAAATTCTTGGACAGACGGCTGTGGATGGCAAAATCTACGGTTTATACACCGAGCGACCGTCCTCTCGGCAGGGGATTATTATTCGGGAGGATTGGCTGAAGAAACTGAAGCTGAGCAAACCGACGAATTTGGATCAGCTGCATGATGTGCTCAAAGCGTTCACCTATGGCGACCCCGACGGGGATGGAAAGGATGACACGGTGGGCTTGACGGACCGCAATGATCTGGTGTTCGGTGCCTTCAAAACGATCAGCTCCTATTTCGGAGCACCGAATAATTGGGACGCAACTAATGGGAAGTTCGTACCGGAGTTCGAAGCGCAAGCCTATATGGATGCGATGAATTTCATGAAGAAGCTGTATGAGGAGAAGTTGATTAATTCAGATTTTGCTGTAACCAGTAAAGAAGTGCAACGGGATAAGCTGATCCATGGGAATGCTGGGGTGTATATCGGGAGTATGCAAGATGTGCAGCGGCTGTCGGATGAGGCGCAAATGGTGAATCCGGAGGCTCGTTTTACACTGGTGAATCATATTGAGGGTCCGAAAGGGTTCCAGATCTGGTCGATTCCGAATTACAGTGCCTTATATTTGTTCTCCAAAAAAGCGATTCGTACGGAGGTGGAGCTGAAGCAGATGCTGCAATTTTTTGATCGGTCGATGGATAAGGATGTCGCGAATCTCATGAAATATGGGCTGGAAGGGCGTCATTACACGGCGAAAAATGGGCAGGTCCAGCTCTCCGAAGAAACGTCGAAAATTCGTGTGAATGAAGTGAATGCGCTCTACGCGCTGATGATTGCGGATTTGAAGAATCCGAATGTCATGCCGATCGCGCAAAGTGAATCGCTGTCCGAGCTGGCGGATACGCTGAGCTTGGATAACGAGAAGTACGCCGTGAAGGACCCGTCGCTCGGCATCGAATCGAAGACCTATGACGAGCGTGGCGTCGAATTGTACAAAATCATCTCCGATGCCACCTACAACTACATGCTGGGCAAGCTGGATAAGGCTGGTTTCCAGCAGGAGGTTGAGCGTTGGCGGCGCAGTGGCGGCAATCAGATGATTAGCGAGTATAACGAGGCGTATGCGAAGCGGAAGTAAGTTGGACGTGAAGTAGGTGCTCAAACGCCACTTTAGCGGTGGTTAACCACCCTTAATTCGAGAAGCCCCGCCACTATGCCCACAAAAGAAACTTTAGGAGTGGTCAACCACCGCTAATTCGCGAAGATCTGGCTAGTTTTTGGATTTAAGAGTGGTTGACCACCCTTAAATGCTCAAACACCCCGCCACTCGGCGCTCAAACGCCACTTTAGCAGTGGTTAACCACCGCTAATTCGCGAAGATCTGGCTAGTTTTTGGATTTAGAGGTGGTTGACCACCCTTAAATGCTCGAACACCCCGCCACTCGGCGCTCAAACGCCACTTTAGCAGTGGTCAACCACCGCTATTTCGCGAAGATCTGGCTAGTTTTTGGATTTAGAGGTGGTTGACCACCCTTAAATGCGCGCCTCCCCGCCACTCGGCGCTCAAACGCCAGTTTAGCAGTGGTCAACCACCGCTATTTCGCGAAGATCTGGCTAGTTTTTGGATTTAAAGGTGGTTGACCACCCTTAAATGCGCCTCCCCGTCACTCGGCGCTCAAAGAAAAAGAGGCGGTTGACCATTCGGTCCACCGTCTCTTTTTTTTGCATTCTAACAGCAGTACTGCCGCAAATGGGCAGCTAAGCTGGCCATATTCATCGTCATATGGCGATTGCTACCCTCGAGATTGCAGAGCAGGATGCCACCTTCTAGCAAAGACAAGGTGAAGGTTGCTAAGGCATCGGAGTCGATCCCAGCCTTGAACTCCCCTTGTCTAATGCCTTCCTCAATAATACGCTTCATCATCTCAAGCGTATTATGAAGGCTTTGTTGCGCGCTCTGGCGCAAGGCGGGGTGCGTGTCATCGCTTTCCACAGCCGTATTCTGCAGGGGGCACCCGCCGATGAAAGGCGGGTTGTTCACCACATCGGCGTAGACGTGGAAGAAGGCGAGCAACTGGCCCGCGGCCGTCGCCTCTTGCTCGATCGCAGCGGCGAATTTCTTGCCAACGGAGTCGGCCGCGTATTGGTAAGCTTCCAATGCAATTTCGTTCAGAAGCGCCAGTATAAACGTACCGAACGCGAGCATAACGATTATCGTTTGGAAAGTTTCCATGGCATCAACCTCCTTTCCAGAGGGAGCCGCACACAAGTTGAGTTTGTACCAGTTAAATATATTATAAAGAGTCTGCCATTTGGTAGACTCTTTCTTTTTTTCCTTTTTATGTGTGTGAGTGAAAGCGACAAAAAATCCCGTAATCATCTCCCCATCCGATAATCATCTTCTCACATCCCGCGCCACATCAGGGCTACATGAGTAAATGATTATTTCGGTACCGATCTCCCTGCCTGTAATGTGTGAGTTGTAGCACAACACATTATCGCGGAGGTCTAAACCGAAATGAAGAAAAAATTAGTTACGATTCCACTTAGCGTTATGCTTGTTTCCAGCTTCGCGTTAGCAGCTTGCGGAGATAAAGGAACGCCTGCTTCCACGACCGCAGCAACGGCAGCGGCAACAACGGCAGCAACGCCGAAAGCAACCGACAATACACCGACAGCGATTACGATCATGGCGCCGCTCAATACGGCACAAACACCGCCAGATACGATTATTAAAGAACTTGAAAAACTAACGAACACGAAATTGACGTACCAGTTCTTCCCAGCAGACACGTATGAAGAGAAGCTGAATACGACGTTCGCGACAGGGGCACTGCCGCAAGCTACGTATTTGAAAAACCAAGCGACCTTCATTCAAATGAAATCCGCAATCCGCGACGGCCAATTCTGGGAGATCGGTCCCCTTCTGAAAGACTTCCCGAACCTCAGCAAGCTGAAATCCACAACGAATGATAATACGAAAGTCGATGGCAAATTGTACTCTCTTTACCGCGGTGTAGACATCGCTCGTCAAGGTCTTATCTATCGGAAAGATTGGGCAGATAAACTCGGCTTGAAACCACCTGCAAATCTAGATGAATTGTTCGCGATGGCGAAAGCATTCACAGAAAATGACCCTGATGGCAATGGTAAAAAAGATACAATCGGTCTTACTGACCGTAACGATCTTATTTATGGAGCATTCAAAACCATTGCGGCTTGGGAAGGAACACCGAATAACTGGGGCGTTAAGGATGGCAAGCTAGCGCCAGAATTCATGTTCCCGCAATATGTAGCGACGATGGATTATTTTAAAAAAATGCGTGACGGCGGCTACATCAACAAGGATTTCGCAGCAACAAGCAAAACCGATCAACAAAAGTTGTTCACTGCGGGTACAGCTGGAATGTACATCGGAGCGATGACGGATGTGACGACACTCAATAAGGATTTGATCAAAAACGTACCCAATGCGGTAGTTGACGTACACAGCATGGTTGCTGGTCCTGACGGCAAATTCGCAGCTTGGGCACTTCCAGGGTTCGCGAATGTGGTCCTGTTCCCTAAATCCTCTATCAAAACAGAAGCTGATCTGCGTAAAGTGTTAGCATTCTTCGACAAAATGATGACACCAGAAGTAGCAAACATGGCAAACTGGGGTATCAAAGATGTCAATTACAGCCTAACGGATAACAAAGCGAAGAAGCTGGATGATGAGAAATGGACGCGTGAGGTAAAACCATTCACAGATTTAGCAATCGGAGATGAAGATACATCGGGCAGATACTTAGGTATTCCTACGATCCCTGCACAAGGAAAAGCAGACGAGTTAAAAATTGCGAACCTGAAGTTCGCTGTTCAAGACCCGACAGCTGCGTTAGATTCCAAAACAAACCTTGAAAAAGGTGTGCAAGCGCAAGCCGTTATCACGGATGCAACGAACAAATACATTTACGGAACAATTGATAAAGCAGGCTTTGATAAAGCGATTGAAGATTGGAAAGCGCGTGGCGGCAGCAAAATCATGGAAGAGTACAACGCGCAATACAAAAAATAAGCCAGTAACAACACGTTATCCAAACGGAGTTGAAGGTGAGGAGGCTGCTCGAACCGCGGCAGTCTTCTCATTCTAAACGCAAGAAGGTTATCTTGGATCGCCCGGAAAGGAAGAAGTCCTATGCAAGAAGTGAATGTAGCCCAAAGTGTGGTTGCTAGAAAACAAAGCAGTGAACTGAGTAGACGTCTTTGGAAAAATAAATGGATTTATGTCATGCTGCTGCCAGGGATTTTATATTTTATCGTGTTTAAGTATATCCCTATGTATGGACTAATCATTTCCTTCCAGAACTACAAGCCTTTCAAGGGCGTTACCGGAAGTGAATGGGTTGGCTTGGAGCATTTTAAAAGGTTGTTTACGGAACCCGATTTTCTCAATATTTTAAGCAATACGTTAATCTTGTTCGTCATGAATCTCTTGTTTTATTTTCCGATTCCGATTATTTTGGCGCTCATGCTGAATGAGGTCAGAGGGGATCTGTTTAAGAAAGTGTTTCAAACGATCGTTTACCTGCCCCACTTTATGTCATGGGTTATTATCGTGTCCATCAGCTTCGTGATGCTGACTATGGACGGCGGGATTATTAATGAGATCATTTCATATTTCGGCTTTGAAAAGGTTAACTTCTTACTGGCACCAGAGTGGTTCAGACCGATTTATATTTTGCAGGTGATTTGGCGCGAAGCAGGTTGGGGAACGATTATTTATTTGGCGGCGATTGCTTCCATCGATCCTGGCTTGTATGAAGCTGCTCGTATGGATGGTGCAGGAAGACTTAGACAGGTGTGGCACATTACGCTGCCCGCGATACGAAGTGTCATTATTGTTTTGTTAATTTTGAAAATTGGTGCGGTTCTCGAGCTCGGTTTCGAACATGTGTACTTGCTTCTTAACTCCATGAACCGAGAAGTTGCTGAGATCATTGATACTTATGTATATACAGCAGGTCTGAAACAAGGGCAATTCAGTTACAGCGCAGCGATTGGTTTATTCAAATCGTTCATCGGCCTTGTATTGGTGATGATTGTGAATCGTATTGCGAAAAAGATGGGCGAAGAGGGCGTTTACTAAGTTCGGTAAGCGCCTAGCAGCAGCTAGGAGGTAGTAGTCGTGGTCGAAGATAAAACATTAGCCGGCAGAATGTTCGGTATGATCAACTATTTGTTATTAACCATCATCGGATTGATTACAATCATCCCGTTCATCCACGTGGTGGCGGGTTCGTTCACGACGAGCGCGGAAATGGCGTCTAAGAAATTCGTCCTCATTCCGACAGTTTGGAGTATCGAGGCATACCGATTTATTTTTTCGACAAATACGATATTTAAAGCAATGGCGGTCTCCATTGGGACGACTGTGATTGGCACGGTGATCAGTATGTTCATCACAGCGCTGATGGCTTACGGGTTGGCGCGCAGAGATGTGGATGGACGTAAAGTGATTATGTTCCTCGTTGTGTTCACGATGTTGTTTCATGGCGGCTTGATTCCGACGTTTCTCGTTGTGAAGGAGCTTGGCATGATCGACACCTATGCGGCGTTGATTCTGCCAACGGCAGTTAGTGCGTTTAATTTAATTATTTTGAAAAATTTCTTCCAAAACATCCCTGAGGGGCTGGAGGAGTCGGCGAAAATCGACGGCTGCAGCGACTTTGGCATTCTATTCCGTATCGTCCTGCCGTTATCGATGCCTGCGATCGCGACGATCTCGTTGTTCTACGCGGTAACCTATTGGAACACTTACCTGAGTGCGATTCTTTATATTAATGAAGCCGCCAAATGGCCAATTCAAGTATTGCTTCGCCAAATTGTCGTCCTAGCCAGCGGATTGGACGTGAGTTCGAGCTTGGACAACACGACACCGCCACCGGCGCAGTCGATCAAAATGGCTGTTATCGTCGTAGCGACTGTTCCGATTCTGATTGTGTATCCGTTCTTGCAAAAGCATTTTGCTAAGGGTGCGATGATTGGATCGATTAAGGGGTAATGATGAGAAATAGACATGGGTGCGATTTAAGCGGGGAAATCAGTAATCTTTTAACCGAGATGGATAGTTTGTTTGATGGGGTTGGAGGATGGCTCGGCGGACAATTGGATGCGAATAGCGGCGGGTTTTATTACGCTGCAAGCTCCAGGCGGATGCCAGGCGGTGTTCCAGACATTGAATCGACAGCGCAAGCATTGAATATTCTTGAACGCTGTGGTTGGCTGGATGCCATGTCAGCGGAGATGAAGCTAGCATGTATTCGCTTCTTTCAGGGTAACCAAGAGGCAGCTTCAGGCTACTTCTATGACCAGAACCCGCTGATGCGTGAGGATGAGGTCATGGTGGCACGCGCGATCAGCTATAGCTTGAATGCCTTGCGAAAGCTTGGCGGAAAGCCGCTTTATGCGCTTCCTTATGAGGCGCAGCAAGCACCTGCGTATATGGCTTCGCCAGAAGACTATCTCGATTGGTTAGAGTCGGTTGAGCTGACGAACAGCTGGCGAGGCTGCGATCGTCTCTCAACTTCAAGCGTCTACGTAAGACAAGTGGAGCCAGAGAGCCGCAGAGCGGCATTTGCACAAACAGCGTTCAATTTCTTTGCCAATAGGCAGGATACACTTACCGGCTTATGGGGAGAGGGCTCCTACTATGTGCGAATCTCAGGTACGTTCAAGTTGCACATTTTTTACGATCATTTCGATGTGCCATTGCCGAGAGAGGAACAGATTTACCAAAGTATCCTCTATGCTTTGCGGCACGAGGAAGCGGTCGATATGTGCTATATACGCAATCCGATCCACTTATTGTCGTATATGAAGTTATCTATCTCAGCAGAAGAATTGCGAGAGATCATGGCCATAACGCTTGCGAATATGAAACGCCTTCTTCGTGTGGATGGCGGGTTTTCCCGTGAGCTTGCGCATTCACCAACAGCGCCGAATGTGGCGCAGGTTAAGCCAGGCGAGTTTTACCCCGGTATGCCAAAGGCTGTTCACATTGGGGGAGGGGAAGTGGAAGGCGATATGAATGCTGGCACACAAGCTTTGTTGATTCGCTCTGTGTGCTACCAACTAGCTGGTTTGCAGGCACCGCTGCTTACGAAACGGCCCGTATTCACCATGATTGATGGAAAATAAATCGCAGTTTCATAAAGGAAGGGGAAACTTACAATGACATCAACTCAAACGAAAACACCACTAGCGTGGGCACAAGCTTCTTGCGATTCAATCATAGCCACATATACACCGATGGAGCTTCCGCCAGCAGGGCGTTGGCATTACCATCAGGGGGTATTCCTTTGCGGCATGGAAATGCTATGGGCAGCAGGCGGCGATGACCGCTATGACGCTTACATCAAAGCGTACGTCGACGGTCTCGTCGACGAGTATGGCAACCTTATGTTTGCGCGCGACGAGCTCGACGCGATGCAAGCAGGACTGCTCTTGTTCCGTTTGGAACAGCGTACCGGCGAGCGCAAATACCGCGTAGCCGCAGAAAAGCTGCGCCATCTGCTGAACACCTTGAACCTCACCTCCGAAGGCGGGTTCTGGCACAAAGATAAATACGCCAACCAAATGTGGTTGGACGGCTTATACATGGGCGGCGTATTCGCGCTGAAATACGCGAATGCCTTCGGCGAAACCGGCTTGCGCCAAACTGTGCTGCACCAAGAGCAGCTCATGCGCAAGTACATGAAAGACGAGCGCACGGGGCTGCTGTACCATGCGTGGGACGAAAGCCGCTGTATGCCGTGGGCGAACCCTGAAACCGGCTGCTCGCCGGAATTCTGGGGACGTTCGCTGGGCTGGTACGGCCTTGCCGTATCGCAATTCCTCGACGAATTGCCGGCGGAAGAGCCAGGGCGCGAAGCGCTGGTGAGCTCGCTGTGCGACTTCGTACATACGATCATCCACTATCAGGACGCGGACAGCGGACTGTGGTACCAGGTGGTCGACAAGGGCGATCAGCCAGACAACTGGCTGGAAAGCTCATGCACAAGCCTGTTCGTGTACACGATTGCCAAAGCCGTCAATCTCGGCGTCGTTGGTCCTGAATGTGCAGCCGCAGCTGTGAAAGGCTACGAAGGGCTGCTGCGCACGTTGAAATTCGACGAGCAAGGTAAGTTGATTTTGCCGCTCATCTGTATTGGAACGTCCGCAGGGGATTATGAGAACTATATTACGCGCCCAACGAGTGAGAATGATTTGCATGGTGTGGGAGCATTCGTCATGGCGTGCGTTGAAGTGGCGTCGTTAGTGAAGTAAGTGAAGACATAACGATGTTCGGTGCTGTCGGGGACGGCGCGTGTGCTGGAATAATGGAGAAAAGGGCGCTAGATGGCGTCCTTCTATCCGAGTTGGCGCGCTGAGCGCCTCGCTTTATATTAAATGTAAACGCATACAATTCTTGTTAAGGGGATATGTGGTTTGGAAAAAATAAAACGTTTCATTACCCTAATCATGGCAATTTGTTTAGTGGCGGCGATGCTGCCGACGGCTGCACGGGCTGCAAACCCAACGTGGGTCTCCATACCGGATACAAGTCCATGGAAGGGGAGTGTTTTTGGCGATGTCGGCGGTGCAGGCAATCTTACAACGACCAACTTTGGAATTACAGAGAACGCTAACGGAAGTGTGGATCTTCGGGTAGAAAAGGATAAAGGGAAAATCTCCACTGGATCCAGTGCCATAGAAGGGATGGCCTACTATTTTAGAGACATTCAGCCTGGGGATAATTTCGAGTTTTCGGCCAAAGCCAAAGTAAATGCATGGGCTGTAAGTACGACAAGCAGTTTAACTCAAATTTCATTCGGTATTATGCTGCGGCAAAATATCCTGGATAATGCCTACCAAAGTGGGTTTACAGGCGATTATGTGGCCGTAGGTGCGCTGGATCAGAAGATGGAGGCCTTCTATAAACAAGGGACCTTCAACGCAACCACCAATCCCGTTAAGAAAATCACAACCTTTACAGCGCCCCTGCCTGCAAAGGATAACGAGTATCAGTTGAGCATTAAGAAATCAGGTAGTGTGTATAAGGTGCAAATCGGCAACGAAACGGCGATCATCGACAATTTCACTGGCTCCCTCGCCTACGCGGGGCTCTACGCCGCTAGAAATACAGTCGTAACGTTCTCCGACATCTCCTTCCATAAAGATGAAAGAGTACCTAGCCAGTTAAGACTAGACACCTCCTCCGTGAAAAACGACTATTTCGTCAGTGAGAGCATGGATCTAACAGGTTTAAAAGTTACGGCGGTGTACCAGGATGGTCATGAGGATGAGCTTACTCCCAATGACTATATTGTTTCTGGATTTGATAACAAAACAGCAGTAGATCGTACGTTAACGGTTAATTTTAACGGGAAAACGGCTTCGTTTCCTATTCATTTCAAGCCTTTAGTTGTAACGGGGATGGGCATTACCTATTTACCTGCCAAAATGGACTATTATCTTGGGGAGTATTTTGATCCGCAAGGGCTGACCGTGCGCGGCCAATACAATGGTATTGGTGATTGGTCGACGCTGGAGAGCAGTCAGTATATGACTTCTATCCCCTCAGGTGATGCAACGGTAACCAATGCTGCCTATAAGCTGATCACACCAGGAACGAAAACGGTAACGGTCTGGTCTACGGTTACTGCCACAACGTACACAACCTTCGACATTAATGTTAAAAATGCGCAAATGACCGACTTAATTATTAAGGCAAATCCCGCGAAGACGTCTTATTTTATAGGGGACACATTTGATCAAGCAGGAATTGCGGTGTATGCGCATTTTAGTGATAACTCGGAAGTGAAACTGCTGCGCAACGAATTTAACATCAATGTGACTCCCGCTGATATGAGCACGACAGGTACTAAGACACTTACGGTATCCACCTATAAAGGTGCGGCAACGAAATCTTTCACCATAACTGTTAATCAGCCTGTTGTGACCGGAGTCGAAGTCACGGACTATCCGAGAACAACGTATGTGAAAGGGCAAGACTTGGATATGACAGGCTTGAGCGTGTCGAAGGTCTATGATAATGGCAAAAGAGAGCTGCTAGCGTCCCGTCAATATGAAGTCATTGCCACAGCATACGATAAAACGCAGGCGGGTGTGTATGCCCTTCAGATCAAGCCATTAGACACGTCCATCCCGCCAACTGTTCTTCTCGTTACGGTAACGGAGCCTAGAAATGTGGTGTGGAAATCGATTCGATTCGGTCAGTCCACATCGGCTGCATCGAATAAAATCAATGTCAGTGAAGATGGCAGCGTTGTTCAGCTTACTGCTTTAGAAGGCGGAGGCAAGGTGACGGGTGATCAGGACGGCCTCATGTTCTATTATACGGAACTGGATCCGACGATGGATAATTTCGAATTATCCGCTCATATCAAAGTTACTGCTTACGCAAAGGATCCTCATGACGGTCAGGAGTCCTTCGGGATTATGGCTAGAGACTCGATTGGTACTGCTGGTGATTCCAGTGTGTCGGGCTCCAATTTTGCAGCCATTGGCGGCTATAGCGGTGCGACAACGAAGCAGAACGGAACCCAATTGTTCATGAGAACAGGGGTTACATCGCCAAGTGGGGCGGGCAGCTTGGGTGTTCAAAGCAAGATGCTGGAGCCCGTTAAACCAACAGAAAGCACGACCTACCCAACTGTCGATTATAAACTTACGCTGAGCAAAACAAATAATGGCTTCTCTGGTCGTTTAGATCGTGGAGCGAGTGGGGTGGCGGCGAGCTTCTATGCTCCTGACATCCTAAAGGTTCAAGATCAAGATAACATGTACGTGGGCTTCTATGTAGCTCGTCTAGCAACGATTGAAGTCAGTGATATCAACATGAAGTTGAGTGCAGCGCAAACAGATAAACCGATGACAGTACCTGATCCGACACCGTTGACGCCAGATGTAAGCTTAACTGGACTTACACAGACTTCAGATTCTGCTTACTCGTTGGGGCTAAAATCGAATGTGAACGGTACGGTTACGATTAAGCAAGGAAACAGTTATTTATTGCAAAATGCAGCAGTGGTGAAAGGTGTCCCGCTCACCTTGAACACGACGGTAACAGCGAATACGTATACCAATTTTAGCGCAGCTTTCGTGCCAGACGATACGCAATATCTCACGTCCTATAATCAAATTGTTTTAAATCACAACGTTGATATGAAAATCTACGTGGATGGCGGGGACATCTATGTGTCTCCGAGAGCGAAGAAGAATGATGGCGGTGATGGGACGATCGACCATCCGTTAGATCTGGATACGGCTGTGGCTTATGTCAGACCAGGCCAAAAAGTCATTCTACTCGATGGTCGATACATACGTGAGGCCAAAATTAACATACCAAAAGGCCACGACGGTACGGCGTCCGCCAGAAAGTACCTGGTCGCAGCACCGGGTGCGAAGCCCATTATCGATTTTGACAAGAAATCGGAAGGTGTTGTATTAAGCGGCAGCTACTGGCATTTGAAAGGCATCGACTTTACTCGGACAGCTGGAAACACGAAAGGCTTTACGATTGGTGGCAGCAACAATATCGTAGAGGGCAGCCGATTCTATGCAAATGGCGACACCGGGCTGCAAATCAGCCGTACGGATGAAACAGCAAGCCGAGAGCTGTGGCCTTCGAACAATCTCATTCTCAATTGTGAATCCTATGATAATGCAGATCCTGCGAACAATAACGCGGATGGCTTTGCAGCAAAGCTGACCTCAGGTACAGGGAATATCTTCCGAGGCGATATTGCGCATAACAATATCGATGACGGCTGGGATCTTTATACGAAGGTAGGCACAGGCGCGATCGGGCCTGTCATTATCGAAGACAGTATTGCGTATAACAATGGTACATTGACTTCAGGAGCTGTAGGTGCCGGGGATAAAAATGGTTTTAAACTTGGCGGTGAAGGTATTCACGTGCCTCATATTATCCGAAACAGCATCGCTTTCGGCAATGGTGCGTATGGCTTCGCCAGCAATAGTAATCCAGGCGTTCGAGCGGAGAGCACGAATATTGCGTATAACAATGCGAAAGGGAATCTGAATTTCACCTCGTATACGGGAGTTTCATTGAATTTTCGCATCGACGGATTCATCTCGTATCAAACGAGCGTCACAGCCAAAGATAACTATCCAGCGGAATTGAACTCGACATCGAATTATTTTTGGGACGGTTCCAAATCTATCAATATATTAGGTATGCGGCTGACTGATGGGAACTTTGGAAGCCTAGTGCCTGTGTTACCTTTTCAGCGTGATGCAGCAGGAGATATCGTGAAAGGGAATTTCCTTTCCTTTATTGCTCCAGTTGTGCCGAGTAACCCTGTTGTCATTCTGCCCTCTGATCCAGTGAAATTGATCCAACATGGTGTGGAAATCATAAGTAATCCGACGAATGAGACCGTCGACGGGAAGCTGTTTTCTACCGTGACGATTTCAGAAGAGGATTTAGAAAAGGCGTTGAGCTTGCTCAGATCTCAAAGCGCCGATAAGCAGACCATTGTTATTGACGTGAAAAGCACGGAGACGGCAGCTCAGTTCGTACTTCCTGCGGGTGCACTGCAAACAGACACAGCTAATCAATCCAATGCTGCGCTGTCCATGAGAGCGAACGGTGTGGCCTATAACCTGCCGATTTCGGTGTTGAACTTGCCTGATTTGGCCCAATCCTTGGCGACAGATGTGTCCGATATGACGCTACGGATTATCATCGAACAAGGCTCCGTCGAGAGTGAGACGGCTATACGCGCGAATCTCGGAGAAAGAGGCATGACATTGCTAGGCCACACCCTAGAATTTACAGTCGTTGCTGAAGGAAATGGCAAGCAAATTGCGGTGAATGATTTTGGAAGTACGTATGTAACTCGCAGCGTTACAGTGGATGGTTTGCTGGATGCCGCTCAGTTTACTGCTGTGTGGATTCATCCAGATACGGGCGAAATTATCTTTGTGCCAGCGACTTTCAGTACCAATCAGGGGCAGACGACAGTAACGATGATGCGCCCAGGGAACAGTCTGTATGCGGTAGTCCAATCTGCTAGGACTTTCGCTGATGTGAAGACACACTGGTCCAAGTCAGATGTGGAATTGCTTGCTTCCAAAGGGGTTATTCAAGGAACCTCAGCGGATGCTTTCTCACCAGACGCATCGATCACGCGCGCGGAATTCGCGGCGCTGCTGATCAGAGCGCTGGGATTGAATGTAGATGGTGCTTCTGCCACAGCCAAGTTTACCGACGTAGCTGCAGGCAGCTGGTACGCGGGAAGTGTGGGTGCGGCTGCGAAAGCTGGCCTTATTAACGGCTATGAGGATGCCACATTTAGGCCGAATGCGCAGATTACACGTGAACAGATGGCTGTGATGATGATGAGAGCGATGACGTTTGCAGGCACATCCGTGGAAAGTGATCTGAAAGGCTTAGTTTCATTTGCAGATGCAGATCAAGTGAGCACATGGTCACGAGAAGCGGTATCCCAAGCGATTCACGCTGGCATTGTGAAGGGTGTAACCGACACGACCTTCCATCCTGCGGCAGATGCCACAAGAGCGGAAGCGGCGGTCATGCTGAAACGCTTCCTGCAAGCAGTCCATTTTATCAATGAATAGATAATCTTTGTTCGTGAAAGGACGCCGTTAGGGGCGTCCTTTTTGCTGTGATTTATATCATAGTCAGCTCCAGATGCGTTGTTTATGATGAATACAAAATACAACAAGAGAAGCGAAGGTGAAGTCATGAAATTCGGACTCGTTAAGAAAATCGTCATAGGCATGACCGCAGTTTCCATCGTCACGTATGGATGCAGTGCTTTATTTATTTTTTATTTAAAAGATTTCATAGCCCCAGGAATGTCTGAGTGGACATTTCTTTCCATAGTTCTGTTGCTCGGCATCGTATGGACAGGCGTACTAGGTTGGTTAGGGGCGGCATGGCTGATTAAGCCCCTGCGCCGATTAACCGAAGCTGCGAACGAAGCCGCTACTGGCAATTTGAAAATTCAAATACCGACGTATTCGTCTGATGATGAAATCCAGCAACTCAGCTTATCGTTTGAGCGAATGATTATAGGCTTACGGCAAATCATCAAGGACATTTCGGAAAATGTTACGTTTACCTACAACCATGCCAGTTCGCTCAGTGAAGGGATGGACCAAGCGGCACGGCAAATTGAGCGGATTTCGGGTGCCACGGAAACCATATCCCGAGGGACTGCGGAACAAGAAGATTTGCACGTCGATATTTTATCAGCGGCGACGAGAATGAAATCTTCCGCAGCTGAGATCAGCGTGAAATCGGGAGAGTCGCGCATGGTTTCCATGGAGATGCTCAAAACAATTTCGGAAAGCGGGAACATCGTCCGATCTCTGGTGGATGGGATGTTGAGCTTGGCTGCGTCCAACCGGGAGTCGATGGCCATCGTGGATGACCTGCATGAGGATGCCAAGCAGATCCGGAGTATCTCCCAAGTCGTTGGGGGGATCGCCGATCAGACTAATCTGCTCGCCTTAAATGCCTCGATCGAAGCGGCTAGGGCGGGCGAGTCGGGATTGGGTTTTGCGATCGTAGCAGATGAGATCCGCAAGCTGGCTGATGCGAGTACCAAGGCAGTTAAACACATCGATCAACTGATTACGAGGATGGAATCGGGTGTTGCGGCAGTCGTCGACAAGACTAAGGTGCAAGAACAGCTTGCCAGCCGTGAATCCGTGAAAGGTGATGCCGCTAAGGCTGCCTTGGACCGCATCAATCATGCGTTTGAACAAACGGCGCATGCCGTGGAACAGATCGCCCTCAGCCTTAATGAACAGATGAAACAAGAAGAGAATGTACACAAGAAAACCCGAGAAGTGGGGGACATCGCAGGTCACATTTCCGAAGACATCCGACAAGTATCTGCTTCTGTTCAAGAACAGATGTCTGTGATGCAAGAACTGGCATCGTCCTCTGAGCTGCTGACGCGCCAAGCCGATGATCTTCACGCGAGGATCAAGGTGTTCCAGGTTTGAATTCAATCAAAGTCGTTGTATGGTTGCTTTGAGCAGCAGTGCAACGGCTTTTTTTAATTCTGGAGTCAACACTCCGCCTAATTATGATAAAATAAGCTTCATGTACACGGGAGATGGACAAGACCACATACGGGGGAAGCTTTTTATGAAACGAATACTCGTCATTAGTGATATACATGGTTGTGTGACTGAATTGAAGGAATTACTGCATAAAGCGAAGTTTCAGGCGGATGAGGATCAGCTTATTTTGCTGGGCGATTACGTGGATCGTGGGCCGAATAGCCTTGAAACTGTTGAGCACGTCATGTTTCTGGTGCGTGAGCAGGGGGCGATTGCGCTCCGTGGGAACCATGATCAGCGTTTTATCGAAGTGATGAACGGGACCGATGATCTAACCGAAATGAAATTTTTCGAGCATGGTGGCATCCAAACGTTTCAGAGCTTTAGCGGCTCCAAGACCCTTGATTTGAAAACGTCCAAAGAGCGCATCCGCGCGAATTGCAGTGAGCATTTGGCGTTTTTGCGAGAGCTGCCGCTGTATTATGAGAATGAGACGCATATTTTCGTGCATGCAGGTTTGAATCCAGCTTATAAAGACTGGAAAACGCAGCCAGAGCGAGACTTTATCTGGATTCGGGCGCCATTTGTCCAGCATCGAACGGTCGTGAAGAAGCCAGTGGTGTTTGGGCATACGACGACACATGATATTCATGGAAAGCCAGATGTCTGGTTCGACACGGATAAAATCGGGATTGATGGGGGATGCGCTTACGGGATGCAGCTGAATCTTTTGGAGATTAAAGGGAAGCATCAATATAAGACGTACTCGGTTCCTTCGAAAGGGAGCTGGAAGTAGGCTCAGATAGCAAGAAAAATCAAGAAGGCTAAGCTCGCATCGCGTACACTGAGGTTACCAAGCTGGAGGGGGCATACGATGGAGACCGATTATGAGACGCGGATTCAGCTGACGCTGGATCATATAGAGGAGCATCTGTCGGAACCGCTGTCTGTTGCGTGTTTGGCTGACGTCGCCTGTTTCTCGGACTTCCATTTTCATCGGGTCTTTCAAACCATGGTGGGAGACAATGTGATGGACTATGTCCGCAAAAGAAGACTGGCTCGAGCCGCTTATGACATTGCACACACGGATCAGAAGCTGATCGACATCGCCCTCGACAATGGGTTCCAGTCTCCAGAGAACTTCACTCGGGCGTTCAAAAAGGTATTCGAACGTACGCCGCTTGCCTATCGCAAGGAAGGCATCCGAACGCCGCTTTATCCCAAAGTGAATGTGCTGGATCGGAAATTTAACCCTTATCTAGGAGGTATACGGATGGAGTATGTGATACAAACGAAGCCAGCGTTTAAATTGATTGGGTATGAACTGCGTACATCTTGTGTGGATGGGCAGAATCATCGGGATATTCCTGCTTTTTGGCAGACGTATCTGAAGGAAGGCAAAGGGGCGCTCATCCCTAATCGTGTTCACGCGGACTCGCAGGTTGAGCTTGGGATTTGTGCGGATTTTGATCTGGAAAGCGGTGGGTTGAGCTACATCATCGGCATGGAAGCAACGGACTTCGAGAACGTGCCAGAGGATCTCGTGTGCCGCGAGTTTCCGGAGGCTCGCTATGCCGTGTTTACGACACCACTCGTGCCGATTGATCAGTTCGTTGCTTCGATTCAGAGTACGTGGCAGACGATTTTCACGGAATGGTTCCCGCATTCGGGGTACGAGCACGCGGGCAGCGCGGAGTTCGAGCTCTACGATGAGCGCTGCAATCCGCAGCGGCATGATCGTGTGCAGATGGATATTTACATCCCGATTCGGGAGAAATAGGCTGTTGTAACATAGCGGAATCATTTGTCATACAAATGACATCTGAAATTCATCTCGCTTTAAGGTTCGAATCCTATAATAAAAGTCGACCCCCTTTTAAATATATATACTTAAGACCCGCAGCCCGTTGCTGTGGGTCTCTTTTTTTGTTTGGGCCTGGCCGAGGCCGCTCCCATAGCGAATTAATCGATTTTATCGATTAATTCGGCACTTATTGCTGCGGCCGCGGGTGATTATAGCCTGTTGTACTCTCACAACTACGAAGATCGCCATCCCGAGGAAAATAAGCGGCAACACGGACGTTCGCATCCCCTCGTGAGAGCGGATATGTGTGAGCATGGCACAGGCCATGATAACAGCGATGACGCCCCCCGAGATCAGGGCTAACCTAGGGCGCCATAGTCCGACGATGAGCCCGAGGCCAGCTGCCAATTCGACAGCCCCCACGAGGTACATGAAGCTGACGCTATACCCGTACGTGGAGGTGAATATCTCGACTTGCAGATCATGCGTAAATAGCTTCAGAATCCCGAACATCACGTACGCCGCGGCTAACAAGGTTTGAATGATGCGAGTCGTCCATATCATGGCCAGAGCACCTCTGTCTGTAGAAAGTGGTTGTAGTAGCTTGTGCAAGCTGGCCAAGTTTTATTAAAAGGAAACAGCCAAATAGCTGAGCGAACCGACTTCGTAGCTGCGATGAATAACCTCAGCAGGACGCTGCGGATCGCCGCTGCCCATCGTAATGTAAAGCGGAATGAAATGCTCGGGACGCGGCACCGCCATTTTTGCATTTGGGGCTTCAGTGGCGTAGTTGAACAGAGCCTCAAGGTTTTGGTCTTGCGTGTTCTTCACAAGCCAATCGTCAAAAGCAACCGCCCAAGCATCCGGCTCGGTCGCATGCCAGTTCAGCGCGCGCAGGTTGTGCACCGTAGCACCGCTGCCGACGATCAGGATGTCCTCTTGATCGAGTCCGCGCAGCGCTTCGCCGATGCGATACTGCTCCGCAGGCGGCAGGTAAGGATTCACAGACACCTGAATGACGGGGCATTCAGGTGTCGGGAACATACGAGACAGCGGCACCCAGGAGCCGTGGTCTAACCCGCGCTCGCTATCCAGCGCGACAGGGATCCCCTGCGCTTGAAATCGCTCCGCAAGCGACTGAGCCAGTGCAATGTCCCCTTTAGCAGGATATTTTATTTGAAACAACTCATCCGGAAAACCACGGAAATCATAAATTGTCTCATAGACGTCGTTCGTCGCCGAGATCGTGAGTACTTCTGTCTCCCAGTGTGCAGTGAAGATCACAATCGCTTTCGGTTTAAGCTTTTGCCCATACGCAAGCAAAAACTCCGTACAAGGTGTATCCTGTATCGCCATCATCGGTGAGCCGTGCCCTACAAAAATCGGTGATATCATAACGGTCATCTCCTTTTAGTCCTTAAATTGCTTTCGATTTACTTTCGTATATTAAGTTACTTTATGTAATTAATCTTACTCCTAGCGCACGTTGCTGTCAAGTTAAAAGTAAGTTAATTACTTTTAGTAAGTCATATATTTGCAGTTGTAATTATAATCTCCAACTCAAACGCAACAAGCCCCCCAATCAGGGAGGCTTATACGCTTTCTATGAGTTTGGATTCACAACATCGAGACGAGGATACACAAGTCCCTCAGCGTTATCTTCTTGTTCAACAAACCGTTTGAGCACATTGAGCTTGTTTTCCCAATAGCGCTCGTAATACGACAGCCAACGTTTGAGTTCCATCAGTGGCTCTGGCTCCAATCGGTAGCGGGTCTCGCGGCCAACCTTGCGTTCTGTCACGAGGCCAGCTTCGGCCAGAATGCGCAGGTGCTTGGATACAGCTGTGCGGCTCATCGGGAAATTGCTTGAGATGACCGTAACAGGAAGCTCCTGATCACCGAGAAGCTGAAGTACTTGGCGCCGCGTAGGATCGGCAATGGCCTGGAAGACGTCATGCTTCTGCGACGGGATAGCCATGTTAAGCCTCGACGTAAGCGGTAAGTCTTTGGACAATGCCCGCCCAGCCTTGTGCCATAGTTTCACGAACGGTATCATGCGGTTGACCGAATTCAGTAACCTTGTTGATATCCCAGCCACCGTGGATGAGGGTGAACTCTGTTTTGCCATCCAGATCAGTTAGCTCAAAAGAAAGAAACCAATCTTTACCCCACGAGAAGCTCAAGCGCTTAGGTGGATCCAACTCCGTTACTTTACAAGGAGATTTCCCGAATGGTCCAGCCTCCAGATGAAATTCATAGCCGATTTCCGGCATGAAATTGTTCGGCATGAACCATACAGCGATGCCTTCGGACGTCGCGACGGCGTTCCAAACCTTTTGAATAGGTGCGTTAAAAATGAGGGTTTGTTTAATATCGGATAACGATTGCGTTTGATTTTCCATAAGTAAAACCTCCTGATTTCATTTTATTTATTCAGTTGCAGCTACTCTACTTGTTTATCCCTTGCTCTTCACCTTTGACTTATGGCGAAAGCGCAGGGCTGACCATTTATCATCCACAGCGACATTGCTCACAGCGCGATAATCCGTCAAATCGCCGACCAGTGTGAACAGACTGTCGCGGTTAATATCGGTTTTGATCTTCGAACTTTGTTTCGGATACGTAATCCAGAAAATGGCGTCGTCTTCCAAGAACGCGATCGCCTTACCAACCCAAGCTTCCACCTCTGCGGCGTTATTAACGAATAGCTGAACGAATTCATAGCTTCCGCTAGGTGCTGCGCTGTCCTCGATACCTAATGTATACCCGGCTGGTGCTTGCATGACGAGCGCTCGTCCTTGTTTATAGCGCAGCTTTTTTAGTAAATCATCCTGCATACCTGATCTCCCTTTCCTGTAGCGACCTACGTAGTTTTCCCGCAAAATTCGTTTTCCAACGATTCGATTATTGTGAAACCTTTGGGTTACATGTTCCATTATATGAAACCAAAAGGTTTCATGTCAAGTTTGGGTTACTTGGAATATTTTAAGAGCATCTGCTCAGAATAAAGGAAAGCTCTATGGGAGAGGGGATTATATATGGCGATATGGGATCGATTACTATTCTCCTTTTCGCGGAGAGCAGAGAAGGGGCTGAGACAGTTTGAACTGCCAAGCTCACTTGAAACAGCCAAGTCGGACGAGCCTGTATCCCTTGCCCATATCATGGAGCAATTCGAGGATTGCATTGATGTATTTCAACGTTCGATCCCTAGCGCTGGCATCGATATTGTGTATATACCTCATCTCATTGACCCCATGCGGTTTACAAAGGAAATCGTTGATCCATTATCCAAAGCTCAAGATGCCCAGGATGTGCGGGATGTTTTAGCACAATCGAATTTCTGGCATGCGTCAGATTCCAAGAAAGTCGTAAAAGGCATCTTGTCTGGGAAAGCTGCTATTTTTCATGAGGGAAACGTTTATCTCGTAATTGTTTATGGTCCGAAATCAAGGGGAGTGGAACAGTCCGAGACGGAATCGGTCATTACGGGACCGCATGATTCCTTCACAGAGTCTGCGAATACGAATCTCTCCTTGGTGCGAAGACGGGTAAAAAGCTCTCATTTGAAAGTGGTGAAGCTGGAAGTTGGCGAAATCACCAAAACGATCGTCTATGTGCTGTACATCAAAGATATTGTAAATATGGAGCTCGTGGATGAGTTTGTGCGCCGAATCACGAATATCGAGATCGATGCCGTCTATGATGGCAATATGTTTACGCAATATATCGATGATTTTCCGAATTCCTTATTTCCGCAATTTTTAATCACCGAACGGCCTGATACCGCTGTTTCCAAATTAGTTTCAGGCCGCATCCTGGCTATCGTTGACGGAAGTCCGACCGTAGTGAGTGGGCCTACGGGATTTTTCGACTTCTTCTCCTCGGCGGATGACTATTATCAGCGCTGGTCGATTGGGACCGCAACGAGAGTGCTGCGATTTATCGCCTTCGTGATCACGATATCGTTCACAGCTATCTATGTGGCCGTAACAACGTATCATTATGAAATGATACCAGAGGCGCTGATTTTGACGCTAAGAGAATCGCGAAGC
Source organism: Paenibacillus sp. MBLB1832 (assembly GCF_032271945.1). Taxonomy (NCBI): domain Bacteria; kingdom Bacillati; phylum Bacillota; class Bacilli; order Caryophanales; family Paenibacillaceae; genus Paenibacillus; species Paenibacillus roseipurpureus. The sequence goes on along the minus strand of NZ_CP130319.1, from coordinate 5,379,786 downwards.
AAAGTGCCCTTTCCTCCCGTCATTGAGGCTATGTTGATGGAAGTCACGATTGAGCTTTTACGCGAGGCGGGAGCGCGATTGCCGACCAAGATCGGTCAAACCATCGGTATCGTCGGCGGTATCGTTATCGGCCAAGCGGCTGTGCAAGCCGGTCTGACGAGTAATATTTTGATTATCGCTGTTGCCTCCTCTGCTATCTCGTCCTTCGTTATTCCTAGCTACGTGATGAGTGCGTCCATTCGTCTAATACGCTTCGGATTAATTGTATTAGCAGGCATTTGGGGGAATTTCGGACTTATGCTGGGGATTGGCTTTATTGTGGTCCATTTATGCGGGTTAACCAGCTTGGGAACGTCCTATCTTTCACCTTTTGCCCCTACGAAATGGAGTGATTGGAAGGATGTGTTCATTCGCGGTCCGTTCTCCATCCTCACTTCGCGGCCGAATCAAGTGAGAACGAACAATGAAGAGAAGGCAAAAATGAGAAAATAAGGATGATTCATGCGTGAAAGAGAAGCTGGGTGGTTTCCATGTCTTCATTTTGATACATATGACCCAAGTCGGTGTGGGAATCTTTGCGCTTCCACGAGTAGCTGCTGAATATTTTGGCTATAACGGTTGGCTGATGTTAGTCGTTATCGCGGCGATTGTTGCCTTCAATCTGTATCTCATATGGCTTGTATGGAAGATGGGGAAGGGCGAAAGTATTTTCGTGATTTTCGAAAACTGTCTACCGAAGTGGATGGTGTATCCGTTCTATATGATTATAGCGTTGGCGTGGTCCTTATCGGGCAGCTTGGTAGCCAAAGAGTATGTGCTCATTTTCCAAGTGACCGCTTTCCCAACGGCGAACCCAATGATTTTTATGTTTGTTTTAAGCTTGCTTGCGTATCTATTAATAATTAAAGGGATCTACGCGATTGTAAAGGCAAGCACGGTATTTATCTTCTTAGTGTTGTGGATGGCGCCTTTGGGGGCGACATTTATTAATGATTTGAAATTATCTCGTTACACGCATTATTTCTTACAGGAGGGGAAGGAGCATGGGATGGGCTTATTTAACCTTTATAGTTCCTTCTTGGGATATGAGCTCCTCTTACTCTTATTTCCCTATATACAAGCCAAAACCCGGTTATTTACAAGTGCGCATCTCGCGAATATCTTCAGTTTTCTGATGTACTTGAGTGTTACACTCATCTGCTTTGGGTTCTATAGCTTGCAGCAACTGAAATTAATTATGTTTCCATGCATCGATTTGCTTGCCTATATCCGATTTCCATTTATTGAGAGGGCGGAGAATGGGTTATTTAGCTTTCTTGTCTTTCGTGTTCTCATTACGATCGTGATGTATCATTGGGCGGCAAGTTTGACGGTACAGCGGATTTTTAAAAATAAGAAGTTCGCGCAAGTTACGCTTTATACCATGGCTGTTACCTTTGTAGTCTCGTTCATGCCAGGGGTGTTGGATGAAGTCGGAAAATGGTTGTCCATCGTGACGTATTTTGATTTTGCATTTGCGTTCGGACTGCCGATCTTCTTAATTGGCATTCTTTCCTTGCAAAGGTGGCGACAACAGCATGTTTAAGACACAGTATCGATGTCTGCTCATTGGTTTGCTGGCGGTGCTGACAGGGTGCGGCAGCGACCAACGCATTCTAGAGAAGATTGGACTCACGCATACGACTTGCTTTGATTTAATGCCAGAGGGGAAACTGAGAGTAACCAATAGCATACCTCTCTCAACGGGTGAAGGGAGACGACCCAGAGAAGTGCTGACGACCATTTCGGATAGCAGTAAGGGTGCGAAGGTGGATCTCTCCAGACAGACTCAGTTGACACTAGTCAGCGGGCAGATGCGCAATATCTTGTTCGGGTGGACGTTGGCTGAACGAGGTTTCTGGGACGATATCGACACATTAGTGAGAGATCCGTCCGTCTCGCCGCGGGTTAAAGTGACTGTAGTGAACGGAGAAGCCCACTCTTTAATTATCCGAAACTACAGCAATTATTTGCGGACCGCCAAGTACATTGACCATCTGTTAGAATCCGAGATCAAGATCCAAACTATTCCGAAGGTAACGCTATATGATTTTACAAGAGATTATTATGATGATGGGATTGATCCCGTTGCTCCAATTATCAACGAATTGACCGATCATGTTAAGGTAGATGGTATCGCCTTATTTCAGGATGATCGCCTTCGGATGAAGGTGGATGTGAATGAGTCGGTTTATTTTGCTATGATGCGCGATGATTTCAAAATGGCTTCGTTGCCTATTGTGCTTAGTGGAGAGAAAGAAAAGAAAGAACTTGTTCTGTTTGATTCCTTGATCAATAAGCGGCGTATCCGTGTTGCTCGTGCAGGCTCGCATTCCTTTCGGGTGGACATTCAATTGAAAGTAAGCGGCGTCATTCTGGAGTATATGGGAGACTTGAAGATCAGTAAGGAAGAGGATAAACATAAGTTGGAAGAAAAGATTGCGGCTAAAATCACACAGCATGCAGAAGCGATCCTGAAGAGAATGCAGCAGAAAAATGTGGATAGTCTCGGGCTTGGCAATGTCGTGAAATCGAGTGTTCCCTATAAGGAATGGAAAAATATGAACTGGCGTGAGGTGTATCCTGACATCGAGATTCATTGTGCAACCCAAGTAAAGATCAAGCATTATGGGAAACAGAAATGAGTTGTCTAGGATGGAAGCACTCGTTGTAATTCGTCTTTGATTTTGATAGGGTAAAGGGATGGACATCGTTAAGAAGAAGGAGACATGGGGAAAATGAACCGTTTAGCTATCATTGGTACGAACTGGATCACAGAGGAATTCATTCATGCTGCGCTAGAAACGGGAGAGTTCGAAGTCACCGCAGTCTACTCTCGTACCGAGGAGAAAGCCGCTGAATTCGCGGCTAAATTCGACATTTCGCATCGTTATGCGGATTTGAATGCTTTTGCACAAAGCGATGCGTTCGACGCTGTTTATATTGCAAGTCCGAACTCCCTGCATGCGCAGTATGCCGTTCTCTGTATGGAGCACGGGAAGCACGTCATTTGCGAAAAGCCTGCGGCGTCCAACAGCTCAGAGCTGGCGGCGATGATCGCCGCGGCACGCAATAACAAAGTCGTGTTCATGGAAGCGTTGAAATCAACGCTCATGCCAAATTTTAAAGCCGTACAAGCGAATATACATAAACTGGGTCCCATTCGCCGTTACTTCGCGAGCTACTGTCAGTACTCGTCTAGATATGACGCGTACAAGCAAGGGACCGTGCTGAATGCGTTCAATCCTGCTTTCTCGAACGGCTCAATGATGGATCTAGGCGTGTACTGCATCTACCCGCTGGCCGTGTTGTTCGGTGCGCCAAACCGCGTTCAAGCGAGCGCCGTTATGTTGGAATCTGGTGTCGATGGCGAAGGCAGCCTCTTGCTCAGCTATGACGGCATGGATGCGGTCATCCAGCATTCCAAAATCGCCAGCTCCTACCTGCCCGCTGAAATTCAAGGCGAGCTTGCGACTATGGTCATTGATACGATCAATCAGCCGAGCCGCGTGCAAATTCGTTACCGCGACGGCTCCGTCGAGGACCTGACGCAGGAGCAAAGCGCAAGAACCATGCGCTACGAGGCGGAAGAATTCAGCCGTTTGATCCGCGAAGGCGTGCTCGAGTCGGCGACGAACTCGCATGCGACGTCCAGCATCGCCATGGCTATCATGGATGAGGCGCGTCGGCAGATCGGGCTGGTGTTCCCAGCGGATCGGGTGTAGGGCGCTGATAGCGAAGGAGCTGTCTCCTGTGGTAGATGTATCTACCGGGGGACAGCTCCTTTTTTGCGCCCTAAGGCTCCCTAACCGCTTATCCAGTCCAATTGCTCAGAAACAGCCGAATTAAGGCACTTTCAGAGGATTGGAGTGGATTTGTCCAAACAAATTCAACATTTAGCTAGTTAAAAGGCCATTCCAGTGGATTTATCCAATGAGTTCCCCTGCTAATCTCCAGCCACCAGCCACTAGTCCACCGACCGCCAGCCACCTGTCCACCAACTGTTCCTTAACTTGATCTTCCATGGCCCCTGCAACATATGCGCCACCAGTCGACCAGCCGCCCCCCTACTTGATCGTCCCCACCGTTCCAGTAGTCCCAGCAGTCCCCGCCGCCCGCGCGCCGCCAGCCGTACGCACAGGTACAACAGCTGTGCCCTGCAACCGAGCGGATCGTTTTCCCATCAGAAGATGGTACACGATCCCGATGACGAGCCAGGTCATGCCCATCCAGAGGGCATCCTGATCCAGCAGCGACAGCAGGTAGCCGATGAAGCCAGCTCCCAGCAAAGGCAATGCCAGATAAAGAACCGTTTGCTTCGCAGAGCGTCTGCGTTCTTTCGCATACTTTTGCGCGATGACAGAAACATTGACGAAGAAGAAGGCGGTCAGCGCGCCAAAATTTACGAACTTCACAGCGTTGTCGAGTGAGATCGCGAGTGCGAGTAGGGACACTACACTAACAATCACAATGTTGATAACAGGCGTCCCCAGCTTCGGATGAAGATAAGCGAAGGCGCGCTTCGGAAGTACTTCATCCCGACCCAATACAAAAAGCAGGCGAGACACGCTCGTTACGGAAGATAAACCCTGGGTGAAAATAGCTAATACCAAAACCGTAAGGAATACGGAGCTCAAAGCCGCTCCCCCAACCATTTTGACAATCTCGAAGCCTGCGGAGTCAACGTTGACGAATGTTAGATGCGGATAAACGAGCTGTGTCAGGAAAGATGGCACCAAGTAAAGAACGCTAGCCGCAATGATGATAATCATGATGGCGCGCGGGATCGTTTTCTCCGAGTTAACCGTTTCTTCAGCCATCGTAGTGACCGTATCGAAGCCCAAGAACGAGAAGCAAATAATCGAAGCGCCAGCTAGAATCGTGGTAAATGGCACATCCGTTTGTAAGAAAGGCTGAAGCGGATGAATCTCCTGGGCGCCGGCTAAGTTGCGAAAGAGGAAGAAGCAGAAGGTGGCGATGAAAATAATTTGAATCCAAACGAACAACTTACTTATATTTGCGGAAAATTTTATGCCGATGATGTTAATGATACCGAGGACGATATTAAGTCCGATGATCCACACATAAGCTGGAATGGAAGGGAATTGTGCATGCAAGTAAATGCCGAAGGTGAGGCAAGCGATGATGGGAGAGAAGAAGTAGTCCAGAAGCAGCGCCCAACCGACGAGGAAGCCGAGGTAAGGGTGAAGGCTTTTTTTGGTGTACGTATACGCGGAGCCGGATGTCGGAAACACCTTGGACATGACACCATAGCTATAGGCCGTGAAAAAAATAGCGACGAATGCGAGCAGATACGCTTGTGTGAGCATTCCATGAGAGTTCTCATACGCGATGCCATAAATAGAGAAGTAAATCATCGGGGTCATCCAGGCGAGTCCCATATAGACGACTTGGTAGAGACTTAACGATCTACGTAGTGTGACTTGATTGGACATAGAATAACACTCCTCATTCTTAATTACTTAGAACACCTCAAAGGGCGATGTATACAAAAAAGCCAGAGTGATATCTATAAAGCAAGATATCTCCCGGGCTTTTATCCCTCCGTGAACACAGTCTTTAGCTGTGCGTTTCCTCTTGGACCAGACCAGGTGAACATGCCCCTGCGGAACCCTAGAAAACTAATATGTGATGTTTCGTTACTTAATCAATGAAATAAAAGTAAATATACAACTGTGTGTTAGATATTATTCGTTCGTGTAAGTTAATATAACACACAAACCAATTCATGAGAAGTATTTTATACCATTCACCCAAAATCATCAAAAGTCATTGACACCATCCATTCTCGATGTTATGTTTAATAACACAAACGAATACGATTGTTTACTAGGGTTCCGCTGGTATCAACCAGGCTGGTCCGAGAGTAAACCACTCTCGCAAGAGAGTGCCACGGAAGGATAAAAACCTGGGAGATATCACCAAGACCGCTGCGTCTTGTGATGTCTCCCTTTTTGTTTAGATAAAACCGCGAAGGAGATGGCTAGCATGGCTAACATTTGGAGCAAGGACATTGGGCCAGGGGGCAAATGGTCAGGGACCATTGGCAAAGGGAAGTTGATTCGATTGACAGCGCTGGAAGCGGGGGCGAATGTTTCGTTCCAGCTGTACCACGCGAAGGATCTGACGGAGCGCTACAATATGCCGGATACGCTGAAAGCACAGTATACCGCTCACTTGACACGAGGCAACGTGTTGATGAGTGATAACGGTCGAGCAATGGTGAGCATCGTAGAAGATAGCCTAGGCTGGCATGATCCATTGAGCGGCTACACAAGCCGCGCAAAAACCGATGCCAAATACGGAGTGACGAACTATCAAGAGCTGCGCAATGAGTGGCTGCGGAGCGGGCAAGAAAATTTCGCCGTGGAGCTGGTTCGCAATGGCCTAAGTATGCGGGATATGATGCCGGTCGTGAACTTCTTTTCCAAAATCGTTGTAGAAAACAATGGGGATATGAAGTTCGTTCAAGGACACTGCCCAGCAGGTGCGACGGTCACACTAAGAACTGAACTTGATCTATTAGTAGTTCTATCTAATACGCCGAACCCTCTAGATCCCAGCGAGAGCTACCCGTCGGTGCCTGTCAGGATCGAGGTGCTCCCAGCACCGCCCCTCCATGAAGACGATTATTGCTTGAATTATCGCTCGGAGAATCGTAGAGCTTTTGAAAATACATGGGAATATCACACCTTATTAAACGCTTAATCACATTAACCATAAAGAGGAGGCATGTCGTATGGCGGTATTTAATCGAGTTGAAAGCCCTCGTCTTGTCGAAGAGGCTATATATAGTGAAGTGGTTCAAGCAGGGGATGGCTGGATGAGGGAGCTGAAGCCAGGGCAAGTGCTCAGAATCGTGGATTTGGAAGGCAATCAAGCGGCGGATACTTTATTTTTCGATGCGGAAAATCCAGAAGATCACTACAGCGCTGTGGCGACAATCACAGGTCAGAGCAACATTTACCTAAGCACAGGATCCGTGCTGCGTGCAGAGTCCGGGAAGGCGCTGCTCACCATTGTCGCTGACACCTGCGGTCGTCATGATACCGTTGGCGGTTCATGCTCAGCACAGAGCAACACCGTGCGATACGCACACGAGAAGTTGTCGATGCACAACTGTCGCGATACGTTCATGCTGCAGCTTGCCGGGCAAGACGGTGTTTATACGAAGCGGGATTTGGCGCCTAACATTAATTTCTTCATGAATGTGCCAGTTACACCTGAAGGCGGGCTAAAGTTCGATGATGGTGTTTCTGCGCCAGGCTGTTATGTCGAAATGCAGTCTCACGGCAGGACGATGGTACTCATCAGCAACTGTCCGCAGCTTAACAATCCATGTAATGCGTACAATCCGACACCGATTCAGGTGCTCATTTGGGATAACTAATAGATAAATAAAAGAGGGATAACGTGAAGGAGTGTGGTTACGATGTTTACCAAAGTGCTAATTGCGAATCGCGGAGCGATTGCTGTACGAATCGAGCGTACCTTACGTAAACTGGGGGTTCAATCCGTTGCTGTGTATACGGCGGCAGATCAAGATAGCTTGCATGTAGATGGAGCGGATGAGGCAGTTCTGATCGGGGAGGGGCCTGCCAAATCAAGTTATTTGAATACGGAGCTGATCCTCCAAACTGCACTCGCAACAGGCGCGCAAGCGATTCATCCAGGCTATGGCTTCTTGAGTGAAAATGCGGAGTTTGCCCGCGCTTGCCGCGAGCATGGGATTGTCTTCATCGGGCCGACGCCAGAGCAGATGGAAATGTTTGGACTAAAGCATTCCGCACGTGAAATTGCGCAGCGCGCGGGAGTGCCGATGCTGCCAGGTACACCGCTCATCACCGAGCTGGACGAAGCTTTATTAGAAGCTGCACGCATTGGTTACCCTGTTATTCTAAAAAGCACAGCAGGCGGCGGCGGTATTGGCATGCGCGTATGTGGGGATGAAGCGACGCTGAGATCCGCTTACGACGGCGTGCGTCATTTGGCCGAAACCAACTTCAAGAACGGGGGCATGTTCCTCGAGAAATATATTGCCCGTGCTCGTCACGTGGAGGTTCAAATTTTCGGTAACGCCTTAGGTGAAGTCGTGGCTCTCGGTGAGCGCGATTGCTCGATCCAACGACGCAACCAGAAGGTTATTGAAGAAAGTCCAGCTCCGAACCTGTCCGATGAAGTGCGTGAGCGTATGTTTGCTTCGGCGAAACGTTTGGCGGCTGAAGTTGGTTATCGCAGTGCAGGGACAGTTGAGTTTTTATACGATCCAGAAACATGTGAGTTTTACTTCTTGGAAGTTAACACACGCCTTCAAGTTGAGCATGGCGTTACAGAAGAAGTGTTGGGAATTGATCTCGTGGAGTGGATGGTGCGTGAAGCAGCGCTGGAGTTGAATGATCTGCAATCGCTCATTCGCAAGCCGCAAGGTCACAGCATTCAAGCGAGAATTTATGCTGAGGATTGCCTCCAGCAGTTCCGTCCGAGTGCAGGGCAATTGGATCGCGCTGTTTTCTCAAGCGAGGCGCGTAACGAGACGTGGGTCCGTGACGGCCTGACCGTGACAACCCTGTATGATCCGATGCTGGCTAAAATTATTGTGCACGGCAAGGATCGCCTGGATGCGATCCATAAACTTGTAGGGGCGCTGGCTCAAACGCGATTGTACGGATTAACGACGAACCTGCAGTACGTGCGGGCACTTCTGCAAGAAGAAGCTTGCCTTAGCGGGAATGTGTATACGCAGTTATTGAATACATTTGAACCTGAAGAGCGTGCGCTTGAGGTTGTTGATGGCGGTATTCAAACGACCGTCCAAGACTTCCCTGGCCGTATTCGCCATTGGGATGTAGGCGTACCGCCTTGCGGGCCGATGGATCCGTTGTCCTTCCGAATCGGGAACAAGCTCCTTGGCAATGCGGATGACGCGCCAGGCCTGGAAATGACGCTGCGTGGCGGCTCCTATAAATTCCGCAGTGCGATGTGGTTCTGTGTAACGGGTGCTGATATGCAAGCGGAGCTTGATGGAGAGGCAGTCGCTACGTACCGACCGATCAAGGCAGCCAAAGGGCAAGTGCTAAGCTTCGGCGAAGCTAAAGAAGGCATGCGCGCCTATTTGCTAATCGGCGGCGGGCTTGATATGCCGAAGATTCTGGGGAGTTCGGCTACCTTCACGTTAGGCGGCTTCGGTGGTCATGGCGGTCGTGCGCTGCGCACGGGCGACGTGCTTGGGGTAAACGAAAATGAACAAGTTAGCGTTCAACCGATAGATCTCGCCGCATCATATCGCCCTGCGATGACGCGCGAGTGGACGATTGGTGTTGTGCCTGGACCGCATTGTACAGGTGAGTTTTTGCGTACGGAGTACCTGGATCAGCTGACAGAGACGCGTTGGGAAGTACATTTTAACTCCTCCAGGACGGGGGTTCGCTTGAAAGGGCCTGCTCCGCTGTGGACCCGTGAAGACGGTGGTGAAGCAGGACTTCATCCGTCCAATATTCACGATAATGCCTACGCAATTGGCACGCTGGATTTAACGGGGGATATGCCGATCCTGCTTGGGCCGGATGGACCGAGTCTTGGAGGGTTCGTGTGCCCCGTGACGACGGCCTCCGCCGAGTTCTGGAAGCTGGGTCAGCTGCACCCTGGCGATAGCGTTCGTTTCCATCTGCTTACGCTGCAGGAAGCAGAAGCGCTGCGCGATTTGCAGGAGAGCAATCTGCGTGCGATTGGTGAGGGCGATTTTGACCAAGTAAAGCTGGTGTCGCTGCCTTCGGTTAATGAGGAAATTACACCAGAATATCCGCGTCTCTACCATGAAATGGCGAATCGCCGCTTTCCGATCACGATCCGCTGCTGCGGAGACCAAAATCTGCTTGTCGAATACGGCGAGCTTGAGTTGGACCTCTTGCTTCGTTTTCAAGTGCAGGCTTTGATGCAGGCCATTTCAGAAAGCGGCGCTATTCCTGTCCTAGATCTAACGCCAGGAATTCGTTCCCTGCAAATTCATATCGATCCTGCGCAAATTACAGTCATGGAAGCTTGCCGCAAAGTTGTGGAGATCGATGCTGCTCTCCCTCCTTTGGAACAATTCCGTGTACCGTCGCGTATCGTGCGCTTGCCATTGTCATGGGATGACCCAGCTACGCAATTGGCGATTGAGCGCTATCAACAAGGGGTTCGTCCAGATGCGCCTTGGTGCCCTAGTAACCTCGAGTTCATTCAACGCATTAACGGTCTGGACAGCATCGATGATGTGAAAAAAATCGTTTATGACGCTAACTATCTCGTACTTGGCTTAGGGGATGTGTACCTTGGAGCCCCAGTGGCAACGCCAACCGACCCTCGTCATCGTCTAGTAACAACGAAATATAACCCAGCCCGTACATGGACACCGGAAAATGCCGTCGGCATCGGCGGAGCCTACATGTGTGTCTATGGTATGGAAGGTCCTGGGGGTTATCAATTCGTGGGTCGGACGATCCAAATGTGGAATCGCCTGCGCTCAACAGAAAGCTTCCAAGCGGGTAAGCCGTGGTTGCTGCGGTTTTTTGACCAAATTCAATTCTATGAAGTGAGTGCAGAGGAGCTCTTGCAGCTTCGCGAGGATTTCCCGCGCGGCCGTTATGAGGCGGACATTCAAGAAACCACGTTCGATCTTGGGGAGTATCTGCAATTTTTGCAATCTATAGAAGAAAGCGCGGATACATTCCGTACTCAGCAACGTGTTGCGTTCAACGAGGAGCGCGAGAGTTGGAAGGCCAAAGGCCTTGCGGAGTATGTCTCCGAGGGGGAGACAGTTGATGCTGCCCCAGAGGATGAGTTGCCTGAAGGCACAATTGCTGTTCGAGGCATCATGCCTGGCAGTGTGTGGAAAGTTCTAGTTTCGCCTGGTGAAAAAGTGAAAAAGGGTGACCAACTGGCCATTCTCGAAAGTATGAAAATGGAGTTCCCGCAGCATGCCCCTTGTGATGGCTACGTGTCCATGGTCGGCGTGAAGCCGGGCGATCAAGTTCATGCGGGTCAGCTTATTTTGGGGATTTCACAACAATCGGCATAGGGAAAGGTGTGAGAGATCATGGGAGATCACTTAGACAAAGAATTAACGATTTCGTATCTGCGTGAGGGCTACATGGCGGGAACCTTTTCTCCGCAAGAGGTGATCTCGGTCATCGTGGATCGCGCTGCCGTGGATGCAGATATGAATATTTGGATTTCACAGCCAACGATGGAGATTATTCAGCCCTATGTGGATCGGTTATCCACGCTTTCTATGGCGGATGCGCCGCTTTGGGGAATTCCTTTTGCGATCAAAGATAACATTGACCTTGCAGGCGTTCCGACAACAGCAGGCTGTGCGGAATTTGCTTATACACCGAGTGAACATGCGGGTGTGGTGGAGCGTTTAATTGCGGCAGGCGCCATTCCTGTTGGCAAAACGAATCTAGATCAGTTCGCGACTGGTCTAGTCGGTGCTAGGAGTCCTTATGGCGAGGCGCACAATGCGCTTCGTCCCGAACTGATCAGCGGCGGCTCGAGCTCTGGCTCAGCCGTCAGCGTGGCTCGTGGCCAAGTGGTTTTCTCCCTTGGCACGGACACAGCTGGCTCCGGCCGTGTGCCAGCCGCGTTGAACCGCTTAGTCGGCTACAAGCCAAGCCTCGGCGCTTGGCCGACCAAAGGTGTCGTGCCCGCTTGTGCGAGCCTCGACTGTGTCACAGTCTTTGCGCATACCCTTGCGGATGCGCTTATCGTTGACAGCGTGGCGCGCGGTGTGCACGCTGATGATCCATGGTCGCGCAGCGTGGTTCGGGAACCGTCCGCGCTTCCTGCTCGATTCTGCCTGCCGCAAGGCGAGCTAGGCTTCTACGGACCATACGCCGCGGAGTATCGCGCGGCGTGGGAAACAGCGATTAATCTTATTCGCGAAGTTAGTCGCCTCGAGGGAATTCCAATCGTCGAAGTGGACGTAACGCTGTTCGCGCAAGCGGCTGCAATATTATATGAAGGGCCATGGGTGGCAGAGCGATGGGCTGATTTGGGACCTTTTATTGAAGCAAACCCTGGCGTGACATTCCCTGTGACGGAGAAGGTGCTGCGCTCTGGTTCAGCGGCAGAGTACGATGCGGCTTCGGTGTTTATTGCGATCCACCGTTTGCAACAGCTGAAGCTTGAAGCACGGAAGTTGCTGCAAGACGCTGTGCTCGTGATGCCGACTTGCGGCGGCACGTGGACGCGCGAGCAAGTGCTCGCCGATCCAATCAGTACGAATCGGGACATGGGCCGCTACACCAATCATTGCAATCTGCTGGATCTATGCGCGGTGGCAGTGCCTGCGGGCAATGCGGCGCCAGAGACGCCGTTCGGAATCACACTCTTCGCGTTGGCGGAAGAGGAAGGATTGATCTGCGGCTCTGCGGAGCTGCTGTTGGGCGGCGGTGAGAAGGCAGCAGCTGAGGTTGCTGCAATTGCGGACGGCGCCGTGGCTGCGCAGACGACGCTGGTGGCGGTTTGCGGGCTACACATGCGTGGCTACCCGCTTGAGCAACAAATGCTAGGCTGTGGCGCCCGTTTCATCCGTGAGGATGAAACGGCTGCGAAGTACAGCCTCGTGAAACTGCCAACCACGCCTGCGAAGCCAGGCTTGGTCAAACAGCAGCAGGGTGGCGCCGCCATCCAGCTGGAGGTTTGGGAGATGCCGCTGGCGGCCTTCGGCGGCTTCGCTGCTGCGATCCCGGCTCCGCTCGGGATCGGCAAGGTTGAGCTCCGGGACGGCACGGAGGTCCCGGGCTTTATTTGTGAGGCTTACGCGGCTGCGGGCGCGGAAGACGTGACGCCGCAGCGGAGTTGGCGCAGCGTGGCTCCTTTATAAAAGCTAGGCGCGGCACTGCACTTCCTTGGGGAGGGTAGTGCCGTTTTCGTATGCCTATGTTGCTTGAGTTTGACGTCAGAGAATCAAGTTGGTATAACGAATAAGATAACTCATTTATTAAGTAGAATAAGTTTTGGAGGATACACCATGAGCCAACGCTATCGAATTACAAGAACCATGCAGGGTGACGATGCAGCCTTATTAGCGATTACCTTGGAAGAGTGTAAGCAGTACTTTGCCGAAAAACCAGATTTCACGTATACCTCGGTATTCACGGTGAAAGGAACGACGAGCATGTCCATTGATGGTGATTTTTTCATGTGGAGCTTGGGTGATGTCCAGATTCCTTTTAGGCACTATCAAGGGGATATTTATGTATCAGGCACCAATGAAGCGGTCATTCCTAAATTAATGGAAGTCGCCAGCGAGCTTAGAGCAGATATAGTTGAGGGTTAAAATGTAATAAAATCCCATATTGAAAAAGGTTGTAATCGGATCAACCACGTGGTATATTACAAATCCGCCATTCATTACAAGGAATCTCTTGTAAAGTGCGAAGAGTATATCGGCTTCGAGAATGGTTGAAAAAGAAATTCAAAAAAACACTTGCATTTCAAAAATCTACATGGTATATTATCTCTCGCTGCTTCGGTAACACGGCAGTGAACGAAAGAAATTGATCTTTGAAAACTGAACAACGAGTGAGTAAGCACAGTCACGCAAGTGACTTTAAATGAGATTAATAATCTCGCTAGCATCAAAATGAGCAAGTCATCTTTCTTTTATGGAGAGTTTGATCCTGGCTCAGGACGAACGCTGGCGGCGTGCCTAATACATGCAAGTCGAGCGGATCACACCTTCGGGTGTGGTTAGCGGCGGACGGGTGAGTAACACGTAGGCAACCTGCCTTCAAGATCGGGATAACTATCGGAAACGATAGCTAAGACCGGATAGCTGGTTTTCTCGCATGAGAGAATCATGAAACACGGAGCAATCTGTGGCTTGAAGATGGGCCTGCGGCGCATTAGCTAGTTGGTGAGGTAACGGCTCACCAAGGCGACGATGCGTAGCCGACCTGAGAGGGTGAACGGCCACACTGGGACTGAGACACGGCCCAGACTCCTACGGGAGGCAGCAGTAGGGAATCTTCCGCAATGGACGCAAGTCTGACGGAGCAACGCCGCGTGAGTGATGAAGGTTTTCGGATCGTAAAGCTCTGTTGCCCTAGACGAACAGCAGGGAGAGTAACTGCTCTCTGTGTGACGGTATAGGAGAAGAAAGCCCCGGCTAACTACGTGCCAGCAGCCGCGGTAATACGTAGGGGGCAAGCGTTGTCCGGAATTATTGGGCGTAAAGCGCGCGCAGGCGGTCATTTAAGTCTGGTGTTTAATCCCGGGGCTCAACCCCGGTTCGCATTGGAAACTGGATGACTTGAGTGTAGGAGAGGAAAGTGGAATTCCACGTGTAGCGGTGAAATGCGTAGAGATGTGGAGGAACACCAGTGGCGAAGGCGACTTTCTGGCCTATAACTGACGCTGAGGCGCGAAAGCGTGGGGAGCAAACAGGATTAGATACCCTGGTAGTCCACGCCGTAAACGATGCATACTAGGTGTCGGGGATTCGATTTCTCGGTGCCGAAGTTAACACAGTAAGTATGCCGCCTGGGGAGTACGCTCGCAAGAGTGAAACTCAAAGGAATTGACGGGGACCCGCACAAGCAGTGGAGTATGTGGTTTAATTCGAAGCAACGCGAAGAACCTTACCAGGTCTTGACATCCCTCTGACCGTCCTAGAGATAGGGCTTCCCTTCGGGGCAGAGGAGACAGGTGGTGCATGGTTGTCGTCAGCTCGTGTCGTGAGATGTTGGGTTAAGTCCCGCAACGAGCGCAACCCTTGATCTTAGTTGCCAGCACTTTGGGTGGGCACTCTAGGATGACTGCCGGTGACAAACCGGAGGAAGGTGGGGATGACGTCAAATCATCATGCCCCTTATGACCTGGGCTACACACGTACTACAATGGTCGGTACAACGGGAAGCGAAGCCGCGAGGTGGAGCCAATCCTTATAAGCCGATCTCAGTTCGGATTGCAGGCTGCAACTCGCCTGCATGAAGTCGGAATTGCTAGTAATCGCGGATCAGCATGCCGCGGTGAATACGTTCCCGGGTCTTGTACACACCGCCCGTCACACCACGAGAGTTTACAACACCCGAAGTCGGTGGGGTAACCCGCAAGGGAGCCAGCCGCCGAAGGTGGGGTAGATGATTGGGGTGAAGTCGTAACAAGGTAGCCGTATCGGAAGGTGCGGCTGGATCACCTCCTTTCTATGGAGACTCGGATCTGATAGACCCAGTCAAGTATCTTCGGATACAAATCGCTTACTCACTCGTGTTCAGTTTTGAAGGATGAATTAACCCTTCAAACCCGTTGATAACCGACATCGCTTCGCGCATGTAACGGTTACAACATTGTTGACGAATCTACGATTCGCAACTTGTTCCTTGAAAACTAGATAACGAAACGAAATGTAAAGTAAGAACTTAGGTTGTGTTAACCTTAGGGTTACACAAAATCTTTAAATGTAATTTCTAGGTTAAGCTAGAAAGAGCACACGGAGGATGCCTAGGCACTAGGAGCCGAAGAAGGACGTGGCGAACGACGAAATGCCTCGGGGAGCCGTAAGCAGGCTTTGATCCGGGGATGTCCGAATGGGGGAACCCAGCTGTGGTAATGCGCAGTTACTCAGTAGTGAATACATAGCTACTGTAGAGGCAGACCCAGGGAACTGAAACATCTAAGTACCTGGAGGAAAAGAAAACAAAAGTGATTCCGTCAGTAGCGGCGAGCGAAAGCGGAATAGCCCAAACCAAGGAGCTTGCTCCTTGGGGTTGTAGGACCTCATTGTGGCAAAAGTTCGGTAGGCGAAGTGATCTGGAAAGGTCCGGCATAGAAGGTAAAAGCCCTGTAGCCAAAATCGAACGTATGCCTAGAGGTATCCTGAGTACGGCGGGTCACGTGAAACCCCGTCGGAATCCGGCAGGACCATCTGCCAAGGCTAAATACTCCCTAGTGACCGATAGTGAAGCAGTACCGTGAGGGAAAGGTGAAAAGCACCGCGGAAGCGGAGTGAAAAAGAACCTGAAACCGTGTGCTTACAAGAAGTCAGAGCCCTCTATACGGGTGATGGCGTGCCTTTTGTAGAATGAACCGGCGAGTTACGTTCCCGTGCGAGGTTAAGTTGAAAAGACGGAGCCGCAGCGAAAGCGAGTCTGAATAGGGCGCTTTAGTACGTGGACGTA
This sequence comes from Paenibacillus sp. MBLB1832, assembly GCF_032271945.1. Classification (NCBI taxonomy): domain Bacteria; kingdom Bacillati; phylum Bacillota; class Bacilli; order Caryophanales; family Paenibacillaceae; genus Paenibacillus; species Paenibacillus roseipurpureus. Next base: position 5,363,563 of record NZ_CP130319.1, on the reverse strand, counting down.
GACCCGAAACCGTGTGATCTACCCCTGTCCAGGGTGAAGGTGAGGTAACACTCACTGGAGGCCCGAACCCACGAATGTTGAAAAATTCGGGGATGAGGTGGGGGTAGCGGAGAAATTCCAATCGAACTCGGAGATAGCTGGTTCTCCCCGAAATAGCTTTAGGGCTAGCCTCGGATGTTGAGTTGTGGAGGTAAAGCACTGATTGGGTGCGGGGCCCGCCAAGGGTTACCAAGTCCAGTCAAACTCTGAATGCCACAAACTTAAATCCGGGAGTCAGACAGTGAGTGCTAAGATCCATTGTCAAAAGGGAAACAGCCCAGACCATCAGCTAAGGTCCCCAAGTGTGTGTTAAGTGGGAAAGGATGTGGAGTTGCACAGACAACCAGGATGTTGGCTTAGAAGCAGCCACCATTGAAAGAGTGCGTAATAGCTCACTGGTCGAGTGACTCTGCGCCGAAAATGTAACGGGGCTAAACACGCCACCGAAGCTATGGCTTGCACGTATGTGCATGGGTAGGGGAGCGTTGTGTATACATTGAATTCTGACCGTAAGGACAGGTGGAGCGTACACAAGTGAGAATGCCGGTATAAGTAACGAAAAGATCAGTGAGAATCTGATCCGCCGAAAACCTAAGGGTTCCTGAGGAAGGCTCGTCCGCTCAGGGTAAGTCGGGACCTAAGGCGAGGCCGAAAGGCGTAGTCGATGGACAACAGGTGGAAATTCCTGTACCACCGTAGCCGTTATGAGCAATGGAGTGACGCAGAAGGAAAGTGACGCGAGCTGATGGATGCTCGTCCAAGCAGTGAGGCTGATGTGTAGGCAAATCCGCACATCGTAAGGCTGGGCTGTGATGGGGAGGGAAACTTAAGTACCGAAGGTCATGATTTCACACTGCCAAGAAAAGCTTCTAGCCAGGCGAAGGTGCCCGTACCGCAAACCGACACAGGTGGGTGAGAAGAGAATTCTAAGGCGCGCGGAAGAACTCTCGTTAAGGAACTCGGCAAAATGACCCCGTAACTTCGGGAGAAGGGGTGCCTCGGTAGGGTGAATAGCCCGAGGGGGCCGCAGTGAAAAGGCCCAAGCGACTGTTTAGCAAAAACACAGGTCTGTGCGAAGCCGCAAGGCGAAGTATACGGGCTGACGCCTGCCCGGTGCTGGAAGGTTAAGAGGAGTGGTTAGGGGCAACCCGAAGCTATGAATTGAAGCCCCAGTAAACGGCGGCCGTAACTATAACGGTCCTAAGGTAGCGAAATTCCTTGTCAGGTAAATTCTGACCCGCACGAATGGCGTAACGACTTGGGCGCTGTCTCAACGAGAGATCCGGTGAAATTTTAATACCTGTGAAGATGCAGGTTACCCGCGACAAGACGGAAAGACCCCATGGAGCTTTACTGCAGCTTGATATTGGACTTTGGTACGATCTGTACAGGATAGGTGGGAGCCTTTGAAGCCTGAGCGCCAGCTTGGGTGGAGGCGCCGTTGGGATACCACCCTGATCGTATCGGAGTTCTAACCTGGTACCGTGAACCGGTATGGGGACAGTGTCAGGTGGGCAGTTTGACTGGGGCGGTCGCCTCCTAAAATGTAACGGAGGCGTTTAAAGGTTCCCTCAGAATGGTTGGAAATCATTCGCAGAGTGCAAAGGCATAAGGGAGCTTGACTGCGAGACCTACAAGTCGAGCAGGGACGAAAGTCGGACTTAGTGATCCGGTGGTACCGAATGGAAGGGCCATCGCTCAACGGATAAAAGCTACCCTGGGGATAACAGGCTTATCTCCCCCAAGAGTCCACATCGACGGGGAGGTTTGGCACCTCGATGTCGGCTCATCGCATCCTGGGGCTGAAGTAGGTCCCAAGGGTTGGGCTGTTCGCCCATTAAAGCGGTACGCGAGCTGGGTTCAGAACGTCGTGAGACAGTTCGGTCCCTATCTGTCGCGGGCGTAGGAAATTTGAGAGGAGCTGTCCTTAGTACGAGAGGACCGGGATGGACGTACCGCTGGTGTACCAGTTGTCTCGCCAGAGGCATCGCTGGGTAGCTATGTACGGAGGGGATAAGCGCTGAAAGCATCTAAGCGCGAAGCCCCCCTCAAGATGAGATTTCCCAGTATGTAAGACCCCTTGTAGACGACGAGGTTGATAGGTTCGAGGTGGAAGTGCGGTAACGTATGCAGCTGACGAATACTAATCGGTCGAGGGCTTAACCTAATATAGGGATCTTTTAGCGGAGCTAAAAGTCTCTCAGCTTTCCTAAGTAGCATACTTTACTTCAGTTTCGTATCTAGTTTTCAAGGCGCAAATCACGCTTTGACTGTTTGGTGATGATGGCGGAAGGGATCCACGCGTTCCCATCTCGAACACGACCGTTAAGCCTTCCAGCGTCGATGGTACTTGAACCGCAGGGTTCTGGGAGAGTAGAACGTTGCCAAACAGTTAACCTAATATAGGGATCTTTTAGCTGAGCTAAAAGTCTCTCTGCATTGGGTGTTTTTTTATTAGATTTCTTGGGGCCATAGCTCAGCTGGGAGAGCGCCTGCCTTGCAAGCAGGAGGTCAGCGGTTCGATCCCGCTTGGCTCCATCATTATTCCCTGATAGCTCAGTTGGTAGAGCACTCGACTGTTAATCGAGTTGTCACAGGTTCGAGTCCTGTTCGGGGAGCCATTGTAAGGCCCGTTGGTCAAGTGGTTAAGACACCTCCCTTTCACGGAGGTAACAGGGGTTCGAGTCCCCTACGGGTCACCATAAATCCCCACAAAGTGACGTATTGCTGTCGAAGCGTATTCCGATTACTTTGCGTGGGCCCCAAACATATCTTCCTATGGAGGCTTAGCTCAGCTGGGAGAGCATCTGCCTTACAAGCAGAGGGTCGGCGGTTCGATCCCGTCAGCCTCCACCATAACTTCACCCCAAAAAGTGAAGCGAATTCTAGAATGGAGTTTCCGATTACTTTTCGGGGGCCCCAGAAACAATTTGCCGTTGTAGCTCAACTGGTAGAGCAACTGACTTGTAATCAGTAGGTTGGGGGTTCAAGTCCTCTCGACGGCATGCTTTTATTGGGGATTAGCCAAGCGGTAAGGCAACGGACTTTGACTCCGTCATGCCAAGGTTCAAATCCTTGATCCCCAGCCATTTTTCTTACTATGAGTCATTAGCTCAGTTGGTAGAGCACCTGACTTTTAATCAGGGTGTCGTAGGTTCGAATCCTACATGACTCACTTTTTCATTCATAGGGATCTTTAGGCGTAGGCTAAAGTCTCTCAGATTTAATTTACAGCATGCGCGTATGGCGGAATTGGCAGACGCACTAGACTTAGGATCTAGCGGGTGACCGTGGGGGTTCAAGTCCCTCTACGCGCATTAAATCCTCATCTATATTCATATACATGAGGTACCCTGCGGAAGTGGCTCAGCGGTAGAGCATCGCCTTGCCAAGGCGAGGGTCGCGGGTTCGATCCCCGTCTTCCGCTCCATTACACTTTCGGCGCTATAGCCAAGTGGTAAGGCAGAGCTCTGCAAAAGCTTTACCCCCAGTTCGAATCTGGGTAGCGCCTTTCTACAATAAGCCGGAGTGGCGGAATCGGCAGACGCACAGGACTTAAAATCCTGCGGTAGGTGACTACCGTACCAGTTCAAGTCTGGTCTTCGGCATGTACTAACTTCATATGCGCCCTTAGCTCAGCTGGATAGAGTATTTGACTACGAATCAAAAGGTCGGGAGTTCGAATCTCTCAGGGCGCGCCATTTGCGGGCGTAGTTTAATGGTAGAACTTCAGCCTTCCAAGCTGATCGCGTGGGTTCGATTCCCATCGCCCGCTTACCAAGAATGGACCACCATCGGGTGGTCTTTTTTCATGTATGGGAATTGAACCATCTGGGTTCGACCGTCCGTGACTACTTCTATGAATCAACACGAACAGGACGAGCGTCCAAATATTCCGCTAACCGCTTCCGTAGGAAGCAACTTCAATCCGAATTTGGAGTATTCCCATCGCCCGCTTTAAGAATGGACCACCTTCGGGTGGTCTTTTCTGCATTTTAGGACATTTCTTGTTTCCTTAGGACAACCGCCTTATAGTACATATAGAGGCTTGTACATGATTGGAGATAAAAATATGACGCGAAAGCGATATAGCAATATAGATCCCACAGCCACAACGAAAACATGGAAGGAAGTACGCCGCTGGCAGAAGGAGCGTAAAGGTAAGACCAAAGATTTGAGCTACCAGATCGGCCAGTCGGATTATAAGAAACCAGAGTTGCTACGGACGAACCGTGAAAAGGTGACGATTACGTGGATTGGTCATTCGACTTTTGTTCTGCAGATGGGTGGATTGACGATTGTGACGGATCCTGTCTGGGCGACGCGAATGGGCTTCTCCCCAAGACTGGAGGCCCCTGGGCTAGCAATCGAGGAGATACCTTCTGTAGATGTGATTTTGCTGTCCCATGCGCATTATGATCACATGCATATCGGGTCGTTGAAAAAGCTGAAAGGATCGCCAATCGTGCTTGTGCCAGAGGGACTTGGGGATAAAGTGAGAAGGCTCCGCATCGGAACGGTCTTTGAATTGCCTTGGTGGGGGAGCCAGGTCGTTGGCTCGGTGGAGTTCCATTTTGTGCCGGCGCAGCACTGGACAAGGCGTACGCTAACCGATACGAACACCTCGCTGTGGGGTGGTTGGGTAATCCGCCAGACGGCTAAGCAGGGGCTGGATGGTGAATCCAATCAACAGACGATTTATTTCGCGGGCGATAGCGGGTACTTCGAGGGTTTCCGGGAGATTGGCGCGAGATTCCCAGGAATACGCTACGCGTTAATGCCAATCGGCGCTTACGAACCCGAGTGGTTTATGGGCATGCAGCATGTGACGCCAGAGGAGGCTGTACAGGCTTTTCTGGACGTCGGAGCACGTACTTTTATCCCTATGCATTATGGAGCATTTAGGCTCGCCGATGATACGCCGAAGGAGGCGCTGGATCGACTGCTCAAGGATTGGGAGCGGCGAGGATTGGATCAGAACCATTTGCGATTGTTCAAACACGGAGAAACCTTGGTGGCAGAGAGGTAGTCGTATGTTGCATGTTGTGCAACATTTTAGACCGTTTTCAGCTCGAATGGGGGTTGAAGTTGCACCAGCTACAGCAATATCGTGCAATTTTGCCGCAAATCGGCTGACAGCTGAGATATTGTTGTACTTTTTGCAACATGGGCTGGGATAAGTGAGAGTTAGGTGTCTTAATGTTGTATGCTATTCAGGGAAAATAGCGGGATTGCTGATCAAATAAAGGTTCGAGTACTAACTTTTCCTAGTACCGCGCGTCTAATCAAATAACGATATAACATCGTCCTAACAACAGCATGAGAGGGTAGCAAACTATATGAATGAAACGATTAGTCTAAGTCTCGGAGGCTCTTACATTGTGGCTCCAGACAACCCAAGAAAGACGAAAAACCGCGGAAGGAAATGCATGATTCTTGCTTTTGAGATGACGGAAGATGATGTCGACATCCGGGTGATCTATCTCGATACCCAGCGAGAGGTATTGCTGAAGTTCAGTGATTTGAAGCCGATCACGGAGTGAAATCTGGGTGTTTTCTTTTGCCAAGAGAGGGGCATACCATGGGAATTCGAGGGGTTCTTGGAGCGTTGGCCGCGTTAATCCTTATTGTTTGCGTAGGGTGCGGCAAGGAGAATACGCCAGTAAAGCCGAAGCTGACGACGAAGCAACTGGAGGCGTTTTATCCAGGGGATATTTCAAAGGTCGATCATATTGAGATCAGAAGCGGTTCAACAGGGGAGCTGCGCGTGTATACGGATCAAAAGGTAGTCCAGGACTGGATCGAGAAGGTACGCCATATTCCGATGATCCCTGATCCCAATCAAGAGGGGAAAGTGGGCTATTTATTCGCCGTCGGACTGTTTGAAGGCAAAGAGAAGAAACTTGGCTTTAGCTCAACGGATATTGCAGATCATTATTATTTGCATTCTAAGGAGTTGGCGAAGCAAATTAGTGACCTTTTCACAAGTAAGTAGGAGAAAGAGATAGTTGGCAAGGAGGAGGGCTACGTAGAGGTAGCCTTTTTTCGGCTTTAAAGCAACTTTTGGTCAGTTCTCTGCGTATGAACAACATGGAAATTAATGGGAGGTGCAGCAACTGAGCAAGCAATTGAATAAAAAGATATCCCGCGCAATCATCTTGTGTTTATGTGCTGTTTTTATGTGGATGCTCGTAAAACAAATCCTATTTGAGCGTGAACGGGAGGTTCGCGTAGATCTCACATCATTGAATGCGCATGACTTCACAAGTCAATGGCAAGAGTTGAATACAAAGCTGGAACTAGATCCAGGGGCGAAGCTAATTAATTTTGATTTATTTTATGATCGAAAAGGAGAAGTCCAGAAGCTTTCTTACGAGTTAGTCGAGCGGAATAAGGATGGTTTCTTGTACGATTATATAGACTATGATCTTCAGAAGAGTAAAGTAAAAGTGAACCGTCATCAGCTTGACGCTCCATGGATGCGGTATGATGAAACTATTGCGGCTAGGTATTTTTTTGAACGATTGAATGAGACGGAGTTGACGCTGCTACATCCTAATAATGACGATCCAATACGACATTTGCAATTAAACGAGGACGGGACACGTGTGGTTTACGCGATGAAAGATATAAAGAAATACCGGATAGATCGAAATCAACTCCATGAAATCTTGGACAGTCAGCTTCCCATTGAAGGTTATTGGTTATTGGTATGTGGGATGTCGGAGAAAGCTGGGCCAGATTTCGTATCCTCGTGTGAGGATCGAATTGATTATTTCTTGGATGCACGTATGGGAGAGGGCACGTAATTTCATTAATAAAATGGATATAATATCCAGTATCTACTAAAAAAATGACACTTTTGTGTAATGGAGCTCAGAATGGTAAACAATCGGCTGCTGGGCTTGGATTAACGCGAATAAAATATGGTATCATGAGATATTAGCATACAAGCTACTAGGCAAGTACATAGTTGGAGGTAATCACCATTAAGACGGATACCCTGCATGATGCGATGACGATGTTGAAACAGACCAGCCGAACTTTTTATATACCAATTAGTAATTTGGATACAGGTTTGAAAGAAGCAGTAGCCTCGGCTTATTTGTGCATGAGAGCTATCGATGAAATAGAGGATCATGAAGATCTCGCGGATACTATAAAAATAAAGCTGCTAGCCGGCGTGCACGGTGCTTTCCAGGCTCCGGATATTACTCAAGCGATTAGGCAGTTACTCATGCCGTATCAAGCGGTTTTGCCTGATGTGTCGATGCGGTTGGACGAGTGGCTCGTGATTTGTCCGCCGACGGCAATGCCGATTGTAAAGCAATATATTGCCAAAATGTCGCTGGAAATGTCCGAATGGGTCCAGAACGGATGGAAGATCCATACGGAAGAGGATTTGGACCGTTATACGTATAGTGTGGCGGGTATGGTTGGCGAAATGCTCTCTGAGCTGTGGATGTGGAATGACGGCACGGTGACGGATCGCGAGAAGGCGATTGCTTTCGGAAGAGGCTTGCAGGCGGTTAATATTCTTCGAAATAAAGAGGAAGACGCGCAGCGTGGGGTTAGCTTTTATCCAGACGGTTGGGGATTCAAGGAAATGCAGCAGTACACACGCCGCAATTTGCAGCTAGCTGATGAGTACATCGCTGATTTGAAAAAAGGGCCAGCCTTGAAATTCTGCAAGGTGCCGTTGGCGTTAGCGCATGCCACTGTGAATCTATTAGGGGCTGGTGGCAACAAATTGACGCGTGATATGGTGTTGAAGATTGTGAGTAAGGTGACGTAAAGCGTTAATCAGTGAAATGTGGCGAGGTCCCGCAGGTATGCGGGGCTTCTTTCGTTTGTTGAAACAATATCTGGAAATTCACGTCTAAGAAGTAAGAATGGATGGAATAGAAGGATGTGTTGATATGAAAAAGTGGACGCTAGCACTTGTTCTTATGCTCTTGTTTGGCTTCTTCGGCACAGTTATGCCACTAAAAACATATGCCTGTAGCTGCGCACTGCAACCAGATCCCATGAAAGCATTGGAGCAATCGAAGGTGGTATTCTCAGGCAAAGTACTGGAGATCCAGGATAAGACCTTAAACATCGAGGGGATTATGGATCGCAAGCGAGCTGTTCTCTTCGATGTGGAGCAAACGTGGAAAGGGATTTCACAGTCTCAAGCGATCGTGCTCACTAATTTAGGGGGAGGCTCATGCGGGTATGATTTTCAAGTAGGAGAGACCTATCTCGTCTATGCGTTTTCCTACACACATCAACCAACTATGTTGGAGACAGGCATCTGCTCATTAACCAAGGAGCTATCTGCTGCGGATCCCGATATAGCAAAAATCGGGGCAGGGACCTCACCGACAGAGAAGATCAGTTTGCAAGGTACGATGGATCGAATGACGTTCACGAATAAATGGGCGTTCGTGGAGGCGGTGTATCATCGCATGTCCAGATATCATGTCACCGAAGTGATGGGGGCGATATTGCTTGTTGGTATAGGGGTTCTTGTGGTTAGAAAAAGAAGGAAGGAGCGCTAAGAGCGCTCCATATAAAAAGGAAGAAGCCTTGCAAGAGGCTTCTTCTTTGCTAATTCTTTACTCCACCACCACGTGCCAAGGCTGCTTCCACACAATTCGTTCGCCTACGCGGTAGACGATGCTCAGATCGTGTGGACCAGGCGCAAGCGTAAGGGAGGCGCTCATGTGATATAAGGTGGCGACGGTGTCAGCTGTAACGGTAATGCCAGAGGGTGCAATTTCGATTGTGGATGCCGCTGGATTCGCACTGTGACTGGTGCCTTCTTCAATGGTCAATTGAGGTAGCAGCGTGTCTTTGAGATTTTTCTGTGTCCAAGGAAGCTGATAATCGTACAGGAACGCGCTTAATTGTGCGCGGTCTCCTGTCAGATGGGAAGGCAACTCGCCGAGATCGAACGTATACGCCCTGTCATACAGGGTGTGATTGTCGGACCACGGGATTGGCGATGCCCCTAGCAATAACCGCATGTCAACTTGCTCCAAGTACCAAGCGTCCTGTTGACGATGAGGAGAGTTGCTAAGAGTGACCGATTTCTGTAATACGTCTTTCCAATAGATGTCGGCGATCGGTTTCCCTTCATGCAAAACGAAAGCATAATCGTCCCTCTGATAGCGGACGCTGCTCGCCTCCCCGTTGGCGGCTGTCTCTGCATAGCCGAGTTGCTCGGTAACTGTCTTCAGTTTGAGAACGTCAACGCCATTTTTCACGTAGCCAGCATTGATCTCGTCGTTCATACGCAGGATGCCCTGCTGATCAGGAGAGAGGGTAAGGTATTGCGGATACTTGGCATCGATTTGTAAAGCTGTTCCTGTGTCCAGATCCCATAATCGATCGTTACTCCAGATGAAGAAAGGGACCCATCCTTCGCGCTCATCATGGCTAACCTTTAACCAAATGGATCCGTCAGGTCTAGTCCATGCGGCGGTAGCCTCCACATCCTGATTGCGTAAAAGCAAGACGGATGACGCGTAGTTCACACCCGGATAGCGCATTAATTCGCGATCGCCATGGATGGACATTTTCCAATGAACCTTCACAGCATCGGACGGCTCTCCGTAGAGAAGGTTGATCCAACCAGTTCCTTTGGATGTCTTCACATGATACCAAGTGCTGAAATGCCACATATCGTAAGGGCCTCTGCCTTGCCAAAGGGGCTGGGTTATTTTTTCGAAAACAGTGACTTTCTCCCCAGAGATTACGGCTATTTCTTTATCAGATGGCTCTGAAAATAACGGTATCTCCGTTGTGAGTTGAAGTGTCTCATCTGCAGGCAGGATTTCGACGCCAGCATCCCGCGTCCAGTAAGGTCCCTTATCGGTATCGATGAGGAAAAAACGGTCATAGAGTGTCGTATACGTTTGGCTGATATGCGTGCTGCGTCGTTCGATCGATGTATACTGGTCGTAGTTAGCGTGAATGAGATCATTCAATTCTTTGGCCCCTGAAGCATAGGGATAAAAGACGGTTTTGTCGGCAGACTGAACGCTGCCAATGTCTTTCACAGGAATGTGCGCCCATAAATCGCCCATCCAGGTCGTATGGATTTGAATCCATGCGGGACTAGAGGGATCATTGGTATAGAACCATTGTTTCTCAGCGCTGACCACGTCCACTTCCTGAGGGGAAAGCGAGGCAACGGAGCCGCTTTTTTCATTCGTTCGCTTGTAAAGCGGTGTTTCTTCCTTCAACATCAGCCGCTTAGGCGGTGCGATGTCGATGTTCCATGGCTTGGGATGAATCCACCGAGGTCCGAACATGGTTTCGATTTTCCAGGCGGCTTCGCCGATGGACCAAGCGCCATAGGTTGCCAGCACCTTCACCGTTTGGGGGGCAAACCATCCCTCAGGCTCGTCAAGTGGTGTATTTTCTGCAGGATAGTATGCTGTATCAGACAGTAGTTCGATGGAGCCGGGAATACGAATTCCGTCGGGAACATAGGGGCCTTGCGCCATGAATTCGGCGGAAGAGCCATCAGGCTTGGCTAACAAGCCCACTGTTGTTGCAACGATTACTGCCGCGATCAAACGCGTTCGCCATGTCATGCGATCACCTATCCAATTCCTGTATTTGGTAAACATTTCTAAGCATTAGACGTGCTAGGCGTCGAAAAGTTTCATTGAGTATTACATCTAATTGGAAGTTAGTGGTAAAATAAAATATTAAATGAACACATTGAGAGGAGCAAGTGCTGTGAAGGTGCTATATGTAACGGTGGCTGTGAGCCTGATGATCGGATTGTCAGGGTGTCGGCCGGCAGAGCCTACACTTGTTGTGGAGGAGAATAAGGTGGAAAAGGCGACGGTGACACCCGTGGCAGTGAAGACCAGCAAAGGGAGCGTGGCACCGTCTCCTGCTGTAAGCCCTAAGCCGATACTTAGCGGCGCTAAGGAGTTGGGTGACCTTGTTCCTGCGGGGTGGCAGCCTCTAGTTCGGAACGATCGTCCAGAGAAGGCAGAAGGGGATTTGAACAAAGATGGAATACCAGATGTCGCTATGGTTATTGAACAAAAGGGATCCAAGCAAGGCGAAGCGCCGCAGCGGGCTTTGTTGATTGCTTTTGGGAATGGGGAGGGTACGTATACACCATCTATTATAGCGAAACAAGCGATTTTGAGAGCGGATGAAGGTGGGATCTGGGGCGACCCGTTAACGGAAATTGGGATAGATCGAGGCTCGGTCGTGGTGAGTTTCTATGGCGGGAGCAATGAAAGATGGTATGCCAATTATCGGTTTCGTTTTCAAAATGATGATTGGTATCTGATCGGCGCCACGTTGGGCTCCTTCTTCACAGGAACGATGACCGAGGAAACGGGGAACGAAGAAGACTATAACCTGCTGACAGGCGATTATGTCAAACGCATCGTGGATGATCCCAATGCAGACAAGCCGACGACTCATACGGTGAAAGGGAACATGGGGAAAAGGGAGCTTTTGAAGCTAGGCGATTTTGTGGCAACGGAGTCGAAATATCAATTTTTATCGCCGTGAAAAATAGATGGATTTCTTGTATCTGCATGAAATCCATCTATTACTTTTATTCATAAAGGAATCATCCTCAATTAAAGACATAAAATCCATTTAGTTTTCATAGCTATCTGCCTCCCACCTTCTCCCTCTTTTTGCCCCCTCATTTTCGCGGTTCACACCATGCTTATTCCACTTATCCCCAGACTTACCCACACTATCAACATGTCCACAGATCGCGCTGTGCATAAGAATATAAATCCTTTATACACATATCCACATATTGATTTATCCACAGATTTTTATGGAAGATCAGATCGATCATCAATAGCGAAAATAAGCCTGTATATGCCCACTTGCAGTTGGACAACTCCGACTTAAGTCTAGGATTTATCACGACCTTTGGCTAACGAAAATCACTACCTTGGTGCATTTAGCCGCAGATGAATCTCGCTTATGATTAAGGTAACGTAAGGGAGAGCGAGGATGTGGCATGAGGCAGAAAGCGTGGATGTCGTATTTATTAGCATGCAGCGGCTTACTTTTGATCCCCTTGGTAGGGCTCATTTATATACATCTCAATCAAGATACAGGGAAAGCGTACAGCTTGATGACGAATTTGGATCGGCAGATCCCTTTTATTCAAGGCTTCGTGGTGCCGTATTTATTCTGGTATGCATTTCTAGCAGGGGGCTTCTTGTATCTCGTGTATCGCGACAGGGCGAATTACGTGAGAACACTGATTGAATTTATCCTAGGTTTACTCTTGTGTTATGGCGTCTATGCTATATATCAGACAACGGTTCCGCGACCGGCTTTAGTAGGCAGTGATTGGCTCACTCAGACTATGCAGTGGGTGTATAACTCGGATGAACCGTTTAATTGTTTTCCAAGTACACATGTGCTGACCGCCTATTTGATGATGAGAGCCTATCTTCGATCGAAGAGGATTGCTAGGGGATACCAGTTTGTGACGGCAGCGATCGCGATGTTGATTATTGTGTCGACGTTATTCGTGAAGCAACATGTGATTCTGGATCTGGTAGGTGCAGTGCTAGTGGCAGAAAGTGTCGTCTATCTCATAGAGAGAAGTAGAAGAGCGTGGTTGACTGGATGGAAGGCTGAGGGTGTGCCGTCAGATAAGCTCGAAAGGGGAATGAAGTAATGAGAAGAAGAGGTAAGCTCCTAATACTAACGGGCAGTCTGGGAGATGGACACAATAAAGCCGCACAAGCCATTTTGGAAGCCGCACGTACGTATAAGCCAGAAATGGATGTGAAAGTGGTCGATTATTTGGCGTGGACGCATCCGTATCTGCATGAGGTGGGGAAATTTTGTTATATGCAGTGGGTGAAGAGCTTACCCTCCTTATATGGCTACCTCTATCGTAAGACGAGACATGAGACGACCCTTTCCCATATGTTCAAAAGAATGAAATCCTTCAGCACCGATCGGATGCTCGACTTGCTAGCTGAAGAAGCGCCCACGGAAGTCGTGTGCACGTTCCCAGGAGCAGCCGCGGCGATGTCTTATCTCAAATGCAACGGCTTGACCACCGTTCCGACGGTGACGGTTATAACGGATTACACCGATCATAGCTACTGGATTCATCCGGGGACCGATCGGTATTTGGTGGGGGCAGAGCATGTGAAACAGGCTCTCCTGCTGTATGCGATTCCGGAGCAGCGAATCATCGTCACGGGCATTCCGATCCGCGAAGCGTTCACGCAGAGCTATGATCGGGACGTGCTGCGAGATCAGCATGGACTAATGCGGGATATGCCAACCGTGCTCGTCATGGGCGGCGGCCATGGCTTGATCGGCAAATCGTTCAAGTCCGCGCTCCAATCGGATGAATTGACGTCGCCGGTGCAATTTGTTTTCGTGTGTGGACGCAACGAGAAGCTCAAGCAGCAGTTGCAGGAGGAGCTGGGCGGATCGAACACGCGTCATCGCGTTGTGGTGACGGGCTTCGTCGATCACGTTCACGAACTGATGGCGCTCTCCGATCTCATCGTCACGAAGCCTGGCGGGCTGACAGTTTCGGAGGCACTTGCGCTTGAGCTGCCGATGATGCTTTACAAGCCGATTCCTGGCCAAGAGCAGGCAAATGCCGCTTACTTAGTAGGGATTGGCGCAGCGGTTGAAGTGAAGAACGCCGCGGAGCTTACGAGCCGATTGCTTGAGGTCATCGCCAATAAATCCGTCCTCCAACAATTGAAACGGAATGCGCAAGAACGGCATCGGCAACCTGACGTACTACGCATGTTGGATGCCATTCTCGCAACGGAGCATCATTATTTGCCGGTCCAGGATGGTTTGCAATTTTCATATGCAAATGTGTAGTAAGGAAAAAGGGCAATTCCTCAGCCAGAGTGGTTGAGGGATTGCCCTTTTTTGGTTAGAAGCGAGCCGCGTAGTTATTTATCCTCGTGCATTGTCACAACGATATCCTGTGCATAGTTGCCGAAAGACTTGCCGAACAGGGTTACGCCGCCGCAATTCGCTGCGGTTTCTAAGGAAGCAATGCGGAAGTGAATATCTTGCGAGAAGGCAATTTGCAGATCATGGATCGTGGTTGCTGAGATTTGTGTTCCATCCAGGAAAGAGCCCTGCGGACTGACGGTGATGATTTTCAGCAGGCCATGCTGCGTGTTCCCATTCCCCCACCAATCCGGGGATAATACGCCGCGCTGCTTGCCAAAGTCACCGGGACATGTCCATTGTCCGATCGGTTTGCCGTTGATGGAGAATGAAATATCCGAAGGCCAATTCTCGTTGAACCCCGGAGCTTCGGAGCAAATTTCGAACGAAATTTCCAAGGTGCGGAGCTTTTGGTTGCTGTGCAAGAAGTTCGGTATCCGGTACTCAACGTAGCCGCTGCCGAACCAAAGAATGCCTGCTTGTACGTGCTGCGGATCGGCAAAATACCGCGGATCATCCAGCACCCCAATCAGCTGTGTCGGCGACGCCAATCCACAGGTGGGGTTCACTTCGTACGCGGAGTACTGGCCAATCGGAATGGCAATGGTCGTTGTCGGATGCTCGTACGGCTTTTTGGATCGAAATTGCAGCGTAGCTTGGTCGAGCTGCAAGTAGCAGATCTTCTGCGTACCGCGTACGCCTGTGACGCTCTCCGAGCGTACAATCCCAGCTTGCTCCAGCTTCTGGATATGCTTCGTCACAATCGCTGACGAAATCTCCAGCTGCTGAGACAGCTGCTTAATATTTAACGGCGCTTCGCCGAGCAGTTCAATCATCTTCACCCGCGTCTCCGAGGAGAAGCATTCTAGGAAGGGCATGTTCTTGGTGGAAACCTCAATCTGCATAGGGGAACCTCGATTTTTTTTCGTTATTTCCCTATATTGTATAACCTGTAGGTTATTTAAACAACTTTTTTGTTGAGGTGGGGCCCCCCAGTACCTAGTGAGCTAATTGATACAAATATGTAGAGTGACGGCTGAGTAATGGTGCAATTGTAGTATTCGGAGTGGGGAAAAGTAGATAAAGCTAGTTGGAAACATTTTAGAAGTAGCTGATTTGGAATGTGGAAGATGGTGGAGTGGGAGTAATCTCCGCCTCTTTGTGGCAAAATGTTGCATGGAGTGCAACATGCTGCTGCCAAAGGTGGAAGTCCTTGCCTTCCCGCCGCTCGGCTCACCAACCCCTCACAACAACCGCTGCCAAGAGCCTCACTCAGTTCGAAGTGGCGAGCGTAGGCGCCGTTGGTTGCTTTTTTGTGCAGGGCGCCATTCGCAACCAAGCTAAGAAGCCATTTCCGTGCGGTGCGAAAGTTAACTTCGCAGCCGCGAATGATGTCTACAGGACGGATCGGTCTGCCGAGGTTGATCGCGAGGCGGAGGACTTCTTTTTCTTCCAGCGACAAGTTGGAATTGGAAGGTTGACGCATGAGATGAGGACCGATCGCTAGCTGCAGCAGCATGCGGCACACTTCGGGACGGCTTTGAATATCGTCGAAGGAGAAGTGGAGCATCCGCCACCC
Organism: Paenibacillus sp. MBLB1832; assembly: GCF_032271945.1. NCBI lineage: Bacteria > Bacillati > Bacillota > Bacilli > Caryophanales > Paenibacillaceae > Paenibacillus > Paenibacillus roseipurpureus. The sequence continues at coordinate 5,348,013 of NZ_CP130319.1, read as the reverse complement.
CATCCCCGTGAGAAAGGTATCACGGTTCAGAGCGTAGATGAACTTCTCTCGATCCATCTCTTTGATGTGACTTTGGAATCCGTCACACTCGATTCCAAATCGTCCGTATGGCGTCAGGTAGGCGAAGTCAAGAAACTGAGATTTGCGATTCCAGTCGTAGATCTCATACTCGGGATGCAGGTTGTCCAAACTCCCGAATAAAGGCCACCATACCTGTTGTAGAAACAACTTCTCCGCAAAGTTATGCTCCCACAGCAAACGTCCTTTGCGTTCTCCCGCTCGACGAGCGAGATGATCTTCCATAAAAGCCTCATGAGCAAGTTCAAATAAGATGTGCGTGTATCACAGCCCAATCATTCGTTCCAACTCCGCCCACCGCTCATCCGTCAAGGGCTCCGAATTATCCCAGTACAGCAGAGCGCAAGCAGGCATCCGCCAGGTTACCTCTCTGCGCTGCAGGGAAGGGCGGAACTGATCCCAATTGTCCAGCTTCCACACATCCAAAGCCGATCCCCTCAAGCGAATCCGCTCCTGATACGCAGCCTCACTGGGCAAATACACATAAATCACCCGCACACATACGTCATCTACAGTTGCACCAATCCGAGCCAGCTCAGCCTCCAGCCACAGCGGATCCCCCTGCTCCTTGGTAAAAGGTCCGATCACGATAGCATCCTGATTCACAGCGAGCTGCTCTAAGGCAGCATCCATCGTGATACGATAGCCCAAATCACGGCAATGTGCCTTATAAAAAGGGGAATCTCGATCGCTCGGATCTTGCCCCGCTAATGTCATAATCGCTTCTGCGGCAGGGCGCAGCAGCGTATCCATGTCCAAGAAGGCTCCGCCGTGCTGGCGGACCCAGGTTTTAGCCAGCGTTGTTTTGCCTGCACCCGCAGGGCCAATGAAAAACAATAATTTTCGCATCGTGAGCCTCCGATCATCAAGTCCCAAAGGGACTATTCCAATCGATTGTACCACAAAAGCCACTTAACGATTCCGCTTACGCCCTCTTCCTCACAGGAATCCAAATCTCACTCCGAAACGTAGGCGAGGTAGTTTCCTTGTCCGCGTTCCAGAGCATTTCGGGGCCTTCTGTTTGTTCGTAGCTGGAAGAGGAGAACCATTCGGAGTAGATACGACCCCAGATGTTTTGCAAGGTCTCTGGGAAGGGGCCGATGGACTCAAACACGGCCCATGTAGACGCGGACACAGCGAGCTGTGTCAGGTTGTCCGGACACGGATGCGTGGTGGCGACGCCGATATAGTGGTCGAGTTCGCCTTTTTCCTCCATGCGGCCTTCGGAGAAGTTGGTGGATGCGCTCAAAAGGCCAAGCGGTTCGACATTGGAAAGTTGTTTAAGGGCAGTAATAGTTTCCATCGTTAAGCTTTGCCACATGGCAGCAATATCAGGGTTTACGCCGTTAAAGACGATCGGTACCCTTTTGGAGATACCGACAAGGTGGAACCCTTCTTTTTCCTCTATGCGATAGTTCATTTCATTGCCTCCTTGAATGGTAATTTGAAAGGTCATACGCGGATAGGCTTTCAGCGATTTCCCGTTGTTTCTCGCTTCCGACGGTGTGATGCCGTGCATTTGGTGAAACGCTCTTGTAAACGAATCGGGTGAGTTATATCCATATTTGAACGCGATATCGATGACTTTGACATGATCATCCCTCAGCTCAAAAGCGGAAAGCGTTAAACGTCTGCGGCGAATATATTCCGATAGCGGAATGCCAGCGAGGAAGGAGAACATTCTTTTAAAATGAAACTCCGAACATAAAGCCAATCGCGCGACTTCTTTAAAGTCAATCGTGTCGGTTAGATGGTTTTCGATATACGAGAGGGCGCTGTTCATACTTTTGAGCAAATCCATAGTATCTGACCTCCTATAGGTTTAGCATAGCAAGAATGGCGGGAGGCCATCCGACTTTTCGTGCACACTTTTGCAGGACTTTTTCAATAAAAAGAAGAGGGGATCACTATAACGCTATGGAATGTAGAAGAACAAATATTAGCTTAAAGGAAGGAGTGCGAAACAATATGGAGATAGCTTGGCAGCAGTTTATCATCAGCGATCAGAAAGAGCGACTAGATTTGGAAACGATCAAAGGCTTCTTAGCACGAAGTTATTGGGCGAATAAGCGGCCCGAGGAAAGAACGCTGCGCTCCATTGACAACTCGATCTGCTATGGGGTGTACGACGGGCTACAGCAAGTTGGCTATGCTAGGATTGTAACGGATCATGCGACGATGTACTACCTATGCGATGTATTTATTGATGAGGCATACAGAGGCATGGGAATCGGCAAAAAACTGATCGAAACGATTACAACCTCGCTAGAGTTCAAGGATCTAATGGGGATATTGGGTACGAAGGATGCGCATGAGCTGTATACACAGTATGATTTTGAGCCGGATACAGAGAGATTTATGCGGAGGCGTCCTGATTATTTACGATAAGAAAGGAGCTGGACACCGATGACCCTCATCATCAAAGAGGCTACGGTCCATGAATCAGATCTTATTTATCAGATCATGCTGGCATCTTTTCAAGAATACAGTGGCAAGTTAACCCCGCCATCTGGTGCATTGCATGAAACAGTCGAACACACCATGCGCACGTTTGAAGTTGGCGGGGGAGCTGTTCTTGCATGGGAAGAGGGCAACGCTGTTGGATCGGCCAGGTATAAGCTTGTGGATGATTACATGTACATAGGCAGGGTGTCGGTACTCCCCGAATATCGGGGACGAGGCATCTGCAAGGCACTACTAAGAAGGGTTGAAAGCATTGCGCAACAGCAGGGAATCGCTGAGTCGAGAGTCGAAGTACGGCTATCGATTCCCGAGAACATAGCCATGTATCAAAAGTTCAAATATGAGGTTGTCGAGCAGAAGTTTTATCCAGAGGGAACCGATAGTTGGTATGTGATGCGAAAAATATTGTCGGACGCGATGGCCGAGTAAACGTGGACGGTTCCATATACTTAGCGAGATGGTCGCCGAAAGAAGGAGACGATCAACAGGGACATAGGGAGGAAAAATCCCATCGTGAGCGCTAGCGGCGTCCAGGTATTCGCAGCAAAATCTCGGAAATAAATGATGTTGGGATAGACGACGTAAGCCAATGCGAACATGACAAGTGCACTAGGTACAATGAACGGACGATACGTTCGCAATCGAAGGAGTTGTGCCAGTCCGACAACCGAGCTATAGAAGCAGATGATTAGCTTGAAATAGATGGTGACAAACCAAATGACGGCGACCAACACTTCAATCCGTTGAATGAATCCGCCGAGGTGAATTTTTTTGGCTAAGGTGTAACTGGGAAAGGTATGACGTTCCGTGAAATCCCAGCCTAATACAGCGACACATAGGATGGTGATGGTAATGACAATCAATCCTCCGAAGGAGCCTCCTAGCACGAAGCCTTTGCCAGCCTTTAATTTGGAATAGATGGCAGGGTAGATCATGAGGAAGACAACCAATTCCAGATAGGGAATGGATAGGACAGACAAGCTTCCATGCAGGATAGCTTTAGTGCTGCTCTCAAAGATCGGCAGCAGGCGCTCGTACTTCATTTGCGGCACGAGAAAGATGAGGAGGACGGATACAAACAATAGTACCCAAGGCAGGAAAACCTCTGCTGCGCGGGCGATGACTTCCAAGCCCATGCCTGTCCCTAGCATGATGATCAGTAAGAAAGCGAAGTGAATGACTTGAATCGGAGTCTCTGGCATGATGATGGTTGTAATGAAATCTCCGACATTGCGAAGGACAAGTGTGGCAGTGAGAAAGAAGTAGAGGTAGAAGAGGAAACCGATGCCTTTCCCCATCCATTTTCCAAGAATAAGTTCGCTATACTCCATTAAGGTTCGATTGGGGTAGCGATTACCAAGGACATAGTAGGTGTATAGGATGCCTCCGCCAACCAGGACACCAAGCACGGCAGACATCCAGCTGTCTTGATGGGCATAGCCCGTAAGCACGGAAGGTACGATCAGAATCGTGCTTCCTAGGCTGAACAGAAAGACTAAAATTTTGAATTGGCGCAGGCTGATTTTCTCATTTTCGACCATCATAAACTCCTTTATTCGCGGCTACGTGAGTAAGGTGGTAATCATTTTTCCCATCGGTCTAAATAGGTACGAGACCCCGTCTAATGGATTGGGCAGCGCGAGATGAAGGCTTACAGCCATGCTGTACAAGGCCGCGAATGCCAATGCGCCAACGAAGATCCATAGTTCTTTGTTCAATTTCTTCTTTCTTAACTTCGGAATTTCCACTTTCATCGCCAACAGGATCATAAGCAAAATAATAAGACTCCAAATCATGCTTCGCTCACTCCATTCGTTCAACGAAGGATTCAACTACGGAACCTGTGCGGAGAATTTTGGCCTGCACATTGACGTGGACAGGCAGATCAACGAAAGCTTGATCCCATTCCTCCTTCATTCGATTCCATTGCTTATAATTGGCACGATGGAGAGCGGACCCGAACCCGAAGACATCTGATTTGAAAGATTTCGCTTTGGCTACAGACTGAAGGATCATTTGTTTAATTTCCTCCCCCAACTGATCTTCCATGTCCTTGATCGTAGTTGTCGACGTTAAATCCAACTTACAGGCAACCTCTCCAACATTTCCTTCGGCCTCAACATTAATCGTAGCCTCGGGCTGTCCATCCACAACCTTCGCTTTTATTTTCGCATGGGTATTCATTAGTTCAATGGACAGCCGGCCGCCTGAATGACAAGGGAGAACAACGACGGTACTGCGTAAATTCCCTAAAGCATAGTTGTAACCTTTGCTTTCTCTGGTATTGAACCAGCCAACTAATCGGTCTCCGTGAATAACACCCAATGCAACATATTCCAATGATGCCGGTGGTAGGACGGAGCTCAAATTATCTCGTGATTTTGCCAAAGATTGATTTCCTTTGATATGAATACTTGAAAGAACAGGCTCCTTCCCTTGATCAACGAGATCGTAAATGAGTTGATGCAGATCGACATCTGTTGTAACCCCCCAATTTTTCGCTGATGAAATCAGGGAAGAGTACATCTTATTAGCTGGAATTTTCTCTAGCGGTGTTAATACTTGTAAGATGTCATTCGCAGTCGCATCCTTCGCAATAAGAATGTTGAAATCGGATCGCAGTTCATGATCTCTCGACAAGATATCCAGGACTTTCGAGATCCCTTCTCGTGCCATTTTCTCGCCGATCACGAGAATGCGCAAATGGGACGAGTTTATTTTACGCGGGGAACTCTTCGTAAGCATGCGAATGGATTCGAAAATCGTCGTACCCGTACCTACTTGCAGCGTGACAATCGGCAGCCGTTGCCCCATTCCTTTCGAAGAAGCAATCTCATCCGAGTTAAGCAACTGGACGGAAACATTGTAGCTATCGTCTATTTTATCAATACCAACAGCTGTCGTAATGGAAATTTGATCGAGTTCTTTGCGATTCCAACAGCCTGTTAGGATTAGGGGGAGTAGGAGGAGAATAACCACTTGTTTGATCAACATGACCTATCACCTTCCGTGTGTAAGCTGGCGCGTGTGTTACGATTCTGGTTCGTGCGGCGGATGGTTCGACTGCTTGGTTCTATTGTTCGAGCTTATGAAAGCAGGACGTTTTATTAAAGCCCAATGTGGTAGGCGGAGTAAACTATCTTTCTGTTCCTCCTTCATGTAGGGAGCAAATGGGGCTAAATAAGGAACACCGAATGATCGCAAGCCGCATAAATGCAGGACCAGGGCAATGACGCCGATAAGGATCCCGTACAAGCCCAAGCAAGCGGCTAGAAACATGAATGCGAAACGAACGATTCGGATGGAAATCCCCATGTTAAAGGAGGGGATAATGAAGCTCGCAATCGCGGTAATGGCAACCACGATGACCATGGAAGGTCCTACCAGACCTGCTTCAACGGCTGCTTGTCCAATGACAAGCGCACCCACAATGGAAACGGCTTGTCCAATGGTTCGCGGCATGCGGACACCTGCTTCACGCAAAATTTCGAAAGTGGCTTCCATCATAAGGGCCTCGACAAAGGCGGGGAAAGGAATGCCCTCTCGATGCGCGGCGATGTTAATCAGCAGTGTCGTTGGAATCATTTCTTGATGGAACGTCGTTACTGCGATATAGGTGGCAGGTGCCAGTAAGGCTATGATTAAAGCGGTATAACGCAGCAAACGGAGCAGGGTACTAATGTCAGCCCTTTGGTAATAATCCTCTGCACTTTGAAAAAAATGTGTAAATACCGCAGGTACAAGCAAGACGAAGGGTGTTCCATCCACGATAATCGCGACGCGCCCTTCAAGTAAGGCAGCCGCTACGACATCTGGGCGTTCTGTGTTAAATAAAGTCGGGAAGGGCGTGTAGGTCTCATCCTGGATCAGCTCTTCGATATAGCCGCTTTCCAAAATCCCGTCAATGTCAATCCGCCCTAAGCGAGTGCGCACTTCCTCTAAGATGTTATCGTTCACAAGTCCTTTTATGTACATGATGGCTACATCGGTTTGGGTGATACGTCCGATTGGTGTTGTTTCCATCCATAAATGCGGATCTTTAATTTTCCTTCGAATTAAAGCGGTATTCGTGCGCAACGTTTCGGAAAAGCCCTCCCGAGGACCTCTGACTACCGTTTGGGAGGAGGGTTCGGTTACACCGCGATCTTTCCAATCTCGTGTGCTTGCACAGATAGCTTCTTGATGACCATCCACGACAATGACGGTATCCCCTGAAAGAATCATGTGATAGAGCGTTTCGAAATCGGACGTAGAGCTGATTTCACCATTCTTCAATAAGTATTCTTTGAGCAGCGGCAGCGGAGCGATGTCTGCGACGAATGGCAGTAAGGCTTCTCCCGATTTATAATCAGGGAACAGCGAATCCAGGATGTCTCTGACGTTGGCAAGGCCATTCATATAAATGATTGCTGCTTTGCAAGGCAAAGGGTTAGACGGAACCATGCAGTACCGGATCACGAGATCCGTACTATGTCCTAGGTCGCCCCGAATCGTCAGCAACACGTCTTCGAGTTGAGGGGGCAAGCAGCGAATCGCAGGTGCGGATGGATCCGACGCGGATTCGTTCTGATGTTTTTGTTTCAGCAGTTTTTGCATAAAAGAAAAAATGGAATTCATTGTGTGCCTTCCTCATGATGGTTTTCCTCATTATTTCCGAATGTTGGAGATTTCACTCATGGCAGGAGGATGTAGTAGAATAGAAGCACAGCAATGAGAAGGGGAGTCATCTAGTGACAACAAGAAGTTTTCATGATTATGGATTAAGCGAGGACATTACCCGCGCGCTGACGACACTCGGCTATACGCAGCCGACCGATGTGCAGCATGGGGTTATTCCGATCGCGCTGCAGGAGCGGGATCTCACCGTGAAGTCGCGGACGGGAAGCGGGAAAACAGCAGCGTTCGGCATTCCGATTTGTGAACTCGTGGAGTGGGGCGAGAATAGGCCGCAGGCGCTGATTCTGACACCGACGCGGGAGTTAGCGGATCAAGTAAAACAGGATATGATCAATATTGGGCGGTTCAAACGCATTAAGGCGGTGGCGTTGTACGGGAAGCAGCCATTCGCCAGACAGAAGCTGGAGCTGCACCAAAAATGCCATGTGGTTGTAGGCACGCCAGGGCGTGTGCTGGATCATATTCAGAAGGGGACGCTGGATGTGGAGCGGCTCCGTTATCTGGTCATTGACGAGGCGGACGAAATGCTGCGCATGGGCTTCATCGAGCAGGTGGGCGCCATCATCGATGAGCTGCCGACGGATCGCACGACGATGCTGTTCTCGGCCACATTGCCGACGGATGTCGAGCAGCTGTGCCATCAATATTTGCGCGATCCGATTGATATCGAGATTGAGACGCCAGAGGCGGCGAAGGTCCAGATCGAGCATTCGTTAATGACGGTGCGTGAAGCCGACAAATGGACAGTTCTTCAGGATCTCCTCGTGGTGGAGAATCCAGATAATTGTATCATTTTCTGCCGAACGCAGGAGCATGTCGATCATCTCTTCCGTCAATTGGACGGGCTGGACTTCCCATGCGATAAAATCCATGGCGGCATGGTGCAGGACGATCGCTTCCTGGTCATGAATGCGTTCAAGAGGGGTGAGTTCCGTTTCCTCGTGGCTACCGACGTCGCGGCGCGCGGGATTGATGTGGAGGACATCACGCATGTCATCAACTATGATCTTCCTATGGAGAAGGAGAGCTACGTTCACCGCATCGGACGAACAGGCCGCGCAGGCAAAACGGGCAAAGCGATCTCCTTCGTCACGCCGCACGAGGATAAATTCATCGCGGAGATTGAAGCTTATCTGGGCTTCGAAATCCCTCGCAGGGATACACCTGCCCCCGATGAGGTTGCCGAGAAGCAGGCGGATTTCGATCGAAAGATGATGGCGACGCCAGTCATCAAGCGCGATCGCAGTGACCAATTGAACAAGGGCATTATGAAGCTCTATTTTAACGGTGGCAAAAAGAAAAAGATTCGAGCCGTTGACTTCGTTGGCACCTTGGCTAAATTAGAAGGCGTGACGGCCGAGGATATCGGCATCATCACGATTCAAGATACGGTGTCGTACGTCGACATTTTGAATGGAAAAGGTCCGATGGTGCTCAAAATGATGAAGAACACAACGATCAAAGGCAAGTTGCTGAAGGTGCATGAGGCGAAAAAGTAGCTGATGATAGGAACCAGGATGCCGCAATGGCGTTCTGGTTTTTTGCGCTGATCCGCTCCGTGTGCTGCTTTTTACCTCGTCAGGTCAAAATTTTACTCGAATGCGTAAATTCTGTGCCTTATTCCCGCCGTCCATCCAGGATAGACTAAAGAAAACACGACATGGGGTGAATTTCATGGCTAACCATATACAATCACAAGCTAGCAGTATCCCTACTACGAAAGTGAGACCGAAACGGTCCAACCAGCAATTTCGCGAGAATTTGGCTGGATATGCTTTCGCTAGTCCCATGTTGCTCGGCTTAGGCGTCTTCACGCTATTTCCAATTATCGCTTCCTTCTTCTTAAGTTTTACGAACTGGAACTTTGTGGCCGGGTTCTCGAAAGTGAAATTCCTTGGATTGGACAACTTCACGAAGTTAGTTCACGACAGCGTCTTCTTACTTTCATTGAAAAATAACATGATTCTGATGATCGTTGTACCGTTAACGCTCATTATTTCGTTAGTCTTAGCGGTTCTGATTGATAAGCAGGTGTATTTCAAAGGCTTTTTCAAAATCGTCTACTTCATTCCGTACATTTCAAGCGTCGTTGCGGTAGCGATCGTATTCCAAGTGTTGTTCCACCCAACTTATGGACCGATCAATCAAACATTGATGGACTGGGGCTTTGCGAATCCGCCGAAATGGCTGGCAGACCCTGATTATGCCCTATATTGTGTCATGGGGCTGATGGTATGGATCAATATTGGTTACAACATGATTATTTTCATGGCTGGTTTGCAATCGATTCCGAAGGATCTGTATGAAGCTGCGGATATTGACGGTGCCTCCAAAATGAAACAATTTATCAGCATTACCATTCCTTTATTATCACCAACGACGTTCTTCTTGCTCGTCTCAGGGATTATCGGAACGTTCAAAGCTTTCGATGTCATCTCTGTGCTGACAAATGGCGGACCTGCGAACTCCACGAACGTTGTCGTGTTCCGCTTATATGAAACAGCCTTTATCAACCTCCAATCCGGCTATGCCTCTGCGATGGCGATTGTTTTGCTGATTCTCGTGCTGCTGATCACCTTAATCCAATGGTTCGGCCAACGGAAATGGGTCAATTATTAAGAGGAATGGAGGGATAAACCCATGAACAAGAACAAAAGTTTGAAAAAAATACTGCTAACCATAGTGATGGCCCTGTTCGGCATCCTGTTCATGTCGCCATTCATTTGGATGATCTCCGCTTCCATGAAGCCTGAGGCCGACGTCTTTCTTTTCCCAATACAGTGGGTACCGAAGCATTGGCATATGGTTGAAAATTATAAAACCGTATGGACGACGAAGTTTCCGCTCTATTACTGGAATTCGATTAAAGTATCGGTGATTACAACCGCCTTGTCGGTATTGTTCTCATCGATGGCGGCGTACGCTTTCTCCAAAATCAAGTTCCGAGGCAGCGCCGTGATCTTCATAATCGTGCTTATTATTTACATGATTCCAAGCCAGGCGATTCTCGTGCCTCAATTCCTACTTCTTCGCTGGATGGGCTTGTACGATACCCACGTTGGACTTATTCTTCTCGGGTCCTTCAGTGTACTCGGTACCTTCATGCTGCGCCAGTTCTATCTCGGTATTCATGATGAATATATGGAATCTGCTCGCATCGACGGAGCGGGTCACGCTCGTATCTTCTGGACGATCTGTACACCGCTTGTGCGTCCAGCGATTGCCACATATGCCATCCTGCGCTTTATCTGGACCTGGAATGATTACCAGAATCCATTGATTTTCCTAAGAACGAAGACGCTGTACACACTTCCGCTGGGGATTCACTCCTTTGCCGATTTAAACGGCGAATTCTACTCGCTGATCATGGCTGCATCCGTTTCGGCGATCTTGCCGCTTCTTATCATTTTCATCATCGGACAGAAGCAAGTCATCGAAGGTATTTCTATGGGTGGGGTTAAAGGGTGAGCAAAGTGCCTTGTGCAAAAAGTCAAAATAAGAGTGCATGAGGTTAAAATAGTGCCTCGTGTGCCCCAAGTAAGTTTGTTACGATTCGTCATGTAAAGGTTTTCAGTCAACCGTCATTCACACACAATTTATCTTGGAGGGGTTCCTATGAAAAAGAGTTTACTCGTATTAAGCGGTGTTCTTGCCATTAGTACAGCACTTGCAGGTTGTGGCAAAAGCGATGATAACGCAGCGGCTACAGCAAAAGCGGGCAGCACAGCGGCTGCAACAACAGCAGCAAAAGCGCCTGTTACAATTAAAGTACAAGCATGGTACACAGAGGCTCAAGGTAACTGGAACGCGACGGTAGAAGCTTACAACAAAACTCACCCGAACGTAAAAGTTGTGTATGAGAGCATGTCCGAGAAAGGCGATTCCCAAGAAGGGATGAAAAAGCTTGATCTATTGGCCGCTTCGGGCGAGCAAATGGACGTTGTGATGTACGCCAGCGCATCCGATTTCGCACAACGTGTAGGTGCGGGTATTCTGGAACCGCTTGATGCTTACTTGAAAAAAGATAACATTGTTGTCAAAGATGAATATAAGATTGATCCAATTGTAAATGGCAAATACTATGCGCTTCCTGGTAAAATGATTGAATGGTTCGTTCTGTTGAACAAAGATAAATTAGACGCTGCCAAGCTTCCAGTTCCAACAGAGTGGACTTGGAATGATTACGCGGAATATGCGAAGAAGTTGACTTCTGGTGAAGGCGCTGCGAAACAATACGGTTCCTACTTTCACACTTGGAAAGACTACGCCATCCTTGGTTTGAACAATGACATGGAGAATCCATACCTGGTGAAATCCGATGGTACGGAGAACATCGATAACCCGAAAGTTCGTTTCTCCTTGAACCTTCGTAATCAAATGGAAAACATCGACAAAACATCGGTGCCTTACTTCGAAGTTGTTTCCCAAAAAATGGCGTATCGTGATGTATTCTACGGCGGAAAAACAGCGATGCTAGCAACAGGTAACTGGATGGTTGGCGAGCTTGCACAAAATGCGAAGTTTAACACCGTATTCGCTCCGTATCCGAAATATGATGCGAAAGATCCGAACGGTTTGACCGAAGTAGGCGCAGACTTCATGGGTGTTGCTGCGAACTCCAAAAACAAACAAGCGGCTTATGATTTCGTGAAATGGTATACAACAGAAGGTATCCAAACGCAAGGTCTGTTCTTCTCCGGTTGGAAGAAAGCCGATATTAATGCAAATGTAGAGGCTATTCTAAAAAGCGGCAAACCAGAAACAGTAGCGAAAATCGACAAAGCGTCCTTGCTGTCCACATTGAAAGTGAACAAAGCAACGAAATTGGTTGTTCCACCAACGTACGCGCTGCAACAAGAGAAAGAATACACAACGCAAGTTGAGTTGTTCTTGACGGGCAAACAAGATTTAGAGAAAACCATTTCCACAGCAAAAGCGAAAATCGAAGACATTCGTAAAAGCAACGCCAAGTAAGCAGTAATTCAGTAACGTTTGTCCCCATAAATATTGCTATAATAAGTGAGGAAGTAAGAGGAGGCCATAGGGCCCCTCTTTTTCCCATTTTCACGTGAAAGGCGGGACACGCCCGTGCTGAATTGGTTTCGCACCTTATCCTTACGTAATAAATTTGTACTAACGATACTGATTTGCCTGGTTCTACCTTCGATCGTTTCGATGAATGTATCCAATTTCTTTACAAGAGATGCAGTTCGCACACAAGTGACAGACAGTTCACGGGAGTCTATGCGGATCGTTAATCAGATAGTTTCTGGACAAATGAAGAATATGCTGTATATCATGAACTTCATGCAGTTCGATGAGGATATTCAGGATCCTATCCTGAGTTTAAGTCATGTGGATGACAGTACCTCTATTGGGGACATTTTTGTAAGTAAGAATACTATTATTAAAAGACTGGGAACGGTCATGAATACACTAGGAAATATGTATGTCACGTTACTGCTCCCGAATGGCCAGTATGTGGCTACATACACGACCATGAATTTCGATCCCAGAACCTTTATGAAGAATAGTTGGTTTCCAGAAGTCGAAGGGATATCTGGTTATAATGTGAAATGGATTGGAGCCGAACCTAACTACACTAACGGGTCGAATCAGCCGTACGTCCTGTCTGCGGCGAAGAAGCTGAGTTTGAATGGATTGACCAAGGGCTATGTGATTGTTGGTTTAGAGATGACGGCTCTTCAGCAACTATTTAATCAATATGAGAACAATGAATCCATGATGATCATCGATGGGCGGGGACGAATTCTGGTAGATCGAGATAACTCGATGATAGGCAAATTATTTCCATACTATGACCAACTGCCAGCGGAGAACGGTTCGTCCTTTGTGAAGGTAGATGGGGAAGATTATATTTTACTAAGCAGTCAAGTGACGCCCGAATGGAAGCTTGTGAATATGACACCATATAAAGCGGCAGCGCAGCAGATTGAGTCATTTCGAAAGACGGATTTCGGCATTCAAATGGTGTTTCTGATTTTATTCGCAGTCGTGCTCCTTTATGTAGTGGGAACGCTGACGAAGCCAATCGCAAAGCTTGTCCAAACGGTAGTCCGGATCGAATCCGGTCAATTGAGTGAACGCTCGAATATTAGTGGCGCAGACGAAGTTGGACGGCTTGGTTATGTATTTGACCGCATGATCGATCGCATCGAGTTGACACTCATTGAGAATAAGCGCGAGCAGGAGCTCAAGCGCAAGGCAGAGCTTGCGATGCTGCAAGCGCAGATCAATCCTCATTTTTTATTTAACGTACTGAATTCGATTCGGTTAAAAATCATGATGAAAGGCGACGAAGAGAATGCCGAGCTCATCTCCTCCTTATCGGCCCTCCTGCGGATGACGATTAATCGGAACAATGCGTATATTTCGCTGCACGAGGAAATTGGGATTAACGAGCATTATGTGCGTCTGCTCAATTCCAGGCACGGTGATCGGGTTGTTTTGCGTGTGTCCGCAGCTTCCGATACCTTGCTTGTCCAGATTCCACGGTTTCTGCTGCAGCCTTTGATTGAAAATGCGTATATTCATGGCCTTAAAAGTCAATCAGGTGAAATAACAATCGCTTCCAGAATCGAAGAGGACGGCAGGCTTCAAGTGCTTATCAAAGACTCTGGCGTTGGGATGACAGAAGAGCGACTAATGGAGCTTCTTGAGCATCTGGAGAACGCTACTGTGGCGCAGGTAACTGAGAAAAGCAGCAGCCCGACCTTGTCGGGGATCGGTATTAATAATGTGTTTGAACGGCTGCGTCTGATCTATGGCCATCGGTTCGATTATGAGATCACGAGCAGTCCAGGCAATGGAACTGCAATTGCATTACGCTTTCCACAGCAACCCGAGAAGGAGGTATGACCATGTATACCGTTATGATTGTAGATGATGACATTCCTGTGCTTGAATTTCTGAAAACGACAATGAAATGGGAAGAGCTGGGGTATCATTTGATGGGGGTTTATGCGAATCCCATGGATGCGCTGAAAGCGGGCAAGCAAACGAAAATCGATGTGCTGATCAGCGATATTGGCATGCCCGAAATCAATGGACTTGAGTTGATTCGCTCACTTCGCGAGGACGATCCGAATATGAAGACCGTCATTCTTTCATGTCACGATGAATTTCATTATGCGCAGGCGGCTGTGAAGCTTTCAGTCAGTGAATACATTCTGAAAGAGACGATGAATGTCAGTAACATTACTGAGGTACTGGTCAGACTTAAGGAACAGCTGGATGCAGAGGGAAATCAGCAGTCGAAAAGCCGCAAGCTGGAGAAAGAGGTGTCCCAGCATCGCGGCGCCTCTAAGCGCCAGTTCATCCGCGGCACAGTGAACGAGCCGTTATTCGACGCTGCCGAGTGGAGTGCGAAAGCGGAGGACTTCGGTATACACTTGAAGAAGCATGCGGTGCTGCCTGTTTTCGGTTATGCCAATCGGGTGAAGGAAGCGAACAGTAGGTTCCAATCGACCGATCTCTTCGAATATACGATTCAGAATATCGTGGAAGAGCTGCTCGTGGATCAGAAAGAGGTCACCCTCTTCACTTATGATACAGGTGAAATTGTGCTGCTCTTTCCGCACTTCTCCGAGCTGCATGTGAACAACAGCCAGAAGATGGAGATGACACTTCGGCAGCTGCAGGCCTGCTTGCAGAAGTTCGCCAAGATCTCCTTCTCGTTCATTACGGGCACACCTGTACGGGACGTTCGTGCACTGAAAGATCAGTTGATGCGCATCGTGGAAGCACGAGCGCTGCGGTTTTACTTGCCGGAGTCATCCATCAGCAAACTCGAGCGTATTCGCGAAGAGTTCGGAGACGGCGGGGAGCTGCTCGCGCAATACGCGGTGGCGCTGGATGAGTTCCGCAGTCTGGTATTTGATGAGCGCGCGGATATGATCGACGGCTTCGTGTCGAAATGGGTGGACTTCATCCAGTACAACCGTTTTCGTCCCCTTGAAGTCAAGGATTGGCTGCTCAAGATGATTCTCGATGTGCGGATGCGATTAAAATCGCTGCAGCATTATCAATCGACCTTCTCTTCCGAGCTGCTACACCATGATGTGCACGAGCTGTCCTCGATCCGTGAGCTGGAGCTGTGGCTCAAGGATTATTTGCAGCAGGCCATCCAGTGGGCGGGACAGGTGTATCGCGAGTCGCATAATCGTGAGATTCTGGAGTGCCAACGGTTCGTGTACAACCATCTCGATACGAAAATTTCACTCGAAGATGCCGCTGCGCATCTACACCTGCACCCGAGCTACTTGAGCCGCCTGTTCAAGCGGGAAACTGGCGAGAATTTCATCGAGTACGTGACGCGGTTGAAGATGGAGAAGGCGAAGGAGCTGCTGGAAATCACCGACAAAAGCGTGGAACAAATCGCCGATATGCTCGGCTACGAGAACAAGAATTACTTCGGCAAGCTGTTCAAGACGCATACGGGCTTCGTGCCCAATGCGTATCGCGGGCAGTCGAAGCCAGGGGCGAGTTCGTAAGCGGAGTCAAGTCTCTGGCAGCCTTAGCCTTGCACCCAACCTGCCTGAGAATAATTTATAATGATGCAATAATACATCAATTTCATTCTTTCGCCACCGATCCTCGCGGATTCATGCGATAGTGCAGCATTTTCCTGCGAATTCTTAGGAAATCGCTGAAATCAGCACAGATTGATGTATTTTCGCATCAATCGGAGTCAATTTGCCGAGAATAAGCGAGAAATCCTGCACTTTTACATGAATGGGTTTGTCTCGTTCTAATTCGCGCGGCTATACAACACTTACAAAATTACAGCAACTAATATATAATATGTTTATAGCTTGTTATTCAATCTACTACAATGAACGGTTTACCCTAGTTGGTGAAGCGGAATAAAGGAAAGAGGTGGGATTTTTGCAAGTTGAAATTTGGTCAGACTTTGCTTGTCCGTTCTGTTATATTGGCAAACGCCGCTTCGAGAAAGCTTTGGAGGAATTCGCGCATAAAGATGCCGTTGAAGTGATCTATCGCAGCTTTGAGCTCGACCCGAATAGCCCGAAGCACGTACCGCATGATGTTTATGATATGCTATCCTCCAAGTACGGCATGAGCCGTACGGAAGCGATCAGCATGAATCAACAATTGAGCAGACAGGCTGCCGCGGACGGATTGGATTTCCAATTCGATCAGTTAGTGTTGACGAATACGTTTGATGCACACCGTCTCCAACACTTGGCTGCCAGGGCGGGCAAAGGTGCCCAAATGGCGGAGTTATTGTTCCGTGGCTACTTCACCAAAGGGCAAAACCTGAGTGACCCTATCCTGCTCGCAGACCTTGCGGCAGAAGCGGGGCTTGATCGCGAAGACGCACTAGCTGCGCTCTCAGGTGCGCAATTTGGCGACAAGGTGCGAGAGGACGAAGGATATGCTAGACAGCTTGGGATCCGCGGCGTTCCGTACTATGTGATCAATCGCAAGCATGCGATGTCTGGCGCACAACCAGTTAGCAGCTATCTGAATGCCTTGCAAATGGCATGGCAGGACCAGCAGGCAGTGACGGCTGAGGCTTCGTCCGAGGCTGGGGATGCGGCTTGTGCGGATGGGGTTTGTGTTGTTCCAGAGAAGTAAAGAAGTGGGGGCTACCTCGCTTTCTTGAAGAGCATAGAGAGCATATTCGGCCCAAGGTGATAAAAGAGGAATAAAAATTTCATGGTTGCGGAGACCCGCACAACGGATTTAAGATCCTTCTAAAATGACCGTCAGGATATTCCGAGGCTCCTGAAGAACTAGCCTTTTTAGTTTAATGCGGTGGGGTATTTACAAAAGAAGACATCTTCCAAGTGGTCGATGTCTTCTTTTTGCTGTATTTGGCCTTGTGGGACTTCCAATTTTGCCGATGATCAGCAGCCTTGTTGTGCCATAAAGGTATTAGAGGGATGAAACAAAGTCCACACGCAAAAGTAATATTACTTTTCAGGGTTGTACCTTACTCTGACATCCTCTGTTCTTCGGAACTCTCATAAGCATGAAGGATCGCAGTAAGCAGACCTGGGAACCGTTCTTCTAAATCATCCTTCCGTAATGACAAGAAGCGCTGGGTGCCTTGAACACGGACGCGAACAACGCCTGCTTCACGCATTGTACGCACATGATGGGACAGGGTGGACTTCACGATGTCAACCTCAATGCCGCCACAGGTGCATTCCCCTAGCTTCCGGATTTCGGAGACGATGGATAACCGTACAGGATCGCTTAACGCATAGAGGACGGACGAGAGATGCATATCTGTTTTGTCCGGGTGATATAGTACTTTCAGGCTGCTTCCTCCTAGTTAACAAGCGTAGTGATTGCATTTTAGCATACTCCATGCTATATTTCTATTGTTCGATAATAATCGAACTAAAGAGAGGCATGCTCATTACGACGCATGTCCCCCCAACAAGCGAGAATTCAATGGAGTGGAGGAAAGACCATGACAGATTCTAATACAAATCAACAGACACACGCTGCCGAGGCGCTGTTCAAACCTTTTACACTAGGAAATCTTAGCTTAGCGAATCGAGTCGTGATGGCACCGATGACGCGGGCTTTCTCGCCAGGGGGTGTCCCTGGGCAGGACGTGGTGGATTACTATCGTCGGCGTGCGGAGAACGGCGTTGGGCTGATCGTTACCGAAGGTACACTGATCAACCATCCAGCGGCAACGGACAATCCTAATATCCCTAACTTTCATGGCGAAGAAGCGCTCGCAGGCTGGAAACGGGTAGCCGATGCTGTACACGAAGCGGGAGGACGCATCATGCCCCAGCTCTGGCATGTCGGAATGACCCGCAAGAACGGATCGCTTCCGCATCCAGAAGCGCCATCAATCGGACCATCAGGCCGCAATTTAGCTGGCGAACAAGTGAATGAACCGATGACCCAGGCGGACATTGATCAAGTCGTGCAAGCTTTCGCGCAAGCGGCAGCGGATGCGAAACGGATCGGCTTCGATGGCATCGAGCTCCATGGTGCGCACGGTTACTTGATTGACCAATTCCTATGGGAGAAAACGAATCAACGCACCGATCGATACGGTGGCGATATGTTGGCGCGCACGCGATTTGCCGCCCAGGTGATTGAGGCTTGCCGCAGCGCGGTTGGCCCTGACTTCCCAATCATGATTCGCTTGTCGCAATGGAAATCGTCCGAATACACGGCCAAACTCGCCGCTACACCAGAGCTGCTCGGTCAATTGCTGGCTCCGCTTGTGGAAGCGGGTGTAGACATTTTCCACTGTTCCACGCGTAGATTCTGGGAACCTGAGTTCGAGGGATCTAGCCTCAATTTCGCTGGCTGGGTGAAGCAGCTTACGGGCAAGCCTACGATTACCGTAGGATCCGTCGGTCTCGACGATGAATTCATGAGCTCTTTCCGCGGAAAAAGCGCAGGCACGGCCGACATCAACGAGTTGCTAGTTCGTTTGGAACAAAACGAGTTCGATCTCGTTGCCATCGGACGCGCTTTGTTGGTTGACCCAGCTTGGGCGGAGAAGGTGCGTGGCGGTCGATTCACGGAATTGCTGCCTTTTACCGTTGAAGCGCTCAAACGGTTGTCCTAATACACAGAAAAGAGATGACAATGGCTGTCATCTCTTTTTTTGCCGCGTCTAGGTGACCAGTTGGTCACCATCAGGCGTCTATTGTTTGATGTTAACTGGAAAAATACATCTAAATTGGCCTATTTTCACGTTGTTGAACGAATTAACAGGATATGTCCAGTTAAAATCGGCTGATCCTTCTATTTTCGAGGAATCGGTTAAAAATAGCTACACATTTTCCATCTAAAATCTAAATTTACAGGAAAGCTCCCGAAATAGCTGTATAATTCCATTTAGCTTGGGGAAAGGGGGGCGGGCCCCCTTACTTAACCAAACCATCCTTCTCCATCAACTTCAACATATCTTCCTGCGCCTGAGCGAGCCCATCTTCAACGGAATATTTGCCATACAACATGCCGTTTAAATAGTTGCACAGCGTATTGATGATGGCTGGATTGTTGGGATAAGAAATCTAGACAAAACCTCTAACCAATGGTAGGTTTATTAAAATTACTTAGGAAAGTATGTGACCTCCTATGTCCATCGCTTCACAATCTCAACCAACAACAAGCGGAAGTCGGCTCTGGATGGTGCTGGTGCTTGGTTTGCTGGCGTCTTTCGGCCCGCTTTCGCTCGATATGTATTTACCGGCGTTGCCCGTCATCGCGGATGATCTTCATACGACTACGTCGCTGGCACAAATGAGTCTAACAGCGTGCATGCTCGGCCTTTCACTTGGTCAGCTCGTCGCTGGCTCGATGAGTGATGTGCGTGGGAGACGGATACCGCTCTTGGCAGGTCTGCTCATTTACGGTGTGGCATCCGCGCTCTGTATGGTTGCGCCTTCGATCTGGGCGTTCCTGCTCCTGCGCTTCATTCAAGGGATGGCGGGAGCTGCAGGCATCGTGATTTCCCGGGCGATTGTGCGCGATATGTATGAAGGCGTGGCGTTGACAAAGTTTTTTGCGCTCTTAATGCTGGTGAATGGGGCAGCCCCGATCTTGGCGCCGATCATTGGCGGACAATTGCTGCAACTTACTTCGTGGCGCGGAGTTTTCCTTGTCTTGAGCTTGATCGGTATTGTGATGCTCATCATTGTTGTGTTTGGTTTAAAAGAAACACACCCGCTGGACCGCCGCACAAAGGGCGGATTATCCAACACGCTGCGCGTTTTTCGCGGGTTGCTCACCGACCGTTTGTTCATGGGCTACGCATTGACACAGGGGCTTGTTTTTGCCGGCATGTTTGCGTACATATCGGGTTCCCCGTTCGTGCTGCAGGATATGTACGGCGTGTCTCCTCAGATGTTCAGTGTCATTTTCGCCGTGAATGGCGCAGGCGTCATTGTGGCAGGGCAAATCACAGGTCGTCTGGCGGGCAAAGTGAGTAATCGCCGGCTATTGGCTGGTGGACTCACGATTGCTGTGCTTGGCGGGATGCTATTGCTGATCGCGACGCTTAGCGGGGCGGGGCTTGTGATGATCCTGCCAGCGTTCTTCCTGATCGTGGCCTGTATTGGCCCTGTATCTGTGTCTACTTCCTCGTTAGCGCTGCAAAATCAAGGGAAAACTGCAGGCAGCGCCGCAGCCCTGCTTGGTCTGATGACCTTCGTCATCGGGGGCGTGGTAGCCCCGTTTGTTGGCATTGGCGGCAGCCATACGGCCGTGCCGCTCGGGATTATTATCGCGCTGATGGAAGTGGGCGCCGTCATCTGCTTCTTGGGGATGACCACGAAAAAAGAATAAAAAAATGTAGCGCTTTCACGAGAAATTCAAATTTTTTTCACAATTGTCTTGTATAATGGAGAAAAATCGACCAATAGGTGAAAAAGGTGGGTATCACACATGAAGCGCACGCATAGAACGTTGATGATCGGCACACTTGCAGCTGGTTTATTGATCAGTGGCGGCCTCGTTCTGCAGCATAACCAAGCATTCGCGGATGACACTGGTACGTCGACGCAAGCTCCGAAGAAGTTTGACGCAGGGGAGAAGCATAAGGTTTTGGATAAGGGGAAAGGCGCCTTCGGTGGGCATCGCGGTCCTGGCGTTGAGATGGATGCGCGGAAATTCGGATTTGGCAATCCGATGGACTTTGCCTCTATTCTTGGCATCGATCAGAGCGTGCTGAAAGACGAGATTAAGCAGGGTAAATCGCTTGTTGAGATTGCGAAAGAGAAAGCGAATCTGACGGAGGATGAGCTGTTGGCGAAGTTGACTGCGGCTGAGACGAAAAAGTTAGATGACGCCGTTGCCGCTGGGAAATTAAAGCAAGAGCAGGAGGATAAACTCAAAGCTGGCATCGCGGATCGCTTGAAAAAAATCGTGGAGAGCAAGCCGCTCGCCATAAATGATAAAAAGCCGTTGCCTCGCGACGGCATGATGCCTGGCGGTATGTTCGGCAATCCGAAAGAGATTGCCGCGATCCTCGGCATCACCGTGGATGAGCTCGCTGCCGAGCGCAAAGCAGGGAAATCGCTAGTCGAGATCGCGCAAGCGAAAGGCATCAGCGAAGATCAGCTGATCGCGAAGCTGAAGGACGGGATGACGAATCCCCTAAAGAGCTTCGTCGAGCGAAAAGGCGGCGACCATCCCGCGCCACAGCCGCGCGGCGGCGGTTTCAAAGGCAAGCAAGGGCATGGCGAAGTGCATAAGCGCCCTGCTGTGACGGCGACGCCGTCTTCGACGTAGGGGGAATAACAGGTTGCCACAATCGATGAGATCGAGGGGGCAACCTTTTTTTATTTCGGAAGGAGGTTCTTGGATGCAAGAGGAGCTCATTGGCCATTGCCGCGCATGCGGGAAGCCTATCTTGTGCAAAATGGGGTTTCTGGACGGTGTCGTGCAGGAAGACATAGCGTTGTTATGCTTTGTGTGCTCAGGGGATGAGGAGGAGACACAGCTTGATTCCTAACAATCTACATTCGATTGCCGACTGTCGCTACTCTCGACTGCCTGCAGCTTCACTCGTGTCCAGCTGTTCGCCATCACACCAGTCGACTAAATGGAAAAATACAGTTAATTCTCACACATCTCGCTGAAATTAACGATTAGATGGAATACATGTATCTAATTTAGCCAAACCACACGAATCGTAGAGTTTGGAGCGGAATTAACTACATAAAATCCATCTAGATCTCGATATCCCTCTCATCCCCACAAAATAACTACAGAGAATCCAGTTATTTTGACTGGAAATTCGAAAAGTACTGCACATAGTGCCCTAGCCTCCTCGAGACTAATACAACACCCGCCACAAATAAAATGTGGCATACGCCTCCCACCCTTGCCAGCCTATGGCAAGCGCACGGATCTGGTCGAGCGAGGGCTTCTGCGCAAGCCCGAGCACATGCTTCAGCGCGTTATGCAGGCCGACGTCGGCAAGCGGGAACGCAGCGGGATTGCGCAAGCAGCGCATGAGCACGTAATTGGCGGTCCACGGTCCGATACCGCGAATGCGCAGCAGTTCTTTTTCCATCGCTAGGAAATCGCCAATATCTAGAAGTCCCGCCTTGGACAGCGTGCCATCCGCCATAAGGCTGGCGACACCGATGAGGTATTCAGCTTTTTTACCCGTGAATTGCAAAGCGGTTAAGTCCTCCGTGGTGAGCGCAGCGATCCGCTCGGGCGTCGGAAATGTCCAAAACGTTCGGCCCTCCCAGGTCAGCGAGGTACCGAAGGCTTCGACTAGCCGTCTTTTGAGCGTATAGGCAAAAGCCAAATTAATCTGCTGCCCGATAATCCCCCAACTCATCGCTTCGAATAAATCCGGAATGCCCATTAAGCGCAGCCCGTAGAACGACTCGGTTACTCCGTGAAGTAGCGGGTCTCCCTCCCCTTTTTCATAGAAAGCCTCCAGATCCGTACCCAAATCAAACCACTCCCACACGTACCGTGCGACCTCTTCTCTCTGCTCAAAAGTTAGGCTTGTTTCGCCGCTCACGTGGACAATTTGCACACGAAGCATCTGCTCATCTGCACTGTGAACAGCGATTAAAGCTTGGTTATCCCCAAGTGGGAGCAGCTTGAAAATGCAAGAGTTATCCACAACGAATAGGCACTCATTAGTGGAGCGGCTTAAATAGTTCATGTTTGGTTCATATCGAAACGGCTGCGGAAGCGGGATGGAAAGTGTATGGATGTGTTCGTCCCAGTGCAAGCTGGATGGGTGAAATGCACGAAATTGTAACATGGCGTCTCCTTCGGATGGGTGTTTCTATATCGTTTATTATCGCTTAGATCGGCTTTTGTAATCTTGCTTTCTCATCTCACAGACCTTACATGGTAAGGTGTGATTGGGTATACTGAGTGGAGTAAAGCATGCGGGTGAGAGGAGTGCGGGAGATGCATGAGCGATTTTGGCAAGCGATTGTGACCAATGATGCTGCGTATGATGGCACGTTCTTCTATGCGGTAGCGACGACTGGGATTTATTGCAGGCCCTCCTGCAAGTCAAGGCAACCGAGGCGTGAGCATGTACGAATTTTCCTTCATGGGCAAGCGGCCGAGGCCGAGAACTAAAGTCCGTGCAAAAGGTGCCGGCCAGACGGAGTCAGGCTTCCCGATGAGGAATGGGTGGCAGCCTTGAAGGCGCACATCGAGGAGCATTATGCCCAGCCGCTGACGCTGGGTTCGCTTTCCGAGCAGTTCTATGCGAGCACGTATCACCTGCAAAGAACGTTCAAACGCGTAGCTGGCGTCACGCCGCTAACGTATATACAGCAAGTCAGGCTGGGGGCGGCCCAGCAGCTTTTGACCACTACCGACCTGCCGATCCAGGAGATCGGGGCACGGGTAGGAATTCCGAATGCGGCGCATTTCGCGACGTTGTTCCAGAAGAGGACGGGGCTGACACCGACGGAATTTCGCGCGCAGCGCGATGTTTATATACCATAAACTGAGGCGAGGATCGGATGCAACCTGGATAGAACGGAACGTCTATTCAGTAGCATTTGATAGATGGAGTCAAGAGGGGAGTAGAGGATCGGTATGGAGAAGGAGCTGACAAGGATCTACTGGAGCACCGTCCATCTGCACGGGAGCAACATGGTACTGGCGGCAACGGATAAAGGATTATGCTATGTACAGTTTCAAAATGGGGATGCAGCAAGCGGCGTCGATGAGGCAGCGTGGCAGCAATTGATCAATTGGGGGAGTAAGCTCGGGCCTCAGACATCGTGGGTACAAGACAGTGAAGTATTACAGCCTTATGTGCAAGAGTTAGACGAGTATTTGGCAGGAAAAAGGTCAACTTTCACACTGCGTGTGGATTTGCGGGGAACGGCGTTCCAGCAAGCGGTATGGCAAGCGCTGAACACGATTTCCCACGGGGAAACCGTAAGTTATTCACAGGTAGCCCAGTCGCTCGGGCGTTCTAGCGCCGTTAGAGCTGTGGGTACCGCCATCGGGGCAAACCCCGTGCTCATCGTCGTTCCTTGCCACCGCGTGTTGGGGAAGGACGGGGCGTTGACCGGGTATCGGGGTGGACTGGCGAATAAGGAGAAGCTGCTGAGATTGGAGCGAGCGGGGATTTAACCTTATTAAGCATGTAGGAGACGAGTGAGTAGGCCTCTGAATTCCATTGCGTATAGGGGATGCTGAGCTCGTGGAATACTATGCCAGAAAAGGGGGGTGTTTCATGCATTACGACTGGATTTGGAAAGCCATCCTCATTATTACCGCTGGCTCGCTGCTCCTCCGACTTACTGGTCGAACGTCAATCGGGAAATTAACGATTGTCGACGTGCTGCTAATGCTGATTCTTGGTCCGTTATTCATTCGACCTGTTGAAAATGAGAACATATGGACGACCTTTGGCACCGCGATCATTCTCATTCTGACATTACGGATAATTAGAGCTTTGCTCATGCGCTATGCGCCAATTCGCGCTTTATGGATCGGCAAACCAATATCAATCATCGTGAACGGAGAGTTGAAGCTGGGAGCAATGAAATCGCTGAACCTTTCCGATGAAGAGCTTAACGCTCAGCTGCGCACCGCCGGGATCTTCGATCGCGATGATGTTGAATACGCAGCTATTGAGGCCGGCGGTCAGCTGACCATTAAGCCGAAGCCGCATAAAGTGCCTGCGACGAAGCAGGATATTGAACAGCTGAAGCAGTTCATTGAGTCTCGGCTTCCCCGCTAGACTGTGGTAATCATATTCATAAAAAAATCCCCACCAACCAACAACCTTTTCGTTGCTGGACCAGAGGGGATCATTTTATTTATTACTTTTTAGGTTTCGCACAGCAATTATGCCGCCGCGCGAATAATGCTTTTGCCGCCGAACAGCAGGAAGGCGATAATGAACCCGCTGATCAATCCGCCGAAATGCGCATAGTTGTCGATGGCAGGAATGGCGAATCCGAGAATGATGTTCATGATGAGACCGGTCCAAATGGAGAATCCCATCGTTTCGCCCCACGTATCAGGCTCTTTCCAGGTTAAGTAGAGCAGTGCCCCCATCAAGCCGAAGATCGCCCCAGAAGCTCCAGCCGAGATCGAAGGCGAGAACATATAGCTAGAGACATTGCCGAAAATGCCGGCGCCCAGGTAAATGACGATAAAGGGCACCGACCCAAGAACACGCTCAAGCTTGCCGCCAATCGCAAGCAGGGATACGGAGTTAAACCATAAATGAAGCCCTCCCACATGAAGAAATATGGGAGTGAACAATCGCCAGTATTCGCCCTGGTCGATCAGGGGGTTAAATTTGGCTCCAAAAGCGATCAGTGTCTGTGGATTGCTTGATCCGCCCATCGCGGTCATGGCAAGCCAAATCAGCACATTGATAGCAGCGAGCAGGAGGGTGAGCGGGCCGCCACGCTTGCGTCCAGCCTCTTCGAACGGTTGGGTCCTCTCTTGATGAGTTTGGAGCATCTCATGGTGCCACCGGTTGATGACTACGTAAAGCTCGGTTTCGTCGTAGGGTATCCCGTGGATGCTGGAGACCGCTTGCTCAATGACATCGGTTCCAGGCACCTTCGACTTGGCCGTATAAATCTCATGCTCGACCAAATCCGCGACCCACGTCTCTACGCGGTACCGTTCGGTCAACGAGCTAACCTGCAGCTCGGTGATAACTTCGGCAGGGTTCTGCTGCCCAGCATCGGTACGGATGTAGAGATGAATTTTGCGAGCGATCAGATTCGGCTTGCGGAATCCGATGCTTTTCATCCATTCGATGGACTCTTGAAGTTGTCCGCGGATTAACTCCAGCTGATCCTCGGCCGAGGATCCGTAGAATAAGGGCATCAGGTACAGGTAGACGACGCGCATACCGTCGCGGCGCTTGAGGGTCAACATACCTTCATCGTTGTCGACAAGCGAGTACCGATGATGGAGGACGAGTTCGCGTGCGATATGCCAGATCGTATAATTCAATAAATGAACGTTCAACGTGTACGCACCTCTCTACTCATATTGCCATTAGTATTAGTGCAATTTAAACGAATATGCAGATCGATCAGGACTTTATGTAACTATATAGTATTGACACATATAATAACAACAAATATAATATGTGTATATACTAATTGAGGAGTGATGAAGATGTGGCAATTTGAACATACCCTTATAACAAAGGCTAAGCCAGAGACGATTTGGGGGCTGTACAGCGATATTACTACCTGGACAACGTGGGATAAAGGGATCGTAAGTGCTTCGCTGGAGGGGCCCTTTATCCAGGGAACGCGAGGCTATCTGCAACCGGAAGGCCAAGAGCCGCTCTCCTTTGAGCTTACGGACGTCAAACCCCTGGATCGATTCTCGGACATAACCGATATTCCGAAAGCAGGCATACAGGTTCACTTCACGCACCTTTTGGTAGAATCGAACGGAGAGACGCAGGTTACCCATAAAGTGAAAATCACTGGACCGAATGCAGAGCGGTTGGGACCCCAATTTGGTGCACACATGACAGAGGGCATCCCCCATACGATGGCGGGACTTGCTGCTCTGGCTTTGGAGAAGGAACGTGGGCAGGGTGAGTGAAAAGGCAGAGAAATCCTGTCGGTACTGGATTGGCGTTGTTTCCGCCTCACATGTATTCAGGGGAGTGGAGGGTGGGTTCGCTCAACTCTGTCATGGGAAAGCGGCACCACTTAAACGTATGCAAGCCGGTGATTGGCTGATTTATTATTCACCTCGCACGGATATGCAAAACGGAGAGCCCCTGCAGGCATTTACGGCGATCGGGCAGGTACAGGATGATCAGGTATATGAATATGGGATGTCCGAGTCCTTCGTACCGTTTCGCCGTAACATTCGCTATACGAACTGTAAGGAGACAAAGATCAGTTCGCTGCTGGAGCGGCTTAGCTTCACACGCGGTGTGAATAATTGGGGTTACCGGTTTCGGTTCGGCCACTTCGAGATCTCTGAACAAGATTTTCTGGTCATTGCGGATGCTATGAACAGTGAGGAGGGAAAAGTACATGAGCTCAGAATTCAATAATGCAGAAGAAAGCCCTGGCTTTATGCTATGGCAGGTCACGAATCTATGGCAAAAAGCAATACGGAATGCATTGGATCCTTTTGAATTGACCCACCCGCAATTCGTACTGCTCTTTTCCTGCAAGTGGCTGAATGAAAAAAACGATGACACGGGCATTACCCAGGTTCAATTGGCCCAGCATGCACAGATGGATGTTAATGTCACGTCGCAGGTGCTGAGGACGTTGGAAAAGAAAGGATACATCGAACGGCGACCTCACCCAACGGATTCTCGGGCGAACATCATTTCCGTTACGAAGACGGGAGACGAGATCGCTTCGCAAGCCGTTCAAGCAGTAGAAAGGGAGGATCGGGCCTTTTTCTCCGGACTCGGTAATGAGACTGGACAATTGAATCAACTTTTACGGCAGCTTGTGAAACGGTAGTCGATTACCACTATACAGGCCGGCGGCAGCTGCTCCTTGCTCTTGTGAGGAAACATTCATTCATGGAGTGTGAATTGCTATTGTAATTAATAAAATATGTCCTGGCTGTGGGGTTAATCTCCCTAATCAGAATCTGGCTCCTAGTGACCAGTACCATGCATCGGGTGAATGTTTGCAGATCTATCATGAGCTGTCTGCTATTTTTATCATGAATCCAGATCTAAACTTTCGTACTCAACATGCGGTTGACGCGTATGGTGCACAACATTCAGGCAGTAAGGTGAAAAACATTAGAACGGCCTTTTCCTTAATCGGATTATATTTGGCTGTGGAGCGTAAATACACAGGTAGACAAGTACAACAAGCCCATATGGAATTAGCACAAAAGAATTTGAAATGGTCTTCGTTTATTGAACCGACACGACCATACACCTTGACGGTTGCAGATGTCCTTGGAACTGCAGAAGAAAAACGTAATGACATGCTGATGGCATGGAGTAAGCATGTTTGGGAGATCTGGGAGGACTATCATGAATGGACGAGAAACATATGCAAGAGTAATTTAAAATATGTCTAATCGAACGAACAACGATGGATTTGGGTGGACATGATGGGGCTGAATGAGATTCAGTGCCCTGTGTGCCATAAAAAGAAGCTGCAGAGTGAAGGTAACATGTAATGGGATTAATAATACCTGGAGGCCCCACATGCCAAGCCAAGTGACCAAGAAACAAGCGAAGTCGTTGCTCACCAAGGCGAGCGGCTTCCTCGAAGGCTATTCGCATACGTTCAACCCGTATACGGGCTGCGCTTTCGCCTGCTCCTACTGCTACGTGCGGCAGATGCCGGTGGCCCTGTTCCGCGGCGAAGCGTGGGGCTGTTGGGTCGACGTGAAGGAGAACGCGCCTGCGCTTCTCGCCAAGGAGCTTACGAGGGCCAAGGCCAAAGGGCCCGTTACGATCTTCATGTCATCGGCGACGGACCCGTATCAGCCGATCGAGTTCAAGGAGCGGCTCACGCGCGCGCTCCTCGAGGTGATGTCCGCGGAGCCGCCGGACTTCTTGTTCCTGCAAACCCGCAGCCCGCTCGTGACGCGGGATGCGGATCTGCTCCAGCTGCTCGGCGAGCGTGTGCGAGTCAGCATGACAGTAGAGACGGATCGCGAGGAGATCCGCCGCGCGTTCACCCCGTCCGCGCCGCCGATCGCGGCGCGGCTGGAAGCTCTCCGCGAGCTTGCCGCTCGCGGGATTCCGGTGCAGGCCACGATCGCGCCAGCCCTGCCGTGCTCGGACGGATTCGCCGAGCGGCTGGCGGGGATTGTGGATCGGGTGTGCATCGACGATTATTTCATGGGCGATGGCGCATTAGGCAAGCGCACCGAACGCATCGGCGTGCGCCACATCTATGACGCGCTGGAGCTGACCGACTGGTACAGTCGGGATGCGTACTTGCGCGTATACGAAGGGCTCCTGCGGCATTTTCCGCAGGAGCGAATTTTCATCAGCCAAGCGGGATTTCTCCCGTGATGGCTGATTGATTTTCAGGAGCGCCAAGCTCCTCTTCGTGCGCTGACTCAATGGACGCCTCGAGCTCCGCTTGGTCGCGCAGGCGCTGCTTGAATTCTTTGGGCGAGCAGTGGTTATGACGCTTGAATAGCTTGTAGAACTGCGCCATATTCTGAATGCCAGCTTCAAAACTGATTTCCATAATGCTGAGGTCCCCTGTGAGCAGGAGGCGCTCGGCTTTTTTGATACGTTTATAATTCACATAGTCAATAAAGGATAAGCCCATCACTTTTTTAAAATACTTAATAAAGTAATGATAGCTCAGATTTAACAGGCTGCAGACCTCATCCACGGTAATGCGCTCCGCCAAGTGCTTGTCGATATAATCCAGAGCAGGGCGAAGCCGAGAAATGCTGGCATCCTCTGTCACCCCATGCAGATCGCGATGATCATTACGTACAAGCAGCAAAAGGAGATTCTTGATAGCCGCAACAATGGCGAGCTCATAGCCGACCTGGCGGGATTGCGACTCTTCATAAATTTGCAGGATGAGCTGGTAGGCGTTTGCCCGAACCTTTGGTTGAGTGCGAAAAAGATCATTGAAAGGCTCAAGCGAATGCGTCAATTCCGAAAATAAATGCAAATAGGCCAGCGTACTCAGGTCAAAATGCTGGGTAAGATCAATTTGAAACACGATCTGATGCAAAGGGGCTTCGGAGTATTTATGTGTGCGATGTGGCTGAGAGGAGCCCAGCAGCAGGACATCTCCAGCTTCCAAAATCGTATAGGCATCTTTGGTTTGGACGGCAAGCTGACCTTGGGTCACGACAAGGAATTCCACCTGCTTGTGCCAATGCCACGTCCATGGATCGGGCAGACCGTATTGCGCCATGTCGTGCTTGATTTCCCAAATTTTCAAAAAGAGCAGTGGGTTCTGATAAACGACTTCTTCATTGCGAATATCCGTTAAATTGGTAGGATGAAGCGTAGGGTTCATAGGTAAGACTACCTCACTAGGACTGGACAGTTTTGAATAGCTGGATGCTGTGCAAATACAAGACAGAATCCCCTTAAGTATAACACTCAGGGCCAGATGATGACACTATTGAATAAGAAGTTGGCACAATTCTGCCTTTTCGCGGCACATCGGGAAATCTATACTCAGAAGTAAGAATAAATACGCAATCATGGAGGGCATGAAAACGATGAGTCAACAGCTGAAAGTAACCGTATGGAACGAATTCCGTCATGAAAAAGAAAGTGAAATTGTTCGCGCGGCCTACCCGCAAGGTATACACACCGCGATTGGTGAGGGTTTAAGCGGCAACGTGCAAGTTACTTATGCAACATTGGACGATCCTGAGCACGGCTTGTCGGAAGAAGTCTTGAACAATACAGATGTCCTGATCTGGTGGGGACACAAGGCGCATAATGAAGTGCAAGATGACATCGTAGCTCGCGTTCAAAAACGTGTATGGCAAGGCATGGGCCTGATCGTTCTGCACTCGGGTCACTTCTCCAAAGTGTTCAAAAGCCTTATGGGCACATCCTGCGACCTCAAATGGCGCGAAGCGGATGAGAAGGAACGTCTATGGGTCGTGGCGCCAGGCCATCCAATCGTGGAAGGTATCGGCGAGTACATTGATCTTGAAGCAGAGGAAATGTACGGCGAGCATTTTGATATCCCGCAGCCAGATGAGCTCATTATGGTGTCCTGGTTCGAAGGCGGCGAAGTGTTCCGCAGCGGATGCACGTTCAACCGTGGGAACGGGAAGATTTTCTACTTCCGTCCAGGTCACGAAACGTACCGTACGTACTATAACGAGCAGATCCGCCGCGTGATCAGCAATGCGGTTCAGTGGGCGGCGCCGTCCACACGTGAGTATCCTAAATACGGGAACCACAAGCCTTTGGAAGAAATTAAAGCAAAGGTTAAAGCTTAATATTATGGTGTAGAGCATGCCCCCAGATTTGGGGGCATATTTTATTTAATACTTGCACCTTACGTAACGTCATCTATTATAGTTAAACTACCGGTAAACAGTTAGCGCTAACGAGGGGTTGCTATGGAGAGATATTGGAAGGTCGGGTATCTTGCCCGAATAACGGGACTGACCGTACGGACTTTGCGATTTTACAACCAAATCGGCTTGTTATCTCCCTCTGGCCAGACGGAGTCAGGACACAGGCTTTACAATGAAGCGGATCTGGCGCGTCTGCAGCAGATTTTGTCGCTGAAAGAGCTCGGCCTATCGCTTGAAGAGGTGAAATCCGTCCTAGACAGCGAGCAGATCAGCCCGCTAGAGATCGTCAATTTGCAAATGACGCGGATCAGGGAGCAGATCAAGGTACAGCAAAAGCTCCTGGAGCAGCTTCAACATGTATCTAGGCAGATGCAGGGGAAAGCCCCGTTAGCTGTTGAAGATTTTACCCAACTTATGCAGTCGATGAAAATCAGCCATGAGAAGCTGGTCATCGAGAGGCGGACAAGCTGGGAGTACCGTTTGGATGCATTGGGGGATTTTCTTGCCGATGACACGACTGAATGAAATCTAATCTAAGGAGAATGTATCATGACTGAACACTTCGTCAAACATGCCACTTTCGTCATCGAGCGCACTTACACCGCGCCGCCTGCGAGGGTTTATCAAGCCTGGGCGGATCCAGCCGCCAAATCAAAGTGGTTCCCTAAACCCGATGTCTTTGAATTCCGTGTCGGAGGACGCGAATACAGTAGAGGCGGCCCGCCAGAAGGACCGATCTTTACGTTCGACGTTTGCTACCAAGAGATTGTGCCCGAGCAGCGCATTGTCTATAGCTACACGCTGGATACAGACGACAAACGCATTTCCGTTTCAATCACCACAGTAGAACTTTTCCCAGCCGATGGCGGAACGAAGCTGATTTTCACTGAACAGGGAGCATTTTTCGATGGTTATGATACGCCGGAAGTGCGCGAGCATGGAACGAATGAAATGCTAGATGCGCTAGGAAAATCACTGTAGATCCGATTAAAGGGTCAATCCCTCGATTCAAAAAAAAGCATGAGACTCAATCCGCTAAAGAAGTGGCTGTTTCTCTTGCTTTTTCTTTCAAACGGAACGTGGTTCCTCTATTTCGGTGGAAAGAGCCACTTTAAAACAGTAGGCGGAACGTCGATGCCTTATTTCACCCAAAACACGGGAAAACAGGGAATTGGGGCGCAATAAAGCACTGACGTTCCGCCAACACTCCGAATCAACCCAAACTAAACAAATAACGCACTCACGTTCCGCCTCGTCCCCATTTAACTAGTTGAAGTGCCGAATTTCGCCCAAAATTCCGTCTCCCGTACCTCGCACCAATCAAGCTAACTCGTTCCCAACTTCACCTAAAATCATTATAATGCCGCACCTTCATGAAATGGACGGTAACTGCGGTGCCCTCCCCCTCGGTGGACGTGATCGAAAGGTCGTGCCCCAGCTTGATCGCCAACTGCTTGGCGAGGTATAGCCCCATACCCGTGGAGCGATTATTGGTTCTGCCGTTTACGCCTGTGAAGCCTTTGTCGAAGACACGAGGCAAGTCGCCAGCCACGATCCCAATTCCCGTATCTGCGATGATGAGCCGCTTCTCCGTCGCGGTGTCCTCTGAACGGAATGTGATGCTTCCGCCGTTCTCCGTATACGTCAGCGCGTTCGCCACGATCTGATTGACGATGTAGCCGAGCCACTTGCTGTCGCTGTTCACGCTATGCGTAAGCCCCTCCATATCCGGACGAATCCGCTTCGCGATAAACACCTTGGCGCTTTTCTTAACCGTCTCCTTCACGATCGCGAGCAGCGGGACTTCGGTGATGAAGTAATCCCGCGAAAACGCGTCAATCCGCGAGTAATAAAGCGCCTGCTCCACATAGCTATCGATTTTGCTAAGCTCGTCTTCGAGCTTGTCCACTAAATATTCCGCCGTTTTGCCAGCGCGGTTCTGCATGATGAGCTGGCTGGCGGCAATCGGCAGCTTAACGTCATGAATCCAAGACAGGATGAAGTCTTGATGGTTCTTCAGATCCGCATGGAGGAGCTGTTTCTCTTTCGTTTGTTCGATCGCCAGCTGCCGCAGAAGCTCAAGATACAGTTCTTGCTCAGCATTTTGCGGAGCCGGCAGCGCTTCAATCGCCCAATCCTGATACGGATTGACCCAAGGGGTCTTCCCACGCACGGGATCTCCTTCGCTTTTTGGCTGAAGAAACGCCTGAAGCTCTTGATAGAAAGACTTCCGATAGAAGTAGCCCCATACAAGGTAACCAGCTGCGAATAAGAAACAGCCGCCGTTCATATAGGCCAAATTATTCAACGCGCCGTGACCTTTCATACTGACCAGCATGATCAGGGAGACGAACATCATCGTCACCGCATACATCAGAAGGAAGTACCGCTTATCCTGTAGATACGACAGAAAACTCATGGAATCAAGTACCCCTGCCCTTTCTTCGTCACGATGAAGTCATCGCGGCCGAGCTCTGCAAGCTTTTTACGCAGGCGGGTAATATTAACGGTTAAGGTGTTATCATCCACGAAGCTCTCATCCTCCCACAGCCCGCGCATCATCTGCTCACGACTCACAATCGCGCCTTGGTTTTGGAGGAGAATGCTCAATATTTTAAATTCATTCCGAGTTAGCTCCGACTTCTGGTCCCCGCACGCCATATCACCATCCTTCAAATTTAGGACGACGCCGTTATGCGCGATCACGCTTGAAGCAGTCTCCATATAGGAATATGTTCTACGGAGCAACGCATTGATTTTGGCAACGAGGACATCGGTGTAGAAGGGTTTTTGGATAAAATCATCGCCGCCCATATTCATCGACATGACCATATCCATCGGTGTATTACGGGAGGAGAGGAAGAGGATCGGCACCTTTGATACCTCTCGAATTTGACGGCACCAGTAGAATCCGTCGAACGCAGGTAAATTTATATCCATTAACACGAGATGAGGATTTTCTTGAATATAGGAAGTCAATACAGCATCGAACTGCTGAACGACGACGGTTTCGAACCCCCAGCGGCGCAGCGCCTCGGCCACTTCATCCCGTATCGCAATGTCGTCCTCTACGATCATTATTTTCATAGCTGCCGCCTCCTGAACGTGACGAATGGTGATCTCTACCCAGCCATGGTAGCATAATCATGACAAAATTGTAAGGTAAGCCATACCAGATGTAAGTTACATCGATGGTTGCCCTGGCGAGGATATCGTAGGATAGAAGTATCAAGTTGCAACGATGCTAATTGGAGGAACAACCGATATGAGAACGATTGTAGAAGCGAAAGGGATTAAGAAGGTATATGGGTCCAAAGGAAACATTTTTACGGCCCTGCAGGATATTGATTTAACGATTACCGAAGGTGAATTTGTAGGCATTATGGGGCCGTCGGGCTCAGGCAAAACAACCCTGCTGAACATCCTCGCTACGATCGATCAGCCGACGGCAGGAGATGTTGTGGTAGATGGCAGCTCCTTAACGAAAATGAAGGAGGGGGAGCTTGCGGCTTTCCGCCGCGATAAGCTGGGCTTCATTTTTCAAGATTATAATCTGTTGGATACGTTGACGCTGAAGGAGAACATGCTGCTTCCCCTTGCGCTGGCCAGAACAAGCGTGACAGAGATCGAGTGCCGCGTAACAGAGATTAGTCGGAAGTTCGGACTCGAAGGGTTAATGGATAAGTATCCGTACCAAATTTCCGGTGGTCAAAAACAACGCACAGCCGCCTGCCGCGCGATTGTCGCAAGTCCCAGCCTCGTGCTGGCGGATGAACCGACAGGCGCTTTGGATTCCAAATCTGCGACGGAACTGCTCGAAAGCTTGCAGAGCTTGAACGAGCAAGATCGATCCACCATTCTGATGGTGACGCATGATCCTTTCGCTGCGAGCTATTGTACGCGTGTGATTTTTATTAAAGATGGTAAATGGTTCACGGAGTTAAATAAAGGATCGATGACGCGCAAGGAACTGTTCAATAAAGTAATGGATGTGCTCTCGGTACTAGGGGGTGGAGCTAATGACCTTATTTAGTCTCGCACGCAGGAACGTCCTGGGTAATCTCAAAAATTACGGGATTTACTTCATCTCCATGATTTTCAGTGTAGTCATCTACTATACGTTCGTTTCCTTACGGTACAGTGAAGAAATTGCCGCACATGTGCAGAAATGGGAGGGGATGCGCTCGGTATTCCAGCAGGCTTCGATCATTCTCATTTTGTTCGCTGCTGTGTTTATCTGGTATTCGAACTCCTTCTTCACGAAAAAGCGCAAGAAAGAAATCGGCTTATACGCCTTGCTCGGCGTGCGAAAGCGGAAGATTGGCACGATGCTCCTATATGAAAATATCATGATGGGCATTGGCGCCGTTGGGATCGGGATTGTACTGGGCACGTTGTTATCCAAGCTGTTCGCGATGCTGTTCCTCAAGCTGTTGGATGCTAGTGTTGACGTTTCATTCCGTATTTCACCAGACGCGATTCTGAACACCTTGCTTGTATTTGCCCTCATAATTGGCGTGACCTCGATGCATAGCTATCGTTTGATTTATCGGTTTCAGCTTGTCGATTTGTTCAAAGCGGAGCAAGAAGGAGAGTCCGTGCCGAAACCATCGGCGGTCTCTGCGGTGTTGGCAGTTGTGCTTTTGGCAGTAGGCTATTACACGGTGTTCCAACCGATGACGACGTCAGGGCAAATGGCGAGGAATTTCCTTCTCATTTTCGGTTGTCTAATCGCGGGGACGTATTTGCTCTTCCGCTATGCGCTTATTTTCATTTTGAAACTAGCTCAGAAAGTTAAGACTCGATACTATTCCGGCATGAATATGATCGTGACGGCACAACTCATGTATCGGATTCGTGGGAATACGCGAATGTTTACGATGATTGCGCTGCTGAGCGCGTTAACGCTGTGTGCGGTAACGGTTGGTTCCAGCGAATACGTAACTCTGAAGGAAGATGCCGAGGAGGAGGCTCCCTTCTCGTATATGCATATTTCACAGGGGAGGGGCTTTGATGCGCAAGTCCGTAACGTTGTGGAAAAGGATGCCGAGCATCCGATCACAGCGCAACTCGACCTCCCGATTATTCGGTTAAAGGCCGATGTGACGAATTTTTATTATCATCCCTCTAGTTATTCGCCAACGGATGTTCCGATTAAGCTGATCTCCGCTTCCATGTATAACAAGGCGTCCGAGGCATTGGACAGGCCGCTGCGAATTGAGCTGCAAGGCAATGATACAGCGGTGATTCAGCCGAGGTTTGCCACTTTTACGGATAGAGAAGTGCTTGGAAATACGATTGGGTTCCATGCTTCCGCAGGCAGCCAAACCTTGACTGTAACGCAGCTCGCCATCGGTCGAGTGCTTCCGTGGAGCTTCCCTGATGCCTGCTTCATCGTCAGCGACAGCTTATTTGCGAAGCTGCAGCCAGGAGCGGATCTGGCAATATATAAAGGATATATCGTCAAGGATCAAGGTTCGACCAAACAAACTTCGAACGAGCTGATGAAGCTCAAAAACGAGCAGAACGCAATGTCCTCGTACTACTTTCAATTTCTACAAAACATGGAGTCGGCCGGATTGGATTTATTTACGCTCGGCTTCTTGGGACTGGTGTTTCTGGCTGCCACAGGCTGCATGATTTATTTCAAACAGCTGACAGATACGCATGAAGATAAGGAACGCTACGCGATGCTGCGTAAAATTGGTGTGAGCCGCAAAGAAATTCGCACAACGATCGCGAAGATGACCCTGTTTGTGTTTATGCTGCCGTTGGTGCTGGGAGTCGTGCACAGCGTGATGGTGCTGAAAGCTTTAACGACGATTCAATTAATTGGCGGGAATCTGTTCGTGCCCGTCATGACGACCATTGTGCTCTATGCGGCCATCTATTTCGGATATTTCGTCTTATGTTTGAGTGCTTCGGACCGAATTGTTAGCAGGTAAAATGGTAAAAGAGACGCCATCCTCTTCATTGGCGGTACGAACGTTCATCCCGTGGTGATCCATAATCTGTTTCACGATGGCTAAGCCAAGACCGAACTGCCCTTTGCCGCCGGTGCGGAACGGTTCGAACAGCGAATCTGCGCTGGCTTCATCGAGCAGCGGGCCGTCGTTATGCATCCGAATTTCAAAATGAGGAGCAGGCTTCACGCTGACGCGAATGCAGCTCTCCGCATAGCGGAGCTGGTTGTCGAGCATATTTTCCAGCGCAATCTTCCATTGCTCGTGGTCGCCTGTGAGGGAGTGCTCGTGAATATCGAGCTCCCATTTCAGTTCAGGCCGTCTGTACCGAAGGCGTTCAATGACATCTTCGAGCACGGGCTTCACGTCAAAAGGCAGGAAAGGCTTCTCCTTCGCTGTGAAATAATTCAGCTTATTGAGCAGCAGCAGATCGCGAATGCGCTTCTCCAAGCGTTCGCCTTCTTTCATAATAACGTCAATACTGGCACGCAAGGTGCCCTTCGGAAAAACACCGTCCTGGATCGATTGCGCGTAGCTGCGGATCACCATGACTGGTGTTTTTAGTTCATGGGACGTATGCTGCAAGAAAAACTGCTGCGCACGATCTTGCTTCACAAGCCGCTGCCGCATCAATTCGATCGCTCGGCCGAGGCGGCCGATCTCATCCTTGCGCCCCGTCTCAATGGGCTCATGCCAATCGCGCTCCGCCATGCGTCCAACATGGCGTTCCATCTGAACGAGCGGGCGGGTGAAATAGCGCGCCAGCAGCAAGCAGGGCACCCAACTGACCACGATCAGGGCGACCATAAGCAGCATGAGCCTGCCGAACATCGAGAGGATCAGGTCATTGCGGTAATTTCCCCATGCGTAGGAGATGATGAAGTTGGGTGCGCCTTGAACCATCTCTTTGCGAATGACGTAAAAGATACTGTTATTGTCGATGGTTCGCGTGTATTTCGCTACAGGTTGGAGCTGGGCGAGTGCATCCTTTTCAATTACAGCCATGACCGGCTCCGTAGTCCCAGCAGTTGCTTTGGCGGCTTCTGCAGCTTGTTCCCCATTGATCATGAAATGGCGAATGGAGGGGCCAGTAATAGCACCTCCGATCGGTGCAATCGCTTGCGTGGACAGTATGGCGGGCTCGGAACCGTCAGGCGGCGTGCCAGGCAGTGTGTCAGTGGATAGGTTCAATCGAACACCTGGACGTTTGATGGTTGCAGGGTCTTTCTCGCCAGAGGCAATGAACGTACCGCCGCTTTGAATGGTATGAGGGATTTTCGCTCCATCTACAGGCAGTGGTGACCAAGATGAAGAGAAGGCAGGTGTGAGGCCCGCGGTCGCTTCG
Source organism: Paenibacillus sp. MBLB1832 (assembly GCF_032271945.1). NCBI lineage: Bacteria > Bacillati > Bacillota > Bacilli > Caryophanales > Paenibacillaceae > Paenibacillus > Paenibacillus roseipurpureus. The sequence continues at coordinate 5,309,505 of NZ_CP130319.1, read as the reverse complement.
ACTTGGAGACCGCTCTGTGTATCCATCAAGATGTCATACAGCTGCTCGGTGAAAAAGCCCTTCAACGTCCAAGGCAATAACACACCGAGCAAAGTAAAAATGAAGAGGGTTAACGCCGCGAAGGCGCCCCATAATTTCATGGCGAGCGGCCATCGGCCTAGTTGAAGTCTCATGCTTTCACCATCCTATACCCGTATCCGTATACGGTTTCTAAACGCAGTTCAGGCAGCTTGCGCCGCAATCGCCGCACCAAATCATCGACCACACGGTCCGTGCCGAAGTAGTCGATACCCCACACCGCGCGCAGCACCTGCTCGCGTTCCAGGACTTGTCCGTGATGCTGAAGGAGATACAGCAGCAATTCGAATTCTTTGGACGTGAGGTCGACGATGGTGCCATCACGATCGGTGACCGTGCGACCTGGTTCGTCGATGGTGTACACGGCAACGGTCATAAGCTTGGCTTTGCGCGACTCATTGGAGGCTGACAGCCTTGTGCTGCTTTGGCCTGCATAGACTCGCTCGAGCAGCTTGCGGGAGCGAATCACCAGCTCCCTTGGCAGAAAGGGCTTCGCCATATAATCATCGCTGCCCAGCTCTAAGCCTATGATGCGATCGATGTCGGCATCGCGAGCTGAGATGAAGATCACAGGCTGGGCTGGTTGATCGGCTTTGATCTCACGAATCAGCTGAAAGCCGTCTACGCCAGGCAGCATGATGTCGAGGACCCACAAGTCCGGCCGCTCCGAGATCGCATCACGGGCCGAAGTCCCGTCCGGGAACGAACGCACTTGCCACCCCTCTTTTTCCAAATAAGCGGCCAAAACACCTCTCAGATGTTCCTCATCTTCTACTAAATAAACGCTATACATCGTCATTTCTCCTTCCATGCCTGACACATGAGCAAAAAGTGGAGCCGAAACGCCTGCATGCGCTCGGTCCACCTCTATGTATTGCAAAGCCTCCACGGCTCAGTGAACGGAAGTTATTTGTTCTCTTTTTCCGTTTCTGTTGGAAGCTTTTCTTGAATTTTCTTCGCCATTTCACGAAGCTCATCCGTTTGTTTCACATATTCTTTCAACAAATCAGCAAGAACCGTACGGATACCTTCTGCGTTATCGGCTTCTACCGCTTCAACTAGTTTCTCTTGAAGCTTAAAAGATTCTGGCAGCGCAGGTGCTGCTATCATTATATCACCAGCGGCACCAGGCTCAACTGGAAGTACTTTGGTTACACCTTTTGGCGCTGTGCCGTCAAGTGGAGCCGAGTGCTGGATAATAATTCGTTTAGGTCCTGTCTTGCCTTCGCCGTCTTGTACAGGTGTGAGTTCAGGGAGATCAGGCAGTTCTTCAAGAGGCGGCAGACCTTCTACTGACTCCGCGGAACCATCCCTAGAGAAGAACTTGATGTCCGCTGGTGCAGATGAACCATCCTTAGAGAAAAACATCTTGTCTACTTGCCCATCGCCTTCGATTTTCACATTCTCGCCATCCTTCAGGATGACCCTTTTATCAAATGTTGGCTTCGGCATATCTGCCTCGGCTTGCTTGCGCTCATCAAGAGCTTTCGTCCAATCAGCGAGAGTATCAGGGGAGTATGTGCTCGCTAGCAGCTTTAAGTAATTGCGCTCAAGCGCAGGCTGTCTCAATAAGCCGCCGAAAGTCGATCGAACGTGCAGGGCAGGAGCTGCTGCTGTGAATTCGCCTTTCACCCCCTCGCCTTTCACGACGTGAAACACTTTGTTAGGTTTCGCTATTGATGTGGAGGTTGTATCTGCCGCAGAAGCACTTACCGCTCCGAGTGCGACGGTCGTCAGGATCGCGAGCATGCTCGCATGCAGGGTACGTTTTTTCCATGTGGATGTCATTGTTGAAAACTCCTTTCGGGTATATGTATCGTGCAAGGACGAGTACTCTCCCTTACACCCTTACTGTACCGAAAGATTATGGACATCCTATCGTAACATTGTGGGAAATTGTGTGAGGGGGCGTCCGCGAGTGCAGTCGCTCGCACAAAAAAATGACCCACAGCAACGGGCTGCGGGTCTAAGTTATATATTTTAAAGGGGGGTTGGTTTTTATTATAGGCATTGTACATTAAAACAAGATGAAAGTTAGATTTCATTTTCATTACAAATTTGACAGTTGGTAAAATAAATTGGAGAGTGAAGCAAAAGCTGAGACGGAGAACGGGTATATGGATTGTTTTTCTGTAAAGAGGTGCGCTTAGAGTTGAGAGTCCGATCGTAACATTTAAATGGAAAACTACAGCTAATTTAGCGATTTTAGACTGAAAAGTGGTTCTAGATGGAAATATCCAGTTAATTTCATGGATTCTGCGATTTTCTCGGATGATGAGCCGAAATAAATGGATGTTTCCAGTTATTTTTGCCTAGGAGGATGATAGGTTTATAAATAGATGGACATTTCCATTTAGACTTTCCCAACTAACATAAAAAGAGCCATCCACCAGTAGCTAAACTACTCGGCGGACAGCCCTTTACTATGAAATCGTGATGATTAGCTAGTGATAGCTTCTTGTTTAGAGTCAGTTTGAACAACGCTATGTGAGGATGATCCCGTCAGACGTTGTGGAGGGAAAACTTGGCGAACAGGCGCAATGATGAGCGCAGCAACGATTGCTTTAATCGCATCGCCAGGCAGGAACGGCCAGCATCCCGCTGTCAACGCTTTGGCAAGTGTGTAGGACGGAACCTTATACATTAACCACGGTACGCCAGCTAAATAAAGAAAGAGGGAACCGAAAACTTCAAGCACAAGGAACGCTGCGAAATAACCCATGATGCCATTCAAACGAATACGAGGTAAAATGAGACCAATGAGCATGGCGGAGAACGGCCAGATCATGATGAAGCCGCCCGTAGGTCCAAGGACAACGCCGAGACCGCCACTGCCATGAAGGAGCGGGAAACCGATGGCTGTAAGCACTACGACGAGGGCCATGCTAAGGAAGCCGTAACGCGCGCCTAGCAAACCGCCTGCGAGCATAACCGCTAACGTTTGCAGGGTGATAGGCACTTCGGAACCTACTGAAATTTTAAGAAAGCTGAATAAGACGAGGATAGCCGCAAACAATGCGCTGAAAATAACACCACGTAACGTAAGTTTCATATTGTTGACCACTCCTGTTTCTGATATTGTTAACTTATTGTCAACCGATATCATAGGAACCAAGTTGACAATCCTGATGATAGCACAACTGATAGAAAAGTGAAAGGGACTTTTTTACATATGCTGAAAAATGAAAGATTACTGTCATTAAAGAACGCCTCTATCGTCTATCGAACGGAATTGGGAGAAGGACGTCGCGTATGGTCGGGCGTTTCGCTAGATATATATAAAGGTGAATGGATTGCGGTTGTGGGCCCAAATGGAAGCGGCAAAAGCACGCTAGCGAGCGTGCTGCTGGGGCTGAACCCGTTGTCGCAAGGGCAGCTACAGCGCAGTTCAGAAGCGGGGACATCGAAGATTCGAGGCGTACTCCAGCTGCCAGAAGCACAGTTTCTAGGAGAAACGATCGCGGAGGAACTCGATTACTTGCCGCAAGCTCAGGAGCTAACGGCGGAAGAGCGGAGGAACTGGTACGCGGATGTCTTAGCTGCGGTAGGCTTGTCCTTACCGCCAGAGCGCACGATGGCTACATTATCGGGTGGCCAGAAGCAGCTCGTTAATCTGGCAGCCGCACTGGCCATGCAGCCAGAGATTCTGCTGCTGGATGAGCCCACAGCGATGCTCGACCCTGCTTCTCGCATCGAAGTTCGCGAGGCTGTGCGTCAAGCCCATCAACGCGGAACAACGATTGTTTGGATTTCACATCGGCTTGAAGAGGTGGCGGATGCAACCCGTGTAATCGGATTTGGAGCGGGTAAAATTACGTTTGATGGGGAGCCGCGTTCGTTTTTTTATGGTGGAGGAAACGGGGGCAAGCACCAGAACGAGAATGAGATTTCGCCTTGTGTGGAGCTTGGCTTTGATCCGCCTTTTGCGATTCAAACCGCGATGAATTTACTAGAACAAGGCATCACTTTACAACCCCTTCCGCTGACCATGGAAGAGCTGGCGGAGGCGATCCAATGTCGATAATTTTAGACAATGTAGGAGTTACAGCTCCAGACTCGCCGGATGTGACCTTGCTGCGAGATATTAGCTTCACCCTGCAAGAAGGGTCTATGACCCTCTTGATTGGTCATGCAGGATCGGGAAAATCCACGCTGCTGCAAGTGTTGTCGGGCTTACTCCATCCACATGCGGGAACGATTACGCTGGATGAACAGCCAGTCTGGCTCAAACCAACGAAGGCTGATGCCAAGCAACTGCTACGCTTCGGCTTAACGTTTCAATTTCCGGAACAACAGTTGTTTGCACGCAGCATCCGCCAAGAATTTGCATATTCGCTGAGGCCCTATAAGCTGTCAGCGGAAGAACGCGAACGCCGCATCCACGAGGCGACCGACAGGCTCGATCCCCACGGCGTCTTCGCCATGGATCGCTCGCCTTTCGCGCTCAGCGGCGGCGAGCAGCGCCGCCTTGCGCTGGCGACGACCTTCGCCACGGCGCCGGGTTGGCTCCTCATGGATGAGCCAACCGCCGGCCTCGAGGCGGCCGCCGTCCGCGAGCTGCTGCGCATGCTGCGCGGGCACCGTGGCGGACTCGTCGTCGCCACGCATGACCTGGACACGTTCTTTCCGCTAGCGGACCGTGTCCTCGTTCTAGCCCATGGCGAGCTCGTCTTCGACGGCTCGCCGCAAGAGCTCTGCCGCGCGCCCGAAGTGCTGGCGCGCGCAGGGGTGGGCCTCCCGAGCTGCGCGGAGGCCTCACAGGATCTGGCGCGCGTCGGCATCGCCATCGCGCCGGATCTCCTCACGCCGACGGCTGCCGCGTCGGCGATCCTATCTGCGCTGCGCCGCGAAGGCGGCAGCGCCAGTGCTGCGGCTGCGCAGCCCGCAGCCGCGCGCGCAGCGAGCACCGCGCAGCCGCAGCAGCAGCCCGCGGCACAAGCCGGCTGGCTGCGGCGAGACCCGCGCGCGAAGTGGCTGCTCTACCTGCTGCTCGCCATCGGCTCGATGGGGCAGCAGGGCTGGGGCAGCCTCGCGCTGGCCGCAGCGCTTGTGGGCTGTGCCTTTATCGGTCTCCCGCACAGTGTCGTGCGCGGGATCAGAAAAATCGCGGTATCGTACGCGATATTCCTGCTTTTTTCCGTCGCGCTCGCGGGGCTTGAAGTTTCACCCTGGGGCTACTCCGCCGAGAACGCCTGGAGCACAACCTTCATCCTGGCCCGCTTATTTGTCGTTTTGCTGGCAGGCTATTGGCTAGCAATGTCGACTCCTTACGGTCAGCTCGTACAGGGATTGAACTGGGCTTTACAATATTTGCACCGATGGAAGGTGCCTGTGGCTTCCTTCTCCTTGGCGGTGTCGTTCCTCTTTCGCTTCATACCGCTTATCTTACGGGAGTGGCAGCAATTCTCGACGATTGTGCGTGCCCGAGGCAAAGCATCTGTCCGCCCAGGCAGCGTGCGCGTACGCGACATTCCTGCGCTAGTCGTTCCTTTATTGCTCGCGATGTTTCACAGGGCAGAGCAAATGACCGTCGCGTTGGAGATGAAGCAAATCGACGGCATGACGCTGCTTCTACGAAAATGCACCCTGCAATGGCAGCGAGCGGACACCATCCTAGCCGTGTGTGCTTTACTCGCTGGGGGGATACTGCTGTATACCTAACGAGTGCTTGCTTTGAGCTTTCCGCACTACGGCTTTCCGCTCATCACCTTTCGTCATCTTGAGCCTATTTCCGCGGTATACTATACTTAACTAACGACGATAATGAGCGGCGGTGAGACAGTGGAACCAACGTACACCATCTACGAACAGCAGATTGAGCGGAAGCTGAAACGGTGGGAAATACGGCTGCAGAGACAGCCTAACCTGATTGAGCGTGCATCCAAGTTGGTTCAAAACCGCATCAATCAAGTGATCCCGGAGAAAGTCCATAACACGATTACGGCAACGGTCAAAGGCATCGTGCAGACGACCTTGTTCGGTGTAGGTTATATGCCCTCCTCGGAACCGCTTCGGGGACTGTCTTTGGGGGATCGCGATGCGAAGGCGGAGGAATTGCTGTCTCTGTACAAAAAAATCGCTGCCGCCGAAGGCGCTGGAACGGGAGCAGGCGGCATTCTGCTGGGATTGGCTGATTTTCCGATTCTCATCGGGATCAAAATCAAGTTCCTTTTTGAATTAGCGCATATTTACGGCTACTCTACCAAGGATTATCGCGAGCGTTTGTTCATTCTGTACGTATTTCAGCTGGCATTCTCCAGCTCGAAGAAGAAGCCAGAACTGCTGCGTACGATTAAGAACTGGCCTGTCATATCCCAAACCTTCCCGCCAGCGGTGGACTATGCGAAACAGATCGACTGGCTGCAACTACAGCAGGAGTACCGAGATACGATTGATTTTCGTAAAATGCTGCAGCTTATCCCCGGCATCGGGGCCGTGGTCGGCGCGTGGGCGAACTTTGGCCTATTGGAAGAGTTAGGCGTCGCAGGGATGAACTGTTTTCGGCTGCGCAGCTTGCAGGATAAGGCGAATTGCGGATTTATTTAAATTTAGTTATCCGATGAGTTATTTCCGTGGAAATCACGCATAAGCTAATAAAGAGCCGGTTATCGGCTCGCCTTGTGAAGTGATATGTGATTATTTTCACAAGCATATATGTGATTTATTTCACAATCAGAGGAGTGTTGAGGATATGAGCAAACCCCACATTGTCATTCTAGGAGCAGGCTATGGCGGTCTTGTCACGGCGATTCGTCTGCAGAAGAAAATGAGAAGAAGAGAGATGGACGTGACCCTCGTCAATAAACATGAGTATCATTACATGACGACTCACCTGCATATGCCAGCTGCTGGCACGGATCATCATGAGAATGCGCGTGTTGCGATTTCGGATTTAATCGATGAACGGAAAATTCAGTTCAAGAAGTCGACGGTTCAGCAAATTTTGCCCGCGGAGAAGAAGGTTGTCCTGGAGGATTCTGTCCTTACCTACGACTATTTGGTGATTGGTCTGGGCAGTGAAACCGAAACGTTCGGTATTCCAGGGATGCGCGAATATGCCATGTCGATCAAAAGCATCAATAGCGTTCGCTTCATCCGGCAGCATATCTCTTACATGTTTGCTAAGTCCAAAATGGTGCCGAATCGCAAAGATTACCTGACGTTTGTCGTTGGCGGCGCGGGGTTTACGGGTACGGAGTTTGTCGGTGAACTGGCCGACCGCATCCCTTTTCTGTGTCGGAAATTCGATGTCGATCCAGCCCATGTCCGCATTTATAATGTGGAAGCATCGCCTTCTGCGCTGCCCCCAGGTTTGCCCGATGATTTAATCGCCTACGGGATGGATGTGATGCGCCGCAAAGGCGTGCAGTATAAGCTTTCGACCGCAATAAAAGCGTGTACGCCAGAGGGGGTCATTTTAGATAGCGGCGAGCTCATCCGGACAGGTACGATTGTATGGGCAGGCGGTATTCGCGGCAATTCCTTGCTGCAGGAGGCGGGATTTGATGTGCAGCGCGGAAGGGTGAAGGTGGACCCCTATTTGAGGTCGTATCAATTCCCTGACACGTATATCACAGGCGATTGTTCGATTGTGACCAGCCCCGAGGGAACCCCCTATCCTGCGAATGCGCAAATTGCTGTTCAACAAGGTTACAATGCGGCTCGGAACATTTTGCAAACGGTGCGGGGCAAGGAGCTTAAACCCTTCGTCTATGATTACAAAGGCACCGTAGCTTCATTAGGGCGCTGGGACGCTGTGGGCTTGCTCAAAGTGAAGAAAGTGAAAGGGCGCTGGGCCTCCTTCATCAAAAAAATGATTGATGCCCGTTATTTATTCCTTATCGGCGGCATTCCGCTCATTTGGAAGAAGATGATTTGGAAACAAAAAGGGGCAAACCGCAATTATCATGTACCGAATTAATCATTTTTACTAAAATATGCCGAGTCCGTGCGAGATCGGGAGAAAATGAACGAATCATATGATTGTAAGCGAATTATTGAGTCATACGGAAGGTGGAAAGAAGCTTTTTAGGATTATTCCATCCTTTACTATGTGGGAAGAAGAGAGTAGTATTCAACTCGTACCTGAACAGTTGAATATTTCGCTTAATTTTCTGATACGAAAAGCGGGGGAACCACGTGTTACATGGGGTGAATGAAGGTGCTGATCCAGGGTACCTTTTAGGGCAGATTTCTCGCGGCCCGAATCCGACAGCTAACCTCGTAAGCGATCGTGAGAAAGGAGAACATGTGTCTATAACACAAGGTCGATCCTTGTGTTTTTTTGCGTCAATTTTGAGAACTATAGAAATACGATGTTCAGTTGAGACTAGTTTTATTGGAGGAACGTCCACGAAATGACAAGCGATTCATTGAAAAAGATTGTGTTTGGTAAGCCGCTGAAATCCAGCGAGTTGGAGTCGGAGAAGATGCCTGTTTGGAAAGCACTTCCGATCCTATCCTCGGATGCGCTATCCTCTGTATCTTATGGTACGGAACAAATTTTGTTAGAGCTCGCAACCGTAGGCGTTGCCGCATTTGCGTTCTCTCTACCTATTGCGGTTTCGATTATTGCCTTGATTCTATTGCTCGTACTCAGCTATAGGCAAGTGATTGAAGCGTACCCAATGGGCGGCGGCGCTTATATGGTGACCAAAGAAAATTTGGGCATGGTCTGGGGAAGATTAACTGGTGTATCCCTCTTGATTGATTACACACTGACTGTAGCTGTTTCGATATCAGCCGGTGTGCAGGCGATCACGTCCGCTTTTCCGTCCGCTGTACCGTATATCGTTCCGCTAACATTATTTCTAGTATGGGTGATGGTTTGGCTTAATTTACGAGGCACATCTGAATCAGGAACCGTGTTTGCAATTCCAACTTACTTCTTTATTTTTTGTATCCTTTTGCTAGTAGGGAAAGGTGTATATGATTTACTAACCGGGTCGCTTAATACGCAGGCCATCGAATTTGTACCGAGCTCTGCAACGAACTCATTAACGTTATTCGTACTACTGAAAGCATTCTCGTCGGGCTGTTCAGCTGTCACAGGGATCGAAGCAATCTCTGATGCCGTACCTCACTTCCGCACACCATCGGTGAAAAATGCAAAGCGTACACTGATCTCACTAGGTGGTCTGTTGGCTATCGTCTTCGGCGGGGTGACGCTTATCGCTTTGGGCTACGGGATTGTACCTGATCCTAATGGTCATACATCCGTGCTTTCGATGGTGACAGAGCAAGCCTTTGGCCGCGGCGCCATGTACTATGCTACACAAATCGCGACGATGCTGATTCTCGTACTCGCAGCGAACACAAGCTTTAATGGTTTCCCGATTTTAGCTTCGATTATGGCCCAGGACAAGAACTTTCCAAGAATGTTCTCTTACCGCGGCGATCGACTTTCTTATCACTATGGTATTATCACGTTAGGTGTATTAGCGAGCTTACTTCTCGTTGGTTTTAAAGGTAAAACCGATGCGCTCATTCCGCTTTATGCGATCGGCGTATTTCTCTCTTTTACACTGGCTCAGACCGGTTTGGTTCGGAAATGGTTAAGAGAACGCGTACCTGGCTGGATCGGAAAGTTGATGATTAACGGCTTAGGCGGCATTGTTTCTCTAGCTGTTCTTATCATTTTCTCTGTTACCAAATTTAGCGAGGGTGCTTGGATTGTCATTCTGATAACGCCGATTCTTTTGGGGATTATTACGAAAATCAGTCACCATTACGACGATGTTGCCAAACAGCTGCGCATCGATATTACACAAGACCGCGTCTGCACCAAAGAGCCTGTCATTATCGTACCTGTAGCTGGGATTCATCGTGCTGTTGAACAAACCTTGAACTACGCGAAGTCGCTGTCGCCTAACGTGATTGCCTTCTATGTATCCTTCTCCGATGAAGATGAGGAAGCGATGCAGGAGAAATGGAACATTTGGGATCCAGGTGTTCGACTCGTTGTGTTCAAATCGCGGTACAGAACGATCTTGAAACCGCTCGCTGAGTTCATTGAACGCATCGACACGCATGTGTCTGAAAAGCAATCGATCATGGTGATTCTACCGCAATTCATCCCGAAAAAATGGTGGCATCGTCTGCTTCATAATCAGTCTGCGGCGCGTATTCGCTCCAAGCTGCAATCGGAAAAGGATATCGTTGTTGCAACTGTGCCGTATCATTTACATGAATAGACGTGTAAACTAATAGGGAGATGGAGTTAAAGAGGTGACCTTATTATGGTGAAAAAGAAAGCTAAAATGACGCCAGCTTCCCCTAGCGTGCAAGATAAACCAGCAACGCTGAAGGATCTTCTTCGCCCTGATGTTTTGGCAGGACTCAAAGCTCAGGCTGACGCGATGAAAGCGGAAGAGCAAGCGAAGAAAGACGCAGAGAGAGCGAAGGCGGAAGCGGCTCGTAAGGCGGAAGAGAAGCGGCTGGAAAATGATTTTGCCTATCAGCTGGAGAAAAGCAACTTGGATTGGCGTAAGCATAAATGAGGGGGCGCACGAAGTGCCTCCTTTTTTTGCTTGGCTCGGCAGTTGCGCTTTCAGCATGTCAGGCGGAGGGCATTGACGTTGCGCAGGAGACTGCGCAAGCGACGGAGCAAGGGGCTATGCAGGAGAAGGCTGCTGTGACGCCTGAAGCTACGAAACAGGTGACGCCGCAAGTGAGCGCGCAGGTTGCGCCACAGGTCACAACGATGCCCGCACCGCAGCCCTCGCTGCAGCCGACAGCTACTGCGACCATTGCGGCTTCTGCGTCGTTAGAGCAAAATTTGCTGAACCGTTATGCCAAGGCCGTCCCTGCTAAATGGGGAGAACATATCTCTGGTGTGAAAGAACGGTTACATACGAAGGAGAAAATCATTGCGCTCACGTTTGATGCCTGTGGAGGCAAAGACGGAAGCGGCTACGACGAGAAGCTGATCCAGTTTTTGATCCAGGAGCAGATCCCTGCGACACTATTCATCAACGGTAGATGGATTGCTGCTAATCCGAGCATCTTTGCGGCGCTGGCCGCCAATCCGTTATTTGAAATCGAGAATCATGGCACTGAGCATCGGCCCTTATCTGTGAATGGCAAGCCTGCCTATGGGATCGCAGGTACGAAGAACGTCCAAGAAGCCATTCATGAAATGAATGACAACGCGAATCAGATCGAGAAATTGACGGGCAAGCGGCCTCATTTTTTCCGTTCGGGTACGGCCTTTTACGATGATGTGGCGGTATCTATCGCCCATGATCTTGGCTTCGAGCTTGCAGGCTACTCCGTGCTGGGCGATGCGGGGGCGACATATAATACGAAACAGGTCTACAACGCGCTAATGAAGGCGCCAAGCGGCTCCATTGTGCTTGCGCATATGAATCATCCCGAGAAAGAAACGGCAGAGGGTGTGATTCAAGCGATCCCCGAGCTGCGGAGAGCGGGCTTTCGGTTTGTGCAATTAGCGACTATGGAGCTGGAGTGACTTTACGTTAGATTTACACGTTAGATTTTGACACGTGCTTGGTACCCCAATCCTCTTATTGTAGTAATCTCTCCTTCCTCTGTACGCCAGTCCCGCAGCGTTTGCCGAATCCGGTTAATCGCTAGATCGACCGCTCGCTCGCTTCCTTCATAATCGAACCCCCATACATTCTCAATCAGTTGTTCTCTTGTCATTGTTTGATTGGGGTGATTCAGTAAATAGAGCAGAAGATCCAGGTCTTTCGGCGTGAAACGAAGTTCGGTTCCATTCAACTGCACGGAATGCGATTTAAAATTTACTTTTAAGCTGCCAAAATATTTCGCGTCTTCCTGCTCAAACACGCGAGTTGAGCGTCGCAGCACCGCATCGACTCTGGCGGTAATTTCTTCGCCGATAAAAGGTTTTGTGATATAGTCATCTGCCCCTTGTTTCAGACCTTGCAATTTATCTTGGATTGTTCCTAACGCCGTCAGCATAATAACTGGGCAAGCGCTTCGTGCACGGACAAATTGCAGGAGATTCCATCCAGAATCATCCGGCAGTGTGATGTCCATTAGGATGAGATCCGGTGAATGCGATTCGAACATATCCTTTGCTTCTTGACAGGTATAAGCCTGACGGACGGAATAGTGCTCTCTTTCCAAATATGCCTTTAATACGAGGGAGATTGTCGTATCGTCCTCAACAACCAAAATTTGTTTCATCCTATCCCGCCTTAAGTTTTTCTAGAAGTATGTCGTAAGATGTTACTATTTCTTTCTTCATAGGGAACATGCATTCCTGCCGAATAAGAAACAGACTACCTGCAAGCGAATGTTCCCTGCAGGCAGTCCGTTATGATGCGATTACACGGCAAAGAAAGAGTAAATATCATTCGAGTGCTGGAAACCGATATGCACGAATTGATTGGTATTCCTATCGTACTCGTAATCCATTTTCCAGCTGTCATAATGTTGGGTTACTTCGGATATGGCATGTACAATTTCATGAGCTTCCTTATTGGTCATGACGGGATGCAAGGAAATGCGCACCCACCCCGGTTTCACATCCATATATCCGGCATCAATACGATTGGTGATTTGCTTGGAGAACTCTTTATCAATATCCAGCAAATAGTGCCCGTAAGTTCCAGCACAGGAGCAACCGCCCCGCGCTTGAATCCCAAATCGATCGCTTAACAGTTTGGTAAAAAGGTTGTAATGGATCGTTTCTGAGTAGAAGGAAATAATGCCGAGACGTGCACTTTTTTCCGGCTCAAGCATATGAATATGCGGGTTTCTTTTCAATCCCTTAAATACGATGTCAAGCAGCTCGTTTTCTCGCTCATGGATGGATTTCAAGCCCATCTGTTCCTTTAGCTTGAGACAAAGCGCTACGCGAATGACTTGAAGGATGCCTGGCGTTCCGCCATGTTCACGTTCTTCGATATCGTCGCAGTACGATTTCTCCCCCCAGGGATTCGTCCATTTCACCGTACCGCCTCCAACGGCATCCGGGATCCCATTCTGATAAAGTTTTTTATCGAAAAGTAATACACCACAGCTGCCTGGGCCTCCAAGAAACTTGTGAGGGGAAAAGTAGATGGCGTCCAATCGTTCCAAGGGGTCTTCGGGGTGCATGTTTATGTTCACATAGGGAGCGGCTGCTGCAAAGTCCACAAAACAAAGCCCGTTGTAGGTGTGCAATAGTTTTGCCATTTGATAATACGGCGTGGATACGCCCGTCACATTGGAACAAGCTGTGAACGCCCCGATAATCAACTTGCGGTGGCGATTCTCTTCCAACAGAAGTTTCAAGTTGGTTAAGCTGATATTCCCATCGGTATCCGGCTTCAGCACCATGACATCCGCAGTGGTTTCAAGCCATGACGTATGATTCGAGTGGTGTTCCATATGAGTAACGATCACCAATGGGCGGTCTTCTTCCTTCAATCTGATCTGACAACGCACTGATTCTGGCACACGCAACCCCAAGATACGCTGAAAAACATTAATGACGCCAGTCGTTCCGGAACCGCTGGTCAACAACACATCTTGTTCCAAATCGGCATTGACATGTGTTTTGATAATCCGCCTTGCATGCCGGTACCAGTTGCTCATCATTTCCCCGGCAGCGCTTGCTTCTGTATGTGTATTCGCCATAAAAGGCCCAACGATCTCCGTCATCTTCTTCTCAATCGGCGTATATAAACGGCCGCTTGCCGTCCAATCAGCGTAAATCATATTTTTCCAACCATATGGCGTTTCATACCGGTGCTCAATTCCAATCACATATTTGCGATAGGCGTGGAAAAATTGCTCTAATGTTGACATCTCGATTTATACCTCCAGGGTGTTTGTATTGTGTCGTATAGGTATAGAATAACAGTCTACTTTATTAGATAAATTTTTTATATAGTGGATTTATGACTACTTTATCTTGTTTTTTTAAAATATTTCTGAAATATTAGGGGGGAAAGGGTTCAAGATATTTCGAGAGGGATGGTCAACAACATGTCTGAACAGCACATTTACATTCGGTACACTGAGGATGCGGACGCCGCAGAACTAACAGCGATGTTCAAGCGTAACAGGGATTTCTTTGAGAAGCATTCGCCAAAACCGCCCGAGGCGTACTATACGGAAGAGCACCAGCTCCAAGCCATTTTGAAAAGTAAAGAAGATAGGGACGCGGATAAGAGATATTCCTTCGTTATTTGTTTGGAGGAGGATGGTCGAATTTTCGGCCAAATTGGGTTGAATTTTGTGATGAGAGGAGCGCTCCAGAGCTGCATGATTGGTTACAATCTGGATCAGGCCTATAATGGTAGAGGGTATGCGACGGAAGCGGTTAAACGGGTGGCCCAATATGCCTTTGACGAGTTAAAGTTTCATCGGATTGTTGGTGAAGCCTCGCCGAGTAATCCTGGATCCATTCGAGTTCTCGAGAAGGCTGGTTTTCACAAAGAAGGAATCTCACGCAGCAACGTGAAGATTAACGGGGTATGGGAAGATCATCAAGTGTTAGCTTTGATCAATCCGTCAGAAGAAATCTAAAAGCGCTCGCCCTAAAGGCGGCGCTTTATCTTTTTTTCATCTCAAAAAACTCGCAAGCCGCCCGGTCATAATAGGTCAACTCGCTGACCCGCGTTTGAACGACAATGGTCGTATCGCTGAATCGCAAGAGGGTGGCATTGGAATCGACAATGTGGTCATCCTTGAACACACGCAAGACCGCCCCACGCTCTATCGCCTCTTGAAAATCTGCATCGGTATGTAATCGTTGATTCCTTGCCATAAGTGAATAAGGTCCCCTAACATCAATGAATTCGTTCCTTACATAATACCATAAGACGCAGAAAAGGCCGAATCTAGACGAACGCCTATGCCTAGCCGAGCATACAATGTAGCACCAATTGCTGCTTAGGCTGAGAGGGTGATCTGTAAGATGGATATTCAACTAATGCCGATTCATTGGGTCTATTTAGTGTTCATTGGCTTTATTTTAGCGCTTCTTATTAAACGCAGGGATACAACGATGATTTGTGTTGTTGGTATTTTTGCGCTGGGTCTGCTTGCGACAGAGACGTTGAGCGGATCGGTTTCAGGTGTGTTTAACAGCTTTATCTATGCAACAAAAGAGTTGATGGGCACGATCATGATTATCTCGATCATTGTCGCCATGAGCCGTGTGCTGATTCGCACGGGAATTAACGAAACCATGGTGGCGCCGCTGACCAAATTTCTGCGAACGCCGGCCCTAGCCTTCTGGGGAATCGGCGTCATTATGATGGTGACATCTTGGTTTTTCTGGCCTTCACCTGCGGTGGCGCTGATTGGCGCGGTGTTGCTGCCAGTCGCTGTGCGTGTGGGCTTGCCTGCGCTGGGAGCGGCGATGGCTATGAACTTGTTCGGGCACGGAATTGCCCTTTCCGGGGATTATATCATTCAAGGAGCGCCTAAATTAACTGCGGATGCCGCGGGCTTGCCTGTAGCTTCGGTCATGGAAGCGAGTGTGCCGCTGGTGATAGTCATGGGGCTCGTTACGACGATCACCGCGTTCTGGTTCATGCGCCGCGATATAAAGAAGGGGACATGGCGCAGCGGGTTAATCGATTCTCGTTTAGAAGAAACAGACGACCTCGTTGCAACAGATCAAGCGTCCAAAGTGTTTATTAGCGAGCGTTTAAAAAATGTGCTGGCCATCGTAATTCCCGTCTTATTTGCGCTCGATGTTATCGCGATGTTCGTCTTGAATTTGCAAGGCGGCGATGCGACGGCTCTGGTTGGAGGCACTGCGGTGTTTATTTTAATCGCTGTCACCTTGCTCGCTCATCGGAATGAAGGCGTAGAGAGAGTGACGTCCTATCTCATCGAAGGTTTTGTATTCGGTTTCAAAGTGTTCGGACCCGTCATTCCGATTGCGGCGTTCTTCTATTTAGGGGACTCGGCACTTACGGATATGTTCGGTAAAATATTGCCAGAAGGTTCACACGGTATCGTGAACGATCTTGGTGTCGCACTCGCGGATCTCGTGCCGCTGAATGGTGCAGTCGGCGCCGTCACGCTCACTGTTGTCGGTGCCATTACAGGACTTGATGGCTCCGGCTTCTCTGGCATCTCGCTCGCAGGCTCCATCGCGCAGCTGTTTGCAACCGCCATCGGCTCTGGTGCCGCAGTGTTGACCGCGTTGGGGCAAGTTGCAGCGATCTGGGTGGGCGGCGGGACGTTGATTCCGTGGGCGCTCATCCCAGCCGCAGCGATCTGCGGCGTGAGCCCGTTCGAGTTGGCGCGGCGCAACCTGAAGCCCGTGCTTATTGGCCTCGCGGTGACGACAGTTGTGGCGATGGTTTTAGTGTAGTCATTGAATGAATAAACGCAGTCGTCCTAGGGGATGGCTGCGTTTATTTCGATGACGCGTTCATTAGCTAGCTCTCTACTTTTTTCAACCCAATAGATTACCCTAAAACGAGCGAGCCTCTTTCACTTGATTTGTCCAAAGCCACCTAGTCTCGATCCAAATAACCCTATCGGCGCAGTTTGAAGATTAACCATCCACCGCCAGCGTCAGCATTTGCTAATCCGAGCACATCTCTTGCCTATGTCCATCTTTCGAAGTAAGCTTGCATATAGATAAGTATGACCTAAGGGAGCTGAAACAAAAATGGAAGTTAATTTCTGCATGAGCTGCGGAGCTGCCATGGAAACGCGTGAAGTGGATGGAACCCCAAGACGGGCATGTACATCATGCAGCTATGTTCACTGGGGAAACTATAGCATCGGAGTTGGTGCTCTCGTGATCAAAGATGAGAAAATACTGCTCGTACGCCGGGCGCAGGAGCCAGGCAAGGGGAGATGGACGAACCCAGGCGGCTATATTGAGCAGCATGAGCCCATTCAAGCGACGATCGAACGTGAAGTCATGGAGGAATGCGGTGTTCAGGCGAAGGTATCTAAATTAGTGGCGGTGCGTGATTTGCCGAGGGGCATACATAATGTGTATCTTGCTTTTGAAATGGACTATATCGGGGGAACACCGCAGCCAGATGGTGTAGAGGTCGATGCTGCTGGTTTCTACAGTCTCGAAGAAATGGCATCGCTGCCAGTAGCCGATTTTACCAAATGGTTGATTGACGTTGCGTTGCATTCGAATAGTGATGGTCTAGTGGAGGATCAAGATCCGATTGTTCACATGGCGGGATACGGTCTGTACCGTACGGCAAAGGTGAATCGCCTATGATCCAACTTCGTGGGCACCATCTACTCTGCTTATTGGGCTATCGCGGCATGGGCTATTCGCCGGCGTTTTGTGAGAATATGACGACTATTTACGAGCAGCTGCGCCAAGAGCCTGATACGATGATTCGGCTGATTCTCGGCCCCGATGACCTCTGTGCGGCGTTCCCCAAGGATGCCGACCCGCATTGTGAGAATCGCACCGTCTACCTTCGGGATGCAGAAATTGCAGCGAAACTAGGACTGGAAGTCGGCATGGAACGGAGCTGGTCCAGCATTTGCAGCCAGGTGGCCAGTCTAATCAAACCGACCGACATCTCCAACTTATGCGCAACTTGTCGCTGGGAACCATATGGTGTATGCGCGGATGGTGTTCGTATCATCGGAGAGGGCGGCGCTCTGCCGCCTGTAACGAAGAGATAGTCGAAAAAGTCGACTATCTCCAAGCCGCAGGGGTCGAATCGCCCTGAGATAGTCGAAAAAGTCGACTATCTCCAAGCTGCAGGGGCCGAATCGCCCTGAGATAGTCGAAAAAGTCGACTATCTCCAAGCTGCAGGGGTCGAATCGCCCTGAGATAGTCGAAAAAGTCGACTATCTCCGAGCTGCAGGGGCCGAATCGCCCTGAGATAGTCGAAAAAGTCGACTATCTCCGAGCTGCAGGGGCCGAATCGCCCTGAGATAGTCGGAAAAGTCGACTATCTCCAAGCAGCAGGGCCGAATTGCCCTGAGATAGTCGGAGAAGTCGACTATCTCTAAGCAGCAGGGCCGAATTGCCCTGAGATAGTCGGAGAAGTCGACTATCTCTAAGCTACAGGGGCCGAGCCCCCAACCCGCTGCGCATAGCGGGTTGTTTCCCTGCAAAAAGGCGTGCAAACTGTCCCCAGTTTGCACGCCTTTTTCAAATCACGACACCCACGCCGAGCTCCAGCTTCTCCGCTGGAGAGCTGAGATGATTGGAAACCATCAGCAGATCGTCGATCGGCTGCAAGTAAGAGCGCAATAGGCGGCTGTCTCTCTGATCGGATTGCAGCCATTTCTCCATGTTTTCCTCATCCAAAATGGCTGGCATACTTGCGTGATATGGCGATACTACGGCATTCGGCTCCGTCATCAGCATCATGCAGGTGCGCAGCTCCTCCTCGCCGTTAGGCGCTTTCCACACATCGTAGAGGCCTGCAATACCGAACGTACCGCTTCGCATTTTAAAACGAATCCACTCCGTCTCTTTCCCCTCGCCGATGCCCACATAGAAGCTGCTGCATGGAATAATGCACCGCTGCTTTTGGACGATACGCTCGAACACGACGTTCGAGAAGATGGAGTTGCGCTCGCCGCACACCGCATCTTTGGCCCAGAAGGGCATTAATCCCCAACGGAACTCATCCAGTAGTCGCTCGCCTTTCCGATTCATCATGATCGCAGAAATGGATTCGGTAGGACGTACTTCATAGCGAGTGGCGCTGTAGGAGAGCAGTCGATCGACGCGGAATTGTTTCATGACTTCTTGAACATCAGCCAGAATGGCTATGGAATGACACATGATTATCACCTCAATGGATTTTGGTTATTATCATTATTTTCCATCGACAACCAAATCATGTATGAGGCTTAACACTTTTTTCCAAACGGGGCATGCCTGCGCGCCCAAACAAAAAGAACCGAGAGCAACTCGCTCTCGGTTCTTTACTTTTTATTCTGCGGCATGAACATGGATGCAGTCTTTGCCATTGCGCTTTGCTTTGTACAAGCATTCGTCGACAAGTTGAAACCATGCTTTCTTCATTGTGTTTCGATTATAGGAGGCAAGTCCGATGCTCATCGTGAGCTTCTGATCCGGCATTTCGGGGATGATTGTTTCACGAATCGTTTGCATCAATTTCTCACAGATAGCGACCACTTCTGCGCTCGATTTCCCAACGAACAATACGGCGAATTCCTCGCCGCCATACCGGAAGGACATATCATCAGGGCCAAGCCCTTCTTTGAGTATGTTACCGATCGTCTTAAGCACAACATCGCCAACCCAATGACCGTAGTTATCGTTAATTTGTTTGAAGTTATCAATGTCCATTAGCGCAAGCTCAATCGGTGTATCGTGAGGCATATGCGAGATGAGATGGTCCGTATGTTCCTGAAACGATCGGTGATTGAATAGCTCCGTCAAGGCATCGACTTTGGAAAGACGGTCAATCATGACATTCCGAATCAGAAGATCCTGCTCACGCACGATCGAATCTTTCAATTGAGCTAGCAGCGCGAGACCGCGCCCCATAATCGTAAAGCATAAAAGTGCTGTCGCTGTCAGAATGGTAAGAGAAACGATAATTTCATATGGAGTAATCGATTGTCCGCTAACGAAAATTTGAATTACTATCAAGCCAATTAAAAAAATAACACCTGAACTGTAAGCGAAGATCACATATTTTTTCTGAAAATAGATGGAGGCTAGTAGAATAGAAATGCTGATCAGCTCGTAGCTACGTGCCATTTCAGGGATGGCTAGTATAAATATACTAACCATGGTCATGGTCCATAGGATCATGATAAAATCACTGTAGGCTTTCAGAAAGTGAAGCGACAAATATCCAAGTCCCATAAGGAGTAGCTGCAAGATCGTAGGGAAAAGTTGAAATGTAACAAATTCATCTAACCAATTCGAAGGCTGCTCGTGCATTTCAAAAAAGAGTGCGAATAAAGCAGCAACCTCATAAATGATGAGAATCCACCACAACATGAGGATTAGTTTGCGATTCCAAGTCGGATCATGTGCTGGAAATTGTTCCATGAACAGGCGGCCACTTTCCTTTCAGGGCAGTAGGTGTCGATTTAATTTGTGCCTTATCCTAATATTGTAAAGAATAACCACCTGTAAATGCAAGAGATTTAGTTTTCATAGCGTTGAAGGTGGTATAAATATAGCGATGCAACAGGGAGGATTATGACTCTTCAAGGGTATGTACACGCATGGGAGCATTATAAGGATGAACTCCAATTGCTAGATAAAAAGCTAGAGCTCCTCTACAAGCGCAGGCAAAGGCTCACGCCTGATCCGCAAACCGATTCGTTCAGGGGCATGTTTGTGTCCGAGGATGAATTTCTGCGCCTAATCGGTCGATTTCGTATCGAGGAAGAGGGGGAGGACGAACAAGAAGCACGGGAAGTGATTGGGCAGCTGGAAGCTGAAATCGCCTTTCGCCGCGAAGCGAGCAGCAAATCTGGCGTGTTCCTTCCATTAACGTATCTGTCCTCCGTATTCGGTCTTTCACTGATTGAGGAGCGCTTTGTGATGCTTGGGCTTGCCGTCGAGCTCGATCGGAAATATGAGCGTATCTTTGGGTTCTTGTTGGATGATCTTACTTGCAAAATGCCCAACATCTCCCTCGCGCTGCAAGTGGCTTGTCAGAGTCCCGAGGAAATGCGCGCAGCACGCATGACCTTCATGGCGCCAGAAGGCAAGCTGGCACGGTATTTCCTTAACCAGGATGCCCCAGAAGTGGCGGGTCAGACGCTGTTATCCAAGCTGCTGCAGCTGGACAAGCGGATGATCACCTTCCTATTGGATTCTGGTGAACTCGATCCGAAATTGAAGCCAGCGGTGGAAATCGTTTACCCAGACAGTGAACTCCCTCCGCTGCTTGTGCAAGAGGATTTTCAGCTCAGGCTGCGCAACTTTATTGAAGAGATATTTGAGGCGCCTCTCCATGAGCGCAAAAGGCTGGCCTTCCATATCTGGGGGCATGCAGGCGCTGGCAAAAAGCTGCAGGTGCAGCATCTCTGCCGCTCCTTCAAGAAACCGCTGCTGCTGGTGAATCTTGCCGATGTGCAGCTGCATGCGGCAAGATTTGAAGAATCGATCAGCGTCATTCTACGCGAAGCGATTCTTCACCAAGCCGTGTTGTGCTTCACACGGCTGGAAGTGCTCTACCCCGCCGAGCCGGATCTGGCGGCGCAGCAGCGGCTCGCGCGGTTCCACGAGCTGCTGGACGGCTACGGGGGCCTGGTGTTCCTCCTCGCCGAGCGACACAATCGGCTGAGCTGGAAGCCCAAGGAGCGCCTGCTCCTTGAGCATGAGCTCACCGTGCCGGACGAAGGCGGCCGCGAGCGCCTTTGGTTAACATTCGCGCAAGAGCTGGGTCTCGGCGCGGATGTGGACTACCGGGTGATGAGCGGCAAATTCCGCTTCACCCCGGGGCAGATTCGCCGCGCGCTCACGCTCGCTCGCGGATACTCGGCTTGGCAGCAGGAGCCTGCCAAGGATAACGCGCCTGTGCTGCGCAGCGACGCGCTGTATAAGGCGTGCTACCAGCAGGTGCAGCATAAGCTGGAGCGCAAGGCGACGCGCATTGAACCGCGCTACGGGTGGGGGGATGTGATCCTCCCGCCCGAGCAGAAGGATCAGCTCCGCAACGCGTGCAATCAAGTGAAGTATCGCGGCGTCGTATACAGCCAATGGGGCTTCGAGAAGAAGCTCGCCTACGGCAAAGGCCTGAGCATGCTGTTCGCAGGCCCGCCAGGGACAGGGAAGACAATGTCAGCGCAGGTAGTTGCGGGCGATTTGCAGCTGGAGCTGTACAAGGTCGATCTCTCTCAAGTGATTTCCAAATATATTGGGGAAACCGAGAAAAATCTGCACGAAATTTTTGAAGAAGCGCAGATGAGCAACGCCGTGCTGTTTTTCGACGAAACGGATGCGCTTTTCGGTAAGCGGTCTGAAGTGAAAGACTCGCACGATAAATATGCGAACATCGAGACGGCCTATCTGCTTCAGAAAATGGAAGAGTACCAAGGGATCACCGTGCTCGCTACCAATCTACTAAACAACATTGATGAGGCTTTCCTGCGGCGGATCAATTACGTCATTAAATATCCGTTCCCTGATAGTGAATATCGGGAGAAAATATGGCAGTCCATGTTCCCGCCATCGGCGCCGCTCAGCGATGATGTGGATTTCAAATATCTTGCGCAGCGCTACGAGATCGCAGGAGGAAATATCAAAAACGTCGTGCTTTCCTCCGCTTTCTTGGCCGCAGAAACGGGTGAGCCGATTCGCATGGGACATATTATTAAATCGATTCGACATGAATTGCAGAAATCTGGTAAAATTCTTGCTCGTCAAGAGTGGGAAGACTTTTAATTCCCTATAGTCATCCAGAGAGTTTCCAATTATAATAGAAAAAGGTACACAATGTGACATAAAAACCAGCGGTTCTACAGGTGTATCTAGGTAATTTGAGGCAGGAAGTGACACCCATAGGTAATTATTCTGTCATTGCAGATGTAAGTGCGTCCCTAATGAAGCTTCTCAGAGAAAACATGACACCAGACCCTATTCCCCAACCAGAAATGATAGGGCTCGCCTCACCCGTTGATAAGGGGGATTTCTATTTATCTCTCTACTTGTACAACGTGCGTGAAAGTGGTAATAATCGCCAAACACATATGATTGCTAGAGGAACGAATGAGATTCAGTTTCCTCCGATGGTCGTAGATTTGAGCTACTTATTGACCGTTCAATCACCGGCAGAGCTGTCCTCCAGAGCGCTGGATGAACATCGAATTCTCGGCAGGGCGATGCAGGTTATCTACGACAACTCCGTTCTGCGAGGTTCAATGACCGTAGGTTCATTGGCGGAGCAAGACGAAGAAGTTCGCATTGTCATGGATCCTTATAAAGGAGAAAGCATGATGAATATGTGGAATTTCTCAGACACCCCTTATCGACTCACCGTGGCTTACACCGTAGGACCCGTACATATTGATTCTACACGCATCAGAACAACTAAAAGGGTTTCGGAAACCGATTTTCGTATTCAAGGTTAGGAGGTTCCACCCGTGGATCCAATTCGGTTATCGCAATTGAAATCCCGTGTTTCTCTGGTTGTGTGCGTGATCGACGCACTCACCTCACAAGCTCCTCTTGGCAATACGACCACAGTTCATCTAGAAGGCACCCGTTCGAAAGCAATCCGCAAATCGAATGGTTCCTATATATTCAACGATTTAACGCCTGGCGATTACCGCTTAGTTGTACAGAGCGACTACTACTTTCAGGCATGGAAAAACATCGCAGTTACAACCCACAATGTTATTGAAGTTGTTCAATTGAATCCCATTCCGTCTTACACGTTTTCCCCAGGTGCAGGACTGATCCGTTGCATGCTTCGCGATGCTGCTGGAGCACCTATTCGCGATGCTCACTTACAATCCACCGTTCTTACGGAGGATTGTGCGCGCGCGCGATTACTGACAGACGGAGCCGACAAAGGCGCTCTTGAAGTAACGTTAAGCTCATTTACAGGTACGATTGTGGCTGGCGATACTTATCTGCTCCGGGGAAGGGGCGTTAAAGCTGCGGAAGAAATCATTCGTATTTCCGAAGTGCTGGAACATCAGAAACGGTTTCGACTCGTAGATGGGCTGAAGAAAGCGTATGCGAGAGGCGCACTGCTGTTGCCCGTACAAGAAACGCGAAGCACGCAGCGCGGAGAGGTTGCCATTGCTTTTCGAGGGAACCGCACCTCTACCTTTCAAACTGATTTGGTCATAACGTATGGCGTAAACGGCAGGCATGTGATCGAGGAAATTACCGTTTCCGAAGGAACAACTGCTAATCTTGGCACCTTAGTCCTTACATAACCCTAATTAGTAGAATGGACACGTCCATCTTCTATACAAAAATGACAAGCAGAAAGGAGAGAACTGGTTTCATGTCAGTGGTCTTAGTGTTATGTAAGCATTGCCATCTGACAGAACTGGGGAACAATGGCTGACTATTTATCACCTGGAGTCTATGTGGAAGAGTTTGACAGCGGAGCACAACCGCTTGAAGGTGCAAGCACAAGTACGGCCGGGTTTATAGGGCTTGCGCAAAGAGGGGAAATTGAAGGTGTCCCTCAATTGGTTACGAGTGTAGCGGATTTCCACCGTTTATTCGGCAGCTACTTGTCCGAGAATGAATTCGGCGAATATCGTTTCCTGTCTTATGCGGTTGAGCATTTCTACTTAAACGGAGGCTCCCGTTGTTATGTTATGCGTGTAGCGCCAACTGACGCGAAAGTCGCAACAAACCAAGGGGCATCCAATAAAGAAGCAGCAGTGCTTGAGATTGCTTCCAAAAACCCAGGTACATGGGGGAACCAAGTTCGTATCGTGGTTGTTCCAGCTAGCAAAGCAAAGACACAAGTCTATGAAGTGCTAAGCGAGAAACAATACCGCGTCAAAAATAACGCTGGCTTTAACGTTGGCGACGTTGTTGCTTTTGAAGCAGGGGGCGCGAAACAATACAGCAAGGTTGTTGCTTCCCAAGACAACATTATTGAATTGTCGGAAGCGCTTGATGGCGATGTTGTGGACAGCGGTTTGCTGCCGTCCAAAGTGTTGACAACAAGTGAGTTCACCCTTCACGTATTTTACGGTGACGAAGCTGAAACGTATGAGAGAGTTTCTCTGAACATTACGGCAGCGAATCACATTGAGAAAATCGTTTCCCGCTCGAACATCATTACGGTGAAAGATTTGACTGAGGGTCAAGATCTTGGCGCAATCGCTCCTTTCGAGGTGCTTTCCGGCGAGAACGAGTCCGTTGGCAAATTCCAAATCGCTTTGTCTGGCGGCAGCAACGGTTCCATCGCGAATGTAACGCCTGATATCTATATGGGTGTTGACCGTGGTCCTGGCAAACGTACAGGTATCCAGTCCTTCATCGATAACGATGTCGTATCCATCATCGCCATTCCAGGTGTAACAGAGCCGACGGTTCAATTATCCCTAGTTGCGCACTGTGAAAATCTAGGCAGCCGCTTCGCTGTTCTTGATATTCCACGTGATAAGACGAAAGTAGCGGACGTTATGACGCACCGCAACATTTTCGATAGCAGCTATGCGGCGATGTACAACCCTTGGTTGCAAGTGTTCGATCCATTAGATAAACGCAATATTTACATACCGCCATCTGGCTCTGTAATCGGTATCTACTCCCGTTCCGACCAATCGCGTGGTGTTCAAAAAGCGCCTGCGAATGAAGTCGTTCGCGGTGCAGTAGGCCTAGATTGCCAATATAACAAAGGTGAGCAAGATATTTTGAACCCACAGGGCGTAAACTTGATCCGTCATTTTGCTGGACAAGGGATTCGCGTTTGGGGGGCTCGCACAACATCTTCCAACGGTCTTTGGAAATATGTGAACGTTAGACGTTTGTTTATCTTTATCGAAGAGTCCATCAAGAACGGCACGAACTGGGTTGTTTTTGAACCGAATGACGAACAGCTTTGGGCTCGTGTACAGCGGACGATTGATGCGTTCTTAACGCGGGTGTGGAGAGATGGTGCTTTGATGGGCGGAAGTCCTTCGGAAGCGTTCTACATTAATATTGGCCGCAGCACCATGACACAAGATGACATCGATAACGGTCGATTGATTTGTGTGATCGGGGTTGCTCCGGTGAAACCTGCCGAGTTCGTGATCTTCCGCATTACGCAGAAAACAAGAGAAGAATAGTTTAACGTTAGATATTACGCATATTAGGAAAGGGGTATAACATGGCTGGCGAACGTAGGGATCCATACCGCAATTTTAGATTTAGAATTGAAGTAGAAGGAATTCAGCAAGCTGGATTCAGCGAAATTTCTGGATTTGACGCTTCTCTTTCGGTAATTGAGTACCGTGAAGGAAACGAAACCATCACACCTCGGAAGCTTCCGGGACTTGCAAAATACGGCAACATCTCATTGAAATGGGGGGTTACAGACTCCATGGATATGTACAACTGGATGTCTGAATCCATCCAAGGGAAAATCTCCCGTAAAACAGTTACGATTATCGCGATCAATGAAGAGGGCGGCGACGTAGCAACTTGGCAAGTTATCGAGGCATGGCCGTCCAAATACTCAGCACCAAGCTTCAAGGGTACTGGGAACGAGGTTGCCATCGAGAGCTTAGAGCTTGCTCATGAAGGTATGACTCGTACGAAGTAAGGCATGACTAGAGTGGGTGCCGAAGCGATTGTCTTCGGTACCTAACTCTTCTTTTTGTTAACAAGTATCATGAAGGAGGTACCTACAGCATGGCTTTTAAGACAGAGTATGAATTCGAGCTTCCTAGAGGGTATGTCGATGAGAATGGAACACTGCATAAGAGAGGCGTTATGCGTCTAGCTACGGCGGCAGATGAGATTTTGCCGATGCGTGATCAACGTGTTCAGCAAAATCCAGGGTACTTAACGATCATCTTGCTTACGCGTGTTATCACCAATTTAGGTGACTTACGTGCGATTGATACGCGTGTCGTTGAGAAATTTTTCACAGCAGACCTAGCATTTCTACAAAACTTCTACCGTCAAATTAACGAAATGGAAGTGCCAAGGGTACATACGAGCTGCCCGAAATGTGAGCACGAATTCGATGTGGACGTGTCTTTTTTGGACGAGATGGCGTAACGGGCTATCCCATTGACAAGATTTATGAGGAAGTAGGCTTTATTGCCTATTATTTTCATTGGTCACATGATGAGATTATGTCGATGGAACACCGTGAACGCCGAACGTGGTGCGAGGAAATTTCCCGCATCAACCGTAATTTGAACGAAGAAGGTAAGAAACAGCCAGACAATCCGTTTGATGTGTTTCGGTAAGAGGTGAGCAACGAATGACGAAACCAACGAAATTGCGCAACATCGGTGGTGCCTTTCGCTTCAAAGTCGAGCTCGATGGTCTGATTGTCGGAGGTTTCTCCGAAGTGACGGGCATGAAGTCGGAGATCGAAGTGAAGCCCTTCTGGGAGGGTGGCTTGAATACGCATCCCCATTACATGGTTCAACATACGAAGTTCCCCAACATTGTGTTAAAAAGAGGAATTTCGAATGCCAGTGAGCTATGGGATTGGTATTATAATGCTTCTCAAGGCAAAATCACACGGAAAAACGGCTCTATCATTCTATATAACACCGAGGGTAACGAGATGTGCCGGTGGAATTTCACCAACGCATTTCCTGTGAAATGGAACGGACCTGATTTGAATGCAACGAGTGTCAATGTGGCGATTGAGTCCATTGAGCTGGTGCATGAGGGTTTGAAGACGATTTTTAAAAAGTAACCGGTTTTGCTACGCAAAACTTAAAGCATATGCTTACGAAGTCAGTTTTCTGACGAAAACTTTTAGGGGGATTGTTCATGAAATCTCGACAATCGCATAAACCCCGTGGAAAGAGAAGTAAGGGAACACTCCGTGTTGCTGAAGGGAAACGCCGTGCATCGGTCGGTCAAACCTCCCGCCTGACGAAGCAATTTGCCTCGGGCATCATGGGGAAATACGGCTGGGATCGGAACAACTATTTGGGTATGTTTGCCCTCATTTTTAAGGGGAAAGGGCTAACCGACAAAGAATTAGCAGCCATTAAGAATCCGAGTGATCGGGCCTGGGTGCTGCAATTGCAATTACAACTGCAAAGCTTGAAACACAGAGAGTCTGCACCACTGATCACAAAACAGCAAACGATCCAACATTTGCAACAGCTACTTACACAGAGCGGCTACGAGCTGCCGAAGCACGTTCAGACTGTTCAGCAAGAGCAACAAAGTGTGCCTCCGCCTCAGCCAGTGCTTGCATCAACAGAGAAGCCTAAGAAGAAGCGCGGACGTCCAAGCAAGCAGGCAAAGTTGCTGGAAAGTCAGCTTCAACTCGCGCAGGAACAAAGTCAGGATATCAAACCTGATACGGTGGTTTCACCACCAGCAACAGTTAATGTCGTTAACAAAGGAAACTCGCCGATTATTCAGCGCTCGATGAAGCAACTTTTGGCTTCGATTGGTATGCTCGCTCATGGGGCAAGGGGCAAGGTGAATCAAACGAGCCCGACGGTGAATGGAGTTCAACATAGAAGCAACACAAGGCATTTTGGGCAAAAGACACTACAACTACTATATAAGCAAGCTATGCGCGAAGGGATGCAGCCGAATGCAAAAGCTAACCATGCAAGCGTAGAACAGCATGTTGATGCGATTCGTGGAACGTCTGTATGGTTAGATCAGTTCCAAGCTGGGCAGTTGCGTTTAACGTCAGATATTGCCTTGTTAGGCACTGGGAATCTTCCCTCTGCAGTCAGCACCGGTTCGCAAACGCAGCCTTCAATTCTGCGTGTTGCTCAGCTGATTTTGCGTGAAATGACGCAAACCCTTCATCACCAAGGTGCTCAGCACGTTGGCGAACTGCTAAGGTTGGAAGATGCAACAGTGGGGACTAAAGTGTCTTCGAAGCTCGGTTTGGGACCTTTCTCGGAAGTAAAGACGCCAAGCACGGTGCAATTTATTCGCAGTTTATTAGTTAAACATGCGGAAGCGGCTAGTGCGGTTGACAGTGCTGTTCCTGGCGAGCAATCGCTCCCTCGGCGTGAAACAGCAGGAAAAAGCGACACGTCTGTTGCCAAAGGCTTCTTGGCTGCTGCGCAAGCACCACTGCCAATTAATGCCGCAAGCTTAACTTCGCGGTTGCCTAGAGCTATGCATGCGACTGCTAGCGCTTTAACTTTCAACAGGCATGCGGGGAAGAGTGGTACGCATGTTTGGCGGAAAGTAAACACGCCAGAGCAACGTGAAACCGTTCGTTCATCCTTTGAAGTTGAAACTATAACGGAAACCATTGAAAGACTGCAACAAGAGAGAGACGAGCTCCGCACGCAATCTGAAGGCCTAGTTGAGTCTCAATCGACAGTGCGTATACAAGAAATTGAGCAATCCATTGCTGCGGCTGTTCAGCAGCAGCAAGCGTTGCAACACGCTAAGGATCAAGTTGAGTTTGGAGCGCGAGTCGATGGCACTGTACAACGCGACGAACAAGTGGTGGCGGGTGTGCTGGCGAGGGAACAGGAGCAAAAGCAATTCCAAGAGCAAGTCCTAGCACAAGAGTTGTCACAGAAGAAAGTAAGAAGATCGAAGAAAAAGCAGCTCCAAGAGCAAGAGGAACAAAGACAAGTTCTGTTACAAGAGCAAGCGCAAGTTCAGCAGCAACGTGAGCTGGAGAATGTGCAAATGAAAGTACTTAATTTTGAAACTAGTCAAGAGCAGCCAGTCAAAAGAAAAAGGGGTCGACCTCGTAAGAACCGAGATATCGCCCTGCAACCATTAGTAACGGTACATGAGACTGCGACAGAACCTGCTGAACAGATGATGCAAGAATCATTTGTGGCTAAGCGGTTAACCGATGCTGCTCCCGCTCATAAACAAGAGAGGGATGTAGTTCCATCGCGTCGTATTGCTAAGGCGGTCGCTGCCCCAAGCACGGTTTTCAGAAAACCGTGGATTCAAGGGAATGGACGAGCACATGTTGAAACCATTCAAAGCAATGAGGGCTGGCTTCAGCAGCTCCTTACACCACGGAGACAACCACCTTCTAATGAGCCAGTGGTTAGAAGTAACCATAATGTTAGTAGAGATTCTAGACAATCAGAACAAGGTTTATTTATTGCGCAAGTGCTTGCTCATGGACCGGATTCCTTTGGTAAACCAAGTCTCGCATCCGATGTTTTTGCGAAGCCTAGGTCAATGAAGCTATCGGATGAGACTTCTATTCGTCATGTGATCTCGAGTGTAGAAAGTACACCGTTCATGCAGAGTGGGCAGATTTTGCGTAAAGAGCAGGAGCTTCAAATGGAGGGTATGGAAACACTCGTATCTTCAAAAGCGATAAATGCATCGACTTCTTTTACACCTAGAAAAAGTGTCATGGGTAGCATGAGCAAGCCTGAACCACAGGTTCATCAGGTGAATAACCGTTTACTAGCAAGTAAGGGTAACCCAATTCCACGGGAGTTAGCAGATCAAGTAGCTGCTAAGATCGCCATTGCGAGTCAGCGCAGTTTGAGTTCTTTACTTCTAAGTACGAATGAACAGCAAGGGGTTAAGCAGGGCGTTATTCAACGTGTTTTGCGAGCGCCTTTACGTAAGGCTGAATCCATGAGGTTGAAAAGTACTGTCAATCAAGAACAACTCCCGAGGACGCTGTTTAGTGGTGAGGCTCAGACGCCAGTTGAATCGAGTCGTGGGACAGATACGGCAAGCTTTTCGGCTGAAATAGCAGCCAAAGTGGCACAAAACAGCAGTGCTATCGTGAATCCTGTCAGAACTGCGCATCAAGGATCTGTCATGTTTCAGCGTCAGATTGCTAGAGCAGGTAATCTAGTCGAGACTTCATCTTCTGTTCAGACATGGCAGACACAGACGCCAAGCGAAAGTCTGACTCAGACTTCCGATTCAGCAGAACGGTCAAGACTTGAGGTTTGGAAAACTGCTGCAAAACAGAATAAAGTGCAAGCAGATAACGATCAAGAAGGCAGACAGCTGCAAAAAGGTACGCCAATCAATGAAGTGGTGCCAGGCAAACCAATTGGTCGTCCATCGGTCGAGATTATTCGTCGATCAGGTGCTCCTTCTCGTGTGGAACGAGTTAGGAAGCAACAAGGAATGATCCAACGGAAGATAGATGCTGGACAATTTGCATCCTTCCATCCACAACCTAGTGAAAGCTTGAGTCGACAAGGGATTCATATGAACGGGCAAGACATAGCGCTGACAAAGCGTGGAACAATGCAACGTTTAAAAGGTCAGCCTACGTTGCGCGCAGGTCGCATCGACAATGGCGTGATGACGAGAAGAATGGATGAAGCAGGACCAAGTCAACAACATCGCGTTTCGGTTCGTGCACAGCACGACGATCAACTAACCCAACGTTCAGCTGTTCTACAGAACAATATGACCGAGGAACAGACGCGAGTTGTTGATAACAAGCAACAACCTGAAGAACTCAGGGATATTGTTCGTGGAAGACATGCGATGCCTGTCCAGGAAACGGTTGAACGTCCGAAGTTGCATCGCATAGTGTCTGAGTATGTAGATGATGTATTGCGCGTGAATCGCAGCATAGTGAATTCTAACGGTGTAGGAATTCAGCGAACGCTAGGAACATCGTTTAGGCAGTTAATCAATCGAGCAACAGCGCAAGAGATTAGGGACGTCACGGAGCTAGCGCGGATTGAACGTCTAGGAACTTCAACACGTAGCGTGGTAAATCCAGCAGGGGCGCAAGTCGAGCTGCTGCAACGACGGCTTTCCGTCGGCAGCAATGAGCGCGAGCCCCAGAGAGAAGAGCATGGTTCGGACAGCCGTGTGGAAGCGGAACGCTTCCATACGGCATCGGCGGAGCAAACCATCCGGGCTATGGTGAGCGCGCAGGTGGAACAGCGCGCTCCAGGTCTGGAGCCTGCGGCCGCTTCGCGGGCCGCAACGGCCACGGGCGCGCGCTCCGCACGCGCGCCGCTGGCTCGCCAGAGCGCGAGCATGACACCGCGTGTCATGCCGCAGCTGGCGAGCCCCGCAGGAGCGCTGCGCGCTGCTCCTGCGAGAACGGCTGCGGCTTCGCCCGCCGCAGCCGAACACCGCCTGCCCGCCCTCGGCGCGGGCAGTATGACTCAGGCGGCTGCCTCTGGCAGAGCCACCAGCGCAGCAGGCAGCAGCCAAGGCACGGCCGCCGCTGCAGTAAAGCCGTTGCACCTGCAGGTGCAGCGGCAAGCGAAATCCGGCGACGCGCCAAGCATCGCCGCACCGCAATCCATCGCGCGATCGCAATCCGCGATGCAAGCGCCAATGGCGCCGATGCGCACAGCATCACCAGACATGGTGATGCAAACCCAGCGCCTCACCGCAGCGCCTGATCTGGTAACGCAAACGCCAATGCGCACCGCTGCTCCAGATTTGGTCTTGCCGCGAAGAACTGCCTCACCAGACATGGTAACGCAAACGCCAATGCGCACCACCTCGCCAGACATACTGGCACAAACGCAACGGATAGCCGCTACGAACGCGTCAGCATCGTCAGCAATGCGCTCAACTACACAAGACATGCCGACGCAAACGCTGCAGAGTAGCCCAGCGCAAGTCATGATGACACAGGCTCAATTAGCCAATCCATCTCGCAGTACGCCGACAAGTCAGGAACATCTGGCCTCGCGGGTGGCGATGCTGGAGCATAAACAAGCACCCGTAAGCCAACTTGCGGAGAAGCCGGTTGAGATGGACTGGCTGCGGACCAAAGCGAGTGGGGATGAGGATTCGATGCCGTCAGCACCTGTCGAGCAGGCTCCGCCAGAGCTTAGCGAACAGCAAATGCAGGAGCTAGTGCGACAGCTGCCACAGCTGGATATCGCCAAAATTGCGGACAAAGTGTACCGCGAAATTGAGAAGAAGCTGCGGTTCGAGCGTCAGCGACGCGGCGTTTAAAAAGCAGATGACATCGTTAACTACGTTAACTATATAGATAAAGGGCAGAAAGGATGGATAGCCATGGCGCTCAAGAAAGCAAAGATTATCGTTCATAAGGGCAGTAAGACCGAGAACGTCGATGTGATGTTTAACCCTGGCGAATATACGATCGATACATCCAATGAATATTCTTGGAATAAAGTGCCGGGACTGTCCATGCCGATCGCCCAATTCGTGAGCGGAGGGACGACGACGCTTTCCATGGATATCTTTTTTGATACCTATGAGAAAGGGACTGACGTTCGTCTGCTGACGAAGAAGATTTCGGGATTGTTAGATATCGAAAAGGAAATTCATGCGCCGCCGCTTGTGCGATTCGTATGGGGCTCGCTGGATTTTAAAGGCGTCGTGGTAGGTGTGAATCAGCATTTCACGATGTTTTTGGACTCTGGCATTCCAGTTCGCGCGAAGCTGAAGGTGACCTTCAAGTCCACCCTGAGCAAAAAAGATCAATTAAAACAAATACCAAGACACTCGGCTGACCGAACGAAGCTGAAAATGTTAAGTCAAGGCGAGCAATTGTGGTCCTTGGCGGCCAACGAGTACGAAGATCCGACGCTGTGGCGGGAAATCGCCAAAGCCAATGGGATTGACAATCCGATGAAAGTTGCCACGGGACGCCGCATTTCAGTCCCAAGGCTGGACTAAGCCCATGGCCCTACAACTAGAAACGTCCACTTTTACATATGATGATTTAGCTGAAAAATATAAAGATTTTTACGCACCGATGTATCTGATTAAGGTAGATGGCTCGAAAATTGATGACACGATTACCATCGACATGATGCGTGTGGAATCATCCATTGACGGTACGGCAGATTCTTTTGCTTTTCGAGTTGCCGATGCCTATGACATCACAAAAAACGATTTTAAATATTTAACGACCTTTACCTTGGGGACAACCATTGATATCGGTTTAGGGTATGTAGATAAGTTTACGGATGTTTTTTCAGGTCAAATTACATCCATTGAGGTTGAATTTCCAGAAAACGGAGCGCCTGGACTCGTCATTCGAGGGATGGATCATTCTTATTTGATGATGAAAGGGATGAAGTCACGTTCTTGGAATAAGGTTAAATACAGCGATGTTGTCACGAAAATTGCCAAGGAATACGGACTTACCACGCATGTTGATGCAACAACGACAGAGCTCCCTGTGCTCGCCCAAAGTCAATGTAATGACTATCATTTCATTCAGAACTTAGCGAACCTTGTGAACTACGATTTCTTCGTTGTCGGGAAGCATTTATATTTCCGAAAACCGCTAACTGCCATGTCAGCCGTTCTAACCTTGGAAATGGGGAAAACACTTCGTTCTGTGAGTATAGATATGAATTTGGCTGATCAAATTACAGGCGTCTCTGTTAAAGCTTGGGACAATAAAGAGCTCAAGGTTATCGAGGGCGAGTCGACAAGTGTGACCAAGTTAGGCTCCAACTCGAAGACAGGCAAAGATATTCTGAGTGCCAAGGGAACGTACGTCGAGCAGATGTTCACGAATGTACTTTCGGTTGAGGAAGCCAAGAGCTACGCTAATGCGATTCTCAATCGCCGCGCTATGAAGCTGGTCAGCGGAACCGCAGAGTGCATAGGAATTCCAGAGATTCGGGCGGGTCGCTATATTAAGCTTAGTGGAATCGGCAAAAAATTCGATCAGACCTACTACATAACAGGTGCAACTCATATTTTGGATGCAACGGATGGCTATATTACTCGTTTTCAACTGGGAGGGAATGCAGTCTAATGTTCAAGACTCCCGATTTCAATATAGGCGGTATGTCGGATTTCACGAGTCAGAAAATTGGCGGAGTCATGATCGGCGTTGTGACGAATAACAATGATCCCGATAAATTGGGGCGTGTGAAACTCAAACTTCCCATGCAAAATACGGAAACCGAGACCGATTGGGTACGGATCGCAACGTTTATGGGCGGCAATGACATGGGCAGTCTGTTCATTCCAGAGGTGAATGATGAGGTGTTGGTTGCCTTTCATTTGGGTGAATTGCGCATGCCTATCGTGATCGGGATGTTATGGAATCCGAAACAGAAGCCGCCAGCGCCTGCAGATAAAAATGATTTGCGCATGATTAAATCGCGATCTGGTCATACCCTTTCTTTTAATGATAAAAGCGGAGATGAAAGCATCACGATTAAGACCAAGAAGGGTCAAATCGTTGAAATGAAAGATAAAGACGGTTCCATCTCCATCGCGGATGCCAGCGGCAATAATAAGATGTTGATTAAAGGCGGCTCAGCCAACGAAATTTCGATTGTGAGCCAGACGTCGAAGATTACCTTAAATGCCAAAGGCGAGGTCAGCATTGAAAGTACGAAGGAAATCAAGATTAAATCCACGCAGCTTAGTATCGAAGCATCCGCCACAATGGCACTCAAAGCGGGAGCTACGCTTGATATCAAGTCAGATGGCATCATTAACATCAAAGGCAGCATGGTGAAAATTAATTAACAAAGGGGCGTGACGTGATGTCGGAAGCATTTTTGGGACGAGGCTGGAAGTTCCCGATACAGGTTGACCCTGCAACGGGGCGTATCCGAATGTCCGAGTTTGAAGAAGACATCGCGGAAGCAATCCGTGTCATTCTAGGAACAACGCAAGGAGAGCGCGTCATGCGTCCATCCTTCGGGTGCGGGATCCAGGAATTCATTTTTGACACGACGGATGATACCACGCTTCATTTGCTCCAAACGAATATTGAGGAAGCTATACGCAACTGGGAGCCACGGGTTCATGAAGTGGAGGTCAAGGCGATTCCAGAAGCCCACGATCCAGCCAAAGTGATGATTCACATTTCGTATACAGTTCGCTCGACGAATAACTTATTTAATCAGGTTTATCCGTTCTACTTATTCGAAGGCTCCAAATAGAAAGAGGCTGCGGACACGATGATGACATGTGCAGAGAGGGGGTGTAGCTGTGCAACCTCCCAAAATTGATCCCCGAGAAATATCCGATTTGATTGCGCAAATGAGAGAGTTGGCGCCGTATTATACGCCAGAGTGGCGGTTCACGCCAGACAATCCGGATCCAGGGTCGGCGTTATTTCTGATGTTTGCCGATATGTTTCATGACAATATCAAACGATTGAATCGCGTGCCGACGAAAAATCTGATTGCGTTTCTCAATATGTTCGATGTCACGCTGCTGCCGGCAAGACCAGCCAGTAGTTACCTGACTTTTGTGTTAAATGAAGGTACAAAGGAATCGGTGTTTATTTCGGCTGGCACCCAAGTTGCAGCGGCCATGGAAGAGACGATTCTTTATGAAACGGCTCGCAGTGTGCTGCTGACGCCTGCGTTGCTAACTAGTGTCTACGTCACGAGCCGCAAACAGGATATTATCGTTCGGATCGCGGATGACTTCGTTGAGGCGAGCCGTCAAGGACTTCCAGCGCCGAAGCAGTTGTTCGCTTTGCAGGAGGGCAACAATATACAAGCACATGCCTTGTATGTGGAGCACAGCGCTCTTTTCACCGTGACACATCCTGCTCAGATCGAGATCGAATTCCGTAATTCGACTCGGCGGTTTGAAGAATTTGCGATGTCGAGCCAGTTAAGCGATCCAGATCTGACCGAATGGCTGTATGGCACCCAAGAGGGGTGGAAGCCGTTCGATCATGTCGAGGCCAAAGGCAACCGCGTTATACTGCAGAAGCTTACGCGCGAGGAGCTAGTGCTCAAAGAAGTAAACGGGCTAGAAGGGCATTGGATTCAATGCCGCTTGAAGCCTCACTCAGCGGAACGCAAAACGCTTGCGGAGAGCCGATTGTCAATGGATCATATCTCGGTGAAAACCGACTATATCGATACGCTGGACACGGGCGGAATTCAGCCTGATCAGATGTTTTATAACGATGTCGATGCAGATCCGTCTGGCTTTTATCCATTTGGCGACCAGTTTGCGTTATACGGTTCTTTCTACATTGGCAGTAACGAAGTGTTCACGAAAACGGATGGCGATATTAAGCTAAGCTTCGGATTGCAAGCGATTGAGAATCGTTTTGGGGCGGAATTGACCGATCAAGTTGATTGGAAAATGGTTATGAAGAAAACCAAGTTCGAGAAGCCGCCCGTCGTTCACGTGACCGTGGGGCAGGTCGCTTGGGAATATTGGAATGGTACGACTTGGGTAAGGCTCGATGTGGGGAAAGAGGCAGACAAGCTGTTCTACTACCCGCTGGAGCAGAAGGTGCGCAAGGAGATTCAGTTCCGCTGTCCAGCCGATTTACAACCGACCTATGTGAATGGGAACGAGAACCGGTGGATCAGGGCAAGGATTCTACAAATCGAGAACGCTTATGTAGCGCAAGCTCTCTATTTATCGCCGTGGATTGATGAGGTATCGCTTACGTATCAGTTCGAAGATCGTTTATATCAAGCAGATCGCTGCTTGGCTTTCAATAATACCGTCTACGAGGATCGGACGAAACACAGCCGTGGGCTGGCAGGCGGTTTTGAACCGTTTCAGCCATTGGAAGGGGCGCATCCTGCTTTATGTATCTCATTTGATACGGCGCCTGTGAAAGGACCCATCTCTCTCTTCATTTCTGTGAAACAGCAACGTTTCTCCGAGCATGATGTGCCTTTATTAGAGTGGGAATATTTACGTACGGGTGCAGTCCCAGGGAGTGCGCCAGAATGGGCAGCGCTCAAAGTGATCGATGAAACGAACGGCCTGACTCAGAGCGGGACGGTGCAATTCGTGGGTCCTTCGGATTTTGCAGCCGCATCGGTGTTCGGTCAACATGGCTATTGGATCCGTGCGAGTAATCGCGACGACCTCTACGATCACGTGAGTGGACATGTGGTTATTCCGATGATTCAAGGGCTCTTCATGAATACGGTTCATGTCCTCCAGCAGGAGACGATTACGGCGGAAATTCCGCTTGTCAAAGGATTGGAAGAGCTGGAGTACCAACTGTCCAGACAGGGGATCGTTTCTGAAGAAGTGTGGGTGGATGAGACAGATTTCGTGACGGAAGAGGAAATTTCTGAATACGAGCAATCTGGCGTTCCGCTCATGGATATTCGCCGCGATTCCGAAGGCAACGTCATGCAGGTATGGGTACGTTGGACTGCGGTTCGTGATTTCACAGAGTCGGGTTCTAGAGACCGGCATTATGTCATTGATCGTACATTCGGACGCATTCGCGTGGGGGATGGCGTACAAGGCTTGCACCCGCCGAAGGGCGGACTTGAACAATTAAAAGTGACTTATCAGGTGACATCTGGTCAAATTGGCAATGTTCCTGCGCGTCACATTAATGGGATGCAGGATTCGATTGCTTTTGTCGGCGAGGTGTACAACCCTGAGCCTGCATCTGGGGGCTGCGAAGCCGAAAAGATCGAGTCTGCGCTGGAACGCGGTCCGGAACTGTTGAAACACCGCAATCGTGCAGTGTCATCGAAGGACTATGAGTGGCTGGCAAGGGAAGCGTATCCGAACATTGCGAAGGTCACGTGTATTCCGAATCGGAACGCGTACATGCAGAAAGAAATCGGCTCGATGACGCTCGTCATTTTACCGAAAGAAGGACAGCAAGGCAGCTCCACGTTCCCTGAGTTGAAGAAGCAGGTCGAACGCTTTATTCTCGGACGTGCTTCGAGTCTAGTTGCATTCCCAGAACGACTGCAAGTCATTGAACCTGTGTACATGGAAATTTCGGTATCCGCGACCGTGGCTGTCGAGGGCATGGATGCCGTCGTGATGACGGAGATTCAGGCAATTGAGAAGCTGACGCGCTTCCTTGACCCCCTAACGGGTAACTTCGACTCGAAAGGCTGGGCGATTGGTCAACCAATTCATCCGTCCGTTTTCTATGCTTTATTGAAATCCATTCGCACGATCAGCCATGTGGAGAAGCTCTACATGACGGTCTTCAAAATTGAAGATGGCGTACGCGTCGAATTGGATGTCAATCGTCTGCCATCCCTGCCGCATGGCATCATTGTGAGCGGGAAGCACAAGGTTGTTGTGAACGTATTGTAAGCTTTCGGGTGGCAAGTGGTGCTACAAGTAGAATTAGGCGGAAAAATTGACTAATTCGGGAGAAAGAGTGGCGCTGCAGGAAGAGTTAGGCGGAAAAATCGACTAATTCAGGAGAAAGAGTGGCGCTGCAGGTAGAGTTAGGCGGAAAAATCGACTAATTCGGGAGAAAGAGTGGCGCTGCAGGTAGAGTTAGGCGGAAAAATCGACTAATTCGGGTGAAAGAGTGGCGCTACGGGTAGAGTTAGACGGAAAAATCGACTAATTCAGGAGAAAGAGTGGCGCTGCAGGTAGAGTTAGGCGGAAAAATCGACTAATTCGGGAGAAAGAGTGGCGCTGCAGGTAGAGTTAGGCGGAAAAATCGACTAATTCGGGTGAAAGAGTGGCGCTACGGGTAGAGTTAGACGGAAAAATCGACTAATTCGGGTGAAAGAGTGGCGCTACGGGTAGAGTTAGACGGAAAAATCGACTAATTCGAGTGAGAGAGTAGCGCCGCTCGTACAGGTAGTCGAAAAAACAAAGGAGGTGAGCACAATTGCTGCCTATACCGAATTTAGATGATCGCATGTTCGAACAGATGGTCATGGAAGCGCGGAAGTCGATTCCGAAGCTATTCCCTGAGTGGACAGACGAAAACGCGCATGATCCTGGCATTACCTTGTTGGAACTGATGTCCTGGGTAACAGAGATGCAACAATATTACTTGAACCGTGTAACTGAGCGCAGTGAGCGCAAGTTCTTGAAGCTGCTGGGCATTCGTCCGCAGGATGCTGTATCTGCCGCTTGCGAGGTAACTTTCACGGGTAATGAGGGGCAGCTTGTGCTCCCCAAAGGGACACCGCTTCTCGCGATGGATTTGAGGTTTGAGACGCAGAGTACGGTGCAGCTGGTGCCTGCGACATTAGAGAAGGTGCTCGTCCGAACGGAAACGGCAGCAGCGAACTATACGTCCAACAATCAGGCGAAAATTGCGTTTTACGCTTTCGGCGCAGAGGCGCGCAAAGGGGCGCATTTGTATCTCGGTTTTGATCGTGCACTGCCAGTGGACACGGAGATTTCGATTTATTTTAACTTATTTGATCGCTACCCCGTAAAGGTTAATCCGCTACTCGATAAAACAGATCCATTGGTCTCATCGGCTAAAGTGGCATGGTCGTTCGCTGGCGCGGGGAAAGAAGAGCAGACCGAGAGCTGGCTGCCGATTGAAACGCACAGTGATACGACGGTGCATTTGTCCCAGAGCGGCGAGCTAAAATTCTCCATCACCTCCGACATGAAGCCGATGTCTTTGTATCCAGCCGATGACCGCAGTCGGTACTGGATCTGCTGCACATTGGAAGAAGATGGATATGAACTGGCTCCCAAAATTGAAAAAATCACGCTCAATACCGTACGCGCTGTGGAGCAGGAAACGCTTAGCGAAGTCCGCGCTTTCAACAGCACGGGCGAGCCGAATCAGCGCTATGAGCTGATTTCGCATCTCGCGTATACAGGCCTGCACACCGTGCAGGTGCTGGATGAGCAAGGGCGTTGGCGCGACTGGCACGTCGTAGCTAGCCTAAAGGCTTGCGGACCTGACGATCTCTGCTGCGAGCTGCAGCAGGATTCGGTCCGCCGAGTGACCCGTCTGCGCTTCGGCGACGGGGAGCACGGAAGCATCCCGCCGCAAGGCGCGAAGCGGGTGCGATTCATTGCCTATACGGCCGATTTCGACTATGGCCGCTGGGTTGGCAACAGCAAAGGTCTGCCTGGGCAGACCTTCGAGATCTCCCGCGGCCGCGCGTTCAAGCCTAGCAGCATGCTGCTGCAAGTGGGCTATCGGCCGCGTGGTGAAGACAGCTTCGTCTGGGACGATTGGACGGCGGTCGATGACTTCGATAACTCGAAGTCCACAGACCGCCACTACGTCTACGACGCCGCTGCAGGCACGATCCGCTTCGGGAATAACGAAGCGGGGCTGGTGCCGCGCAAGTCCGGGGAACCGAACATTCGGTTCCTGGCCTTGCAGGCGGGCGGCGGCGTACGAGGCAACGTCAAGGACGGCCTCGTGACGGGCTTTGGCTTTGCGGCTGCGCCAGGCATGAGCGTGACGAACCCGTTCGCGGCGCGAGGCGGCCGCGAGGCGGAAACGCTCGCGCAGGCGAAGCTGCGCGTGCAGCGCGAGCTGGCGGCACCGACGCGTGCGGTGACCGCCGAGGACTACGAGGCGATCGCGAAGGCGGCGCCAGGGCTTCGCGTCGCGCGGGTGAAAGCCATCCCGCTGTATAAGCCGGGGATGCGGGACTTTCCGCGGGTCACGGCACCGGCGCAGATGACCGTGGTGGTCGTGCCCTACAGCGAGAGCGATAAGCCTCGGGCAGGGAAGGGCTTCCTGCAGACGATTAAGCAGCATCTGGATCGGCATCGTCTGTTGACGACCGAGCTGCATGTGATTCCAGCAGCATATATCAAAATCACGGTCCATGCGGTCGTCGTCATGGAGCCGAAGTATAAGAACGAGCAGCGCCGCATCGTGCTGGAGCTCAAACGCTTGCTTGCGCCCATGGATCATGGGCAGGGCGAAGAGGGTTGGCGTTTCGGGCGGACGGTGTACAAGGGCGATATCTACGGTGTGATTTCGCGGATCAAAGGTGTCGTGTACGTGCAGGACATTTGGCTGGACGCCGAAGGCACCGGGTTCCATAAAGATGGCGCAGGGGATATACATATCCCGCCTTATGCCCTGGTTTACTCTGGGGATCACGAGGTCGAGACGATCAGTCTGACAGATTTGTAGGGTTTAATTTCTTGGGAAATGAGGTGACGAACGATGGGGGATGGTCAAACGTTTTTTTCGCTCAATAAACCGATGGATTGGGAGCAAGGGTACGATGCGAATATTCATATGGATGAGCATGGCTTTTCGATTGCACAGACCGAGAAGTACAGCATTCATCGCATCGTTCGCACGGATGAGCTGGAAGGAATTCCTCCGATTCAAGATATGACGGTGGGGCCTGGGCGGAAGCTGATTCTTTTGGACGAGTCGGCGAATGTGTGGGTGTATGATGATGAAAGTCGCCATAGAGAGCTGCTGTTTCGCCGCGGTCATGAGTTGTTCAGTCCGGGGGCGCAGCTTGCTTCGATGGGTGATCTTCTGATCATTGCCGATGCCAGCGAGGGGATTGAGAGAAGACTTGCGCTCTATTCCATTTCAAATGGTCAGACGATGTGGGCGACACAGGAGTGGGAGGGACTCAGTCTGTATCCGCTCTCGGTGAATGCGAAGCTCAAAACCGTCAATACGCTGTACATCACCGTTCCCTTGGATATTACGGTTGGTATGAATGGAAGTCCCGAAGTCCCGAAGGACGGCAGGATTGGCATTATACAGTGGAATTCGGCAGGTGAAGTCACTAGGGTATTCGAGCATGAAGCACTGCGAATGACAGAGGCGACGCCAATAAGTAAACTGCAAGGACGCTACTACACAGCTGCTGCGGACGGTACGTTAGCTTTGCTGGATACGCAGCTTCGGACTGTGTCTGTGTTCCACGAAGATGGAAGAGAGCCATTGCATTTTCCATTGGAGCAAGAAGGGCGATTTGCAGGAATTTCCATTGATACGAATCATAATCTCTATATTGGGGACAGCGGTTATGCGCAGCAAGAGGGCGTGACCGAGCGTTTCATTTTAAAATATCGCGGCAATGGCGAATCCCTGGATAAGGTGACTGGCTTCCGTGGTCGTACAGATAAATTAGTGCAGGATGGGCGCAACCGCCTGTATGTGTTTGATCGCATGAGCGGTCAGATCTCCTTGCTGGACCTGCGGTCTCGCACGATGCTGCTAGAGGATACGCAGCTGCCTGAGGCCGTGTACTTCTCTTCCGAGCTGGATACGACCGAGACGGAGACAGTCTGGCACAAAATACGACTGGAAGCGGACATTCCGGAAGAGACGCAGATTCGCTTTTCCTATTTTGCCTCGGATGAAAGTGAAGGGGAGATTGATGGGCATTATCTCAATTATTCTAGCTATTTCACAGATCCTAGTATCACGGCCAGAGAGAAGCTTCGAGCGACGCGAGACCTCTGGTCGGAGCCGATTCTGAATCCGAAGGATGCGCTGTTGATGAATGCACAGGGGCGGTATCTGTGGTTCAAAATCGAACTCGTTGGCAGCGAGCAAACATCGCCGTTTATTCGCAAGCTGAGAGTGTATTACCCTCGGACCTCGCTGATCTCCTATTTGCCGCCGATGTACCAGCAGGATGAGGAGCACAGTCCTTTCCTGGAGCGGTTCCTCGCGATGTTCAGTACGTTTTTTGACGATATGGAGGATAAAATCGATCGGATTTCCGCTCATTTTGACCCAGATGCAGTGTCGGGGACGTATTTGGAATGGCTAGGTGGTTGGCTGGCGATTACCGAGCATGAGGCTTGGGGTGAGCGGAAGCTCCGAGAGCTGATTAAGCGGGCGCCAGAGCTTTATAAATTGAGGGGCACGCGAGAAGGCTTAATCCGTATGCTTCAGATTTACACGGGGTCCGAACCGTTCGTCCTGGAATATTTCCAGTTCAAGATGATGCAGGAGACTTCGGAACTGCGGAAGCTTTTTGCCCAATTATATGGGGATAATCCTTACACGTTCTGTGTGCTGCTGAAGCCGGAATCGGTCCGAACGGACGCGCAGCGGTTAATTATTGAACATATCATTGAAGATCAGAAGCCTGCTTACACGGAAGGCAAATTGATTGTGCTGCAGCCTTGGATGTACGCGGATATGCATACCTACCTGGGTATTAATACGTATTTATCAGAGCCAACCTTATTAACCCTCGATCAGCGGTCATCGATGCCTTACAATACGGTGCTGATTGATGTAGATCGTGATAAACGCATGGATATTCATACGCGCTTGGGACTAGATTCCGAAATCGAATAAATGGTAGAGAAGGTGAGGGTATCCTTATGAAAAAATCACGTTATTACCCGTTTGAACGCAATCGGTATTTCTATGGGAAGCTGCTGACGGTCAGAGATTTTGAGTCGGAGCAAAAATATTTCAATGATAAACGCCGCATGATGAACCGACTTCTGCATGGATCTGGCGTTTTGACTGGTTTGCAGGTCGTAGCGGTGGATGAGAAATCGGTCTCCGTCGAAATGGGAGCAGCGATTGATGCTCTTGGACGGGAGATTGTCGTGCCGTCTCCAATGACGATGAAGCTGTCCATGATGGATGGATTCAGCAATAACCAGTACGCGAAGAACGTCTACCTCTGCATTGCTTATGATGAAAAGGAAAAAGAACCCGTACACGCCGTTGCGAATTCTTCCATCCGTTCGGATGAAATTAATGACTATAACCGTGTGCTGGAAAGCTACCGGCTCTTCATTCGCGAGGATGCACCGGACCCAGCTTCGTTGCCATTAGCCAACTTGACGGATCAGACGATCGTCCTATATCAAGACAAACATATTCGCGTTCTGCAAACGACGCCTCGTTATGTGAATCCAGGGCAGTTGTTTGAGATGAAGCTGCGTTTTGAGAAAACGTTAAAGGTAGGCCGCGTGTCCTTCCAATATGAGCTGGATGCTACGCGGGTAGAGGCGATCAATGGAAAGCGAATCGTT
Organism: Paenibacillus sp. MBLB1832; assembly: GCF_032271945.1. Lineage (NCBI taxonomy): Bacteria > Bacillati > Bacillota > Bacilli > Caryophanales > Paenibacillaceae > Paenibacillus > Paenibacillus roseipurpureus. Next base: position 5,265,313 of record NZ_CP130319.1, on the reverse strand, counting down.
TTCCAAGAGCCGCAGGATAGCCAAGAGAGCGAGTATGAAATGACGGTTCTCCTGCGTGCGGACAGCACAGCTAATGTGAAGGCAACCGTTGGTGTTCTAGCGGATGGAGCGGCATTAATGGTGGACGACAAGCAGTTGGAGCTGCAGGTGCAGTCTGTTGGTGAGATTCAGATCGTGTCGGAAGCGGTGAAAGAGCGCTTGATGTCTGACTTCGTGAAGCAATCCTTGGAGGCTTCGCTTGAGGCACCGTCAGAACCTTGTGTCTATCTCGCTAAAATTTGTTTAATTCAAGTAGGACCTACGTATGTCATCGAGAGTGTTGAGCAAGTTCCATTCGATGAGTATGTTTATAATACATCGGTGATGTATAAGCTTAGTCAGGCTAGCCAGTATCGGGAGGAAACTTCGGGTCAATTCGTGACCAAATCGAAGGTGAAAACGTTGGCTCCTGGGCAAAAGCCTGAGTTAAACGTGAATTACAACCATGCGATCAGCGAGCTGAGCTTCGATCTCGGCATTCCAGCGGGCGGCGGCACGGGGCTTGCGGGTATCGTGAGCGGCTATGTGGATATTCCGATTGAGCCATTCACGAAGATTGCGGTTTCGCCTTTCGGGCGCGCAACGAAAAGCTTTTATTCTGGCGAGATCGTACACGGTCTGGGCGAGGGTAATGTGCTGATTATCACGAGCCTGGAGGAGCGCAGCGGGGATGCGTTCTCGGATATGTTGGCGGCGGGCGATCGCGTGTACGGCGGGGCTGCTGCTGAGGTGTTCAAAGGCAGCGAGTTTGAACCGGATGCGCCGGAAGTGAAGATCGGCACAATCGCTTATCCGCAGAAGGGTACCTTCCGCATCGGCGTGAAGGTGCAGCAAACGAACGAGCCGAGCAATGTACGTGTGCGTTGGTGGGCGTATAGCGCCGAGATGGCGAGTGCGGCGAGTGGCAGCAGCGTTGGAGGTGCCAGCGGAGACTCGCTGGATGAGGCGCTGTCCGCGATGCGGGAAGCGGCTTCGGCGGGAAGCGACGCGGAGTAAGGGTCAAACAAATAAGACCGTCCTGAACAAGTGGATTTGTTCGGGACGGTCTTCGTTTTGTGCAGTCTACTTTAATGCATCTTGGACTAGCTTGTTGTTGATGAAAGCTTTAACATCCACTGTTTTTTTAATAAATCCATTAGACAGTAACAAATCAGCCGTCTCTTGTTGTGCTTTTATCGTTTTATCCGTATAAGCCTGAAGGTCTACAGATGAGTTCGTTAAGAGTGTTTTCATGGTATCAACAGGGACCTTCTTCTGCTCAGAGAACAGCTTAGCGGCATCATCCTGGTTGTCTTTCATCCATGCTGCTGCTTTTTTATATTGCTTGAGATAGGTTGTGACAAGGTTAGGGTGCTTGGTTAAGAAATCATTTTGCGCGATTAACGATACGGGAGAAAGGATACCTTCCTTATCCCAAGCGATGGATTTCGCCTTGCCACTGCCAAGTTGAATCGTGATATTGGGATCCCATGCCACCCAAGCATCCAACTGACCACTCGTGAAGGCTGCAGCAGCATCGTCTGGTTGAAGATTGACGATTTCGACGCTATTCGGCTGCAAGCCGTGAGCACTTAATAATTTAAGCAGGTAAACGTGTGCTGTCGTACCTTTGGCTAGCGCCACCTTTTTCCCTTTCAAATCTTCAACACTCTTAATCGGGCTATTGGCAGGGACTATTAGAGCATTGCTGCGTGCCCCTTCAGAGGTTAATCCAATGATTTGGAAAGGCAAGCCAGAGGATAGCCCGCTAAGTGTGGCGCCATCGCCTAAGAAAGATACGTCAACGCGACCCGCAACAAGGGCTTCGAGCAGCGGTGGACCACTTGGGAACTCGCTCCACACGATCTCGGCATTCTCTGCCTTGAAAGCTTCTTGCAACCAGCCTTTTTCTTTTAAAACAGTGAGAGGACTAATGCCGCCATTAATGGCTACATTGACTTTTATCGGATCTTTGGCTGGAGCGGAAGCGTTCTTCGTATCGCTTTTATTCGATGCGCAACCTGCAAGCACGGTTAGTGATAGAAATGCTGCAGTGACGAGAAGCATTGGTTTGTGGGATAGAAATTTTGACATGGCGAAATCCTCCTAAGAATTTAAAATGGCACATCTCCGACGATGGATACACGTTCAACAACCCGACGATTCGGGAAATAATCGGAAACGGCGTAATGCTGCGTCGCACGGTTATCCCAGAAGGCGATGGTGTCCTTTTCCCAATGCAGACGAACCTGGTATTCAGGAAGATGCGCCTGTGCGAAGAGGTAGGTGAGCAATTTCTCACTCTCATCTGGCTCTAAGCCAACAATGCGGATCGTGAAGGCGGCGTTGACGTATAAGGTTTTGCGTCCTGTTTCAGGATGAGTGCGAACGACGGGATGCTCGGCGGCAGGCAATTCAATCTGTTTGGCTGCCAATACATCTGGAGCAAGTCTGCGTCCGAAGGACGGTGTGAAATCATGAATGGCTGTAAGTCCATCGATTTTCGTTTTGATTTCATCGGGTAGGTTGTCATAAGCGGCCGCCATATCGGCCCATATCGTATCGCCGCCAAATGGGGGCACTTCCACTAACCGCAGCACGGCACCAAGTGCAGGATTCAGGCGCCACGATACATCGGAGTGCCAAATATTTTCCATCCCCGCAACTTTCTCATCCTTAGCGAATCTTGTAATCTCTTCCACATTTCCTTGCGGTAAGAAGGGATGTGTCTCCAAATCGCCCCACTGCTTAGCAAAGTCAATATGTTGCTCGCTTGTGATGGCTTGATTGCGGAAAAATAACACTTTCCACTCCAATAGCGCTCGATTGAGTTCCTCCTTCAACTCTGGACGAAGTGGTTGACTGAGATCAACACCATCAATTTCTGCTCCGATCAGCGGCCCATGCGGCTTTACTTGAAATAAGGTATAGGGTTGTGATGGAGCACCTTCGGGTAAACGTTGTAACGTTCTTGCTCCATGGCGAAGGTTTCGTTTCGGTAAATAATCACGGGATACATAGTCAACAGTTGTCGTCATCGTTCATCTCTCCTTTGGGTGGGTGAAATTGGAAATAACAAAAAGAGACTCAACACAAGGAGGATTTCCTTGCATTGAATCTCTGGCGGTCCAGTCGATTCTGCGCATTTTCATACTGACTAACAGGCCTGTTAGTTTGTCATGAGCAGATCTTACCAATCCCGAGTTCTTTTGTCAACATTAGTTTTCCGAAGCGCAGTGCCATTTCCATGTCAGCAACCTGCAGGGGAGCGAAGCCCCTTAACGACATGAGGGAAATATTCTGCATCAGCGTTAAAAACAAAGTCGTTAAGACCACAGAGTCTTCTTGCCGAATGAGTCCTTCACGTTGTCCTTGCTCAATGATCTCCGTGAGAATAACTAGATTGCTTCGAGCTTTTTCACCCATTTTCGCGATGGCTTCCTGTGGGAGAAGATCGGTTGCTTGCGCTTGTAGAATAACTAGGTAAATCTCAGCAGTACGATCAGAAAGCATGTATTTGCTCAATAGGAGCCGCAACTTTTCCAAGGCGTTCGTAGGGAGATCTCTTGTGGAGAGGAGAAATTTCTCGTAGAGTGACTGCCCATCATCTATTATTTTAAGGAGAATCTCTTCCTTGGATGCAAAATAGTTATAAATATGGCCGTGGCTGAGCCCAGCTTCTTCGGCAATGTCTTGAATCTTCGTCAGCAGTCCTCTTCTAGCAAATACGTGCTGTGCAGCCTCTAAAATTTGTGCTGTTCGTTCTTCACGATTCTGCTGATCCTTTTTAATATTCCTTGGCATGTGAACCTCCTCTATGTTGGTTGTTGGTATTCAACTATTGTACAAAGGATAAAGAAAATTATCCACATATTTCCGATAAATTTACTGAGATATTGACAAGGGAGAAGGTACGGTGTTACGATACCGATCATACAGACTGACTATGCAGTCATTATGAACGATTTTTATACGAAATGAATCGACTAGACGACTAGAGATTCAGCAGAAGCAGCCGTTGCCTTACAAGCAGCAGGTTGCCGATGTTGGTCTCTTTTTTTAATTAGGTGAAAAGGATGTGAACGGCATGAGCATGGCGCTACTGACCATTGAATCATTGGATAAAACGTTTCATTCACAAGTGCGAGACACCCATGTGCTGGACGATATTCATCTGTACATTCAAAAAGGCGAGTTTGTTACCATAATTGGACCCAGCGGATGCGGAAAAAGTACTTTGCTTAAAATTATTGCAGGATTAGACACGGATTATGCGGGAGTGGTTTCCTTAAGCGGTGAAGCCATTGAGAAGCCGTCCAAAGACAAAGGTTTCATTTTCCAAGAACATCGATTATTTCCTTGGCTAACGGTTGAGCAGAACATTGCCGCGGAGCTTTCCTTGAAGGATCCAGAGGTTCGAAAACATGTCGATGACTTCATTCAGTTAGTCAAGCTTCAAGGTTTTGAGAAGTCTTATCCCAAACAGCTCTCTGGCGGTATGTCGCAACGGGTAGCCATTGCTAGAGCCTTGCTGCGTAAGCCAAAGGTGCTATTACTGGATGAACCGTTCGGTGCTTTGGATGCGTTCACTCGATCGCACATGCAGGAAGCACTGCTCGAGATCTGGCAAAATCATCAGACAACCATGGTGTTCGTGACCCATGATATTGATGAAGCCCTCTTTTTATCCAATCGCGTAATTGTTATGGAGGCTAAGCCTGGTAGAATAAAAGCGAATATTACAATTGATTTGCCATATCCGCGAAAGCGTTCAGGTCGTTCCTTCCAAGAGCTTCGGGCAAAGCTAGTGGGTTTGCTAGAACATGAGACGCCTGATGAGGAAGAATGGCAAATTTAGAATCCTGTTTAAACAAGGAAGGTGATGTGAATGAGTCGATCTGTCAATACCCTGTCAACACCTGCAGTTAACGCACGCCAGGGGGCCAAGACTAAAAAATCGCTTAAAGCGCAGTCCAAAGCATCCTCAATTGCGATCTTTAGAGGCTTTCTTTTACCCATAGTTGTTATTGCAGTTTGGCAATTGTTAAGCGGCACGGAGGTGATTAATCCTAGACTATTTCCTTCGCCACTCTATATTCTGGAGACATTCGTATCGATGCTGGCATCTGGCGAATTGCTCCATCATTTGAGAATAAGTGTGGTTCGCGCGTCATTGGGTTTTCTCATCGGTGGATCCAGCGGTCTTCTCATTGGGCTGCTTGTAGGGATGTTTCGTCGTGCAGAGGATTATCTCAATCCTACTGTTCAAATGTTAAGAACCATCCCGCTTTTGGCAATCACACCGCTTTTCATTCTATGGTTCGGCTTTGGTGAGCTGTCTAAGGTTTTGTTAATTTCAATGGGGGCATTCTTTCCCCTTTATGTAAATACATTTCTCGGCGTGAGGAATGTGGATATCAAGCTTTTTGATGTGGCGAGGGTACTCGAATTTAATCGACTTCAGCAGGTGACGAAACTGATTCTGCCTGCGGCATTACCGAATGTGTTGTTGGGGATAAGGCTATCCCTCAGCGTTGCCTGGTTAGTCCTAGTTGTTGCGGAGTTAATGGGAGCTGATGCTGGCGTTGGTTATCTAATTCAAGATGCGCGTTCCTTTATGCGAACAGAGGTAGTGTTTCTCGGAATTGTCATTTTCGCAGCGGTTGGCAAGTTGTCGGATTCCCTTGTTCGTTTGTTGGAAAGTCGTCTTTTACGCTGGCAGGACAGTTATCGCGGATAATGAGGCCTGAATGAGCTCGTTTGAAAAGGACATATATTTCCATATATAATGAATCTGGAACCTAAACCAATAAAGCGAGGCGATTCCCATTATGGAAACCAATCAAGTAAGAGTTACGGTAGAAGCAACAGTACAAGCACCCGTTGATCGTGTATGGGCCTATTGGACAGAGCCTGCACATATTACAAAATGGAACCAAGCATCCGAAGATTGGCACGCGCCTTTTGCCGAGAATGATCTCCAAGTTGGCGGGAAATTCATTACGCGCATGGAAGCCAAAGATGGCAGTTTCGGATTCGATTTCGGCGGCGTTTATGATGAAGTGAAGCACCACGAAGTGATTGCTTATACGATTGGCGATGGCCGCAAAGTGAATATTACGTTTCATTCGGAAGGCAACGCAACGAAGATTGTTGAAACATTTGATGCGGAAACGATGAATCCTGTTGAGATGCAGCAAGCTGGTTGGCAGGCGATTTTGGACAATTTTAAAAAGTATGCGGAAAGCTTGAATGGTTAGGACTCGCATGATGCAATAACATAATTAATACGTTAAGTCGCACTGACTTCGATGAATGTGTTCATTCTTGAGGTGGTGCTATTTTTTTGTCTTGACATTTAGAAAAAAATGGAAGAATGTAGAGGGGAAGGGTGTACTTGTGTACTTTCCTCTATGGGTGTTTGGATCTTACATTCAGGTATAATCCCTGCGAAAGGACGAGTGAGATGAAAGAGAGACAGACGCAAAAATCCCTTAAAGTATTTTTGTTCATATCACTGATGATGACGTTCAATGCTGCGATTCAAATATTCGTAAATATGTACGAAGGTAGGCCTTATTGGCTGATCGGATTGCTGTTTTTGCCAATTCCAGTCTTTATTTTTACGGCGATTATGATTTCTCTTGACTTAGTGAAGCAGGATTATGTGACTCTACGCGGGCGTTTAGTAGCTAAGAAGGGTGCCAAAATAATTCTGAGGCCTCAACTGGGAGAGGTAAGGAAGTTCCGAATTGGAGCAGATCAGATGCAGGAAATAAATGAAAATGATGAAATTGAATTAACATATTTTAAGAGGACGAAGGCCGTGGTAAGTATAGGGAATCTCAATAGGGGTGAGGGGTTTGGAGGGGGTTGTTAATGGTATGAAACAAAGAATAAATACTCTAAATAACTTATTACTTGTATTGTTGTTAACTTCTATAACCATTGGAATCCTATGGATTGGAATTACCTTCAAGTTGTTTGGTCGCTTGGCTAATGGCTGCAGCAATTTTTGTTTCTTCCGTTTATAAAAATCTCTACATCGGATTTTGATGAGTTTGGAGAAAGTCCTTAATAGATATGTTTGGCATATAGCAGAAAATTATCGCGGCAGGAGGAGCAATGAAAAGGATACTCTTTATTCTATTATTTACTATTGTAACGGGATGTTCGGTGAAACACGAAGCGACCATTTCTCCAGCAGAATCTCTTTCGCCAGCAAGCACTAAGGCAGAGACTGCTACTTTGAAGCCGTCAGAAGCCCCAGAGATTACCATGGAGAAAAAGGCTGAAAACATTAAAATGACTATGGATGATGCAGTAGCGCTAATCAAATCTAAGTTAGACCCTGAAGTACTAAGAATCTCAAATATTCGAGAAGATGGAATAGATCATGAAGGCAAGTATTTAATAAGGCAATCAAGTCAGGCAACGACAGTGGTGATTGAATGGTACCATGTTGATCCAGTTTCTCAAGCAATTTCTTGTGAAATCCTAAAAGATAGTTGTTTTGTAAAGCATAGTGCACAACCCATCCCAGAGGTTAACAAACAATTAAATAAAAAGCAAAAATCAGCATTAGATATGGCTAAGAATTTTGCAAAAGTAAACCATACGAAATTAGGGTATGTTCCAGATATCACATATATAGAATTACGAAGTGAGACAAAAAACACGTACACCTTTCAAATTTATAACATGGGATCAGGTAAAACAGACACGATTGATTGGTTAACTGTTAATGTTGAAAACAATACAGTAACGTCCATGTTTTATAAAGAAATGAATAAATCAATTCAGAAACCTTCCTACGATCGTGCTCTATATTCTGATGTTATTAACAATGGAATTGATAAAATACTAGTGCTTCCCGAAGTTCAAGCAAAACTGAATGAGAATATATATAGCTTGTTGATTGAAGAGAGGAAGGATTCTAAAAAATTCATTAGTCTTACCCTTCAAGCTGGAACGGACACGTTAGAAGATTTTCAATTTAAGATATACGATGATGGAACAATTATGCGATGGTACAGTGAAGCGAGGTCGTTTCTTGATTTGAAATAAATGTAACTGGTGAGTAGAAGAATGATCAACAGCTTTGGTTGGAGTATGAAGGTGGCAATATCAAGCTTGATGCGTTGCAAATTGGGAGGGGGAAGTCTTGTATGAAATTATTATTAGAAAAACTCAAATTAAAATTGATTTTTATTTATTCCAAAATTAATGCTTTTATATTAACGATTATGGTATTGGGCATTATTGAAATAGGTGTTTATTTTGATCTCTTAATCTCAATGATGGGTCTTCTTGCTCCAGAACTTGCTCCAATATTAATAGTTATTTTTATATGGATTCTTTACAAAGGAATTAAAAGACTATATGAAAATAGTAAAAATCATAAATATTTCTTCATTTGAAGGTCACAAGAGGAATATCGAGAAAGACTTTTTGGACCGGGGTTTTAAAATCTTTTCTAATTGCGATTGGGGTAATTTTCATTGCGGCGATCATCATGAGCTCAATGAAATAGCAAAATAAATGGGTTTTATAATTAATAGTCAACAATCATTCTATAAAGCCAGGAGTGAGCTTATGGACTTATCCATTTATCTACAAGACTTTAAAGAACAGCAAAATCCAAGCTTTGAAGAGATCCAGCTATGGATTCAGGAGATTGAGAAAGCGCCGCGGTTAATTAAAAGCAGTGTAGTCGATCTTCAAGACGAACAGTTAGATAAGTCATACCGTGAGGGCGGTTGGACGATTAGGCAAATTGTTCATCATATGGCGGATAGTAATCTCAATGCTTACTGGAGATTTAAGCGTACGTTGACAGAGGAAAGTCCGTTAATACCATCGTATAATCAAAATAAATTAGCTGAATTGGTTGATTACAAAGAACCGATTGATGAATCTGTGCAGCTGATCGAAATCATATATGCACGATTTTTGATTTTGCTGCGAAAGATGGAACCAAGCGATTACAAGAGAACGATGAATAGTGAGTACTTCGGCGTGATGAGTTTGGAGAAGGCCCTGCAAAGATATGTGTGGCATGATCGTCATCATTTGGCGCAGATTGAATTAGCGAAAGTGAATGGTTGTTGATAAAAAAAGCCCTGGCCTAGCGCCAAGGCTTTTTGCTTACGAGCGAATCGGCGCCGATTCGCGATTAGTGCTCCATCATCATCACGGGTTCCGTTTTGCTCCCGCTGGGGGTTCCAACCTCTTCCTGATGCTTCGGTTTACGCAGAAGTAGCGTCAGTGCGACGCCAACGGTCGTTAAGCACGCGGACAGGAAGAAGGTGTCTCCGTAACCCGCGACGACGGCGATTAACGGATTTGCGTCAGCTCCCGCGCTTGCAGTGTGCGAGGTGATTTGCGACGTTAAATATCCCGTCAGGCCCGCGACTGCGAACGAGACGACGACCTGCGCGGCTGCTGTTGTCAGCGGTGTGACGCGGCTCATCAGATGGCGCGGGGCAGAGTTCAAAACATGCGTGTTGAGCGGCATCATAGAGAAGCCCATGCTGAGCCCCATGATGCTGATGCACAGGATGATCACCCACAGCGGGGTATCCACCGATATGCCAGATAAAATGAACAGGATGATGGAAACAACGGTCAGACCGGCGAAGGCGAGCGGACGCGCACCGATTTTATCAAACAAACGGCCGCTAATCGGCATGCCGATTCCCGCGCATAGCGCGTAAGGCATTAGAATCCAGCCGGTTTCAAGTGCTGTATAGTGCATGACGCCTTGCAGGTACAACGGTATGATCAGCATTGCGCCGAACAGCGCGAGCTGTACGATCCAAGTCAAGATGATGCTGCGTGTAAAATCAGATGACTTGAATGCTTTTAGCTCCAGCAGCGGCTGCTTCTGTGTCAGCTCCACGAAGATGAAAATGATAAGCGCAATGCCACCGATGGTTAGTCCTGTGATCGTCGAAGTCTGGGACCAGCTGGTGCCGCCTTCGGTTACACCATACGCCAGCATGGAGAAGGCGATCGGTGCGAGGAACATGCCGATAAGGTCCAGATGCGGCGCCGTATGGCGGTCGGATTTCGGTAAAAATTTATACCCGAGAAAAAGGGCAATAAGACCGATTGGCAAATTGATGATGAAAATCCAGTGCCAACTGACAGAATCGACGAGCCAGCCGCATAGCACTGGACCGAACGCAGGCGCCATCAACATGGGAATGCCGAGCATGCCCATGATGGATCCGCGGCGCTCTGCAGGTGCGAGCTTGAATACCATGGTCATCCCAATCGGACCGACCATGCCGCCGCCTAAGCCTTGAATGACGCGGAAAAGGATCAGCTGTTCTGGCGATTGCGCGATACCGCAAAGGACGGAGCCGATCGTGAACAGGGCAATCGTAATCATAAAAATCTGCTTGGATCCGAATTTATCGGTCATCCAGCCTGCAAGTGGGATAACGGCGGATAAGGCCAGTGTATAGCCGGTGACGGTCCATTGGATCGTTTTCAGATCGGTATGGAAGTACTCCACGAGTTTCGGGATGGCATTGTTGACGACGGTGCTGTCTAGAATAACCATAATCATGGCGACAATAATTGCTGCAAGAGGCGGCATAATGGCTTTCATAGAGAAGCCGTCACTGCTGGCTGGCGTCGGTTTAGTTTGTGTAGGAGTTGACATTGATCCCTGCTTTCTGCTCTTTGAGAGCTGGGTATGGATGAAAATGATCCGCAGGCAATGCCTGCATGAAAGGTGCCTCCTTTTCCGCAATTTTGGGATAAAAAAGGGCGTTGACAACTCAAGGTTTTGGATGTACAATTAAAGTAGGGATAGAACTGTACGGTAATATATTTTGAATTTGTCAACATCGCTATCGATTATATCATAGCGTTATTTTTCGTTCAATACATTTTTTATCTTCCTCCGCGAAGCTGAGACACCAGAGATGACCCTTACATACATTGGGAGTCATCTCTTTTTTATGCCCCTTAACTAACCGAAAAGGATGTGCCACCAATGCCGCGACTTATGGGTGATCGGATTATTTTAAGAGAGTACAGCAAGGAAGACTTAAAGTATATGAGACAATGGTGCAATGATCCTGAGATTGTTGATCATTTATCGGACATTTTTCTGTATCCGCATACAGTTCATGGAACAGAGCAATATTTAAACGCCATTCTTGAAGGCAAAACGGAGCAGAAGGGCTTTGTGATCGCTCACAAGGATACGGAGGAATACATAGGGCAAATTGATTTATTTCGAATCGACTGGAAAAATAGATCCGCTGAACTTGGCATTGTGATTGGAATGAAAGAGTATCTGGGCCAAGGATTTGGGACGGAAGCGATAAAGTTACTGCAAGATTTTGTCTTTAACAGACTGAATCTAAATCGATTACAACTGGAAGTTCACGATTTTAATGAACGAGCGTATCGATGTTATTTGAAGTGCGGATTTAAAGAGGAAGGCCGATTAAGAGAGAAAACGTTTATTCATGGGCGGTATTCGGATACGATTTATATGAGTATTTTGAAAAGGGAATTTGAGGGATCAATTTGAAAGATCAAATTAGAAGAGATTTGAATTTCTATATGAAAGCCCATCAGAACCGATATAATCAGACTCTGCATTACTTTGCTTTTTTGTTTGCCTTTCTTGGTTGGATATTTTTATTTAATAATATTTGGGTGACGCTGGGCCTTGGGATTCTGCACTATGTGTTTTCCTGGGTAGGTCATTTCTATTTTGAAGGGAATAAGCCGGCATCTTTTCGGTATCCACTTGTCGGTTTTTATATCGGGTTTATGTGGTTTTTTATTAGGACCTTTGAAATGATTACGGGGAAAGAGATCATAAAGAAATATTTGGATGAACGTTCGTAAAAATCCTCCCCACCTCCACAACCCTCCAAGTTTCACCGTAGTGATGAAAATCATCATTCCAGCAGCCATTTACGCCTGGGAGGCCTTTGAAATGATGATTTATCACTTTTCACAGCTAAAGAACTCATTTATGCACAGTTTTCAGCTTGCTTCGAAGGACCCCATAGCCACTTGCTGGCCACCCCCGTCCAACGCACCATAATAAATCCCCCAAATCACACGACTTGCATCGCGCCAGCAAAAAAAGGATGTTGCTGATGGCTTTGCTGCAGATGTAAGTAGAAAATTGCAGAATTTTGTTGTAATTTAAATTTTTTTGTTGTCACGGAAACCGAAATCACCTATAATCTGGTAAGTGTTGTTCTAATTTTTAGTTCTTTATTCATGTAAAAGGCAAAATCTCCGAAAGGAGATGACGCAAAGCTATGGGTCTAAAGCCTTATCAAGAGGCTATGATTGCCAGGTTGCCATTAGAATTCCTAGTATATTTAATAGGATCATTCGTATATCAACCTGCGTAATAAGCCGCCCGTGCTTAGCGTAGGTTTTTTTGATTGTATTATTTTTGGAGGTGTAGGATGAGTTTATTAAACAGAGGATTCAACACGAAGCCGCAAGTGAGAAAGAAAATTGCATCTCTGCTCGTATTTTGTTTATTATTTTTCTCCGTAAGTATGGTGATTCCAGGATCGGTAGCCCGAGTATCGGCAGCTGCAACAACGAACATGCTTAATAAGAGTATTGTGGACTGGGTAATGGAGGAACAAACTGGTTATATTTATGCGATAACAAACGATACAAACGAATTGCTGTTTATCCGGACAAGTGATCTGCAAGTCGAGAAGCAATTTGCTATTGGATCAAGTCCGTCTGGGATTGCAATGGATAATGGCAAGCTTTATATTCCACTCTCTGGGGCAACGCAAATTAAGGTAGTAGACGTTGCTTCTCAAGCAATTACTTCTACCCTTACTACCGGTGGCAGCCGTTCGCCTTATCGAGTGGCGGTTGATGGGAATAAGCTTTACTATGTTGTAAAGGATAATTCTGATTTTGTTTACGATATTAATTTAACGACTAATGTTGAGACACAAGTAGATGTGTATCCAAAAGTATATTACAAGCCCGACCTTGCTGTAGATAAATCGACACATACTTTATACGTAGGTGAGAGCGGTTTATCTGGTTCAAAACTAGCAGCATATAACACAGCGACAGATACTTTAGTACCTAACAACCAATCTACCTATTACGGCGGATATGGATTCTCCTATGCAGGACGTAAAGTAATCCAAGACGGCAATGATGTATTCTTTGCAGGACACAAATTCGATAAAACCAATTTGAAAATCATCCACGGCGATTTTAAAGACGGTCCCTATGAGAATAAGATTTTTTATGTAAAAGATAATTATGCATTTTCCGATACCGCAGTTTACGATCGCAATAATTTCACAAAAATTACTAACCTTCCCTATCAAACTGAACGTATATTGATGGATGGTTCCAATAATACATACTTATTCAATACGACAACAAAGGCTATTGAAAAACTAAACCTCAATTTAACTCCAACAAACACGGTAACACAAACAACATATGTGGATAATAAACTTGGCTTCAATTTGCCTGTAACTGACATGGTTTACAGTCAAGACACGGGATTATTGTATGCTGTATCGCAAGATGCCAATAAGCTGCTTTATATTAATCCTGCGACTCTATCCATTGAGCATGAGATGTTTATAGGGTCCAAGCCGACTGATATAGACCTTTATGACGGCAAACTTTACATTGCATTGTACGGAAGCACCAAAATCGCAGTCACAGATTCTGTTTATAGCGGAAACATTTCCAATCTTATTGTAGATGAAACTCCGTATCATATTGCATTAAGCCCTAATAATATTTACTTCTTGCCGGAATTCCCGGGAAGCGGCAACAGAGAGCTTCACACATATGATCGAACAACAACGGCATCAAGTAAAGTTGTGTTTAGCGACCAAATCAACACATCCTTTTATCAGGGTGATCTGATATACAGTCCAGAACTGAACAAAATTTACATCGGAGAGTCTCAGTCATCCCCATCACAACTATCACTCGTAGGATTGGATCCGAGCAATGTAGGAAAATATAGAACTTTTGGTATTTCAGCAGGGTATTCCCCTTCCTCCAGACCTTTAGTCAAGGATGGGAATGAGATCTTCTTTGCAGGGAAAAACCTTGATGCGAGTAATTTGACTACGGTGAATGCTTCCTATCCTGAGCAAGTTCTTATGGCTAAAAATCAATATGTTATCTCCAAAACAGCAGTCTATGATCGGATAAATGGGAATAAGATTTTCAATCTTCCCTTCACAATAGATCACGTAACTATTAGTGACGACGGCAGCGTCCTGCTCTACAGTCAAGCGAAAAATGGATTATTCCGATACTCCAGCGTAGATGAAATTAAAATTCCAAGAGAAATAGCCAAAACCGTAAGCTTCAGGGATACCAATGGTACGTCTGGTCAAATTCAAGGTAATGTTGCTTGGACAGTTCCAGATGATCAATCTTATATCACTAGCTATACCGCTTATTATTTAGATGCGCAAGGCAATAAACTTGGTATGATCGGTGAATTGGCCAAAGGTTCCATAAACTCTATTGCGATTGCAAATACCTCAATACCAGCCAATGCCAAGCAGATCGGTATCTTTTCCAAGAATGCTTATGCTGAAAGCAGCAAGTTTAAGGCTTCGCCTATTTATGATTCGCCTAATTTCTTAGCTACCAATGTAACCTTTACAGATAACCAACCTTCTGCCGGTTTATATAATGGCACGTTTATGTGGTCACCTGGCGTTGATGAATCTGGCATTACCGGTTATGCAGCGTACTTCATTGATGCGAACATTCAACCTATAGGTAACGCGTTTGCGATGATTAATGCTGGGACAGTCAATTATGCTGTATATAATGTTCAAACCGTTCCAAGCAACGCCGTTTATGTAGGAGTTGTTCCGTTAGATCAAGCCCAACAAGAATTAAATAAAGTTACATTAATCAATTTGTGGGATAATATTTCTTCACTTCCTGTCACGATTACTAATTCCGTCTATTTACCTGCGCCAGTTACAATTTCTTTTCAGAATACTGAAACAGCGCAAGACAAAATCGGAGGAAAACTCTCATGGACAGCAGCCGCCGATCAAACTCAAATCACAGGCTACAAGGTCTATTTCTTGAATGCCGATAATCAAAAGGTAGGAAGTTTAGCACTAGTCAAGAAGGCAATTGGAAGTGTTTATCAGATAAACATTGCTACTGGAACTTCACTTCCAGTAGGAGCTGTAAAACTTGCCGTTACTGCAGTAAATGCATCAGGTGAGAGCAGCAATCTATCCATTCTTGAAAAGATTACTGCTGCGTCACCAATTGGTATCCCAGTACATATGGTGACCGTCTCTGGAGATGTATCCGCAACTGTTGGGAACAACTATCAGTACACCGCTACAGTAACTCCTGACAATGCAACAAACAAAGCTATAACATGGTCAGTAGTTAATTTAACTGGCAGAGCTACTATCAGTTCAACAGGTTTGTTGAATGCGATAAGTGCAGGTGCAGTAAGAGTAACCGCGACATCTGTAGAGAGTCCTGATACATGGTATTCGATAACTGTGAATATAAGCAATCCAGTTTCGGGCCCACTAACACCAGAGCCTAAGCCAGAACCTAAGCCAGAACCTAAGCCAGAACCTAAGCCAGAACCTAAGCCTGAGCCTACGCCAGAAAAACCTGTATTTAATCCAGAAATCGTTAATGTTGAAGTTGTTAAGCAAAAGATCATTGAAGCTATTGCAAATGCTCCAGTTGTGGTATTCCAAGACGTGCAGCCAACTGATTGGAGTGCAAACGCTATCCAAGTAGCAGCACAAATTGGTATCGTTACTGGTTATACGGATGGTTCGTTCCATAGCGGTGCTCAAGTAACAAGGGCAGAATTTGCAACAATGCTAGTTAAAGCTCTTGGAATCGATTCTAAGGACTCTGCATCTTTCGGAGACTCCAAAGGTCACTGGGCTGAAACAGCAATTAATGCCTTGAAGTCTAACGGTATTATTAGTGGCTATGAAGATGGTACATTTAAGCCAGACAATGATATTTCCCGCGCTGAGATGGTTGCCATCCTAGCAAAAGTAATGAACTTGAGTCCTGCAAACAACGGTCGAAAATTCTCCGATATAGGCGGAAATTGGGCGGAGGATGCTATCAATCAGCTGGCGGTAGCGGGTATTGTTGGTGGCAACGGAGACGGTAAATTTGATCCTAACGCTGCTGCTTCCAGAGCTGAGTCAGTAATGATGATTCTCCGTTTGTTGAAGGTCAATCTTGGTCTTGATATTAACGTATAAGAAAATGATCTAAAAATTATACGGTGGATCCTGGAAAACCAGTATCTACCGTATTTGTTGTTTCAACTGACATTCATGATACTGGCACTCCCCCCCACCCCTACCCCAAAAAGCTAATCATCAAGATGCCCAGCAGGATGAGCGCCGAGCAGAGAATTCGCAGCTGTCCCTGCTTCTCTTTCAACACAACGATGCCCAAAATCGTGGCGAACACGGTGCCGATTTCACGGAGCGGTGAGATGTGGGCTACGGGGGCGTAGGTCAGCGCCATCAGGAACAGCAAATAGGATAGCGGATTGAGGATCGCTCCGAGCCAGATGATGCGGCTGTTGAGTTGCCACTCCTTGCGCAGCTGCTTTGACTTGATCACGAGCGGAGTCAGTCCCGCGACGAACCCGATATTCGTCACTTCAAGTAGGGAGATTGCCGAAATGTTGCCGAGGTTCAGCTTATCAACGAGTACGTAGCACGTTGTACAGACTCCGACACATAAGGCCATGAGGAATGGCTTAATCGTTTCCCAGCGGCTTAATCCTTGACTACTCTGCCGTCCTGTAAAAATCCCGCTAAGCGAAATGAAGCCGATGATCATGCCTAGCAGACCTAGCCATCCCCAGAGGGATAGCTTTTCGCCAAGGAACAAGACACCGAGTATCGGGATAAATAAGGTGTTGGTGCCTCGCATGATCGGGTAGATCTGCGAGAGGTCACCCATATTGTAGGTGTGTGCCAGCAAGAAAGCGTAAATCACTTGCATGCATGCGGATACCAGCAATAAGCCATAAGCAGAAAAGGATAAGGGATGAGTCCATAATTCTCGGATTAAATAAGGTAAAAGAATAATTGTCGTCACCATGATGATGGACCAGAGGAAGGCGCTTTTGTTATGGCTTCGCTTGGTGAACAAACTCCAAATGGCATGTGTGAGTCCCGAGGCTAAAACGAGTATGGTTGCTACGAGTACCAAGTCATCATCTCCATGTTATTACTCGCTTTTCGCAGTGCCAGCCAGATGTTCGGGCTGCTCATGCAATACACTGCCATCCGCAAGCCGCAGCCAAGTCTCGAAGGAGCGCTCATCCTGTCGGAGTCGGATCATTCTCGCCCCTCGAGGAAAGCCTTCTTTGCCGTAGGTGTTGTAGCCTGTTGCTCTTCCGTAACAAAGGCGTATGCCATGAAGCTCGCCCCAGAAGTCGTTGATATGGTCATGACCGACGAACGTACCGATGACATCGCCCATTTCTAGCATGGCAGTGAACATCCCGGAGTTAACATTTGCACTATAAACAGCATTTTCGAAGTAGCTGCCATAGCAAGTTTTCGTGTCCCACATCAACTGATATTCGGGCAGTGGAATATGGAAGAAAGCGAGCGCGGGCAACGGTTGATCGCCAGAATCAGCGCGGGTCGCCAGCGACTCCTTGCGGTACCAATCGATTTGATCACT
The DNA here is from genome assembly GCF_032271945.1 of Paenibacillus sp. MBLB1832. Taxonomy (NCBI): domain Bacteria; kingdom Bacillati; phylum Bacillota; class Bacilli; order Caryophanales; family Paenibacillaceae; genus Paenibacillus; species Paenibacillus roseipurpureus. The sequence goes on along the minus strand of NZ_CP130319.1, from coordinate 5,247,568 downwards.
GCGAATCCAATCATAGCCCCCAATATGCGGAAGCGGTGAATAAGCACCAGAATCAAGGAAGTACAAATTGACCTTGTTCTGTCCATCCCCATCATATATTGTAAGCCGATAATTACCAGTACCGTTAATGTCCTCGGGGCCGCGCTGGGCTAGGGTATGCGGATAGGTTAAGACAGCCGTCATCAGCTCATCTCGTGTTATCAACGTCTCGGTATCGTGATTGCCGAACACCACGGCCCAAGGTATCCCCCGAGCTTCGGTCGCTGCCACAGCACCTTGCAAGGCTTGCAAGGGATCGTCACAAATGGGCTCCCCTGGCGCAACATCGCCAGTATAGATGACGTCGCCTGTAAAGACGACCAGGTCGGGCCGCTCAGCATCCAGAATGTCGGCCATGAGTTGACCCGTCATTTGGTCGAGGGCGCCTCCGTCTTTCCAATGTAAATCAGTAAACTGGGCAATGGTGAAGGTGCGATCTTCTCGGAAAACAAGTGAGTGTGGCATACGAAAGTCCCCCTGATTCATACTTGTCATTGGAGTTGTTGTTATGTGGTTTCATATTGATATCTTGTTGTTTGTTGACAATTGTATCGCCCGTCTAATCCAACTGTCAACACATAATTTAGCACGCCGCTCCTAAGTTGACAGCTCTCCCACCTGCACATACAATAATAAAAACAACATGAAACAACACGAATTCATCGGGAATAGTCAATTAAACATGATACATTTTATATAATTCACATAATCACGTTAGACAGGAGGCTAAGATGTCACTAACCTATGAAGATCGCAGGATGACAATCCTGAATCAGCTGGATGTGGAGGGCAAAGTCCAAGTCCATCATCTGTCTGAGCTTTTGAACGTATCGACGGAGACGGTGCGGCGGGATCTGGATCGCCTGGAGAAGGAAGGCAAGCTTCGGAAAGTATACGGCGGCGCAGTTCGAATGCGTATGGAGCTGGTGGAGCCCCCTTTTCAAAGTCGCGTGCAAATGATGAAGCCTGAGAAAATGGCAATTGGCAAGCTGGCAGCGTCACTCGTACAAGATGGTGAGACGATTATGTTGGATAATGGGACAACGACGATCGAAATGATTCCCTTTTTAAAAGATAAAACGAATGTGACCCTCATTACGAACTCCATCACGATTCTGAATTTGGCGATGGAAACGTTCCGTGGGAGACTTATTTTCACAGGCGGGGAAGTCAACCAAGAATGCCGTGCGGTGACTGGCTCTCTCGCAGATCAAATGCTCGATCAGTTTAAAGTGAACAAAGCCTTCATATCCGCGGGCGGCATTTCCTTAACGGATGGACTGACAGATTTCCATCTGGCAGAAGCTGTCATTGCACGTAAAATGATGCAGCGAGCAGAAGAAGTTATTCTGGTAGCGGATCATAGCAAATTCGGTTTATCGACGTTTGCACGTGTTGCTAATCTGAAGGACATTTCTATGCTAGTTACGGACTCAGGATGTCCGAAGGAATGGATCGACAAAGTGAAAGCGTTAGGCATTGAGGTGCGTATCAGCGAATAGTAAATCGCCATTTAACCGGCTTAAACAGCGGTGTAATGGCGATTTTTTTCATATATATGCAACTAAAACGCGCCACTGGATAATATTAGCTTCCCAGTGAATACTAACCATAATCACAGTTGGAAGGTGGGCGAAGTATGGGGCAAAAGCAGGATACAATTGGATTCGCAACTGAACTAGAAACGAATATCCGCCTGCTCAACGAACACTTCAACGCCTCCGACGATGTGGGAATCAGAGCGTTTCATTTCCATGGGATGAAAGGAAGCCTCCTGTATCTGATAACGGTGACGGACAAAGATAAGCTGCAAACCGATATTCTAAAGCCGCTGCTGCAAGCTAAGGATGGCCGGCTGGAAGGCCAGCAGGAAGGCCAACTGGAGGACATCCTGCCGATTTTGGATTTGGAGCGGGTAACCGATCTGCCTACGGCAGCCGCTGGCATGCTGCAAGGACGATGTGCCATTCTGCTCGATGGACGAGCCGAATTACTCATGGCGGACGCTAGCTCGAGCGTGGTGCACAGCATCGCTGAATCGAAGAACGAACAAACGATCCGTGGATCGCATGAGGGCTTCAACGATGACGCGAGCGTCAATGCGCAGTTGATTCATCGGCGATTGAAGAATGCGAATCTGACCGAGAGGCATTTCACCCTAGGTTCTTCGAGTCCAACGCGTGTGACCTTGCTCTATATGTGTGATCTCGCGGATATGACCATCGTCAATGAGATCATTGCCAATTTGCTAACGAATCAAGCTCAATTTATTAAATCGCCTGGTCAAATCTTGGAACGGCTGGAGAGCAGCCATTTCTCTCTGTTCCCGCAAATGCTATTCAGTGAACGGCCCGACAGTACAGCGGCTCACTTAATGGAAGGGCGAATCGTGCTTCTGATCGATGGCAGTGCCTTTGCAACGATCCTGCCTGTCACGTTTTTTATGTTTTTTCAAGCGGCCGACGATTTTAACGTTAGATGGTGGAATGGCACCTTTTTCCGCTTCCTGCGGCTAATTAGTGTCGTGATTGGTATCGCCCTGCCATCCGTCTATATCGCCATCGTTTCGAATCATTTTGATATTCTGCCAATTGACTTGGTCTTTTCCTTGAAAGCGTCTTTGGAAAATATTCCGTTCAATCCGTTGATGGAAGCCATGTTCATGATTACGGTGCTGGAACTGCTCAGAGAAGCGGCGATTCGCTTGCCCAAATCGATTGCATCAACCCTGTCTATTGTCGGCGGTTTGGTCATCGGCAGTGAAGTGGTGAATGCTAATCTCGTGTCCACCACGATGATCGTTGTCATTTCGTTGACGGCTGTCGCTTCGTTCAGCGTGCCCTCCCATGAGATGCGACTGGCGATTCGGCTCATTTCCTTTCCAATCATGATCGCCTCCGCACTGCTGGGTTTTGTGGGGATTGCTTTCAGCTTTAGCCTGCTATTCATGCATCTAAGTAAGCTCGAATCGTTTGGTGTACCTTACTTTTATCCGTTCATGCCCTTTAAACCTAGTCGGATATTGACGGCACTTATTCAGCTTCCGAAGCGAATCTTCGGCGGGAAGGCTTCGAAACGGAGGTTATCATGACAAGAGCACAAGTCTTCGCTTTTATTTTGCAAACTCAGATTGGCATTGCTGTACTCTCCTTTCCCTATGATTTGCATAAGGCCGCGGGTCACGATGGGTGGATTTCCGTCATCTTGGCGGGCGTGTGCGTTCAACTTGTGCTGCTGGCTTATATGATGTTATGTAGAAGGTTTCCCCAACAAAATCTCTATGAGCTCGTGACGCCTATCGTGGGAAAATGGATCGGAAAGCTGATCTCCGTCATCTTCGTCGCTCACTTCGCTTTTACGACCTGTCTTATTCTACTTATGGAAATGATTTTCGTGGAGTTATGGATATTGCCGTACTCCAATCCGTGGCTGATCATTGTGGCCAATTGTGTGGTGTGCCTCTATTTAGCCAAAGAGAACATCCGAATCATAGCGCGATATCATGCATTGATAACCTTACTTGTGGTTGTGATGATTGCTTTAATGCTAACGAGCTACCGCACAATGGATTTGCGTTATTTGCTGCCTGTCGGACAGGGGGGCTTGAACAGCATCCTGATGGGGGTGAAGAGCTCGGTTCTGTCCTTCCTAGGTTTCGAAGTGCTGCTGGTGCTGAATTCCGATATTCGAACGAAAGGGAAAAGTCTAATTACGCCGATCCTGTGGGCAAATAGCCTGGCAACTTTGTTTTTCTTAATTGTCGTACTCGTCTGTTTCGTCAATTTCAGTTCGGAATCGCTGGATTTCATTCCACAGCCTGTACCGTACTATTTGAACGGAATTTCATTGCCATTCCTAGAGCGGCTGGACCTGCTGTTCCTGTCTGTCTGGCTGGTGAAAGTGACAGCAACACTGATTAGTTACTTTTATTGCACGGGAAAGGGCATCAGCCATTTGTTCAATCTTAGCGATCACCGCAAAGTAATGTACTATCTGGTACCTATCCTCTGTGTATCAGGATTTTTCTGGAGATCAGAGTCCCGCGTACAGACATTGGAACAGGTCACGAAGATCGAAAGCTTCGTCATTCTAGGCATTCCGATTGTACTCTTATTGTTAGCATGGGTAAGGGGAAAAAGGGGGCAATTACCGGTATGAGATCCGCTATGCTGATTATCGTTGTCGTACTGCTTCTTACAGGGTGCAACTACCATAATGATCTCAAAAATCTACAGCTGATTTACGCCACCGCGATTGATGTAAACGAGAAAAATGATATCGTTACAACCGTTACGATTCAAACGCCAGGCGGTAAAGAAAGAAGCACACCTGTGCATGAGGTACTGTCAGATTCAGGCCCAACGCTTCAAGAATCGTTATACAAGAAGATCGGTTTACAGATCGCGGGCCCTATTGGCGTCTCGAAAAACCAAGTCTTGCTCATCGGCGAAAAGCTAGCGAAGAAAGATTTGGCGGATATTCTCGACTCCACATTTCGGAACTCCAACGATCCCATGCTCGCCAAAGTGGCGATCGTCCGTGGGAAAGCGGGCGAATTAATTCGCCTCGACCGTATTGGTTCCGCAACGGCAGGCGAATATTTACGGAAAATTATTATGAGTGCCCGTTATGAAACGATTATCCCTTCCTTGTCGTTACACGCACTTTATCCGTTATTGCACGATAAGGGGAGGGATCCTGTGATTCCGCTGCTTCGGAAAGAAGAGGATAAAGCCGTAGTTGATGGCGTAGGTCTCATCCATAAACGCAAATATACAGGCTATTCATTAACGCCAGAACAATCCACACTATTAATTCTGATGTATGGAAGGAAAGACAAAGTCTGTGTGATCACACGGAAAGTGGAGGAGGATTCTATGCAGAAAGACGATCCTTCCCAGTACTTGTCGTTGAATATTACGAACTTAAAACGTGATAAGCGGGTATGGATTGACGAAGAGGGACGCGTTCAAATTCAACTTGATTTGAAGATGAAAGGGTCTGTCGTGGAATTCGCACACGATAATCTTTCAGATAAGAAGCAGGTGGCGGCGTTGAGCCAGCGGTTCTCAGACATTCTGACAGAAGAAGGGCATGCGACGTGCAGGCTTTTGCAAAAGGCGAATTCCGATGCCTTGAGCATCGGGCGGGACATCATGGCTTACTATCCAGATGCGTGGGCGAAAATGGATTGGGACACCGCGTATCCGAATGCGAACTTTCATGTTTCCATGAATGTGGAAATCATTTCCCATGGGATCATTAACTAGCCTGCTTATTCTGGAGGGACAGTTCGAGGAGACTCGGCTGTCCTTTTTTGCTTAGTACTCGTATATTTGTCGAAGAACTCTATGGTAAAATATAGGTGTTAAAAGCAGGATAGAGACATCATCATGGCATATTGAACAGGAAAGCGGGGCTGCAGCAAAATGATCAAGCTAAGGTCTGTTTTTGTTGATGAACCGGATCCTCACTGGCATAAGTTAAAGTCGCCGATACCCGGTCATATTCTATTTCTTGTCATTCAGGGTTCGTTTACTTATATCATAGGCAATGAAACCTATCGCTTAATGAAAGGTGATATTCTCTACATGCCTTATGGGGTTGTTCGCGAAGGGATTCAAATGGATGGTGAGTTGCATCAGAAATATACGATACTGTTTGATCTACATCCTAATCAAAATCTTCCCATTCTGATGCAGCATCAGACCGTACATATTAAAACCAATAACTTTGAATACCTCAAGCAGCGATTTTCAATTTTGGTCCAGCAGTGGCTCGGGCGCCTCCCCTATTTCCAGATGATGTGCGAAGTCATCGCTCAAGAACTGCTGATTGCGGTAAATCGAGAAAGTGATGTGGCCCGTTATCCATCTAAGAAAAAGGCGCATGTACAGATTTTACAGAAGTACATCGCGGATCATTATCGCCAACATCTAGGCATTGAAGAATTAGCTAATACGATTCAACGGACACCTAATTATGTAACAACCATTTTCAAGGAAGTGATGGGGATGTCTCCTGTTGCTTATTTGCATCAAGTACGCATTTCTGCCGCTAAGGAGCTGCTGCTGCATACGAAGATGTCGGTTGGAGAGGTAGCGGACTATCTTGGTTTTTATGATACATCACATTTTCATCGTGTGTTTCGCAAACATACGGGACAACCTCCATCAACACTTTTAGTAGAGCTGACTTAAAAAATGTAGTTTTGTACAAAAAGCTATAGTCATGTCCATCGAATTCTATGGGGTGAACTGCTAGTATTAAGTTATCATCTACACAAAGGAAATCTATGGAGGTGTCTTGTATTTATGAAGCGAATCATTGTGGACCATCCGCAACTTGTTGCGTTTTGGGATTTTCAGGAGGAGCCAGGCCAGGAGCGGGTTTCTCAGGGACCTAAAGCGCATGCTTTACAAGAGGGTGCTGGAGAGGTTGCGCGTGATGAAGACGGCGTCTTTGGCCCGTATTCCGCACGACTTGATGAGGGGAAGTGGTTCTTTATTCCTCGAATGGCATGCCCTGAATTAAATATAGCTGGACCACAAGCCCAAGTTACCATAGCTGCATGGGTGAAGCGAGGTCAAAAATCGAATACGCAGTGCGAGTTTGTGGCAGGAATGTGGAATGAAACCAACAAGAAAAGACAGTATGGTTTATTCCTTAATCTCTATATTTGGGAAAGCTCAGAGCAGGTTTGCGGGCATGTCTCATCAATAGGTGGTCCAACACCAGGACATCGTTGGTGCATGGATGCATCGATTGGAAGTCATGCTGTTCCAAGGGGGGAGTGGCAGTTTGTGGCCTTCACTTACGACGGAGAGTATGCACGCTCCTACCTAAACGGTATCCTGGATGAACGTGAAGGCCGAAATCCGTACCCGTATCCAGGAGGATTGTATGATGGTGGAGAGGATGGCGCTGATTTTACGGTTGGAGCCGTAGATCGGCTTCACGAGATTGGCAATTATTTTGTAGGCAGCTTTGGAGGGTTAGCCATTTATAACAAGGCATTATCGGCTAATGAGCTATCAGAACTTTATGCTGCCACTTTGGTATAGAATTGTATGTAAGTGAAATAATCCTCCCATTCATACAGGGGGGATTATTTGTATTTGTACGCTATGTACTGAATTCTTACAGCAGGTTAAGATAGAGTAAGATCAAAAAAATGCGAATAGGGAAAGAGGTTGGTTCAATACGAATGAGAAACGAACGATGGTTCTTACCTCTACGCGCTAAATTTATCATTTTGTTAGTGATCTTAATTATGGTCCCTTTCGGAATAAGCGGAGGGATGACGTATACGAAGTATTCTGCTGACGTCCGTCAGAATGCCATTACATATTCGCAGCAGACAGTGGACCAGATCCGCATGAATTTAGATCGTTATGTGAAAGAGATGGAGCGTCTGACGTTGTCACCCTTGTACGATACAAGTGTTCTCAGTATTCTGAGCGCACATGGCAGTGGGGGGAGGGAGAGCAGCTACATTACCTCGGATGAGGATCTCAAAATGAATCTCTACTTGTCTTCTATGGCTTTCGACCGTTCAGAGATCGAGAGCTTTCTTGTCTTCACCGAAGACGGGGCTTTATTTAGTACAGCAGCCCCTAATGTTCGTAATTATTGGAGGCAAACGGAACGGGATTGGATGGATATCGTTGATCGTAATGATGGAGGACTTACAATCTTGCCAGCCCATCAAGTGGGGTACTACACCAATGGGCAACGAGATGTTATTTCAATGGCTCGCGCCATTCGAGAGCCTTATACCTTGCGAAAGCTGGGTTATATCAAAGTGGACTTAAATATGGATCGGTTCTTAGATATTTTCTCCGCAGTCGATTTTGGACCTGATAGCGTTCTGACCATTCGTGACAGGAATGGCAAAATTTTTTACCCGATTCAGGAGCCGGAGGCTGCCCGTGATATAGGTAAGTTTGTTGTCTCGGCTACCAAGTCTGACTATACGAAAATGACGGTCGAAGCTCAAATTCCTGTGGCTCCCCTCCAGCGTCAAGCGAATGAGTTGTCCCAGTATACCTTATTCGTATCTGTTGTCGCTATTATAGCGGCCATCCTAATTGCGATTCTCGCTGCGGATCGACTTGTGAAGCCAATTCGTTATTTGCAGCGAAAAATGCGGCAAGTACAACAAGGGGACTTCAACGTTAGAGCTGAGGTAACAACGTATGACGAGATTGGTCATTTGACGGAAGGGTTCAACCACATGGTCATTGATATTGAAAGGCTCGTCAAGGAAGTATATGAGACCAAATGGAGAGAGCGTGATGCTGAACTTGCGGCTTTGCAAAGCCAACTGAATCCACATTTTATGTACAATACGTTAGAGACCATTAACATGTTGGCTATTCAAGAAGGGACACAGCAAATATCTGGCGTGGCAACGAATCTAGGGAGGCTGCTTCGTTACACGGTAGATAAACGACAAGTACGGGTGACACTGGAGGATGAGTTGAGGTTTGTCGAAGCCTACCTTGAAATTCAATCTCTCAGGGAAGGACATAGACTGCGAACAGAACTGCATGTAGATACTTCCTTCTCATCAGCGTTGGTACCTAAATTAATCTTACAACCGCTGGTGGAGAATGCGATTGAACACGCCATGGGTTCGGATGTGGTTACAGTTCGCGTACAAGCGACCGTGGATGGAGATGATCTTCTTCTCATCGTGGAGGATAATGGCCGAGGCATGGAAGAGACTAAATTACAAGCTCTGTATAAACGTATGACGCAGAGCAAGGACAGCAATGGAGACACAGGATATGGCAGCCCTCGATTTGGCGGCAATAATCACGGCTATGCCTTACGAAATTTACATCAACGACTTCAATTGTTATACGGGGAGCAGTATGGAGTTAGTATGACTTCAACCGCAGGAGCAGGTGCTAGATTCCAGCTGCGTATGCCATTTGAATGGGAGGAACAACATGATACAAGTGATGCTAGTTGAAGATGAAGCGGTTATCCGAGGCGGTCTCCGCAAGCTGATCGAAGAAGTCTTCGTTGGTTTTAAAGTTTCGGCTGAGGCAGAAACAGGCAAAGAGGCACTCACGCTTCTAAAGTCTGTCATTCCCGATCTCATTATTACGGATATTCGCATGAAGGATATGGACGGCCTTGCGATGATTGAACGCATCCGTGAGCAGAACATTGAAATTCCCATTGTCATTTTAAGTGGATACAGCGATTTTGAGTATGCCAAGAGAGCTTTACGCAACCGGGTTGAAGATTATTTGTTGAAGCCGATTGACCGCGGAGAGCTGGCTTTATGCTTGGAGAAACTGAGAAGTCGTATAAGAGTTACGACGGATATGAAGGCGAATTTGGACCTCACAGATCCAATCGAGGAACGGGCTGTCATCCGTAGAGTAAAAGAGTTGGTTCAATCACGGCTTCATCAAGAAGTATCTTTGCAATATATAGCCGAGCAAGTAGGTATGAATTCGCAATACTTATCGGGACTCTTCAAGCAAGAGACGGGACAAAATTTTGTTGATTATGTAACGGCATCACGTATGAATAAGGCGAAGAAGTTATTAAAAGAGACAAACTTAAAAATTTATGAAATCGCAGGTTTATCCGGCTATGTGAATGCCAAGCATTTTATGACGGTATTCAAGCAAGGTGTTGGTGTGACGCCAAGTGAATATAGGGAGGGCATGTGAAAAACTCGAACCATATCTCGCTTCCAGAGGATTTTTTTACAGTGCCTTTACCTCGTATAATCAATCATGCAAGGGTTGATGAATGCGCTTGCATAATTTCAAGAGGGGGAATACCATATGCGTAAACATATTACGCTGCTAGCAACACTTTCCATTTCACTCGCATCTTTATTGAGTGCCTGTGGTTCGACTGATTCCAAAGCTTCGCCTTCGCCTTCGGCTGTACCAACAACAAGCCAGAAGGCTGCCGAGCCAGCTAAACCGATGACGCTTAAACTTAGTTTGTGGGGCGATGACACACGTAAGAAGCTGTATGAGGAGTATGGTAAGAAATTCACAGCCTTACATCCGAACATCAATGTAGAAATTATGCTCATTCCATCAGCCGAGTATCAGCAGAAGATGTCGATTCTTCTTGCTTCCAAACAAGGGCCAGATGTAGCCTGGTTTACGGAGCGGGCTTACCCGCAATTTTTGGGAGCCGACCAGCTTTTGGACTTATCGGAGATTAAAAATGACGCTAACTACAACTTCAATGATATGTTACCGGGTACGTTCGACCTCTTGAAGAAAGGCGACAAAGTCTATGGCGTTCCCTTTGCAATCGGGCCTAAAGTACTCTTCTTCAACAAGACATTGTTCAAGGAAAAAGGCTTGAAAACACCTTTAGAATTGTCACAAGAAGGCAAGTGGGATTATCCGACAATGGTTAGCACAGCGAAGGCGTTGACTGATTCTTCCAAAGGTATATATGGGCTGAACTTATTCGAGAGTGGTGGCTGGAAAGCATGGGTTGATGCATTAGTTGAGACGTTCTGGGGCTTCGGGGCTGAGTTATTCAATCAAGAAGGCACTAAATTTTTGTTGAATTCGCCTCAGGGTGAACAAGTCATGCAAATGTACTATGACATGCTCTATAAGGATCAGTCACACCTGAAGCCGGGTGATCAAACAACGTTCGACACGGGTAAAGTAGCCATGGTTCGTGAGGTCTACAGTTACTCGGCGAAAGCCCGCAACATCAAGGACTTTGAGTGGGATATTGCACCCATGCCAACGCCTCCGATTAAGGATGCTCCTGCAGCAGTCGGGATGGCTGGATATTCAGTTATTAAGTCGACTGAACATCCAAAGGAAGCACTTGAACTGCTTAAGTATTTCACAAGTGCAGATGTTGAAAAAGAGCTCACGCAGTTCTACCTGCCGAACCGTAAGTCAGTACTTGAATCGGATGCCATCCTAGGCGTTGGCAAGCCATCGAAAGAAGCGATTAAAACTGCGTTAATCTCACCTTTCTCCAAAACGCTGCGCTTCCAGCCGAGCCATCCAAACTGGCAGCAAATTGATGTGAAAATGCAGACATTATTTGATTTCTTATATTCGAAGACGGCTACACCCAAACAAGTGTTGGAAAAAATGGAGCAGGATATAACTCCGCTCTTAAAGTAAAGGAGAAGTCTTGACCATGACCATGATCATGGTCATGGTCAAGAGCGGATAGAGGGGAGAGAACCAACTTGACTCAACATTTAAGCATGCCGATTGAAGCAGCAGATCGAGCAGTAGCAAATAGGAGAAAAAGAAGTGCTGCTCAACGCTCAGAGATGTGGTACGCCTACTTATTTATTCTGCCGATGGTAATTGGCTATATAGCCTTCCTACTTGGGCCGATCATCACGAGCTTTTATATGAGCCTAACCGATTGGTCACTCGTGAAGGAATCGACTTTCATCGGACTGGCAAATTACCGAAAACTGATGTTTCATGACCCCGTTTTCTGGGACACGGCCTGGAACACGCTTTATTTTACCATTTGCTTAGTTCCGCTAAACATTATGATGACGCTGGGATTGGCACTGCTCATGCAGAAAGCGATTCCAGGTATAAGTTTCTTTCGTACAGCCATTTTCACGCCAGTTGTTACCTCCATTGTGGTCTGGGCTGTTGTCTGGAAATATATCTTGGCGACCGATAATGGCGTATTGAATATTGTCTTAAGAATGTTTGGCATAGAGGGACACGCGTGGCTATATGACATGAAATTGGCCATTCCTGTCATTGTGGTAGTTACACTGCTCAAAGGACTTGGAATGAACATGGTTATTTTTATCGCTGCACTGCAAGATGTGCCCAAAATGTACTATGAAGCGGCTAGAATAGATGGATCTTCGCCGTGGCAAACGTTCCGAAATGTGACCCTGCCATTGATTTCTCCATCTATATTCCTTGTTACCATCATTACAATGATCGGCTCGTTGAAGGTATTTGGCCAGATTTTTGTCATGACGGATGGAGGACCTGGTACGAGTACGTATGTGTTTGTCTATTATATTTACCAGCAAGCCTACAAAATTTTTCAATTTGGTTATGCCTCGTCTATAGCCTTCGTCTTATTTTTCATCATTCTGGCGCTGACCATTCTACAATGGTTTGGTCGGAAGAAGTGGGTGCATTATGAAGATTAATAGCAGCGTACGTGTTAGACAAACCCTTTCATTGACTTTCAAGTACGGGATACTACTACTCATCTCAATGGTTATTCTTCTGCCTTACCTGTGGATGGTTACAACATCGCTAAAAGATTTTTCCAAGATCTTTTTGTTCCCTCCCCAATGGTTGCCGCATCCGATTGTTTGGGGAAATTATAAAGAGCTGTTTACCAAGAGCCCCTTTCATCTTTACATGTTTAATAGTTTATATATCGGTGTGCTTGTTACAGCGGGTACTTGCCTATTCGCATCACTTGCAGGGTATGCTTTTGCTAAGCTCAACTTCCCATTTAAGAACGTTATCTTTCTCATGCTCTTGAGCTCTATGATGATTCCAACGGAAGTGACGTCAATCCCACTGTTTACGTGGTTATCGAAGTTGAATCTGGTGGATACGCATTTCCCGTTAATCTTCCCACCGATGCTTGGCGCAGGCGGTATGTTTGGTGTCTTTCTATGCCGCCAATTTTTCATCACGATTCCAAATGAACTCGACGAAGCGGCCAAGATTGACGGCTGCACGCCACTTCGTACGTTTCGAACGATTATGTTGCCGCTTGCTACACCTACTTTAGCTACATTAACCATTTTTACATTCCTGCACAGTTGGAATGAATTCTTTGAGCCGCTTGTTTATTTGAACACGAGTAAGCTATATACGATTCCTCTAGCCTTATCGTTGTTCACGAACGAAGCCGGTACAGCTTGGCATCTTGTCATGGCTGCTGCCGTTGTATCAACGTTACCATTGCTCATGGTCTTCTTTTTTGCACAGAAGAAATTCATCGAAGGAGTGGCGCTAACAGGATTGAAGTAAAAGGATAAAAGGCCTGAGGCAAGTCGGGTTTGTCTCAGGCCTAAATTTAACTAACGAATGGAGGAAGATGATATCATGAATAAGAAGATGAGACAAGGAATAGCTCTGTTCTTAATGCTAGCCATACTAACGCTAGCTTGGTCACCTGCCTCTCCCGCTTTTGCGGCAGATGAGTATGATGGACTTCGAGATAAATGGCTAACGACGATTACCGGCGGCACAGCCGTGAATACCTCGGATCCACAAATTGCTGCTAAAATTACTCAAATTGAAAGCGCTGTCACAAATTCTTCTTCTACTGGTTACTGGGACACTTTAGACAAGAGTGGGTCTCGTACGTATCTTTGGAGCGATGTGGCTAGTCTTTCAACGCAATCCGATCATATCCGAATTAGCTATCAGCGGCTTCGTGATATGGCAGTAGCTTTGAAGACGACGGGATCAAGTTTACTCAATAATTCAGCACTTAAGGCAGATATTATAAGTGGGCTTGATTGGTTATACGCAAATTACTACAACGAAGGTCTCACCAATCAGACCCCTTATGACAACTGGTGGGATTGGGAGATAGGAACCCCGCTTCAACTGAATGATGCTGTTGTCCTGTTATATAATGATCTAACATCTGCACAACGAACCAATTATATGAATGCAGTCAACCGCTTCACGCCAAGTCCAAGTCAGACAGGGGCTAACCGTGTTTGGAAAGCGCTTGTGGTTGCTGTTCGCGGCGTCATTGTTAAGGACAGTGTGAAGATTGGAGGTTCCAGGGATGGATTAAGCAGTGTATTTAATTACGTCACGAGTGGGGATGGTTTTTATACAGATGGATCATTCATTCAGCATTCCAAATTTCCGTACTCTGGTGGTTATGGTACTTCGCTGCTTCAGGATATAGCCAGACTGCTTCATTTGCTGAAAGGATCGACTTGGGACGTCACCGATACAGATGTGCAGAACGTTTATAATTGGGTGTATGACAGCTTTAGGCCCTTCATTTACAAAGGGGCAATGATGGATATGGTTAGGGGTCGACAGATTTCTCGCTCTAATGACTCTGACCATGCCTCAGGACATAAAGCTATCGCTGCAATCACCAGGCTTACGCAAGTGGCTCCAACAGGGGATTCTTTAGCATTTAAGAAGATGATTAAATACTGGATACAGAGTGATACGAATAATGATTTCTACACGGATCCGGCAATTACAATCAATATGATTACGATAGTCAAATCGATCATGGGAGATTCATCCATTACACCTAGTTCTGAATTACAAGGCTATTTTCAATTCCCCTCCATGGATCGAACCGTGCATCTTAGGCCAGGGTTTGGTCTTGGGATCAGCATGTATTCTAACCGTATTTATAATTACGAAGCTATCAACAGTGAAAATAAGGAAGGCTGGCATACGTCTGACGGAATGACCTATTTGTATACGAGCGATTTATCACAATTCGGTGGCGATTTTTGGCCTACCGTTGACAACTATCGTCTTCCTGGGACAACTGTTCTGCAGAACACCAAGCCGAGCAGCGGTCAAGTAAGTGATAAAAATTGGGTGGGTGGTGTTGATTTTCAAGGAACTTATGGGGCTACAGGAATGGAGTATCATGAATATGGTACCGCACTGCAAGCCAAGAAATCATGGTTCCTATTTGATGATGAGGTCGTTGCGGTGGGGAGTGGAATCACGAGTACGGATGCCAAAGTAATAGAAACGATTATTGAGAACCGCAAGCTAAATACAAGTGGTAGTAATACGTTCAAAGTGAATGACGAGACAGCGGAATCAACCTCATTGACCTTAGGTACGCAAACCTATTCGGGTACGAATTGGATGCACTTAGATGGCAATGTAACAGGGGGCAGTGTCGGCTACTTTTTCCCAAGCTCAACGACCGTTAAAGCCCTGCGATCTAATCGGACCGGTAGTTGGAGTGATTTGAATGCCGCCGGTTCTACAACAAGTGTAAGTAATAAGTTCATGACGTTGTGGATCGATCATGGCTCTAATCCAACGAACGGCAGCTATGCGTATGTACTGCTGCCTAATCAATCCAGTACCCAGACTAGCGCCTATGCAGCTAATCCGGAGGTTACGATTTTAGCTCAGGACACAGATGCTCATGCCGTAAAAGAAAATACGCTTAACCTCGTTGCTGCCAACTTCTGGAGTGATATCACCAAAACTGTGCAAGTTGACGGTGCTAATTATTTAACCAGTAATAAGAAAGCGTCTGTGATGGTGAAGGAGTCCGGCACTGATATTGAAGCCTCTGTCTCAGATCCCACACAGGCAAATACAGGCACAGTTACGATTGAAATTAATAAGAGCGCCAATTCAGTCATTTCCAATGATCCTCAAGTTACCGTTATACAAACGACCCCTACGATCAAATTTACTGTCAATGTCAACGGGGCAAATGGGAAAAGCTTTAAGGTGAAATTTGGTCTAACGGGGGCAAGTTCGGTGAAGGTGGATAACAGCAGTTCGTCTGTCGCATATACAGGTACATGGACACATAGCAGTGATGCTAATTATTACAACAGTACGAAATCTGTTTCCAATACCACAAATTCAAACGCTGTGCTGACCTTTACAGGTTCTACGATTCGCATATTTACGAAGAAATTGTCGGCAGGAGGTAAGTTTGACGTCTATATAGACAACAACTTTGTTGCAACAGTAGATACGTACTCTGCAACGGATCAATATCAAGTTAAGGTCTATGAGAATTCAACGCTCTCCAACGGTTCGCACACCGTTAAGGTTCAATTAGCGGGGCAGAAGAACGCAAGTTCTACAGGACTTTACATCGGTTTAGATTATTTTGAATATCAGTAACAGACTTATTGAATAGAGAAAAGCGTGCAACATGAGGAGTAATCCTATTGTTGCACGCTTTTTTTGTTGAATGGTAGTTTTCTAAGAGGTATCACCTCAATCTGGAGCAAATCTGTACCTCTGGGTCTACTTGCATCGATTAGTTCACTGTGAGTTCATTAATATCGTTTATAGTAGCGATAGTAGCTTAAATACGAGCTTGTATCGTACCTATAATTTTAAAACTGAAGGAGTGTCATTAAAGAATGGACAACATGAAACGATGGGACGGCATACTGATCTTGATTATGGGGTTGGCAGCAGTTCTCAATGTGTATAATATCTGGCATGAAGGCTTAGGAAATACGTATTATGCGGCCACCGTGAAAAGCATGCTGCATAGTTTTCATAACTTTTTCTTTGCTTCTTATGATCCAGCGGGCTTTATTACGGTAGATAAACCGCCAGCAGCTCTGTGGATACAAACGATTAGTGCGAAAATATTTGGTTATCATGGGTGGGCGCTTATCCTTCCGCAGGTGTTAGCAGGTGTAGCGTCCGTTGGGGTATTATATGCGATTGTGAAGCCAACCTTCGGTAGGACCGCTGCATTAATCGCAAGTGTAGTACTGGCCATTACACCCATCTCCGTGGCAGTAGCTCGGACGAATAATGTAGATACGATATTGGTATTCTTGCTTCTTCTGGCTACGTGGAGCTTATTCAAGTCCGTACGTAACGGAAAGCTGGGTTGGTTGCTTCTTACGGCCGTTTTTGTTGGAATCGGGTTTAATGTAAAAATGCTGCAAGCCTATATGGTTGTTCCGGCTATCTATCTTTTCTATGTATTGGCTTCAAAAGTATCATGGAGGAAGAAATGGACTCAGTTGGGGGGAGCCACAGCGGTGCTGTTGGTCGTATCTGTACTATGGGCAGTCATTGTCGATTCCATACCACCAGATAAGCGACCTTACATCGGCAGCAGTAAGACGAATTCCGTTCTGGAGCTTGCCTTCGGATATAATGGAATTTCACGCTTGACCGGCGAAGGTGGCCCAAGCGGTATGATAGGCGGTGGAATGCCGATTGAAGGTAAGTCCGGTCAAGGCACAAGTCATACGGAAGGGGAGAGCAAATCGCCGCCAAGCGATGTACAACCAGCGCCCGGTGGAATGCCTATGCCTGGCAGCGGAATCCCTCAATTGACGGATGTGCAAATGAAACAGCTTCGAGATGTCATGGAAAAGATGGGGATTAATGCCAATAATCCTGCTGAAATGATGCAACTGTCTCCAGAAAAACAAAGAGAACTCCAATCTGAACTTGAGAAGCTAGGAATTCAGCTTCCGATGATGCCAGGAGCTGCTATAGGTGGATCAGGCCCAAGTGTACCTATGCAGCCAGCTAATGATATGGGTATCCAAATGCCAGCTAACGATGGGATGCCCACAGGTGGTGGTATGGGAATGTCCACGGGTAAGAAAGGGCCATTCCGTTTGTTTCAAACTGAGCTCGGAGGTCAAATAAGCTGGTTATTAGGCTTTGCTCTATTGGCAGCTTTTAGTTTATTCGCAGATATTAGACGGCGCAGACAGCTTAACGATGAACATAGAGAAGCCATATTCTGGTACGCTTGGTTGCTTCCTATGATGGGCTTTTTCAGTATCGCAAGCTTTTTCCATTCGTATTATTTATCCATGCTTGCCCCTGCGATCGCTGCCCTTACAGGCATCGGGCTAACGACAATGTGGAAACAATACCGCGAAACAACATGGACGCAATGGATTTTCCCTGTTGCTATTATCCTAACATCTACGATTCAAGCTATTCTGATTCACCAAAGCATGATTCAATCGGGATGGGCCTATGCAGTTGGCGGTGCTGGAATAACACTTGCGATCAGTATGGTAGTAGTGAAAAACGCTGGTGAAGGACTTAAGAGAACGATAGCCATCGTTTCACTGACATCGTTATTAATTGCTCCACTTTACTGGTCCATGACCCCAGCCCTATATGGAGACAATAGCATCCTTCCGGAAGCCGGTCCACAGCTTAAATCTTTTGCTGGAATGAATCAGATCTTAACACAGCAGGGGGATCCTAAGTTGGTTCAGTATTTGAATGCGCATAACAACGGAGAAACCTATTTAGTTGCCACCGCAAGCAATATGTCAGCTACGCCGATTCAATTGGAGACGGATAGGGCAGTTATGATGTATGGTGGCTACTTAGGGAGTGACCCTGCAGTAACAGTTGAGAGGATTGAACAGTATGTGAAGAATGGAGATATTCGCTTCTTCTTAGTCTCAAGGATGGGATTTGGTGATAATCAAGATATCACGAATTGGATAGTTGAGAATTGCGAGGAAGTACCTGCTTCCGAATGGCAATCCGATGTGAATTGGTCATCAAGCATAGGACTACCCATGACGATGAGCGGCATGAATAAGTTATATGTTTACAATGGAAAATAAGGGGATGTGGTTTCAAGCCGCTAGATTCGCAGTGGTAGGAGTCGCCAACACGGCCATTGACTTCTTGGTATTCTTCCTTCTGACATACGCAAGGCACACTTCGGTTGCAGCTCAGATCATTTCCTATGCTGCTGGCACCTTCAACAGCTTTTTATGCAATCGGAAATGGACTTTTCGCGTAACGAAACGTGCTACAGGTAAGGAAATCATTTCATTCCTCTCTGTAAATGGTCTCTCGCTGCTCGTGTCCATTATATTGCTTGAAGGGATGCAGCAAATCTCTGTGTTTCCTTTAATCATATGCAAGGCAGTAGCAACCGCGGGGAGCTTAATTGTAAATTATCTGGGAACACGCAAATGGGTTTTCCAGACAAGGAGTGAATAAAGATGAGAATAAGAAAAGCGGTTATCCCTGCAGCAGGACTAGGCACAAGGTTTCTTCCCGCCACGAAAGCCCAGCCCAAAGAGATGCTTCCCATTGTCGACAAGCCTGCGATTCAATATATTGTAGAAGAAGCGGTTCAAGCCGGAATTGAGAGTATAATTGTCATTACAGGACGCAATAAGCGGGCGATTGAGGATCACTTTGATAAATCTGTAGAGCTGGAGGACTCTCTTTACGAGAGTGGCAAGGAAGACATGCTTAGAATCATCCAAGATATCTCTCAACTGGCTAACATCCATTATATAAGGCAGAAAGAGCCGCTTGGCCTTGGTCATGCCGTTCTGTGCGCACAACAATTCATTGGAGATGAGCCTTTCGCAGTTCTTCTCGGTGACGATATTATGGTTTCCCCGAAACCGGCGCTCCGACACATGATCGATGTTTTCGAACAAACCAATAAAGAAGTGATTGGCGTACAGCCAGTCGCTCCTGCCGACACGGGGAAATACGGCATCGTGTGTCCTCATATCAGACAATCTAGCCTTCCAAAGGAACCATTCCTCATCAGTGATTTGGTTGAAAAGCCTTCTTCAGACGAAGCTCCTTCTAACCTAGCTATAATGGGGCGATATATACTCAAGCCAACTGTATTTAAAGTGCTTGAGGGGATCAATCCAGGCAAAGGAGGCGAGATTCAATTGACGGATGCCCTCAGCAAACTTTGTAAATCGAATTCTATGATAGCTATGCCACTATTAGGCAGGCGTTATGATGTAGGGAATAAATTTGGATATATCCAAGCCACAATTGAGCTTGCGCTTGACCGTCCCGAGCTAAGGGCCGAACTATGGCCGTATCTAGTTCATCTCGTAGGGGCGAAGGAGAACGTTACCTGGGCAAGTAATGGGTAGGAGGATTCCATGACCAGAATATTAATTGCGGACGATGATCCGAACATCCGCGAACTTGTTCGCGTGTTCCTGAGCAAAGAAGGCTTCGACACGATAGAAGCTGTAGATGGCGTTCATGCCCTAGAACAAATGGAAAACACCAAAATCGACCTAGCCATCGTAGATGTCATGATGCCAAGAATGGATGGCTTCCAATTGTGTGAAGAGCTTCGGGAGAGTTATGACATGCCCATCATTCTCTTGACAGCGAAAGGGGAAACAGCTCATAAAGTTAAGGGCTTTGGACAAGGTGCCGACGATTATATTGTTAAACCGTTTGTAGCGGTAGAACTCATGTTGCGAGTGAAGGCATTGCTGAAGCGTTACCGAATTACCACCTCTCAAACTGTACAGATTGGAGAACTCATCTTGGACAGAAGCACTTACGAGGTTACTTGGAGGGAAGAACGAGTCACGCTGCCTATGAAAGAGTTCGAACTCTTGTTTCGGTTGGGAAGCTATGCTGGCAAATCTTTTACCAGGGGAGCGCTCATCGAGGCGATATGGGGAATGCAATATGAAGGCGATGACAGAACGGTAGACGTGCATATTAAAAGAATTCGCGAAAGGTACCCCGAGCATGAGGTGGGCTTCCGAATTGTGGCGATTCGGGGACTTGGCTATCGCTTGGAAGAAATTAAATGATCAAAACCTTATATGTAAGAATTGTCATGACCTTTACACTAGTCGTAGTAATTAGTCTACTCGTATCCACTTTACTAGCTTCCAAATGGTTTAGTGAAGGAGCCCGTAAAAATGTGTCTGAGGATTTATTTAGAAAAAGTCAGCAAATTCAACAAATCGTGACAGATGCAGGTCCGGTTGGAACGATCCAATTCCTTGATAAACTGGCCATACTTCGGGACTATAAGTTATTTTTATTTGAAAAAGATGGGGGAGCCGTACTTCTCGCGGATCATGCTGATTATACCGATTTTGAGCCTTTTGTTACTCGCGTCTTACATGGAGAAACGGTAAAGGTCTTTCATCCATCTCATGCACCTGGTATCGGAGAGATATCCTTGGGAGTGCCGATTCAGCTGAACGGGGAAGCTTACGCTATGTTCATTCAACCAGATTTGCTGCCCCAGCTTAAAAGTTTTCAAAGCACCACGGCCGTTATTTTACTTAGCGTACTTACCTTTGGCAGCTTGCTCATACTTGTAGCTGCTCGATATCTAGTCAAGCCTATCCAGAGAATGACGGTTGCAACTCGAGGAATTGCCAAAGGAAATTTTGAAGTTGATTTGAAAATTAAAAGCAAAGACGAGCTTGGAGAGCTGGCGCAAAGCATTCAGCATATGGCTAGGGAGCTAGGACAATTGGAGCGGATGAGGCAGGATTTCGTATCCAACGTCTCTCATGAGATGCAGTCTCCCTTGACTTCCATTAGTGGCTTTGCTCAGGTTCTTAGCAGTGAGGTCGTTAGCGAGGAAGATAGGCTCCATTATGCCCATATCATTCACATGGAAAGCCAACGATTATCCCGTCTCAGCGAGAATTTATTAAAACTGACATCACTGGAATCGGAGAACCATCCTTTTCATTCCGTTACTTACCGACTGGATCGGCAGCTTCAAGAAATCGTCCTGGCCGCTGAACCTCTGTGGGTAGGGAAACATATTGATATTGGGCTCGATGTGGTAGAAGCTTCAATTAAAGCTGATAAAGACCAACTCACGCAAGTCTGGAACAACCTGTTATATAACGCCATTAAATTCACACCTGAAGGCGGTCAGATCAACATGGTGCTCTCAAAAGTAGAGAATGCAATCGTTGTGGAGATTAGTGATTCGGGTGTTGGAATCTCAGAAGGGGATATGAAGCGGATATTCGAACGATTCTATAAGGCAGACCCGTCAAGACAATGGAAGGTGGAAGGCAACGGACTGGGACTAGCTATCGTGAAAAAGATTATCGATATTCATCAAGGCATTATCGAGGTGGAGTCCAAGCTGGGTAAGGGAACCACTTTTCGGATTAAGCTGCCTTACGGTTCATTATGAGTTCATCGAAGGGTGGTCATGTAGTTTTATTGAAAGGGGAGATCCTATATGGAAGCTAGAATCGTATATTCCGTCGTCGTGCCTGTATATAATGAGGAAGAGGTTATTCAAAAGAGCTATCGTCGTCTCACCGATGTAATGGAGATGTTAGGAGAGTGCTATGAGCTGATTTTCGTTAATGACGGAAGTCAGGACAAAACATTACAATTGCTTCAAGAAGTGGCTTCATTAGATGCTAATGTGCGAATCTTGGATTTCTCCCGCAACTTCGGGCACCAAATCGCAATTACCGCGGGCATGGATGCCTCCTTAGGGGAAGCTGTCGTCGTCATCGACGCCGATTTGCAGGATCCTCCAGAGCTGATTCCTGTCATGATTGAGAAGTGGAAGCAAGGGTATGAGGTGGTCTATGCCAAGCGCAGGAAGCGTAAAGGGGAAAGCTGGTTTAAACGGGTAACGGCTTTAGCTTTTTATCGTATCTTAAGGGCCATGACAAACGTAGACATCCCCGTGGATACGGGGGATTTTCGGCTTATCGACCGAGTTGTATGCCAAACAATGAGTTCGATCAAGGAAAAAAATAGATTCGTCCGTGGGCTTGTAAGCTGGGTCGGCTTCAAACAGATAGCTGTAGAGTACGATCGGGACGAGCGGGCAGCCGGTGAGACGAAATACCCCTTACGCAAAATGTTAAAGCTATCTGTGGATGCTATGACATCCTTCTCTGAGAAACCGCTTAAGCTAGCCAGCTATGCTGGATTCGCCGTGTCAGCCATCAGTTTCATTGGTTTCATCGTAACAATTTGTATGAAACTATTTACGGATAGCACAGTAGCGGGCTGGGCTTCACTCCTCTGCACAGTCCTATTCATGAACGGAATTCTCTTAATTATCCTTGGAATCATTGGTGAATATATTGGACGAATCTATGATGAATCGAAAGACCGTCCGCTTTACATCGTAAGTAAGAGAATAGGTTATGAGCACAATTCTAGTGTTTAAGGAATAAGCCTTTTTGCACCATTCGTATCCCATCAGAGCGAATGGTGTTTTATTTTTTGTAGGCTCTGGCGGAGCAAGTAGGTTTTACGTTACAGCGGGGTACTCTTCCGTTCTTTTAGGATGGCAGAGGGCGGTGAACCAACGAATTTACGGTACATACGATTAAAATAGGATTGATCACAATAACCGAGATCTTCGGCAATTTGACTTATGCTTTTATGCGAATGGAGCAGCATTTCACGCGCCGCAGATATACGAATTTGGTGAAGATAATCAATTGGCGGTGTTCCCATAATTTCACGAAAGGTGCTTATCACATAATTGGGGGTGCGGTCAACTAAGGAAGCCAGTTCCTCAATTCTTATTTGTTCTGTGTAGTGATCCATAATGTATTGTCGTATGGTAGTAACGAGAGCAAGCTTCTTGTAAGGGTATTTAAATTCATCAAATTCTCTACAAGCGCCAGCAAGTAATTCTTGTAACATACTGTAGCACATTGGCAAATAATAGGGCAGTTTCCCCATCCATTGCTGGGCAAGTAATTGAAAACGCTGCTTGACGTACTCGAATTGCCGTGTTTGCGCAATTGAAACTTGGTTCAGTGGCCGGAAATGCGTCAGACCTAATTCGGTAGGAGTGAAGTGCGCCGAATATTTCTGATGTGAACATCCTTCACGGGGATAAGCCGTCCTCATTACACCTGCAGGAATATAAACGATATCTCCTTTTTTTAACACTAGTTTGTGATTATTAAGTTCATAGGTGACTTCACCTTGCGTGATTAACATCAGGATGTCATACTCGGTCGGTGAGAGTGGCTTCGTCCATGCACGATCAGGTAAGTCATCATAATAGATGGAATGTAAAGAGAGCATACATATTCTCCCTTTCCGTTTTTAATAATTATATCGTAGAATCATACAAAAACAAATAGAATTGTTAATCGCTTTCAACTAGGAGAAGAGCTATTCTTATAATAGAAATAGCGACAAGTAAAAGGGGATGAGATCGATGAATAGTAAAATGAAAATTATTGATTGTGACGTTCATAATGGCTTCGCTAGTCATATGGATTTAGTGCCCTATTTGAAAGAACCATGGAAAAAGATTGTGACTGAATTTGGGTTTCGTCTACCTTTTATGTATAGTTCACCGATAGGAGTCCTGCGTAAGGACGCGTCACCGCCGAATGGAGGACCGCCCGGGTCTGATTCTGCGTATATGTTAGAACATTTAGTCAAGCCGCTGAACATGGAGCATGTGCTTCTAACGGGGGATACGTTCATTCACTTATCCAACTTGCCCGACGCTGACTACGCCGCAGCGCTTGCTTCTGCTTATAATGATTACTTGATTGAAGAATGGTTGAGCAAAAGTCCAGTCTTCCTAGGTGCAATGGTTATTGCTTCACAGGATCCTGCACAAGCAGCTAGAGAAATTGACCGAATTGGTTCACATCCGGATATTAAAGCCGTTGTTATTTGCGGAGCATCACGTATTCCCTATGGGCAAAAACATTATCATCCTATTTATGAAGCTGCTGAGCGAAATGGTTTGACCATGATGATTCATCCAGGATCAGAAGGTTCAGGGATATCAGGTCCGCCAACAGGAGCGGGCTATCTCAGTACTTATTTGCAGTGGCATACGTCGCTGTCATCCGTTTACATGGCTCAGCTTATCAGTATTGTTTGTGAGGGTGTATTCGAAAAGTTTCCTAACCTCAAATTTATTTTCTGCGAGGGCGGGGTAACGTGGCTGCCGCATCTAATGTGGCGTCTGGACAAAAACTTTAAAGGACTGCGATGGACAGCGCCATGGTTAAAGAAAATGCCCAGCCAATACATTCGCGAGCATTGCTTCTTAACCACACAGCCGATTGAAGAGCCTGAGGATTTCAAGCATTTGCAGCAGATCTTCGACATGATCGATGCAGAAAATATGCTTCTCTTCTCGAGTGATTATCCACATTGGGACTTTGATGATCCAACAGCCATCCTAAAAAGATTGCCACAAGAGGCGAAGCACAAAATATTTTACCAAAATGCAAAGAGTCTGTTTCAGCTATAAACGATAGGAGTGAGGAAGATCATGGCACATTATTATGTGGCGGAGGCGTCGTCTATTCCAGAAGGAGATCATCGAATCATAGAAATAGAAGGACGTTCGATCGGCATTTATAATATCAAAGGCGAATATCACGCATTGGCTAATTATTGTCCTCATGAAGGCGCTGAGCTATGTAAAGGACCTGTGTGTGGAACTACAATGCCTTCTAAAGTGAACGAATACATTTATGGACGGGATCAAGAGATCGTACGTTGTCCTTGGCATGGTTGGGAGTTCGATATTAAAACAGGGAAATCTTTGTTTAGCGAGAAAGTGCGGACACGTAAATATGCCTTAGAAATTAAAGATGGCCAAATTCACGTTATCATTGGGGCATAACAACGTGGTAAACAAAGTTTAATTTTATCACAGGATTATACGCGGAAAGTCCTTCGATATGCCGAAGGGCTTATTTGCATGTGTTGGGAAAAGACCCGACTGAAATAAAAAGCATTCTGAAAACCACACTGTTCAGCAATGTCTTCCAGGGTATCGGAGGTTTCAGCAAGCAGTGACCTAGCCTTCGTCAATCGGATTTTCGTTGCATAGCGAATAGGAGATAATCCATAAGCTGCCTGGAATCGCCGCGTAAGTTGGGAAGAGCTAATACCAAGCAGATCGGCGATGTACTGTAGCGACAAGTTGTCTCCGAAAGCTTGTACTTCAATGTTAGCAGCAGCCTGATTCATCAGTGGATCTAGGGATCCTGCACCATGCTTCGGGTTTATATGCTGCTCCCGGTTGGTCATGAATAACAAGTCCTCTAGTAAATGCGCCGCATCCTCATTCTTACGAATATCCAGATCCTCCTCCTGCCATTCTTGCAAATAACGTAAGGTGGAACTGAGCCTCCCGATATCCTTGATGCGAATAAGTTCAGGGAAGCTGGTACCATCGTTTACCGTGAATTCTGCAAAATGAAAAGAAATAGGCTCCACAGCTTGTCTTTTCAGGAGCACACCTGGCGGGCAAAAAACGAGTTCACCGAATGAAGCCATTCGTTCTTCTTGTGAGTCTCCACCCAAACTAAACGTGAATCTGCCTGAATTTGCAGCTAATAAACACCATCCTTGGTACGTATCCTCCGGAAGTGTAAATTGATTTCTTTGTTTGGAAAAGTAGTAGCGTTTAAAGTCAATATTCATCCTGTTTAGTCTCCTATTTAGATGTGCAAAAAAGTATATGAATTAGTATAACCTAGTGCATGGAAAAAGGGAATGAAAGGCATTATGATTGAGGCATAAGGGAGTGAACCACATCAAGTGATAGGCAAAAAAACAAATGAGAGGTGTGTTTTCTATGAGAAAGAAAGCTTTAAACATTCTAACGCATGAGCAGATTAAAACGTATAACGATCAGGGATACTTAGTACTGCGTAATGTATTCTCCGAGAAGGAAGCGAAAGTCATTCAGTCAGAATGCGATCAATTGTTAACATTAGGCGAATATACAGACCCATTTAATATTCGAGCGGGGCACAAGAATTACGCGGATGGAAGTGTAGCCATTGAACGTCTGGATCCTGTACATGACATTTCTGCCGTGTTCGCAGATCTAGTTAAGGACGAGCGCATTTTGTCGCCGCTTAGAGATATTTATTTGGATGAGCCTACACTTTTTAAGGACAAATTGATTTTCAAACTTCCTGGTGCCAATGGGTATTCCATGCATCAAGATGCAGCCTGGTGGCAAGGATTTCCTATTGAGGGTTTGATTTCAGTCATGGTAGCGATTGATGGGGCATCGAAGGTGAATGGCGGTCTTGAATTGTTTCCGGGATATCATGAAAGACTGCGTTCCACGCCGGGTGAGCTTCGTAATATGAATGCGGCAGAAATAGAAGAGATTGATCCGAGT
Source organism: Paenibacillus sp. MBLB1832 (assembly GCF_032271945.1). Classification (NCBI taxonomy): domain Bacteria; kingdom Bacillati; phylum Bacillota; class Bacilli; order Caryophanales; family Paenibacillaceae; genus Paenibacillus; species Paenibacillus roseipurpureus. The sequence continues at coordinate 5,220,919 of NZ_CP130319.1, read as the reverse complement.
ACGGGTGTGATTGTAGAAACGAATCCTGGCGATATGATCATATTTCACTCCTTTACCCCGCATCAAAGTGGAGCAAACCGCTCAGAGGTTAGCCGAAAACAGCTATATTTGACCTATTCCCCAAGTAAAAACGGTGACTTATACAAGGCTCATTACCAGCATTACCAACGTTATAATCTCCTTGGCAAAGATACATCAAGCTACTATTTTCTATAAAATTAAGGGGGCTGCCAGATCGACAGACTCCTAATAGTTGAGTTTGCTAAATGACAAAGATCAGCACAGGAAGATTGGGCTGTTCTTTTTTTGTTATCCTCACTTATTTTTCCACTGGTTAATTGTTGCTTGTCAGGACACATCGTGCGAAAATAGGTTTGGCACAACTAGCAGCAGTCATCAGCATAAAAGGGAGTCTTGGCATCGTGATACATATCAGTTGGGAAATGATGATGTTCGTCATCATCGGCGGCTTTATGGCTGCATTTGTTGATTCGGTTGTCGGCGGCGGCGGGTTGATTTCCGTGCCGGTTCTGCTGGCGACGGGCATGCCTCCAGCGGTAGCGCTGGGGACGAATAAATTGGCGAGCTCCATGGGGTCGCTGACAAGTACGATTTCTTTCTTGCGATCAGGGAATATCGATCTGAAAGCCGTGCGAGGCTTATTCCTTTTATCTTTGTTTGGCGCGGTTTGCGGCACACTGGTACTGAGGCAGATTCCTTCGGACTTCCTGCGGCCGCTTGTCGTTGTGATGCTCATTCTGATCACGATCTACACCATTTTTCGTAAAAATTGGGGCTCCAGCAACACCTTCACGCAATTCTCGCCGAAGACGGCTGCGATTATGGGGCTGGTGGCGTTTGGTTTAGGTTTTTATGACGGATTTTTCGGGCCGGGCACGGGTTCGTTCTTGATTTTCGCTTTTCTGATGCTTGGCTTTGATTTCGTCAAAGCAGCGGGCAATGCCAAAATGCTGAATTTCGGCAGTAATATCGCCAGTTTAGCCACATTCATCGCAGTCGGTTCTGTGCATTATAAAGTCGGCATTCCGATGGGACTCGCCATGGCTTGCGGTTCCTTTTTCGGTTCCCGCATGGCGATTCGCAAGGGTTCGACGTATGTGAGGCCGCTTTTTATCACGGTGTGTGTGCTGTTGGTGGGCAAGCAGATTTGGAGTTTGTTGTAGTATTGCGAATTGACCAAAGGTTATGGTACTATTTTACATGAAAGAAATGAGAAGGAGGTGAAGGTAGGATGAATCGAGAGTTCGTTAACAACCGTGTGAGCCAGTTACCCATCGCGATGGCTGGCATCGTTCATGCAGAAATTAAAGACGGGAGAAGTCTGTCCATTTATGCACATACGGTTTACCAACTCACGAAAAGACGCCTACCTTAACCCTCTACGGAAGCATCCGAAAAGGTCGTGGGAATTTTTTCCTGCGGCCTTTTTGTGTTAGTTACGTTCAGGTCAGGGTCTGTCTTTATAACCAAGGAGGATCCTTTATTATGTTAATTGTTAATGGTCAAAATATAAAAAAATACCACGGTGCCCAGCTGGTGCTCGAGAATGTTACGTTTGAAATTCATCAAGGGGAACGTGTCGGACTTGTGGGTCGTAATGGCAGCGGGAAGTCAACGCTGCTGCGTCTTATTTCTAAAATGGAGAAGCCCGATGAGGGGCAGTTAACGGTGCGAAAAGATACAGGGATCGGGTATTTGGCTCAAATCCCAACAACCTGGGAGAGCTTCACGGTTTATGATGTGCTCGCTGCGAGCTTCCAGAAGCTGCTGGCTTGCCGTTCGACGATGCGCGAGCTTGAAGGAGAAATGGCGAGCCCAGCGGTATTGAACGATGAGAAGCAAATGGATCAGCTGCTGAAGCGGTACGCTCAGCTGCAGGAGCGATTCGAGCGGGAAGGGGGCTATGAGCTGGATGCGCGCATCGATCAAGTCGCGAATGGACTTCGGATCGCGAAGGGAATGTATGAGCGAGACTTTGCCTCGTTGTCTGGGGGAGAGAAGACAAAGATCACGTTAGCGTCCCAGCTAATCGGTAAGCCTGACTTGTTACTGCTCGATGAGCCGACGAATCATTTGGATTTGGCAGGCGTAGAGTGGCTGGAGGAGTACCTCAAGCATTATGACGGCGCCTGTATCATCGTCTCCCATGATCGTTACTTTCTAGACCTTGTCGTCACGAAAATCGTGGAATTGGAAGATGGGGAATCGACAACGTATCACAGCTCTTACTCGGGCTATGTGAAGGAGAAGGAAGTACGTCTTCTTCAGCAGTTTGCGGAGTACCAAGAGCAGCAGAAGGTTATCAAAAAGATGAAAGAGACGATCAAGCAACTGATCGAATGGGGGCGTATTGGCGGGAATGAGAAGTTTTTCCGCCGGGCATTTTCCATGCAGAAAGCGCTGGATCGGATGGAGAAGCTCAAGCGTCCTGTGCTGGATCCGAAAGCCGCTGATTTCGATTTGAAGCCGGAGGACCGCTCTGGTCGAAGAGTGCTGCACTTCGAGAATGTGACGAAGCAGTACGGCGATAAGCTGCTGCTGGGGCAGGCGAACGGTTCGATCGAGTACGGCGAGAAGGTCATGATCGTTGGGCATAACGGCTCAGGGAAAACGACCCTGCTGAAAATGCTGCTCGGCGACGTGCAGCCGGACGGCGGCGAACTCGAGCTAGGTGCTCGCGTCGACATCGGCTATCTGGCGCAGCAGGCGTATCCAGCGGATGATAAGAAATCCGTGCTGGCGTATTTCTGCGAGGAAGCGAAGCTGGAGGAGGGGGAAGCGCGGGGGCGTCTTGCGGCGTATTTATTTTATGGCGCAGATGTGTTCAAATCGGTGAGTTCCCTCTCTGGCGGAGAGTGGACGCGATTGCGGTTAGCGCTGCTCGTCCTGCGCAAGCCGAATTTGCTCATCCTCGATGAGCCGACAAATCACATGGACATCGCTTCACGCGAAGCGTTGGAAGATGCGCTCGAGGAGTTCCCCGGCACGGTGCTGGCGGTGACGCATGATCGGTATTTTATGAATCGGCTCGCACGCAAAATATGGGAGTTAGACAAAGGGAAGATTACCGTGTATTTGGGTAATTTTGATGCTTATAAGGAAAAGAGCGGAGAGCTTCGTGCCAGAGAAGAACTCGAAGCGGAGGAACGCCAGTACGTCGCGGATAAGGCGAAAACGAAAGTGAAACAGCCCGTGGATTCGGGGGCTAAGAGGGGGAAGCCAGCGGCGGCGTCTGGGAAAGTAGCTATGGAGCAGCAAATTGCGAACGCAGAAGCGGCGTTGGCGGAGCTGGATCACCAGCTGCAGCAGGAGGGCGAAACGTTGACGCCAGCGGAGCTCGCGGCGCTTTGGGAGAAGCGGGAAATCGTGCGGAAGCATTTGGATGAGCGATATGAAATGTGGCTTTTGCTTGAGGAATAATTGTGTCTGTCTTGGGCATATTTAGCATTTCGGCACGGTTCCGACATGGAGTCCATCCCCCTGTTGTGATAAGCTAGGATTAATTAAGAAACGAAATGCTTACGAAGCCATTTTTCTATCCAAAACTTTGAGGAGGCGATCACGGTGATCCAAGTTTACCCAGCCAACACCCGCAACTCTACCGATGTGGGGTGGCTCAAGAGCCACAAAAGCTTCTCGTTCGGCGATTATTTTGATGAAAATAATGTGAGCTTTGGCGTTATGCGTGTCTGTAATGACGATGATATCGCGGCAGGTCGGGGGTTCGGACCACATCCCCATAGTGATATGGAGATCGTCAGTATCGTGCTTAGCGGAGCGATCAAGCATGAAGATAGTCTGGGGCATGTCGCTGTAACAGGGTCAAATGGTGTACAGCGGATGTCAGCAGGCAGCGGTGTCATTCATGCCGAGTATAATGCATCAGAGACGGAGCCGCTCAGTCTGTTTCAACTGTGGTTTATGCCTGCGAAGCGGGGAATGGAGCCGTCTTTTGAAAATGTGACCTATGAGCCAGCGGCCATGGTAAACCATCTGCTGCCTGTCGTCACACCAGAGGGGGGGCCGCATATCGCGCAAATTCACCAGGATATGCGCATCTACCTCAGCAAGCTGGATAGCGGCAAAGAGCTTGTTTTCAAGCAAGGCGAGAATCGCCGCATTTTTCTCATGCTCGTCAGCGGGAAATGTTCGGCCAATGATGTTGTACTGGCTTCGAAGGATAGTGCTCGTATGCAAGGAGAGTCGACGTTGACGATTCGAGCATTGGAAGATACGCACCTGATGTTGATTGACTTACCATAAGAGGGGAGGTTGCCGCAATGAAAGAAACGTTTCTAGTCAAGCATGCGGTTGGCGGTCGAGCTTTTATTGATACAGGGAAAGTGCCTGTACCCTATACCTATGAGCAACAGGGGGACGGGTGGTTGTTCCGTGTGAGGATCGACCAGCCAGAGCGGATTAAGGAGCTAATGAAGTGGAAGGATGAGCTGAATGTTTTCGTCTTTCAAGAGTTTGAAACGGAGCCGACTCGGAAATTATGGTTTTATGTCGGTGACGATAGCGTTCAGTTCAATGAAGCCACGGGTGAGTTGACCATTGTCGCAACCTCCCATATCTCGTATATTCCCGAGCAGTTTAGTGTGAAATGATTGGAGCTTACCCCATGAAAGTGCAGGACCCACAACTAGATCAAGCGATCCCTTTTATCCAAGAATGCTACACCGAATTGGGCAAAAGTCAGTCCCAAATCGACGCGCGCATTGTTGAGATTGGGCACGCGATACGCCATCATGGCGAGTATGTGCACACGTTAGAAGAGCTGGAGCATGGTGCGAAAATGGCTTGGCGCAACAGCAACCGCTGTATCGGCCGCCTGTTCTGGGAGTCGCTTCGTATCCACGATGCGCGGCATGTCGAAACCGAAGACGAGATGGCCGAGGCGCTGCTGCGGCATATCGAAGTCGCGACGAACGGGGGCAAAATTCGACCCGTCATCACGGTCTTCCCGCCTGCGCGCGAGGGTAAGCCCCGCGTTCAGATCAAGAACGAGCAGCTGATTCGCTATGCAGGCTATGAGACGGAAGATGGGATCATCGGCGATCCCATCTCGTTGGCGTTCACGCGAGAATGCCAGGCGATGGGCTGGCAAGGTGCCGGCACGCCTTTCGATGTGCTGCCCCTCCTGATTCAGGTGGGGGAGCGTGCGCCGAAGCTATACGAGATTCCGAAGGAGCTCGTTCTGGAAGTGCCGATCAGGCATCCGGAGCTGCCTGCTTTTGAGCAATTGGGGCTGCAATGGTATGCAGTGCCCATGGTCGCGAACATGTACCTCAACATCGGAGGCGTGATCTATCCAGCGGCTCCGTTCAACGGGTGGTACATGGGTACCGAGATCGGCGCGCGGAATTTCGCCGACGAGGCGAGATACAACATGCTGCCGCAGGTCGCGGCCATCATGGGGCTCGACACCTCGCGCGAGTCCACACTGTGGCGGGACAAGGCGCTGGTTGAGCTGAATGTCGCGGTGCTGTCGTCGTTCCAGCAGCATGGCGTCACCATTGTCGATCATCACACCGCGGCGAAGCAGTTCAAGCGGTTTGAGGACAAGGAAGCGAAGAGTGGACGCGACGTGACAGGCGATTGGACGTGGCTGATTCCGCCGATGTCGCCAGCTGCGACGCATATTTTTCACTCGCATTATACGAATGAAGTGAAGCTGCCGAACTTCTTTTATCGGAATAAGAAGCGGTAGGAATCAACACGTAAATGACGCGAATAGAGCCTATTTCCGTCCCCAGTTGTGGTGGCGGGAGGGGCTTTTTTGTTTTACCCTCCCCAATAGTTTAATAGCCAAACTAACTGCTATGTAGGATGATGTGGCATAAACGACAAATGGCCTAACACGAATAGCACGCACCTAAGAGAATGGAGGAACTCCGCTTGTGGCAGAAGGTAGTGAATTGGAATACGTTGCGGAATCAAATGCTGGCGGGATTCATCGCGGTGATGATCAACGTCTTGATTTGTGCGGGTGTGATCACGTTTAACTCCGTGTCGACCCTGCTCAATACGAAGGCCGAAGCGCAGATGAAGCAGATCGCCAGTCAAGCCAACGGCAGGCTAGAGGCGCTCATTACACAAATCGATACATCAAACCTGCAAGCGGTTAATGATGTGTATCTGCAGCAATTATTTCTTTCCTCCGAAGCCGGTTAGGCCCACCTACGGCCCTAACTGCGCTCTTGCTTGCCGTTCGCGGCATAGCGCCCCAAATGGCCTCGACTATGGTATAATGGTTTACGTTATTAACCATAGGTTAAATAATATCACTGTCTGATCCAGAGTTGAAATGAGGATATTTTACAATGAAACAAGGTTTAGGTTATGCCATCATTGCGTATATCGCTTGGGGCTTACTGCCCATTTATTGGAGGCTGTTCGGAACGCTGAAAGCAGGCGAAATCCTGGCTCACCGTGTGATCTGGTCATTCGTGTTTATGCTGCTGCTGATCTTTCTCAGCAAAGGCAAGGGCAAACAGCTTTGGAGCATGCTCACCAATCGGCGAACGATGCTCGTCGTGGGGACAAGTTCCCTGCTAATAAGCGCGAACTGGTTGATTTTCATTTGGGCCGTGAATCATGGCCATGTGATTGAATCCAGCCTGGGTTATTACATTAACCCTTTATTTAATATCATGCTCGCCGTTATCTTCCTGCGAGAGAAACCAACCGGCGCCCAATGGCTTGCGGTTGCGCTGGCGGGTGTTGGTGTTTTGATTGCCACCATCGATTACGGCCGTATTCCATGGGTTTCACTGTCCTTGGCCGCGTCCTTCGGCTTGTACAGCCTCGTGAAGAAAAAAGTCTCCTACGACGCCTCCACGGGACTCGCTGGAGAAACCGCGGTCGTGTTCCCGTTGGCGATCGCGTACATTGTCTATCTCTACGCGTCGCATCAATCGACGGTGGACACGCTGTCCACGCTGCACTTCGTGATGCTGCTGCTCGCCGGCGCTGCGACTGCGATGCCGCTGCTCTGGTTCGCCAAAGCAGCATCACGCTTGCCGCTGTCCATGCTGGGCTTCATCCAGTACATTGGACCTTCGATTCAGCTGATGCTCAGCATCTTTGTCTTTAAAGAACCATTCTCGCCGATGCTGCTTATCAGCTTCGGATTCATCTGGAGCGCGCTCGTCGTGTACGCGTTGGCGTCCATCCGCGTCGCGCGTGTGGTGAAAACGAACAGTGTGACGACATGAGCTTTTCTCCCTTTCATCTGAGCCTCACGATACTTACAACCGTTCTAGGCCTGAGCGCAGCGTATCTGCTACGTGTTCCGCTGGCGATCGGATTTGCAGGGGGGCTAGGCGTATTAGTTGTCATTACATTGCGGCAAGGCGTGCCTGTAAGGATACTTGTTCAAAGCATGGTAACGGGGATGCTGCATACCAAGGAAGTCATGTATATTTTGCTGCTCGTTGGACTGTTAATCCCTGCTTGGACGGCAAGCGGGACGATACCGTTTCTAATTGACACAGGCCTCAAGTTGCTAAATCCTGCGTATTTTGTGAGCTTTTCATTTGTATTCGCAGCGGGCATATCTATGATTTTGGGCACGTCTACAGGTACGCTCAGCGCAGTAGGAATTCCGCTTGTTGGGATGGGCGCACTGCTGCATATTCCACTCCCGCTCGTTGCTGGCGCACTGGTGTCGGGCGCTTTTGTTGGAGACCGAACATCGCCATTTTCCAGTGCAAATCAGCTTGTCGCTGCATCCACGGGGATGACGGTCCCAAGTCAATTTCGCTTTTTGCTGCCGACGACGCTCCTAGCTTTCGCCACCGCACTCACCTTCTTCGTTGTAGCGGATGTGAATGGAAATTGGAAGAACGCTGCATCGCTTGGCCATGCGTCGAACGACTCGCTGCTCCCGGTGGAGTATGCGTCTCAGTTTCATTACAGCCTGTGGCTTTGGTTGCCAGTTGCCGTGCTCTTCGGAACGATCCTGCTGCGATTCAAAACCCGCTATGGGTTTCTTCTGTCCATTGGGATCAGTATCGTGTTGGGCACGCTTATACAAGGTGTTGATGCACACCAATGGCTGCATGGGTTGTGGTATGGATATGCTTCGGAGCAGCTGCCGTCCTTGCACAGCAAGGGGGTGTCCAGCATGATTGGGTTAATTATTTTGATCGCACTTGCGGGGGCTTATAACGGCATATTGGAAGAAACTAGTGCAATGCAACCTTATATGAGTAGACTGTTTGGCAACACAAGCTCTCAAAGATCAGCTACCGTTCGTACCAGTTTATTCGGATTGGCTCTGGCACTTCTGGCTTGTACGCAGACACTGCCGATCATGATGACGGGACGCAATTTGCTGCCGCTCTGGGAGCAAAAGTTCCCGAGAGGTCATCTTTCGCGTGTCGTGGCGGATGCTCCGCTCATTTTCTCAGCGATGGTGCCTTGGAACTTGTTAGCAATTCTGTGTGGGACGATTCTAGGTGTCCCTGTTGAGCGTTATGCTGTCTTTGCGGTATTCCTATGGACGCTTCCGCTATATACATGGATCGTTTCCTATGTCGTGGATATAAACGCGGCAGAAACGATATAACTGTGAGACACAAGAAAGAGGCATTCTTCGTGGAGAAGAGTGCCTCTTTCTTGTCATTCGTCAAATGGACTTCCTGAGGCTGCAGGCCAAAAGGTGAGAAAAACAGTCCGATGAGGATGTAAAAGTGGTATCGCTTCCTAACGGTAAACGAGTATGAATGTCATAAAGAATTCTGGGATATTTACACAACTAAATATTGGAGTTCGATGGTATGATGAAGTGAGTTGAGAAGCTTTCAGTAAAGGCGGGAGAATATATGAAAAGGCTCACATTCCACAACAGCATAACCATTCTGGCGTCTGCCGCAGAAGTGTACGCCTACCTGATCAATCCGATGCATCTGCCCGACCTGCACCCGCTCATTATTGGCGTCAATCCGCTCCCAAGTGAACGTCCTGGGAGTAAACGAGTCGAGATTCAAGACAAGATTATGTTATTTGGACGGCTCCCCTTTTATAAAAAGTACGAAGCTTCGTTCACTCCTGTTGAAGAGAATCGGAAGTTGATCCTGGAGACGTTTACTTCACCTGGCATTCACATTACCAATACGATAGTCCTCGAGGAATTAGGCAATGAGACCTTGGTAGAAGAGCGAGTGAGTATTGAAGTTTCGGCGCTCCTTGCGAAATTCGTGATGAAACAAATCGAATTTTCACACGTTGAAATGCTGCATGCGCTTAAGAAAAAACTGGAATTAGCGTAAATGTTACTGTTGATGAATGAAATAGAACGCCCTTCTCCGATTGGAGAGAGCGGTCTGTTTGCTTTACCCTGACATCAATTCATCCCGATGAGAGATGAGTTGTGATGAACTGACGCAGTGTTTACCAGCTTTTTAGCCCAGACGCAGTAGCCCATGCCTACATACGACAATCCCCAGAAGAAAGCAAAATATTTGTTATCGGCGATAGGCAGGAACATCGAAAGAATCATGATCAACATGAGTGCAGGTACCCAACGAGGGAAAACTTTTGCCAGGAAAGTCAGGATCATGAAAACTAAAGTGCCCCCAAGAAAACCAATCATACCGAACATCCGGGTAATGTTAACGAGCAACCCCTCTGGTTGAACCGCATCAGCGCCGCCGGCGGCAAATTGGGACCACAGCATCGCTGTTGTTAAAACATTTCCGATGATGATAGCAAGTATGGTGATGAAGCCAGTGACTCCTGTTTCTCGGGACTGTACCTGGTAGAAAACGATCGAGCCTACAGACATGAGAATGCATGCAATCAAGCCTGCCGTCAATTCTTGCGTACTATCCGTTCCCCAAATCAATGATGTCGGCGTCATGCCCATTCTTGCAATTCCCGCTAATATACAGATCATGCCAAGCCATTTGATTACTTTTTGTTCCGTCATTGTAATCATCCTCCAATTGTATAAGTGTGTTGCTGATGTATTTAGATTACTGGAAGGGAAATCACACTGAACAGAGCAGAGCGTTCCTGGATTTCGGGAAATTGCAGGTATAGTTCGGGAAATGACGGGATTCGGCGGGAAATTACGATCCATCCATATTCAGCTGTCGGGCCGGCAAGCTATAATAAGAAGAAAGCTTTTACACAAATAGAACGGAAGTGTTTGGATGAATGTGGAAGTTAACAAAGCAAGCAGTTTGGATGCTGTAAACGAGCGGCTCGTGCCTTGGTCCATGCGGATTGCACAGCTTGTTGTGCTCAGCTTCTGCTTATTAACAGCTGTGCTATACATAAGCGCAATCCCAGCGTATTACAAGGTACTTGTGGAATCATGCATCACGCAGGGCTGCAGTAATCTCTTTCCTGCGATGCCACTGCCAGCTAATGGGCTAAGCTTGGAGCAGTTTGCGTTGATTTTCGTCCTTATCGATGTTTCGTTTACCTTCTTTTTTTATATCACTTCAGCGATTGTGCTTTGGAAAGGATTCCGAGAACCAATGGGATTGGTGGCTGCCGTTGCGATGGTATCTTTCGGCTCATCGTTTCCGTCTTTAGTCATGGCGGCATCCGAAGGAACGGTATTTACCCATCAGTGGTTCATGATTGTTTCCACGTTAAGTTGGGTCTCCATGTCCTTGTTTCTTTTGCTATTCCCAAATGGCAAGTTTGTGCCAAAATGGACGCGCTACGTATTTGCGCTCACTGTTATCGTGAACGTGATGTCACTCGTGTATAGCGGGCAGATGTGGGAGGCGTTTCACATTCCGGAGATATTCAAGTTCCTTTGGTATGTCTCATCTACCCTAATTCTAATTTATTCACAAGTGTACCGATTCCGAAATGTGGCTTCTGCTGCTGAACGGCAGCAAACGAAATGGGTCGTATATGGAGCAACCATCGGCATCGCGGGGTTCGTTGGGATGAGTGCGCTTTTTGTTTCTAGCATGAATGATGGGACCGTACTGACGTTTGTCTATCTAAATGCATTAATTAATGCCTCTCTAACAGCCATTCCCATTACATTGATGTTTGCCGTACTGCGGCAAAGACTGTGGAATATTGATCCGTTAGTGAATCGCACGCTGGTCTATGGTTCGTTGTCGGTTTGCATTGTTCTCATCTACACCGTCATCGTTTTCTATTTAAGCCGGGTGTTTCAAACGCGGGATCATTATGTCGTTTCTTTATTGGCGACAGCCGTTGTTGCGGTAGTGTTTGCACCTCTCAAAGAGTGGCTTCAGCGGCAAATCAACCGGCTCATGAAAGGCCGCCACGATGATCCTTACGCCGTTTTGCTGGAATTAGGGAACCAATTGATTCAACCGCAAGCGCCTGATGCGATGTTGAACGCCGTTGTAAGAACGGTGAAGGAGGCGCTGCGGCTTCCGTATACGGCGATATACGCTGGCGTTGGCGGTCAGCAAACTTTGGTGGCTTCTGCTGGCAGCCAACTTCACGAGCAGCATGTTATGCCGATCATTCATCGCGGGGTAGAGCTGGGAACGTTGCACATTGCCAGTCGATCGGCGGGGGAAGTTTTTACGGCGGATGATAATAAATTTCTGGATGTGCTCCTTCGGCAAGCTGGACCGATTGTGGAGAATTGGCATATGACACAAGGGATGAAGCTGCTGGCACAGGATTTGCAGGAGTCGAGGGAGAAGCTGGTATTAGCGCGGGAAGAAGAGCGGCTGCAAATTCGTAAAAATTTGCACGATGATTTGGCGCCGAAATTGGCGGCGCTTGCGCTGAATGCGGCGACGGCCCAGATTTACGTCGAGAAACAGCCGGATGTCGCGATTGAAATGCTGGCTGATCTGCGAAAAGTCATCCGTTCAACGGTAGATGAAATTCGCACGCTGGTTCATGATCTGCGCCCCCCTACGCTGGATGAACTTGGATTGCTTGGTGCCATACAGGAACGGATTGCCCTCCTATCCAAACCAGCGGCCATGCTTGCCGGGGAAAAAGGTGCTGAAGCGCTGGACATTCGGATGCACGCGCCTCAGCCGCTGCCTTCGCTGCCAGCCGCCGTTGAAGTAGCTGTGTATCGGATTGTCACGGAATCTTTAGTTAATGTCGTGAAACACGCGAAAGCGACTACTTGCACAGTAAGGCTGGAAATGAACGAAGCCCGCCAGCTTCAAGTAGAAATTAGAGACAATGGAGCACAGTTTGCCCCATTGTCAATCAATCAAGCTGCCGGGAGTAAAAGTGGGATTGGGCTGGTTTCGATGCGGGAAAGAGCTGCCGAATTGGGAGGTCACTGTCACATTGACCGGCCTGCTGGCGGAGGAACCCGGGTTTTGGCGGTAATCCCCTTGCCTTGAGCGAAAAAACACGGTGTAGAGGAGAATGACAGACGATGAAAATAATGATTGCCGATGACCATCCGATATTTCGAAGTGGTGTCCGAAATTTGCTTCAGACGACGGAAGACTTGAGAGTTGTTGGCGAAGCGGCATCTGGCGATGAAGTGCTGGGGCTTGTGGAACAGTGTCAGCCTGATTTGATTCTAATGGACATACGCATGCCTGGATTGAATGGAATTGAAGCGACGCGACTGGTCAAAGAAAAATACCCACACATTCATGTGCTCATTCTCACCATGTTTCGTGACGACCAATCGGTCTTTACCGCGATGCGCGTTGGCGCCAAAGGCTATCTGCTCAAAGACGCCGACGAAATTGAACTGCTGCAGTCGGTCCGCATAGCTGGCAATGGTGGAGCTGTATTCAGCTCCGATATCGCGGCACGCATGATGCACTTCTTTTCGGAACCAAGAACGGTGAATCTCTCCGAGCATCCAGCACTTTCCGAGCTGTCCAAACGTGAATTGGAGATTTTGGAGCGGATTGCTGAAGGCTATACCAATGCGCAAATCGGCGCACGACTAAATATCAGCGCCAAAACCGTTGCCAACTACGTCTCTATGATTTTGAATAAACTGCAGGTCGTGGACCGCAATGAAGCGAGCAGAATCCTGCAAGAGTTTCGCGAGGGGGGATAGGCGGCGCGGGAGATCCGCGAGTGGGGGAAATGTACGCGGAAGGTGCGGAACTGACGTTGAACGGAACGTAGATACGCTAATCTGGCTAAAATAGATAAAATAGATATCAGGCGGAACGTCAGTGCCTTATTTCCCTGAAAATAGCCGAAAATCGTGAAAATCGGGCAAATAACGTATCCACGTTCCGCTTGGGGCTACATGACGCCTGATTTCGGGGAAATAGCGCATCTAGGTTCCCTCTGACGCGCCCATCTAGTAAGAAAATAAATAGAGGGGCCGCGGCCCCTCTATTTCGTCGAGCTCACCTGCAATAGGTGAGCTTCTTTCACGTTATTGAAATGGGTGAAGGTGAAGAGGAAATCACCCTTATAGTAGCTGTTCGTGTAGGCGCCAGCACCGGCGCCTACTTCCAGTTCCAAGACGCTGTAGCCAGCCTCGTTCGGCTCGCTGCGCTTTTTGAACGTCTCGATGCCTGGCTGCAGCAGCGCCAAAGGCTTCGAGCCCCAAATGCTAAGGGACGTGACCACCGCTTCCTTCGGGTTGGTCTTCGACGGCTCCACCAGCAGCGACAGCTGGTAGGCTGGGTAGCTCAGCAGCAGCTTCACGCCGACCGGCGCTGCTGCACCAGCACCTGCGGCTGCTCCGCCAGCAGCCGTTCCCGCACCGCCAGCAGCGCCAGCGTCAGCGGCTGGAGCGGCTCTGCCGGAGGCGTCCACCGCCGCCTCCTGGCCCGCGAGCATGACGCTGTCATCCTGCAGCGTCACTTCCGCCGGTTTGCCCAGCAAGTCTTCGACTTTCTTGCTGGACAAACCGATAAACCCCTGCAGGCTGACCTGCCCGCCTGCCCAGAAACTCCGCAGCAGCGGCGCGCCGTCTGCGTCAAACATCGTGCCAAGGCCTTCATAAACGCCGGCCTTAAAATCGCCTTTGTAGACGAGTTTGCCCAACTCGTCATACGCTTCGCCGGCGCCAGTCAGGGCGCCGTTCTGGAACGAGCCCTTGAGGCGCGGCACGCCTTGCTCATCAAAGGAGGTACCCTCGCCGTTATACAAGCCGACAAGGAACTGCCCTTTGTATTTCATCATGCCGCTTGCATAAAACGCGGTGCCCTCGCCCGAAAAGCTGCCATTCTTGAAGCCGCCTTCGTACAGCAGCAGCCCTTTGGCATCATACAGCTTCCCAGCGCCGTTATATAGACTAGCGGAGAACTCGCCCTCATATTGTGTGATGCCGCCGGAGAAGAAAAGCTTCCCAGCCCCGTTATACATGCCGCCATTGAAAGCTCCTTCATAAAGCAAATCGCCGTTCGGTGCAAACAATTTGCCTGCGCCGCCGAAGAGCCCATTTTGAAACTCGCCGATGTAAACGATTTTCTTTTTCTCATTGTAGAGCGTCCCTGCGCCATTATACGCATCCGCAGTGAAGGCTCCTTTATACAAGAGATTCCCTTGCTCGTCATAGAGAGAGCCGTTGCCTGACTTCTGGCCTTTTTCAAAGTCGCCCTCATACGCAAGAATTCCGTTATCGTAGTAAAGCTTACCTTTGCCCGCGTACAAGCCATCAACCAGATCGCCGACATAGCGAGCATCTTTCTTGGCCTTGGGATCGGCGACGACTTTGCCGCTGCCAGAAAAGGTAGTCAGTTTCGTAGAATTTTCCTGCAGGACAGGCACACGGTTGAACCATTTGTTGACGATCTTGGGTGGACGGATGAAGATGAAGAAGACGAGCACTAAGATGAGTAAAAGGATGAAAACAAGCAGCCTCTTGGAGATGTAGTAGGAGCCGATCAACACGTAATTCTTCAGGGAAGACTCGCGTGTTTGGAGGAAGGTGCGCAGAAGCTGCTGCAGTTTGGTAATCGCTAACTTTGGCAATTTGCCCGCAGTAGCGATGGCCTTCATGACTTGTCCTATAAAAGGAGCCACGACAGGCTTCAAAAATTTCTCAATGGCTTTAACCGGCTGGAGCTCCAATGCATTCACTCCCTAATCGTAATTAGTGATCATTTGTTACGGCACCTGAATCGTCATTTGACCAGGCTGCTGAACGGAGATAACGCCGCCCCAATTGCACATGCATTTGGAGCTATTATTTAATGCGGGCATATTCGCAACAAGTACAGTAGGAGAACCTGG
Source organism: Paenibacillus sp. MBLB1832 (assembly GCF_032271945.1). Lineage (NCBI taxonomy): Bacteria > Bacillati > Bacillota > Bacilli > Caryophanales > Paenibacillaceae > Paenibacillus > Paenibacillus roseipurpureus. The sequence goes on along the minus strand of NZ_CP130319.1, from coordinate 5,205,754 downwards.
TGCCCAAGGGGCAGCCGTAACAGGGATACAGGGCATCGGTGTCAACACGCCAAACGCCGCAGCCGTAGCCGCAGCTACCATCGGATTGGCCATCGAATTGCACATCCCGAACGGTAAAATATTCACCATTGGCTTATTGTCCATAATATTCGCGATCGGCATGGCGGTCATGACCATATTCGCAGGAAGCACCATCAACGAGCCAGGCGCAGCACCGAAGGTGCACTGCAGCATTGCGCCGCCGCATACGAGATTTCCCATTGTGGAAGCGCTCCTTTCCCGATTTCGGCATACTTCGACCATTCTATCACTTTTATACTACTAGAAAAGGTTAATTGCTTCAATCCTATCCTTTATTCGATGTCTTTTGCTAATTTTCTCCAAAGAATGGATGCGAGAGTGGGAGAGATATTGTACTATGGAGGGAGAGGTTTGTGAGCGGAGGGGATCATCCTGATCGGGTTCAAAATAGGGAAAGCCAGCTTAGCGCTTGTCGTTGCGACATCCACATTCATGACGCTGGGATATTCGGCGGAAGCCGCGACAGTCAAGGCTTTGACGATGAAAGAAGCCGTGAGTCTGGGCTTAAAGAAAAGTACACAACTGAGAGATGCTAGAACGAATCTGCTGAAGAAACGCATCGAGCTCGGACAAGCGCAGCATACCGTCAATAATGAGGAAGCGAAGGCGTCGGGTCCTTTTGCCAAGCCCCACAATATTAGTCAGGATATTAACACCCGCCTGAAGGTGCCGGATGCGCGTTCGCAGCTGTATCTCGCCCAAGAAACGTTAAGACAGATGGCGACTTCCGAGCGATACGTGATTGAGAAAGCTTATTTAACGGCGTATCAAGACGCGGTAGCGGAGGAGCGGTCTCGCCAGAAGAATGAGGAAGCCAAGACGGCCCTCGATACGGTGAAAAAGAAACGGAAATACGGTCTCGCGGATAGCGCGGAACAAGAAAAGGCAGACAAGGCGCTCGAGAAAACGGCCTCCTTGTATAAACAAGCGCAATTAACGGCGAAATCCAGCCGATTAGCGTTGGGTAAGCTTTTATCCTTAGATATGGAAAATAAAGTCCAGCTTTCCTTCCAGCCTGATTATGCGAATCTCAATCAACGCATGCTTCCTACCTATCTAGCAATGGGGCAGAAGACGACGATTTCACTATTAAGAGATACGGAAACCCGCCGTCTGGCGGATGAAAAATTGAATACTACCCGCAATTTGCTAAGCAGCAAATTCGGTCCAGCCCGCATGAAAGTGATGGATGGGCTATATAAAGATGCGGATATTGATATGGAGCTTTTTCAATCCAGCTATGAAGAAACGTTGCAGCACGTGAAAGAGGATTGGCAGGGAGTGTTCATGCTCTTCGGGTTTATTCCGATTCCGAAATCCTTGCTGCAAGGTGAGTTTGATGGTTTGCGCTACTTGGATGATCTGACGAACGTGCTGCCGCTGGCGACAATGGAGCAGAACAAGGCTGCGCTGCAGGAAAAAGAAAGCCGTACTACCGTGATTGCGGATGTGCGACAGTCCTTTTTGGAAGCAAAGGGCGCGGAAGAAGGGTATGCACAGGCGCTGCGGGATAAGGATAATGCCGTTGCAAATCTCGCCAAGGCGAATCAGAAGCTGAAGCTGAGCTTGATGAAAGCGGATGAGCTCCAAGCCTATAAGGATGCGGTGGATCAAGCGGATGCGGGGATCACAGCGGCACAGATTGGCTACAAGCTAGCCATTGGCAAGCTTGATCAAGCCACGGGGGGAGCGGTGAATCGGACGCTGCGTTCCGGGATTTTGCCTTACCGTGATCTGGATGACGGGTTGTCGCCCGTTAAGCCGCAGAAGCCGAAAGCGCCGCTGGGCACTTGGAAGTTAAAGCCCGCGGTTGGTCAATTGCTGTCTGACTTTAGCGTGCGGGTGAGCAAGAAGCTAGGGGCAACCGATTACGCGGTTTATACGAAGGACGGTAAACGAATCGGCAAACGTACTAAAATCAATAAATCGATTCGGAACTTATCGCTGAAATTTAGCCAAATCGACCAATTGAAGGTCGTGTTATATAAGAGGGGCAAAGTGATTGGCGTTCTCCCTTTAGACGGCAAAGGCAGTACGGGGCAGCTTGTCGACCCAAGTGCGAGCAGCTCGAATGCGAGCGGAGCGGCAGGCGGGGCTACTGGTGACGCAGGGGGCGCGGGAAGTGTAGGAGATCCAGGTGGCAGCGGAGCTGGAAATGCTGAAAGTGCCACAAGTAAAGAAGGCTCTGCCGATGGTTCAGTTGATGGCGGCTCCCAGGACAGTAGCTCCACGGAGGACGGCAGTTCCACAGAAGAGGGCAGCTCCGACGGAGCCTTAAATGTAGCCGACTTAGAAGCAGAAGCGGAATCTACTTCCGATAAGGAAGAAGGCATGGGAACGGTCTTAATCGGTTCCTATCAAATCAACTTAGATGCGCTAACACCAGAGGCTTTCAATGCGGCTTCGGCAACGATAGCGGAATCGGGTCAAGGGATGCTGTTCAAATCCGATGCACCAGACGCATCTTGGATCGGTTTGGATAATGCGATGGATCCTAGTGCACTAACGGATCCTGCAAGTTCGGCGAAGCTCTCCAAAGAACAGGCAGCCGCACTCAAAGTTACCGTGGCGATCATGGAGCCTGGTAAGATTGCTTCAACAGAAACGCCTGCTCAATTGCAGAAGAAAATCGACACGCTCAAGACAGATATCACAAAACTTGAAGCGGACAAAGAAGCGGCCGTTGCCGCTATGAAGCTGAATGACATTGCCGACCTTGCGGTTCAAATCAAGGATGCACAGGCCCAGCTTGGCATGCTGGAAGCGCTGCTCAAGGGAGACAGCCAAGCAGCGCTCAAGCAGATGGCGCTGGTGAACAACCCCGACGCGCTGATCGCCGCGCTCGCCGAAGAGGCATCGCCAGCTGAGCCCGGCGATGGCACGGGTGAAGGCGGCGACGGGAATCCCGCCGCCACGAACATGGCCAGCGAGGACCAGCTGGCCGAACAAGCCGAGCTCCAGCAAGCGAAGCTGGAGCAAGCCCTCGCCGCCGGCGAGCCGGAAGCCGCTGCAGCCGCGCTGCAGCAGCTTCTCGCGACGCAGGCGCAGCTCGCGGATGCGCAAACGGGCGCATCCGAAGGGCAGGCTTCGCTGAACGCAGCGAAGCAGAAGCTCCAGGCTGCGCTGAGCGCAGCGCAGGCGCAGAAGGACACGGAGCGGGTGGCGACGCTGACCCGCTCGCTCGAGGCCGTCGCCGCCGCGAAGCTGGCGATGGCGAAGGACGCGCTGTTCGCGAAGCTGGAAGCCGCCCAACTGCTGCTGGCGGAGCTGCCGCCAGATTCGGTCGTTGGGGCGCAGCTTGAACAGCAAGTGACGAATCTGCTGAGTGAACTTCAGCAGCAGGAGAAGGCCAAGTACGCGCCAGAGGAGCTGCAAGCACTGGCGAGCATCGCGGAATCACTTGCGAATGTGACCTCAATTCCAGGACCTTCGACAAACTCAAGCGGCTCCAACGCTGCCTCTGAATCTAGCACGGCTAGCAGCGGGACCGAAGTCCCAGTAACGATTCAACCTCTTTCGGCAGAAAACGTGCTTTCTTCTACCATGTCTATTAAATTTGACGCGCCGCCTGTTATAATAAATGGAGGAGCCTATCTACCGATTCGATCCGTTTCTGAGTCTTTCGGAGCGGCGGTAGATTGGGATCAAGAGAGTCTCACGGTCACAGTGAGTACGGAATATACAACGATTACAAGCACGATCAACCAAACTACCGCTTATGTGGACGGCCTGCCTACACCGATCGATGGACCCTCACTTCTATTAGAAGGCAGGACGTATGTGCCGTTAAGATTCATTTCCGAATCTTTGGGCTTCGGCGTCGAATGGAACGCTGCTTTGCAAATGATTCAAATTGATAAATGAGGAGAATTCAAGCGATGAAGAAATCGATTGCGGCATTGCTGCTCGTCCTGCTGCTACTAGGCGTTGCGGGGACTTACCTTGGTGAAAATCAGGAGCGCATCGAGCTGTGGCCTTGGAAGAAAAGCATGCCTTTCGATGGATTATCGAAGGCGATCTCGGATGCACAGAACAACCTATTCGTAATCGATAATGCCAAGAAAACGATCCATAAGCTGAACCCAGAGGGGGTTCTACAGTTCTCGATCACGAGCGATACTGGCAAGAATGGGGAAGTGTATCGCTTTAATGATATGGCCGTGGATACGCAGGGTTATTTATACACGATCCGTACGCTGCTCGACCCATACGGCATTGTCGTGAAGTCGGAACAAATTGTTCGCTACAAGCCAGATGGCAAGTTCGATCGCAGCCTCTTCACACAAGAATACAGCGATTCTCAGTCCAAGCGATATCGCATTGGCTCCTTACGTAATATTCAAATTCATGAGGGCATGGTTTACTTTTTCAATGATGAAGTGAGTAAGCTATCCCTATACCAAACACCTGCGGGTGAGGGCTCTACGCAGGAGCCGACCCTGACGAACACCATCATGCTTCCTAGCAACAAATATGTTGCGGAAGCAGATGGTTACAAGCTAGGCGCGATTTACTATTCCACGCGAAGCGGAGAGATTTATCACGCTATGGCCGATGGGCGATCAGAGCAAGTGTATCCGTTGCCTGGCATCGATCGTACGCGCCGCAATTTCCCTGAAAGCATGCATTTGGATGAGCAGGGACGCTTGATTTTTATTGATTTCAACGCTCGCATGATTGCTAGACTGGATCCGAAGCAGCCTTACGTACTAGAGGCACTTGTGGATGATGAGAAGGCGAAAGCCAACCATGTCGAGCTTGCCTTTGATACAACAACGAGCAGTGTTGGATCGGATGGCAGCTTGATTATCGTCGAGTCCGCCCAGATTAATCGCCGTCTTCCTGACGGTACGATTACAGAACCCCTGGTGGAAGCCAAATTTAGTTCAGCAGAACGTAAGGGTACCCTATTCGTTTGGTTCATTGCGGTTGCCAGCTTGCTGCTCGTACTTCTTGCATTTAAATTGATTTACTTCGACCTGCTCAAGCGGCGATTGCCTCTGATGGTGAAGCAAATTTTCATCCTAATCCCTGTCATTGCCTTGTCGATGATTCTTTTGTCTACCGTGATTTACAACAGCTTCTCGCAGAAAATGGAAGAAGAGACGTTCAGTGAGCTGATTTTACTAGCCAAAAACGGTCAAAATCTCGTCGATGGCGATAAATTGGAAGCGATGAGCTCGCCGCTCGACTATAGAGGCAGCGCGTATCAATCGTTCCGCAAGCGAATTCAGGCTGTTTTTGAGAACAATGTGCGCGATGATAATCAGGGCTTCTATAAAGCGGTGTATAAATATGAGGACGGCGTCATCTACCGTATTTTGGAAGATGATGATGGCATGCATATGTTTAATCCGTTCCAGCAAACGCCCGAGAATCAGCAGGTTGTGCTAGAAGGCAAGACGGCCACGGGACAGTGGGAGGATTTCTCGGGTGAGTGGCGGTATGCGATTGCTCCGATTTATAATTCAGGGGGCAAAATTGTCGGTGTCTTCGAGACGAGTAAAAATCTAGACGGACTATTGAAGCATCGCCAAGCGGTCTTGCATTCCATTATTCGGAACATTGCCTACATCTCAGTCGGATTACTGCTTGTCCTTGTCGTGATGACGTACGTCCTTCTATCGTCGATTCGTAAACTTCGCAACAGCGTGGGTGAGATTGCTAAGGGCAACTGGGATACGGTTGTGACCATTCATACGAGGGACGAGGTTTCGGACCTCGGCGATAGTGTTAATCTAATGGCCTCACGGATCCGAGAGTACATCACCAAGGTAGAGAACTTCAGTCAATCCTACTATCGATTCGTTCCGCAGCAGTTCCTGCGCTTCTTGAACAAGGAAACCATTCTGGATGTCGAACTTGGCGATCAAGTGGAACAGCGGATGTCTATTCTCATTTTCAATATTCGGGCATTTTTCCAAATGTCGAAGGGGCTTACGCCGGAAGAAAATTTTAACTTCGTGAATTCATTCTTGAAACGATTTGGACCGTATGTCCGCAAGCATGAAGGATTAATGAATAAGTACCTAGGTGCTGGTTTCATGGCACTATTTCCGAATCAAACCGACGAAGCGCTGATGGCGTGTGTCGAGATGCGCAGGGAGCTGGAGATTTATAACGGACACCGCGCGAATGTTGGTTATAAACCGGTGGACTTCGGAATTGGCTTGCATAAAGGGCCTATGCGTTTAGGCATCATTGGCGAGGAGCAACGTTTGGAAGGTACCGTGATTTCGGATGGTGTGAACTTAGCGACGATGCTGGAAAAAATGACAGAACCGTTAGGGGCATCTATTTTGATTACAGATGCGGTTGTGCAGTCGCTCGAACGTCCTGCCGATTTCCTCTATAGGGATCTTGGGTTGATTCAAATAGATGGCGTGAAGGAGCCTCTGCATTTGTTCGATGTGTATCAAGGAGATCCAGAGACGATTCGTGTCTTGAAAGAAAAGACCAAAGCGCTATTCGAACAAGCGGTAACGTTCTATCAGGTTGGGCGTTTCTACGATGCTCGTGAAGCGTTCCTGATGGTCATTAAGCAGAATCGTCAAGATAAAGCAGCACAATTGTATTTCTATATGTGCGATGAATATTTTGGGCAAGGCACAACAGGGGAATGGAATGGCACTTTATCAGTTTCTTAACGGGAGAGGCGAACGTGACATGCAGGCAAATCAGTTGAAGGTCCATGAATTGACAACCGAAAAGGACGCGTTACGGATCACCGATTTTTATTTGTCGCCAGTGTCCTTCGATGATCAGCGTCATACGCCAGGGGAGTTGGATCACTTCCGCAATGCGCCTATGCTCAGCTTATCGCAGCGCAATCATCGCCATTGGTATATCGAGAACGAGGCGGGCGATATTGTCGCGGTAACTAGCTGCAAGGAGAATGAGCATCAGTCCGGCGGATTTCTATGGGATTACTTAGCTGTTCACCGCGAATATCGGCGACATGGCTTTGCCAAGATCTTATTTCATGAGCTGGAGACGTTTGCCCGTCAGGCGCAGGGGCGTTACATTTTAACGTATACGTGTGATTTGCCCGAATATCAGCCAATTCAGCGGATGTTCCGAGCGAACGGTTTTGAACTGATCGGTACATACCCGAATTATTATTACGAAGGTGAAGCAAGGCTTGCTTTTTACAAAAATATAAGTCTTTAGTTTCATCACAAATGAACTCATAGATTGGACCTGATGAGATGCAAGGAACCTTTAAAAGGTGGATAGGGCTGCGCGCAGAAGACAGTCGTAAGCTATGGATGATGCTGCCGATCTTTTACTTTGGCGGAATTGCAGAATCTTTGAATTACACAGCGTTCATGGCGCTGTTCAATCAGCGCTTTGGCGTGCAATATTTGCCTTATATCTATATGGTGGAAGCAGCGATCATGCCGCTGGAAGGCTGGCTGCTCGCGAAGCTCGCCAATCGTCTGCCGAAGGCGAAGATGATGACGACGCTTTTTATCATGATGATGGGGCTGCTCTTCCTAAACGGGGCTGTGCTGCTCGGTTTCAAGCTTGGCGGCATCGATTATCGTTACTATTATCCGATTCTGTTCCTGACTTCGAATTTCGTCGTGAGACAGCTAACGTTACTCCTGTGGAGTACGGCTTTCGACTTGTGTCCCACCCAGCAAGCGAAACGGCTCATGCCGATGTTCATCGCTTCCACAACGACAGGCGGTATTACCGCAGGGTTGCTCGCACATCAACTGGGTAAGCTGCTGGGGACCGAAGCTGTGTATGCGTTAGCGCCCGTGGGGATGGTGTTCGGCTTTGTATTCTTCCGCAGAGCAATTCTTCGCTACTTAGTGCCGTTAACTTTGAAGGAAGATAAGCGTTTAAGCATGCAAGCTGCGACAGTGGGCGGGGAGGAAAAGGAAGAGACAGCTGGTTACTATGTGAAGCAAATGTTTCGTAATCCGTTTCTCTTATGTGCCGTCGCACTCATGACACTCATGCCTGCTGTGTACTTCATGATGGAGTATCAATATTTCACGGCGGCAGAGATGCGGTTCCCGCAGGAAGGGGAATTAACGTCGTTCTATGGATTAATTACGGCCATACAATTTACTGTCTGTTTGCTATTACAAACCGTATCGACCCGACTCATGAATTGGTTAGGGGCCAGCAACATGCTGTTAGGCATCACGATTCTTTTCTTCGGCGGGTTCGGTCTGACCGCGTTATTTATGAATCAATCGCTGGGCTTGGGAATGGTTTCGGGCTCGTATGCGATTTTTTATATCTTGCTGTATTACATTGCGGAACCGTGTTACCAGCTTTTCTTCAAAATGATGCCGATTTCCAAACGAGACGGCTACCGCTATTTCGCGCAAGGTGTAGCCGCTTCCGGCGGTATTCTAATCGGTTCGTTACTTTCCATGCTGCATTCTTTCGGTCTCCTTCAATTGTCACCGCTTGCATGGGTGGGCGTCATCGTCGCAGGCATACTCGTTGTTGTGGCATGGTTCGGACGGCATCTGTACATTCGTGAACTGGTCAAAAGCGTGCAATCGCTGCATGGCGATTTGTCCGAGATCGCGGGCTCCTTTATTGGGGGCATTCGCAGCTCGAAAGCGCTGTCGGCCATGCTGGGGTACTTGAAGCATCCGAACGATTATGTGCGGGAGCTGGCGCTGGAGATTATCGGTAAAGCCAAGGATTCGGCCTTCCTGCCGCATTTGATCTCCATGATTGGCGAAGAAAGCTCGCGCATTCGAATTGCGGTCCTCCGGGCGATGAATCTACAGGGGGCAGGTATTCAGGAACTTGTGCAGGTCGCGTCTTTCTTGGAAGATGAGGACCCTGAGGTCCGTGCGGAATGCGTGAAGCTGATATCCAAAGCGTCTCATCTGAAAAGCCAGTCGCACTTCTTCATTCGCGTCAAGCTGCTCGACAATCACCCTAAGGTTGTGCACGAGGGGGTCAAAGCCTTGTATGCGTTGGAAAGCGAAGAGAGCTACCCTGCCTGTGATGAGGCGATTATTAAAATGCTGGATACCGGCGGCGAATGGGCCGTGTATGGCTGCCATACGGTCGCTGATCTGAAGCTCAGCTCGTATGCGGATTGGGTCGTTTCGCTGCTCGATGAGCAGCGGCCAGCGGTGAAGGTCGCTGCTGCGCATTGTTTAGGCAAGCTGCGTCATGTTGCGGCCATCCCAATGATGCTTTGCATGGTGCCGATGGCCGACCAAGAGCTCCGGAAGGCGATTCTTCAAGCCTTGGTTGATATGGGGCAAACGGCGCTGCCGACGTTGATGGAGCATCGCGAGGTGCCCAATCCCTTCATCTGGAATGCGGTCGTCAGCACGTTGGCGGAGCTGCTGGAGGACAGCCAGCTGCGCGCCATGCTGGTAGAGCTGTGCATACAGCGGCTGCAAGCATCGACGCAAGAGCGTGCACTTCCAGCTGCGCTAGAGAAGCTCGGGCAGTCGGGACTTGCGGAGCTGGCGAGGGAGCGCTGCAAAGAGCTGCATCGCGCGCTCATTGACGGGGCTTGGTCCATTATGGCGAAGCTTGTGGACGAGCGCATCGTCATGACATTGCGGGAAGTCATCCAAGATGAGAATGAAGAGATACGCGAGAACGGCTTAGAAGTACTGGCGGAAGGGTTGGGCGACCGCCGATTGGCGTATGCCTTGCTCGATCAATTAAAGCAAAAAGACGCGGACGGGTTAACCGACCAACAAGGGCCGCTTGAACTGCTTCAAGAGGCTGCAACATGGGCCGATAGCTGGTTGAAGGAGATCGCCATTTACGCACTAAGCGCATTGGAGCGTGGGGATATGAAAGAAGATCGTAAATTTTTAACGATGTTAGATAAAGTTATCTTTTTAAAACAAGTGAGCTTATTCGCCGATTTATCGGTGGATGAATTAGGCTTGATTGCTGGCATCGCGACCGAAGAAGTTCATGAGGATTTGACGTACCTGTTACGTCGGGGCGAAGCCAACTCTGCGATGTATCTGATCATCGAAGGCCATGTCGAGCTAAGTAATGAAACAGGCGTAGGCGAGACAGCAACGATCGGAGTGCTAGGGGCGAAGCAAGCTGTTGGGGAAACGACAGCCTTAACGGGATCCCCATCCGCCATTACAGCGCAAGTGATTTTCGATGAAGTTCGCGTGCTGACGCTGCAAGGTGAGAGCTTATCGCGATTGGTGAGATTGTATCCAGAGATCGGGATCGGCATGCTGCACGCTTCCAGTGCCCGTGTACGATTGCTTGAGAATATGCTGCTGAAAATGTCATAGAGCTGATGCGTACGAAGCTAGTTTTCTGAAGAAAACTTTGAGGAGTGATCCCCGTGGAATCGGATTCGATCATATTGCGCAACGATTTGCAAGAGCTGGAACGGCTGCATGCTTTCTTCCACGGACTGGCTCCATCGCTAGGTCTCACGGAAAAAGCCTTGTTTCAGATTAATCTGGTCTGCGACGAACTCGTCACGAACATCATTCTCTATGGCTACCCGCAGGAAGAAGTAGGATTGCATGCGATTCATCTTGATATTGGTCTTGTTTCTGGAGGCTGGGAGCTGCGATTAACAGATCGCGGCAAGCCGTTTAACCCGTTGCTGCGCGCTACGCCTCAGACGGATTTGTCTATCGAGGAACGCGGGATCGGCGGTCTTGGCATACATCTCGTCAAGCAAGTGATGGATGAGCTTCACTATGAGCGTTTCAACGAGGAGAATATTCTTATGATGAGAAAGAACCGTACGGAGGAGGAAGTATCATGACGATTACCGAGCAATTGCAAGATGGTATTGTGCTGCTAAGCTTGGAAGGCCGATTGGATGGGAATTCATCCGCTGGTTTGGAGTCTGCGTTTGCCAAGCTCGTAGAGCAGGGGCACGGCAAGTTTGTCTTCAATCTCCAAGGTCTGGATTATGTGAGCAGCGCAGGGCTTAGAAGCTTGTTATCCGCAGCCAAAATGGTCAAGGTGATTCAAGGCAAGCTCGCGCTAGCACGCATGAATGAGCATGTGAAGGAAGTTTTCGATATGTCGGGTTTCAGCGCTATTTTCAAGCTGTATGAGACGGAAGAGGAAGCGGTCCAAGCGATTAAATAAGATTTATTGATACGAGGAAGGAGCTGATCTGGATGAATGTGCTCGTAGGTGTGCTCGTTGTTGTGTGTCTTATGGCTGTCATCCAGTGGCAGCGAAGTCAACGAAAGCGCCTAGATGCAGAGCTTGAGCTACAGCGCACGATGCAGCTTTTTGATGTGAGCTTGGAAGTGAATTCGACGATTAAGAAGCAGGATTTGCTGATCAAAATCATGGAAACCTCCTCCCGCATTATGAACGCGGAGGCTTCGTCCGTCATCTTGGTCGACGAGGACAAGGGAGAGCTTTTCTTCGATCTTGCACTGGGCGAAAAAGGGGATGAGGTGCGAGAAATCCGCCTCCGAATCGGCGAAGGTATCGCAGGCTGGGTCGCGCAGACAGGGAAGTCGGTGAAGATCGACGACGCTGCGCAGGATGAGCGCTGGTCGTCCAAAGTAGCAAAGCGCGTGGAGTATCCGACGCGCAACATGCTCTGTGTCCCTTTGGTCAGCAAAGGGAAAATCATCGGCGTGCTGCAAGTGTTGAATAAACGCGGCGATGCGCCGTTTACAGACCGCGATTTGCAGCTGTTGGAGTCGATCGCGTCTCCGACGGCGGCCGCTCTGGAAAATGCGATGCTCTACGACGCTTTGGAGAAGTCGATTCACGCCTTGAAAATCACGACGGCAGCCAAAGAGCGCATGGAAAGCGAGCTGCGCATCGCGACGGACATTCAGATGGGCTTCCTGCCGAGGAAGAGCTTATGCCTCCGTAGCGCAGACAGCGTGGAAGCGAAGGAAGGTTTGGAGCCAGCACAAGCGGATGCGCATGCGATCATTCGCCCAGCGCGTGAGGTCGGTGGCGATTTCTATGATTATTTTTGCATCGATGCCAATCGCTTGTTCTTCGTACTTGGTGATGTGTCGGATAAAGGGATTCCAGCGGCGCTCTTTATGGCTGTGACCATGACGCTGCTCAAAGGGAAAATGACGGCTGTGATGACGCCAGGTGAGCTGCTAACTGCTGTTAATCAAGAGCTGTACAAAGATGATTCCACGATGTTTGCGACCATATTCTGCGGGGTGTTGGATGTCGCATCTGGGCAGCTTCAGTATAGTGATGGCGGTCATTGCCCGCCGTATGTCGTACGAAATGATGGCAGCGTAGAGCTGTTGAAAGGGAAGAAGGGACTTCCCCTTGGCGTCATGGATGATACATATTATTTGAATAATGAGGCTATGCTGGGAATTGGCGACAGGCTCATTCTGTATACGGATGGAATCACGGAGGCCGAGGATCAACAGCTAGAGCAGTATGGCTTTGAGCGGCTCAAGCAAGTGCTGAATAGGGAGCAAACCAGTGATGCGGAACAGTTGCTAGCGCATATGGTAAAGGATGTGGACGGATTCGCGAATGGTGCCGTGCAGTCTGATGATATTGCCGTCCTCCTTATTGATCGAAATCGGTTGAAATAATCGCTTATCCAACAAATCGTTGTGATATAGTTAACATATAGACGACATACATCACGCACTTAGGGACGGTCATTGAGGAGTGCAATCAGTTCAGCTACGCTAATAAAAGTTCGCTAGGAGGGCTATGCCATGCAAAAATCGCATATTAACCGGCAACCAGATTCTTCTCTGCACACGAATAAAGTGAATAAAATGAACGCACAAGGGACAACTTCAGAGTTGATGAATATTCAACGCGCTATCGGGAATCGCGCTGTGGGCAATATGTTGAATATCCAGACCAAAATGACCGTAGGACCGGCAGGTGACGCCTACGAACAAGAAGCGGATCAGATGGGAAGAGCAGCAGCTGATCATATTGCAGCAGCTTCCCAAGCGGATGTTCAGCGTTCAGAGGGCGGCGAGATCGAGGAAGAAGAGCTGCAGATGAAGGCATCGACGGAGTCGATTCAGCGCTCAGAAGGCGGCGAGATCGAGGAAGAAGAGCTGCAGATGAAGGCATCGACGGAGTCGATTCAGCGCTCAGAAGGCGGCGAGATCGAGGAAGAAGAGCTGCAGATGAAGGCATCGACGGAGTCGATTCAGCGCTCAGAGGGCGGCGAGATCGAGGAAGAAGAGCTGCAAATGAAGCCATCGACAGAGTCGATTCAGCGCTCGGAGGGCGACGAGATCGAAGAAGAGCAATTGCAGATGAAGGCATCGTCGGAAGGCGGATTTGAAGCGGGCGCAGAGGTCGAGTCACAGATCAAAGCGAAGCAGGGCAGCGGCAGCTCCATGGATGCGGGTATTCAAGCGAAGATGGAGTCGGCATTTCATGCGGATTTCAGCAATGTTCGCATTCACAATGATTCGGAGTCATCCCAGATTAATCGCTCAATTGGCGCTGAGGCATTCGCAACGGGCAATGATGTGTTCTTTAGAGAAGGTCGTTACAATCCGGATTCACGTGAGGGGCAGGAATTGCTCGGTCATGAATTGACACATGTGATTCAACAGCGAGGCGGGAAGTAGACGTAGTCGCAAAAGAGAATAGGTGGGTAGATCAAGATGCTAACAGAGCTTGCGCATGGGCGCCATTTGGCGCAATTAGGGCAATTGAAAGAGATTTTGGACGAGGCAGAGCTTGCCACGAATTTATTGGAGAAATCCGAGGCGATTCCGCTTCATGTGCTGATGGCGGCTTTTCAAGAGGATCAGAAGGGGCGGGATCGGTTCCTGCACTTTAGCTTTTTACCGCTGAATGATGAGGATATTACGGCGATTCAATTGCTGCAAATTTATAGCACATTGCCGTTTCACTTAGGGACAGGAGCACGTGCGGAAGTATCCTCGCTTCTCTTGGAGATTAACACGCGCTTACCGATCGGCCACTTCGGCATTAATGAGGACGGCGAGATTCATTATCGCTATGTGTACACGCTATCGGCTTCACGCTCGTTTGAGAGTGATGAGACTTTGGAAATTATCACCTTATTCGTGTATATGTGCGACATGTTTGCACCGTACATCGAGCAGGTTGCCGCTGGTGAGCTACAGGCGGAGCAGGTTATTCAAGCTTTACGAGGATAAAATAAAACGGACGCCCCACGTTAGGAGGCGTCCGTTTTATTTCATTATTACCTAGGAAATAATTCGACTTATTTCAACTTCGTTTGCAGAAGTTCTACGAATGCTTCCGCAATATTGCCCATCTGACCGCCTGCTGGTCGGTTGCCATTGAAACCTCCGCCGCCATTTCCACCGCCATTTTGACGGTTTCCTCCGCCTTGCTGGGCGTTGCCAGCATTCGCGTTAGGCGAAGCAGAAGCTCCAGGAGCCTGTCCTTGACCCTGCCCTTGCCCTTGTCCAGCCGCACCGCCGCCGTTTCCTCTGCCTTGGCCCTCGCCGTTTCGGCCTTGCCCATTCGGGCCTCCACTTCCGTTTCCTCCTGGACCACCGTTGCCACGATTGCTCATCCGCGTTTCAGCATCGGTGATGAACGTTTTCTGAGCATCTGTCAGCGTAGCGAGCAGCTTGGTTTTGTTCTCGTCACTCAACTCTTTCTTCGTGACGACATCCTGCGCGATCGGGAGCATCGCTTGAGCTTGCTCTTTGGTTATCGTTAAGCCATCAGCTCGATCCAACATCATTAACGTTTGAAACGTACTGAAAAGCTTCATTTGTGCAGGATCCATCGCGGGGCGATTCTGCCCCTGTCCATTTGCGGGTTTCGCTGTTTGTTGAGGCTGAGACGTGCCTGCAGCAGCCGTTTGGGTATCTGCTTTACTGCCGCATCCGGTTAGTAAAATCGGGATCAGAAGGCAAACGCCAGCTAATTTTTTCATTTTCATATGTGTATGTATCACTCCTATATTGATATCTTCTATAGACTCATTGTACGATGAAATTATGAAAGAATCGAGAAAACAAGCTGAACCCTACATAAAAGTTAGCTTAAAATTAGCTGAAGATACGACGCGAGGTGAGGCGAACAATGGAATTTCGTGCAATAGATGTCGTGAAAGATCGGGAAACAATCATTGCTTTTCGCAAAGATTCCTATGTGGTGAGCTTTGGGAGCGAGGAGGGCTTCGGGGATGCAGATGTGTATGTGACGCGTTTGGCGAACCGGGCGAAACGATTCCCAGACGGGCTCATGCTGATTGAGGAGAACGGTCAACCTATTGGTCAAATTGAGCTGCAAATTGTCTCCTACGAGGGGACTGACATCGGCTATGTGAATCTGTTTTACCTCATCCCGTCCTATCGAGGGAAGGGGCTTGGGCGGGAACTCGTGGCGTATGCCGAACATTTTTTCGAGCGATATGGGGTAAAATCATACCAGTTGCGCGTGGCACCGACGAATGGACCAGCGCTTCGATTATATGAAAAGATAGGCTTGCGCCTGTTGGCCAAGGAAAATCAACCTTATGCGGTTTGGCTCATGATGAAAGATCTCTAATGACAAAATCCGAATCAGAGGGGGAGCAGAGATTGAGCTCATTGACAAAGGCTATTTTAATCGCGGCCAAAGCGCACGATGGTCAGGTAGACAAAGGCGGACATCCCTACATTTTACATCCGATTCGATTAGCAAGTAAGGCCCAAACCATGGAGCAATCCATCGTTGCTGTGCTGCATGATGTGGTGGAGGACTCGGATATCACCCTATTTGATTTAAAAAGCGCAGGATTTAGCCAATCGATCATTGAAGCGCTGGATTGCCTAACGCGGAGGACGGACGAGTCCTATGAGGCTTTTATTCATCGCATAAAATTAAATTCCTTAGCTGCCGCAGTGAAGTTATTGGATCTGGAGGATAACTGTGATCTTAGAAGAATCGAGCATCCGACACGTCAAGATTGGGAACGGGTAGATCGGTATAAGAAAGCGATAGCCGAAATCAAATTTGCTGAATAGGAGGTTCCCCATGATCATTTCCATCGATTCAGATCTGATTCTCAGACCACTTCAATCCAGGGATGCCGAAGAATTATATCAATTAACGGACAGCTGCCGGGCGTACTTGAGAGAATGGTTACCTTGGGTGGATGGCACCCAGAGCGTGGAACATTCCAGTGGATTTATCCAGCATTGTCTGAATCAGCAGGCGTCTAATAATGGCTTCAATGCGGGCATTTGGTTCAAAGGTGAGCTCGCAGGCTGCATCGGCTTTCACCCGATTAATTGGGCTAATCATTATGCCAGCATTGGGTATTGGCTTGGGGAAGGCTTTCAGGGTCAAGGGATTATGAAGCGTGCCTGCCGTGAGCTTGTTAGCTACTCATTCAACGAACTCGGCCTGAACCGTGTGGAAATCCGCTGCGGGGTTGAGAATTTCAAAAGCAGAGCGATTCCTGAGAAGCTAGGTTTTACGCAGGAAGGCCAGATTCGTGATGCCGCTTGGCTGTATGATCATTACATCGATTTAATTGTGTATGGCATGCTGAAGCGGGAGTGGCGGTATCGGGGTGAAGAGGAATAAAGGTACGGGTTAGCATAATACAGATTCTATCCGAAGTAAAAGTTAACGCTAGGAGTGTTTAACCCCATTAACTTGTAGTCTCGGTTTCTTATCTTTTAACGCATATTTACGGTTCAGCAGAAAGCCGAACAGGGATGCAAGAGACTGCTGAAACAGCATGCCAAGCACGACAGGAATAGCAACAGGTGGCGGGAAATACGCGACAGCGAGTACCGCCCCCGCACTAATATTGCGCATACCGCTGTTAAAAGTAAGGGCAACCACGACATCCTGCTCCCAGCGCAGGAGCCTGGCGACAAGCCAACCGAGCATGTAGCCCAGCGAGGCAAGGACGAGCACAAACCCCGCTAAACCAACGAGCTTCGCGTTGAAATCCCGCAGATAGGGAGCGATCACGGAGGAGTTAATCGCGACCACGATGCCCATGAATATTTTAGAAAAAGGACCGAAACGACCACTCCACTGTTCCTTAATCGCCCCGCGCGTCCACTGATTCAGCCCCATCCCGATGAGGGAAGGGACGACGATCATGAAGAAGAGGCCTTTCATCATAGCAAACGTATCGAGCTGAACCTTGGTGCCAACCAAGAGTGACAGCGTATATGGCACGACAAAAGGTGAGAGGATCGTATCCATCAGGATGATCGAGAGTGTCAGCACATTATTGCCCCGATAAATTGCAACCCAGACGAAGCTCGTAATGCCCGTCGGTATGGCAGCAGCTAAAATAAGACCCGTAATCGTTAACGGTTCATGCCCGTATACCACATGTCCAAGACCGAGCGCGATGAACGGCATCCCGACATGCAGAATTAATAACGTCGTTATAAGCGGAAGCGGCTGCACCACGACCTTGACGAATTCTTTGAAGCTGGAAGAAATGCTTCCTGCAAACGTCATGAAGGCGAACAGCCACGGAGATAGAAACGTAAATCCAGACAAATGGCTCCCAAGCAGCACGCCGATGAGCACGCTGAGGGGAGTAATGAGCGGCATGATTTTTTCTAGGCGACGATTCAGTAGAGAGAGCATCTAGGTGAACATCCTTTCGTGGCTAGTATGTGAAACTACGTATGATGTCAGATATGTATGTCCTAATTGTAGCATACACGCGCATGAAAAAAGCATGCCATCAACGATGACATGTCCATTAACCTATTTTCCAAGTAAAATTTTCGTATACGGTGAATCGATCGGCAGCATGATGACAGGCTCGCCTTTGAATGTGACTAAGTAGCTTTCGAGTGTGCGGTAGAAGTTGTAGAAAACAGGGTCCTTGCCGTACGCGGAGTTATAAATTTGAGCAGCTTCTTGTTCGCCGGCGGCAACGATTTTCTTCGCATCGGCTTGCGCTTGAGCAATCAACTCGCTTGCCTGACGATCCGCTTTGGAGGTAATTTTCTTCGATTCCTCATCCCCCTCGGACAAATACTTCGCTGCTATGGACTGGCGGTCCGAAATCATCCGTTTATACACGCTTTGCTTGTTGGAGTCAGGGAGGTCGGTGCGCTTGATGCGTACATCGACGATTTGAATCCCGTAGTTATCGCGCTCCATCAGCTCAGCAACCTCTTTCGTGATCTCATCGTTCAGATTCCCGCGTTGTGTGTTTTCGCTAATAATATCACTGTAATTGATCTCCGATAATTTCCGTCGGACCGTATTATAGACAGCAGCATCGATGCGCTCTTCCCCGCCTGTCACCGATTGAATCGTACGCAAGAACTGCTGGGCGTCGTCAATCCGCCAAACCGTGTAATTGTCGACTTCGATCGGCTTTTTATCTTTGGTCAGAATGGAAGTGGGCTTACTGTCATAAACCATCTGATATTTAGGAAGCGTACGTACGGATTCGATGAATGGAATTTTAAAATGAATACCTGGATGGGATTGAATCCGCACGGCTTCTCCGAATTTGAGCACGACACGGTACTCTCCCTCTTTAACGATGAAGATGGAAAGCAGGAAGAAAAAGACGAGAACGACGCCTAGTACGGATCTTAGAATCCATTTGCCCTGGATGGTCATTTCGCAGCTCCTCCTTGTGCTTGGCCCGTTGTAGCAGCAGGTGTACGCAGCAGTTCATTGATCGGTAAATATTTGACCGTTTCACCGGTGCTGTCACTGACGAAGATTTTGGCATTCGGCAAAATTTTCTCTAACGTCTCGAGCACGAGACGGCTCTCCGTAACGGATTTATTATTCACATACTCCGCATAGACGGCATTAAACTTCGCAACATCCCCCTGTGCATTCAAAATCCGGGATTTCTTCTGCGCCTCCGCATTCTCCAGCAGCGCTTGCGCGTTGCCTCGTTCACGAGGGAGGATATCATTTTCATATTTCTGAGCCACGTTAATTTTCGTATTTTTCTCTTCGCGCGCGTTCGTGACATCTTTAAAAGCATTCTGCACATCGCCAGCTGGCGGCTCAATATCTTGGAACTTCAAGTCGACGATATGGATGCCAGTTTCATACTTCGTTTGCATCTCGATCAGTCGTTCTTTTACTTTGCCTTGCACTTCGGTTTTCCCTTCTGTAATGGCGAAATCCAGCGCAGTAGAGCCGATAACGGAGCGAATGGCCGCACTTGCAGAGTTACGAAGGAACTGTTCAGCGTTATCAATATTATAGAGATAGTCACGCATATCACTGATATTCCATTCTACGACCGCATCAGCGGATAAAATATTTTCATCCCCCGTAATCATCATCGCTTCTTCCTCAACGGGGGTAATTTTACCATTGGCTTCACGGAAGCCAATTTGGATGCGCTGTGTCTTTTTAGCAGGAAGCACAATCGCTTGTTGAAGCGGATAAGGCAGCTTGAAGTGCAGCCCAGCCTCTTTTTCACCCGTAAATTTGCCTAGTGTAAGAATGGCTGCTTTCTCATGTTCCTGCACGGTATAGAAGGTGGACCACCCAAAAATGAGGACGAGGAGGCCAATCACGCCCGCGATGATTTTGCGGGTTATGCCTGGCGGAACGGAGGATGGTTGTCTGCGATCAGGTTCTTGCAGCACAAAAGGTTCCAAGGAAGAACACTCCTTCTAAGATAAGTTATTGTTGTAATGGTATACGGGAGAGTTTGGAAATGGTTTCAAGGGCAGATGGGCAAGGAGGTTAGGAAATTTCTTATTTCCAAGAGTTGGATGCCGTGCTATGATAATATTTATCAATTGTATAAGAATGAATCCCTAGGGGCGCCGTGAGGCTGAGACAGTGGAAACTGAACCCTTTGAACCTGATCTGGTTTATGCCAGCGGAGGAAAGTGGAATGAGCGTATGACTGGGCGCATTGAACGGTGTATACAGCGGCATATTTCAACCACTTTCCTTGGGAAAGTGGTTTTTGGCGTTCGTCACAGGGGGCTACAGTACGGGAGGAGTCGACCTTTCATGCCAGAGAAAGAACTGCACGTCATATCGAATGGAAAGCTGTCTTGGCCTTCGTTGGCTGCGATCGCTGCGGAGATTCATCCCTATGTGACGTCGATTCATATTCGTGAGAAAACCAAGTCGCCTGATGAGGTATTCCTCGGTGTGCAGCATGTGATTGAGCAAGGGATTCCCCTTGAGAAGATAGTGATAAACAGTTTTCCAGAAGTGGCTGCGGCCCTGCAGACGGGCGGTGTGCAGCTTACAGGAGCAAGCAATTTCAGGGCTTTGCAGCGAGAGCATCGGGATAAGGGACATTCACGAGTAGGCGCTTCGGTACATCACACAGATGAGGCAAAATGGCGCGAGGAAGAGGGCGTTGACTACCTTATTTTCGGTCATGTGTTTGAGACGAATTCGAAGCAGGGTGTGTCGCCTAGAGGTTTGGATGTGCTGCGCGAGGTGGTTAACCATGTTAACATTCCCGTTATTGCGATCGGAGGGATGACACCTGCGAGGGTGAAATCTGTTGTGGAGGCAGGCGCCGCAGGCATCGCAGTGATGAGCGGGATTTGGGATGCAGCTGATCCGTTGGGAGCTGTCAGAGCCTATCAACAGGAGCTTCAACGTATGGAGGTGAGCGGATGAATAAATCAGAAACAGCCGTCATTATCGTAGGCGGAGGGGTCATTGGGGCGTCGATTGCCTACTATTTGGCGAAAAGAGGACAGTCCGTCACCCTGCTGGAACGCGGCCAGCTCGGGATGGAAGCCTCGGCTGCGGCGGCAGGCATGCTTGGCGCGCAGTCCGAGATGGAAGACACGGGCGCCCTGTTCCAGTGGGCGCGCCTGAGTAGATCGATGTTCCCCGAGCTTAGCGGGGAACTGCGAGAACTCACGGGCATCGACATCGGTCTCGTCCGTGAGGGGCTGCTTAACGTCGCGCTCAGCGACGTTCAAGAGGAGGAGCTGCGCGCGCGGGAGACGCTTCAGCGCGCCGCGGGCGAGCGAGCCCAGTGGCTCAGCGCAGCTGAAGCCACTGGGCTGGAGCCCGCGCTTAGCGGTGCGACGCGCGGTGCCCTCTACCTGCCCGAGGATGGGCAGGTAGAGGCGCCACAGCTTGCGGCGGCTTTCGCGCAAGCTGCGCAGGTGCTCGGGGCGAAGGTGCAGCCTTACGCCCAGGTGCAAGGGCTGCTGACCGAGCGGAGCCGCGTCATCGGCGTGATGACCGCCGCCGGGCCGCGCTACAGCGACCACGTTGTCGTCGCCGCCGGGACGTGGAGCGGTCAGCTGCTGGCGGGCATCGGCGTGGAGCTGCCGATGTTTCCTGTGAAGGGCGAGTGCTTCTCCGTCAGGACGCCGAAGCCGTTATTAAAGCGCACACTGTTTACGCCAGGGTGCTATATCGTGCCGAAAGCCGGCGGACGGCTGGTGGTCGGCGCGACGGTGGTGCCGCACAGCTACGACCGCAAGGTGTCGCTGGCGGGGCTCGCTGAGCTGATGGATCGCGCGCGGGGCATGATGCTTTCACTCGGCGATGCCGAGTGGGAGAAGGCTTGGTCGGGGCTGCGCCCGCAGACCGCCGACGGGCTGCCCTACATCGGCAAGGTGACGGCGATGGAGGGGTTGTATACCGCTTGCGGGCATTACCGCAACGGGATTCTATTAAGCCCCATCACCGGCAAGGTGATGGCGGATTGGCTGCTCGGCGCGGACGGCGACGAGCTGGCGTCTTTGGCTCCTTGGCTGGATGCATTCAGCCCAGACGTGTCGGAGACGACCCTGAGGGGGAGTCGGGGGGACTCTGCTTTGACGCTGGCACATGTGCGCCAGTAAGGACCGTGAATGGCCTAACAGTGCCGCGCATCCTGCTGAGGCTAGCGGTACCGGAGGATTAGCGCCCTTCTGGGGCGTTAAAGCAACGAACCTGACGCCCGTGCACGTCAATAAGGCCCGAGAAGAGCCTTAAAGTGCTACCCGCGGCGCCGTGCGGTATCTGGAAGTATTTTAAGAAAGGAGCGGATCGTCATTGAACTTGCACATTAATGGTCAACGCGTCGAAGTACCTGATGCTATTCGCACAATTGATGAGCTGCTGGCCCACTTCGATTTAAGCGACAAAATGCTAGTCGTGGAGCACAACGCCACCATTTTACATAGGGAAGATCACGCTGGGGCGCAAGTCGCCGAAGGGCATCAAATCGAAATCGTTCATTTTGTAGGAGGAGGATAACACATGTTAAAAATCGGTCCATATGAATTTCGTTCACGTTTACTGCTAGGCACGGGGAAATTTCCTGATTTTCATATTCAAAAGCAAGCCGTAGAGGTCTCGGAGTCACAAATTTTGACGTTCGCGGTGCGGCGGATGAATATTTTCGAGGCAAGTCAGCCGAATTTCTTATCGATGCTGGATACGGCCAACTTCACGCTGCTTCCGAATACTGCAGGCGCCAAAACGGCCGAAGAAGCCGTGCGCATTGCCAGATTGGCGAAGGCTTCGGGCTTGTGCGATATGATCAAAGTCGAGGTTATCGGCGATGAAATGACGCTGCTGCCAGATCCCGTAGAGACGCTCAAAGCATCCGAAATGCTGCTCGAGGAAGGCTTCATCGTGCTTCCATACACGTCGGACGATGTGCTGCTTGCCAAACGTCTGCAAGCGCTCGGCGTTCATGCGATCATGCCAGGCGCTTCGCCAATCGGCACAGGACAGGGGATCATCAACCCGTTGAACTTGAGCTTCATCATTGAGCAAGCATCGGTTCCTGTTATCGTAGATGCAGGTATTGGTGCACCTTCTGATGCGGCACTGGCTATGGAAATGGGCGCGGACGGCGTCCTGCTCAATACAGCGGTATCGGGTGCGAAGGACCCTGTAAAAATGGCCTACGCCATGAAACTGGCAATCGAGGCAGGACGTGCAGGTTTCGAAGCGGGACGCATTCCGAAGAAGCGCTACGCTTCGGCGAGCAGCCCGATGGAGGGCTTGAGCAGGGTGTGAGGCGGAGTGTGGGGAGTTGGCGGGCGAGGCTGACTAGTAAATCCTGCGAAAATGCAGTATTTTTCTACTCTTTTTACTGTTTCGGAGCAAATTGCTGCAAAAGTACAGAAATTTGGTCCGAAATCTCTTAAAACAAGCTAAAGCAGCCAAATTTCCTGCAGATTTGCAGCAAATTGAGATATTTGTGTGCGTGATGAGTTAATTGCTGCACATTTGCAGGAACGGTTGCTTAGCAGGCAGGTAGCTTGGTTATTAGTTAAAGTGATGAATTAAAAGGTGCATTCGTATAGATATAGACAAATTAGAGAGGAGGAGCATCGTGGCGATATACAAAGCTTTGACGATTGCAGGCTCGGATAGCGGCGGTGGCGCGGGTATTCAGGCGGATCTGAAGACGTTTCAGGAGCTTGGCGTGTACGGGATGTCGGTGATTACGGCTGTGACGGCGCAGAATACGCTGGGTGTACAGGGTGTCTATCCGATGAGCGCGGAGGCGATTGAACGCCAGTTGGCATCGATTGGGGAGGACTTGCAACCGGATGCCTTAAAAACAGGCATGCTATTCAGCGGCGACATTATTCGTGTGGTGGCTGCGGCCATTCAGCAGTACGGATGGAATCACATCGTCGTCGATCCCGTGATGATTGCCAAAGGGGGCGCATCGCTCCTGCAGCAGGAGGCTATTGAGGCGATGATCAGGCACCTGCTGCCGCTGGCAGACGTGGTCACCCCGAACATCCCAGAGGCGGAGGCGCTGAGCGGGATGGTCATTACGGATCACGAGTCTCGACAGTTAGCAGCTAAACGGATCCATCAGTACGGCTGCAAGAACGTCATGATCAAAGGCGGACACGAACCGAACACGGAGCAAGCAACGGATCTTCTCTATGATGGAACGTCGTTTACGGAGTTTACATCGAACCGTCTCATTACGCCGCATACACATGGAACAGGCTGTACGTTTGCTGCGGCGTTGACGTCAGGGCTCGCGCAGGGCTTGGCGACGAAGGAGTCGCTGGGACTGGCAAAACGCTTCATACACGCGGCGATTGGCGAGCCATTGCACATTGGCGGCGGGCACGGCCCGACGAATCATTGGGCGTACCAGCGCGGTGTTCGCGCAACCGTGGCCGCGGCTGCTCAAGCTGTGACGACGGAGCGAGGTGCGCTCGGATGATCCGCAAGTGGGATGAGGCGCAGCTGCGTGAAGCGCTGCGGTTGTATTTGGTCATGGGCAGCCCCAATTGTAACGGGGCGGACCCGTATGCAGTGCTTGAAGCCGCCATCTATGGCGGCGTTACGATGTTTCAGCTGCGCGAGAAGGGCCCCGGCGCCCTGCAGGGGCCAGAACGGCTCGCGCTAGGTTCGCGGCTGCGCCGCCTGTGCGCGCAGCGCGGGATCCCGTTCATCGTCAACGATGATGAACGGCTGGCTCTAGAGCTTGAGGCCGATGGCATTCACATCGGCCAAGAGGACGAGGCAGCCGCCGCGGTGCGGAAGCGGCTGCCGCAGATGATCGTGGGCGTATCGGCCCACGATCTGGGCGAAGCCCAATCGGCGCTGTCGGATGGCGCCGACTATCTTGGCGTAGGCCCCCAGTACGCTACGCGCACGAAGCTCGATGCGCGTGAGGTCCAGGGGCCTGCCGGTATTGCGCTGCTGCGCGCGGGCGGCATCGCGCTGCCGCTTGTTGGCATCGGCGGGATCGATGCCAGCAACGCTAGTCACGTCATCCGCGCGGGAGCAGATGGTGTGGCGGTGGTGAGCGCCATCGCCGCGGCGAGCTCGCCGCGCGAGGCAGCGGCAGAGCTGCGCGAAAGGATTGTGAATTTATAACGTCTTGAATCGACTACAGCAAAAATCCCCAACCTACATTCTCCCATTCTATTTTTTCATCTACTTTTGCGACGTTTCTACCTTTATTGGTGACAGAAACGTCCCTTTTTGCTACCATAGGAGAAAGCTTAAATTCGGTAACTCGTTAAAGCGGTGAAATGCCGCATGGACAAAGGTCGCGTGCCATGTGACAAGTTGGCTAAAACCGCAATTGACATAGATTCTTTTTGGCATTATGATACGGTTAAAAAGATTTGACCGTTGTTTAATTAATCTATTTAAGAGATTAAAAAGAGAGAGAAAGGTCGGATCTAGGATGAAGAAGCTGCAGCCTGTTTATATCATTGAAGAACTTGAACAACTGAAAACCATCAGTGATCCGCTCCGCGCACGTGTATTGCTTTTATTAATTGAGAAAGCGTATACGGGTCAACAGTTGGCTAAACTATTGGGAATGGCGCGCGCCAAGGTTCATTATCATTTGAATGAGCTGGAGCGTCATGACTTGATTTTTGTTGTTCGTACAGAGCTCAAGAATGGTATTGTGCAAAAGTTTTATCGTGCCGTCGCGCGCGGATTTGTGCCTGGCGAGAATTTGCTCCCGTATGTGGCGGAAGTTGAAAATTACTATCGCGAACGTACGTTGAGCGTACTTGGACATGCTAGAAACAGAGCCATCAATGCACCTGAAGAGGCGTTTCAAATCCCATCACCTGATCGATCTCAATGGCCAATCATCATGACACAAGTCGAAGTGAAAATGAGCCGAGCGAAATATACCGAATGGTTGAGGAAATTTCGTGCCCTGATTTATGAGCTCGATGCCGAGCAAGAAGAGAACGGGGAATGGTTCTATTTGACGACAGTAGGCTTTCAAACGCACGAACGAGGCTTCGACCCCGTCGAGCCCGCTCAAGAAGAGGCCCAAGAAGAGGAGAGTTAATTCATGTTGGATCCTAGACTAACGAAGCTTGCAGATGTATTAGTGAATTACTCCGTAAAGGCGAAGCCAGGCGAAAATATTCTCATCGAAGCGTACGGCATTGATGCCGCGCTAGTGAAAGAGATTGTGAAGAAAGTTCATGCGGCAGGCGCACATCCTTTCGTGAACTTGCGTGATCACGCGGTGATCCGGCAGTTGGTCATGAACGGTACAGAAGCTCAAATGCAAACATGGGCGGATACAGACGCATTCCAAATGAAACAAATGCAAGGCTACATAGGTGTGCGCGGCGGTGCTAACATTTACGAATTGTCCGATATTCCGGCCGATCGTATGAAGTTGTACAACTCCGTGTACTATCAACAGGTTCATTTCGATGTCCGCGTGAAGGATACGAGATGGGTCGTTCTGCGTTACCCGACGTCTTCAATGGCGCAGCTCGCGAGCATGAGCACTGAGGCGTTCGAAGATTTCTACTTCAACGTATGTACGATGGACTACGGCAAAATGTCCAAAGCGATGGACGCGCTGAAAGAGCTTATGGATCGTACTGACAAGGTGCGCTTAGTCGGCCCTGGCACGGATTTGACGTTCTCGATTAAAGGGATCGGCGGCGTGAAATGCGATGGCGAGTTGAACATTCCAGATGGCGAAGTATACTCCGCACCGGTTCGTGATTCGGTTAACGGTGTGATTTCCTATAACACGCCTTCACCGCATGACGGCTTTATTTTCGAGAATGTCGTGCTCCATTTTGAAAATGGTAAAATCGTGAAAGCGACTGCGAATGATACGGATCGCATTAATGAGATCTTTGATATGGATGAGGGCGCGCGTTATGTCGGCGAATTCGCGATCGGCGTAAATCCGTACATTAAGCACCCGATGAAGGATATTCTGTTCGATGAGAAAATCGACGGAAGCTTCCACTTTACACCTGGCAATTGCTATGATGATGCCTACAACGGCAATAAATCCTCGCTGCACTGGGATATGGTGAACATCCAACGTCCAGAGTATGGCGGCGGCGAAATTTGGTTTGATGATGTGTTGATTCGGAAGGACGGCATTTTCGTTCTGCCTGAGCTTCTACAATTGAACCCAGAGAATCTGAAATAGATTAATGGGGTTAATGAAAAAGGTTGTCCAACGTCATGATTTGACGTGGGCAACCTTTTTTGATTTGAGCGGGGCTTATAACCCCTTCAACTGCTGCACAAGCTTCTTCGGCGCCGTGCGCGCATAACCTTCCACGACGAGATCTTGAATCTCGGTCCAAGGCACGAGCTCGACGTTCGACAAGCTGACCCAGCCATGCTGGCCGATGTAGGGCGTTTTGTGAAAAGGCGTGTCGTCCTGCCCTAAGAGAAACTCTTGTGTAGTCAGGTTGGTTTTCAGGGATGTGGAGACTTCACCAGCGGTTTCGCCTAGGAAAATGAAAGGCTTATCTTTGACACGAAAGGTGATGTGGCCAAAGCCGTCTATTTTTTCCACGACTTCCGGCAAGGTCGAGCAAATTTCACGGAATCTGGCAACGAGTGCCAGTCCATGAGCGGAAGTAATTTGACTGTGGGACACAGGTTCAACTCCTCAGATTAGGTTGGTTTCCAGCATTTACACCCGTCGCTGCTGCGACTGGTATTGTCGCGGCGGCAGGCCGACGGCTTTTTTGAACGTGCGAATAAAGTTCGAGTAATCGTTGAAACCTGCCAGCTGGCACGTATCTGTGACGGAGGAACCTTCCCGCAATAGGTGCTTCGCCTTGGCAATCCGTTTGAATAAAATATGCTCATGGATGGTGCTGCCTGTGTGCTTTTTAAATAGTCGGCATAAATAGGAGCGATTCATGAACACGACCTGCTCGAGGACCTCGAGCGATAGGTCTTGATCGAGATTTTCGTCAATGAAGGTGAATAGCGATGAGAGCTTGTCCGGCATCATTATCTGCTCTTCTTGCTTTCCTAGATTAAGGAAAATCCGATTGATGAACACAAGCAGCTCTATAAAGGTGGAGAGGAAAAGGATTTCTGAGCCTGGCTGCGCCTGCGGGCGGCGATGCATCTCCATCCGCTCATAGAGCTTCATGATGTCGTCGATTTGCGGCGGCGTCAGTCTCATCCGATTTTGCTCACCGAAAACACGATTGTTAAAGCAGTTCAGCAAATCAAATTGGGAAGAGTTGAGATGCTGCAGGAGTGCGGGATTGAAATGAATCACAACGTTCTCATAGCGCTGTTTCTTCGCCTGGAAATTAGGGCGGTGCAGCTCGTTGCTGTGCATGATGAGCAGGTCGCCATATTGCAAAGGATACACTTGCTTTTCAATAAAATAATGAACATCGCCGGTTAGGAAGAAGTAGATTTCGTATTGGTCTTGATGCTGGTGGAAATCGAGTGGAACGGGATTATGGGTGACGGCATGGCGAAAATTGATCATCTGGTCAAGATTCGTATATATGTCCTGCATAGGAGGATCTCCTCTAGGTTTATTGGAGTCAATTTAAGCAAACTTTTGCCCAATTAATGCAATGAATACGTTTTTATTATACTGCAAAATAGAGAGGAGTTAAACACTCCACATATCGTGCTTCACATTCCAAGGAGGCTTATATATGAAACTGTCTGTATTTACGGTCGCAACACCAGATTTAACACCTGAAGAGCTTGCGAAAGCGGCTTCTGCTGCTGGTATTAACGGCATCGAATGGCGCTTTAAAGATATTCCTGCGGATGCAGCAGGGGAGAAACCATCTTTTTGGAGAAACAATTTGTGCTCCATTGATCCTGCGGCTACGGATGCTGAGTTGGAACGTTTCCGCCTTGCGGCTGTGAGTGAGAATCTTGTGAACTTGAGCATCACGCCTTACCTGAATAGCTGCGATGTAGCAGAAACAGAGAACGTGTTCAAAGCTGCGCAAAAAGTGGGCGTTCCGTTCATTCGCGTCGGCGTACCTGGCTATGATCGCACGCAAAACTACAATGATCTGTTCGCGAAAGCGGTGGATTACCTTCACCATTGCCAAGAGCTTTCCCAGCAATACGGCGTGAAGGGCTTGGTTGAGATTCATCACAACACGATTACAACCAGTGCGAGCCTTGCACATCGTCTAGTTTCTGGCTTCAAACCAGAGCATATCGGCGTTCTGCATGATGCGGGCAATATGGTTCACGAAGGCTATGAGAACTACCGTATGGGTCTCGAGTTGCTCGGACCTTACCTCGCTCACGTTCATGTGAAGAATGCAGGATGGAAACAAACAGGTGAAACCGAAGATGGGATGAAGCTTTGGAGCAGCAATTGGACACCGATCGACGAGGGCATCGTGAACTGGAAACAGCTCTTCAGCGATTTGAAATCCGTGGGCTACGACGGTTACCTCGGTATTGAAGATTTCAGCGGCCAATACGGCTCGCAGGAAATGCTAACGAACTTCGCTACGAAAGTGAAGCAATGGTTGGCGTAACGTTATAAATGGGAGCACCTTTCTCCGCGTGATGCGGGGGAGGGTGCTTTTTGATAAGTCAGGTTACCCTTCGCAACCATTGGTGGCGAAGGGTTTTTTGTGTACGGAATTGAGGTGGGCGAAGTGTGAATCCACGGAGAACGCTGAGCCCGAATTCCCCTCGACACTCTCGTCCCCCGAAGTGAAGAAAACAACGATCCAGTAGCCAATTTCATCGCCAGAGCCGCTGAAATGATGAAAAATCACGTTCCAGCCGGGTGCCATCCGCCAAAAGCGCAACCATGCTTCTGCCACGAAGGGCGGCACAGCTTCACTCGCTGCGCCCTTCCCCGCGCATTCGCAGCGTCAACCACGCACTCGCGCCATAGATGACCGCGCTCACATAGAACAGCACGTCAATCGTCAGCCAATCGATGATATAGCCGCCGATGAGGATGGCGAAGCCGGAGGAGACGGACGTCCAGAAGTGATAATTGCCCAGCGTGCCGCCGCGCCCTCCAGGTTCGGTGCGATCCGCGAGCAAGCCGCGCTCGCTCATCTTCTGCATGGCGTTGCATACGCCCATGAAAGCTTGCAAAAGCAGCACGAAGCCGAACGAGGGAACCCATGGGAAGATGAGCATCGCGGCCATCATGCCCAGCGAGCTTCCCGCCATCATGGTCACGGAGGAGCGGTCCACGTGCTTCTGCAGCCAGAAGGACGAAGCGGCGGAGCTGACCGTGAAGATCGCAAACGCCAACCCGTAGGCGGAGTAGGTGCTGCCGAGATTTTTTAAGAAAAGCAGGTAGTAGGGATAGATCATGCCAGCGGCTAAGGTTGCTAAGCTTTGGGATCTGATGAGCCATCTTACGGTCATATTATTGCCCCCTATAAGTTTTCGTCAGAAAACTGACTTCGTAAGCGATTGCTATAATCATCGTAAAAATAGTTCATAAACACATGCTGTGGATCCCATTTCTCTTTCGCTCGAAAAAAATCATCCGCTTTCGGATAGATCGCGCGGAACTGTTCCACCGAAGGGAAAGGGGCATAAGGCAAATAATAGGAGCCTTGAACGCGTTCCACTTGATCAATGATGCGGCGGATGCCTTCGGTCATCTTGGCCTGCCCAGCTGCATGGATCGGCGTGTTAAACAAACACACGAGTGCGAACATATCGCTTTTGGCATAGGAAAGCGTTGCTTCCTCGTCGTGATTCACGTAGCGAACCGTAATGTTTAAGAGATTCAGATCTTCTTCCTGAAGAATCGGACGGATGCTCTGAACCAACTCTGCAAAATGCTCGACAGGCACGAAATACTCTTGAAGAAGATCATTTTTGGCATCGGAGCTGTAATCCATGAAATCGGACTCCGAGCGCATTGCGTTGTTGCGCGTCAGGATGGAGCTGTGACCGATGAGAAATTTTCGCTGTAACGCCCATAGCGCATCCTTTCCCCAATCGAAGGAGCGATTAAGTCCGAACAGAAATTTTAACGGAAGCACATAGCTGTCATTTAATTTAAGTTTGTTGTAATCTGCGACGTGAAGCTCGGGCCGCACCCTGTAATTCGTAGCATACATCTCCGTCAGGAACGTACCCGGCGCGACAGAAATGCGAGCAAGGTGCATGTGGATGTCTGGATTTCGCTTAACCTGGTTAATGAAAAAGTCGGTGTAAGCTTCCACAGTGGTGGCTTCACTCTGCATCTCATACACGACATCGTCGGTGAGCGACAGCGTCACCTCCAGAATGACACCGAACAACCCGTATCCGCCAAGTGCAAGCTGGAAAAGCTCCGCATTGTCAGAGCGGCTGACATTACGGATCGTACCATCCGCGCACAGCAGTCGGAAGGAGTCCACCGAGCTAATGAGCGAACCGTTGCGAATGTCGCGACCATGCGCGTTAACGGAGATTGAGCCGCCTATGGTGAAAATATTTTGTGATTGCATCGTCTTCACCGCAAGCCCATAGGGGTTAATAGCCCTCTGCACATCGGCCCAAGTGGCGCCAGACTGCACGATGACAGTTTTGGCCTGTGCATCGATGGCTAGAACCTTGTTGAACGACGTCATGTCCAGCACGATGCTGTCCTTGTAATAGGTATGTCCGCCTTGGCTATGTCGCTGTCCCGCGATAGAGAGGGTGAGCCCTTTTGCTTGGGCTTCCTGGACAATCGCTTGCAGCTGACTGACCTCCTTGCTGGGAATGACGCGCTCGACTTTCACAGGGCGCAGCTTGCTGTAGTCCGATCGCAGGAACGGATCCTCGCCCGCATCCAACGTCCGCACATACTGCCAGAGGCATAATGCAATTAGTATAAGAAGAACCACAATCTTCTTCATGTGCGCATCTCCCAACTTGTTGGATGTAACAACGTTTGCGTGGAAACCCTCCAGTGGCAGTAAGATAGGCAGAGCATGAAAAATGGATAGGTTTGGAGAGAAGATGCGAGCAGTTTATCATATCTCTCTGTCATCATCAATGATTTCCTGAAGTTGATATAGAGTATTAAATTTGTGTAATATGGAGGGTAGAAAAGACCCGTTATCAGAATGAGAAGGAATCGCAGGTGTGAAGGAGGCGAGCCATGGCGCGTTCGAAGCCGCTTTGGTTGCTAGTCAGTTGGTTTGTCGTTGCCGTTCTCGGTATTCTTATTCTCAAATGGACTGGTGTATGGAAACACGTCGATGTGAACTGGATCACGAGATGGCTGCGTGATTTGGGCTTTGTAGGCGGCTTTCTGTACATTTTGGCATATACACTCAGGCCGTTGGTCTTGTTTCCCGCCACGCCATTAACCTTATACGGGGGGTATGTGTTCGGTGCGTTTTGGGGGACGATCTATGATATTATCGGGGCTGGAGCAGGGGCTTTGCTTTCCTTCTACATTACGCGCAAATGGGGCCGTAACAGCTTCCAACGCATTCTAAGAAGTCCTAAGCTGCAAATGTTCGATCAAAAATCAGCAGAAAAAGGCTTCATGGTTGTGCTCTATATGCGCCTGATGCCGTTCTTTCCTTTCGATGGCATCTCCTATGGGGCTGGCTTATCGAAGATCCGGTTCTGGGATTACACCTGGGCAACGATGATCGGGATTATCCCGGGGGCTATCGTCTATAATGTGTTTGGCGCTTCGCTGAATGACATTTGGTCATGGAAATTTCTCGGGGCTGTCGCCATGTATGCCGTGTTTGCGATCGTTCCGCTGATGATTAGGAAGCGACAGTCACGTAAGCAAAAGCAGCTCGCTTAGCGGTGACAAACACAAAGACAAACACAAAGGTACATACTAGCGGGGGGATAAACAGGATGAAGGGCAAGGGACTTGTTAAGGATATGATGTGGAGTATAGGGGCGGCTGGCACGCTGCTCCTCGCATTTATCGTGTTGTCACGGAGTTTAACGGCGAGTTGGCTCGATCAGTTTGATCAACATGTAGGCGTTTTCATTCGAGATCAACGAGCGGATGCATGGACTTCCGTGGCTAAAGTGTTTACCTTTCTAGGAAGCGGATCGACGGAGTTTATTTTATTCTTTCTTGTCGGGGGCATACTCATCTTCAAATTTAAACATAAGTGGGAAACGCTCGTGCTATTCGTGGGTGTGCTTGGTGCTTGGTTGATGAATACTGCACTCAAAGGGATTTTTGAACGTGATCGTCCCGCAGCGGACGGATGGTTAATTGAAGAGGATGGCTTCAGCTTTCCCAGCGGGCATTCGATGGTTTCGATTCTGTTCTATGGACTGCTGGCCTACCTGTTATGGGTCAATATGCGCCGTATTTGGAAAGCCGCATGGTTGGTTCCTGTGATTGGCATAGTCATCATCGTCTGCATTGGACTCAGTCGCATTTACCTGGGGGTGCACTACCCGAGTGATGTGGTTGCTGGGTATTTGGCTGGCGGTATTGGGCTCATCGGATGCACGCACGCGGTTCGCCGCATCCGGCATCGACAAGCAGGGCGCATAGATACAGGACGAGACTATATGGAAAAGGGTCATAAATTTTCCCAGTAATCATACACTGGAGTAAGCAAACGGAACGCGCTATGGGTGAAAAGAAAGAAGGACAACGCCACTTCGGTTTGTCCTTTTTTCATTTGGCCTCATACCGTTGTATAATGAGTAACATCATCGTCAGATGACAGGAAAGAAGGGATGACATTGCTGAAGCTTAGTATTCTTGATCAGTCACCGGTCTCATCCGGCTTTACACATAGCGAAGCGTTGCAACAAACGATAGGGCTCGCGCAACTTGCAGACCGGCTTGGCTACACTCGATTCTGGGTGTCGGAACATCATAACTCCCAAGGGTTGGCGGGCTCCTCGCCTGAGGTGCTGCTGTCCACGCTGGCTGCGCGCACAAGCCGCATCCGGCTTGGCTCCGGCGGCGTACTGCTGCCGCATTACAGCGCCTACAAGGTCGCTGAGAACTTCCGCATGCTCGAGGCGCTCTATCCAGGCCGCATCGATCTGGGCATTGGGCGTGCGCCTGGCGGCACGCCGCATACGGCCAAGGCGCTGCGCGGTGTCAGCGCCGATCTGTTCGAAGGACTAGAGCGGTTCCCAGCGCAAGTCCTAGATCTGCTGCGGTTCCTCACCGATTCGGTGGAACCGGGGCATGTGTTCGAGGGCATCCGCGCCACCCCGTTGGTGAGCTCGATGCCCCAGGTATGGCTGCTCGGCTCCACGGGGCAGAGCGGGGTGTACGCGTCGCAGGCAGGCGCAGCGTTCTGCTTCGCGCACTTCATCAACGGAGCGGGGGGACAGCATGCGGTGCGCAGCTACCGCAGCTCGTTCCAGCCGTCCGCGCTCAATGTCGTGCCGCAGGCGACGGTCTGCATCTATGTGCTGTGCGCCGAGACGACAACCGAGGCGGAGGAGCAAGCAAGCTCCATCGATTTGCGCATTCTGCAAATGGAAAAAGGCGAGTTCACCGGAGTGAAATCGCCGAGGGAAGCTGCGGAATATCCGTATTCCGATTGGGATCAGACGCGTGTGCGCGATAATCGCTCGCGCATGATTGTGGGCAATCCGAACCAAGTCAGGGAGCAGATTCGGGCATTGGCCGCAAGTTATAACGTCGATGAGGTCATGATCGTTGCAGGCGGTTATACCCTGGAAACGCGGTTGCGGACAGTGGAACTGTTGGCGGAAGCTTTTGAGTTAAACCACTCGCATAGTTTTATGATTTAGGGTGAGGACACTTAACCCCATTAACGACTGTGTTTAGGCCGTTTCTCGATTTCTTGCGTCACGACGAACGCCAGCTCCTCGTTGCCGAACAGTGAAAGCACGCCTAGCAACGTATCATCTGGGACCTCGCCTGCTTCATCTTTGGGCACCGTTAAATCCAGCGCTTTCTGTAACGCTTCATTATTTGGCTGGTCAGGATAGGCACTGTGATAGAGCGCAGCGGGATCCAAATCGTGGTTGATGCACCACTGGGCAAACACTAAAATCATCATATGCTCTTCACGCTTATAATTCTCGATCATTTGCTCTTCTAATTGTTTATTATTCATGATGGAACAAACATCTCCTTAATATGGGGCTTCATGGCCACGTATACCGTTCAACCAAGGGCTGCCCTTATACCTGTGGTTGGGTTCATTATAGCGAAAGATCAGGTGGATTCACAATGATTAAGAATGAGAAAATTAAAGCATCTGAAGTTCACGTCACGGGCCTGCAAGGTGAGGACTTGGGCGTGATGGCAACGAAAGAAGCTCTAGCTCTAGCGAAAAAGCTGAAAGTTGACCTCGTCTGCACCTCGCTCATGAGCAGCCCGCCGCCTTGCAAGCTAATTGGTGCTGGCACTGCGAAGCAGGAAATCTTGCATGAGAAGCAGCAAGCGCGGAAACAAGCGCAAGGGCCTAAAGTGAAAGAGCTTCGCTTAACGGCGAATATCGAAGATCATGATTTGGACACGAAGCGCTCGCAAGCGGAGCGCATGCTGAAGAGCGGCGACGCAGTGCTGCTCGTCGTGAAAATCACCGGCAAAGAGGGCGCGCGAGCGAAGGAATTGCTTGAGGGGTTAGTGAAGGAGCTCAGCGCCTTCGGCAAGAAGCACACGGGCATTCAATTGAGCGGCAAACAAGCGGCGGTTCAATTGGACCCGCTTTAATGAGTAAGCATGGACAACCCTTGGAGGGGCAGTTCATGCTTTTTTAATTACAAGGAGCGTGTTCGCGCAAATGGCTTCTTACTTTTCATTTTTACAATGCTCACAATGCGATTGATCTCGTAAAGCCGTAGCTCATGAATCGCATAACCAGACATGATGATGATAAAGGGGTAGACGATAAAGCGGTAGGACGAAAAGGCTTCAATCAACAGATAGACTAGATTATATCCGATGAAAAAAATAACGTAGACATCCATGTCATGCTTTTGTTTCCATAATCGAAATCCTATTAAAGCTAATAGGATGCAGAGCATGTATTGGAACCAGCTGATCATATACAATGCTTTCACTGGATACTGATAGTAGTAATCGGGATCATGATTAAACGTATGCTCAAATTGATAGTCAAACAATCCCCAATACCTGCACATTTTATTGATGACGAAGATGACGGTGCTCACCGGTTGCTCGGTAATCAGACTATTTAGCTGCTCCTTCTGAATCTGATTAAACGTCTCGTAGTCATAGCTGAGCTTAGCCAGTTTGTCAAAGCCCTGATCTCCCCCCAACCCTTTTACATATTTAAAATAGGGCATTTTAGGTTGGCTGACAGGAGCATCCGCATAGTCGATTTTCACGAAAAGCTTATCGAAACCGCTTACTGCTATGAAGAACGTAAGTGCGAGGAGAGCGGAGTGCAGGATCCATTTTTTGAATGCACGATCGCGGAAAAATACGTACAGCCAATAACAAAGTATTGTTAATACGACAACGATGGCGACAGGTCTCAAAATGTTTAAAACAGCCAATAACAGACCCGTCAAGGCGGAAAAGGCAAACTTGTTTTTTTCAATCCAATGAAAGGCAACCAGTAGCAAGAGAAGCGTAAGATGCTGATTTGAAAATTGCGGTACGCTCAGTAAGTAAGGGAGATAGAAAATCGTGATCATATAGGTGATGCAGGCAGCCTCTCGGCCTGTCTTCTTCTTAGCAATCCGATAAATCCCCCAAGAAATGAGATTTAGTATAATAATATTGAGTATTTTGAGCACCCAAAAATGTGAACCGAATATCCGAATGATGATAGATTCAAAAGCAGCGATACCGACCTGCCAATTGTAGTAGTAGAAATAATTTGAAGGATCGTGACCGCCCGTAAATGTGCCTGCTGCCATCTCATTTGCTCCGGTCCAAATATCTTTGTAGTCACTTACGGGGAGGGTGTTGTAGGAGAGATTGAGGATAAGATAACAAATCGTAGCCGCCGTGACAGCGAAAATGACAAGGTGCAACTCACTTTTCCTTTGAAAAAATTTTCCTAGCTGGATGCACAAATAGAATAGAAGGATGGCAGGAAGCACCCAGATCCATTCTAACCATGAAACGATGTTGCTATAGGATTTCATATAGGTCGTGATGGTAACTAGGAAGCCTAATAGTGTAAAAAAGAAGATGGCTAGCACAAAAGTAATCATGACCTTGTCGCTTAGGTTCTTCAAGACAGCAAACGCTTTACTCATCGAAACCGCTCCTCATGACAAATTGTTCTTTATATAGAACAATCGTAATGGAATTGTGCGGTGTAGTCAAGATCGTTGCAATCTCCGAGTTGCTAGCTAATAATCGTAATCGCTTGAGACCCCATCAACTCCCAGACTTTATGGAAGTCTTCCAACGGATAAGCCTCCTGCTCGCCGGTCATAGGGTCGTTCATATAGGCGTAGTCATCGTCCCAACCTGTCAGAAGGAGCGCGTGCTCAGGCTGATACCACTCCACAAGTTCGCCATCCTCGTCTTCCCACTCCAAGTCCCAATATGGCGTGTCCATATGCTCGGTAGCCCAGACCATGGCTGGACTGCCATGTGCCAGGACATCTAGCAAATCCTCGAATGAGGTGCCCGTGAGGTCACGAATATGACCAGGCAGCCATTGATTCATCAGCTTGGCCATAGGTGTATGGTAAATGCCATAACCAGCCTCATACGGATCGCCGACAAAGACATCTTTGGGATTGCTTCCGACGAAGGCGCCGAATTCGTTCTCGTAGGGCATGTCCCCTTTTGGCAGGGCATCCGCAACTTCCTCTTTGGTGATCGGCAGTCCTGCCCAGTTAAGCAGCATAGTCGCAGCGACCGCTTCGCATCCGTTAGGCAGCTCGGGGAGCTGAGAGAGGGCAGGAATGCCCGCGATCTGGACATGATGCTGAGTGGGAGCGGCTGCTGTGGCTGGCGTTTCCGAAGGCGCCGCAGTTGGAGTTGCAGGTACGGTTGCAGTCGCAGCAGATCTAGAAGCAGGTACGCTGGAGGTCGGTTTCTTCGTCCAGCTGGCTGTCGGAGCAGGACTTGTTGCTGCAACTTTCGAAGAATGAAGAGATGTCTCGTGCTTGTCCGCAAGAAACAAGTTCGTTCTAGCTATTACAATAAGCGTGAGACTGGACAGTGCCAGTCCAGCCCAAATGATGACTTTTTTCATATCGCACGTCCGTTCTTAGGTATGTTTTTATTACATCATGAGAGGACTGATAATGCAACTAACCTGCGCATAGATTAAGTATACAAGCCTTGCCAACTCGTACTGAGAAACACGGAGGAATAAGATGAAACGATTTTATTTGTGGTGTTTAGCCGCTTTTGCCTGTTATGCCATTTTCATCGTGGTGTATGTGTTTCAGGGGGATGGGTTCCGCATCCCTGCTGCGATGATTGGCACCGCGGCAGATCCGAACACATTCATGACACATGCCGAAATTGCCAAAGCCGACACGCTGTCTCGCATTCATTCGTTAACCTTTTTTCTAAGCACGCCGTTGCAAATGGGAGTGACCGTTCTACTATTCGGCGTTGCGATC
Organism: Paenibacillus sp. MBLB1832; assembly: GCF_032271945.1. Classification (NCBI taxonomy): domain Bacteria; kingdom Bacillati; phylum Bacillota; class Bacilli; order Caryophanales; family Paenibacillaceae; genus Paenibacillus; species Paenibacillus roseipurpureus. The sequence continues at coordinate 5,167,588 of NZ_CP130319.1, read as the reverse complement.
TCCTTCCGCCAACTTGCGGAGAAGCTGTGTCGGGCTTCTTTTCTGCAAGTGATGCTGTTCGTGTTCCTGTTTACGCTCGTATTGGACGTATTCTTCCTGCCGATTGATGTGTTCCTGTTCAAAATCGACCAAGCTTACGGCTTATCCACTGAAACGCCCGCCATGTTCTTAGGGGATCATGGCAAATCGTTTCTTATCGACTGTATCGGCACGATGGTGATGGTCGGACTGTTCAGATGGATCTCGTCAAAGAGTCCAACGAAGTGGTGGGTATGGCTCTGGCTCATTTCGATCCCCTTGATCTTATTCGTTACGTTCATTCAACCCGTCGTACTCGATCCGCTGTATAACGATTTCAAACCTCTCCAGAATCAAGAACTCAAAGCACAAATCCTCGATCTGGCAGCTCGCGCCAATATCCCGACGGATCAGGTTTACGAGGTTAATATGTCGGAGAGGACCAAGGCGATTAACGCCTATGTGAACGGAATTGGAGGGAACGCGCGGATTGTGCTGTGGGATACGATTCTGAACAAGCTGCAGCCAAATGAAATTATGACGGTGATGGCGCATGAAATGGGGCACTATGTGGAGCGGCACATCTATTGGGGGATCGCTTACGGTGTTGCGCTCAGCTTTGTGGGCTTTTGGCTGGCCTTTCACGCTTATCGTTATTTCCTGAAGCGCTGGGGGGCGGTTTGGGGTTTCAGTGGGGAGCGGGATCTTGCGGCTTTGCCGATTTTATTGCTGCTGATCGCGTTGATGAGCTTTCTTTCCGCGCCGGCGCAGAACGCCTTCTCGCGTGTGATTGAACACCGGGCCGATGTGTATGCGATGAAAATGACAGGAGATGGCGATGCCGCTATTCGCGCTTTTCAGCATATCGCGCAAGAAAACCTCAGTCCCGTTACTCAGCCGAAGCTGGTGCAATGGTTCCGAGGTTCTCATCCAACGATTCTAGAAAGAATTCAGTATTTTGAGCAGTTTGCGAAAAAATAACTGAGCGAGCTAGTCATTCCTGCGGGTCATTTGCTGCCAGACCGAACCTTCTGCGGCATGGCCGCCTTCGATCCGCTCAAGCGCGATCTTCACCTGCATGCGCACCTCGAATTCGGGATCATCCGCTGCTTGTCGCAGCGCCTCTAACACCGAGCGGTCCCCGACTTCGTAGAGGAACCGCGCCGCCCGCCAACGGACCAGCTTGTTGCGGTCCGTCAATGCCTTCGCCATCGCCGGCATCGCGGCGGGGTCGCCGAGATCGGACAGCGTATCTCCCGCTGTCCGGCGCACGGAAGGTGAATCGTCCTCGAGGGCACGATACAGATAGGGCAGTACCTCGGGCTCCTTGATGTCCCCGAGGTACACCGTGGCAAGTCGCCGTAGCGACGTGTTCTCGTCCTGCAGGGCATGGACGAGCAGCGGCAGCGTCGTAAGCGACGGCTGGATCTTCTGAAGCGCGGCGTAGCGCAGCTTCCAGTCGCTGTGGCGCAGCTGCTCCGCGGCTGCGCTCATGTCTCCTGTGGCGGCGGAATCCGCCACAGGGAGGTCTTGGGTCTCCCGCATCGCGAGGGAGACCAGCTCTTCGACGCGGGCATCGTCGTAAGAGGCGTCCAGTTCCTGGACGACCTCGCCCGCGATGTCCCCCAGCTCGCCGTAGCGGACGCCGAGCTCCTCGAGCTTCCGCTCTTTGATTAGGTTCGGCGAAGCCGTACCTGCGCGGACGGCGGCTTCCGTGAAGCGCGTTGGCATGCCGACGCGCACTTCTTCTGCGCCTGCGCGCACCCTCACCTGGAGCGGAATACCGCGAAACATCTGCACGAGCACCTGTGCTTCGCCGAAGGCAGCATCTGCCTGGGGCGCGGGAGATGGAGCGCCTTGATCTGCGCTTGGCTGTGCTTCACCGAAGATCGCGCGCGCTTGCGCCAAAATCAACTGCCAATCGCCTTTGGAGCTGCGATCGACCGCAATGAAATCAGCCGCGTGAAATACGCTGATCACACCCGCGACCCCAAGCAATTGCTGTACAGCTGCAGGTGCATCGGCAAGATTGTTTTTCGTATACGTTTCCCGTACACCAGCAGGTAACGACTCATCCATATTGAGCTTCATGGAATTCGGGCTTGGTGTCGGTTCGATTGAAAGGATTTTCATTTGTTTAACTCCTTAAATTATCATCAAAATTAACGATTGCGCCGTCTTTTTATCATTTTCAGCGAGTGGGCACAGCAAGCGCTTGAGTTAGTCGATTATTTGGACTAACTCACCGGTCATGAAGCCCGCTGAGCTTGAGTTAGGTTAGCCTTAAACTTTTACTTTTTTAAATATTGAAAAGACCCAGACGGGGGACCGTCCAGGCCTTTTATCGGCAGCTAGTGCCCTTCGCTCCTAGTCTAAGTCAACGAGGTTACGATTTAAGTATTTATCTAAGGTTTTCGTGAGGTCGAACACCGTATGCGCGAGATCGACATTTTCAAAAACGTGGTCACATTGATCGCGATACGCTAATTCAGCCTCGTAATCGGACAAATATTTAGAGGCGATTTCTTCTGAATCTCCGCTTTCTTTCATCCGCTCTTCGAGTGTATCTCGCTGGGCATAGATGAAGATTTGGACCACATGATCGCCGTACAGCTTCTTGAGTGTTTCGGCGCCAAAACGATTGAGAATCAAGTAGATGCTCCCGCTAAGCTGAAACATGCGCTCGATATCTGCACTTTTGATGCCATAGAGATGGTCGTTCACGGTACTAACTTCGATGAATTCACCGTTAGCTTGTGCTTGAACAAATTGTGCGGGAGAAATGAAGTGATAATCCTGACCATCTTCCTCAGTGGCTTTCGGAGGTCGCGTGGTGTAGGAAATCACTTGCTTCATACCAAGTGTTGAGCCGGACATTTCGGCAACGGTTTTACGGCCTGCCCCGTGTGGGCCTGTGAATACAAAAATCATTTCCTTATCCTTTAATGCGTACATGGAACATACCTCCTTCGATTGGATGGGGGGTAAATCCTACGTGCGAGCACGGGTTGAAACGATTTTTGAAATGTAGGATCCTAAGAAACCATACCTCTAGTGTACAACGTCAGAGCAGCATCGGTAAAGTATTGCGTGAAAACGCTTCGCTTTCTAGCGCTTTCCACGGGTGCCGCGAGGTGCTCCGCTACGTACTCCGCCTTGACCGCCACGAGGCCCGCCAGATCTTTCTCCGCCGCGCGCGCCGCCCTGGCCGCCACGCGCCCCAAAGCTATCGCCGCGCGCGCCGCCTTGGCCGCCGCGAGCGCCGCCAAAACCGCCGCCGCGCTCCGCGCTGTCGCCACGGCCCTTGCCGCCGCGGATTGTGCGCGACGCGCTAGCCGCGTCTTCACGCCCTGCGCCAGCATACTTATTATATGGCGAGTAAGACTTATCGCCATGTGGTGCTGAGCGCTTGCGCTCAGTACCCTCACCGCCGCGTGACGCGCTAGTTACGCGAGCTTTGGCTGCGCCAAAGTTCCCACCACGTGCAGGGGCTGCGTTCGTCGCCTCTGGCTCGCGTACTTCTGCGCGTCCCCATGTGTTGGGATTGCGCTCGGTATTGACTTTCGCTGGGCGTCCCGCTGGACGTGCAACACCAGTTGCCGCGCCGCCGCGAACGCCGAACTTCTCGTTTTTGGCTCCGAAGCCGCCATTGCGCTCGCCATACTGTACGTTCGAACGATCTCCGCGAGCTTCACGTGAACCCGCTCTGCCACCACGGCCTCCGCGTTGCTCTTGCGCGTTGCCGCGATCATTGCGTCTGCCGCCGCGCGCAGCGCTAGCACTGCCTTTTCGACCAGACCCTCTGCCTTCTGTTGCTGCGAATTCTTCAGAGTTTGAACGAACACGTCGCTGCTGTTGGTCAGGACTGCGCAAAGACATCTTAATGCCTCTCTCGATGAGCTCAATCGCCTGCATATCTCTAGGTGTGACGAACGTCACAGCTACACCTGATTCACCCGCACGACCCGTCCGGCCTATACGGTGAATGTAGCTCTCTGCGTCTTGAGGTACATCATAATTGAAAATATGCGTTACCCCTTCAACATCTAGACCGCGAGCAGCGATGTCAGTTGCGACGAGAAGCTCGATGCGGCCTTCTCTGAAGCGTTTCATGACTTGCTCGCGTTTAGCCTGCGACAAATCGCCGTGCAATTCATCCGCCATGAGGCCGTTTTCCTGCAAATATTCATTGACCGCCATAGCCTTTGCTTTCGTCCGGCAAAAAATCATCGCCAGATAAGGACGATACTGCTTAATCGCTGCCAGTAATGCGTCTGGTTTCTCACGATCAGTTGTAGAGACAAGGACTTGTTGAATTTCGGATAACGTCACTTGTTTACTTTGAATTTTAATTTCTTTGGCTTCTTTCATATAAGCCTTGGACAGGTTAATGACCTGCTCAGGCATTGTAGCGGAGAAAAGCAGTGTTTGTCGGTAAGGTGACGTCTGAGCAATGATATCCTTTACTTCGTGCAGAAAGCCCATGTGCAGCATTTGATCCGCTTCATCTAATACGAGGATTTTCAATTTGTAGAAATTGATGGACCCGCGACGCAGATGATCAAGCAGTCTTCCAGGTGTTCCTACTACTATATGTATGTTACCTTGAAGCTTTCTAAGCTGTTTTTCTACATCTTGCCCGCCATAAGCAGCGAGAACCTTGGCACCCGTCACAGGGACTAGCGTTTTGAGTTCGTTACTGATCTGAATCGCTAACTCACGGGTTGGTGTAAGAATAAGAGCTTGAACATCAGGGCTTTCTACATCAATGCTTTCTAATATAGGAAGTACGAAGGCAAGGGTTTTACCTGTACCTGTTTGCGCTTGTGCAATAACGTCCGACCCTTTTAATAGAACAGGAATGGCTTCACGTTGAATTGGCGTCGGTTCTACGACACCTTGATTTTGCAAAACTTGAACGATCGATTCTTTAATTCCTAATGAGGCAAATCCATTTGACATGGGTAATTGGCCAGCTCCCTTTTTCCTTCTTAGTAAAGACGATTCCCTCATTGTACAGGAATGCCCGACAAATGAAAACAGGAGCCGACCCCGAAGCAGAAATAAACATCTTTATTAATAGAAGATATCCGTCTTGGATCTAATTCTGTGGCAATGCCTGCGCCGTTCCGAAAATGCGCGTTACCGTCTGATTAAAATCAGTTAATAACGGCATGAGGGAGTGGCCTTTCCAACTTTCCTGCGCATAGTTGTTCATTTTATTCAAAAAGTCACGATTAGCTGAGATGTAAACATCCATGAGATCGGGTTGAAGCACGCGAATCTTCTCAGCGATGGCTTGTTTGAAGCGATGCGATAATAAATCGTGATGCACAGCTGTTTCATAACTATTGTAACCTTTATTCAAATCGTTAGACGGCAATGAATCATCGTAGGGATTGTGATCGTTATAAAACCCTTTTTGTGTCCCTTGATTATTAGTTTCTTGGGTTGTGCTCTTTGTCCCGACTGCGCTGCTGTCCATCATCAAAGCTACATAAGCATTTTGATTTGTTATCATAACCAGGGCAGTATTCACACCATCCATATTGTTCACTTGATCAGATAGGTATTGACTATATTCGATTTTTGTATTGTTGTGAGTGACTGGACCTGAAAGTTGCTGGACTTGATAGGCACGATCTTTTTCCTGACCTTTTTCGACAGGATCCCTGAAATTCATCGTGGTGGTATTATGCTTATCGCCTCTATACTCCTTCCCACCATTACCACCATAACCACAAGCAGATAAAATAAGCAGAAGGAATATCATTCCACAAATCGGAAAACCTAACTTCCTGAACATATCGAACAGACCTCCTAATGCGTTGTAATGTCTATAGGATGGGATGTTTCGGGTGAATTATACGTGTTCACAAATAAAGGCTTTTATGCATAAAGAGGTGGGTGTATGGAAATAACCATGGAGGGAAATATATCGCTACAGAGCGCTGTTTAAGAACAATTTGTGAACTCTCCTACAGCGATTGACAAAAAGTTTTCACGAATTTATAGTTATTAAAGTGAATTGACATGGGCATGGCCTTCGTGGTAAAAATATTGTTTTAAAAGTGGGGTTGATACAATGAGTCAAGTAAAAAAGTTCTGGCGTCTGCTACCCCTTTTAGCGGTGATGACGCTCATGCTAACCGGGTGTGGAGACCCAACCTTATCCGCTTTAGTGCCTAAAGGTCCAGTGGCATCAGAGCAGCTTTTTTTAATGAAGTTAAGTCTCTTTATCATGATTTTTGTCGTAATTGTCGTATTTGCGATTTATGTGTATGTTCTTGTACGTTTTCGCAAGCGTAAAGGCGACGAAAGCATTCCGAAACAAGTCGAAGGCAGTCATGTTTTGGAGATTATCTGGACAGTTATTCCGATTCTCTTGCTGTTAGTACTTGCGGTGCCAACAGTATCCTACACGTTCAAGCATTCCGAGAATTACAACAAAAACAAAGACGCTATCCATGTGAAAGTCACTGCTCATCAGTTCTGGTGGCAGTTTGAATATCCTGATCTTGGTATCGCAACAGCGCAACAGCTTGTGATTCCGAAGGACAAAATCATTGCCTTTGATGTCGTCTCTGCTGACGTATCGCATGCGTTCTGGGTACCTTCCCTCGGCGGTAAAGTCGATACGAACCCAGGAATTCGCAATACGCTTTATTTGCAAGCAGATGAAATCGCAACGTTCCAAGGTAGATGTACTGAGCTTTGCGGAGCTTCCCATGCTTTGATGAACTTCACGGTAGCGGCGAAGTCAGATGCTGACTTTAATGCTTGGGTTGCGAAAATGAAAGCACCTTCTGTCGTGCCTGCGAATGCACAAAAAGGTGAAGAATTGTTCAAAGAAAACTGTATGTCTTGTCATGCTGTGAATGCAGCTGGCCCAGGGGTTGCACCTAACCTAAAAGGCTTTGCAGATCGCGATACACTTGCAGGTATCTTGGAACATACTCCTGAGAACATCGCTTCGTGGATACATAATCCGCAAGAGCTTAAACCAGGTAACAAAATGCCAGCATTCGGTAAAGAAGCAGGCGGTAAGTTAGACGATGCTCAAATTAAAGAAATTGTTACGTACTTACAAACATTGAAATAAACTCTTGATGTAAAGGAGGTTCATACGTTGGCTCACTCTCATCCAGTAAAAAAACACACCGGCCTTATGGATTGGCTTACAACCGTCGATCATAAGAAAATCGGTATCTTGTATTTACTAGCGGGTGGCTTCTTCTTCCTTGTCGGAGGACTTGAAGCGATCTTGATCCGGATTCAACTTGCTTATCCAGATCAACACATTTTTGTTGGCGATTCCTTTAACCAATTAACAACGATGCATGGAACAACGATGATTTTCTTTGCGGCCATGCCGGTTATCTTCGCTTTCATGAATGCAATCGTTCCGTTACAAATTGGGGCAAGGGACGTTGCATTCCCTTTCGTGAACTCACTCGGTTTCTGGTTATTCTTTGCCGGCGGCGTGCTGATGAACACAAGTTGGTTCTTAGGCGGCGCACCTGATGCAGGTTGGACGGGATATGCACCACTTTCCTCGATTACCGATTCAGGTTGGGGCGAAACTCTGCAAAACAATTTGCAAGGTACCGACTTCTATGTACTCGGCTTGCAAATTGCAGGTATTGGTACACTTATCGGGGGATTAACTTCCTCGTAACGATTATTAACATGCGTGCTCCTGGTCTTACATACATGCGTTTGCCCATGTTTACGTGGTCTGCTTTTGTAACTTCAGGTTTGATTGTTCTTGCTTTCCCTGCAATCACGGTTGCATTGGTGGAGCTTATGTTTGACCGTGTCTTCGGTGGTGCGTTCTTCGATGCAGCCCGTGGCGGTAACAACGTACTGTGGGAGCATCTATTCTGGATTTTCGGGCACCCCGAAGTTTACATTTTGATCCTTCCAGCATTCGGTATTATCTCTGAAATTGTTTCTACTTTCTCGAAAAAACGCTTGTTCGGATACAGCTCCATGGTATTCGCGACAGTTCTGATTGGTTTTCTAGGCTTCATGGTTTGGGTCCACCATATGTTCACATCAGGTCTTGGCCCAGTAGCTAACTCGATCTTCTCGATTGCAACGATGGCGATTGCTGTTCCAACGGGTGTGAAAATCTTTAACTGGTTGTTCACACTATGGGGTGGTCAAATCCGTTTCACAACTGCGAATGTTTTCGCAACAGCGTTCATTCCAACGTTCGTTATGGGTGGAACAACAGGGGTTATGCTTGCGATTCCAGCGGCTGACTTCCAATATCACGATACGTATTTCGTAGTCGCGCATTTCCACTACGTCATCGTTGGTGGTCTTGTACTTGGTTTGTTCGCAGGTCTTTACTATTGGTGGCCGAAAATGTTCGGTCGCATGTTAAGCGAAGGCTTAGGAAAATTACATTTCTGGTTGTTCTTCATTGGTTTCCATTTAACATTCTTCCCGCAGCATTTCTTGGGTCTAATGGGGATGCCACGACGCGTCTTTACGTATCAACCAGGGTATGATCTTGAAGTTGGTAACTTTGTTTCAACGGTTGGTGCGTTCTTGATGGGTATCGGTACGTTGGTGTTTCTTATCAACATCATCGTTACAGCAAGAAAACCGGTTACAGCTCCTGCAGATCCATGGGATGGTCGCTCCTTGGAGTGGACAATTTCGTCACCTGCACCTGAGTATAACTTCAAACAAACTCCGCTTGTTCGCGGATTAGATGCTTTCTGGAAAGAAAAAATGGCAGGTAATAAACAAATGACGCCGGCTGAGCCGATCGGTTCGATCCATATGCCGTCCGCATCGATTTTGCCTCTCATGATGTCAGTTGGTTTGTTTATTGCAGGTTTCGGCTTCATGTACAAAAACTACTATGTAGCTGCAGCAGGCATTGTTGTTACTCTAATTTGCATGTTCTTACGTTCCGTTTATGACGACCACGGTTGGCATATTGAGCCAGAAGAACTTGAAGATGATCATAAGGGGGTAAAGGCATGAGTAGTCATCACACGGGCGCACTGCCTGCTAATCCGGAAACGGCTACCCTCGAAGGGAAAAATAAAGTTCTTGGCTTTTGGCTTTTCCTTGGCGCAGAGGTTGTTTTGTTCGGTTGCTTATTCGCAACTTACATTGCCCTTCGGAACTCTGTTCCGGACGGCCCTACAGCTGATGAGCTATTCAAACTCAAAACAGTTGGTTGGTCAACATTCATTCTCTTGACAAGTAGTTTAACAAGCGTATTCGCCATTATTGCGATGCACCGTCAAAAACTCGGTCAACTCTTAGGCTGGTTAGCGATCACTGTATTGTTTGGTCTTACGTTCTTAGGTCTTGAAATTTACGAATTTACTGAATACGTTCACGAAGGTCATAAATTCGTAACAAGTGCATTCTCCACTTCGTTCTATACGCTAGTTGGATTCCACGGAGCTCACGTTGCATTCGGGGTTTGCTGGATTACGCTGTTGATTATCCAAGGGCTTAAGAAAGGTCTTACAGTGGTTACTGCACCTAAGTTCTACGTAGCTTCCCTGTACTGGCACTTTATTGACTTAGTCTGGGTGTTTATCTTCACAGTTGTTTATCTAATGGGGAAGGTGGGTCACTAAATGGGTAGCAATTCTCATGATACACACGCACCTAGTAAACGAGTGAAACACGAATCACCTTTGAATCACTACTTGACTTACATTATCTCGATTCTTCTCACGATGTTGGCATTCGCTGTCGTACTTTACGGAGATTTGGATCGTTCATTTATCTTGATTTTCATCGTGTCCTTAGGGATTGTGCAAGCGATCGTACAGTTATTCTTCTGGATGCATGCGAAAGAGAGAGGTCATTTATTCCCTCTTATCTTTCTCGGTGGAGGCGCGCTTGTTGCTCTCACTGGTGTAATCACAGCTGTATATTGGGTTTGGTGGTAAAAAAGCAAGAAGAGGCAACTTTGTCTAGACAAAGTGCCTCCTCTTTTTTTAGTTGAAGCCTATGAAAGAAGCTGAAAGGAGAAAAGATGCAGGTATGAGTCAAATTGGTGGATTTTTCGATTTGTGGAATCCTGTTTTATTGTTGATCGTCATCGTGATCGGATATTGTTATGGTCGATTTGTCGTGAATGGGAGCGCCGCCAAATCGGAGCCAGTTTCGATCTCAGGGCAGCTGCTTTTCTACACAGGGCTCGTCTTATTTTATATTGGGCAAGGCAGTCCGATTAATTATATCGGTCATCACTATTTGTTCAGTATGCACATGTTGTCGCAGACGATTCTGTACTTGATTGTTCCGATACTAATCTGGCTAGGAACGCCAGCCTGGATCCTCCGTGCATGCATGAAAAACATCGTGTTCCGCGGCATGTTTTCCTTTTTCACACGGCCGTTAATTGCACTATTTATGTTTAACATGCTATTCTCTATCTACCATATGCCTTATATTATGGATAACTTAATGAAGAATGATGTATGGCTTCTGCTCTATCATACCGTGCTGTTGGTAACGGCTTTCATGATGTGGTTCCCTGTATTCTGTCCACTTCCTGAGCTAAATCGTTTGACGGATTTGAAAAAAATGGCGTATATCTTCGGGAACGGCATATTACTGACACCCGCTTGTGCGCTCATCATTTTTGCGGATTCGATCATTTATGATATGTATGCCAACGTCACTGTTCCTTTTACGCATCTGTCACCGATCGATGATCAGCAGTTGGGTGGTGTCATTATGAAAATCCTGCAGGAGATCATTTATGGCGCTACGCTAGCTTTTATTTTCTTCCGTTGGTATCGCAGAGAGCGTAAAGAGGAAGATGAGTTGGATCCGATTGAATCCCAAGAGGGTACGAATAATCAAGGCGGGAATTGGAACCGCGCTTAGAGAGAGGATTAGAAAGATGCACATTTTGCCTACGATTTCAACGATGTTTATCGTGATTAGTGCTATATTTGTAGGGTTTGGCTGGTACCATATCGTCAAGGGGAACCGAGAAACTCATGAAAAGCTGATGGTGCTTGGAGCGATTTTTGCGCTCGCTTTTTTCCTTATTTATATGTCCCGTACGTTATTCGAAGGGAACACAGCTTTTGGGGGACCGGAAAGCTTGAAGCTGCCGTACCACCTGTTCCTATTTTTCCATATTGCATTGGCAACGCTTGGAGGCGTACTTGGGCTGATCACCTTATGGTTCGCTTACAAAAAGAAATTCTTGAAACATAAGAAAATCGGCAGGGTTGCCGCGATTATCTGGCTGTTAACAGCGCCGACTGGCGTGATCGTCTATGTATTGCTATACGTGTTATATCCAGGTGGAACGACGAAGCCTGTGATTGATGCCATTTTCGGATTGTAATTAAAGGCGCTGATCTTGTGGTAAGCACAGGAGACAGCGTTTTTTTGTGCAAAGAAATTCATTTATTTTCCAAATTCATGTAATATAGGTTGGTAAGCATCTTCGCAAAGGAAGGCAGGCTTCATTCATGACATATCCCTTAGTAGTAGAAAATGTGTCCAAGCAATACGGCGACAAGACAGCTGTGAATAGCATCCGTCTGCAAGTGAAGCAGGGCGAGATCTACGGATTATTAGGCGCCAATGGGGCAGGTAAAACAACGACGATGCGCATGGTACTCGGTCTTATTTATCCCGATCAAGGTACGATAACGTGGAAGGGGCAGGGGTATCGGGACGAGTTACGCAGTCTGATGGGGTATTTGCCAGAGGAGCGAGGCTTGTATCCGAAGGTGAAAATATCGGAGCAGATTACGTATTTAGCCGAGCTTAGGGGGATGAAGCGCAGCGCGGCAGATCGCAGCTTAAAGGAATGGTTGGAGCGGTTCGAGGTTTCGGACTACTACAATCGCAAAGTAGAAGAGTTGTCGAAAGGGAATCAGCAGAAGATTCAATTCATTGCGGCGGTCATACATAATCCTGAGATTCTGATTCTGGATGAAGCGTTTAGCGGGCTGGATCCTGTGAATGTAGAATTGCTGAAGAAAACGGTAAAAAGCCTGCGAGATGCAGGGAAAACGATTTTATTTTCCAGCCATCGGATGGATCATGTGGAAGAGCTGTGTGAGAATATTTGCATACTGCATCGCTCGAATACGATTCTGCAAGGCAGCTTGAAGGAAATTAAAGCGAGCTTTCCAAGGGAGCGTATTGTTCTGGAGACGGAAACCCGCGTGCATGGCTTGGAACAAATTCCTGGCGTTAGCTCTGTAAATGAGGGCCTTAACGGGTACGAGATCCGAATCGAGCGTTCGGAAGCTGCGCAGTCCGTTTTGCAAGTGGCCATAGAGCAATCGGTGATTACGCGGTTTCAAGTGATGGAGCCAACGTTGAACGAGATTTTTATCCAGAAGGTGGGTGGCCAGCATGAATAGCATCCTGACGGTCATTAAATTTACGTTTTTAACTCGGATTCGGACGAAATCTTTTCGCGTGATGAGCCTGATTCTCATCATTCTGATGTCAGCCTTGATACATCTGCCTGCCATTATTAATTATTTCTCTTCGGATTCACCGACGAAAATTGGCGTATTTGGTTCACAACAAGCGGCTGTGACGAATAAGCTAGCGGCCTTTTACAATAGTCAGCCAAAACCGGAGATACAGATTATAACGATGCCCGACGCTGGAAGCGTGGAAGCGAACGAAGCGTACGGGAAGCAACAAATTGCAGATGGCAAGATTAAGGGGTATTTGGAGTTTGAGAATGCGAAGCAGGGCGTTTTTCCGAAAATGGTCTATAAATCCACGGGGACGATGGAGTTTTCGTTGAAAAGCAAGCTCCAGACGACGCTTCAGTTAATTAAAACGGACATGGTCCTTCAAGGATCAGGATTACCAGATAACTTGAAAACGGACATCCAAAGGCCAGTGTCCTTAGAGACCGTGCAAATATCCACATCCGATGAAGCGGCAACAGGCAAAACAGAGTCTCAAATGGTATTGTCGTATGCACTGGTGTATGTGATGTTGTTCATGCTTTACATGGGTGCGATTGGGTTCGGGAACGTTGTTGCAACGGAGATCACCTCGGAGAAAAGCTCGCGCGTCATGGAATTGCTTATTACTAGCGTTTCGCCGCTCAAGCAAATGTTCGGTAAAATTATTGGGATTTGCTTGCTAGCGGTATCACAAATTGCGGTATTACTAGTCGTATCGTTTCTAAATATTCGATTCAGCGATGCATCGGTTCTTAAAGAAATGAACCTCAATTGGAGTGATTTAGAGCTCTCGCTTATCGCATATTTCTTGATTTTTTACTTGCTGGGCTTCTTCATCTATGCAACGATCTTCGCTGCAGTAGGCTCGTTAGTCAGCCGAACTGAAGATGTGGGCCCAGCGATTATGCCAGTTACTTACGTCATCGTGGCAGCCTTCATGATTGCGGTTTTCGGCTTGAATCATCCGAATGCATCGTTCGTGGTCACGATGTCGTTCGTGCCATTCTTCTCGCCGTTGATTATGTTCCTGCGTATCGGCATGAGCTCTCCGCCATTTTGGCAGATCGCTGTTTCGATCGTCATCCAGCTCATTTCGATCGGGGCTATGGCATGGCTCGCGGCTAAAATCTACCGCACTGGCGTACTCATGTACGGCAAGCGGCCGTCTTTGAAAGAGCTGCGGAAGGCGATGCGGGCGTATCGGTAGGGGTTTAGAAGGAAGCATTATGTGTAATGGTTATAGTTGAGACTGATTTGGTCGATAAACGAGACAAATATGGGTACATGTTTGAGACTAAATAATGAAGATAGATGAATCAATCCGTTGATTTATCTATCTTTTTTCTTATTTAATCAGAAGGGACTGGAAATTATATCTATCCAACTTAGACATGCCGCTCCCAAGATAACTGACGGATTTCCGAAGCAGTTTTGCCTTTATATTGCTTGATCAACCTGGCAAAATGAGCAGGTGTCTTAAATCCACAGCATTCAGAAATCTCAGAAATTGTCAATCCTGTACTCATGAGCAGTTCTATCGCTCGTGTAACTCGATATTTCCATAAATACTGTATAGGAGTCGTGCCTTCGTGTTGTTTAAACAAACGGATCAAATGTTCAGGTGACACGTTTGTTTGAATGACAATATCGTTTAGAGAGATGTCTTCCGCGAAATGCACATTCATCCATGATAGAGCGGAGAGGATAGCTGGATGTTTCTCGCTCTGTTGTTGTAGTCTTTTCAATTCGGTGGGGTATAAATGAAGCGCGGCAAGTCCAAGATTGAGAACTGCAGTATCACTTCTAGACAAATATCGCTGAAAGTTAAGCATAAGTTCTGTTAGTGCATTCATTTCATCCGAGAGAGGAAGAATTTCAGGAAGCTGATCAAGAATATGGATAATCTCTTCCGATAACGGGGAGACACGCACACTGATCCAACAGTGCCAGGTTTCTTCGGTCTTGGAGAAAGTAAACATTTCTTTGTGTCTCGGTTTTAAAAGCACCATTTGACCAGGAAGTACATGAAGATTTCGGCCATCAATGGTGATATCCATCTCTCCAGTGTACAACATAACGAGTTGGATATCTTTTTGAATTCTAGGTCCATAATGGCTGCCTGGTGGATACACAATCGTACCTGCAGAGGCAAATTGTACATTTTCAAAAGGAATATTCAATGTCATGCTTTCTCACCCTATTACATTCTAATATGTATTACCTTAAATATCAAAAAAATATCAATATCAGATAAGTGAATATAAATCACAGATATTGTTGTAACTTAGGAGACCAAGTATGTTATAAATATAGAATAAGTAGACAACTTAGAAAAGGTGGACTTCGATGAATATTATTCGTTTGTACAAATCAAGAAAATATTTGTTAAAGCTGCTGCTCTCCATAACGGTTCTTATGGTTGTGTTTTTATCTGTCAGCACGACACTTCTGTATTACAACTCCGATAAAACGATGCTTCAAATGCAGCAACAAGCGGAATTAAAGGTGATGTCACAAATCAAATACAATATTGACTACATGCACGAAACATTAAAAAACATTACGCTTTCCACGTCTTTTGACAATGATGTCGTTTATTTATCGAATATCGATGTGATGGATGGAGGTGAGCTCGCACAAAAATTAAACAGATTAGAGAAAACGGTTTCAAAATCATCTTTTTTGCAAAGTATAACGATTTACAACGCCAAAACAGGCTGCTATTACTCAACCTTGAGCAGTTTGAATTGTAAGGATGATGGATTGAACGGTGTCATTGATCAGTATATCCAATCACAAAAAAGTATACCTATGCTAACCTTTGTTCCTCTACCTTCTGATAAAATGCTCTCTCCAGCATTAGCGATGTTCTTGTACGACAACATGTCCGGGAGTAAGCTGATCGTCACGATCAAGCCGAGCTGGCTGTTTGATAACTTAACGAATATGAATAAGATGACAGATGAATCGAGAAGCTCTATTTTTATTACAGATAAATCAGGCATCCCGCTCATGGCACAACAGCAGGGCAAGGATACTTTAACGGACACAATTCAATCCATCATCCGTGAGAAAGTGAGCTCCGGTGTAAACCAGGATTATCTCGTGCATGGATCAGGTGAGAACAAGTCGATTCTGAGCTTTATGTCGTCCAACAAAAGCGGCTGGATCATTGCAAGCGTTCAGCCCTATGAGGTTGTGTGGGGAAAACTAAGCAAGATGCGGATTATTTCCTTCTTCATTATTATTGGTTTTTTATTCCTTTCCATTGCGAGCTCGCTGTTGATTGCCTACCGCCTGTATCGTCCGATTGAAAATTTGTTAAATCAAGTGACGTCAAACCGTCGTAAAGGCGTAGACGACAAGACTGATGTGGATGAATTGAACTTCATTTCCACAGCGTATCAAGATGCTATACATCAATTAGTCAAGCATGAGTCAGACGAGCATTCAAAACGTGATGCACTGAAAACATTCGCTTTGCGGAGACTGATATCTGATGCGAGCCTGCCTACTCCAGAAGAAATTGAACAAGTCGATTGGGATATTAATTTTAATCAAGAACTCCAGGTGTGTGTGCTGTTGATCGATGATTTTGCTGAATTTGAATCGAACACGAGTGATGTCGAGAAGAGAATGTATAAGTTTGCGATCACCAATATTGCCAAGGAACTTGTGTCAAAATACGTTAATTGCGAAGTGGTTCCTATGCTTAATGATCACTTTGTCTTACTCGTTGGTGATGCGAAAGAGGCTCAAGGCGATCATATGAGCTCGCTGACGCACGCTTTGAAAGAGCTTCAGCAAACTCTTCTTCAGTATTACCGTCTCTCGATAACCGTTTCGACTGGGGAGAGGGTTGACCGATACCAACAAGTATCGCAGCAATACGGTCTTGCTATTGAAAATGCGTCCTATCGGATTATTTTCGGTAAAGGAAGTATCATTACACCAGATCTCGTTAGGCATAATAATGAAAATATTACGTTCCAATTTTCCACGGATACAGAAAAGAAAATGACGGAAGCCATAAAGTCCGGGCAAGAGAAGGATTTTCAGGAGCAATTGGTGCAATTGTTCCAACAAATGAAAGTCATGCATTATAATAATATCCTGTACGCTATTCTTCACTTGCTTGCGTTAGTAGAAAATATCGTGCGTGAAATGAATAGCCGAACCGTCAGACAAGTTAGCTTGGACTTTAAGCGGCAGGTGCAGCTCGTGATGAAGCAAGAAACGTTAGAACCTATTTATGATTTGATATTGGGCATTTACCAAGACATTCAGAAGCAGCGAACGCAGGATGTCAAAGATCAGTCGAATCAGATCTTAACGGATACCGTGAAAGAAATGATTGAAGAGCAGTATTGGGATTTAAATTTAAGCCTGCAAAGCATAGCGGCTGCAATGAAACTATCTTCGGCCCATGTGAGCAAGCAATTTAGACTGCATGAATCGATGTCCATTAGCGAGTATATCAATGATGTTCGCTTGCGAAAGGCACTGGAGTTGCTTGAAACCAAAGATTACAGCATCAATCGCATCATGGAGTTGGTTGGTTATAACAATGAAGGCTATTTTTTCAAGCTTTTCAAGAAGAAATTCGGTATCACGCCGAAAGAATATCGCTTCAAGATAGTCGTTCAAGAGTAAGCTTTTTGGGTACGATCGTGCCCGAAAAGCTTTTCTTTTTTCAAAAATAGCTAAAAATAGAGTGTATTTGAGATTGTGTGGGAGAAAAGTGTAGTGTTTTTTATTTATTGTAGTAGTTATTTGTGCAGATTTCCCCCAATAATAAGTGCATACAACGACGGTTACACACCGCAGGGAGGGAAACAAATGCTACAACGGGAGTGGAAGCACTTCAAACGTAATCGGGAATTGTTCGTTATGTCATTGCCAGCAATCCTGTATAAATTGATTTTCAACTATTTGCCCTTGATCGGTCTTGTCCTTGCATTTAAACAATACCGATTCGATTTGGGGATTTGGGGAAGCAAATGGATCGGATTAAAAAATTTTGAATTCTTTTTTAAATCAGACAAAGCTTTCACTGTAACACGCAACACGATTCTATATAATCTTACTTTTATTATCTTAACCTTAGTGCTTGCGCTTACATTAGCCATTCTGCTAAATGAGATTTCTCGAAGATGGATTAAAGTGCATCAGACGATCTTGTTTTTACCTTATTTCTTATCATGGGTGGTTGTCGGATATGTCGTCTTCGGGTTTATGGATCATAAAAACGGGTTCATGAATGTCATGCTGCAAGCGTTCGGCGAACAGCCGATCAGATGGTATGAACAAGCCCAATTCTGGCCGTTTATAATCGTACTTACACAGTTATGGAAAGGCGTAGGCTTCTCAACGCTCATCTATTACGCGGGTATTCTTTCCATCGATTCGAGCTACTATGAAGCCGCCAAGATTGATGGCGCATCCAAATGGCAAATGATCCGCAAGATTACAATACCGTTACTGACACCACTTATCGTCATCTTGTTGATTGTCGCTATCGGCGGTATTTTTCGTGCTGATTTCGGATTATTCTACTTCATTCCTAATGATACGAGCTTCTTGTATAACGCGACTGATGTTATCGATACGTACGTATATAGGTCATTGCGAATCGTTGGAGATTTCGGGATGTCAACCGCGATTGGACTCTATCAGTCTGTCGTTGGATTCATTCTGGTGCTGCTGTCCAACTGGGTTGTCAAAAAAATTAACGAAGATAATTCGCTTTGGTAGGAGGGATATATGTATGCAAACGGAAAGCAACAGAATGAACTGGACAGGCAAAATGATTAACCTGTTCTTCTGTATACTGTCATTGGCGCTGTTAGTGCCTCTTGTTCTCGTCATATCAATTTCGTTGACGGATGAGAAATCATTATTGACACATGGCTATCATCTGATTCCTTTGCAATTCAGTACGAAAGCTTACGATATCATTTTGGATGCTCCCAAGGCGCTGTTTCGTGCATACGGGGTTACCATATTCGTTACACTCGTTGGGACATTTTTCGGTTTACTCTTTACGAGTTTGACGGCTTATACGATCTCAAGACGCGATTATCGTTACCGCAAAATGATGACGTTATACGTTTTCTTTACAAGCTTGTTCAGTGGAGGACTTGTTCCGTTTTACATTCTGATATCGCAGTATTTGCATTTGAAAGATACGATTTGGGCGCTTATCGTTCCGTATTTACTAAGTCCTTTCTTTATTCTCATCATGAAGGGCTTTATGGATAAACTTCCATTTGAAATCATCGAGTCGACGAAAATTGACGGCGCGAATGAGTGGCGCATTTTTTTCACAATGGTGATTCCCTTATCAGTACCTGCGCTTGTCACAATCGGGCTGTTCATTTCCTTCCAATATTGGAATGATTGGTGGCTAGGATTATTGTTTATCAATAACCAGAAGCTAATTCCGCTTCAACTGCTGCTTTACCGCATCATGAGCACCATTGAATTTTTATCGAACAACATCTCAACGGTGAATGTCCAATTTAATCTCGCCGACTTCCCAAGCTTATCGGCTAGAATGGCTATGGCTGTACTTGCAGCGGGACCGATGATGGTTATTTTTCCGATGTTCCAAAGGTTTTTCATCAGCGGTCTTACCGTTGGCGCCATCAAAGGTTAACCGGACTTTCGTTATCGAACTGCAGCTTATCATGTAGCTGCAGTTGATATATAAGTAATTAAAAACTAAATTCTCGCAGGGGGTAATTGCATGAAAAAGCAAATGTTTAAAGTTGTAACGGGAGCAGTGAGTCTCGCTGTCTTATTGTCGGCATGCGGAAGTAAAGGATCTGAAAGCACTTCCACAGCTAGTCCAGCAGCTAGCGCGGCGGCTACCGCCAAGGTTGAGCAACTGGCGCCCGTAGAATTGATCTGGAACTTCCCGCTAGCCGCGATTCCGGCAGATATCGCAACTGTTCAGGAAGCTATTAACAAAATCACAAAAGCTAAAATTAATGCGACAGTTAAATTGCAACCGCAAGCATTCGCTGACTACACACAAAAGATGAACACAACAGTTGCAGCTGGCGAAAATTACGACATCGCATGGACGTCTAACTGGAACTTTGACTATGTAACTAACCAGTCAAAGGGAGCATTCCTTCCACTGGACGATTTGATTACGAAGTATGCGCCATCAGTGACGAAGTCCATGCCTGGATTTGTGTGGGATGCAACTAAAATTAGTGGCAAAATTTACGGTGTTCCGAACTATCAAACGGTAACGAACAAAGAAGGCTTCATTATCCAAAAGAAATATGCTGACAAATACAATCTGGACGTTAACTCTATCAAAAAGGTTGCAGATATCGAGCCGTTCTTGGCAAAAGTAAAAGCAGGAGAATCCAAAGATGTAGTTCCGTTCTTGGTGGATCGCAATGGAAGATTCAATAGTATGTTGCGCTCTAACGGATTGGAATCAATTGTAAACGCTGGTGGTGCGAATGTTATTGGTGTAGATCTTTCAAATCCGGACAAAGTCATCAATTTTGTTGATACTCCACAGTTTGGAAAATATTTGGATTTAATCAAAAGCTGGCATGATAAAGGCTTAATCAACGATAACGCGGCTACATTGAAAAACAAAGCGGACATTGAGAAAACAGGCAACGCAGTTGTTCAATTCCACAACGTATTGAATCCAGCCGGTCCCGCTTCGTATAAGACTGCAAATGGCGGTAATGATGTGATTGTTGTACCGATTACAGAAACATGGGCAGGTACAGGCTCCATCATTACAACGATGCAAGCCATTAGCAAAACGTCCAAAAACCCTGAGCGAGCAATGATGTTCATTAACTTGCTGAACACGGACAAAGAGCTGTATAACACAATCAGCTATGGTGTTGAAGGTAAGCATTACACGAAAGTATCCGATAATGTAGTCAAAATTAACAAGGATGCTGGTTATGTACCTAACGCAAGCTGGGTATTCGGTAACACATTCAACGCTTTCCTGGTTGAAGGTACAGATCCAAATGTAGTAGCTGATACGAAGAAAGAAAACGAAACGGCTAAACCGTCTCCGCTTATGGGCTTTAAGTTTGTGCCGGCGCCAGTTGTCGCGGAAATTGCAAACATTGGGACTGTTGTTGATCAATATAACCCAGGTCTTGTAACAGGTACAGTAGCTGCAAGTGAGAAACTGAAAGAATTCCAAGAGAAGTTGAAGCAAGCTGGCATTGATAAAGTCATTGCAGAAGTTCAAAAGCAACTTGACGAGTGGAAAAAAACGAAGTAATGTAAGCTCCTCTCAGTGAACAAAGCAATGGCAGTCATCAGGTGGGAATCCTTCCAAATAGGATTCCCACAATGTTTAAATGCAGGGGTCGTAAGCCAGTTTCAGTAAACTAGAAAAGGAGGGGATTTATAATACTGAATGCGGCATAAACGCATGACAAGTTTTATCGTCTTTTCGAAGGAGTTCATTCTTGTAGATGATAGTAAAAGTAAAGGGAGTGAGTAATGTGACTACGTATTCCGATAAGTTGAAAAGCAATTTAAGCAAGTTATTGATTGCATCGCTGTTGATCGTACCCTTTGCTGTTGCAGCACCTTTTGAAACAAGTGTGAAAGCGGCTGGAACTACCTATTACGTAGATCTAAATGGAAGCGATTCCAATGACGGAACTTCCCTTTCTACACCATTCCAGACGATTCAGAAAGCTGCATCCGTAGCCTCAGCAGGCGACACTGTAAATATTCGTGGAGGTACATACCGTGAAACGGTCACTCCTGCTAATTCAGGAACCTCGGGCAATCCGATCACGTATCAGAACTATAATGGTGAGACGGCTATAGTTAGCGGTGCTGATCTTGTTACCGGTTGGACGTTGGATTCCGGAAGTATTTATAAAGCACCGATGAACTGGACTTTGGGAGCTGGAAATCAGGTGTTTGTGAATGGCACGATGATCGATGAAGCAAGGTGGCCGAATCAAACGGGTACGCTGCTGAATCCGACGGTCTCGATAGCGGATTCAGGCACGAATTCTAGCCAGGTTATCGACACAGCCCTTCCTGGAGGGGATGGATACTGGAATGGCGCAACGATGTGGATTGAATCTGGATGGGACTGGATTGTACAGACGCCTACGGTAACAGCTTACGATTCTGTTAATAAAAAGCTCACGATCACAGGTTTAAGAGCGACCGGCGGTTACAGTCCAGAGTCAGGAGACAAGTTTTATTTAACCGGAATCAAAGCAGCCTTAGACACAGCGAATGAATGGTGGTACGATTCCACCAATTCGGAGTTGTACGTTTGGGTACCTGGCGGCGGCGATCCTTCCGCCCAAACGGTAGACGTTAAGCGACGGGATGCCTCATTTGATCTATCCGGCAAGGCTTATATAACGTTAAACGGGATTCAAACGACTGCCTCTAGGGTTGTGACAAACAGTTCGTCAAACCACCTTACGTTTCAAGGAATCGTGGCGAAATATTTGTCCCATAACAAGTTGAATACGTTGGCCCAGGAGCAGACCAACACTGGTTTACTGCTGAACGGCAGCTATAACGTGCTCAGGGACAGCGAATTTGCATACAGCTCCGGCAGTCTGGTTACGGTCGGCGGTTCGTATAATAACGTAATCAACTCCTACATTCACGACGGGGGATATGTCCCTGATTGGGAAGGTCTTCTGAACCTAAAGGGCGCTAACAGCTTGATCAGCCATAATACGGTGGCGGATGCGGGGCGAGTAACTGTTTATTTCACCAGCCCGATGAGAGCAAACGAGATACAGTATAACGATATCTACAACGCCGGATGGCTTACAGATGATTTGGGTATGTTGTACGGACCGAATGTCGATGGACAGAACACGGAAATTCATCACAACTATGTCCATGATAATAAAGCACCTGCCACGAAGCCGGGCATCTACTTGGATTCATACACGAATAATTTCATCATTCATCATAACGTGACGTGGAATAACGCTGGTCTTCAGCTTAATATTCCTTCAAATTATAACCTGGCCTACAACAACACGGCTTGGACGAATGCGTGGGCCATTCAATCAGCAGCTTCTAATGCGTTTACAACGGATATGTATGGAACTCGAATATTCAACAACATCATCACAGGATATGATGCGGAGTCAAATGCCTATACTGTGCATGGCAGCCAAGTAACGAGTTCACCTGGATTCGTTAATGAAGCCAGTCGGAACTATCAATTACTGTCTACCTCGCCAGCAAAAGACACAGGAATTGTGATTCCAGGTATTACGGACGGCTATGTTGGAAGTGCACCTGATATTGGGGCATTTGAATACGGAAGCACAGGCTGGACTGCCGGTCACAACTTTGCAAGCCCTCCTAATCCAACATATACAACACCGTCGACACCTAATATGAACTTAGCCGTTAATGGCGGATTCGAAAATGGGGACTTGTCGAACTGGAATACAACGGATGCGGGCAATGCTGTTGTTGTCAGTGACAATCACTGGGGCAAAGCAGCTAATGCAGGAATGTCCAGATCACATCTCTATGGGACGAAGCTAAGTGGAGGTGTTGATGGAATTGCACAGGTAATTTCAGGGCTGCAGCCAAATACGAATTATGTCGCTGGAGGTTGGCTAAGAAACGCCAGCAGGGGAAACTGCTGCACTTGGTGTAAAGGACTTTGGCGGCACAGAAAAATCAGTTTCTTCATCCAGCTCTACATGGACGTTTGTTAAGGTGTCCTTTAAGACTGGGTCGACAAATACTAGCGCTACGATCTATTTTAAGAAAACGTCCGCAACGGGAGAAGCCTATTGTGATGATGCAGGGCTCGTATTAGATTCGACAGTGTACCAGTCTATATATACATCAGACGGCTTTGATTCCGGGCTTAGCAACTGGGCGACGGCTGCTGGAACGCCATCGCTGAGCTCCGCCCAAACGCATTCTGGCTCCAATAGCTACCTAATCGATCAAGACCAGGATGCGATACTGCAAAGTTTTGACACTTCATACAATAAAATCGTTTCGATCTGGTTCTACGACACAGCTACCGCAACGAATATGCAGAATGGTGCTGTGGTAGACGACAGTGTTAATACAAGAGGTATCTTTGTCAATACACCGACGTCAACAACCAAATATTCATATCGTGTCGGGGGTACCTATGCAGCCTCCAATGTAACCCGCACTACCGGCTGGCATGAATTCAAATTTGATTACTCGTCAGGCACAAAGCTCGATATGTATATTGACGGCGTGCTAATTGCTTCACCTACGGGGGTCACGAACTTTAATCGTATTCAGATTGGCGATCTATGGGCGGGCAGTACGAATACGGCTTATTTTGATGATATCACGATTTCAGATCCGCCGATATTCGACGGATTTGAGAGTGGATTAGCTAACTGGACTACGACGAACGGTACAGCGTCAACGAGCACAGCACAAGCCCATTCCGGCAGCAATAGCTACTTAGTTAATGAAGATTTTGATTCGATTCAGCGAATCTTCGGGACGTCGTACAACAAAATAGCTACTGTGTGGTTCTATGATAACGCCTCATCAACAAATATGGTAACGGCAGCCTTTGTAGATGATGGAATCAGCACCCGAGGAATTGAAGTCTACACAGGTATTTCTACAACGAAATATGCTTACCGTGTCGGAGGAACCCACACGGCAACGAATATTACCCGAACGACTGGCTGGCATGAGTTCAAGTGGGATTATACGTCTGGTACGAAAGTAGATATGTATATCGACGGGGTCCTCATCGCGTCGCCAACAGGATTAACGAATTTCAACAAGATTGAATTGGGGGATAAATGGGTTGGAAATACCAACACCGTGTATTTCGATGATATTAATATTCAATAATGACATTACAGACAATCAAATAATTCAGTAGAAGAAGATTTTAGAATTTTATAAGAAGAGTGCAGCAATAGCTGTACTCTTCAATTTTGAGAAAGAGTATAATGCTTCATTTTTGGCATTGGATTTTTAATGACAATGTTGGGGGCGCTTAGTTTGATATCAAAGCGGAAAACTGAAATTAATTTTGCCGAATTGTATTTGGATCATATTGGTTTTACACGTGATGGCCTAAAGCATATTGCCAATAAATTAACAAACGACAATAAAGCGACTGTCGCTTTCATAGGTGGATCGGTTACAGAGGGAGAAGGTGCTTCTGATTCAGAAGCCACAAGCTACCGAGCGCTGACATATCGGTATTTAGAACGTCGCTTTCCTGAAACGGCGTTCAAGTTCATCAACGCAGCCATTGGAGGAACGAATTCTACTTACGGGGCGTTTCGGTTAGAAGAGCATGTGTTTGATCAGGGAGATGTCGATCTCCTTTTTGTCGAGTTTGCTGTTAATGATGCTGGAAATCTCACCGAGTCCATTCGGGCTATGGAAGGCATCGTTCGTCATGCCAAGCGAAGTAACCCGCAAATAGACATTTGTTTTATTTATACGGCACGCCGATCGGGCTCCGAAAGCTATTCGGCGAATCGCAGGCTGCAGGACAATATTTACAACCACGAAGAAGTCGCTGAATATTATCGGATTCCTTCCGTAAACATTGCCAGTGTCATTTATAACAAGGTCATCTCGGGGGAGCTAAAATGGGAAGATATTAGCGGTGATGATGTGCATCCGAATGATTTCGGTTATGCTTTGTATGCAAGCGTACTGGAAGTTTTCTTGGAAAATGAGTTAATCGTATCCAATGAGAAGTCCGAAGATCCTCTTGCACTCCCTTCGCCAATTGATTCGGTCTGTTATGAGAATGGGAGGCAACTGTCACCTTTATTAGCAGAGACGAGTTTCAATTGGCGAATGATTGAGGGCTGGACAACCGAGCAGTTCTTCAACTGGGCTCCGCCTGCCGACATCTACTTGGGGGAGTCGCCCGGGGCTGAATTCCAATTCAGCTTTACCGGAACGGCAGTCGGCATCTCCTTGCTGGCTGGAAAGGATACCGGAAACATTGAGGTTTCCATTGATGGAGGAGCTTTTCGAACCATACCGCTTTTTGATCGATACTGCTCAATGTTTTATCGACCAATCATTGTCATGTTTTCCGACCATCTTGAGCGTCGCTCACATACCGTAAATATTCGCATATCCAGCGAAAAGCACGAAATGAGCAGAGGACACGAGGTTCATATTTTGAAACTGTTAGTAAATGAATAGAGCACACTATCATCTGAAAAGGACGTGAGAAATTTGATTTCATATTTTACAAAAGGCGAACCGTTGACGATATCCATGTGGGACTTTTCTTGGCTGAAGGGAAACCATCCTGGCGGAGCTTATGAGGATTTGGCCAGACGAGTAGAAGAAGCCAAAATTCGTGGTTATAACACTTTACGGGTTGATTGCTTTCCAAACCTAATTCTGCAGGATACTGTTAACTTTAAGAAGAACTGGGATCCGAAGACGGAACTGCCACAATGGGGTCAGACGGAGATCGACTTTTCGTGCAACGTACTAGAGCGGCTTTCAACACTTGCGGAATTATGCCGTAAAAATGGCATCTGGTTAGGTTTGGATGCATGGGATAAAGCGAGCATGATCGGTCATTACAATATTATTGAACCGCAGGATGAAGAGAGAACATTTGTGAGTTATTCCGAAACCTGGGTAAAGGCCCTGCGCCTAATGAGGGAAGAAGGCATATTGGAACGGGCCGTATGGGTCGCCCCGATGAACGAAGTACCTCATTATTGCTGTGGAAAAGTTAGATCCATTATGGATTTGGAGCAGCGAATTAGAACGGAAGGCGAGGTTATTCTTGAAATCAATGCAGATTTGGATCAAGCATACCAGCGTGTCAACCATTGGATGGGTGAAGCAATCAAGAATGAAATTGGGCGCGACGGTATTTCTTTGTGCTACTCCTCATTAGGGGCCGAGCCGTATGCCAACAGATTAACGGATATTTACGACGTAGCGGATGTTCATTATATGCCGTCTGTGGTTATGGACGATAGCGATGTGGAAGCCTTCGAACAGACCGGAAAGGGAGCCTCCCGTTTCTCCAATTTCCTACAATTAATCACATATGACTTGAAAAGATATTCGGAAGTTTGGGATACAGCTTGTCAAAAGAATTATGGTAAAATGCTGGAAGGCGTGCGTACGTATCATGAAAATGCGTTGAAGCACTTGACTCTTGCTTCTGGCAAACAATTATGCCCGATCATTACAGAATCATTTGGCCCATGTTATTTCCCAGATCATCCGGATGTTAACTGGGACTGGTATAAAAGGTATAACGCAGATGCGGCAAAGTTAATTGCGAAGCTTCCTTTTGCGGGGACTAGCCTTTCCAATTTCGCTGAACCGCAGTACCGTTTATGGAAAGACGAGGAATGGCATAGGACGACTAACCTCTTTCTCCAAAACTCGTATTAAGCCTGCCGATATGATCCGCACACTCAAAAAAGCAAAGGATTGATGATATGCTCAGCACATTAACGCTCCGCGAGTTGAAGTATGCACTGGAGCAAGCACACCCGGAAGAGCACCAGCTGTTCCCAGAAGCTGCATCCACCGAACGGTGGATGCAAATTAGAAAGGATGAACGCTATTCGGCGTTTTGGGAAGAGCTTGAGGAACAGGCAGTACGCATTCAGGAAAATCCAGCTCATCTACCTCAATTTTCCGATTATATCGTATTCGGTGAGACAGGTGACAACATTAATTTTGAGAATATACGTACTCAGCTATATGCGGGGCTGCATACGTTCAGCTTGCTAGCTATGACGGACGACGGTTCCGAATGGAAGACAGGGCTTGAGAACGCGATTTGGTCCGTTTGCAATGAATATTCCTGGGTACCGCCCGTACATGCTGGGCTGTATGTGAATGAATATCCGAAGGGCATTTGGGATCAACCGATCCCGC
The DNA here is from genome assembly GCF_032271945.1 of Paenibacillus sp. MBLB1832. Lineage (NCBI taxonomy): Bacteria > Bacillati > Bacillota > Bacilli > Caryophanales > Paenibacillaceae > Paenibacillus > Paenibacillus roseipurpureus. The sequence goes on along the minus strand of NZ_CP130319.1, from coordinate 5,140,208 downwards.
CCCGTGAAACAATCGATCTACAGGCAGCTGCTATCGGATTTACACTGGCTGAAATCATCTACCATCTCGGTCACAGACTGCATCCTTGGGTAGTCTTCCGCGCCAAAGAGGAGATTGAGCGCCGCATCTTTCAGGTTTACTTCTATGATCCTGTTCCGCAAAACTGGGAGTTGAAAACGAATAACTGGCCGGCGGTTTGCTCAAGCAACATCGGCGCTGCAGCGATTTATTTAACGCAAGACAGCGAACGGTTGGCGGGTATGTTATGGCGGGTAATCGGCGCTTTGCGCCAATATGTATCAGGTTTTGATGAGGAGGGAGCGACACCTGAAGGTCCGGTATACTGGCAGTACGGTTTTTCGAACCTTGTATTCTTTGCCGAATTACTGAAGGAGCGTACGGGCGGACGCATCAACCTACTTGCTGAACCGAAGATTGAGAAAATTGCGAAATTCCCGCATTACTGCATGCTGTCGAACGGCAAGGTAGTCAATTTCTCCGACGCTGCGGAAGAACTTCGTTTTCATACCGGTCTTTTCCATCGTTTGCGCCAAACATTCCCTTCCCTTTCTTTACCGCCGGAAGGATACCAATCGAACCAAGCCAGCAAACCTTCTGTTCTTTGGATCGAAGCGATAAGACTAATGCTTTGGACGTCGGATCAACCGGCTGCTGAAGCAACTGGCACTTCCGATACGCAAGAAGGGGTAGAAGAGCGGATTTTCGCTGGAAATCAGTGGGTGATCTCGAAGGTTCGGCAGCCGGATGACAGCGTGGCCGCATTTGCCGCGAAGGGCGGCCATAACCAAGAACCGCACAATCATAACGATTTGGGGCATTTCATCCTGCATGCAGGCGGAGTTAACGTACTCGCTGATATTGGAATTGGCGTGTATACCAGGCAGTATTTTCAGCCTGAACATCGGTATGAAATGATTCAACCAGGTTCACATGGACATTCTGTGCCGATTATTAACGGTTGCAGACAAGGCTTTGGCCACATGTACCGGGCAGAAATCGTGAATCAAGACATAACCGAAGACGAGCTGTTATTTGAGCTGGATTTATCGAAAGCGTACGAGTGCCCCTCGTTACAGCGATTTACTCGCCAGTTCCTATGGCGTCGCCCGGTGAATGAGAACTCGCAGCTTATTCTGACCGATCAAGTGACGATGCATGAACCAGGTTCCTCTTTCCAGGAAGTATTCATATGCGGTGTTGAGCCGCAGCAGAAGGGGCCGGGACAAGTCGCGATTGGCGCAGTTCTGATGACGTTTGAAGCAAACCAGTGGCAGGTTGAAGTGGAAACACAATTGACGGTTGCGCATCCTGCCATCGAAAGAACGTTTTATCGTCTGCTGCTAACGCGTAAAGAAATGAGCGAATCCTTTACGAGTCAGTTCCGTTTTGAGATTACTTGAAAATGTGCCTAAAACGCCAGTTAAAAGAAGCTGGATTAAGATGTAGCTTCTTTTTTTTGAATATGAAATAGAACACACGAAATCAGTGAATTGGATACAACTGTTAATCATATAGAATGAGTTACCCCCATTTGAGACACACTACTTCGTATGCCTAGGCGATGAGCCTGGTACTAACTACGAATACGAAGAGGTGTATCCAGTGGCGGGAAGAAACAATAAGCCCGATAATGACGGGCCTGCAGGGAAACCAGGCAGACTTGATCAGTATGGCGACAAGCTAGGTTCGAGCAATGAGGAAGAGTTCGCGGCGGCAGCCAATCAGGCGTGTGAAGTGTCCTCCGCGGACGATTCCAATGATCAAATGTGAATAGTTAAATGAGGAAAGAGTGTTCCACGAATGGCCGAATGTAGGGCTCGTGGAAGCACTCTTTTTTCTTGATTTGGCTGCAAAAAATCGACAAATTATCTGTGTTGGCCGCTGCGGCATGGCGCAAACGAAGACCATACGGTTCACACGTTCATTGCACTATTTGCCGAACAAAAAAACAGCTGCCTAGAATCCTTAATTAGGTTAAATATCACCCGTGTGGAGTAAAGGAAAAGCGATCAAGGACAGTCCTTGACCGCTTTTTCTAAGCTTTATGGAGTCGGATTTGATATCTTCTGCGTGTATAAAACTGATTTTAGAATTTTTTTATAATTACCAAAACGCAAAAGTTTCCGTAATGGCTCCTCATAGAATGCGTACACCAGCGAACTAAGCAGCAGTGATACGAGGAAGCAGACAATTGTGTGAATAGTATTATTTAAATGTAAATAAGTGAAATATCGAATGACTAACAGATGTGTCATATAAAATGAAAAGCTAATTTCTCCTAGGTAAACAAATGACTTGTGAGATAGGATTTTCGATACTTTTCCAGCCTGATACGCAAATGTATAAATCAATAAGCACCAAATCGGTACATAATACATGCTTCTAACGATCGCAGCATGCAAGTGTACGGAAAAGCCTACAGCCAAGATAAAAGCAACTAGACCGATGACTTCTAAACTTGTTAACCAAGTGCTGTTCACGGTGTGATGCTTTGATTTTTCGATGAAAATTAAGCCTACAAACATACCTGTCGTGAACTCCAACAATCTGGCGACTCGCAAGATATGCAGCATCCAAATGTAAAATGAGCCATCGGCACCTAATCTAGCATTGAGAACAGCGAGAGTACCGAAGACAGCTAGGAATAGTAATGTAAATTTAAATATGTTCTTATGTGAATTGAAGGACCGATTTAACCGTTAACGTTATTAATTTGTTATGGTAATTGAAGGCTAGGATAAAGCCTGATAATACGAAAAAGAACTGCACCCCTGCCGAACCTAATTCATATTGATTTAGGAAGCCGATATGAAATATGAAAACTAAAAATGCTGCAAAAAACCTAAACGAGGTTAACGATTTTAACACAGATAGGCCATCTCCCTTTTCCCTTTTTAAAAGTATATCAATATTCTCAATAAAGAACAAACGAATATTCGCAATGTGTCATTCGTTCTTTTTGGTGAACTTTTTAACGAAAAAAAACAGGCAAGGACACCATCGTCCCTGCCTGTTTTAAATTAGCCCCTGCCAGGCAGGAGCTGACGAATCCAACCGCCGAAACTTTTCGGGTTTCGCGTTTGTACGAGCACGACGCCTTCGCCGCGGAAACGGCAAACGACGCCCTCGCCGCTCGTCAGACTGGAAATCCAGCCGCGAGAAGCGGCTCTTTCGATTGTATACGGCGTATAGTCCGGCCAAGCGACCAGATGCCCGTTGTCAATCAGCACTTCTTGACCTGGGGCCAAGTTGATCGCATGAATCGCACCGTAGGAGGAGAGGAAAACAGTGCCGCGTCCGCTAATTTCCACAATGAAAAAGCCTTCGCCAGACATGAAACCGGCTGCTAGATTTTGCATTTTGGTATCGACCTGAATGCCTGATGTGCCGGCAAGGAAGCCGTCCTTTTGGACATATAGCTTGTACGAGCCATCCAGCTCTACAGCTTCAATATCACCGATAACCGCTGGTGCAAGCAGCACTTCGCCCGTACCACGGGAGGAGGTCAGCTCCTGGAAGAAAAATTTTTCCCCGCTCAGCATCCGTCCGAGCCCCTTCATAATTCCGCCATCCATCGTGCCTTTCAGTTCGATATTGGGGGACATCGAGACCATTGCGCCAGATTCGGCTTTGATGTTTTCGCCTGGATCGAGTTGAACGCGGAGCATCGGGAATGCGCCTTTATATAAGATTTCGTGTTTCATCGTCATCCTCCATTTTTCATTAGTAAGTCTACCCTAGTACTACTACGCAGCTTTGGGCTTATACGTTGCATCCAAACCGCGATTGATATATACGAATCCCGCACAAATCAGCAGAATGCTCATCGTCACATAGAAGACAGAGGTAAATCCGTAAGCGGCGGCCAAATGACTGCCAAGTAAAGGGCCGATCAGATTGCCCAGGAACAGTGACGAGGTGTTAAAACCATAAGCGGTGCCCTGGATTTCCGTAGGTGCAAGCTTCATTACGAGTGCATTTAACGATGGAATCATGCCGCCGATGAAGAGTCCGAGCATGAATCTGCCGACGAGCAGCATCCCGATATGGTTGGCAAAAGCCTGCGGCACAAACGCAACGGCCGCCAACGTAAGGGCGATAGCCAAAGTCAATCGCTGCCCGATGCGGTCGCCTAGCCGACCTAACGTCGGAGCTCCGATGAGATTGGCGATGCCCGTAATCGCCACGATTAATCCAGCGAAGAAGGCTAAGTGTTTGCCGAGGTATAAGGTTTTGGCATACACGGTCACGATCGGCTCGATACTCATCATCCCGATCTGGGTGATTAGCGAAGCGGCGAAAACAGGCAGCAACGGGCGGAATAAGCGCCATTGCGTTTTTTGTCGTGTTTTTTTGGCGGCGGCAGGCTTGCGTTCCTCTCGGATGAACACCATGACGATGATGCTAGCGCAGAGCATGAGCCCGCCTGTGAAGAAAAACACATGATGATACCCGAGCAAGCTGGCCAGCACCCCGCCGACTAACGGCCCGATCAATGTGCCTGCGATGGCTCCTGTTTGTAAGGTGCCCAGCGACTTGCCTGAGTGTTCGCGAGGGGTAAGCGAAGCCTGCAGGGAAACGGCCATCGAGATGAAGCCAGAGAAGAAACCGTTTAACAGCCGCAGCGATAGGAGCTGCCAAGGAGAGGTGACGATGCCCATGAGGGCAGTTACGATAGCCATGCCGAAGCCTGCGCGAAGCAGCATGATTTTGCGTCCGCGTCGATCCGCGATAGCGCCCCAAAGCGGCTGCGTTAGGAACGACGTGATGAATTGAGCGGCAACAATCCAGCCTGTCCACCGCACGACATCCGCCAACTCGTGGACCCCGAGCTCTCCGATGTACAAAGGCAAGAAGGGCAGCACCAAATTCATGCCGCACGTGATGGAGAAGTTCGCACCCCACAGTATCCATAGTGACTTTTTCCAATGTAAGGGGGTTGCCATGTGCAGATCTCCTTCTCTTTTTTTCTCAGTATAGCATAAAAGGGGAGATCCCCAAGAATGCTGCAAGGGGCCCCTTCCCGTCAACGGGATTAAGTTCGTCGAGAAAACTGCTGGCGGTAGGAACGTGGGGATATGCCTTCGAGCTTGGTAAAGCTGGAGGCGAAATAGGCCGCTTGCTCGAAACCAACCTCTTGAGCGATGTACGCAATCGCAAGCTCGGTTTGCATGAGCAGCAGCTTCGCGTGCCCAATTCTGACTTTGAGCAGATAGGTCATAGGCGAGCAGCCGTACTCCTTCTGCATGCAGCGTGCGATGTAGACGGGGTGGAAGTTCAGCACTTCGCCGAGCTGTTTGGCCGTAACGGCTTCGCGATAATGTTGACGTAAATAGGAGGCTGCTTTCTCTGCGCAAGCTCTGGAGCATGCAGAGGCCGTCCTCTTAGCAAGGCTCTTTCAACTGGAGGAGCGGTTAATACCGCTTGCCCATACGTATATTTCGATCGTCGGCAGCGGCATGGTGTTGACAGCTTTGGTCGCTACCCTCAGCACGACGATTCGCAATACGGGAAACACCAAGGGGCCGATGATTACGGCCATTGGCATGAATGTGATCCACGTTGTGCTGAACTACGGTTGGATCAATGGGGCGTTCGGTTTTCCGCAGCTGGGCTTGACGGGGGTTGCGATTTCAACCTTAGTGAGCCGCGTGCTAGGCACGTGCTTGCTGCTATACATGTTCGTCTCGGCTTTCGAGCGGAAAATCGGCTGGCGGGATCTCACCATTTTTAACCGTAAACTGTTCAAAGAAATCATTCGTATTGGCTGGCCGCTAGGCGTCAACATGTCGTCGTGGGTGCTGTCTCAGCTAGCGATTTACAGCTTTCTAGCAACGATGGGGGCGACCGCATTAGCAGCTAGAACCTACTTGAACACCCTAGAATCCATCTGTTTCATGCTGGGTTACTCGATTGCGTTATCGGCTCAAATTCAGATTGCCCATTTGTTCGGTTCGGGGCAGACGAAAGAAGCTTACAAAGCGGGGTATCGGGGGACGTGGATTGGTCTTGGCTTAGTGGGGTGCAATAGCATCATTCTTTTTCTCATCGGACAAAGATTTCTCGGACTCTTCACCTCGGACACGGCGATTATTCAGCTTGCCCTCTCTTGTTTAGTGCTTACCGCGGTGCTTCAGCCTGGCCGGATGATTAATATGGGTTTCGGCAATGCGCTCAGTGCGATTGGGGATACCCGTTTCAATATGGTGATTTCCTTGTTCTCAATGTGGGGCGTTGCTGCAGGGCTTTCGTATGTGCTGGGCCTGCATCTTGGTTGGGGGTTGGCAGGCATTTATATCGCGATGATGAGCGATGAGTACTTGAGGGGCATCCTCGTAGTCATCCGCTGGCGCAAGCAGAAAGATTTGCGCCTCGCGGAAGCGAAGAGACCAGTGAGCAGTGTCAGCGTTATGACTACGCACAACGAAGTGCATAGCGCCTAACCCAACGCCATCTATCTACGATAAGTACGAAAACGGATGTCCTGATTATAGTTGCCGAACCCTTCGCCATATAGCGTTAAACCGCCGACATGCTCGGCTTGTTCAGGCACTTCAAGACGCAAGGTCCACTCGTTGCGGGACATGGGAATATCACGGATGGTCGTAGCTGAGAGCTGCTGACCATCTAGAAACGTACCTGTTTCGGTCACGCGGAGCACCTTCAACCACCCGTATTGGTTCGTAGCATCCGACCACCAAGAGGGTGTAAGTTTGCCACGACCCTGACCCGAATCTCCAGGGCTTGTCCAGTAGCCAAGGAGCGTATCATTCACATAGAAGTGAATGTCAGAAGGCCAATTTATCGCAATGCCAGGCGCTTCAGAGCCGATTTCCATCGTCACTTCAATCTCTTCCAAGGTCTGACCTTGCAGCATATAGTTCGGTACCTGGTACTCAACGAAACCTTTGGCAAACCAGAGAATTCGGGCATGCATGCGTTCAGGCTCAAGGAAAAAACGCGGATCATCAAACTGACCGATCACATGATCTCCCGTAGCTAAACCGCACGTTGGATGGACTTCGTAGCGCGTGTAATGTCCAACAGGGATAGACACCTCGGTGAATAATCGCTGCTGCTCTGTGGACTGTGGGAGCTGGATGTCGATGCGCGAGAGGGCGAGCGAGCATATTTTATGCGTGCCGCCTTGTTTGCGCACCAGCTTGGTCGTGATCAGTCCGCCTGCTTCGAGCTTCTTGACGTGCATCGTCACGATCGCACTGCTCAGCGCGAGCCGCTGCGCCAGATCTTTCACGTTCATTTCTTCATCCGCTAATAATTCTAATATATGCAACCGCACATCGCTTGCCAGCGCTTCATACAATGGCAGCCATTTGCGGTCTGTTGTCGTTTGGATCATCGTAAGCAGCTCCTTCATTCCTTGTTCCATACAAGTTAGATTAACATAAATGTGAATGCAAGAAAATCACCGTCTAGGGCTTGATTTTCGCGTAAGCCTGTTGTTTAATAGAGTCATTAAATAACAATATTATTAACTTATTTATATTTATATTAATTATAAGACGAGGTGTCTAAAATGTCTATGAAAGCGAAGATGATTATTGATAAGGATTTTACGGTTGGGAAAGTCGACGATCGATTGTATGGATCCTTCATTGAGCACTTGGGGCGCGCTGTCTACGGCGGGATCTATGAACCTGGCCATCCTGAGGCCGATGAGCAGGGATTCCGGGGAGATGTGCTTGAGCTTGTAAAAGCTTTGCAAGTACCGATCGTACGTTATCCTGGGGGTAATTTCGTTTCTGGTTACAACTGGGAGGACGGCATTGGCCCTGTGGAGCAGCGAAAAAAAAGGCTTGATCTTGCATGGCGCACCATTGAACCGAATCTGATTGGTCTGAATGAGTTTATGGACTGGTGCCGCAAAGCGAACACCGAAGCCATGATGGCTGTGAACCTGGGAACACGAGGGCCTGATGAGGCGAGGGACATCATGGAATACTCGAACATCAAAGGCGGAACGTATTGGAGCGACTTGCGTATTTCGCATGGCTACCGCGAGCCGCACAACATTAAAACCTGGTGCCTAGGCAACGAGATGGATGGCCCTTGGCAAACGGGAAGCAAAACTGCCCATGAGTATGGGCGGGTCGCTTGTGAAACGGCGAAAGTGATGAAATGGGTCGATCCATCGATCGAACTCGTTGCCTGCGGAAGCTCAAGCTTAACGATGGCGACGTTCCCCGATTGGGAAGCGACCGTATTAGAGCATACGTATGATCATGTGGACTACATTTCACTTCATCAATATTATGGCAATCGCGATAAAAATTCGGCCAATTTCTTGGCGCAATCCATGGGTATGGATCGCTTCATTAATACCGTCATCTCGACGGCTGACTATGTGCAAGCGAAGAAGCGCGGCAAGAAGAAAATCAATCTTTCCTTCGATGAATGGAATGTCTGGTATCACTCGAATGAGGCGGACAGCCGCATCGAGCCATGGTCCATCGCGCCGCCGCAGCTTGAAGATATTTATAACCATGAAGACGCGCTGCTCGTAGGCTGTATGTTAATTTCCATGCTGAAGCGTGCGGATCGTGTCAAAATGGCGTGCCTCGCGCAGCTCGTGAATGTGATCGCGCCAATCATGACAGCGAATGGCGGGGCCGCTTGGAAGCAAACGATTTACTACCCGTACCTCCATGCGAGTGTGTTTGGCCGCGGAACCGTGCTCGTACCGCTGGTCACGTCTCCGAAGTACGATACCAAAGATTACACAGATGTGCCGTACCTGGAGTCGGTTGCTGTACACAATGAAGAGAAGTCCGAAGTCACTGTGTTTGCAGTGAACCGTCATTTGGAGGAGTCACTGCTACTCGAATTGGATCTTCGCAGTTTCGGGGCGATCCAACTCATCGAGCATATCGTCATGGCACATGACGACCTCAAAGCTTCGAACACACTCGAAGTACCAGACCGCGTAAAGCCGCACCACGGAGGCAGCGCGAAAGTCACTTCCAATGGTTCGATTGAAGCTCAGCTAGGCAAAGCGTCATGGAACGTGATTCGTGTTAAACTTGTATAGAATTAACTGATAAAAAGCCGCATTTTGCCCCATACTAATGGAAACAGCTTCTCCTGAAGAGGGAGTCCGAAGCGTCCGTTCGTGTGGTGCAGCGGCTTTTCTTTCTTTTTCAATCCAGGCTCTGGTATGATGAGAGAAAGAGAAACGAAGGAGATTCGTGTGATGATGAGAAAGAGAATCGGCTGGATGAGCGTGATGCTCATTATGATGTTAAGCATAGCTGCTTGCGGAAACAAACCACACGAAACGCCAAATGAGAGTGCAGGCGCTTCCGTTAAAGTAGATGTAGCCAAGCTGTATCAAAACTATTGTCTCTCTTGTCATGGTAATCAATTACAAGGCGGGCAAGGTCCGAACATTCAAAAGATCGGCGAACGGCTCGATGAAGCTTCCATTATTAAACAAATTCAAAAAGGCGGAGGCGGGATGCCGCCGTTCCAAGTTACCATGAAAGACGAGGAGTTGAAGGCGCTCGCAGCATGGTTGGCCGGATTGAAGTAATGGAATAATTTGGAATAGTTAAGGTTCCCTTAAGGTAAGCTACATAATTCCTTCACATTTAGCATTTACAATAGGGGGCATGAGGAGAGTGATTTAGTATGCACTTGAATTTGAAGCCCCGAAGGCGTCGCCCGAAACTAAGTTCGAGCCGACTAGGAGCATCGATTTCACTACTTGTGTTTACGATCGGGTTGCCGATTTTATCTGTATTAGGTATTGAATTTCTGGAGCGCGGTAACTTTCACGACACCATGCAATGGATCACAGGGAATCAACCCTTATTTCTACTGAATGTCGGGTTGACCTTTAGTCTATTAGCTTTCTTATATGCGATTGTCGGGTCTTTAGCGATTGCAGGTTCGTTGTCCACCTTGATTCTTGGACTCATGGCGATTATTTCGTATATGAAAGTGAAAATGATTGGGGAGCCGTTCTTCCCATGGGATATTTTGCTGAATAAAGAAAGTATGGATATCGCATCGCTTGTTACAGGGAAAGCGGCGCTTATTCGCATTATTGCTGTGGCTGTCGCCATTATTGCTGTTTTACTCCTAAGATGGGTCATTCCAAAAGTGAGAGTACCGATGATTGCCCGAGTTGGTGTAGGGCTTTTTGCTGTCTATGCCCTTTATGCTTTCGGGATTAAGACCCCGTTGGCTGGCAAAATCCTCGACCACGCGGGTGTGAACGAAATCGTTTGGGATCAACAAGAGAACTACGTCAATAATGGGCTTGCGCTAGCCTTCACGCTGAACGTGAAGAATTCGATCGTGAAGAAGCCCGATACGTATAGCGAGCAGTCCATTGCTGCAGCCGCAGCTTCTATTCAAGAAGCGAATACGCAAGGCGCTGACGTGAAGTCGGCAAAGCTTGCCAAGGGGAAGCAGCCGAACGTTATTTTCATCATGAGTGAAGCGTTCTGGGACCCAACTCTGTTGACCAATGTGTCATTCAGTGCAGATCCACTGCCTACCATTCACCGTTTACAAAAGGAATCCAGCTCTGGCTATCTGCTCTCACCGCAGTTCGGCGGGGGAACGAGTAACGTAGAGTTTGAGGTTCTAACGGGGAATTCCATGAGCTTCTTGCCTGGCGGATCCATTCCGTATCAGCAGTATGTGTCGAAACCGATGCCGAGTTTGGCCAGCTATTTTGCCGATCAAGGGTATAAAAGCATGGGGATCCACTCCTACGAAGGCTGGTTCTGGGATCGGAACACCGTCTATAAGGAGCTTGGCTTTGAATCGTTTAAGAGCAGTGAGCATTTTGTAAATCCTGAAACAAAGGGTTACTTTATTTCCGATGCAGAAGTTGCCCGAAATGTCATTGACGAAGTGGACAAAACGGATAATCCGATGTTCATCTACACCGTCACGATGCAGAATCACGGACCTTACGATGATCCTCGTTATGGGGAAAATCAGTTTAAAGCCACAGGCAACCTTTCCGCTCAGGCCAAAAGTATTCTAGAAACGTACACGCAAGGCGCGCACGACGCGGATCAAAGCTTGCAAATGTTGATCGATCATTTCAAAGATTCCGATGAACCGACGATGATCGTCTTCTATGGTGACCATTTGCCAATGCTGGGATTGGATTATCAAGTGTATAAAGAAGCAGGTTTCATCTCAACAAGCGATGCGAATAAGTGGTCGTTAGATGAAATTAAGAAAATGCACAGCATTCCGCTCGTCACGTGGTCGAACTTCGATATGCCGAAGCAAGATATTCCGCTGCTCAGCGATTCCTTCCTAGGCGCACACGTGCTGGATATGCTGCATTTGGAGAAGCCAGCAAACTTCGCGCTGGACGCTGAGTTGGCCCAGCAAGTGCCAGGTCTGCTCAACAATCTCATTGTGGATCCCAATGGGCAGTTGCATAAGGCCGCGCCAGAGACGGCAGCTTCGCTGATCACGGAATATCGCAACGTGCAGTATGACCTGATGTTCGGCAAGCAGTATCTCGCCGATTATGTGGATCACGACTACCTGACGAAGGGGACGCAAGCGGACTACAACGCCGAGTTTGGCGATGCTCAAGCCGCATCAGCCAAATCCGAGGCGGATGGTAATGATGAGAAACCAGCTAGTGCGCAGTAGAGGAGCTGGCGGTTAGAAGTACTTGATTTCAAATGAATTAACTGCTAATATCTGTATATATTATTTATTGAGCCTTCAGAAAGTTTGTTGGCACCTGAGTCTCACAGGCTTTTCATTGAGAAGGAAGAGGGGATACGATGCCCCTCTTTTTTCATTTGAAATTTAATTATAAGCGAGGTCACTCAGCCAAAACCGAGTGGCTTTTTTATTATGTAAATTTCCCCCTCCAAAAATAACTGTTGCCAACGGCAGGGGTATTTTGGTAAGATGAAACTCCGTCTCTACGCGGCGACTGCACGAACCAACCACGTTTTATTGGCTTCTGAACCAGCAAACAGGAGGTGTTTTATGCTTTTCGCCGTTTTGGCGCGCAAGGCGTACGCAAGAAACTTGCCCTATCGCGGTTCGCATTTGCTGCATAATGCGGTAAGCGCCGTGTTCGGCTTCATTTATGCCAGCATTTGGACAGGGCTCGGCAGCTCCACCTCGCTAGGCGAGTATGGCGCGAACGGCATCGTGGGCTACATCGCCTTTAACCAAGCCATTCTCTGGGTGACACAGTTCACGACGAATGGACTCGGGCTTGAGCAAGCCGTGCGCACAGGGCAAATTGCCCTCGACCTCATGCGGCCGGTGCATTTATTTTATCAAGCGATGAGTCGCGAGTGGGGCCAAGTGTGGTACCAATTCCTGTACAAAAGCATTCCGATTTACATCCTCTACGTATTTATCTTCTCTTTACGCCTTCCCCACGACGCTTCACTTATTGGGTGGACGGCGCTTTCACTTAGTATGGCCTCTTATCTTTCCATCTGTATGAACTATTTGATCGGAGTCGCAGCACTATGGACGACAGAGTCGCGGTGGCTGTATTGGCTCAACTACGCATTTGCTATGCTGCTTTCAGGCTTCTTCATCCCAATTGAATGGCTGCCAGACTGGCTCAGAACGATTAGCATGTTTACGCCCTATCCGTATCAACTTTATTACCCAACCCGCATCTACTTAGGTCTCGAAAATGGAACTGCTGGACTCGGCGCGCTCATCTGGGCGATCGGGTTTACTTGTGTCTGCGGGCTGGCGACAGCTGCTGTGCGCAGGAAACTGGAGGTGCAGGGCGGATGACAGCGATCCGATTATTCCTCCTTCTCATTAAGGCTAGCTTGAAGAGCCGCATGCAATATAAGTTTAATTTTATATTTTCAACACTCATGGCCGCATGCATTCAACTCTCCGAATTTCTGATGGTGGCGCTTGTGATGATGCGCTTCGGCGAGATCAAGGGTTGGTCCCTCTATGAAGTGAGCTACTTGTACGGCGTCATGATGTTGGCCAAAGCCATCTACCGCACACTCGCCTCGGACGTACATCATCTGGAGAAGTACCTCGTTTCCGGAGATCTAGATGCGATTCTCATTCGACCCGTGCCGGTGTTGCTCGCCCTAATGACTCAGAACTCTCGGCTGCTAATCGCGGAAATAGCCCAAGGACTCCTTCTGCTCGTCGTCTCGATGAGAGCACTGCTACAATCCGGTCAGATCGGTTGGTCCGCAATTCCCTACACAGTCTTCATTATCCTGACGGGCGCGGTCATTTTATTCGCCGTTGGTTTGGCTACGGCTGCTGCGGGCTTTTGGCTTACCCGAATTGAAGCGCTTCAAAATATGACCGAAGATGCCTCACAAACTGCGGTTCGCTATCCACTCAGCTTGTATCCGAAGTGGCTGCAGGGGGCGCTGCTTGTCGTGGTTCCAGTTGCTTTCGTCAACTACATCCCGTCGCTTTTCATTCTGAGGCATCAAGGGGGCGCTGGTATGCTGCTTGGCACGATGGGGGTCGCGGTTGCAGCCCTTTGGCTAGCTATGCGCATCTGGCAGATCGGACTATCTCGCTACCAAAGCACGGGCAGTTAACATCCACCTATAACAACGAGGGGAGTACCTAAACCAGATGATCACGGTCAACCATTTACGCAAAACGTTTCAAACCCCGCGCGTCCAAGAAGGCAAATTCGCGGGCATTCGCACCTTATTCTCAAGAGCGTACACCGAGAAAGAAGCGGTTCGCGACATCAGCTTCAAGATTGAAACTGGCGAGTTCGTCGGGTATATTGGACCTAATGGCGCAGGGAAGTCGACGACGATCAAAATGCTCACAGGCATCCTGCATCCCACCTCAGGCGAGGTGCTGATTCATGGACAAAGTCCGCAGAAGCAGAGGAAGCGGGTTGTTGGGCAGCTAGGCGTCGTGTTCGGACAACGAAGTCAGCTCTGGTGGGATTTGCCCGTGAAGGATTCCTATGAAATCCTGATCGCGATGTATCGGGTGGAGGCAGCGACAGCTCGCCGCAGATTAGGAGAACTATCGGAGCTGCTAGAGTTAAAAGAGTTCCTGGACACTCCCGTGCGGAAGCTGTCACTAGGTCAGCGGATGCGTGCGGATTTGGCAGCGGCGATGCTGCATGATCCTGCGATTCTGTTCCTGGACGAACCGACGATCGGACTCGATGTCGTGGCCAAGCGGAACATACGCGGCTTCCTCAAGACGTTGAACCAGGAATTCGGAAAGACGATCCTGCTAACGACACACGATATGGACGACATCGAGCAGCTATGCTCCAGAGTGATTGTCATCAATCACGGACAAATTGGCTATGATGGTTCCATAGACGAGCTGCGCGAACGCATTGGCTTGCCGACGATGATGAAAGTGAGCTTTCGCGGCAATATTCGAGTGCCAGCGCAGTGGGAACTTCCTTTTCGCGTGGTCGCAAAGGAAGGGAACTTGCTTACACTTGCTTGTAACCGCCAAGAGTTGAAGGCGATGGAGGTACTTCGCGTAGTCAGCGATTGGGGCGATATGGAGGATGTCCATATGGAAGAGCCGGACTTTGAAGAAGTCATTCAAACGGTTTATAAATAGAGCAGAATGGGAGTGGGTTGAAATCATGGCGATTGGTAAGGAAGAACGCGAAAAGGAAGCGCAGCGCGTCACGGCAGTGCGCGGCCTCATTCAGGGGCGGATCGAAGAGCTGCGCACGACGGTGGATGAACGCCGCGCCGAAGCGACGGCTATCGGCCGCAGCTTCTGGGACGATATTTCCGTCAATGCGGATAATGCTGATGACATTATCGAAACGGCAGCGAGTATGGCCCAACAGGAGCATGTGCTCCAAGGGCAGGAGCGCAGCTATCGACACGCGCAGGATGCGCTGCGCAAGCTGCAGCGGGTCGTGGATGCGCCGTACTTCTCGCGCATCGATTTCCAGGAGCGGGGCGAACAAGAGCGCGAGAAGATCTACATCGGGTTAACCTCGTTCATCGATAACACAACCGATGAGATTCTCATCTATGACTGGCGCGCACCGATCGCCAGCTTGTTCTACGATTATCCGCCAGGTCCAGCGACGTATCGGACACCTGAGATGGATGTAAGCGGCGAGCTGCTGCTAAAGCGCCAATACATTATTAAAGCGGGAGCGCTTCAGGATCTGTTCGACACGGGCTTATCCATCGGCGACGAAATGCTCCAGATGATGCTCAGCCGCAGCGCAGACGAGAAGATGAGCTCCATCGTCACGACGATTCAGCGCGAGCAGAATGGGATCATTCGCGATGATCGGCACAAAGTGCTTGTCGTGCAAGGCGCAGCGGGCAGCGGCAAGACGTCTGTAGCCTTGCAGCGCATCGCGTATCTGCTGTATAAATATCGGACGACACTGAGCGCCGATAATATGATTCTTTTCTCGCCGAACTCCCTGTTCAGCGATTATGTCTCTCGCGTACTGCCCGAGCTGGGCGAAGCGACGATGCAGCAGACGACGTTTCAGGATTATTTGACACATAAGCTGACAGATACGGGGCTGAGGCTGGAAGATCCGTATGATCAGCTGGAATTTATTTTGACAGGGACGGATACTGATCCAGGCTATACGACACGCATCCAAAGCATTACGTACAAGACGTCAGAAGCTTTCCTAGCCCTCATCGAAGCGTATGGGGAAAAACTGAAAGGCGGCGGGATCCGCTTCCTTGATCTTGCTGTGGGGAAAAAGGTCTTAATTACAGGGGACGAGCTGAGCGAACGCTTCTATAGCAAAACATCGATTCTCGCGATCGGCGAACGGATGGAGCAGCTATCAGAGTGGATTTTGGAACAGCTCGAGGTGTTCCAGGCCGATGTGCAGAAGCGGTTCTATCGCAAGCTTGTCCGTGAACCGAAATATATGGGCACCGAGCCGGAAATGAAGAAAATGAGCCGGATCAAGGCGCATAAAGCGATTGCTCCGCTCAAGGAAAAAGCGCAAAAGCTGGCATACATCGATGTGCTGGGAATGTATCAGGGGATTTTCGCGGACGGGGGCTTGCAGCAGGAACTCGCCGAATTGACGGGTCAGCCGCTGCCAGAAGGCTGGGCAGCGATTAGCGCCTTCACGGTGAAGGCGCTGGAGCAAGGCGACTTACTCTACGAGGATGCGACACCGCTCGTCTATCTCAAAGGGCTCCTCGAAGGACAACTGCGGATCGGCACGATCCGCTACTGTCTCGTCGATGAAGCGCAGGATTACTCGCCGTTTCACTATGCGTACTTGAAGAAGCTATTCCCTCGCGCAAGGTTCACGCTCTTAGGCGATTGGAACCAAGGCATCTTCACGCACGCGAACGCGAGCGTAACGGCCAACGTAACGGCCGGCAACGCCGCCGCGCCGTCCGACACACACGGCTACAGCTCGATCAGCGAGCTGATGGGGGAAGACGAGACGGAAACGATCCGTCTCGTCAAGAGCTACCGCTCCACACGCGAAATCACCGAATTCGCGTGTCAGGTACTGCCCGGCGGCGAACCGGTGGAACCGTTCAGCCGCAGCGGCGAGGCGCCGCGCCTGCTGCGCGCGGCTGACGAGCATGAGCTGGATCGCCTCGTCGAGGAGGCGGTCCAACATCGGCGCGAGGGAGGCGCAGGCACCATCGCGATCATTTGCAAGACCGAGCGCGAGACAGCGTCTGCGCACGCACGCTTGAAGCCGCGGCTGCCGGAGCTCGCGTGGATCCGCAAGGACACGCTGCACTACGAGGCAGGCGTGATGATTCTGCCGGCGTACCTCGCCAAAGGGCTCGAGTTCGACGCGGTCATCATTTATAACGCTGGGGCGGCTGTCTATGCAGAAGCGAAGGAACGCAAGCTGTTCTATACAGCGTGTACAAGACCGCTCCATCACCTTGATGTCTGTTATCTAGGTGAATTAACTCCTTTTCTTCAAGGGGAGTAGTCATTCGTCCATACTCATTCGCCCTGCCCGACATAAGATATAAGGAACAACCAAGATAAGGATCGCAGCAGGCGGAGGAGGGAAATAACCATGTCACACGTTGGCTCTAGCACAGCTGTTGTACTGGTATTGTACATTTTGTTGGTTATCATATTGGCAACATTCTAAATATAGCAATGGTTTGTAGAGAGGGGTGTCCGGCGACGGACACCCCTCTTCCTGTGTATTACGAATAATTTACCAGAAGAGGGAGAACTTAACGATACCGATTTCTGATTTTCCACGTCATACCTAAGTTGGAGATTTCTATGTCTGGGAAAAAGCAGATCACTTCCCTGCAATTGTATATGATTTTGATGATGTCGATTGGAATTTCGAATCATGTGCTGCTCATCCCTGTATTGCTTCACTATGGCAAGAGGGATTCTTGGTTTGGTGCCGTACTTGCCATAATGCCAATGCTGATCTGGGCTTGTCTGATTTATTTCATCGTTAGACGATCTAAGCAGGAAGAGTTAATGGGCTGGATTCAAATGAGATTAGGGAAATGGGTTATGCACGCGATGCAAGGTCTTGTTGCGCTAATCTGCTTGGTCCACGCTGTTGTCACGATCAGGGACGTCACAATGTGGACGCACGTTACGTATCTGCCAAGAACGCCCCTATTTTTTATTACAGGGGTGTTTGTGATATTTTGTTTTTTTGCCGCCAGAGAAGGGATTAAGGCGATTGCCATTTCCTCAGGTCTCCTATTGCCAGCCGTTATTGCGCTTGGTTACTTCGTAATGGGAGCCAACTTTCAATACAAGGATTACACCATGCTCACACCGCTTTTCACTCACGGATATGGACCTACATTCATCTCCGTCTTACTTACCTGCAGTGCTTCCTTCGAAATCATGAGTATTCTCGTGATGCAGCATCATGTGCGAACGCGCATTCGTTTGCGAGGGCTGCTCATTCTGACCGTGTGTATCATTGGTCTTACGATCGGCCCCTTAACTGGAGCTATCGCGATATTTGGTCCATTCGAGTCAGCGGACTTACGATATCCAGCCTTTGAGCAATGGCGGATGGTGACGCTTGGGAAATATATTTCCCACCTAGATTTCTTATCTATTTTCCAATGGATTTCAGGTTCAAGCATGCGAACTTCTATCTTGTTGTTTATCAGTGTCGATGTCCTGAAGATTCAGAAGAAATCAACGCGGTCGCACGTCCTGATCTGGATCTGCCTTGGTATTTTCGCATTATGTCTATATCCCGTTTCGGATAACCAGATGGTGAAGTGGCTGCAAAACGACTACTACACGTACATGTTCGCAGCAGGCATTGTACTAACGTTGTTCTTACTGATTGTTGCCATGCTGCCTATCAGGGGAAAGGAGACGAAGGCCTAAGTGAATGAGCATGATTTCCGCGAATGGTTCGCACTCTCTGAAGATGTTGTACTAAAAACGTACCCTGTGACGCAGGGGAGCGTAGTTGAACGTGTGACGATGCTCTATTGTGAGGGCATGGTCCGAACGGATCTCATTGACGGTCTCGTGCTCCCTAAGCTTCAGACTTTCATTGAAAGCAACTACTATCGCAATCAAGAGGGTCTTGATTTGAGCTTGCTGCTGCAATTAAGACAACTCACAGGTCGGCAGGTCATTGAAGATATGAAGCTATCGGTCTATGGGGGACAGCTCATCCTTTTTTTCGAAAGGACACAGCAAATCTATACGTTGGATATAGCATCACCTCCGAATCGTTCGCCCGAAGAATCAAGTACGGAAACTTCGATTAAAGGACCTCGTGACGGCTTCACGGAAGATGCCGTCACGAATATCGCCTTAGTTCGCAAACGATTGGCGACGCCTAGTTTATGCTGTGAGAAGATTTCATTGGGACGAAGAAGCAACACGACGGTCGCTTTACTATATCTTGGAGATGTGTTGAATGAGTCGATCTTGCAAGAAGCAAGGGATCGTTTGCAATCGGTGGATGTCGACGCTGTAATCAGCAGCGTTCAACTTGAAGAAGTGTTGTCGGGAAGAAAATATGCCCTATTTCCGCTGCTAAATTACACGGGGCGGCCAGACTTTGTCGCGGATAGCTTGCTGCGAGGCCGATTCGCCATCATCGTGGATGGATCACCGATGGTGCTGCTAGCGCCTGCCAACTTGACCTATATTTTAAACTCACCAGAAGATATCCATAATCCCTATTATTACGTCACGTTTGAGCGTTTACTGCGATTGATTGGCCTGCTCGTTTCGGTCTTATTGCCAGGCCTCTGGATCTCGGTGTCCAGCTTTAATTTGGACCAAATTCCGTATCAACTCGTTGCCACGATCTCCTCGTCACGGCTAGGATTACCACTATCAGGCCCGATGGATTTTATCATCATGCTGGTGTTATTTGAGCTGTTTCGAGAAGCTGGCGCCAGGTTGCCCAAAGTCGTTGGTCAAACAGTCACGGTAGTCGGCGGTCTGATTGTGGGAGATGCGGCCATTCGTTCGGGTATTACAAGCCCAACAACCTTGGTCGTGACTTCCTTGTCTACAATCTCCATGTATACCCTCGTGAATCAATCTCTCGCGGGATCGATTACGATTCTGCGAATCGTGATCCTTTTATTTTCCACGATGTTTGGTATTTATGGTTTCATGATTTCTCTGATGGGACTTGTGCTGTTCATGTCGACGCTTGAGTCGTTCGGCGTGCCGTATCTCTCCCCGCTTTCGCCTCCTCAATTGGGAGAAATATGGACTTCTCTTGTGGCCAAGCCGTGGAAGAAGCTTTCGCGAAGGCCCCATGATCTTAGCCCGAAGGATGATACCCGACAAGGCGGTGAACGTGGCTAATGAGAAATATTTTAGTCAAGTGTGTAATAGGGATCTTCTTACTAGGCAGTCTGACGGGTTGTTGGGATATGAAAACGATTCAAGATACGAATTACATGACAGCCGTCGGCTTCGATTATAAAGATGGGAAGTTTATCGTCTATGGGCAAATGCTGGATTTCGCAAGCGTGGCGAAGCAAGAGGGAGGTCAATCTACACAGCCGCCGTTAATCTGGGTAGGTAAAGAAGAAGGTGCAACACCTAGCGAAGCGTTTAATAAGCTCTATAAGACGTCGCAGCAGCGCGTTTTCTGGGGACACATCGGTGCTTATTTATTTACCAAACGAGCGTTAGGTCAAGGGATTGGCAAGTATACTGACGGTTCGATCCGTTACAGCGAAACGAGATTTACCCAATGGGTGTATAGTACAGACCAGCCGATTGAGTCGGTGTTCTCGATCGTCCCGTTTTTTAACGTCTCACCGATGAGCTCTATCTTGATGCAACCCACCGATAATTATCGGCAAAGTTCTTATATTGTTCCACGCCGTTTATTCGGTGTGGTCTCTCATATTAGAGAGCCTGGTCAGATGATTATGCTGCCTTCCTTGGACATCGTGAAAGATGTATGGTTGAAAAATGAAAAGCCAGACCCCAAATTAATGGTGAACGGGGCTTATACGCTCAATTTGCACCACCAGTTGGAATGGTTTTCTTTGACCGAGTTACTTGGTTTAAGATGGTTGAATGAGCATACAAAGCGTACACCTTTGTTGATCTATAAAGAGGGCAAGCCTATTCAAAATGTCCTTATTAAACCAAAGTCACACATCAAGGTACGCGTGGATGGCGACCTGCCTGTATTTGATCTCGAGATTGCAGCCGCCACGGCCGTTGCGGAAGTGTTTGAGTTGGTGGATGAGGATACGTTGGAACAGTTAGTTTCCAAAGAAGTTACCGAGGAAGTGGAACGGACCTTTCAACACGGTCAAAATCGAGGAGCCGATGTATACGGACTGGAGCATGTCTTGTATCGACAGAATTCAGCCGCTTGGGGCAAACTGACGAACTACGGTACCAATCCGTTGACCGACTACAAGCTCGGGAACATCATCGTGAAAGTGAAGATTACGAATACGGGTATGCTCAAGATGAAGGAAAAAAATCAACAATATTAACGCATTAAGCTCTCTTTCAGGCGATTCTTCGTCTTGAAGGGAGCTTTTTTCATGGACCGTCTATATATTTGCTCTCCCAGTTTAGAAAAATTTAAGAATTGTTTTAGGCGGTGTTAATAGCTGGTTTAGTGGCAATTAAGTGCCGAGGGCTAAGATAGGTCTATGGAAGCGCGAGCAGCGCAGCCAAATGGATCTGGAATGTGGAGGCTAGTTGAAAATGAATAAAAAATTGGCGATGTTGGGTGTAGGTGTAGCGGTGGGCAGCATGATGCTAGTTACTTCTGTGTATGCAGGTGTGGGCGATGCGCCCGGATATGAAACGTTCAAATCAGCCGTGAAACAAACAGCAGCCGTGAAAAATGTCACGCGTCAAGTGAATGTATCTGTACAAGACAACGGAGCATCCTTGCTGCAGGTTAATACAACAATTAAGAACTCAGGAGAGGAACATGCAGGCAGCGCGGAATTGAAGGTTGTCAGCGGTACAGATGTGCAAACGATTCAGTTCTACAGTCAAGATGGCAAACAGATTGTCAAAACAGCGAATTCAGACGTCTACAAAATTTTGCAAACCAAGGAATCCCGCGCGAAGTTCAAAAAGCATGATATGAGCGAGGGGGGCGCCAACCCGCAAATCGCTAGCGAAGTGGAGCATGTGGTCGACGCTTTGGTAGGTAATCTGAAGAACAATATCACGATGGTCGATGCCCCTGGGGATGGAAAGGAAATTCATTTCAAGCTCTCTGGCAGTCAAATCCCGCCTGTCGTGAAAACGGTCGGATCCCTTGTCTTGAAGCACGGTGCAGCGAATGGAAAAATCCAACAGCCGGCAGCTAATCCTGCAAGTGCGCTTGGCATCGACCTGAACACGCTTCGTAACAGCTTCCCGCAGCTCGCTTCCGACATCTCCCTGGATGAAGTTGAAGTGAACGCGAACGTAGATGGGGATCAGCATATTACGAGCCAAATGGCGCAAATCCACGTTTCGGGCAAAGATACCCAAGGTGTGGAGCATGACATCGTTCTTCGCGTAGGAATGACCCTGTCGAGCTTGAATGCGACGACGCCAGATACGATTGATTTAAACGGCAAGCAAGTAGAGACGGTAAACCTTGAGGAGCTGTCTAAGCAAAAAGGTTGGGGCGGTAAGCATGAATGAACCCTGTCGTTGAAATCAATCATGTGACCAAAATATTTCCGAACCTTCGCGGTATCCACGACGTGAGTATGAAGGTGCAGCGCGGTGATATTTACGGCTTCTTCGGGCCGAATGGCGCGGGCAAAACAACGGTCATGAAAATCATGACCGGCTTAGCTCGCGCCCAGCAAGGCGAGGTGAAGCTATTCGGCTTCGATGTCAGCACCCAGCACGAGCAGGCGATGGCGAAGGTGGGTGCCTTGATTGAGACTGCAGAAGCCTACACCTATATGAGTGGGCGCCGAAATCTCGAGCTCGCCGCTCGCCTCTATCCAGGCGTAGGGAAGGAGCGGGTCGACGAGGTGATCGAGCTCGTAGGATTGACCCCTTTTCAGCATGAGAAAGTGGCGCGGTACTCCCTGGGGATGAAACAGCGACTCGGGCTGGCCGCGGCGATTCTGTCAAAGCCCGAGCTGCTCATTCTCGATGAGCCAACGAACGGGCTGGATATCGAAGGCATGGTGCACATTCGCGAAATTATTCTGAAGCTGGCGCGCGAGGAGCGCATTACGTTCTTCATCTCGAGCCATCTCATTCATGAAATGGAGTTGATGTGCAACCGCTTGGGCATCATCCATCACGGAAAGCTCATTCGGGAGGGGCGCATCACCGATATTATGGCTGGCAGTCCATCCTTGGAAGCCGCCTACTTGCGTGAAATTCAAGGAAACAGGGGGCTGGCCGCACATGCTTAACACGTCGAACCTGCTTATGGCTAACGTTTGGAACGAGCTGCTTAAAATGACGATGAAAAAAAAGACGATTTTCTTCCTCGCCGTAACGCTGCTCTTACCGCTTCTAGCTGGCATGTTGCTGTCGAAATTCCAGAATGGCATCGGGGTCGGTGCGATCTCGACGGATGATTTCCCAATCATTATGCTCGGCATGTTTACGAGTATTTTCCTGCCCCTGTTCGTGTTCATGGGAGCGGCGGATGTGTTCTCTGGGGAAATGGGCGAGCGTACGATGAAAAATATGCTGCTCAGACCCCTCTCCAGGTTCAAGGTGTTTGCCTCCAAACAGCTGGCGCTCGGTATCTTTATCGCACTTTACCTAGTCGTGGCGTTGATCGCGTCGATTGTGGCGGCTATGTTTTTCGACCATTTCGGCGGCTTGCGCTCCGTGGGCAATTGGTTTCTCGCGTATGGCGCTGCCTTCCTCCCTCTGCTAGTACTTAGCATCGCGGCGGTATGTCTGGCGCAGTTTTTCTCTAGAAGCTCCTCGGCCCTGACGGTGAGCATCCTGCTATATTTGACATTCAAGGTAGCAGCCTTCTTTCTTCCGCAGATCGCGACCTATTCGCCAACAGCCTATACCGACTGGCATACGCTCTGGGTGAGCGGTTCGATGGTAACCGGCAAGATCGCATCGATCTTTATGTTTTTGAGTGCGTGCAGTATACTATTTTTTACAGCTGGTTATTATTTGTTTGATAAAAAGGAGCTCTAAACCGATGTCCATCCGTGTACGGCTAGTCTTGTCCTATATTGCCATGCTGCTTGTTCCGCTTGTGCTTTTTGGGCTGGCTGTCATACTCATTACCATTGCGACGTTGGGAAGCTTGAAATCGGGGTTTGATGTGGATTTCTCCCATGGCAACCCGATCAAACGCGTGATCGACCAGGAAGCCGAGAATGTCGCTTATATGAAGGCCAGAACAGAGACCGATCCAGATGCTTTTCTGGATGAAGCCTTTGTGAAGGATTTGAATGAGCGATTCCATAAAATCAACATGGGTGTCATTGTTCGTAGGGATCACGCGATTACGTATGTTTCATCCTATTTGAAAGAAGGGGAGGCGGGGGATACCTCGAAGCTCCCCGTTTATGGGACACCAACGGGTAAATACCAACGGAATCAAGGCTCCGTATGGATTACGCGCCAGCAGGACTTTACATTTTCAGATGGGAGCAAAGGGACTGCCTTTGTGTTCCTGGATGGCGGTCCATTCCAGAAATATTTATATCGATTCTCCAAAACCGTGATGTGGACCCTTCTGCTGATCCTCATCGGAACCAATGGCGTGCTGACGTATTTCGTATCGCGCAGCATCATTCGGCCATTACGGGGGCTGAAGCGGGCAGCCGAACAGATTAAGGAGGGCAACCTCGACTTCGAGATTAAGCCGCATCGCAATGACGAGCTCGGCGAGCTCAGTGTCGCATTTGAAGAAATGCGCCGCAAGCTCAAGCAATCGGTTGACCTTCAGCTCCAGTATGAAGAGAATCGCAAAGAGCTCATGTCGAATATTTCCCATGATTTGAAAACACCCGTTACCGCCATCAAAGGCTATGTGGAAGGCATTATGGATGGGGTCACGAATTCACCAGATAAATTGGATAAATACATTCGGACGATTTACAACAAAGCGGTCGATATGGACCGTATGATTGATGAACTCTTCCTATTTTCCAAGCTCGATTTGGGCAAAGTCCCGTTTCAGTTTGAAACCGTCGAAATTGGGGACTACGTACAGGATTGCGCGCAAGAGCTGCAGTTGGATATGGAGAAAAAAGGGGTACAGTTCACACTTGCCGATCTCCCACAGGAGCCTGTGTTCGTAACGGCTGACCGTGACAAATTGAGACGCGTCCTCTTGAATATTATCGACAATGCGATGAAATACAGCGAGGCAGGACATTGCCAGATTAATCTTAGCGTCCTTGAACAGGGCGGCTTTGCTGTCATTCAGATTCAAGACAATGGGCAGGGCATATCGGAAGAAGCGCTTCCTCATATTTTCGATCGCTTCTATCGAGCGGATCCCTCTAGGAACACCACCACTGGGGGGAGTGGGCTCGGGCTTGCGATTGCCAAACAAATTATAGAAGAGCATGGCGGGCAGATTGGTGCCAGAAGCCAGTTAGGCGAAGGAACCACGGTGTATGTAGCCTTACCAGTGCTTAGGGGGGAGGAAAGCGAAGCGTGAGTCGGATTTTGATCGTGGAAGATGAGATGAGTATTGCCGAGCTGGAACGGGACTACTTGGAAATTAGCGGCTACGAGGTCGATATCGAAAACAGCGGGGATCGCGGCTTGGAGCGGGCGTTAGCGCACAATTACGATCTGATCATCCTGGATCTCATGCTGCCGAACATGGATGGTTTCGAAATTTGCCGGCGCATTCGCAGTGAGAAGGATATTCCGATCGTCATGGTGTCTGCGAAAAAGGAAGACATCGATAAGATTCGCGGCCTTGGCCTCGGCGCCGATGATTATATGATTAAGCCTTTCAGCCCCAGTGAGCTGGTGGCGCGTGTGAAAGCCCATCTAACCCGCTATGAACGGTTGATGGGGCGGCGGGAGTCGAAGAACGACGAGGTTCGCATTCGAGGATTGATGATCGATAAAACGGCACGGCGAGTGTTCGTGAATGATAAAGAGGTCGTATTCACGACCAAAGAATTCGATTTGCTCACCCATCTGGCGATGAATCCCAATCGGGTGTACAGCAAGGAGCAATTGTTCGATGGGATCTGGGGCATGGATGCCATGGGGGAGATTGCGACAGTGACCGTACACATCCGCAAGCTGCGGGAGAAAATCGAGCAGGATCCGTCGAATCCGCAATACATCGAGACGATTTGGGGAGCGGGTTATCGGTTTCGTATATAGTAGAGAGGCTTGGGAGGGCGAGATTATGCCTCCTGAGCTTTTTTGATTTCGGGATGCTCCTCCCGAAATAGCGGTCTCAGTACCTCGCGTATAAACCGATGGTTATTTACAACCTTGAATTGTTAAGCTAATGTAAAGGTACCTTTACTAGAGGAGTCAATCACCATGGAATTTACAGTCGATGTACACATTTTAATGAAATTAGGAATTTCAGCTATTTTTGGACTAATTATCGGCTTGGAAAGAGAAATCAGAAACAAACCGCTCGGCCTGAAAACCTCGCTAGTCATCTGCTTGAGCAGCTGCTTATTGACGATCGTATCGATCGAATCCGCCAATAAATACGCAGTCGCTGGGCTGCATGTGATGGATCCTATGAGGCTGGCTGCCCAAGTGGTGAGCGGAATCGGCTTTCTCGGTGCAGGCGCCATTCTGCGTAAACACAATGATGTCATCATCGGGTTAACGACGGCAGCGATGATCTGGGGCGCAGCAGGCCTCGGGATCGCGGTCGGAGCTGGCTTCATTGTGGAAGCTTTCTTCGGTCTATTGCTCATCCTCGTCAGCGTTATTGGTTTGCCTTTTGTCATTAAGAAAATGGGACCGAGACCGCTCATCATGAAGGATTTGCGCGTTCGGCTCGTCGTGTCGCATGACGGGAATCTCACGAGCATCATTAAGGCGATCATCGCCAAAGGCTACAAAATGAAAAGCGTCCATATCAAAGAGCTGAACCAAGAGCAGCAGGAACTGAATTTCATTGTCTTCATCGATCGCAAGTATGCGTCTGAGGTCTATGACGACTTGAAGAGCATGACGTATATCGAGATCGCGGAAGTGGAGACGTTGTAGGAACCAGAGGGACTCCGAGCAAAACCTTTGGCTTCACCAAACCCAAATGTGCTCGGTAACTCTCACCGTGAAGCGGAACGTGGGTACGCTATTCGTGCGAAAATAGCTGAATTGGCTAAGTGGCGGAACGTGATTCCGCTATTTGGACCCAATCAGCTGTGAATTGCTGCAAATCAGCAAAATAGCGCACTGACGTTCCGTCAAAGCCCAAAATCGGCTGATTTCAAGCCAATAACGCACCTACGTTCCGCCTGGCAGACGAATGACCGCCGAACAGAAAACTCCCGTTTTGCGCCCAGCCAAAATTCAGATCATCCAACTCTTCGTAGAAATCTTCGAATTCGTCAGGCAAGTCGCCGTCTCCCCATGTATAGGCCTCGAGCAGAATCATGCACTGCAAATGGGTTAAGCCATGACCACTTTGAGTTCATTCAAGAGGTATTAACTTCCATCACACTAGTTGATAATGATTATCGTTTTTAACATTTAATGGTCAATTAGATCTCCACAAGTAACGAATTCACGGTGTGATCATGGTACAATAGGGATACGAACGAATGCGAGTATCACTTGAAAAAAGGGGAGCTGCGCTATGGAGAATGTTCATCAGCATTTGAAAAACCTGGGCTTCACAGATTTGGAAGCCAAATGTCTGCTCGAGCTTGCGGTCAACGGTACACAAACTGGCTATGAAATCGCCAAGGGTCTCGGCGTTTCACGCTCCAATGTGTACGCCGCGCTGCAAAAGCTCGCGGACAAAGGCGCTGTGCTCACCAGCCACGGCGAGCCGACGGTGTATCAAAGTGTGCCGATTGAGGAGATCGGCGAGCGGATGGAAGCGGAGCTGCATGCCTCGGTCCGCTACGTGAGCGAGCATTTGCCGAAGGGCGATGCGCAGCGGTTGGATTATTTTAGCTTGATTGGCGACGCCAAGGTGCTGGATCGGATTCGCACCGAGCTGCGCAAAGCGAAGGAGGAAGTGCTCTGCGACCTCGCGCCAGAAGAAGCGAAGCTGCTGAAGGAAGAGCTGAAGCAAGCGCCATCCCATGGCGTACGGGTCGTAGCTGCGCCGACAAGTGATTCGGGGCTGGCGCAAGCCTTTTCCCCTTTTCCAAAGCGGCGGGGTGAAAGTGCAAAAGAACTCTCTCAGCGTAAATTTACACTGCTCATCGACCGGAAATTAGCGATCGTCGGCACCCGTGGCGGGGGTGAGTCGACCCTTGCGATGTTGACGGAGCAGACGGCGATGGTGGAGCTGCTGTATCATCAGTTTTGCAGTGCTATCGTGTTCCATGAACTGGGGCAGGATATGGGTGCGAAGCTGGAGGATAAGTATGGGAAGTATTTTAAGAAAATGATTCAGAAGTACATAGAGCCCAAACGAGCGGAGGAAGTGAAAATCCCCGTTACGAAGCTGATTGTGGAACCCGAAGTAGCGGATGAGTTGGGAAGGTTGGAGGTTGCCGCTGATCCGAGGCTGAGCGATGAGAGCAGCGATGAGCTGACCACGGGCAGTAAGCGGAATGAGCTACTTGCCAGCGAGGGTAAGCTAGGTGAGGGCAAGTCGACAGGAAAGAGGAAAAAGAAGAAATGATAAAGCGAGACGAAGCTAATCTGGATAAAGAACAAATCCTTCACGCAGCGGAAGCGCTCGTGAAGGAGAAGCTGGAGCGCGATAGCAGCGGCCACGATTGGTGGCACATCTATCGCGTCGTGCAGACGACGAAGCGGATCGCCGCCCAAGAAGGCGCCGATGCCTTCGTCTGCGAGCTTGCGGCGCTGCTTCACGACGTTGTCGACGAGAAGCTGAACGCCGATCCAGCGGCGGCGCAGCGCGAGCTGGAAGCTTGGCTCGCCGCCAGCGGCACGCCGGCGGCGCAGATCGCACACGTGCTGGAGATCATCAGCACGATGTCGTTCAAGGGCGGCGCGCGACCGCCCATGCGCACGCTGGAAGGCCAGGTCGTGCAGGATGCCGACCGGTTGGATGCGATTGGCGCGGTGGGCATCTCGCGCGTGTTTGCTTATTCGGGCTGGAAGGGCCGCCCGATTCATGATTCTGCCGTCACCGTGCGCGAGCACATGACGGAGGCGGAGTATCGCGGGGGGAACGACACCGCGATTAATCACTTTTACGAGAAGCTGCTCAAGCTGAAGGAGCTGATGAACACGGCCTACGCGAGGCAGCTCGCGGAGGAGCGGCATCGCTTCATGGAGCTGTACCTGCAGCAGTTTTATGCGGAGTGGGAAGGCGAGCGATAGCACAGGGGATAGCGCTGCCGGGAGGCGGCGCTTTTTCTTTTTCCACTTAGTGGGGAGTGTCATGTTGTACGTAGTGCATCATTTTTGCGTCAAGATGGCTGATTAGTGCCTCTAGACGTTCAGACACACTTCTACGTTTTTTTCCAAAATGTGATAAACTAATAAGCATGAATCATTACCACACGCAGAAAGAGATGTTATGACGATGAAAAGAGAAGCAAAGTATATAGCCACGGTATCCTTAGGTGTCATGGGTGCGGGGTTCCTCGCGACGCTGCCAACAGCGGTTTCCTCACAAGTATGGGGAAGCTTCCTGCAAGGAGGGTTTGAAGCAGGCGTTGTCGGCGGCTTGGCCGACTGGTTCGCGGTGAGTGCGTTATTCCGACATCCGCTCGGTATTCCGATTCCGCACACGGCCTTGCTGCCGAACAATCGGGAGAAAATCACGAAGGCACTCGTTAACACGGTGCAAAATGAATTGCTCTCTAAGGAGACGATCCGTGCGCGCCTCGAAAAAATCCACTTCCTAGAGCGCGGCCTGGAGCTCGCGGATAAGCAACTGGACAATGCGTCCTTGCACACTGGACTCACAGCCCTTGCCAAGCATGCACTTGGAGCGATCGACATCGAGAAGCTAACCCCCCTGCTCGCAGAGGAGATACACAAAGCCATTCAAGACGTCGACACCAGCCGCCTCGTTCGAACGCTGATCGATAGCATCACCGATAACGATTATGATGGCAAAACGCTAGATTTTGTCCTCGATAAAGCGGCCGCTTGGGTCATCAAAGCCGACACTCGCGACCAATTGGGTGCGATGGCGATTAAGGCATTTGAAGGTTTGGCGTCCAATGGGTTCATGGCTTTTGCCGTGAACGCGTTCATGGGCATGGTCAACGAAGAAAAGCTCGGCGGCATCATCCAGAATTTCGTGCTGTCGTACATTGATCAGTTGCGCATGAATCACCATCCGCGTCGTCAAGCGGTCCTTACGTTCATTCGTAATGAGCTGCACAAATTGGATCGCAACCCGCAGCTTCTAGCAGAGCTGGAAAAGTTCAAAACGAAGCTTCCAGAGCTGTTCGACCTGGATGCAAAGCTGACTCATATGCTCACGAAGCTGAAAGAGAGAGGGGAAGCTTTCATTGATCAGCCTGAATTTGTCCCTGTTCATGTCGTGCCGATACTTCGCAACATGCTGCTCTCTATCCGCGAGAACCAAGACATGCTGCATCGCGGCGAAGACTGGATTCAAGAGCAAATCGCCTCCTACTTAGAACAAAATCACAGTAAAATCGGGCAACTCGTCAAAGAGAACCTGGATAAGCTGGATAATGCGAAGCTGACGGAATTGATGGAAGAGAAGGTCGGCAGTGATTTACAATGGATTCGGGTGAACGGAGCAATCTGCGGATTCATCATTGGCTTAGGCCTGGCAGGCTTGAAAATGCTATTCTAGTCGTTTGACCTGGGACACGACAACGTGGGGGATGAGAGACCTTGATCGAGATAAAAGGAGTCAGTAAAACGTTTGTTCAACGCATCGGCGGCAACTACAAGGCGCTTGATGATATTACTTTAACGATAAATAAAGGGGAGTTCGTCTCCCTGCTCGGCCCTTCCGGCTGCGGAAAATCGACAGTTCTGAACCTCGTGGCGGGCTTCGATACCCAATCCCAAGGCACCATTCAGGTGAATGGGAAAAAAGTAACAGGCGCCGGCGCCGACCGCGTCGTCGTGTTTCAGGAGCACGGCCTGTTCCCTTGGCTGACGGTGCTCGATAATGTCGCCTTCGGCCTGAAGCAGAAGGGGATCGCCAAAAAAGAGCGCCATGAGATGGCGATGGAGCAGATCAAAGCGGTGCATCTCAGCCGCTTCGCAGATCGCTATCCGCATGAGCTGTCAGGCGGGATGAAGCAGCGGGCAGCGATTGCTCGTGCTTTGGCGATGGATCCGGAGATTTTACTCATGGACGAGCCATTCGCCGCATTAGACGAGCAAACACGCCTTATTTTACATAAAGAACTGGAAGAAATCTGGATGCGTACACGCAAAACCATCCTCTTCATCACCCACAATATTCGCGAAGCGGTCATCCTGTCGGATCGAGTTCTAGTCATGTCCACACGTCCGGGCACGATCAAGAAGGAGTTTAGTGTGAAAGCAGCAAGACCCCGCGATAGCGCAGATTCCTTGCTTCATCATATGGAGGCGCTCATTATGGACGCCCTGGCGGATGAGCTGGAGAAAGTTGTGAGAGAGGAGACTGGCGATGAGTACAGCATTAAGAAGAACGATTTTTCTGGTACTGCTTGGGATAGCTTGGGAGGCGGGATATAGAATTTTCGGCTGGGGGTGGAAATTCCCATCTGTTTCGCAGACACTGCAAGCTTTCTATGACGGCATTGTGCACGGGGAGCTGCTGCAAGCAACGGGAGCGAGTATGATGCGATTGCTGCTCTCCTTCGCTTTGTCGCTCGCGATCGGCACGACGTTAGGCTTTCTCTTTGCGCGTTATCGCTTTCTGGACGATACGATCGGCTTCCTCGTCGTGTCCTTGCAGACGATTCCGAGTATCGCTTGGTTGCCTTTTGCCATTATCTGGTTCGGTCTTAACGAAACCTCGGTTATTTTCATTACAACGCTTGGCGCTACATGGACGATGGCTCTAGCAAGCCGCACGGGCATCAAAAATATCCCGCCGATTTATTTGCGCGCTGCGCAGACCATGGGCACGGGCAATGGGTTCAATTTGTTCCTTCAAGTGATGATTCCTGCTGCATTTCCGCATCTCATCAACGGAGTGCGTACCGCTTGGGCGTTCGCATGGCGTGCCCTTGTTGCGGGTGAGTTGATCGCAAAAGGCGCAGGGCTAGGCCAGCTTCTCCAAGACGGACGGAACCTCGGCGACACCTCGCTGATGCTGTGTATCGTGATTATTATCGCCGTGCTCGGCACGGTGTCAGACCATTTCTGCTTCAAAAAACTAGAAGATAAAGTGCTAGAGCGCTACGGCCTCGCTGGCTCCAAATCGTAGAGGAGTGAGGGGCATGAGGTTAGGCAAACGCATAGCTGTTCTACTACTGCTTGTCTTCGCGATGACACTACTGAGCGCCTGTGAGGAGAAGTTGACCGCATCGGGTAAGCCGCAGGTGGTCAGGGTCGGTGTTTTTAAAAATGTCACCCACGCCGCCGCATACATCGCGCTGGAGAAAGGGTATTTTGCCCGTGAATGGGGCGACGACGTGAAGATCGAGGTCACCCCATTTGACAATGGGTCTGATCTATCTATCGCGATGGCGACAGGCGACATCGACGTTGGCTTCGTAGGTCCGGGACCTGCGACCACTTTTTTCCTGAAAAGCGGTAATTTCCGCGTCGTGTCTGGCTCAAATAACGGTGGTGCCGTGCTGGTCGCAAGATCGGATGCTGGGATCAAGTCCGTGACCGATTTAAAAGATAAAACGATCGCCGTTCCCGCCAAAGGGAACACGAATGAAATCTCGCTGCGCCTGCTGCTGCAGCAAGCAGGCATCAGTCTCGGGCGTGATGCCGAGAACGCGCATCTCATCGTGCGGTCCCCCGCAGATACGCTGATTTCGTTCCGTCAGAAGGAAGTCGATGCAGCGCTCGTACCTGAGCCGTGGGGTACGCAGATCGAGAAGGCGGGAGTCGGTAAGGTCGTAGCCGATTGGAAGGACATACCGCCGAACCATGGCGACTATCCAACGGTGATTATGGTGGCGAGCGACAAGTTTATCCAGCGCCATCGAGATATCGTCAAGGGCGCGATTAAAGCGAATATGGACGGGATCGCATTCATTCAGAACAGCCCTGACCAAGCGTACGATCTCATTAACAACCAGTTGAAAAAGTACAGTGGCAAGGGGATGGACAAAAGCCTGATCAAAGCCTCACTTAGCCGTCTGAAGCTGACGACGGACGTGGACGTCAAGGTCATGGAAGAAATGGCGAAAGTATCGATAGGCGCCAGATACATCAAAGGGATTAAGCCCGAAGAGCTGAATCTAAGCTCCTTCGTCGATCTCTCTATGCTCGCCGAGGTGAAATCCGGCAAATAAATGAGAAGAGCTCGCCTCTATCCGATGGGATGGAGACGAGCTCTTTTGCATCTTAAAGCGCCCTAATTACCGCCCGAAGCGGCTTGCTGCTCGTTCTTGTGCTGCTTGTGGGCTTTGGCATCGATGACTTTGCCGTTGCCATTCTTATCCTGCATAGCATTGTTCATGGCGCTGCTGCCTTGGAAAATCCCGCCTTCCTCAATAATGACGGAACGGACATCGATATTACCGATCAGCACCCCGGAGCTGGTTACAATCAGCTTGCCTTTGGTATGAATATTGCCTTTCACTTTACCGGCCACGATCACATCGCGCGCGTGAATGTTGGATTGCACGACTGCATTTTCGCCGATCGTAATGTCGCCTGCGCATTCAATGTCACCATTCCATTGGCCTTCAATACGAAGGCTGGCTTCGGTCATAATTTTGCCCTCACATATCGTACTGGCGCCAATCAGCGTATCCGTCGTTTTCGCATCGATTCGTTTGACTTTAGAGCTTCCGATCATTTGCGTTCATCCTTTCGATCTGTAATGAGATAAGGTTTCGGGTCAATCGGAATACCGCTTTTATGTACTTCATAATGAAGATGGGAGCCCGTGCTGCGTCCAGTGGAACCAACGAGGCCGATCAGCTGACCTTTTGTTACTGATTCTCCGCGTTTCACGGTAATTTTATTCAAATGCATGTACTCGGTTTCAATGCCACGTGAATGATCAACGATAATATGATTGCCGTGTTCCTCATCATAGCCGACCGTAATGACTTTCCCTGCAGCTGTGACATATACGGGATCACCCAATTCACCATCAAGATCATAGCCTGTATGCATCGTCGGTTTGAGCGAAAAAGGATCGATGCGAATGCCGAATCCAGATGTGATGCTGTGTGAAGCGATTGGCCATAGCGTAGGGGTAATTGTCCGCACGTACTCGGTTTCCTTAATTTTTGCTTCCGATTCCGTCAAGTTGCCCAGGAGCACATTAATGTCCGTAACTAGGGAGTTCAGCCCATTCTTGGTTGAACTGACGAGCGCTGACACGTCTTCTGGTTTTACGGGTTGTTCACTTCCGCCTATGTCTCGTTTGGTGCTAGTGGAGAGTGGAGTGCTCGTTCCTTTTTTGCTTGTCCCGTTTGTGGTTTCTGGCTGACTCATGAGCTCGAGCACATGATCCAGCTTCTTAATTTCTTCCAGTTTGGCCTTGAATTCATCGGCCTGTTGAGAGAGCGCAATCAAATCAATTTGCAATTGTTCGAGCTCATCGGATTGATTTGATATTTGCTGGGTCAACTGCTGTTCTTGTCCATCGAAAGCCTGCTGCATGCTCGTTTTCGTTTGTTCAGAATGAATGTTCATGACATAAATGGTCACCAGAAAACCCATCAGGACGAGCACAAGCACACTGGGCACGATGTACAGACTGCTGTGCGGAAGCTTGAATCTTACGGTACGGCGGTTGGCACCCGGAATGATCATGAAGGTGAGTTCTTTTTTACCCCAAATGAATTTCAACCGTCCTCCTCCCCTCCCGTGAGAATGTCCCCCTTCTTGTTTACGATTGTATTCCTCGGTAAAGGGAGTCATGCCTATTTTATTTTGAAAAAATGGGGATGATGGTAAGAGAAATGGTTCAACTTTTTAGCAAATGATCACGTCTATGGGGTAGATACGGTTGAAGAATATAAGGAGGTAATACGATGTTGCGCAAAACAATGATCTTGCTAGCGATGACAAGCCTCGTGTTAGCGGGGTGTAAATCTACAGATCTAACGCGTGGGAATATAACGGTCTCTGAATCACCGCAATCTACGGCTGTGAGCTCACCAGGTCAGTCAACGACCGTACCCACAACGCCTGCAGCGAGCGCTACAAGCAGTCCAGTTGGGCGGGGAAATGACGCCGTCATGACCAATGTGACCGCATTGCGACTGGCAGATGCGAAGCAGGGATGGATTGGGGGCGCAGGCTGGATCGCCCATACCGACAATGGAGGCGCGAAATGGCAGGTGCAATACAAGGGGGCCGGTGAGATTGCGCAGATTTTTGCCTTAAATGATCGCGAAGCATGGGCGAGTGTGAAGGAAACGAGTCAGTTACTGCATACGACGGATCGTGGTGAGCATTGGGCTGCTGTAGGGAAGGTACCGAATCACGCGTTCTTTCACTCCGTCTCGGGGCAAGAGGCGTTTAGCGGAAATGCACAGACGGTGAATGGCGGGACTTCCTGGGTAGAACTTCCTATTCCTACAGGGCTCACTGGGGATGCGTATTTTCATGATAAAAAAAATGGCTGGGGGGCTAGGCAAAAGCAAAACGCTGTTGAGGTGCTCCGGACGCAGGACGGTGGACGCACTTGGCAAACCGTTATGTCGCGCAACTCTGCTGCGACTTTGACGGATGTCGTCATCCGCTCCGCAAGTGCGGATGATGCATGGATCGAGTTAGTCGGCGGATCGGGGATGAGCCAAACGTCGTATTCGTTGTTCCACACGAAGGACGGCGGCAAGACCTGGCAGACCGTACTGGTGAACAGTACGGCTGGCGGAGGCCCAGCCCCTGGCTTACCGATGGGAGAGACCGCAGGGGCGAAAAACAAGGGCTCGAAGCCGGGGCCGCTCTACGTCGTGAATCCCGACGTGGCCTTCATGGGCGGCAGCTGCCCGGCCTGCGACAAACCGAACTCCGTCGGCTGGACGACGGACGGCGGTAAAACCTGGGTGAACGGCACGGAGTCGTTCACTGGTTATGGCGAGCTGCAGCTGGGCATGGCAGACGCGAGCGGGGGCTGGCTCATTACGAATGGTAATGAGCAGCCCAGTGTGATGTACACCACCAGCAACGGTGGTGTGAACTGGACCAAGGTGCATACGTTCGATGCACCATGAAGAGGACACCGCGAGGCGCTTCGCCCGCGGTGTCCTTTGTTTGTGCGGCGGCCGGTGGGACGCCGCACGCCCTCACTTCGGCGTATCCCCGCCACTCCCGCCGCCGCCGTTCCCGTTCGTACCGTTCGTGTTCTTCCCGTTGAAGAACGTCGTGGTGAGATCCCTCAGCTTCTCCATGAACTTGCCGTAACCGTAGCCTGTAAGAAATGCGATGCTGATTCGCGCCGACATCGAGTCTGCGACTTGCAGCAGCATGATCCCGCTCTCGAATAGAATGATCGTGATGATCGCGGAGCCGAAGCAGAGAACCGGCCGCATGAGATACCAATAGATCCACTGTGTGGTCAGCTCTTGGTAATGCTCGTGAAACATGCGAAGCCCATATAGCGCGCCGCCCAGCGCACCGGCGAATCCGAAGCTTGCGTATTCATGATAGAGCG
The DNA here is from genome assembly GCF_032271945.1 of Paenibacillus sp. MBLB1832. Lineage (NCBI taxonomy): Bacteria > Bacillati > Bacillota > Bacilli > Caryophanales > Paenibacillaceae > Paenibacillus > Paenibacillus roseipurpureus. The sequence goes on along the minus strand of NZ_CP130319.1, from coordinate 5,103,925 downwards.
CAAAGTCGACCCCCATCACTTTCTGCTGATACGAGCCGCTTCCGAGCACCGCCATCATCCACAAGCTGCCGACGAACCAGATCACAAGGTAGCTGAAGATCGCTTGTTTACCGAACTTGTGTAGGGGATTCATAAGAAAAACACCGCCTCACCCAATGGATATTACCATTGTATGAGTGGTGTTTTTGATGATGCCTGAATATAGGAACGCTTGTCTGATTGCGCCAGGTAATCTAGAATCGCAAACGTACAGCTCTGTTCATCCTCATTATGCCCTTCCCGAATATCCGTTCTGCGCTTCGCCAGTTCGGGATAGTTCTCCAGCAGCAGCTTGAACCAATGGTCAATCATGTCGAGGGACGTGATCCGCTGTCCGTAGCCATGTTCTTGGAAGTAGGTGCAGTTGTGTTCTTCCTGCCCAGGAATCGGACTGTAAAACAGCATCGGAATGCCCTTAGCCATAGCCTCGGTACATGTCATACCGCCTGGCTTCGTGATCAGCAGATCGGAAATATCCATTAACTTGCTTATCTCGCGCGTATAGCCGATGAGATGAATGTTTGGATGCTGGAAAGCTTCCTCTTCCAATAGCTGGCGGCGCGCTTTCTCATTGGTGCCTAAACAAATCAGCAGTTGAATGTCTTTGCTCCAACTTGCCAAATAGGTCAGTAGTTCTTCTTTTTCTTCCTTTTTAAAAACGCCCCATCCGCCGCCCATCACCATCACCGTTGGCATTGCCTTTAGGCCGAATTCTTGGCGAATGAGCTCTTTGCTGTGCGCTTTACGGAAATTAGGATGAACAGGAATACCCGTGACTTCAATCCGTTTCTCAGGCACTCCGCACGTCAGCAGGCGATCCTTGACAAGAGGAGTAGAGACGAGATATTTATCTACGGCCGATTCTAGCCAAGTCCCATGCACATCGTAATCCGTAATGACCGTGAACAGCGGCACATTGAGTCCCGCACGTTTTAGCCTAGAAACAATGATACTCGGAAAAGGGTGCGTACACACGATCAAATCTGGCTTCAATTGCTTAATGATGGCTTTCGTCTGCGAGTAAAAAATACGATGCAGCACAAGGCTCGCTACGCGTCCCGGCCGTTTATCGTACTGATTGCGGTAGAGCATACCATAGAGTCTAGGTTGTGAAGTCACCGTGCGGCGGTATGCCGAGAAGACCCAAGGCGCTAGGGTAGGGTGCAAAAAAGCACCAAGCTCAATCACGCGTGTAATAATGCCAGCGGACGATTGCCTGAGCTGGGTGGACAGCGCATGCGCGGCTTGTGTATGACCTTTCCCGAAGCCCTCAGATAAGAGCAAAATCCGTTTTTTACGCAAGGAACTCACCTTTCTTTAAGACCACTCTTTTTTAAATGTGTATATCCGCTTCTCTATAGGGCGGCTTTTTTATTGGATGCATAACATTTGCGACACACTGGAACGTAGCTTTCATTCCCGCCAATTTGAATCTGCTCACCGTGGAAAATCGGCGTGCCATCTTTGCAGCGCATGTTCATGATGGCTTTTTTCGTACAATACCAGCAAACGGTTTTAATTTCCTCAATCGTATCCGCGACAGCCAGAAGTGCATTGCTGCCCTCGAACAATTGTCCCATGAAATCCGCGCGAAGCCCGTAGGCAATGACGGGAATGTCCAACTCATCGACCACTTCTATTAATTGAGCGATTTGAGCTTTATTTAAGAACTGTGCTTCATCGACCAAAATACAATGCGGCCGCTCCGCCTCAGCGAGAGCTATCATATTCAGGTGCTCATCGACGACGATGGCCCCTTTTTGCATGCCAATGCGTGAAGCGACTTTGCCAACGCCGAAGCGATCGTCCATGACGGAAGTGAGGAGAAGCACTTTTTTGCCTTGCTCCTCATAGTTATGAGCAACGCGTAAAACCTCAATGGATTTACCGCTGTTCATCGTGCCATAACGGAAATACAATTTTGCCAAGCTGGGCCAGTCCCTTCTGCCGATGTATGATGAGTTAATTTAATAAATGGATGATTATATGGTGAAAAAATAAGTAGCAGCCATACTATCCAGCTCTGCCAGCTTAACGGCTGCCTGGAAGTTCACCTCTGTGGCGGGTTTGTCGCCGATCAGCGGTTGTTTTTTGTACACCTTGCCAATCTTGACCTCAATGCTGCCTGGCACAGGCTCTTGCTTGATCTGAATCCGATGCGGCTCATACATGAGCACCTGTATCGTTTCTCTGGCAACCGCATTTTGGCTCTGGAGCAGCTCTTGAATCAATTCGTGATCCATTAGAGAAGGGATACGCTCTTTCATCCCAGGTGTGGACTCACAATGATGGGCTGTGGCTTTCGCCAGCAGTGCATCCATCGCAAGGAAATGCGGATCAAGGATAAGTCGGTGCTCTTCGACGATCGTATCGATCAACGCGAGGGCCGTAGTTTCATCGCCTTCCAAGTACGGTCCGCGCAGACGCAATCCTTTGACAAGTTCAGCGGGCGGTAACAGCTGTTTGCCTGCATAATACGTATCTCTCAGGAAGCTGTCTAGATGATCGAGGCCTAGAATGGCCGTAGGGTTCGTGAGCGGTGTTTCTTGTTTCAACAGCTCCACGATGGACCGCGGCGAAATACCATGCTCCATGAGGATATCGGCGATAACGCCCTCTCCGATTAATTGCTCCGTCTGGCGGTGATGATTGTATCCCAGTGTGCGCTCAACTGCATGGGAGAAAGGCAGATGGCCGATATCATGGAGTAATGCCGCGATGCGCAGATGAAGATCCTCTGGGCAAAAGTGGGCCATGAGTGACCAAACGCCTACCGTATGTTCAAATCGTGAATGTGTAAGTGGTGAGAACAGCGCTGAAGCGCCAAAATGATGTAAAAACTTCAAGCGGCGCACCGGCTTAGAGCGGAATAGCTCAATTTCGACCGGATGGGCTTCAAGGTGCCATTGATAAAGAGGCTCCGTGATCCTGCCGCCCCCAAAAGTATGCTGTATACTCAAACAGAGATCCTCCTAAGATGTGGAATCTGGATGTTAGTTCTTGCAGCGGTATTAGCTATCATAGCATGAAACATGGAAAGTTCGCTATCACATGCGTACGGAGTATGCCTTATATAGGAAATGATATCATATAAGGTGCCTTTACAATATGCGTTTAACCGCGATTCTATTAAAATGAAACCCTTTTCAATATAAATATTTTTAAATTGAACATTAGATAACCAAGTGTTAATATAATATAAAAAATATTGAGAATATTTCCTCTACTTAATTGGAAGAAAGGTTGCACAACATGACTATTAAAGGATTACCTCCCAAACAGGGATTGTACGATCCGAGGAATGAGCATGATGCTTGTGGGATTGGCTTTGTGGCCAACATCAAGGGTGTCAAATCACATGCCATCGTCAAGCAAGCGCTTCGTGTACTTTGCAATTTGGATCATCGCGGCGGCCAAGGCTGTGAGCAGAATACGGGGGATGGCGCAGGTATTTTGATGCAAATTCCGGATACGTATTTCCAATCTGCTTGTGAGCAAGAGAACATTAAGCTTCCAAGTTCAGGCAGCTATGGTGTAGGTATGGTGTATTTGCCTCAGGATTTGGAAGCGCGTCAAGCCTGCGAAAGCACGATTGAGCGAATTGTCAGACAAGAAGGACAACAGTTCCTTGGATGGAGAACCGTACCAACGGACAATAGTTCACTGGGAGAATCTGCGAAATCCGCAGAGCCTTATGTACGTCAGGTATTTATTGGCCAAAGCGCAGATATTTCGTCCAATTTGGATTTTGAGCGCAAGTTGTATATCATTCGCAAGCTCTCTGAAAACGCTATCAAATTATCCCATGCGGAATCGCAATTTTACTATTCTAGCTTGTCTAGCAGAACGATCGTTTATAAAGGCATGTTGACGCCTGAGCAAGTAGATAACTATTACGTGGAGCTTCAAGACGAGAAGGTCGATTCGGCGCTTGCGCTTGTTCACTCCCGTTTCAGTACGAACACCTTCCCGAGCTGGGAACGTGCGCACCCGTACCGTTATTTGATTCACAATGGTGAAATTAATACCCTCCGCGGGAATGTAAACTGGATGCACGCGCGCCAAGCGATGTGTGAGACCGATGTATTTGGCGACGATTTCAAACGCATTCTTCCTGTCATTGATACCGATGGTTCCGACTCCCAAATGTTTGACAATACACTTGAGTTCCTGATGCTCTCTGGCCGTTCGCTGCCGCATGCCGCGATGATGATGGTACCTGAGCCTTGGTCTAAGCACGAAGGCATGGATGATGAGAAGAAGGCGTTCTACGAGTATCACAGTACACTGATGGAGCCGTGGGATGGACCTGCAGCGATCGCTTTCACAGATGGCAGTCAAATTGGCGCGATTCTGGATCGCAACGGGCTTCGTCCTTCGCGTTACTATGTGACAACGGACGATTTGATCGTCCTTGCATCAGAAGTCGGCGTGCTTGATATCGAGCCTGAGCGTATTTTGTATAAAGACCGTTTAAGACCAGGACGTATGCTGCTTGTAGATACCGTAGAAGGCCGCATCGTGACCGATGAAGAGATCAAAAGCAGTATTGCGAGCGAACAGCCGTATCGGGATTGGTTGAATGAGCACCTCATTTCCTTAGAGGATCTGGAGGATGCGCCTCTCGTGCTTGGTTCTGATCATGACACGATTCTTCAGCGTCAGCAAGCGTTTGGTTACACGTTCGAGCAACTGCGCAAGACCCTTGAGCCTATGGGCAAAACAGGTGTAGATCCGATCGGTTCCATGGGTACGGATGCTCCGCTTGCGGTGCTTTCAGACCGTCCGCAGCTGCTCTATAACTATTTCAAACAACTATTCGCACAAGTAACGAACCCGCCAATTGATGCGAACTTTGAAGAAATTATTACGGCGCAAGGCACCACGATTGGGCCTGAGCGCAACTTGATTAAGCCGGAACCAGAAAGTTGCCGCCAAATCCGCTTGAAATCGCCATTCCTCTCGAATGAAGAGCTGGCGAAGCTGCGACATATTCAGCGCGATGGCTTCAAGACGGTAACGTTGCCAACATTGTTCGAAGCAGCACAAGGGACGGCAGGGTTAGAGAGCGCGATGCAAACGCTGTATGCGGCTGCCGATCAGGCTATCGTGGATGGCGCTACGCTGCTGATTCTGTCCGACCGTGGCGTAGACAGTGTCAAGGCACCGATTCCAGCGCTGCTGGCTACGTCTGGCTTGCACCATCATTTGATTCGCGAAGGCACACGTACGAAAGTCAGCTTGCTTGTGGAGTCGGGTGAACCGCGTGAAGTGCATCACTTTGCTTTATTGCTCGGTTATGGAGCAGGCGCTATCAACCCGTACTTAGCTTTGGAAACGCTAGACGATATGATTCAGCGCAAGCAGCTTGTTGGCGTCGATCATGAGAAAGCGACCTATAACTACATCAAGGCAGTAACAAAGGGTGTAGTAAAAGTATTAGCGAAAATGGGGATTTCGACCATTCAGAGTTATCGCGGAGCGCAAATTTTTGAAGCTATCGGGTTAAACCAGGAGCTTGTTGACAAGTACTTCACTTGGACGTACACGCCAGTTGGCGGTATTGGTCTTGATGTCGTTGCACAGGAAGCGGTTATTCGTCACAGCCGTGCGTTCTCCGAGCAAGAAGGACGCGATCGCGTGCTGGATACAGGCGGCGACTTGCAATGGCGCAGAGATGGTGAGGATCACCTCTACACGCCGGAAACGGTGCATGCGCTTCAGACTGCTGTTCGTACGAATAACTATGCGATGTATAAGAACTTTAGTAAGCTCATCAAACGTGAAGATGAGAAATATATGGCATTGCGCGGCTTGCTGAGCTTCAAAGCAGGGCGCACCCCAATTCCGATCGAAGAAGTCGAGCCGATCGAATCGATCTTCAAGCGCTTCAAGACGGGAGCCATGTCCTACGGCTCCATCTCCAAAGAAGCGCACGAAACCATCGCGATCGCGATGAATCGCATCGGCGGCAAGAGCAATACTGGCGAAGGCGGCGAGCATGCGGAGCGTTTCACGCCTGACGCGAACGGCGATCTTCGCCGCAGCGCGATCAAGCAGGTGGCGTCCGGCCGCTTCGGCGTCACAAGCCACTATCTCGTCAACGCGGACGAGATTCAGATCAAGATGGCGCAGGGCGCGAAGCCAGGCGAGGGCGGTCAGCTCCCAGGCACCAAGGTGTACCCTTGGGTGGCTGAGGTTCGCGGCGTAACGCCAGGCGTAGGCTTGATTTCGCCGCCGCCGCATCATGATATTTATTCGATCGAGGATCTCGCAGAGCTGATCCACGATCTCAAGAATGCCAACCCGCGCGCACGGATCTCTGTGAAGCTGGTATCCGAGGTCGGCGTAGGTACGATCGCTGCCGGCGTAGCGAAAGGGAAAGCGGACGTCGTCCTCATCTCCGGCTACGACGGAGGAACAGGCGCGTCGCCGCAGACGAGTATTCGTCACGCGGGACTGCCGTGGGAGCTCGGTCTGGCGGAGACGCATCAGACACTCGTGCTCAACAACCTGCGCAGCCGTATTGTCGTCGAGACGGACGGCAAGCTGATGACAGGGCGCGACGTTGTCGTAGCTGCCTTGCTCGGTGCCGAAGAGTTTGGCTTCGCCACGACTCCATTGATCACCATTGGCTGCGTGATGATGCGCGTCTGCCATCTGGACACGTGTCCGGTTGGGGTCGCTACACAAAATCCAGAGCTGCGCAAGAAATTTGCTGGAGATCCGCAGCATGTTGTGAACTTCATGACCTTCATCGCGAACGATGTGCGTGAAATGATGGCAGAGCTTGGCTTCCGCACGATCGAGGAAATGGTTGGACGTACCGATATTCTCGAGTCCAAACAAGCGGTTGCGCATTGGAAAGCCAAAGGCGTCGATCTTTCGCCGCTTCTGCATCAACCAGAGGTGGGCGAGGACGTTGGCCGTTTCTGCCAAATGGAGCAGGATCACGGCTTGGATCGCTCCCTGGATGTGACGAAGCTGCTCACGATTTGTGAGCCAGCGATTGAACGCAAAGCGCACGTTCACGCGTTTCTGCCAATTACGAACGTGAACCGTGTTGTCGGAACGATCGTAGGCAGTGAAGTGACACGCCGTCATGGCGTGGAAGGATTGCCGCACGATACGATCCGCCTTCATTTTGAAGGCTCCGCTGGTCAGAGCTTTGGCGCTTTCATACCGAAAGGGATGACGCTTTCCCTCGAAGGCGATGCCAATGACTATGTAGGCAAAGGATTATCCGGCGGTAAGCTGGTCATTTTCCCGTCGACGAAGTCCTCTTTTGTTCCAGAAGAGAACGTAATTATCGGGAATACAGCCTTCTATGGCGCAACGGACGGGGATGCTTACATCCGCGGGATTGCGGGCGAACGCTTCTGCGTAAGAAACAGCGGTGTGCGCGCAGTCGTTGAGGGTGTAGGTGACCATGGCTGTGAATACATGACAGGAGGCCGCGTTGTTGTTCTTGGTTCGACAGGGCGCAATTTCGCGGCAGGGATGTCTGGCGGTATTGCCTACGTCCTGGATGAGAAGGGCGATTTCCAGAACAAAGTGAACAAAGAAATGGTTTACCTAGAGCAGCTGGAAGAAACGTATGAAATGAATGAAGTGAAAACGATGATCCAGCATCATGCCACATTTACGGATAGCGGCGTTGCCCACCGAGTTATTCAGCACTGGGATGAGTACGTTTGGAAGTTCGTGAAAGTTATTCCGAAGGACTACAAACGGATGTTTGATGCCATCGAGAAGGTGAAACGCTCAGGACTTAGCCAGCAAGAAGCGATCATGGTTGCTTTCGAGGCGAATATGAGAGATGTTTCCCGCGTTGGCGGAAACTAATTCAGGAGGGATTAAACGTAGATGGGTAAACCGACCGGTTTTATAGAACATGCTCGTGAAGTGGCATCCGAAGCTTCTCCGCTGGTCCGTATCGGCCATTGGAAAGAGTTCGCGACACCGCTGACTGATGATAAATTACAAACGCAAGGTTCGCGTTGTATGGATTGCGGGATTCCTTTCTGTCACACTGGGGCGTTAATCAGCGGCATGGCCGCTGGCTGCCCAGTCAATAATCTGATTCCCGAGTGGAATGATCTTGTATATCGCGGTCAATGGCGCGAAGCACTCGATCGTCTTCACAAGACGAATAACTTCCCGGAATTCACAGGCCGTGTCTGTCCGGCGCCTTGTGAGGGTTCTTGTACCGTGGGTCTGAAGGACACACCGGTTACGATCAAAAGCATTGAGAAAGCGATCATCGACAAAGGCTTCAGCGAAGGCTGGATCAAACCAGAACCGCCGGAGACGCGTACAGGCAAGAAAGTCGCGGTTGTCGGGTCGGGTCCATCCGGACTTGCGGCAGCGGCACAGTTGAATAAAGCTGGGCATTGGGTGACCGTGTTTGAACGTGCAGATCGCGTAGGCGGCTTGCTAATGTACGGGATCCCGAACATGAAGCTTGATAAGAAGTATGTACAGCGTCGTGTAGATTTGTTGGAAGCGGAAGGCGTAGCTTTCGTCACTGGCGCTCATGTTGGCGTGAACTACCCGATTGAGAAGCTGCAAGAGGAGTTCGATGCGATCGTACTGTGCGGCGGAGCTACGAAGGGTCGCGACTTGCCGATTGAAGGACGCGAGCTAGGCGGCGTGCATCTGGCGATGGAGTTCCTGAGCAAGAACACGAAGAGCCTCCTTGACTCTGAACATGCAGACGGGGAGTTCATCTCCGCTGAAGGCAAGGATGTTATCGTCATCGGCGGCGGTGATACGGGAACGGACTGCGTAGGCACCTCCTTGCGCCATAAGTGCAAGAGCGTGACGCAGTTCGAGATCATGCCGAAGTCGCCGGAGACGCGTCCAGCGAACAACCCATGGCCGGAATGGCCGAAGGTACTGAAGGTGGACTACGGACAGCAAGAGGCGGCAGCTGTGCAAGGTGAGGATCCGCGCACATACTTGATCAACACGAAGAAATTCGTGGGCGATGAGAACGGCAACTTGAAAGAACTGCATACCGTTCTGATCGAGTGGCAAAAGAATGACAAAGGCGCATTCGTGCCTGTTGAAGTGCCAGGCAGCGAGAAGGTGTATCCTGCCCAGCTAGTGCTGATTGCGATGGGCTTCACAGGACCGGAGAACACCGTGCTGGATCAGCTAGGCGTCGTGAAAGACGAGCGCTCCAACGCGAAGGCGGAGTACGGCAAGTTCGCGACGAACGTGGAAGGCGTGTTCGCTGCTGGCGACATGCGCCGCGGCCAAAGTCTCGTCGTGTGGGCGATCAACGAAGGCCGCGCGGTTGCGCGTGAAGTGGATCGTTTCTTGATGGGATCATCGAATTTACCATAGGTTTGTATGGACTGCTTGCAGGTAGAGGTTACCTGCAGGCAGTTTTTTTCTTTTTACGGTACTACTCAGGCATCAATATCCCTTGAAGGATATCGTGTGTGATTACATGAGATTATCTTCATCAGTGCTGCCAGATTGTGTCGTCCGTGCTTCAGCTAATTGTGCATGGGCTTGATCTAATTGTTCCTGCGCATTCTGAATGGCCTGTCTTCTGTTCGTACTCACAGATTGTGCTTGATTTAAATTACTTAATGCATCAGCAACGGCATTATGGGCTTCTACTTCTGCTTCTTGTTGTGGGGATTGTTGGTCAGACATCGTTACACCTCCCAGATTATGACTTTAAGGACAAAGATAAGATTCCCAGCAGCGGTCAGAATGATACATAAATGGTTCTCCATACAGCAAGCCGTAGATAAACGTGAACATTTCCCAATTCTCATGTACAATAAGAGAAACGGGTGTCCAAGTATGGACATCAAGATGTACGGGATGGAGGAAAGCGCATGAAGAAGGAAGAATTCTTGACACCAGCGGAAATGCAGGTATTGCTAGCGGTGAATGAGGAGTTTTCAGACGAACTTGGACGCAATGAGCGGCCTGGGGAGCAGGATCTGGATGCTTTGCGTGAGGCTGTTCTGCTTCTAACGAAGCAGGTCGAGGAGCTACAGTCACAACTTCATGAGCAATTTGAATATCAGAATCGGCAGCAGGAACAGTTTCTTCGTCTATGCAGGCACCAACTTGAGAATAAACTGCATGAGCAACTCGTGAACACGATTATTGTGCATCAACAAGCAAGTCATCAAGAGATCGGCACGGAGCCTGAGAAAACGCCAGGTACCGTCACAATGCAGGCGGACACTCCCATCAAGGAAGAAGAACCGCAGCTGCCATTCTCTAGGGTAAAGAGCTACGGCAAAATCCGCAAAAGAAAAAAAGGCTTCCTGGAGAGGCTTTTCGAATAGCAAACAAGAACAAAGACCGCATCTTCCTCGCAGAAGTGCGGTCTTTGTTCTTGCCCTACAACATACCTTCCTCATGCGCTTTCTTCGACGCTTGAACCCGATCGCGCACATCCATCTTCGAGTAGATGTTAGAGATGTAGTTCTTCACCGTTCCCTCGGAGAGGAACAGTTTCTCCGCGATTTCGCGATTGTTAAGCCCATCCGCGATACAATGCAGCACCTGCAGCTCGCGCTCGCTAAGCCCATAAGCGTCGGCTCGCACAGCCTCTTCCGCTCCAGGTGCTGCTCCCTTCTCAGCCGCGCCGCCGCGCGCCTGCGCCACGAGCATTTTGGCGATGTCGTGCGGGATCAGCGTGCCGCCTTGATGAACCCATTTGACCCCTGCGGCGAGGTCCTTGGGGTGAATCGCCTTCAGCAAGTAGCCTTCGGCTCCTGCGCTGAGAGCGTCGAGCACATAGCTGATCTCCTGGAAGGTGGTCAGGATAATGACGCGAATTTGCGGCCACTTGGCCTTAATTCGGCGCGTAGCCTCAACGCCGTCCATGATCGGCATATGGATGTCCATTAGCACCACATCAGGGTGCTGATCTTCACACAGCTGGACGGCGATGTGGCCGTTCTCGGCCAACCCGACGACCTCGATGTCAGGGTCCATGCCGAGTACGATATGGAGACTTTCACGAATTAAATCCTGATCATCGACCAGGAGCAGTTTAAGCGGAGCTTGGTTAACAGACACGGCGGGTCCTCCTTAAAGCGATTGGATTAGAATGATGGTAATCTTTTGACTGGAATCGTGCAATGAACGACCGTGCCTTGCTCAGACAAGGAATGGACAGACAGCATGCCTTGCAGCGCAGAAATCCGTTCCTGCATGGCATTAATGCCGAAGCCGACTTTGAGATCAGAGGTTCCAACGCCATCATCTTCAACGCGAAGACTGACTTGATCGTCCGCATAGGTTAGCACGATTTGAATGGAAGACGCTTTGCCATGGCGCTTGGCATTCGTCAAGGACTCCTGCAGGCAGCGAATGAGCGAAAGCTTCGTCAGTTTCGGAATGTCGAATTCTTCGCTGACGGTCGTGAATTCAATGTGTGTTCCTGTGTGCAGGGCGAACTCATTGGCGAGGTGGGACAGCTGATGGGAGAGCAGCACGTCGCCCTCTTGCGGAACCATTTGGTGAATACTGCGACGTACTTCCTCTAGACCAGCTCGGGTCACGCCACGCAGCACATCGAGCTTCTCCTTCGCCTTCTCTGGTGACACTTCGATGAGATACGACACCGCATCCATCCCCATGATAACGGAAGTAAAGGTATGCCCCACCGTATCGTGCAGCTCGCGCGCCATACGATTTCGTTCTTCCACCAATGTCAGCTGTTCGATCTGATTGGCGTATTGCTCGAGGACGTTATTTTGCTCATGAATCAGATGGTATTGTCGTTGGTTCTCTTCCAGCAGTTTCTCGGTGTGCTCGTTCGAGGTGACGACCCGCTGCAAGCTAAGACCGATCGCGAAGAAGAGGACGGCATTCAAAATGAAACTAAATAATTGCCCGACCCCCATCCCGCTATGCAGGAGGAAAAAATAAGCCACAGGCATCCCCAGCATGAAGATGGGAGCGGTCCACCAGGCATTTTTTCGATCGGTGAGGAATCCGATGACCATAATTGGGCAATTAATGGTAAGTAGCGCGTCTTGCTCCATCCAAGCCAAGTAAATTTGCAAGGGAATGCCCGTGAGCAGGACTGCGATCGGATAGCACGTTGTGTTGACATAGTAAGGTCGCCAGAATAAAAAGGGAACCCCGTAAGAAAGTAAAATCGCCAATATCGTTAACAGGATGTGGGAGAAGGGTTGTTCAGCGACATGCAGGCAGCCATATAGTAAACCAAGCAGCGCAGCGCCTGTCAGAACGATAAACAAGGACCATTCAACCCCGTGCCACGGTCTTCGTTGGATCATGTTGCAGCTCCTTTGGATAACAGATCTTAGTTCCCATTGTACATAATATTGGCAAAAAGCTATAGTGAGCGCAGTCATATGATTGAAGTAATACTAGTCATGGCTTAGGAGTTAAGTTAAAATTGGATGATACTGGATAAAAATGAGAGGGGACTACGACGCATGTCAGCGTTACCAGATAAGCACGCTCCCATTGTAGAGGTTGACTCGATTTCGAAACGCATCGGTTCCAAAACGATTATTGATAAGCTCAGCTTCCAAGTCCCGCGCGGCGAAGTATTTGGTTTTCTCGGGCCGAACGGTGCAGGCAAAACGACAACCATCCGCATGATGGTTGGACTTATGTCGATTTCGGTAGGAGATATCCGTATTGGCGGATACTCCATTCGAACGCATTTTGAGCAGGCGATTCGCCATGTCGGCGCGATTGTTGAGAACCCCGAAATGTACAAATTTCTAAGTGGATATAACAATTTGGTTCATTATGCCCGAATGCTGCCAGGCATTGGCGAAGAGCGGATTCAAGAAGTGATCGATCTTGTCGGGATGAGCAATCGCATTCACGATAAGGTGAAAACGTATTCGCTTGGGATGCGCCAACGATTAGGCATCGCACAAGCACTTTTACATAAGCCTTCGGTTCTTATTCTAGACGAGCCCACGAATGGACTGGATCCAGCGGGCATCCGTGAGCTGCGGGATCATTTGCGCAAGTTGACGCGGGATGAAGGGATATCCGTCATCGTCTCGTCGCATCTGTTAGCAGAGATGGAGCTGATGTGTGACCGCGTAGCGATCATTCAGAACGGCCGTCTCGTCGACGTCCGACTCATCAAGGAATACACGCAGGAGGGCGCTAAGCAGCGGGTGCTGTTTGAAGTGGATGCGCCTGTACAAGCGCAGCAATTGGCACAACAACAAGGCCTCTCTGTTGAAATCATTGAAGACAGCCTTGTGATGAGCGTGGACAAGCAGGAAATCGCAGCATGGAACCGCCGCTTCGTTGAAGCGGGAATTGCGGTGTACGGGATTCGCAAGTCGACGAAAACGTTGGAAGATCAATTTTTAGAGGTGACGGGAAGTGAATCGATTGTTTAATCTCATTCGCAATGAGCATATGAAAATATATCGCAGACTGCGCACCCTGATTCTCGCTCTCCTCTTAGTTGTTATTACCGTTCTGACAGGGATCCTGTCCCACTCGAACGATCATGTGAACGATAACTGGAAAACGAGAGCGGCCGAAACGATCGCCCATAATAAAACGGAGCTGACGAATCCAGACATTCCCGAAAAGTTCAAAAAGCAGATGCGTGAAGACAACGCGATGCAGCAGTACATGCTGGATCATGACTATCCGCCGATGGATAACACGTTATGGGGCGGGATGCTCACAGCGGCAGGCTTGGTTGTCGTTTTGACTTTATTTACGGTTATTATTGCAGGTGATATGGTGGCCAGTGAGTTCACTTGGGGAACGATCAAGCTGCTGCTCATTCGTCCCGCCAGCCGGTCGAAAATCCTTTTGTCGAAGTATGTGACAACCCTGATGTTCTCAGCAGCGTTTCTGGTGCTCCTGTTTATTACGGCCTTGATCGTCAATGGGATTCTGTATGGGTTCGGACGTTTGGGTCTGCCGCATCTGACTGTGAACGCAGCGGGTGAGGTGAAGGAAGCCTCCATGTTGTTCCATGTACTTGCAACCTATGGTTTAAAATTAGTCGAGCTTGTGATGATCGTCACACTGGCTTTTATGATTTCAACTGTGTTCCGCAGTGCTTCACTGGCGATTGGATTGAGTATTTTCATCATGTTTGCAGGGAATGTCATTACGCTATTGTTCCTGCGCTATTCGTGGGGCAAGTACTTCCTATTCGCCAATACGGATCTCACCCAATATCTCGAAGATCAACCGCTGGCTGAAGGCATGACCATGGGCTTCTCGATCACGGTGCTCCTGTTCTACTTCCTGTTGTTCAATGTACTTTCCTGGGAAATATTCCGAAGACGCGATATTGCCGCTTAAAATAAAAAGACGATCCTGCCAGCTCCAGTGAGCGGTAGGATCGTTTTTCAATTACATGGATTTCTGTAGATATCCCTCAATAGCTTCAGGCACTTCCTGCAATGAAGGCAGCTGATAAAAGGCGCCTTTCGGCGCAATATCGATGGTCCCTTGGTTGAATATCCAATCTTCTGCAACGGGAATGTGGATGGCATGGATACCCGCATGCAAGGCTGGCAGCACATCCGTGGTGATCGAGTTCCCGATCATCCAGGTATGCTCACGTTGAAATTGCTGCTCATGCATCAGCGTGTTCATGAACGCCTTGGTCTTGTGAACGGTCACGAAGATCCGATCCTGGAAGAATAGATCAAGACCAACATCCTTGATTTTCTTCTTCTGAATCGAGACATCGCCGCCCGTGTACAGGAATAGTCGATGCCCAGCATCTTTCAATTCCTGCAAGGTTTCATTCATGAGCGGATAAGGCTCAACCGTGTAGGAATAAACCGTATGGCCGAGCTGCATGAGCCAGTCCTGTTCTTTGTGGCTGACAGGCCGGTTATAGTGCTGCGCGAACCATTGGTACGTTTCCACGAACGACTGTGGGAACCGCTCTGGCTTGAAGCCATGAATATGAATGCCAGCCAAGTCGATTTGCTGCTGCTTCTGCCGAATATCTTCCTGTTTGAGGTTGTGGCCCGCATACCAAGTCAACATCAAGTCAACGAATTGGTCGATGACAAAGTCAAAATATTTATTGCAATGCACTAATGTATCATCAAGATCGAATAGGATAGTTTGTTCTCTCATGGTTACCTGTCTCCTGCATCTGTAAGAAATGAAATGAGTGTCATTTTCCAACAGTATACCACGAGGCTGAATGTGAAGCCTAGATGTACCCTCATTACATCGCGATGGTCGTACCCTTGTAGATCGGTTCAGGCGCGGCAACAGGTTGATTCGTCTCTGGTTCTTTGTTAGGCACAGGAACGGCCACTGGACCATTCGTTTCCATTTTGCTGCTGCCTTGGAACACGCCGCCTTCTTCGATGATGAAGGAAGCTGCGCTAATATTGCCGTGAAGGGAACCCGTGGACGTGATTGTCAGCTTGCCTTTGGTGGTGATGTTGCCATGCACGCTGCCAGCTAGAACGACATCGCGAGCGGCAATGTTCGATTTGACCACACCGTGCTCGCCGATGATAACGTCACCTGCGCAATCGATATCCCCCGTAATGCCGCCTTCAATGCGGATGCTGGCTTCGGATTTGATTCGACCCTCGAAGATCGTTCCCTCCCCAATCAACGTATCGGTCGTATTCGGATTCATGAGATTTCTGCCTTTTTTGAACATGCTAGTTGTCATCCTTTCGAAGCGATTTTAGATAAGGTTTGGGATCCACGCTTTCTCCGTTTTTGAGAACCTCGTAATGAAGATGTGCACCCGTACTGCGTCCTGTGGATCCGACTAAGCCGATGGTATTGCCTTTTTCAACGGAATCGCCTTTGTTCACAAGAATTTTATTTAAATGCATGTACCAGGTGCGCAAGCCCTTGGAATGCTCAATCACAATGTTGTTGCCGTGGTATATGTCTTTGCCTGTTGAGACGACTTTGCCATCTGCCGTGGCGTAGACGGGATCGTTCTCGTGGGCGCCGAAATCAATGCCAGAATGATAGCTGGGAATCTTGGTAAAAGGGTCCGAGCGATAGCCGAAAGGGGAGGTAACCACCTTCGTGCTCGTTGGCCACAGCGTTGGTGTAATCCGCAGTTGCTGCTGCTTCGTGGCGACTTTCTCTTTCGTTGCTGTCAAATTCGTCTGAAGCTCCTGGACTTGACCGTCCAGCTCGTTAAGGGAAGCCAACGTTTGCTGGCCCAGCTTCAGAATCATTTCATCCGAAAGGGGATTAGGACTTCCCCCCATTCCGGTAGAAGCTTCATTTGCATCGGTCGGCTGTTGGTCATCCTTTCTAGCGGATGAGCTCGCTACAGCCGTGTTACTTGGCTCAGGATCGATGCCTGCGATCGATTTGAGGTCGCTTTCGAGCTTTTTAACTTCTTCGACTTTCGATTTCATCTGTTCAGCTTGTTGGGAGAGCTGAATCACTTCGTTCTGCAGCTTCTGGATGGCTGCATCTTTGGACGTTAATGTTGCGCTCCATTGTTCATTAGCGCCGCTTAGCTTGGAGGCTAAGTCATTCGCCTGTTTCAACGAGTGGGCGTGCATCATATAAATCGTTATAGAAATCAGCAACAGCATGGATAAGCACGCTGCAGCGAGATAGGCAAATAGATGGGGAATGCGAAACCTGACGACCGCTTGATTAGCATCAGGAATGATAACCAGTGTCAGTTTCTTGGGTTTCCACTTAAACTTCATAACGGCTAGTTAATCTCCTGTCGTGGTTGATTTTGGTAAAGGTCTGTACATTATTCGTCATTTTGTGATAAAAACCTGCCTTCCTGACTACTAGTCCTAGGAAAATGAGTCTAAAGTAGGAAGGAATCCTGTCGGATCAAATCGAATCTACTTACACAATTACAGAAACGCTGTAGATTTGGAGTGGAGGCACACATGATTAAGCTTGCAGGAATTGATATAGGGAACGATAGTATTAAATTGGTAATGGATGGGTCTAGAGAACCGCTCGTGATTCCGAATATTATTGCGCCTGGCTACGAAAGACATATTTTGCAAGAAGAAGATTCTCCATTGAAAGCATTGGATGTCGTCATCTACAGTCCGAGTCTTTCTCAACGGAATCAGAGATATTTCGTCGGGCAGCTTGCGCTGGAGCACGAAGATAATCTGGAGCTGGAAGACACGGACAATAAAGCGCTATCGGATCAATCTCTTGTTGTTGCTTTAACTGCACTTGCTTATCAGGGCCTTACGAATCAAGCGGCTAACCCTGGCTACGGCAACGTGGATGAAGTGGAATACACACTTGGAACTGGCTTGCCTGTGCGTTCCTTCCCCAAATACAGTCAAACCTTCGAGCACAGACTGCTCGGTGAGCACGAAGTAACGTTTCTATCTACACCGCAATTCCATAATCGCAAAATAAAAGTATCGATCCGCAAGGTTGCCGTCTCCATTGAAGGTGCGGCGGCGGTATTCCATCTGGCTACGCATGACAGCCTGCAGGTGAAAGACGAAGAAATCTACAACGGCTGTATTGGTGTATGCGAAATCGGCGCGTTGACGACAGATTTCCCTGTGATTAAGCGCATGGCGATCGATAACCATTTCAGCCATGGCGAGCAAATCGGGATGGCGATGTATCTGGATGCCATCATCCGTGATGTGGAAGATGCCTACGGCCATCTGTTCCCAAGCCGAGCGAAGCTCGCGCAACGCGTGAAGAATCGTCAATTCACGATTCAATTGCCTGGTGAAGGCCAAGTCGATATTCGGCCGATCGTGGATCAGCATTTCCGCCGCGCAGCAGTGCGCATGGTCGAGATGATCAAGAAACGCTGGCGCAAATGCCCAGACATCCAATGCTTCTATGTGATTGGCGGCGGGGCTTCCGCGCTGAAACCGTACATACAGGATGCAGCGGGTGCGATGAAACTGCGGTTTACGAACGACAGCGAATACTTGAATGTGAATGGCTACTTGAAAGTAGCAAAAAGCCGATTAAACCAGTCAGTACCTGTTTAGTGTTGAGAAGCACCTGCACAAGCGGGTGCTTTTTTTCAGTTTTATAAGCATTCCTCCAATACAAAATTAATCAAATATACTATTCATTTCCAGATTTAACTTGCTTCAGCTTTGTCAATTCCATGTACGTCGTGGCGGTGCTTAAGAGTAGACACACGCAAAAGCACATCGCACAAAGCTTGCCCATCCATGGTAATGACATGCCAAACATCAGCCCAGTGAGCACACAGACTACGCAGAGAATGAGCAGTACATTTCCCGACCATAACCATTGGGTAAACGATAAGCGGCTAGATAGCTGTCCCGTCTTATGCTGATTGTTTGCAGTTCCTGAAGTCCCTTGGCTTCCTGTAATCCCTAGCCCTCCATTGTCTGTTGGCGCAGAAGTCGCATCGGATGCATTGTTAGCTGCAGCCTTGCGTTGTTTCAATAGCCCTGCGATGACAAGAACCAGCATGAGCAGAGGTTGATAGGCAAGGACAATGACGGGAGAAGCGAAGTTAGAGAAAGCGAGCAGCTCTGTGGTGCTTTTAAATGAAAGAATTGCACTTAATGTGATCAACAACGCGATTGGTTTATTAATAACAGGATAGTTGCGATCATTAACCAGGGAGCTTATGCCGATTAAGAAAGCAAGATATATCGCGATGTGTTTACAAGTAATCGTTGGAAACCAAATCATCAGCATAATGAGATCTACGCGATCGAGAAAGTCAGTTACGTGAATCATTTGAACCAGATTATAAGTCGGATAAGAAAAATTGGCAGGCATCATTGGACCGAGAACTGCGATAATTAAGAATAAAATGAGTGTAAGCAGGAAAAATCCAAGCAACGAGCCGTGCCGAATCGCAGATCGCACATGTTTAGCATTACTAAGCAGATGAAGAAACGCACCCAGAATGAAGATATCGCCTGCGCTTCCGATCGTCAGGATGGAGCTGGCAAACCAATGCTGAATGGGCATCGTCATGGCTGGCGTAAGAAGCCGCAGTTGGATTTCGTTAGAAAGAAGTAATGGCATGATCATAACAGTACAAACAAAGAGCGGATAAAATAAGTCGTTCACACGTGCGATGACCTCAACACTCGATTTGCCAAAATACATCAGCAGGACACAGGTAAGTAAAATGAGTATTTCGAGTGGTGTTACGCGCAGCAAGAGCGTTGTATTAAACCTTGATATAGAGGAAATATCTCGAATTTTTATTTGCCAGAAGTGAAAAAGAATCAATAAATTGACAGCGGTACCCGCCCATTTCCCCAGCAGTAACTTGGTAATTTCGAATATATGGTGTCCAGGAAACAGTTTGACCAGATAGCCAAAAAAGGCGGCGATCAAAAACACATAGAAAATCGAAAGCAAGTAGGAGAACCAGGCATCCATTTGATTAATTCGAACTAATACATTCTGTAACGTGAGGATACCTCCGCTCGTGACAACGGATGAGGTCAACCAGGAGAGCTGACGCATGTTTATGACTTGCTTCGTATCGATGAAGATCACCGCCTTTCTAATTAAATGCCAAGAACACGCGCGAACCAAGGAGTCACTACTCGGATGAAAAAATAAGTTGGCATGGGTATATGTACTTGAAAATATTCACAGAAAAATATAACAAGGATCAAACAAACGGTCAGCCCATAGATGAACTTGTTGCCCGCTCTTGCCATTCGCAGCATGCTGCGATCGATGAGGCAGGTGCCTGCAACGATGAGGAGAAATAAGATCATGAAAATAGGATTCATGGGCTACATCCCTTCTGTCGTCACATTGCGATTAATGACGCCTGTGTTGGGAATGGAAGCTTTGACGACAATATGGAACTCCGCTTCTTTAAAATAATGCTCCCAATCACCTTCGAACTTTTCTTTCCACTTTTTCGGATACGAGCGCCAGACTTTAAGTCCGAGTTGTGCTGAATCCGTACCTTCCTTTTGCATCTGTTTAATCGAAGCTACTATGGCATTTTTAACTTGCTCTGCGAACTTATCTTCGATCGTACGAAGAATTTCGGCGCGGTATAGATCCTCATTCGAGTGGTCTTCTACAACAATGCCTTGTGCTTCTGCGTCTACATTGAAAGTAATTTTATCGTCATGTAGTTTTGGCGTGATCTTTGATCTTCCGCCATGGACAGCAATCGTAATCAATTTATCGTCCGAAGCTGGAAAAGTGAACTGCTGCTGTTTCACTTGATTGAGCAGCCACATCAGTCCATTCGCTTCTTGTTTCTTATAGAGCCCCACCATGCGGTCGCTTTTGAATTGTACATAGCCAGTCAGCTGCATTTCTTTCGATGGGTTCGTAGCTGCTTGTCCCTCTGCTGGTTCAATATAACTCATAATCGGATCACTTTTGAAACTTAACGTAAGACCAATTTCTTTCGTAGATGTTGGCAGGGATTGTCTGGATTTAGCCAACTCGCGAATCACTTCTGCAGGAAATCGTTCGAACCTTGGTTCTGTATTTAGAAGGTCATATCCCTTGCCTTTCGTAGCGACTAGAAAGGTAGTCATCCGATTCTCTGGCGAACGTGGGAGGGCATCGAAGATGGAGTTAATCCCTGATTTAGCTAGTTTCTCACCAATAACGATCGTTCTTCGATGGGCTAGAAAGATACGCCTCGCCGTCCGCTTTTGAAGTTTACCTACCGCATCGCGAAAAGTCATTCCTACCTCCGAATCGATGTAATAGCTCTTGCTGCCTCCCGTACCGCCGCCTCCGCCGCTGGCGCCGCCCATACTGCCTGGAAGAGGAAACATATAGGCTACGCGGTACCTGCCGTCATCTTCCAAGTCGGCCGAAGAGGTAAGAACAAAGGCAACATCGTTGGTTTCTGTACGATCCCAACAACCTGTAAGCAGCGTTGCTGTGAGTAGTAGGGTCAAAGGAAGTGAGAGACGTCGTCTAAGAAGACCCATTCGATTGCTCCTCCTGACTGGCTTTGTGTTCATGCTCAATGGTACTGCCGTTAAGGCCCCCTTCTTTCAGGATTTGATCTGGAAGTTTATTGTCCAAGGAGATCCCATCTTGAATCGCCATAAATTCGGGCCGTTTCCGATTGAGCCAGAGAGGCGCACGTACAAGGACATCTTTCATATCGCTGGAGGATAATGGGCCGACAGGTGATAAATAAGGGACCCCGAACGAGCGCAGATTCGCCATGTGCCCCATCAAGACCATGAGCGAGAATAAGATACCGAAGAATCCGAAGAGGGATCCCGCGATTAAAAAAGGGAAACGCAGCATGCGAATCGCGATCGCTCCGTTAAACCGAGGAATCGTAAACGATGCGATACCTGTAATGGAAACGACGATAACCATCGGTGCAGAGACAATCCCTGCTTGAACAGCTGCTTGTCCAACCACAAGCGCGCCAAGAATGGAGACGGCAGATCCGACGGCTTTCGGCAGTCGGATCCCTGCTTCGCGCAAGGCTTCGAACGTTATTTCCATGATGAAAGCTTCCACAACGGAAGGGAATGGAATCGCTTCGCGCGATGCGGCAACACTGAGCATCAACGTCGTTGGCAGCAAGTCTTGATGATAGGTCGTAATCGCCACATAGAGCGCCGGCGTTGTTAACGAGAGAAACATGAAGACGTAGCGGAGCAGGCGTAAGAACGAGCTAATCTGAAAGCGTTCGTAGTAGTCTTCGCTCGTTTGCATAATTTGAACGAAGACGAAAGGCGCGATCAGCACAAATGGTGTTCCATCCGTCAAAATAGCAACACGTCCTTGCAGGAGCGCAGCCGCAATGACATCAGGACGTTCCGTATATTGCATCTGTGGAAACGGTGAGTACGCGTCGTCTTGAATGAGCTCTTCGAGCATTCCCGATTCCAAAATGGCATCGATCTTGATGAGCTCAATACGCTTCACCACTTCCTCGACAAGGGACGGCATCGCCAAGTCTTCCATATAGCAGACAACTAGATTCGTATTGCTCTCTTTGCCGACGCACATCGATTTCATCTTGAGCCTCGGCGTCTTCAACTTGCGGCGGATCATGGACGTATTCGTTCGAATGCTTTCAACGAAGCCTTCTTTAGGTCCGCGCACGACTGTTTCAGTCTCAGGCTCACCGACGGAACGTTTCTCTGTTCCACGAATTCCGAGCAGTACAGCTTTCGCATTGCCTTCGACAAGCAAGGCAACGTCACCGCCTAGCACGGAAGTGAGCAGATCGCCGTAATTATCGGATATCTGCGTTTGCGAAACAGGAAGAATGAGATTCGCAATCCGGTCGATGGATGTTTCCCCGCCGCCGATGAGCATGAGCGATTTCATCGTATCATTCAACAGCTGGGTATTCGTTAGTCCGTCAACGAAAAGAAGCAGCGCAGGAATGTGCGGATCGATTTCAAATTCGCGGACAACTACATCCGAGCATTCTTGGAAGATGTCCTTCAGAAAGGCATGATTAGTATCCAGAAGAAGCGAGAGCTTCGTATGTTTCAAGTTTTCAATAAACGGGTAATCCAGCGCTTGATCCAACTCAGAAGGAGGATTGGCTCCATTGGCCGACGCAGCGGGTCGTTTATGCAATAAGCGTTTCATGAAATCATTCGGTGTTTTCGCCATCGAAGAGCTCCTCCTTCCAAGACTTCCCAGTCGAGCTGAATAAAGATAGGAATGCGTAGATTATATTCTGCGAAAGTGCAGGATTTTATTACGAAAGTTGGAAAAATTTAATTATTACTGCGCCGTATTACCTCGTGGGTATAGCACTAGAAGCATTGGCAAAAGCTATCACAGCATGAAAATGCAGGATAGGGGATGTTACTTGTGATTTGGCTCGTTATGATATTGTTGTTATTCATTTTCCAAGCGGCTACGATTCTAATTAGCGAATATAGGCGGCCTGCTAAGTCGGTTGCTTGGCTCAGTATTTTGTTTATTTTTCCAATCATCGGATTTGTTATGTATTATTTCATTGCGCGGGAATATGTGAGACGGAAGAAGGTTCATCGTGGGCAGCGTGTAGCGGGTGTGTGGCCGAAGGGGCAGGAGCAGTTAGCTGGGTCAAAAGAAAGCGATCACTGGCTTCCTGATAATCCGCGGCTGCGGGACTGGCTCCGACACGTTCCAGAAGCTCCGATAACCGAGCATAATCAGGTTGAAGTCCTGACAAATGCGGATGTTACTTACGAGGCGATGCTGCAAGAGATTGGAAGAGCAACAGATCACATTCACTTCGAATTTTATACGATTCGGGACGATGCCATCGGCAAGCGATTTCAAGAGGCGCTCATTCGCAAAGCGAAGGAAGGCGTGGCTGTTCGAGTCATTTACGATGGCATGGGGAGTCACACCCTTACCAAGTCGTACATTCGTTCATTGCAAAAAGCGGGGATTGCGGTATATCCCTTCTTAAAGCCCTTGATCGCTTTTTTTGATCAAAGAATCAACTATCGGAACCATCGTAAAATTGTCGTCGTGGATGGGTTGGTTGGTTTTGTTGGCGGGATTAATATCGGTGCTGAGTATGTCGGCGGCAATCCGAAGCTGGGCTTCTGGCGAGATACGCATGTCAGGCTGCATGGGGATGCCGTGTATGAACTGCAGAACACGTTTCTTACAGACTGGTATTTTGTAAGCGGTGAAAGCATTGAGGCGAGTCGCTACTACCCAGTACATACTGTGCAGCAAGTCTCTTCCGTTCAAGTGATTGCTAGCGGTCCAGATGCGAGATGGGATGCGATTCAGGAAATGTATTTCGCTGCATTAATCGCCGCGAAGCAGCGAATCTGGATAACGACGCCATATTTCATACCCGATCCGAGTATTATTATGGCACTTAAATCAGCCGCGATTAGCGGCATTGATGTGCGTGTGATCTTGCCCTATGTGGCGGATTCGCGCATTGTCCAATATGCTTCGAAGTCATTCCTGTATGAGTTGCTGCAAGCGGGTGTGCGTTTTTACTGGTACCAGAAAGGGTTCATTCACGCCAAAATCATCCTAGTCGATGAAATTATGGCAACGGTCGGAACGGCAAATGTGGATATGCGCAGCTTCTTCAGTAACTTCGAATTAAATGCAGTGATGTTTGATCTTAACGTCATGAAACGGCTGGAAGCGGACTTTCAGATGGACTTGAAGGATAGCACAGAGGTGATGCTGAGCGAATTTGAGAAGAGGTCTCGTGGGGAGCAAAGAAAAGAGCGGATTGCCCGCTTATTATCGCCTTTATTCTAGAGTAGTTTCATATGGAACTACTCTTATATTTTACTAAGAATTGTATCTAAATTTTGAGGCGCTACCCGATCGATTAAGTCCCCGTAAGTCCGTAAACGATTCATTATGGTTAATTGATTGAACTCCCGCGGTCGCGGCCGCAGTTCGACTTCCTTCCACAGAAGCGGCGTCGAGATTGTGGCGTCCTTCGTAGCGCGTGGCGTGTAAGGGGCAGAGAGCGTTTTCCCGTACCAATGCTGGAGGTAATCGATATAAATTTTATCCCCGCGATTCTTCTTGAATCGTTCAATCGTAAACAGCTTCGGATGTTTGTTCACCGCATAGGCTGCGATGAAATGACCGATCTTCCGCAGTTCCTCGAACGTATAACCGCTCTGAATCGGGATGTAAATTTGTACACCTGTGGCACCAGAAGTTTTAGGAACAGATTGTATGCGCAGTGAATCGAGCACTTCACCGATAATCTGCGCAGCTTCCATGATGCGCGGCTCTTCCTCCAACGTAGGGTCGATATCGATGAGCCATTCTGCAGGCAGCGTTTCCCCGATGTGATGGAAGGACGGATGAAACTCTAGGCATGTCAAATTCCCCAGCCAGATGAGCGTAGATAGGGAGTCGAGATTCACATATTGAATGCCATCGAGCGGTGCCAAGTTAACGAAACTGGGTACGGGGTCGGGGGCGTTTTTCTGATAAAAAGACTTATCATCGTACCCATGCGGATATCGGATCGTCGTTAAATGCCGATTGCGGCAGTAGCGCAGGAGATAAGGGGCGAGCTCGCATAATTTGGCCAAATAATCCGCTTTCGTAATCCCTTGTTCAGGCCACAGCGGCTTGTTCGGATTCGTTATCGTGAGCTCGTTGCCTTCAACCAGCAAGGTGCCTTTTTCTGTTTTGTAGGCCATGTGGCGCTCCTCCTTGAGCGATTGTCGTTGTTTCAATTATTGCCTTGCGGGGTGATTCTCAAACGGAGATTGAAATATACCAATATACTGTATTGTTTGTCCCTATCAATCAGTAAAATGTTGCATTTACTATGAATGTAAGATTCCTAATAAAATTGGAAGTGATTCTATGGTAATGCGCACAGACAGGCTTAGAAAGAAATGCGAATGTAAGGGATGTTCAGATCAAATCGTTTTGGCTCGAATTTGCCCTAAATGTAAGATGAAACATAGTCACGTTACGATTCCTGAATTGTTTAATTCCAAGACCGTCAATACGCCAGAATGTTTTGAAGTGAATGGTGTCAAATATTTGACAACTTCAGGGAAAGGGGTTACCCTCGAAAACAATGTAAAAGGGGCTTATACATTGATATTGGCAGATACACAGTCGCGCTCGTCGATGGATGGCTTATTTTTTACATTTTTTGCAATTGACAATACAGGTACATTAATTTCACTTATTTTTATTGTTGCAACCGCCCCGAATTTTGTGAAAGTTATTCCATGCTGTAATTCTGATAGTTCTCATAAGAAGCCAAGCAACGACCACTTTTCCACTCTTCAGAACGCTATTGAATCTTCAACGGAGAAGCTTTATGCGAAAAGGATTACCTACCATGCTGATGGTAGAATTGAAGAAGAAGACATTAGCGGCCTTTTGAAACGATCGAATGCATAGAGGAACGATTGTTTAATGACAATCGGAAAAACACCGCCTATTCATATTCATAAGCGGTGTTTCTTTTGGTAGGAGTTTTAGGTTCCAGTTTATTTTAGTGATCATACAGGTAACAGCCTGTTCCATTGCTTTATGATAGACATATAGTAGAATTAATTCAAGTTGAATGGGAGTGAGTTATTCAATGGGTGTTCTTTTTAGACGAAAACATAGCAAATGCAAAAAATGCCGCCATAAAGTCATTCCGAGAGGAATTATTGTGATGTGGAGTGGATCCATTCGTAATATTCCAAAGGGTTGGCGTTTGTGTAACGGAACCAAAGGAACTCCTGATTTACGGGATCGGTTTGTATTAGGAACTGGTACTACTTCAGAAATTGGAAAAAAAGGCGGACGAAACAGCGTTGTGTTGACTGTGGATCAGCTTGCGCGTCATTCTCATACAGGTTCTGGTACAACAACAGCAGATGGGCTTCATAGTCACTTCGGTAGGACAACAGAAATCGGCGATCATCGTCATTCGTTTACTTCAGAAAGAACAGGTTTTCAACTATTTAGAGTTGGCGGTGACGCACTAGCTACAACGCCAGGAAGTAAATTTATTAATGCTACTGAGCCGGCAGGTGGGCATTTCCATGATTTTACAACAAATTTAACCGGCGTACATTCCCATGATTTTAAATTTGATACAAACAAAGTAGGTCAATCAAGCCCTATTGACATAAGGAATCCTTTTTTCAAATTAGCGTTTATTATGAAAGTGCGCTGTCGTCATAGAATGAATCACCATAAGATTCTCAAGAAAATAAAGTTGAGAAATCCGGGAAAAT
Organism: Paenibacillus sp. MBLB1832; assembly: GCF_032271945.1. NCBI lineage: Bacteria > Bacillati > Bacillota > Bacilli > Caryophanales > Paenibacillaceae > Paenibacillus > Paenibacillus roseipurpureus. The sequence goes on along the minus strand of NZ_CP130319.1, from coordinate 5,077,259 downwards.
AAAATTGTTAAGGGGTGTATAGGAAGAACTATACACCCGAGATAGTGTTGGTGGCTCATCTGTGTTTATATCAGTAGTTAATTAAACGATATTCCCTTAGGTATCAGGTCATCGATCGTGATAAATATTCGAATAGCTATCCTCAGTTCAGCTGCTTTACGAGTATTTCCAGTTCTCTGCAAAAGGATTGCGGCTCTTTGCAGTTGTTTTATTGCCGTTTTAACCTCTTTTCTTGCATGAAGCATGTTTCCTTCTGCCTTGCGTATTAGGCATTCAGCTTTTCTTCTTTGACATTGTACTTTGTTTTTACCGTTCATCTATTCCCACCTCTTTTTTTCTACTAGAATAGAATATGATATGCGGGTTGAGCGTAAATGGAAACGGTATAAACATATAAATCTTCTCTATATGTGTCTATTACGACGAATGTACAATCAATACAAACTATTACCTCATATAATAGCTTGAATTCTAGTTTATGAGGAGGAGAGAGTATGCCATTTTCCAAACGTTTTCAGCCTAAGCGAGTTACGTTTCGACAATTTCTCATTTCATCGATCGGCGATCAATTGTTTCTAAATGAGAGAAACAAAAAAGCATTTTTTTCCGTGATCACAAAAGTAGGCTTAACAACCGTCGTTGCAGAATCTGCTGACGGTGGGGAGTTTCCGACAAGAAGAATTAAGATATCGAATATTGTAGCAATTAGCAAAGAGATTCAACCGTTTAAGAGCAACTGTCGGGTAGCTATTCGAACCAAAACTTTGGGTGTGATTAAAGGGTTTAATCTTCGAATTTTTGCCGATTTTGTTCAACTGAGTACCATATCTCCCCCACAAGAGCAAGGGCAATCAGAAATTTTCTTCCGAACATCGATTCCGCTGCGGGAAATCATTCGTATTAAGAAATGTGGATGTGCAAGAAAAAAGAAAACCTCCAAATAATAAGTTGTACCAAAGATGATCTCTGTATTGAACAGGGGTCATCTTTTTAGAATTTTGGGCAGTACCAACCATCGTTTGTCGTGATCGCACAATGGCAAGACTAGTTAGCACGCTATAATCATGGTAAAGGAGGCTATGCCGCTATGGAGGTTAAACCTGTGGTTCCGTTCGAGCCGATTCAATTGGAAACTCTGCCGACAGGGCCGAATTGGGTTGCCCAGATCAAATGGGATGGCGTCCGCATGCTGACCTATTACGATGGGCAGGAGGTTCAATTGTGGAACCGCCGCTGCCATGCGCGATCTGAACAGTACCCCGAACTGCTGGATATCCAGTCCTATTGTTCCGCGAAATCGGTTATTTTGGACGGGGAAATCATTGCGTTTGATGGAATAAAACCGACCTTCCACGAGATCATGAAGCGTGAATCCCTTCGCAAGAAGCAAAGTATTGAGCGCGCCATCGCTCAGACGCCAGTCACTTATATGATTTTCGATATCCTCATGTGTAATGGCAAATGGCTGCTGGATCAGCCGTTATCCGCCAGGCAGCAGGTCTTGCATGAAGTCATTCGACCGAGCACGCAATTCCAGCTTACGCCTAATATGCCAGATGGCAATCAACTCTATGAGGTGATGAAGCAGCACGGTATGGAGGGAGTGGTCATGAAGGATCTGAACACTACCTATGCGCTAGGTGGAAAGGATAAGCGGTGGATCAAGAAAAAAATCTTCCATGATCTCCACGCGATCATCGGCGGTGTCACGCTTCGCGCAGGTATCGTGAATGCTATCCTGTTAGGTCTGTTTGATCGGGAGGGGCGCTTCATGTACATCGGACATGCAGGAACAGGTAAGCTCAGCCGCGCGGAGTGGCGCGATTTGACTACACGTGTCGAGCCGCTCGTGATTGCACAGAAACCATTTGTGAATGAGCCGGAGCGGAGTAAAGAAGCCATATGGATTAAACCAACATTTACGGCCAAAATCCAATACATGGAGTGGACCGCGGGCGGCACGATGCGCCATCCGAGTATACAGGCGTTCACACAGGTGGCGTTAGCTGGATGTACATTTGATCAGTTGGGGTGATGCCACCCCACCAATCCAATCTCTATCCCACATCAAAAAGCCCCATCCACATGTGGATAGGGCTCAGCAGGACTTGAACCGATGCTAGGTGACGGGCTCCTTGGCCTTACGCGCTCGAGGCTTCGCCGCGGGTTTCTTCGTTGCACTCTTTTCCATCGTTAACGATGCATCTTCGCCCAGCACGACTTTCTCCTCTGGCGCTTTGGTTGCATCCAAGCTCGCTTGCAGGGCCGCCATCAGATCAACGATACTTGTCTTCTGCACCTCAGGTGAGGACTGCACCTCTTCGCCAGCAACTTTGTGGTCGATGGCCTCCAGTAACCGAGCGCGATATTCATCCTGATACTTCTCCGGCTCAAAAGGGGTAGAGAGCTGACTGATCAGCATTTTCGCCATTTCCATCTCTCGTTCATTCACGACGACCTTATCCGGCAGGTTAGGTACTTGCGAAATTGGACGAATTTCATCGGGATAGAAAATCGTCTCCATCGCCAAACAATTCTCGATGACACGAATCGCAGCTAATGAGCTTTTGGAGCGGATCGACACCTTAGCGATCCCGATTTTACCCGTTTGACGCATCGAGTCGAGCAGCAGATTGTACGCGCCAGCGCCAGTGTCGCCAGGGCCGAGGTAGTATGTCTTTTGAAAATAAACAGGATCAATATCCGTCAAATTGACGAAGTCGAGAATTTTGATTTCTTTGTTGGTCTCGCCAGAGATCGTTTCAAGCTCATCCTTTTCAAAAAGGACGAAGCGTCCAGGCTCGTATTCATAGCCCTTCGTGATCTCTTCCCACTCTACTTCTTTCTCGCAAGTCTGGCATTTCCGCACATAGGATAGCGGTGTAATACAAGTTTTGTGAATATAGCGCATGGAGATATCCTTATCCTCCGTGGCCGAAAACATTTTAACAGGCACATGAACAAGCCCGAAGCTAATCGCGCCTTTCCACACCGTATGCATCGTTAATTTCCTCCCCAACTCACGTCATTGTACTAGTATTCTCTTGATGAACTGCCTTTATACGGCAGCGATTTACGAGAATGGTTTGCAGCTCAATGGGAAACGTTATAAGTGCAACTCTGCATTTGCATAATCCAAAAAAAAGCGAACTAAGGAGGGATTCACGGATGGCATCTCAATCGGATTTGTCGCAAGACACGAGTAATGAAGGTAAAGATGATCATTTCATGGACATTGATCGCATGATCAATGAGGGTCTTGGGGGTGGCAATGTCACCATGCACAATGGTCTAATTGACCACTCCACCACGGATACGATGGATCATCCGGAATCCGTTATGGATGCGCCATGAACGTTCACCGCGCTCAAGAAATTTTAGCTGCCGAAGAGAAGATTGACGTAGAATGTAGCGGAGTTGCCGTCTGGATCGACAGTGTGGACTCTGGCAAAGGTCTTGTTAAAATTCATGCGGAACAAAATCCCTCAGACGCTCGCGTCGTTCCCGCGCAGGAGCTTGAAGAAGTCCAATAAGCTTCCAGCTCGATGGAACCCAAGAAAGCCTTCTCCGATTTTGAATCGGGGAGGGCTTTTTTCGAAGAGAGTACTGCGAGTTATTTAGGTCGGAAGGTTGCTGTCACCTAGGGGCGAAGACTATAATAGGTACAGTACGCGCAAACGGAAGAAAGGGATGAGATCACTGACTACTACCACGTATAGGTTTCATTCTCTGCATGAGGAAGATACAGATCGACTCGGACGTCTGTTGGCTGCCTATTTGCGGCCAGGGACGGTTGTCACGTTAGACGGAGATTTAGGCGCGGGCAAAACGAGATTCTCCCAAGGCTTTGCAAAGGCGATGGGGATTTCGGAACACGTGAATTCGCCTACGTTCACCATTATCAAAGAATACGAGGGAGCCGAGCTCCCTTTCTACCATATGGATATGTATCGCATTTCGCAAGAGGAAGCCGATGAATTAGGCTTAGAGGATTATTTCTACGGAGCGGGCGTGACTTTGATTGAGTGGTCAAGCTTAATTGAAGACCTACTGCCGCCGGATAGACTGCGTATCACGATCACCCAAGAGGGAGATCTAACCCGTGTATTCCACCTGACGCCATACGGCTCGCCGTATGAGGACTGGTGCGCACGCATGAAGGAGAACGGACATTTACAATGACAGAACGTGAAATGAAACAAGGTCGATGCCTAGCCATCGACACATCAACATCAGCCATGACCGTGGCTATTTTGGAAAATGGTCACCTTCTTGGCGAGATTAGCTCCCATGCGGAGCGGAATCATTCCATTGGGTTGCTGCCGCACATTCAAGATTTATTAGCTCGGTTAGGAATGAAGCCACGTGACCTTCGTTTCGTCGCAGCCGGACAAGGGCCAGGTTCGTATACGGGGGTTCGAATCGCAGTTTCCGTAGCGAAAACATTTGCTTGGTCACTAGGATTAGACCTAATTGGTATTTCGAGTTTAGAGGCAATGGCTTTAGGTGGTTCTGTAAAGAACGACTACCTGACAGATGGGATCACATGGGTGATTCCACTTATGGACGGCCGGCGTAAACAAGCATTTACAGCGGTGTATCGCTACGAAGGGGCAACCGCGATTACAGCTGACAGAGCGCCTGATGCAAGTTGGACGGAAGTGCTGGCTGACGGGATTCGGGTCATCGGTGCATGGACAGAGCAGGTGCTTACTCTCGCTAAGAGTAACACGTCTGAAGCCCCAACTCACATCGTGTTCGTTGGTGAAACAGCGGGCTTCGCAACGGAGCTTGAGCGTTTTGCAAGTGAATTTACAGGCCAGGTTAGTGTGATTCCATACGGCATCGAAGCTGAATATATTGGACTGCTGGCTCATCCGAGATATGCTCGAGGAGAGAGGGCTGACGTTCATACCTTTGTGCCGAATTATACAAGACTGCCAGAAGCGGAAGCGAATCTACTCTCGGGTCTGCAGACGAAGAAAGGGGAGCTTTGATCATGGAGCAGCGACAACCGCAAATCACCCCAGACACGTTGGTCTTTCGTTCAATGACGATGGACGACATTCCGTATATTTGCGAAATCGAGCAGGAAGCCTTTACAACGCCTTGGACGCGGGGAGCTTTTGAGAACGAGCTGCTGAATAATCAATTCGCCCATTACATGATCATGGATATCGGTGGCGAAGTGGCTGGTTATGGCGGCATGTGGCTCATTATGGAGGAGGCTCATGTCACGAATATCGCTGTGAAGCATACGTATCGGGGGCAGAAGCTCGGCGAACGATTGCTGCGCGAATTGATGAAAACCTCCGCATTTCTAGGTGCGATCCGAATGACGCTTGAGGTGAGGACCTCGAACATTGTGGCGCAAAATTTGTACGAAAAACTAGGCTTCCGTTCCGTTGGCGTACGCAGAGGCTACTATACAGACAATCGCGAGGACGCTGTCGTCATGTGGGCAGACCTGCCCAAACGTGGTAGAAAGGATAGTCTCAGTGACTGAGGCTTTCAGATAGGTGAACAATGTGAGTAACGAAGATCAACTACAACACGAACAAGCCAGCACGGACAAGCCCGTGTATATTTTGGCGATTGAGACAAGCTGTGATGAGACTTCCGTAGCGATTGTTGAAAATGGCAAAATTATTCGCTCGAACGTCATCTCCTCCCAAATTGAAACCCACCAACGCTATGGTGGCGTTGTTCCTGAAGTGGCTTCCCGTAAGCATGTGGAGTCGATCACATGGATGCTGGAAGAAGCCGTTGCGGAAGCGGGCGTTTCGCTGCAGGAGCTGTCCGCGATAGCAGTAACCGAAGGCCCCGGATTGATCGGGGCCCTGCTCGTCGGCGTCGTCGCTGGCAAAGCACTCGCTTGCGCTCTAGACCTCCCGCTTATTGGTGTTCACCATATCGCGGGGCATATTTACGCCAACCAGCTCGTGCATGAGCTGGCGTATCCTTCGATTTCGCTCGTCGTGTCCGGTGGGCACACCGAGCTCATTTTGCTCGAAGGCCCCGGCCAGTTCCGTTTCATCGGGCGTACGCGCGATGATGCGGCCGGCGAGGCCTACGACAAAATCGCCCGGGCCATGGGCTTGCCCTACCCGGGCGGCCCGCATGTGGATCGGCTTGCACAGGAAGCCGATTCCGAGATCAAGATGCCTCGCTCCTGGCTCGAGGTAGACTCCTACGACTTCAGCTTCAGCGGATTGAAATCCGCGGTGCTGAACGTCGTCAACCAGAGCAAGATGCGCGGCGAGACCGTTCAAGTAGCGCAGATTGCCAAGGGCTTCCAAGCATCCGTCATCGACGTGCTTGTGGAGAAGGCAGGCCGCGCCGTGCAGGAGTTCGGCGCGAAACAGCTCTTGCTCGCGGGCGGCGTGGCCGCGAACAAGGGGCTGCGCAGCGCGCTCGCAGAGCGCTGCGAGCAGCTTGGCGTGCCGCTGCTGGTGCCGCCGCACAGGCTGTGCACGGATAATGCGGCGATGATTGCCGCTGCTGCTTTCCTGAAGTGGGACAAACAGGAATTCGATGCGATGGACCTGAAAGCAGAGCCGCAGCTGAAGCTAGAAGAGTGGTAAGCATCGTTGCCGCTGGAATTAAATTAAATTCTCAGACAACGGTATTGACTTTGAAAAAAGTGCATACTATAATCACAATCAATACTTTCAAACGCAACGAACGGGAATAGTAAGGCACGATCAGTTTCGCTCAGAGAGCTGTGCGCTTGGTGAAAGCACAGACGAAACGTCACCTGAACTCGCCCGGGAGCGGTAGGACTGATAAGGATGCTAAAGGATCCAGCACCCAAGTAGGTCTTGACGGTTGACCCCCGTGATCAGGTGCTGAGTGGTTTCGAGCGTAACAGCTCGGATCAATGAGAGTGGTACCGCGGAAGGTTCAAGCCTGTCGTCTCTTTTTATAAGAGATGGCAGGCTTTTTTGGTCGTTCTGGAAGCTCGGCGGTATGCGCAGACCGCACAAGCGGACGGAGCAGCGACCAGCTGCGGTATAAGTTAGCCGTCAGATTCACCTATCAAGCACATGCCAATTACAGTCAGGCAACAACACATAGAATAACGCGATGAACAAGAGTAGTAAGGGTCACTATGTCTACGGTACAGAAAGCTGCGGGTTGATGCGACGCAGACCGAGATTGCCCTGAACTCGCTTGGAAGCGGCCATCCTGATCGGTGCTGTGCACTGTTAGGGATGGACGGATAACCTCCGTGATCGGGTGATGTAGCGAGCAGCATGCTAGCTATGTCTGAGGTGGGCTCCATTATGGGGTCAACAAGAGTGGTACCGCGCTGGGTAAAGACCCATCGTCTCTTATGTGGAGATGATGGGTCTTTTTGTCGTTGGTGAAAAGGGTGCTGCAGTCACGAATCACATGTCCCTGAACCGTTGTCGCCAGCCGAAATGATGAAATCCATCACTACAGCCGCACAATCAGCGCGATCTCGCTCTGAAGTGATGAAACTCACGCTTAAATTCAGATTATCAACCGTCTCTAGATCGCTAGATGTAACAGGGCTAAACGCCCCATATAAACCGCCCGCAACGGGCCAACCTTAGGAGGAACTACCCATGGAAAATAAAACAAACCGACGCATTCGCATTTTCGATACAACCCTACGAGATGGCGAGCAGGCTCCAGGAGCGTCCCTGTATCCAGAAGAGAAGATCCGTATCGCAAGACAACTCGCAGCGATGGGCATCGATACGATTGAGCCAGGCTTCCCGATTTCGAGTCCTGGCGATTTCCAAGCGGTTCAGCAGATTTCGCGGGAACTGCAAGGCATTGAAATTTGTGGCTTCGCCCGCGCGGTCAAAGCGGATATCGACGCTGCAGTCAGAGCGACACAGGACGCCGCTTCAAGACGTATCCACATGTTCCTATCTTCCTCGGACATTCACCTTGATTTCCAGCTGCGCAAATCGCGCCAGCAGGTTGTGGAGATGGCTCGGGCCATGGTCGGCTATGCGAAGCAATTTGTCGATCGGATCGAATTCTCACCGATGGATGCTACTCGAACGGGGGACGAATTTCTTTTTGAAGTGCTCGAAGCAGTGATTGCCGAAGGCGCAACGATTCTGAACATCCCAGATACCGTGGGCTATGCGCTTCCTGAAGAGTATGGCGCGATTTTCCGCAGAGTGCGTCAAAGCGTTAGAGGCGGTGATACGGTGGAATACAGCGCACACTGTCACAATGATCTAGGGCTGGCGGTTGCCAACAGCCTTGCGGCGATTGCGGCAGGCGTCACCCATGTGGAAGTTACGGTTAACGGCGTAGGTGAGCGCGCAGGCAACTGTTCACTTGAGGAGCTCGTCATGGCGATAGAGACTCGAAAACATACGATGGGGGTGGAGACGGGAATTGTGACGAGCGAAATTTTCAACACGTCCAAAATGGTCTCCCGCATCATGGGCTTCCCCATTGCCTACAACAAGCCGATTGTCGGCCGCAATGCGTTCCAGCATGAAGCGGGCATCCATCAGGATGGACTGCTGAAAAACCGCAACACCTACGAAATTATGGACCCTGAAAAGCTCGGCATTCCGCGTTCCATGATCATACTTGGCAAGCATTCGGGACGTCACGCCCTGAAGCATCGCGTAGGTCAATTCGGTGTCGAGCTTACAAGTGAAGAACTAGATGCTTTGTATACTCGCTTTAAAGAAAAAGCAGATGAGCAGAAGATGGTGACCGACGATCAGCTGATGGAGCTGGTAGGTGCAACGGTTGATGGGCAAATGGAGCCATTCACGCTGGCTCATATGCAGGTGATCTCAAGCAGTGATCGCAATCGTGTCGCTTCTGTCGCTGTCAGAAACAATCAGACTGGTGTAGAAAATGTCTACTCCGGCACAGGAGAAGGGCCGATTGAAGCCATTGTCCACTGTCTGCAGCAAGCGATCCCGATGGACGTGGTGTTTTCGGATCTGGAGCTGCACTCGTTGTCCACAGGGGAGAAAGCGACCGGCGAGGCGGAGGTTACAATTACAGTAGGCGACCAAACCTACAAAAACACAGGGATCGACCAAGATGTGCTCGTCGCCGTAGCCAAGGCGTTCATCTCAGCTTGCAATCAAGCGATTCGGATGCAAAATAATGCGACAACAACGCCTGCTGTGGAGACATCGTCGGCTTCGTAATCCACAATCTCAACGAGTTTCGCATAAAATTGTGAGAAAACTTAGTTATATACACAGCTTGTTAACAAGGTTATACACATATCCTGTGTGCATTGTGTATAACTAAGGAAAATACCGTCGGATCAACCTTTCAAAAACAGTCGAGAAGAGGATAACTTTTCTACAAAAAAATGTGGACAATGTGGATAACCTTGTGGAAAAAGAGCGAAAAGCTTGATGGGAGGCGGTTTTCGCCTCCTTTTTTCTGTGGATAACGTTGTGAATAACGGAAATGGCGCTAGCGAACCTTCTTTGAAATTATCGGAACAATTCGTCATTCTCAAAAATGTGGATAAGGAGCAGCGTGAGACCATAAATCGGCGGTCAGATGTGGGTATCTTATTATTTTGCTCAAAGTTGTCCACATACCTTCGCGCATGAAACAAAAAAGTCCACGTCATCACGACGTGAACTCTCCAACAGCTATACCATCAAACCTTCCCACTCTTCATAGCACGTCGCGAGCAAGCTCTTCCGCTTCTCAACCTCCGCTGTGTTCTCCTGTACGAGTACATAATTGTTGTACACATCAGGATCTGCCAGCTTAGCTTCATAAGCGGCGATTTCCTCTTCCAGCCTAGCGATATCCTGCTCTAGCTGCTCCAGCTTGCGCTGACGGCTGCGCTCTTCTCGCTTCGCGGCTTTATCCGCCTCATAACTGCCGCCACTAGCGGAATCGCTTTTTGCAGCAGTAGTAGTAGCAGCGGCAACGGATCCGCTACTTTTCTTTTCAGCCTCTTTGGCCAGCCGCTTCGTTTCCATTTCGGCCAGTTCGGCTTTTTTCTCCATATAATCGTCATAGTTGCCGAGGTAGCTCGTTAACCCGTCCCTTTGCAGATCGAGCATGCTTTCGGCCATTTTGTTCAGGAAATAACGATCATGCGAGATGAAGAGGAGGGTACCCTCATAGTCCATCAAAGCGGATTCCAGCACTTCTTTACTATATAAATCCAGATGGTTGGTAGGCTCATCGAGAATGAGCACGTTCGCCTTCTGAAGCATAAGCTTCGCTAAGGATACGCGGGCTTTTTCACCGCCGCTGAGTGCAGCAACCTTCTTGAAGACGTCTTCCCCGCTAAAAAGGAAGCTGCCGAGCACCGTGCGAATACGCGCCTCCTCTAAATGAGGATAGGCGTTCCACACTTCCTCCAACACGGTGTTGGCGGGATTCAGCCCTTTTTGTTCCTGATCATAATACCCGATCGTAACGCCTGCACCCCATTTGAAAGTACCTGCGTCCTGCTTATGCTGTCCGATCAAGGTTTTGAGCAGTGTTGACTTGCCGACACCATTCGGTCCAATGAGTGCTGCCGTTTCTGATCGGCGAAGCTGGAAGGAGACACCGTCCAACAGGCGCTTTTTACCATCATAAGAAAGGGCTAATTGATCTACTTGCAGAACTTCCTTACCCGAGGTTTGTTCGATTTCAAACGTGAAAGAAGCGCGTTTCAGATCGCCCATCGGTTTGTCCAAACGGTCCATTTTCTCCAATTGCTTGCGGCGCGACTGCGCTCTCTTCGTTGTGGAAGCTCGTACGATGTTGCGCTGCACAAAATCCTCCAGCTTTGCAATCTCCTCTTGCTGTTTCTCAAATTGTTTCAATTCAATTTCGTAATTGGCTTCTTTAATTTCAACAAAACGGGAATAATTGCCCGTATAGCGTTTGGACGCATGTCGCTCAATTTCATAAATCGCCGTGACCAGCGCATCCAGGAAATAGCGGTCATGAGAGACGACCAGAATGGCGCCTGGGTAGCCGCGTAAATATCCCTCTAGCCAGGTCAAGGTGGCGATATCCAGATGGTTGGTCGGCTCATCCAGCATTAAGAGATCAGGCTCTTCCAGCAGCATTTTCGCGAGAGCCAGTCTCGTTTTCTGCCCGCCGCTAAGTGTGTTGACTAGCGTATCTGGCGAGAATTGACCGAAGCCCATCCCATGCAAAATCCCGCGGATCTTGGCCTCAATTTCATAGCCGCCATGCTCACGGAACCACTCAGAGCGCTGCGCATAGCGATTCATGGTCGTTTCATATTTTTTCTCATCGGATATCAGGGTTGGATCGGCCATTTGGGCTTCCAGCTCACGCAGCTCACGCTCGGTTTCTAATAATGAACTGAACACACTTAGCAGCTCGTTCCAAATGGATTTGTCCGTGTTGAGTCCGCTATTTTGCTTGAGATAGCCGATTTTCGTTTCTTTCGCTTTGAACACATCGCCGCTGTCATACGACATTTCGCCGGCAATAATTTGAAGCAGTGTGGACTTGCCTGCACCGTTAACGCCAACTAAGCCGATGCGCTCGCGATTTTCAATTTGAAGCGTTATATTGGAGAGTACAGAACGTACTCCGTAACTTTTGGAAATATTCGAAACTTGTAATAGCATGGTGCTGCTACCTCCTGCGTTATTCGCTATCTGATCACCTACACTCAAATCATTAGTATACACGAAGTGGGCGGGCTCTGCCTGTGAAAAATAGCCCAACCGGATGCACCGCGGGCGCGAGTATCGTTTTTTGCTTTATTTATGTTAAAATGGGGGAAACCACTCCTCGCTAGGAAGGGCTGTAGCATATGATGAACATCCGAGAGCGGAAAATAGAATTACGCAAAGAAATGGAAATACGACGTGCTTCGATCGTTTCGGAGACACGCGATGAGAAAGAACAGCTGATTCATGGGCGCATGGTGAAGCTGTGTTCAGATAAGCTATTTGAGAACGGTCAAATAAGAACGCAAACACAGCCAACAATCATGAGTTATATGCCTTTTCGCTCGGAGCCCGATGTAGCCCCCTTAATGGAATGGTGCTGGGAGCAGGGAATTCGTGTGTTGATACCGAAAGTAGTTGGAGATACCAAAACGATGAACCTGCATATCATTACCCGCTATGAGGATCTAGAAAGTGGCGCTTACGGCATTCGAGAGCCGCGTAACGATGTGCCGATCGAGCAGGATTTGTCCACGATTTCGATGATTGTAGTGCCAGGTTTGGCTTTCGATATGGATTTCGGACGTTTAGGCTACGGCGGCGGCTACTATGATCGGTTCATGCAATTATTCGCAGCGCGTGGCTTGAAGAGACCTTTTGCTGTGGCAGCGGCCTTCGATCAGCAATTGATTCCTGCCGTTCCATCCTCCTGGCATGATTTTCGCGTGGATGGGATCGTGACCGAGAGCAAGATGGTGTTCCGAACAGAAACCTAATATAGAGGTGATTGCAGTGCCCGATTCTTCGCCGTTGACGCATTTTAATGAACAGGGAAGAGCGCGCATGGTCGACATTTCGGATAAAACGGAAACGAAACGCTCGGCAACCGCACGTTCTACCTTAATTATGAAGGCTGAAACACTCGCATTAATTGTGGAAGGCAAAATGAAAAAAGGCGATGTCCTCGCTGTCGCTCAAGTGGCTGGCATTATGGCTGCGAAAAAAACGTCGGACTGGATTCCCATGTGTCATCCCATTGCATTGACAGGTGTTGATATCCAATTCGCCAACAATGGCTTGAATGAACTATACATAGAAGCAACTGTCCGTACAACAGGCCCGACAGGGGTTGAAATGGAAGCATTAACCGCTGTTTCTGCAGCGGCTTTAACCGTGTATGACATGTGCAAAGCTGTGGAGAAGGGCATGGAGATTAGCTCAACGCTGCTGATTCAGAAAACAGGCGGCAAGAATGGGGATTTCCACAGGGAAGAAACGAATGTTTAACAACCTCTTTAAGTAAGGGAGTATCTCATTCAGTAAACAAGGGAGAGGTGGCGAAGGATGCACTGGAAAGTTGCGATTTTGACAGCCAGTGACCGCGGTTACCGAGGAGAACGAGAAGACACAAGCGCTCAGGTAATCCGCGAGCTCATTGAAGAAGAGATTCAAGGCGAGATCATCGAGTATCGGGTTGTGCCGGACGAGATGGATGAAATTATGGCATCGTTAATCGAAATGACGGATTATTACCAAGCGGATCTGATTCTCACGACGGGTGGAACGGGACTTGCCCCGCGTGATGTAACTCCAGAAGCGACGCTCAATGTCATTGATCGCGTGGCGCCTGGCTTTGCCGAGGCAATGCGGATGATTTCGATGCAGAAGACGAAGAAAGCGATGCTTTCGCGCGCTGTTTCGGGGATTCGCGGACGTACGCTGATTATCAACCTGCCAGGCAGTCCGAAAGGGGTTCAAGAGAACCTGATGGCGATCATCGATCAACTTCCGCATGCGCTGGGCATTCTGACAGGCAAAGAAGGCGATCACGGTTGAGCGGGAACAAAGACACTTCCATGCTGCGTGAGGTGAAGGTGGAAGACGCGATCGGCATGATTCTGCCGCACGATCTGACGCAGATTTTGCCAGGCGAATTCAAAGGCCGATTGTTTCGCAAAGGTCACCAAGTGACCGAGGCCGACATTCCTGCCTTGCTGAGCATCGGCAAGGAGCACATCTACGTCATGGAGCTGCAGCCTGGCTACCTCCATGAGGATGAAGCGGCCTTGCGCATGGCGAAGGCCATCGCAGGTGACGGCCTCATGCTCACCGAGCCGCATGAGGGCAAAGTGAACGTGAAGTCGGAGATTCACGGTTTGGTCAAAATCGACAAAGCGTTCGTGGACAGCGTGAACGCCATCGATGAGGTCGTGTTGTCGACGATTCACACCAACACGGTCGTGCAAGCTGGCGCTTCGCTAGTAGGGACGCGGGTCATCCCGCTGATCGTGGACGAAGCGAAGGTTGTGGAGGTCGAGCGCCTCGCGGCCGCTCGGCGTGAAGAGGGCTTCACCTTGTTAGAGGTGAAGCCGTTTCGCAAGCTGCGCGTCGGTGTGATTACGACGGGCAGCGAGGTGTATAAGGGCCGAATCAAGGATAAATTCGGCCCGATTGTGAAAGAGAAGGTCGCGCAGCTCGGCTCTGAGGTGGTAGAGCAGCGCTTCGTGTCGGATGACAGCGAAGCGATTGTGGGTGAGATCCACGCGCTTGTGGCGCTGGGCGTGGATCTGGTGTTGGTCACGGGCGGCATGTCCGTGGACCCGGATGATCGCACACCGGGTGCGATCAAGGCGGCCGGCGCCCGTGTAGTCAGCTACGGCACGCCGATGCTGCCGGGCTCGATGTTGATGATCGCCTATCTGGGCGATCTGCCGATTATGGGCTTGCCGGGTTGCGTGATGCACGACCCGTACACGTCCTTTGACGTGCTCCTGCCGCGCATCTGCGCTGGCGAGGAAATCGTGCGCAGCGACATTACGGAGATGGGCTACGGCGGATTTTATCAATGCTAGAGACAGTGGATGACTTGGATGAAGTCCTGGCGGATGGGTCCAGTCATCTTCCTTTTTGTGAGAAAGATCATTATTGGAGTTGACGTTGATGTTTCAAAATATAGGATTCACCGAGCTCCTCTTGATCGCTGTCGTTGCGCTTGTGCTCTTCGGGCCTCAGAAGCTGCCCGAGATAGGCAGAGTACTCGGTCGCACGATCCGAGATTTCAAGAAAGCTGCGAACGAGTTGATGAATGAGGAGCCGAAGCCTCAAGCAGTCAAGGCGCCCTTAGCACCAGATCCTGTTACGCCAGTGGAGATGGCGATAACGAGTGCAGCGGCACAGGAAGTGTTAAAAGATGAAGTGCCCGCTGCTTCGTTAGAGGAAGTTGAGGCCATTAAGGAAGTTACGGCAGTTGAGGGGATTGAGCAACCGACCCAGCTTGAGCCTGCAGGGCAGATTGTCGTACAGAAGCCAGCGGTTTCCTTTGTTAAGAATTCTTCGCCTGTCGTGATTCATGTCGCTGGCAAGGAATTGTCAACGGAGGACGAAGAGACTGCAGCCGTGAAGGCTGTTGACTCGGGGGTCACGCAGGGAGCAGGACAGAATCGGCGTTTGCCCGATTAGCATTTGGACAAAGTAGAACAAGTAGGTGAGTGTAATGAAGAACGATGAAATGTCACTAGTTGAGCATCTTGGTGAACTGCGCAAGCGGATCATGTGGATCTTGGTTGTTTTGGTCATTGGCATGGTAGGGGGACTTATTGCTGCAAAGCCAGTCATCCGTTATCTCAAAAGTATTCCGCCAGCCCGAGATATCGGTTGGAACGTGTTCTCTCCCTGGGATGCCTTGCGGTTGTATATGAATTTCGGCTTAGCCGTTGGTATTCTGATCACATTGCCTGTGATTTTGTTTCATATCTGGGCGTTCGTGAAGCCTGGACTAAGAGAGACGGAGCAGAAAGCTTCCATCATCTATATTCCGTATGCGTTTGTACTGTTTCTGGCGGGACTTTCGTTCGGTTACTGGGTTGTATTCCCGATGGCCTTCTATTTTACTTCCTCGATTAGTAAAAGCCTTGATATTACAGAAATGTACGGCGCGGCGCAGTATTTCACGTTCATGTTTAACATTATTTTGCCGCTAGCCTGCGTATTTGAAATGCCGATCGTCGTAATGTTCCTCACGAAAATTAAACTGCTGAACCCGAAACGACTGCATAAGTTCAGAAGATATGCGTACATGCTGATGGTCGTGCTGGCTACGGTTATTACCCCGCCTGATGCGATTTCTGCGATTCTGGTCTCAGTGCCGCTGATCGTGCTTTATGAGTTCAGTGTCTTTATGTCGGGATTCATTTATCGAAAGCAGTTGGCGAGTGATGCAGCATGGGAACTGGAATTTGGGCCTAAATAACAGGTAGTCCGCCTTATTCGTGGGTGGACTATTTTTGTTGGAAGCGGGAATATTTGGTACTCTTTTGGATAGAATGAGGGGGGTGTCCTCCACAATGAAAATTGTGTAAAAGGACTTGCAAATTACTCCCAGAATGAGTATCATAAGAATTGTTGTTAGCACTAAACACATTCGAGTGCTAATAAAATTTAACTAACACCAATTTTCTAAAGGAGGCTATTTTTCCATGATCAGACCGTTAGGTGATCGAGTAATCATTGAAGCCGTTGCGAAAGAGGAGACTACAGCAAGTGGCATCGTGCTGCCAGATACAGCTAAAGAAAAACCACAAGAAGGTAAAGTTGTAGCCGTTGGCGCTGGCGCGTTGAAAGATGGCGTTCGCGTTGCGCTTGAAGTAAGCGTTGGTGACCGTATCATTTTCTCCAAATACGCTGGAACTGAAGTGAAATACGAAGGCCGCGAACTGTTGATCTTGCGCGAAAGCGACATCCTCGCTGTATTAGCCTAAGTTAGAGCAGCATATAGATCGGCAAGATTATACTTACTATTTTCGTAAAATCAGAGGAGGTTTTCTATCATGGCAAAAGAAATTAAATTTAGTGAAGATGCACGCCGCGCGATGCTTCGCGGGGTTGATGCTTTGGCGAATGCCGTTAAAGTAACCCTAGGTCCTAAAGGCCGTAACGTTGTTCTTGAGAAAAAATTTGGCAGCCCGTTGATCACAAATGACGGTGTAACAATCGCAAAAGAAATCGAGCTTGAAGATGCTTTCGAAAACATGGGTGCACAATTGGTTAAAGAAGTAGCTACTAAAACCAACGATATCGCGGGTGACGGTACTACGACGGCAACAGTTCTAGCACAAGCGATGATCCGTGAAGGTCTGAAAAACGTTACTTCCGGCGCTAACCCAATGGTTATCCGCAAAGGGATCGAGAAAGCTGTTAAAGCGGCTGTAGAAGAGCTTCAAAAGATCGCGAAGCCAATCGAAGGCAAACAATCCATCGCACAAGTTGCGGCAATCTCTGCTGCTGACGAAGAAGTAGGTCAATTGATCGCAGAAGCAATGGAAAAAGTAGGTAAAGACGGCGTTATCACAGTAGAAGAGTCCAAAGGCTTCAACACAGAGCTTGAAGTTGTTGAAGGTATGCAATTCGACCGTGGCTACACGTCCCACTACATGGTAACTGATACAGATAAAATGGAAGCTGTCCTAGAAAACCCATTCATCTTGATCACAGACAAGAAGATTTCCAACATTCAAGAAATCCTTCCTGTGCTTGAGAAAGTGGTTCAATCCGGTAAACAACTTCTGATCATTGCAGAAGATGTTGAAGGTGAAGCACAAGCAACGCTTGTTGTGAACAAACTTCGTGGAACATTCACTTGCGTAGCGGTTAAAGCTCCTGGCTTTGGCGATCGTCGTAAAGCTATGCTAGGCGATATCGCTGCTCTTACAGGTGGCCAAGTGATCACAGAAGAGCTTGGATTGGATCTGAAATCCACGACTCCTGATCAACTAGGTAGCGCTCGTCAAATCCGTGTTACAAAAGAAAACACAATTATCGTTGATGGTGCTGGTAACCCGAAAGACATCGCAGCTCGCGTTACACAAATTCGTTCCCAATTGGAAGAAACAACGTCCGATTTCGATAAAGAAAAATTGCAAGAGCGTTTGGCTAAACTTTCTGGCGGCGTAGCGGTTATCAAAGTTGGCGCAGCGACTGAAACAGAATTGAAAGAGCGTAAGCTTCGCATCGAAGATGCTTTGAACGCGACTCGTGCAGCCGTTGAAGAAGGTATCGTTTCTGGTGGTGGTACAGCCCTAGTTAACGTATACCACGCTGTAGCAAAAGTGGTTGCTTCCGGCGACGAGCAAACAGGTGTGAACATCATCCTTCGTTCCCTTGAAGAGCCAGTTCGCACAATCGCAGCTAACGCTGGTCAAGAAGGCTCCGTTATCGTTGAGCGCTTGAAAAACGAACAAGTAGGCGTAGGCTACAACGCTGCTTCCGGACAATGGGTAAACATGTTCGAAGCGGGTATCGTTGACCCTGCGAAAGTAACACGTTCCGCACTTCAAAACGCAGCTTCCGTTGCAGCTATGTTCTTAACAACTGAAGCGGTAATTGCTGATAAACCAGAACCAAACAAACCAGGTATGCCTGATATGGGCGGCATGGGTGGAATGGGCGGCATGATGTAAGAAGGGGGTAACCCTTATGCATCAATGGTTTTTTTAATAGAAAACCCCGTTTGACCAAATGATGTGAAAATTAGAGACCTTTCATGAGTTCATCAAACTTTTGAGAGGCCTCTTTTTTTATAGTTTTGGTTACGTACATAAATTCCGCTTAGTGAGTCCGAAACATTAATAAGAGGGAGGATAGGGTACAACGGTTGGACCCCAATACCATCCTTCCTCACAAAGCTAGGTATGGATTCAAACAAAAAAAGGACCGTCACAGCTTGCAGACGGTCTTTATTACTGAATCTTTTAGTTAATGAACTGCATGTACTGTAAAAACCGCTTTAACATGACAGCCGCTTGCGCGCGAGTAGCAATATCGGAAGGTGCAAATGCGTTATCCGTAAGCCCTGTTACGATTTTTGCGTCAACTACTTGAGCAACAGCACTCTTCGCCCAATCGTGAATCGCTCCACGATCCGTAAAGCTTGCCAAAGTCTGATCTTGCGTTGATGTTACATCAGCATTTTTACCTGCCGCTTTAATTGCGCGAGATATCATGATGGACATTTGTTCCCGTGTAATGCTTGCGTTCGGGGCAAAGTTGCCATTGTCCACCCCGTCTACAATACCAGCTTTTGTGGCTGCTCCTATGGCACCAGAGTACCAATCGTTTGCGTTCACATCATTGAATTTTACCGATCCGGCGACTTCATTTAAGCCAAGTGCCGTAACAAGCAAGGAAGCAAACTGGGCGCGTGTCACATTTTGTTCCGGTGAAAAATTAGTATCTGTAATGCCTTGTACGATCAGTTTGGAAGCAAGTAATTCGATATCGGCTTTCGCCCAATGTCCGTTCAAATCGTTAAATGATTTGTTCCGTTCGATAAGGGTATAGACGCTGTTGTGTGAAGATTTGATTGTTACTTCCGATTTCCCATCAGCGTTGGTAATGATAGCGGGAATAAACTTCATTAGTCCAGTTGTCGGGTCGATCACAACCGCTGTCGTTTTGGAACTGTCAACCTTGGAAGGAATGAGGATTTTACGTTCTACGTAAGTACCGCCGAAATCGTTAATATCCAACTTCGATCCCTTAGACGTTTCTGCAGTAATCGTAAACTCGATGGGATTATCGAGCAGTTGTTTTACGTCAGCGTTTGCTTTCTTAATCTCTTGAGTGACCGTTTCCGAAGCCTTTGAAATCGAGACAGTGACTTTCACGTCCTTCAGGTCGGACTTCAGTGCGCTTGTTAAATCTTTGAACAAGTTGATCGGTAAATTGTATGTCGCAGCATCAGACTTGATCGAGATAACGGCATCAAGGTTACTTCCTAGTGCTTCTGTCAAAGATGAAGCCGGAATGTCGATTTTAGCAGTGGCTTCTGTACCGCTCGCTTCGACAGTCACTGATCTTGCACCTTTGTCTTTATCCTTGAGTAAACCAAGCGCTTTTCCCATCATGTCTGCATTAATAGTAAGTCGCGTAACGGGTTTGCCGTCTGCTCCGGTTTCTTTCGTAACTGTGACACCTTTCGGATCAAGCTTTACTTCGCCATTTGTCGGAGAAGGAGTGCTAGGTGTGCTTGGAATGCCTGGAATGCTTGGAATGCTTGGAGTACTAGGCGTTTGTGTGCTCGAAGCCGATACAGAAATAGTTTGGTCAGCAATGGAATAGTCGACATAGTCGAATATGTATTGCGTTTCTCCTATTCGAGTTTGCACATTGGCATTAAATTTCGTTCCACTCCATAGCGGTAATTTAATTTCGTTCCCGCCGCTAGTAGAGGACATACTGAGCTCATACTGCTGCCCTGCTTCAAGCTTACTCGATAGTGATAGCTTCAATAGACCTCTGGAGTCGGCTTTAGCCGACACGATCTCAAGCAAAGAGTTATCCGAGCTCTTAATAAGTTTAAAATCGGCTGCCGCTAGTTTATCTGCATATAGCGTCGTCGAATTGTTGGAACTCGTTAAACCGCCGTAAGGCCACTTGTCATATGGGAATTGGACATACAAATAATTCGCGTTGCTGCCGGCAGGAGTAAACTTGACAATTCCCTCGTTCGGCTGCATATAATGCCCCTGCTCAAATCCATTGAACAAGTAGACAGGTGTCGAAGCAAAATTCGAGTAAAAATAGATTAAATTTACATAAACACCTGCAAAGCTGACATTACTAACGGGAATACTCCAAAGTGAATTCGGAGCTTCCATATTCGCTGTTCTAGTCTTCGAGTTTGTTGTGACCGTTAAAGTATAGGCTTTATTGGGCAGGTCGAAGAAATAGTAGAGCCGATCCGTATATGTTCCCGAATAATCTTTATCACTTATTTCATAACGTCCGATGGATGTTGAGCCAGAAACGACACCACCATTGTACGTAACGTTTTGAACGATATTACCAGTTAGATCCTTAACCACGAAGGTCGTTCCATCTTGAACATTACCATTCAAAGCGACTTGTCCCTGATAACGATACCCATCCGGTTGAGAAGGAGCTGTTATCGTAACGGCAGGAGACAGAGGTGATTCACGTCCTGCCACATCCGTTACAGACATTTGCATCGTATAAGTGCCTCCATAGTTATAACCTAAATGGATGCCGGTCCAATAACTAAAGTTTCCGTTTGATTCCAAATTTCGACTATTGTTTGAATGATATTTGTTGCCGTTCATGTATAAGTTAATCGTTTTGATCATCGGGTCATTGATCATTGGCCATGAAGAAAATAAATCTCCACCGTTAATAACTGCTGCAAATCCTGTAGGTGCGCTAGGAGTATTAGCATTTTCGAATACGTATACGCTCGAATAAACAGTCGTATTCATGGAAACGTATGGGGTCGTTGATTCATAAACTGTTGCTGTAACTGGCGAATAACCCGTAAGTTCACCGTTACTTGGCGTATCCAATCGATAATAGTAAACGCCATTGGTCACCGAAGTATAAGCAGCATTAGTGACGATGTTCTTTTTGCCGTACACGTTGTCATAAACGCTAACGGAAACGGACGACTTGTCCGAATAAACATACCCGTATACCTTCCCTGTAAGTGAATCGTACTGAAATCTGAACAAACTTGCAGCCGACGCTAGCAATGGGACAAGTAACGAGAGCAAAAGCATGGCTGCTAGGGTGACGGATACACGTCTAACCCCTTTCTTGGTGAACACAAAGCGCAAAACAACTCCTCCTTCTTCTGTGTACAAATTTTAAATAAAAATAGTCATGAAGCCCCAGATGTCTGTCCAACGAGACATTTTTGAATAATTTTCATGCAATCTGTTGGATAGATTCCTAGATAAGCATACTAGGATTTCCATAATTCGACAATCACTTTATGAAAATTTTACTATTTTGTAGAAAACATAGTATGATTATAGGAAAAACGACACAGGTGGCTGAATGAAAACCAAATCTCGTTACCGAAATGTTCCCCGTACTGAAGAAAGCGTCGATTGGTGTTCGAGCGCTTCGTTTATTTTGCTATGCTCATTTTTCGGCTTTGGCCTCTTTATGCATGGTTTTATGTTCGAAATGGAGTATCTGCTCTCCGGTGGATTTATTTTTGCTTTAGGCGCGTTCCTTTTGCTTTTTCGAGGTCCTATTGCCATTTCTTTCTGGCTTTTATTGGCTCTTACTGTTTGCTATGCCTCTGTCTCCATCATTGCAGTCAACCGTCAGAGTGCATTAGAGGTGACATGGAGGGTATCGCTTTCTCTGCCACTTATTTTAGCGGCATCACGAATGACGACTGATCACTTTCGGACTTTTCTGCGTTTGTTGGTATACTCGTGCTCCGCGTTCGTATGTGTCGGATTGCTTTTGAATCAGTTTCGGGAAGGGCGTTTCGAAGGATTACTCGAATATGCAAATGCATGGGGAATCTTGTTGCTTGCCGTATTGTCGCTTGCCGCCATGTTTTATGCAGCGGAGTCAAAGTATCACTACTTATTTATCAGCTTTACGTTATCCATAGGCATCGGTTTAACTGGCTCACGAATCGTGTTAGTGCTTATGATTTTTTTCGTATTTTTTCAAACGATCTTATCGGGTAAACATAAGTTTATTACATACCTCCGCTTAATGGGTGCATGCGTTGCAGGTATGTCTTGCGCATTTACTTATTCTATTTCGATCTGGGCCTTCATTGGCACGGTAATGTTAAGCTCTGCTCTCCTAGTTTATGCACATCGCGCAGGTCGGAAAACAGTCATCGCTGGCATTCCGATTTGCCTAATTGGGTTATTTGTGTTTCTTAGTTCTATTCCAGCTTCCCATCTTTCCACTCGAGTAGGACACTTAAGCAATCACGCGTCGGAGTGGACTTCGCGGCTTGGTTATTACCGGGATGCGCTGCGTCTGATTCACATATCCCCATGGTATGGAAACGGTGGTGGTAGTTGGAGTGTTCTTGAGTACAAATGGCAAACAGCAGCTTATGCTATTCGTTTTTTACACAATCATTGGCTAGAAACGTGGATCGAGACCGGTATCATCGGCCTGTTGATTTATTTGGCAATAGCAGGTTACTTTCTTGTTCGGGGTGCTGCTCTGTGGTATTACGCTGATAAAGAGGAACGCACTTGGCTTGCCGGGCTTATGACCTCACAGATTTGTTTGCTAGCTCACAGCACATTCGACTTTACATTCAGCTACCCGCTGTTATTCGGATTATGGGTTGTATTAGGGACCGGTTTAACTGTTAAATCAGTCCGAATGAATAAAAATAGCCACAGATTCTCTCGATTGATTCAAGGAGGGGGCGCGATCGGATTTACAGTCGTTGCCGTTATATGCACGATTCTTGCTTTTTCCGAAGCCTACTATCACCAGGCAGAACAGCTTGCCACGAAAGAACAGGATCCTAAGGAGATACTCTCTCTACTAAAAAGTAGTTCTCAATTGACGCCATATCCTGCCAAACAGCACGAAATGGTTGCACGGCTTCTCTTGAATCACTTCCAGAAAGAAGGGAACAAAAGTGATCTTGTGCGTGCCAAAACGGAGGTTAATCAAGCGATTGTTCTGAATCCGCAAGACATTCATACTCTTTTTTTGCAAAATCAAATTTTGTTTGCCAGTGGAGAAAAGCAGCAAGCTGCAGATAATCTACGCATCCTAGCAGGACAGTACCGTTTCCGCGCCGAGATCCGTAGCGAGTTAAAGCGCATGGATACCATAAAGCTTATCTTAAATGGCTATCCGATTTCCGTAGACCAGCCTTCAGTCCTTCGCAATGGAGAAGTGTTGGTTCCGATTCGTTCCGTTGGAGAACTTCTTGGCATAAAGACCGATTGGAACGCAGTAACCCGGACCGTTAACGGGATTAAGGGCAAAACTCATTTGTCTGTTAAAGTAGGCGACTCCGGGGCAATAGTCAACGGTACCCATGTTCCACTCGATTCACCAATCGAAATGATTGGAGGCAATGTGATGGTGCCGCTTCGCTTTTTGGGTGAAACCTTTGGAGTATCCGTATCCTGGAACGCTGTTGACTCCACAGCAAAGATTACCGTTAACTGATTCAAGGATATAGTCGGGAGGGATTCTACACAGTCGGAATTTAATTTCTTGTAAATACGCGCGGCAATCTACCGGAAGGAAGTGCAGCGCTGGGAAAATCGGCGAATATAATTAGCCATGTTACCCGAGTTGATCTGGCTTCGGATATGGATGGGGAGAAGGTTACGAATCCTCAGAAATAATAGAACATTCGTTCTATTATGAATGAAAAATAAAAGCCCTTCGGGCCTATAACTAATTTTTGGGTGTAAGGCATTCTTCGACTTGAATCATGGTATGGTCTAGATCGGTTTCGATGAGTTTGACACGTCGATCCAATTTCTTGAAGTTGACGTTCGTCTCGCAGCGAAGCGTGTGAATCATCTCAAGCAATCGATTGTCGGATTCGATATTTTCGAGATGATGTGCATCTAACTTATGCTCAATTCGATCAATTTTTGTGTCCATGGCATCGAGTCTGCTGTCGATTGCATCGAATCTACTGTCCATGGATTCTAACTTCGCCATCATTTTTTTAAGTAATTCTTCCATGTAGTTCACCTCAATTTTTCTAGTATGCATGTTTTGAGTGTTACAAGCACTTACTGCTCATTATACAGGGTTAATGCTAGACTGTGAACTGATAACTATTCCTTACTAATGTTTACTCGAAGGCATACGCCCGGAGCCTGCCCCATTCGAACTTGCTTGGACATCTACCTGCTTGGCCCATGCGCGTCAGCCTATTTATGGGAAAGATGGGCATTGGTACACTCTTAAGACTCGGGATAAACGTATACTATCTCAAACCTAAAGAGGAGTTGACCCCGCCAAATGGCTTACCAACAACAACCAGTTCAAGGAAAACAATTTCAGTGTCCGCCTGCTGACCCGATAATGACAGATCCGGAAAGAGTGGTTAGAGATTTTTATCATCCGCAAAAGGTGCAAGTGATTCATCCGATTCAAATCGTGAATCGTCACCATTGTGTACCTGTGTATGAGCATGTATACACATGTACAGAGACAGATGAGTACTGTGGAACTCATCCACACCCGCATCAAGGGATGCTGCGGAAATAAGCAGCAAACGACTTCCCCATGAGATGGTTCTCATGGGGTCGTGCTATTTTAACCCATTCAGCCAAAATTTTGTATAATAAGGAAAGGATGATGGATTCGAACGGAGGGGGGATACATATGAGCAGAAATGAGTTTGGCAATAAGTCAGCGAGAAGCAGAGCGCACTTGACACTCGTTCAGTCGATGCCGTTGTTGTTATCGTCAGATGATCATGAGACGTGGTGGAGCTATTTTGAGCGGAAATATGGTAGAACGCAGGTGACTTATGCACAAGCGATGGAGACAAGCTATGTTCGTATTTGGAGCGAGTTGAACAAGATGGCGGACACATGGGAGCGTGACAAGCAGGGGCTATATGATGTGTTTGTCGTGCTTTTTGTCATGAGGCTGGCGGATCGCTGGATGATAAATCGAGGGGACATCGATGATTATACGCAGATGGCGGCTTATTATTTCTCGCGGATCGAAACGGGGTGCCTTGAGCGGTTAACGACTGTGGTGCAATCCTTACATGGTGACTTGGCGTCAATGAAGTATGGCACGTATTTGGACGGAATTGCTAGTTATATGGCGGATAGCTTGCTGGAACGGCCTAGGGATTCGGCGATGCCATGGTTCGAGGTGTATAAGCTGCTGTGGACGACGGTTTTGAACGATCAGGAACTGCAGAAACGCGAGCGTGTGAGGTTAAGGCAGCTGGCGCAGAACGAAAGGCTGGGTACTGAGCAATGTAAAATGGCAGCCATGTTACTGGCGTGTTTGGATTTTATCGCAGGTGATGACGAAAATGCTTGGGAGAGGATCACGACTAGCCAGGCGCATGTAGAGGTAGAAGCGTGGTTTCCTTATTTGGCGGATATGGCTTCCGCTCAGGAATGGGACAGGCTGCAACGTTGGCTGCTATGGCTCCGTCCGTATATGGACTCAGCGTACCTGTCGCGTGAAATGGAGATTTATTTGGCATTGTGGAAGGAATTGCAGGGGCATGCAGACGTGGAGTCAGCATATCGGGAGACCATGGTGAGGTTGCTTCCTTCGAGTTTTTGGGAGTATGAATCATTTTTGATGGAAAAAGAGGATTATCGAACTTGGTCCGATGCCTGTGTCATGCTCGGTCTTTCGCCGCTGCATCTGGGGGTTGAGGTGCTCAAAAGAGCGGAAAAAGCCGATGCCAAACTGCTGCTCCCTGTCTACCATCATGCAATCGAGAAAAACATCAAGGCTGGAAATCGTGAAGCATATAAATCCGTGGTAAAGCTGTTAAAGAAGCTGGGTAGTCTCTATAAAAAGCTAAAGGAAACGTCCCGCTTTGAGGCTTACGTTAAGCAGCTAACCGAGCAATATGCGCGTCATTGCGCTTTGCAAGAGGAACTGAAGAAGGGAAAGCTTTTAATCTAATATGATCTATGTAGAAATGATTTATATACGAGTCGAGTGGTCGCCAAGCTCAGGACAGTTCGTATGCAGCGGTGAAACGGAAGAGGCTAACTTGGTTGAAGAAGCCGAGCTGCGAAAGCTTTTATTCGCTTGGCATGAGGGATCGGGATATGGCTTACAGTTGAAGGCAACATCTCAGAAGCAAGGACTGCTGCTTAGCCCGTATTTGGCCGTTGATTATTTGGCGGAACCTCGTCCCTTGTTGCATGGCCGACTGGTCTGGACGAATGAGGCGTTATGGTTGCAGCAGCTGGCGAAGCTGTTACGCGAGGTTATGGCGAAGCGCTGGTATAAGCCGTCGTATACCTGTTGGCGCGAAGGGAAATCAGGTTGGAAGCTCGATGTACCAGAGAATTGGCGGCAGTTGCTAGAGGTGCTCGAGGCGGGGGATATGCGGGAAGCGGAAGCTTATGATTTTGCCGAAACGTGGTTAAATCTTGCAATGCATGAGTATCTGGCTAGACCTGAAGGCGCTGAAGTTAGCAGGGGGTGGGAGGGACGGGCGGAAGCGCATGCCGACTTGCTGAAAGGGTTGAAAGATAGTGGGGCGGTGACGGCCAACGAGTGGATGTTGGAGGAAGATTGGCTGACGGCGATTGGCTGGCGCGAGGATACGACTCCCTTTCGCGTGTGCCTTCAGCTCGTGGAGCCTTACGCCGAGACGTATGTTGATGGATCCACTTCGGCAAAAGATGATGCGGCGGAATGGCGGCTTCGTTTTGTTGTGCAGGATCGGCTGGATTCGAATCGGTTCGTAGAAATGAATGCTAATGGAACCCGACTGCATGCACAGCAATTGATACCGACAGCGTGGCTGCCGATGTTGAATGATAAGGTTAGCGAGCAAATTGCGAAAATCATACGAGTATGTCCAAGACTAGAAAGTGATTATCAGCCTGGTAAATTGAGTGAGGGGCTGTCGGATGATGAGGCATGGACGTTTTTGACGACATTAAGCTTCCAACTGGTTGGTGCGGGGATCTCGTTATTTCTGCCTTCGTGGTGGGATGACGTACAGCGTCAGAAGCCGCAGTTACGGGCGAAACTGAAAAGCACTTCCCATTCCCGTTCTGGAAAACCGGTGCTCGGGATGGATCACTTGCTTGCCTATGATTGGCGAATTGCATTAGGGCGAGTCGTCCTTGCTGAGCACGAGTTTCGTGAGCTTGCGGAGCAGAAGAAGCGGCTCATCTATCTTCGGGGCAAATGGGTACAGCTGGACCCTGCGCTTGTCGATCAAATCAAGGCTGCCATGCGGCAGATGGGCAAGAAAAAGACGCTGTCGATACAAGAAGTGTTGGGTATGTATTTGCCAGAAGGCGGGGAAGTCATTGAAGAGCTGCCTGCACCTAGAGAAAAGGCAGTACCATTCCAAGTGCGTGTAGAATTAAATAGGCACATGCAGGCATTGGTGAAAGGATTGCAGAAGACCCAGTCGATTCCGCAAATCGGAACAGTCGAGGGCTTGCAGGCAGAATTGCGTCCTTATCAACGAGAAGGCGTGTCGTGGCTGCTTTTTTTGCGGCGAATGGGCCTAGGCGGCTGCTTGGCGGATGATATGGGACTGGGGAAAACGATACAGTACATCGCCTACTTGCTGCAGACTAAGGCAGAAGAGGGACGGGCGCCTTCGCTGCTGATATGTCCCACTTCTGTACTGGGTAATTGGCAAAAAGAGCTCGAACGCTTCGCTCCGTCGCTACAGGTGCACCTGCATTACGGGCCGCAACGGCTTCGTGGGGAGTTCTTGACCGAAGCGGTACGAAGGGCTGATCTCGTGATTACGTCGTACCCTTTGGCATTATCCGATGTAGATGAGCTTGCTCAAATGGAGTGGCGGTCCCTCTGCCTCGACGAAGCGCAAAATATCAAGAACGCTTATACCAAGCAGGCTGTTGCGATTCGAACTTTTACTGCACAGCATCGTATTGCATTGACGGGGACACCTATGGAAAACCGTTTGACTGAGCTATGGTCGATCATGGATTGGTTGAATCCTGGCTATTTGGGTTCACGGAGCCATTTCCAGCAGCTCTACGTTGGTCCGATTGAAAAAGGCGGCGATGGCGCCGCAGAGCTTGCGCTGCGCGTGCAGCGGTTGGTGAGACCCTTCGTGCTGAGAAGGGTTAAGAAGGACCCAGCCATCCGGCTGAGCTTGCCGGAGAAGTCTGAGGTCAAGGCCTATGTGGCCTTGACGCCGGAGCAGGGCGCGCTTTACGAGACGGTCGTGCAGCGCTTGATGGAGAAGCTCGATGATGCCACGGGCATCGAGAAGAAAGGGCTGATCCTTTCAGCGCTGACGAAGCTGAAGATGATCTGCGACCACCCCGCGCTCTTCCTGAAGGAAGCGGAGGTGGTGCACAGGCGAGCAGCCGCGCGCTCTGCGAAGCTGGCGCGGCTGCTCGAGATGTTGGACGAACTCAGGCGTGAAGATGGAGGCGGATGCCTCATCTTCACGCAGTTCGTCCGCATGGGCGCACTGCTGCAGGCGGTGCTGCAGCAGGAGCTTGGCGAGCCCGTGCAGTTCCTGCACGGGGGCCTGGGTAAGGCGGAGCGCGACGCAATGGTTGCGCGCTTCCAGGACGAGGCGCTCCCTGCGGGGGAGCGCAGCCGGATCTTCGTCCTCTCGCTGAAAGCGGGAGGGACGGGGTTAAACCTAACAGCGGCGAATCACGTGTTCCACTTCGACCGCTGGTGGAATCCGGCCGTGGAGAATCAGGCCACGGACCGGGCTTTTCGCATCGGGCAGACGCGCGATGTGCAGGTGCACAAGTTTGTTACGCTCGGCACGCTCGAGGAGCGGATCGACGCGATGATCGCTCGCAAGCAGGGACTGAGCGAGTTGATCGTCGGCTCCGGCGAGAGCTGGATCACCGAGCTGTCCACGGGCGAGCTGCGCGAGCTTTTTGCGCTGCGGCGGGAGTGGGTGGAGGAATAAGCTGATGTAAGAACCATGAAAATGACAGCCATCTCAAGAAATTTCACTATATACGTAATTTATGGAAAAATGTATAATTATGTATAAATAAGTAGAAAGAGGCGGTTGAATGTCGAATCGATGCTTTCCGTTAAAAAAAGAAAAGCGTGATCTCCGCGATTATCATTTCATGAGTACGGCTTTTAATTCACCAGAGGAATTACCGAAGAAAGTTGATTTGCGATCAGAGATGTCTCCCGTAGTGGATCAAGGTTCTCTGGGGAGCTGTACAGCAAACGCGATAGCAAGTGGACTGAGAGAGTATTTGCTCCTGAGCAGTCAGGAGAACTGGACAGAGCTCTCGCGATTATTCTTGTATTGGCATGAACGTCAATTGGAAGGACATATCAATGAGGACTCCGGTGCCTATATCCGAGATGGCATGAAAGTACTGCAGAAGATTGGTGTCTGCCCCGAAGAGGATTATCCATATATCCTATCCGAATTTCGAGACAGGCCTGTTCGGGAAGCTGAGCTGCACGCGGCCAACTACCGAATTAATGACTACCATCGTATCTCCGACTTGCATGCTCTTAAGGCAGCACTCGCTGAGGGTTTACCTGTCGTCATTGGGATGCAGCTTTATGAAAGCTTTCAATCTGCTGATGCAGCAGACACTGGTAAAATCCCTGCGCCTAAGAAATCCAAAGAACGAGTGCTTGGCGGTCATGCTATGTTGGCTGTGGGGTATGTGGATCGAGGCACGTCGGGTCATGTGATTGTTCGCAACAGTTGGGGGGCAGCTTGGGGAGATCATGGTTACTGCTATATGCCTTATAAAATGTTCCAGGATCCCGACTGTTTAATGGATATGTGGACGGGTAAATAACAAAAGGTGCCACATCGCTGTTCGGCGGTGGCACCTTTTTTGCTTATTTCGTTGGGAACGTCGCAGCGAGCAACGTGTCTAGATTTTGTTTTTCCGCTGGATCTTTAGCAATCAATTTATCCAGGAGTGCCTGATCCTTGGAGCCTTGCTTCTGCAAGCTGGCCAAGTACCACCGGATCAACACACGATTCGTTTGATCATCCAACTTATCCGTAATCTGAGGTTGAATTAGTGCGGAGGCAGCTGCAAAGTTGCCGCGCATGTAATTGATTTGGCCCACATTCAATGCCATGGTTGGAGATACGGCAAATTCACGACCTTGTGCCTGTTCTTTGGGTAGACTTTTCAGAGAATCAATACGCGAAAGCACTGTATTATACGTTGCGAGAGCCTTGTCGAGCAGTGTGTTGAAAGTAGCTGAATCGTTTTTGGACAGAGCTTGATTCGCCAGATCAACACTGAGCGAAATGCTCTTCTCATACATATCCGTGTACCAAGGGTAGTTCGGAATCTGAGCGTTAGCCCAGTCTAGCGCTTGTTGATGTTGTCCTTTTAAAAGGTACATGTTCAACTGCTGCATCGCCACGATGCGATTATGCGGTTCTTTTTTCAATAACTGATTCATAAGATCTTGCGCTTGTGTGAAGAACGGCTCACTTTTCTTTGTGTCATTCGGATTTTCTTTCTGCATCTGATTGTAAACCTGAAGCAGCAGGCCAATTCGGCTAACCTGACCCGTTAACAAATAATCGGGATGAGCAGGATGCAGAGAAATCGCTTTATCTAAAGGTGTTACGATTTGATTATAATCTTTGCTTGTTTTAATCACTTCAAGCGACTGTTTATAAGAGCTGTTTGCTGAGAGTAACTGCGCTGAAATGAAAAACATGACAAGTGAAATTAGGCCAATCGCTGCTGGGAAAAGCTTGTGGATCACAGCAGATTTTGGTTTCAATCGGAGTTCGCTTGAAGCGCTGTTGCTTAACATGCCACCTAAGGATAGGAACAGAATGGCTCCCAAGTAAACATAACTTAAATCAAAGTCAATCATACTGTGAACCAAGAGTGAAATCATGATAATGAAAAATAAGAAGTGCAGATCGCGCTTTTCTTGAGAACTCTTGATGTAGCTTCTAATGTAAAATATCGTTACCGCAATGACGAAACCGATAAATGCAATGAATCCAAGCGCGCCAGCTTCAACCAGATATTGAAGAGCGAAGTTATGAGCCTGACGGCTCGTATATGGGTTATTTTGATACTTCTCATAAAGGGAAGCCCATGCGCCACCACCAGCGCCGATGATCGGATAGTCTTTCCAAAGCTTCACAGCATCTTTATAAAACGTTCCACGCTCCAAAACGCTGTGTTGTTGGAAGTTGATATTCTCAATACGTGTTTTAACGTTGTCGGGAAGAATGTTTTTCAAGCCAGTGTCGCTGAAGATTAAGATGGCACCAACAACACCAATGACAATTGCAGCAATCGGCAGAATGAAAGTGGCATATTTTTTGGAGTCGAATCGTGTTGTTAAACGTTCTAACCAAGGTGCAGCGTAGCGTTGAATAGCTAAGGATAGTCCAGCAAAAACTACAGATGCCAATAGCAAGATCCACCAACCATGCCAAGATTCAGCTGCGTTTGGTTGTTTCTGTAAGCCGAGCCCAATATCCGTAACTTTTTGCAAAATAATAAGGGAAAAGCCGAATGCCAGTCCTAGTTGAATGAGCGCTAAAATTTGACGACTCATTTTGAAGAAGAATAGAATAATAAGGAAAACGACTGGGATGACTACGATCGCACCGCGGGATAATGTCAACCAAAAGGAAACAATTGTTGGAATGAGCAAAAATGCATTTGGTAGAATGATATACCATTTACGTGATTTGATGATGAAAAACAGAGAGCTTAAGAGTAGTGCAATTAAAAATGCTGCATATGAATTCGCGTATTGAAATACAGAAGTCAAACGAGAACCATTTGAATCGGTCAATACGGCATCACGATATAGATTTGAATTGGTTCCATCCATTAGAGCGAACCATTTGACAAGCTTACCAGCGAAGGATCCATTACCTAACCAATATAATAGGCCAAATATGACGATGAAATAACCTGAGGTCATGAATAATCGAGTAATAATCACTGCACCTGTTTTATTTTTCATCAGAATTACACCTAATATGAAAAAAGTTGCATAAAGCATCTGGATGTATATCATATTCGTTGCCAAATAATTAGAAGCTGAGTTTGATAAAGAAATGACATAAGTAATTGGCATAATAAAGACACAAATTGTAAGCAGATCTTTCGTTTCTTGTAGCTTAAACACTAAAAATGCTAGGATGGCAACAAATAAAAGGATGATAGAAGTCCATACCATTGCAGAGTAAATGCTTCTCTCAAAATCATACGTACCTCCATTAAATAAACCGCGCTGAAACGGTGCCCAAAACATAAACAAGCCTGTAAATACCGTCAATATCCAAAAAATTACAGATTTTTCCTCTGATGTTATTGATCCATTCGATTTTGCACGCGCCGCCGCATAGGCATTTTTGCTTGCATTCATTCCAATTAGTCTCCTTTTTCGCTAAAGTTCGACTTTATTTTAGCATAATTGGAAGAAAGTTTCCCAATAAATAATCGAACTAAGTAGTATTAATGTTTATATTTTTGCTATAATCGAATAAATGGAACTACCAGGTTGTATTTACTGGTATAGGGGATTGTAGACAGATGATGGTTTCTGTAATTATGTGCGTGTTTAATACGAATGAAAGCGTGCTTAAACGTTCTATTCAGTCTATTTTATTACAAACATTTTCTGATTTTGAATTGATTATTTGTGATGATGGTTCTACTGATAATACTTACGAAATTCTATTAAATATTAGCAATAGTGACACTAGGATTAAGCTTATTAAGAATGATATAAACATGAAGGCAGCTGCTGCTCGAAACCGATGTATTTCACTATGCCAAGGAAAGTATATCGCGGTTATGGACGCAGACGATTTTTCTGATTTAAACAGACTTAAGATCCAAACGAATTTTTTGGAGAGTAATAATAAATTTGATTTTGTTGGAAGTAGTGCTTATTTATATAATGAAAAAGGTATATGGGGCCGTCGAAAGTATGCTAAATTCCCTACAAATAAAGATTTTCTATTTGTTTTACCATTTATTCATGCTTCAGTCATGTTTCGTAAGAAAGCACTAATGGAAGTTGGTGGATATCGAATAGCAAAGGAAACAATTCGAACTGAAGATTACGATTTATTCATGCGTCTATATGCTAGTGGTTGTAAGGGAGCGAACATTGAAGAAAGCTTGTACTATATCCAAGAGGATCAGTCTTTATACAAACGAAGGAAATATTATCATAAATTTAATGAAGCTATAGTGAGATGTAAGGGATTTAGAGCGCTGGGCTTATTACCAGGAGGTTTTTTTTATGTCATTAAGCCGCTTATTGTCGGGGTGATCCCGAATTCGTTACTTAATCTGCTGAAAGAAATATTCTATAAGCATAAGAAGATGGTGGATAAATGATTTTCCCAAAAGTATCGATCGTTATTCCCGTTTACAATGGTTCAAATTTTATGAAAGAGGCTATTGATAGCGCGTTGACACAAACATATTCAAACATTGAGGTCATTGTTGTAAACGATGGCTCTAACGATAATGGTGCAACCGATTCAATTGCAAGTTCTTATGGAGACAAGATTCGTTATTTCTCAAAGCCTAATGGTGGAGTGTCAACAGCTTTAAATCTTGGTATAACTGAAATGACTGGCGATTACTTCTCTTGGCTAAGTCATGACGACGTTTACAAGCCTGAAAAGGTGGCAAAGCAAATGGAATTTTTACAAGGCCTCGAAGGTAACGAGAATATGAACACCATAGTTTATGGTGGATATGAATTAATTAACGATAAATCCAAAACAATTGATGTTATAGATTACTCTAAACTTTATGAAAACTCTCAGCTATCGGTCTCACTTTTCCCCGTATTTAGAGGTCTTGCCAATGGATGTACCATGCTCATTCCTAAGAGCCAGTTTGATCGTGTTGGTTTGTTTGATGTAGGTTTAAGGACGACTCAAGATTATGAATTATGGTTTAGACTGTTTCGAGGGGCCATAGTTAAGTTTTGTCCTGGTATTTATCTTAAATCACGTATTCATTCGAATCAAACTGGTAGAACTAATAGGGAACATACAAATGAATGCGAGAAACTATGGATTTCTATGTTAGATTCAGTAAGCTATGAAGAAATGTGTGAGATAGATGGCACACCATATCATTTTTATATAAGAACAGCAGAATTTCTTAAAAGACATTCTTCTTATTGGGAAGCCGAAGAACATTCAAGAAATCTTGCAGAAAGAGAAATGAATAGAAATAACGGTTCAATACCAGAAGAAATAATTCGATCCAAAGTTCCAATTTCAATGTCAACTGGTGGAATAGTATATAAAGTTTTAAGAATTACACATTACGTAAGAAACAATGGATTTTCAAAGACTACCAAAAAAATATTAAAGAAATTTAACTGAACTTAAGTCAATTCCAACACTAAAAAAGTTGGACATAATGTGAGTAATAGATTTAAGGTGAAGATAGTTGGAAATGATCTTAGAATTTAGGAGTGAGAAAATGTTCAAAGATAAAACATTACTTATTACTGGTGGTACAGGCTCTTTTGGCAATGCGGTCCTTCGACGGTTTTTAAACAGTGAGATTAAGGAAATTCGTATATTTTCTCGTGATGAGAAGAAACAGGATGATCTTCGAAATGAATACAAAAATCCAAAGATAAAATTTTATGTTGGTGATGTTCGTGAATATTCAAGTATTGCAGCAGCTATGGGAGGCGTTGACTACGTGTTTCATGCTGCTGCCTTAAAGCAAGTTCCTTCCTGCGAGTTTTTTCCGTTAGAGGCGGTCCGTACTAACGTGTTGGGGACTGAAAATGTTTTAAATGCTGCAATAGCCAACCAAGTAAAAAAAGTAATTTGCTTATCCACCGACAAAGCGGTATATCCAATTAACGCTATGGGAATGTCTAAAGCTATGATGGAAAAGCTTGCCGTTTCTAAGGCAAGAATGGGAGCAAATCATGATACGATTATTTCTGTTACGCGTTATGGTAATGTAATGGCTTCTCGTGGCTCCGTTATTCCATTGTTTATAAAACAACTTAAGACGGGCCAATCTTTGACGATAACGGACCCTAACATGACAAGATTTATGATGTCTTTAGATGATGCTATTGATCTAGTTTTATTCGCATTTGAAAATGCGAAGGGTGGGGAGCTATTTATTCAAAAAGCTCCAGCTGCAACGATTGAGGTATTGGCTGAAGCTATGCGTGAAGTATTTGATATCAATGCTGACATTACTTGTATTGGAACTCGTCATGGTGAGAAGTTATATGAGACTTTGTTAACTCGTGAAGAAAAAGTAAAATCATATGATTTAGGTAGATACTTCATGGTTTCTATGGATGATCGTGACCTGAACTACGGTAAATTTTTTGTGGATGGAGAAAAAATAATTACAGAGGGGGAAGACTACAATTCTCACAATACTGAAATGCTTGATAGAGACCAAATGGTCGAAATGTTAAAAAAACTTGATTATATACAGAGTGAGCTGAAAAATAATGCATATGGTGAGGGCTATTAAATGAAAGTTATGACTATTGTCGGAACTCGTCCGGAAATTATTAAATTAAGTTGTGTTATTGAAGAGTTAGATAAATATACTGAACACACATTGGTTCACACTGGGCAAAATTATGATTATGAACTTAATGAGATATTTTTTACAGGTATGGGAATTCGTAAACCAGATATTTTTCTCGAAGCAGTCGGGAGTACAGCAGCTGAGACGATCGGTAATGTAATCATTAAAACCGACGAATTATTTAAGGATTTAAAACCAGATGCTGTTCTACTTTACGGAGATACGAACTCCTGTTTATCCGTAATTTCTGCTAAAAGAAACAAAATACCTATCTTTCATATGGAAGCTGGTAATCGCTGCTTTGATCAAAGGGTACCAGAGGAAATTAACCGTAAAATTGTTGATCAATTAAGCGACATAAATATGACTTTAACAGAGCATGCCCGCCGATATTTACTTGATGAAGGGATCCGACCAGAAACTATCATTAAAACAGGATCAAGCATGAAAGAAGTGTTGGAGCGGCAAGCGGAGAAGATCAATGCTAGTGATGTATTGACAAGATTGAAGCTCGATAAAAGTGGATATTTTGTCGTTAGCACTCATCGTGAAGAAAATATTGATTCCCCAGCGAATGTTAGCGATTTAGTTGAATCTTTAAATGCCATTGCTGAAACCTATTCAAAAAGAATCATTGTTTCCACACATCCTAGAACGCAAAAATTGATTGAAAAAGGGAATTTTATTTTTAATAACTTAATTGAATTAATGAAACCATTAGGCTTTGCTGATTATATTAAGCTTCAGCAAAATGCTTATTGTGTAATTTCGGATAGCGGAACAATTACAGAGGAATCTTCACTTTTACATTTCCCAGCGATTACAATCAGACAGGCTCACGAACGCCCAGAGGGAATGGACGAAGGTACACTGATAATGTCGGGGTTAAAGAAAAGTAATGTTCTTGATGCTATTAACCTTGTGGTTTCTCAATATTCTGAGAAGAAGCAACCGCTGAGAACTGTCCAAGATTATGACACAGATAATGTTTCTATAAAAGTTGTAAGAATTATCCTTAGCTATACGGATTATGTTAATCGTACAGTCTGGAAAAAAGAATAGCAAAAAAAGGAAGATTACAATGAAAAAGGTTGCTGTACTAGGTGCTACAGGCATGGCCGGGCATGTTATTGCTTTATTTCTTGAAGAAAAGGGATATGATGTTTATCGCATGTCTAGAAGCATTGCAAATTCAGATAAAAATGCTCAAATTGATGCTAGTGATTTCACGAGATTAATCAGTTGGCTCGATGAGATAAAACCAGATGTGGTTGTAAATTCCATCGGTATTCTGCAGAAGGAAGCAGATGCTCGTCCAGATTTAGCGATTCAACTTAATGCATATCTTCCACGCAAATTAGAACAACAGTTCAAAGGGAGCACGACTAAATTTATTCATTTGAGTACAGATTGTGTGTTCTCAGGAGAAACTGGAGGTTATACGGAGGATTCATTTCCTGATGGGATGACGATGTATGACCGTTCTAAAGCATTAGGTGAAGAGTTGTCAATGGGAAAGATCTTACTTTCCGCATGTCCATTATTGGCCCCGACACAGATGTGAATGGTACGGGTTTATTTAACTGGTTCATGAAGCAGCATGGCGTAACGAATGGGTACTCTAAAGCCATTTGGAATGGAGTAACTACTATTGAACTTTCTAAGGCAATTGACGCTGCTATCAGGCAAGAGTTATCAGGACTTTATCATTTAACACCAAAAGGTAAAATAAATAAATTTGATTTACTGTGCTTATTTCAAAAGGAGTTTAAAAAGAAAGATTTAGAAATTGTGCTCTATGAGAACTTTGGAGTTGATAAAACTTTAATTAATACACGTACGGATTTTAATTACGTAATCCCAACATACCCAGAAATGATTAAAGAAATGGCTTCATGGGTAAATAAATATAAATGGTTATATTACTATGAATAAATTATTCGTCATGTTAACCGGTTTTTTTAAGTATAATAATTTACTATTTGAGTTAGTAGTTAGAGATATAAAGGTCCGCTATAGAAAATCAATACTAGGACTATTTTGGACATTGTTAAACCCATTGATGACAATGTTAGTAATGACAATTGTATTTTCATCACTATTTAAATCAAATATTCCTCATTTTCCAGTTTATTATCTAACAGGAAGCATCTTATTTAGTTTTCATTCTGAAGCGACTTCACAAGCGCTAACTTCAATCATAACAAATGCAAGCTTGATAAAAAAAGTATATATTCCCAAGTATTTATTTCCATTGTCTAGAGTGTTGTCAAGCATGGTGAATTTAGGATTCGCGTTTATTGCATTATTATTAGTAATGATTATTGATGGAGCACCATTTAAAGGCACAATATTTCTGTTTCTTTTACCAATTTTTTATCTGACGCTTTTTACCACGGGTTTAAGTTTAATTTTGTCCGCGATAACAGTATTTTTTCGAGACATAAACCATCTATATGGAGTATTTACCTTACTTTGGACGTACATGACACCTATTTTCTATCCAGTATCAATAATTTCAGATCAATATAGATGGATATATGAATACAATCCAATGTACTATTATATTAGTTTTTTTCGTGAGATCATTATAAATGGAAGTTTTCCTGGGATCAGTGATAATATTTTGTGCTTCACAATAGGAATAATATCATTAACGATGGGGTTATTTACTTTCTACAAGTGTCAGAATAAATTTATTCTACACGTATAACAAATGTAGCAATTTGGAGGAATCATTTTGTCAGAGAATATAGTCGAAATTAATGATGTTTCCATGTTGTTTAATCTTAGTCGTGAGAAAGTCGATAACATTAAGGAGTATTTCGTCCGGCTGATACAAGGGAAATTAACATTTGAGGAATTTTGGGCATTGAGAAACGTTTCCTTCAATATTAAAAAAGGCGAGTCTATGGGCATTCTAGGTTTGAATGGTAGTGGTAAAAGTACTCTTCTCAAAATAATTGCTGGTATACTTAAACCAACAACTGGAAAAATATCGGTCTATGGTACCGTCGCTCCCCTGATAGAACTTGGTGCTGGTTTCGATTTCGAATTAACTGCCAAAGAGAATATTTTTTTGAACGGAGCAATTTTTGGTTACAGCAGATCTCAAATGAAGGAACAATTTGAAGAAATCATTGATTTTGCTGAATTGTGGGATTTTGTTGATGTTCCGATAAAAAATTTTTCTTCTGGTATGGTTGCTAGGCTGGGTTTTTCAATTGCGACATTAAGCAAACCAGATGTTTTAATTGCAGACGAAATATTAGGGGTAGGGGATCACAAGTTTCAAATGAAGTGTGAGAGAAGAATGGAAGAGATTATAAATAATGGGGCAACTGTTATTCTTGTATCACATTCAATTGATAGTGTTAGAAAGATCTGTTCTCAAGCTGCATGGCTGAATAAGGGGCAATTAGTTAATGTGGGTTCTGCAGAATTAGTTTGTAATGAATATATGGCTAGCATGGAATGAGTTGATATTGTTCATATGAAAATACTGCATATCACAGAAACCATGGCTACAGGTGTGTTAAAATACTTACAGGAAGTAATTGAGGCTGATCACTATAGTGGAGCGCAGCATTTAATACTTTATTCATCAAAGAGAGAAAATACACCAATAGATTTAAACAAGCATTTTCCGGATTCAGTTTCACTGATTGAGATGAATATGAATTTTAATTCTAGCTACGCTTGTATACAATGTATTAAATTATTGCATGCACAAATATCCAAAATAAAACCTGATGCTATTCATTTGCATTCTTCTATCGCAGGTTTTTTAGGTAGAATAGTATCAGTATGTTTCCCAAAGGTAAAAGTATTCTACACACCTCACGGGTATAGTTTTTTAATGACAAATAAATCGAAAGTAATTAGAGCGGTATTTTGGACAGCAGAATTTATCTTATCACAAATTAATGGAAAAATTATTGCTTGCTCTAAAAGTGAATTTAGATATGCAAATAAATTAAGTCCGATTCGAAAACCTTTTTTATTAGAAAATTGTATAAAAGCTGGTCCTAGTATAAGTAAAGAAAAAATAGCGACTTCCAAGAATATCATTGGTGTTGGTCGATTGGAACATCAAAAAAATCCTAAATTATTTATCGAAATTATTGCTGAACTCAAAAAAATTGATCCAACAATAAATGCCATATGGATTGGAGATGGTTCACTAAAGTCAGATTGTGAGGAACAAAATTATGCTCTTAATGCTGAGGTTAATTTCACAGGATGGCTTTCAAATGCAAAAACCATTGAGTTTCTTGAAGATTCGATGGTTTTTCTTCAAACATCAAATTGGGAAGGACTTCCTTATTCAGTGTTAGAAGCATTTTCTATTGGTCTTCCAGTGGTTGCTAGTAACATTGAAAGCCACAGAGACTTAATAGATAGCGGATATATTTGTTTTATTTCAGCTAATAAAAAGCAATTTGTCGAAAATATATTAAATTTATTGCGTAATAGAGAGCTTTGTCGTGATGTTTTTGAAAAAAATAGAAAAAGTATAGAAAGAAATTATGCAAACTTTTCATATACAATTAACAACATTTATAACAACAAATAAATAGAAAAACAATGATTCTAGGGGATGTTGTATGAAACTTACCTTATTTATTTTCAATATTAATAGAATCAATTAGGCATCAAATATCGAAGCATTGTTATAAATTATTGGTAAAATTAAAATCTAGTAATAAGAATGCAATAAATATAATTCCATTTACCAAATAGCAAAAGTGATGTATCCTGTACCTTGGCTCTCTCTTTTGTAGGAACTCTAATTAATGATTGATCTTTCGTGAAAAATTGCAAACGAGAAGGGGAACTTAAATGAATTGTTTTAAACCGCTAGTAACAATTATTATTCCAGTTTATAACGGCTCCAATTATATTAAGGAAGCAATTGAAAGTGCTTTGGCACAAACATATGAAAATATTGAAATTATTGTTGTAAATGATGGTTCAAATGATGACGGAAAAACAGAAGAGATTGCGCTAACTTACGGGGATAGAATTAAATATTTTTCAAAAGAAAATGGCGGCACATCTACCGCATTGAATTTAGGTATTAAAAATATGAAAGGAGAATATTTCTCGTGGCTTAGTCACGATGATACTTATTATCCAGAAAAAATCGAAATGCAAATAACGGAACTATCTAAATTGTCAGAAAAAAATACAATTATGATGTCTGACTTAGATGGTATAGATGAAAATTATAAAAAAATATATAAAACAAACTACAATGAACATATAAAACAATATCCACCTAGGGAGAATTCAAGGATACATCCTATTATTTATAATCAAACACATGGATGCACGCTATTAATTCCGAAAGTTTGCTTTGATACTGTTGGTTTATTTGATGAAAAAGAGTTAGTAGCTCAAGATTTTGAGTTTTTCTACCGAGCATTTCTAGAATTTCCACATAAATTGATTTCAAAAGTATTAGTAACTGCTCGTGATTCATCCAATAGACAAGGTAGAAGAAGTAAGTCACGTGGTGATCAAGAGTACAGTAAACTTTTCATCAAAATTATCGAAAACTTAAATGATGATGAACTTAAGTCCCTTGCGCCAAGTCGCATTGAGTTCTATATGGATATGCTCAATTTCTTTAAAGATGCAGAATATAGTATTGCCTTAGAATATATTAGAAATAAAATGTTTTCGAATTTACAAATTTCTTCCTATGACTTATTAGGTAGTAGATTTAATGGGCATGATTTGCATAATTATTTACGAGAGAACGGTATTAATGCAAAACAATTGGTACTAAATAAACTTTCCGACGACGATACTACATTCCAATATAATTTTGACGCTCCAAATGGAAGTAAGGAATTGCTACAACAAAGTATATTTCTTGATGCAGATATTGTTCATATGCATTTAATCCATAATATAATTGACACTAATTATTTACCGATAATTTCAAGGCTAAAACCGACTATACTTTCTCTTCATGATCCATTTTTCCTTGGCGGTCATTGTGTGCATCATTTTGATTGTAAAAAATGGAAAACACATTGTTTTGACTGTTCATACCTTGATAAAGATTTTAAGCTTTTTAATGATATCACTGCTTTGAATTTTGCATTGAAAAAAGATGCAATTCAGAACTCTGATATTGTTGCAATTGTAGCATCAAAGTGGATGCTGAGAAAAGTAGAAGAGTCACCAGTGTGGAATGGGAAAAAAGTATATTACTTACCATTTGGTATTGATCAAAGTTTGTTTAAGCCAGGAGATAAGATTGCAGAAAGAAACAAGCTAAAAATACCTACCGAAGATACGGTCCTTATGTTTAGAAGTGACACAGTAGAATTCAAGGGTTTAGATATTATTATTAATGCTTTGGCCAGTTTAAGTAATAAAAAGAATATTACTTTGATTACTGTTGGGAAAAAAGGACTATTAAGGGATTTAACAAATATGTTTAACATTATTGAATATGATTGGATCAATAATGATGAGACAATGGTTAGTTTGTACCAAGCTTGTGATATTTTCCTTATGCCATCAAGACAAGAAAGTTTCGGTTTAATGGCTATCGAAGCTATGAGCTGTGGAAAAATGGTTCTTACAATTGAAGGTGAAGGAACTGCTTTGCCCGAAGTGATTAATGCTCCTTTCTGTGGAGTTTCAGTAAAAGAGGAAGATTATCCAAAAGAGTTGGCTAGACTAATAGAAAGCAAATTTGAAGTGCTTGATCGAGGAAACAAATGTGCAGATTATGCGAGAGTGAATTACTCGAAAGATAAATATGTAAATGAAATGATTCAAATTTATAGCGAAGTTATTGAAAGTAAAAAATATGATGATGATACAAAAATATTGTTACAGCAACTAAAAAAATATCCTAACGACAATTTCATGGTTTCAGGAAATAAAAGTGTAGTGGCAGTTCAAGAAATAATTAGAAAGAATGAACGTTTAAAAAAAGGCGTACGTGTGTGTGCTCGGGCAGCGTGGAACGTTATAACTATTTTAAATTTAAAATCAGTTGTCACTTCAACACGTTTGTATTCGAAATTGTATAAA
Source organism: Paenibacillus sp. MBLB1832 (assembly GCF_032271945.1). Lineage (NCBI taxonomy): Bacteria > Bacillati > Bacillota > Bacilli > Caryophanales > Paenibacillaceae > Paenibacillus > Paenibacillus roseipurpureus. The sequence continues at coordinate 5,034,541 of NZ_CP130319.1, read as the reverse complement.
AATGGAACGATTGATAAGTTGCGCGGATAAAAAATGATGCTTTTACGGAGTTGTGGTGATTTGATTAACCAAAAAACAAAAGGACTGTATTATGAATGAGCGCTAATGGTAACAGCAAAAACTTAGAAAATACAGGCGAACGTTTTATTCCGGGCTTATTTGATATGTTGACATCTGATGAACACTGGCAAAGGTATATATCTGTAAGTGCTTTTGTAGAAAATAAGGTAGTTCTGGATATTGCTTCAGGTGAAGGATACGGTTCTAACTATATAGCACAAACTGCAAATAAAGTGTTTGGTGTCGATATTTCAGAAGAAGCCATTGAACATGCCCAACAGAAATATAATAGAGAGAATTTGTGTTTTTCAGTTGGTTCTGTTGACAAGCTTGGATTTGAAAAAGATTTTTTTGATACAATTGTTAGTTTTGAAACAATTGAGCACGTTGGACAAGATGTCCAAGAAAAATTTCTGACAGAAGTAAAACGAGTTTTAAAACAAGATGGAGTCTTTATCGTATCATGCCCGAATAAAGCCATAGCATCTGATTTAGCTTTTGATCTTTGGGGTTATTCAAATGAATTTCATTTAAAAGAATATTATTTAGATGAATTTAAAGAATTTTTATCAAACTATTTTGAGAATGTACAATTTCTATATCAAAGAAGTGAGATTGCAATAATATTAAACGATTTTGACGCGGATTCTTTAAAAATATTAAGAATGGCGGAAAAGGATCATAGTGATGTTCAGAATATAATAGCAGTTTGCAGTCAAAACGAAATTGATGTTTCAAGTATGAATTCAATAGTATTGGATAATAGGCACAGATACCTTGATAATAATAAAAATGTATCAGGTTTGATTAAATCAAACACCAATTTACAAGGCTCATTGAATTCGACGCTTGAAGTATTTATGCAGACTGATCAAAAACTTCATGATGCGAACCTTGATTTGCTTCAAAAAGAACAACAATTAAGTATGGCACATAGCCAGCTCGAACAAAAAGATCAGCTAATTGAAAATATTAAAGATCAACTCAAACAAAAAGATTATCAACTTAGTGTCACTAGTAGCAAATTACACCAAATGGAGCGACAACTTAGTGATTCTGAAGCACATATGAAAAAATTGGAGAAACAATTTGAACAAAAAGATGTAGAAATTCAGGTTATCTTAAACTCAACTTCTTGGAAATTTACAAAACCGTTGAGAAGACTGGAATCTATTTTTCGGAAATTAAGGAAAGATTCAGAATAAAGACATTTCGTACAATATCTTTCAAAACTAGAAACAGTCGTGTTTAATAAAAAGTCACTCTTAGTATAGAGTGGCTTTTTTGAAGTGAATTATCGTATTATAATGTTAAGTATTATTTTAATAGTTAAACAGCAGTATTAGATCACGCCGCATTTATCTCAATATTAATCTAGAGCGGTTATCCACCTCGTCAGCGTCTTTTGGCTATATGCGTTTGGCTTCTCGAAGCTATTCCCAAACGTACCACGGTTCAATCAGTACCAATTGGGCTACCTAAACCCAGATGAAGCCTATCCTATTGATTCTCTTGTAGGTGCTTTTATGCTTATACGCCGCGAAGCGATCGATCAAGTCGGTATGCTGGATGAGACATTTTTTATGTATGGCGAGGATATCGATTGGTGTTATAGAATAAAAGAAGCGGGCTGGATCAACTATTATTATCCTCGTACTCAAATTGTCCATCACAAAGGGGCAAGTAGCCGCCGTAAGCCGTATAAAATCATCTTTGAGTTTCACAGAGCGATGATTTTGTTCCACAATAAGCACTACCGCAAGAGGTATTCATGGATGACGAATTTCTTGGTGTACGTAGGCGTGGGTTTAAAGTTTGTATTGTCTCTAGTTAGAAATAAATTACGTCCAGCGAGGTGATTCCGTTTGATACGACAAAGTCAAGGCTTTCTGACGCAGCTGTACGCATTGGCGGATTTCGTCTGTATTCAGCTTGTCTTCCTTTTGTCATGGTGGTTAAAATTTAAAAGCGGCTGGATACCGTATGGCTCTTCGTTGCCCTTTAAACACTACGTAATGTGGAGCGTTACATACGCTATTATTGCTATCTTTATAAGCTATTTAATTAATTTCTACACACCAAAAAGAAGGAAACGTTTCTCCTTCGAGGTTTTGAAAATCATTCAAGTGCACGTATTCAGCCTACTGATGCTGTTAAGTGTTCTTTTTATTCTCAAAGAAGTGGATGTATCCCGGTCGTATCTCTTACTTTTTCTAGTAAACAATATTCTGGTTATCAGCGCTTATCGATATTTTATCAAAACTTCACTCAAACGCGCCCGTCAAAAGGGCTATAACAAGCAATTCATTCTCATCCTCGGTGCAGGCTCGCTTGGTCGCAAGTTCTATTCCAAGCTGAAACAACATCCCGAATTAGGCTATGAGGTAGTTGGCTTCCTCGATGATTACCAAGAAAAGCATGAGCTGCCCTACCAAAGCTACAAGCCGATTATCGGTAAGATTGATGAGCTTGAGTCGATTCTAAATGATCGAATTGTAGACGAAGTCATCATCGCGCTCCCATTGGACGCCCATCAGAAATTCGGAAGCATCATTAATGTTTGCGAAAAAATAGGGGTCAAAACGCTCATCATTCCTGACTTTTATGATTTCCTACCATCTAGACCGTATTTCGACAATTTCGCGGATATGCCGTTGATTAATGTACGTGATATTCCTTTGGATGAATTTCGAAATCGCTTGTTCAAACGCACCTTCGACATCTTCTTCGCCTCTATGGCGATCTTGATCACTCTGCCCGTCATGCTAGCCGCAGCCATCGCCATCAAAATCTCGTCCGAAGGCCCCATCATCTTCAAACAAGAACGTGTGGGCCTGAATCGCAGAAACTTCATGATGTACAAGTTCCGCAGCATGAAGGTGTTGGGGGACCAAGTTGCGAACACGGAGTGGACGGTTGAAAATGATCCACGGCGGACGAAGGTGGGCACGTTCCTGCGCAAAACGAGCCTCGACGAGCTGCCGCAGTTCTTCAATGTGCTATTCGGGCACATGAGTGTGGTTGGGCCAAGGCCGGAGCGTCCTTACTTCGTGGAACAATTTAAGGAAGAAGTGCCGAAGTATATGGTGAAGCATCATATTCGGCCAGGTATTACCGGATGGGCGCAGAGTAATGGCCTGCGTGGCGACACATCGATTGAGGAACGCATTAAGCACGATATTTTCTATATTGAAAATTGGACGTTCCTTTTTGACATTAAGATTATCTGGAGAACTGTCATTAATGGCTTTATCAACAAAAATGCGTATTGATCGGAATTTGTAATAAAAATTATCACATTCCCTTGCATGATTCGCCAACATTTTCCCCATACTATTGCATATACTGAGTAGGCGGGGAGGTTTTGGATATGATCGATCATGAAGACGCTTACCATGAAGATCAGGTGTTGGTTGGCAAGGGTTTGATTGTCGGTGTGCTGTTCGGGTCCCTGATCTGGGCATGTATTATTGCGGGGATTGTGTACATGTGGTAAAAGCATGCAAACGTCGCGTACAACTATACAAGTGAGGCTGCTGAGGCTGTGAGGCTATCAGCAGTCTTTTTGCATTCAGGTATTGGTATAATCCTATAGCAAGCGAATGTCCGAAGCTTTTGACTCCCTTTTCGCATAGGATAGTCGAAAGAGGTGAATGAAATCATGAAGCTCACGTCCACAGTGATTGCGGGCCTTCTTATTATTGAACCTGAGGTGCATGAGGATCATCGGGGCTTTTTTATGGAAAGTTACCATGCCGGGAAGCTGGCGGAGTTAGGGATTACTACAACATTTGTACAGGATAATCATTCACTTTCAGAAGAAGTTGGTGTGCTGCGCGGCTTGCATTATCAATTGCATCCGCATGCACAAACAAAGCTGGTTCGTGTGATATCAGGCGCGATCTATGATGTGGCAGTTGATATTCGTCCAGATTCCCCGACTTTTGGCAAGTGGGTTGGAGTCACGCTAAGCGCCGCGAATAAGCGGCAATTGTTAGTCCCGCAGGGCTTTGCCCATGGGTTCTGTACGTTGGAGCCGCGGACCCAGGTGTTGTACAAGGTGGATGCCTATTATTCACCACAGCATGAACGAGGAATTCTGTGGAATGATCCGGCTATCGGCATAACGTGGCCGACAACCAGCCCTATTTTATCCCAAAAGGATGAAAAGCATCCGTTACTAAAGGTTGCGGAGATTCATTTTTGAAATGATATGATGGGTTATGGAAGTCGAAAGGTAGTGCTTTTTAATACGACACTGAGTTATAATGAAATAAGAATGCTTGTTGTGACAAGGAGTGAATGTCGTGGCTGAGATGACAGACCGTGAATTTTTAAGTGCAATGTTAGGAAGAATCAATGAAATAGGTGCCGATGTAACAGCGATTAAAGATCGAGTTGAAAATATGGATCGAAGATTAAGCCGTGTGGAAGATCGATTAGACTCAATGGACATCAGATTAAATGCAGTAAATACTTCGTTACAAGAAGTCAAACAAGTTCAAATTCAACAAGGCGAGCAAATTGCTGGCATTGCGGTGACCATGATGGAGCACGCGGCAAGTATTCGAACACTTAAATTAGCCAAGTAAGAGCAGGATTAGATAATTCTAATCTTGCTCTTTTTCTTAAATGGCAATCAACTGCAACTCTTTTCGAACAAGCCTAGACTCGTCTGCATAATCGAACAAGTCCCCTCATATGCATGTACCATGAGGAAAGTTAATCATGAGTGAGGGGATGATCGAATGCGCCGGGTCACATGGGTGTTAGCCGTGGTAATGTGCGTAGCATTGGTTCTCGCAGGATGCGGGATGGGGAAAAGGGATGCAGGATCTATCGTCAAGGATTTGGATCATGTGATGGGCAAGTCGAGCAGCTATCAGGCATCAGGCAGTATGATTCTGAACACAGGGCAGCAGCCGCAGGAGTATCAGGTTGAGGTGGCGTTCTCGCCTGAGCATTTCTATCGGATTTCCCTTACGAATGCAACGAAAGATGTCACTCAGATTGTATTGCGCAATGAGGAAGGCGTGTTCGTGTTGACACCGCACCTCAAGAAGAGCTTCCGCTTCCAAAGCGAATGGCCAGAGAATCAAGGCCAAGTGTATCTGTTCCAATCGTTAGCGAAAAGCATTATCGCGGACAAGGATCGTCAATTTACGACGGAGAAGGATGCCTACGTATTTGACGTTGCCGCGAACTATCAGAATGAGCAGCTGTCCCGCCAGAAAATTTGGCTGAATAAGAAAACGCTGGCACCATCACAGGTGCAAGTCTCCGATGCGAATCAAAATGTGTTGGTGCAAGTGACGTTCACGAATTTTGAATTCGATACGAAGTTCGATAAGGATTATTTCCAAATGGAGCGCAACATGACGAGCTGGAACATGCAGCAAACAATGCCGACAATGTCCGATGTAGCGGCAACGGGTGCCGATCACCCAAGCGACAAATCGGTGACGGACAAAAATCTGTCCGCAACAGGCGGGCAATCTGACCAATCCAAGACACAAGCCGATTCGAAGGCGGCTGGGGCAACGAAACCAGACGCGAGCAAATCAGCACAAACAACGGCAAAAGCGCAAAGCATTGGTATCGTCGAGCCGTATTACTTGCCGAAGGATGTTGTGAAGCAGGACATCAGTGATATGAAGCTGGGTCAAGATGCTGCGGTTCTACTCAGATACAAAGGGAAATACAACTTTAATCTGATCGAGGTAAGACCTCAAGCGAAGGCCGTAGCGTTGCAGCCAGGCGATATCGTGGATCTCGGTTTTACGATCGGTGTTCTTACCGGAGCAGATGCTAAGGACGGAGCTAGAACGCTCACATGGACCAATGACGGAGTCGAGTACCGTATGTTCTCAGGCGATATGCCGACGAATGAAATGATTCAAGTAGCCATGGCGACAGACGGTCAGTCTGGTAAGTAGTAGAATAAGGCTCTCTGTACCGTTTGGTGCAGGGGCCTTTCTATGTTTTTTCACATTTTAAGAAATAAAAACATAAGAAGTTTTAACCAACTCCCACGAAAGGGAGTTTTTTTGGTATAATGCAACTTTGGAGTGAATAGATAATTGGAGTGTTTAGGATGACAAACATGGAAGAAATAACTTGGGAACAGCAACGACAGTTTTGGGAAAATGAGACGAAGGCTTTCGAAGTGTTTTTGATCGAAGAGGGGAAGTTAAAGGAAGACACTGTCAAGAAGCATGTGTTTCGCATGGATTTTGTGATGACAGAATACTTCGTGCGTTATGAAATTAGCTATGCGGATGTAACAGGTGAAACGATTGTCGATTTCGTAGGCAGATTCTTAATCAGTCATGTACTGACAACCAAGGAATCCGATATCGGAGCCTATTTGACTTCTTTCAAAAAGTGGATTCAATTCCTTCAAACGACATCAAAAATTTCAAAAGAACAATACACTTCAATGATTGAAGTTTGCAAATATAAATCGTATTTCGACGAACGATTCGATGAATACATGCACGCAGATAATGACTACGCCCTGGAGCGTTGGCTGAACTCCAACGACATCGAATATCACATCGAACAACAGACGCCGCCTGACAAAAGGAAGCTGAAACCGCTTGTAGTTGACACGAAGCTGCAGCAGCTTTGGATGGATGGGCGGACAGCAGTCCCGCAAATTGTATCTGAATTTAAAGCGTTTCTGGAAGCTGTTCGCAAGGGAAGCAACGTGAAGCTGTCCGCTGCGCGCAAGCATTTGCCTCGGAAGTTCTGGCACGAGCTGGATGAGCAGTTGAACATGAAGCTGATCCGCAAACCGACGTTAAATCAGGATCAGGAGCCTGTGTTTCAATTCTTTTTCTATGTAGCCATCGTGTTAGGCATGACGGTTGAAGGTATTCAGCTCGAGATGAACGAAAAGCAGGTCGATAGCTATTTGGCGCTTTCTGAGCAGCAACAAGCGACCATTCTCTTGGATGCGCTATGGAATCGAGTGAACTGGGGAATTCTGCAGGAAGTCAATGAGGGCGGTCGTCCCGAAGATATTCAGGCTTGGCGAAGAGCCATTGCGAGTGTATTAGCAAGCTGGCCAGTGAAGCGTGAACACATCGTAGATCAGGAATGGAAGAAGCATAGACAATCCGGCATCCTGCTGGATACGGGTGTAGATGTGTTTTTACACGCGGTTGCAACGGTGCTGGTGCGCTTTGGATTGATCACAGCAACGTATCCGCCTGAATCCGAAATGAAATATGGGTCTATGCGGCAGCCAGCCCTGATGGCAGTTCAAGAGTCAGGTAACCGCGTTTTTCGGTATTTTGTGAATGAAGCGGCTTACGTTTTGAATAGTGCCCCTGTGGCGGTTGCAGCAGAAGCCAAAATCGGACGTAATGACCCGTGCTCCTGCGGCAGCGGCAAAAAGTACAAAAAGTGCTGTTTATAAATATGGATTTGGATAAAAGAGGTGAACGCTGGTGGATGCATTTTATCGGCCCACGTGGGTAGAAATTTCATTGGATGCGCTGCGAAGCAACATTGAACAATTTCAGAAGGTACTGCCTGCAGGGATGAAACAGATGGCAGTCGTTAAAGCGGATGCTTACGGACACGGGGCAGTAGAGGTATCCAAAGAGGTTCTCGCCGCGGGCGTTGACTATTTGGGTGTTGCTTTCTTTGATGAAGCGCTGGAACTTCGAAACGCTGGGATAACCGCACCCATTTTGGTTCTAGGTTATACGCCGCCAGAAGGGATTAATCGTGCGCGAGCACTGGATGTCACGATTGCCGTATATAGCCGAGATGTGTTAGAAGCGCTCAAAGAGCAAAGTCGTAAGCCTGAGAACGCAACTCAGAAAAAGTTGAAAATCCATATCAAGCTGGATACAGGGATGGGGCGGCTCGGTTTGCATACAGAAGCAGATGCGATCCCTTTTATTGAGGAAGCGCTGACGCTGCCGAATGTGGAAGTAGAAGGCCTGTTTACCCATTATGCAAATGCCGATGAAGTGGATAAGACGTATACACTCGAGCAATACGCTCGCTTTGAGCGAATCGTGAGCTATTTTACTGATCAAGGTGTCGCGTTTCCTTATATTCATGCGGGGAACAGCGCGGCGGCGATCGATTTGCCAGGATTAACGTATTCGATGGTGCGTTTGGGAATTTCCATGTATGGCTTATACCCCTCCAAGGATGTCGATCAATCGAAGATCGAGCTGAAGCCTGTGCTGAGTCTCAAAACAGGGATTGTCCACCTCAAAACGCTGCCAGCAGGCTCAGGCGTAAGCTACGGAACGATCTATCATACCAAAGGGGATGAGAGGATCGGAACGCTGCCGATTGGCTATGCGGATGGGTATTCGAGAATGCTTTCAGGCAAAGCAGAGGTACTGGTCCGAGGCAAAAGAGTGCCGATCGTCGGTCGCATTTGTATGGATCAATGTATGATCAATGTAACGGACGTACCTGACGTGCAGGCCTTAGATGAGGTTGTACTCATTGGTGAGCAGGAAGGAGAGCGGATTTCCGCGGAGGATGTCGCTGACCAGCTGGGGACGATCAATTATGAAATCATTTGCATGATTTCACATCGGGTTGCCCGTGTATACGTGCGAAACGGGGAACGTGTCGAGGCTCTAAACCCGCTAATGCGTCATCGCTACTAGGGGGAAATGAATTTTCATGAAATTACCATGCCAATTAGGCAGCTCATGGAGAGGATTTTCATAATCGGATATAGAATAGTATGCAATAACAATCTTATATCCTCTGGTGTAGCATAATTGATATACCCTAGGCATATATCTATTGTATAATTTGGTTTTTGAAATGCCATACTGGTAATATTGTCTTTGTATCGTTTCTGGGGGTGCGAGAGTGTGAGTAATGCGCATAATACGAAAAGGATCATGATTAGCTTGCCTGACAATCTGTTGCAGGAAGTGGACGGGATTGTTGAGAAGGAGAACTCCAACCGGAGTGAATTCATTCGTCAGGCAATGAAGCTGTATTTAATTGAACGCAAAAAGCGCAGTCTACGCGAATCCATGCAGCGTGGGTATATGGAAATGGCGAAAATAAATCTCAGCATGGCATCTGAAGCTTTTCAAGCGGAGGAAGAAGCGGACGGAACGCTTGATCGCTTAGTAAGCGGGGTGTAAGACGTGATTGTGAAACGTGGCGATGTGTTTTTCGCAGATCTTTCGCCGGTTGTAGGGTCTGAGCAGGGTGGAGTCCGTCCTGTTCTAGTGATCCAGAATGATATCGGCAACCGCTTTAGCCCCACCGTGATTGTTGCAGCGATTACAGCACAAATCCAGAAGGCAAAGCTTCCTACGCATGTGGAAATTGATGCGGAAACGCACGGTTTCGATCGTGATTCGGTCATTCTGCTTGAGCAAATCAGAACGATCGATAAGCAAAGGCTAACGGACAAAATTACGCATTTGGATGAAGAAACGATGCGAAAGGTTGACGACGCTTTGCAAATAAGTGTGGGTCTGATAGAATTTTAAATAGGGTCTGGAACGGACGAGGGCGAAGGTACCCTCGTTTTTTGGTTTGTACATACATATACATACGATACATAGAGGAGAGGTATGACTGATGGCGAACGTGGAAGAACTCAATGTGAAAGCAGGGTCAGAAGGGCAACAACCCAAAGCAAGTGAGTATGAGGAGCCTCGTGAGAAGCTGCAAATTTCGGAGGAGAAGAAGGCGGAGATTCAGGAGCGAATCCTAAAGCAAATCTCCGCTGAACTTGGGCTGCCAGCAGGCAAAGTGAAGACGACAATGGGCCTCTTGGATGAGGGCAATACGATCCCTTTTATTGCCCGTTACCGGAAGGAAATGACGGGGGAGCTGGACGAGAATCAGCTGCGGGATATCGAGGAGCGATTACAATACTTACGTAATCTCGAGGATCGGAAGATTGAAGTTGTCCGCCTGATCGATGAGCAGGGCAAGCTGACGGACGAGCTGCGCACGGCGATTGAACGAGCAGCGAAGCTGCAGGAAATCGAGGATTTGTACCGCCCTTACCGTCAGAAACGGAAGACCAGAGCGAGTGTTGCCAAGGAGCGCGGACTAGAGCCGCTGGCGATGTGGATATGGAAGCAGCCGCGTCAAGGCTCGCTGGAACTTGAAGCTGAGCGCTACGTCAACGTGGATAAGGGGGTTGGAAGCGCCGCAGAGGCAATTCAAGGCGCGATGGATATTCTAGCGGAGAATATCGCGGATGATGCGAAAATCCGGGCTTGGGTGCGCCGCTACACGCAGGATAACGGGATCTTACGGACAGAAGCGAAGGATGCCAAAGCAGAGTCCGTCTATGAGATGTACTACGCGTATCAAGAGCCTGTGAAGCGGATGCCGCCGCATCGGATTCTCGCGATTAATCGCGGGGAGCGGGAAGAGATTCTAAAGGTTGGCTTAGATGTGCAAGCTGACAAAATCCATGACTTCATGCTGCGTCAAATCGTAAGAGGCGATTCCGTGGTGCGTGACGTGCTGCGGTCGATTGTGGAAGACGCATATAAAAGATTGATCGCACCCTCGATCGAGCGCGAGGTGCGCGGCGAAATGACGGAGATGGGCGAGGAGCAGGCGATTAAGATTTTCGCGGAAAATCTGCGTAATCTGCTGCTGCAAGCGCCCGTCAAGGGCCATGTCGTCCTTGGTGTCGATCCAGCCTATCGGACAGGCTGTAAGCTGGCTGTCATCGACGACACCGGCAAAATGCTTGAAATCGCCGTCACCTACCCCACGCCACCGAACAATAAGGTGGCGGAAGCGAAGGCGAAGTTCAAGCAGTTGATCAGCAAATACAGCGTGGAGCTGATCGTGATCGGGAATGGAACGGCGTCCCGTGAAACGGAGCAGTTCGTTGCGGAGCTGATCGGTGAGATCAAGGAGCGGAAGCTCAAGTACTTGATCGTCAGCGAAGCGGGCGCGAGCGTATACTCAGCGTCGAAGCTGGCGCAGACGGAGTTTCCTGAGCTCGACGTGGCGGAGCGGAGCGCGATTTCGATCGCGCGGAGGCTGCAGGACCCGCTCGCGGAGCTTGTGAAAATCGAGCCGAAAGCAATCGGCGTCGGACAGTACCAGCATGACGTTTCGCAGAAACGTCTGGACGAGAACTTGAAGGCCGTTGTAGAATCGGCCGTTAACCATGTCGGGGTGGACTTGAACACGGCGTCCCCGTCCTTGCTGTCGTACGTGTCGGGGGTGAATGCGACACTGGCGAAAAACATCGTGAAGTATCGCGAGGAGAATGGCAAGTTCAGCTCCCGTCAGGAGCTGTCGAAGGTTCCGCGCCTCGGCGCGAAATCCTTCGAGCAGTGTGTCGGGTTCATGCGGATTCCAGGCGGCCGGAACCCGCTCGACAACACCCCGATCCATCCGGAGTCTTACGACGTGGTGGATCGGTTGTTCAAGGAGCTGCGCGTCGAGCTCGCGCAGCTGGGTTCACAGCAGCTGCTAGCGCTGCTGGGGACGGTGGAGCCAGAGGAACTGGCTCCGAAGCTGGGCGTAGGTGTCCCGACGCTGCGGGACATCCTAGACAGCCTGCAGCGGCCTGGGCGGGATCCGCGGGACGAAGTCCCCGCGCCGATCTTCCGCACCGACGTGCTGCAGTTGGAAGACCTTGTGCCGGGCATGGAATTGACCGGCACGGTACGCAACGTCATCGACTTCGGCGCCTTCGTCGATATCGGCATCAAGAACGATGGGCTGGTGCACATCTCCCAGCTCAAGAACGGCTTCGTGAAACATCCGATGGATGTCGTTTCCGTCGGGGATATCGTCCAAGTGTGGGTGCTTAACGTGGACCAGAAGAAAGGCCGCGTCGGCTTAACGATGAAAAAGCCACAACAATAGATCAGGTAAGGCAGCTGGGAGCCGTGGGCTCTCGGCTGCTTTTTTTTATCAAACTAATAGTCAGCCCCACCTCCTCCAAAAGAATTCAATAGAAGCGGTCAACCACCGTTATTTCACCAGAAACAAGCTAATCCATCAGTTTAGAGGTGGTTGACCACCCTTAATTGCTCACATTAATCACCAACCGTGGCACAAAGGTAACTTTAGAAGCGGTCAACCACCGCTATTTCACTAGAAACAAGTTAATCCATCAGTTTAAGAGTGGTTGACCACCCTTAACTGATCGCGAGCCCCGCCAATCGGCGCTCAAACGTCTAACTAGTACCATCACCTCCCGCGTTATTCACCACATAAATCCTCGCGTGCCGCCGATGGCTGGCGACCAACGAGAGGATGCCTTCTGTGGTGAGACGAATGAGCCACTCGGCAGCGATCTGGATATGTACGTTGCATTCAGCCGCGACGTCTAGGAGCCTGACTTTTCCGTTGCGGCGATGGGCGAGGCGAAGGATGGACTGCTTCCGCAGCTCCCAGAACGCGCTCTCACGTTCAGCAGGAGAAGGAGCCGCTGTCATGCGCTGTTTTGACGATGCGAAGGGTAACACATTCCCCTTGGACTTGATTGGCTCCCTAGAGTTCACTTCGCTCTTTTTAGCCACTTTGGCAAACTCCCTCGACTTCACCTCCCTTTTTTTAGACTCATGCTTTCGGTCCCTCTGAATCACCTCACTCTTTTTAACCTCATGCTGCAATTGATAGGCACTTGCTCCTTCCCGCACCATGGTTAAGTGGTTTACTCCTGAATGGTTTTGCTCTTTACTTTGCTTTTGACTTTTCTTGCCGATCATTTGCAAGTACTTTTCGCTATAATAGCTGTTCATGTTCATTCGGCGATGCTTTTCACGCATTTTACGTAGCCATGCACGGCTGCATTGCGGCATGCTGTTTCCCCCTTTTTTTAAAACAAAAAAACACACTGGATCGGCAGCAGAAACTGCCAGACCAAGTGTGCTTCACTTCGCTGGTAAAAATATTTGTTTTTTCGGGCTTTCGACTTAATGTTACAATTATTTACAGTATAGTAGGCTCATTTCAAATATGCAACTAATATTTACCAAATGTTTACTAAAGATTTACTAAAGAATTCATCAAGATTATCTCTATGTACGCGAGGCAAAAAAGCCAGCACTTGTCGACACAAGTACTAGCTTTTTGATCAAAATTTACGTTTACTCGGTCCATCTGTCGATTGGCCATCAGGCCATTCTTCCTGTGAACGGCGAGTGCGGTAAAAGTACCAGCTTTCATTCAATAATTTGATTTGTCTACGGTTTTTGTTCTGGAAGGCACGCATTAATTGATTACAAAGCCATTGAGGCATATGCCCATCCCCTTCTTTGCCATGTACTTATAGCATATGAAGGTGAAGGATAATGGGTGCAGGTCCTTCCATTTTAGAGATCAAATTCCTCTTCGTACCACTGCTCGAGCTGAGCTTGAAGTGCGCGGATTTCTGTCAGTAAGGAGATCAGGGGATATGATTTCTCTTGGATACCCGCGAACGATTTCTCCAAACGATTGATGTAATCCAAGCCATTGGTAAGCGTGTACGATGGGCCGATCAACTCCAGGTCATCACATTCAGCAATAACACGCGGCAATTGAGGCACATGGTCAGCTGTCAATTTATCTAGTTCTTTGTGCAAACGTTGGTTCAAAGCAGTTAATTGGTAGGAATAGGAGGAAGGCATTTCGACGAATTCGAGTTGTTGGTCAAGCTTGAGAATGGCATAGCGCATCTGTGGCATGGAGCTTTTCAAATCCTCTCTGTATAGGGCTTTCGATCTTCTTTTCTACTTGACAGTATAGCGGTACATACGGTACAAATTCAAGTAAGAACTTGTCATGCGCATGGTTGTAGTGACGTATCAGTAGGAGTGTCGTACTATGGAAGATCAAGAGCTGCAGCAATGGATTGAGCAGATTTCAATGGCGTCGTTCGGCAGACCCTTCGTGCATCAGGCGCGTTTTAACCGCAGATTGCGGTCGACGGGCGGTCGTTATTTTATGAAATCACATGATATCGAGATCAGTTGGAACCAGTGGGAAACGTTTGGCCGAGACGAAATCGAGAAAATTATTAAGCATGAGCTATGCCATTATCACCTGCATATCATGAAGCGAGGCTACAAGCATCGTGACCATGATTTCAAAACGCTGCTAGCCCAAGTCGGCGGTTCGAGGTACTGCCAGTCATTGCCCAAGCCACGAGCCAAGCAAGCTTATAAATATCGACTGGAATGTGTGAAGTGTCGAACAGCCTATCTTCGTAAGCGGAAAATGGACGTTAGTAAGTATGCTTGTGGTAATTGCCGGGGAAAATTGAAATTGGTTACTCTTGACTTAACATCACCTTCATAATAAAATAAAACTTGTTCATTCCCTGATAGCTCAGTTGGTAGAGCACTCGACTGTTAATCGAGTTGTCACAGGTTCGAGTCCTGTTCGGGGAGCCATATGGAGAGATACCCAAGTGGCTATAAGGGGACCCTCTGCTAAGGGGTTAGACTGCGTAAGCGGTGCGAGGGTTCGAATCCCTCTCTCTCCGTCACGTATAAGCTCAACGGCATCAAGTCGTCGGGCTTATTTTTTTGTTTTTTTTCTAAATCATATCTAACAAATTTTTAATACCCAGCAAACGTTTGTCCCCTATAGTTGATAAAAATGATTCACCATGGGGGTATTACAGTGGCAAAATTATTATCAATACGTGTACGGCTCATTTTATTAGTATTAATTCCTTCCTTGCTATACGTAGGTACGAGCGTGTATTTACTGCAGATTAATCAATCCACTACAGATACGTTGACCTCTTCCTTGTATGAGACGACAGAGAAGAGTACCTCACTGATTTTGAATGCCGACCGGGATATGTATCAAGCTTTGACGGCTTATCAGTTGTTGGTGTCAGGCACATTGAGCGGGGATGAGAAAGCCAGCCAGCTGAAAGTGATGAAAGACAATATTGACCAAACGAATACGAGGGTCGGGCAGGCTGTTACGATTTTACAGGATAAAGACTTACTTCAAAGCGCCCACAATCAGTCGAGTGTGACGATTGAACAAAGCGCAGCCCGTTTCCATACCTCGTTCGATCAATGGGTTAGAGAGGCAAATGCCGTCGTACAGGCGGGCAGCGTTGGTAAAGGCGTTGTGAATGATGCGAAGCTCACGGCTGCGTTCGAAAAAGGGCGCGAAGGCCTCAACGTTATCGGGGAAACTCTGGATAGCTATGCGCAAGAAAGTATTCAAGTTATCCATGAGGATAGTGACGTAAATGCGCGCAGCATCTATATCGGTATAGCTATAGTTGTTCTTTTTCTAGCGGCTGCAGGCAGCCTAGTCATTAAGCGAATTATGGCGACGGTACGGCGGATTTTGACCATTACGAGTCAGGTTGCAGCGGGGGATTTGCGGCATGAACCGCAGACCTCGTATGCGAAGGATGAGTTTGGGCGGATTTCGGAGTCGGTTGATGATATGGTGGCGAAAATGAAGGGATTAATCGGTGCGATCGCGTCGAACACGCAATTCGTGCAGGATGCCTCGGTGGATCTCTCGGGCAGTGCCAAAGAATCGGCAAGCGCGGCAGAGCATGTCGCTACGAATATTCAAGAGATGACACAGGATGTGGAACTACAAACACGGAGCAGTGAGGAAACGAGCCGTGCCATGGAAGAAATGGCGATCGGGATTCAACGGGTAGCTGAAAATTCAGGTGTAATGGCGGAACACTCGTCATTAACTTCGCAACATGCGGCGATTGGAAATGAGCTGCTCTCCAAGCTCCAGACGCAGATTACCAACATGTTGAACTCTGTTGAACAGTTGGCGGCGACCGTACAATCCTTGACGCGAAAATCCGACGAAATCGGGCTCATTGCTTCGAGTATCACCAATTTTGCCAATCAGACGAATCTCTTATCGTTGAATGCTTCGATTGAGGCAGCCCGAGCAGGGGAGCATGGCAAAGGCTTCAATGTCGTCGCGCATGAAATCCGCAAGCTGGCTGCACAATCTATTGAATCGGCCGATGGCATTAATCAGCTTATTCATGAGACACGTGTCGAGATCGCCAGCGTTTCCGAATCGATGCAAATGACGAAGCAGGAAGCAAGCGCTGGCTCGCACATGATGCAGGAAGTGAATCAAAGCTTTGAGACGATAATGCAATCGGTGACGCACATCGTCACACAGATTCATGAGACCTCCGCGATCACTGAGCAAATGTCGGCGAGTTCTGAAGAGATTTCGGCGACGATGGATCATGCAGCAGCAAGCTCGTCCCAGATTTTGACGAGATCCCAAACGGTCGCAGCGGCTACGGAAGAACAGCTGGCCATGATGCAGAATATTGCGGCGGCTGCTGAGCAGTTGCGCAATGTTGTGGATACGCTGAACGAGTCAGTGTCGTATTTTAAAACCAAGTAGTGCAGGCAGCTAGGAAGCCTCTATGACGTTGTCTCACTCTGGCGATGTAGGGAGGCTTCCACAAATTGCACTTGTCATCTGGACGGGAATCCTATATAATAACACTTGTCGTCCTAACGGGCTTTTAGCTTTCATGGCGATTATGTGGCCCGTTGGTCAAGTGGTTAAGACACCTCCCTTTCACGGAGGTAACAGGGGTTCGAGTCCCCTACGGGTCATTTTATTCCTCTTATGCGGTCGTGGTGGAACGGCAGACACACCATCTTGAGGGGGTGGCGCTCACAAGGCGTGAGGGTTCAAATCCCTCCGACCGCATCCCAAAGAAAAACCCTTGATAATCAAGGGTTTTTCTTTTTTTTAGCTACTTTTCTTTCTACTTCGTTGGAGTGCATGCCTTTAACGTCTAATTATAGCCAACTGTGATATAATGGTAATATGATGTAAGGAGGGGCGCTAACGTGGACTTTTCTAAAATAGATCTATTAAAAAGTGAATTAGATGTTTTACGCCCTCTGCCTCCAGCTGCGGTAAGAAATTTAGAGCAAGTGTTTCGGGTTGAATGGACGTACAACTCTAATGCGATCGAAGGTAATACATTAACACTTTTAGAAACGAAATTAGTCTTGGAAGAAGGATTAACCATAGGCGGTAAAAAGCTGCGTGAACATTTTGAGGTTGTAAACCATTCAGAAGCGATTAGTTACGTACAGGATATTGTGAATAGAAACATGGAATTGACTGAGTATATTATAAAATCAATTCATCATCTCGTCCTTAAGAACATTGATGATGAGAATGCAGGAAGATATCGGATGGTTAACGTTAGGATATCAGGCTCACAACAAACACCTCCACACTTTTCAGTGCTCTCTGAGAAAATGGAGCAGTTGATTCAATGGTACGATGATTACAAAAATAAATTACACCCCGTTGAACTAGCTGCGGAATTTCATTTTCGTTTTGTTTATATTCATCCATTTTCTGATGGAAATGGTCGAACAGCGCGACTTTTAATGAATTTAATATTAATGAAATTTGGATTTCCACCAGCAATTGTAAAAGCAGCAAACGATGCTCGTTTGAAATATTATGAGACGTTGGAAGATGCCAGTATTCGAAATGAAATAATACCATTCGTGCGATTAATTTCCAAATGTGTTGAGGATGGTTTGCAAAAATACATAGGCGCGGTAAAGTGATTTGAATGTTTAATTATAAAATTGGATAAACCTTCCCCGTTACCCGGCGAAGGTTTTTTTATTATGCTTCCTCTCCACACCAAATCCCATTGTCTTGCCAATCCCCTTTCTGCGATCGCCCAACTTTTCCGGGAAAAGAAGCGTGCTGGAAGCGGGTGAACGTTTCCCATTTGTTCTACATCCCGAACAATGCAAGCTCTTTCTACTAGCACCTGTTAAGGGAGCGGTGACGCCACTCGATGCGGTTATGGAGATGTGGGGCGAGAGTGGGAAGTGTGGAAGGAGCGGGAAGATCGTTGATTCGCCTTCGGGAAGGCGGTCGATTTGCATTTTATGCGAAGACTGTTCCGTTGGAGGTACGGATTGATGGCGTGAAGCGGGAGGTGATTGCTTTGAACCAGGGCTATATGCGGTCGATTGCAGCGATAGGTTGCAAGGGGTTGTGGTGGAGATCGTGCTGGGGAGCTGAGTTAAACTCGAAGCTGATTTAGGGGGAGGGGGATCACGGGAGGTGAATACATGAGCCTGTTTTTAGATATAAAAGACGACCTCCATTCCCCAAAAAACGGGGAACGAAGGTCGTCTTAACTTAGTCCGTATGCTCCGGATGACCTGCTAGCCAATCCTCCAGCGTGGCTACACGGGAAGGATATTTACGGCTCCTTGCGAGGAAGCCTACGCCCTGGTTCAACATGGGATCTTGATCAGTAGGCTGATAACGAAGATCAACGCTCCAGCGAACTTCATTAGACTGGTTCGGCGTAGACATATGGAGACAGCGATCATTGAAAAGAATGGCGCTTCCTGCCGTCACAGGCAAGGCAACGGTTTCTGTTTTTCCGAGTTGGCTGTCTTTCAATGCTGTATAGCCTGTACCCGAATATGTTTCCCGATGCCACTTTAACACACGCTTTCGATGAGTTCGGGGCTTAATATGAAGACATCCATTGACTTCATTCGCATCAACGAGCGGGATCCAAACCGTGATGACGGGGTTAGCGTTGGCATCCGGCCAATATGATTTATCTTGATGCCAAGGAACTGCGCCCGCCGCCACCTTTGGTACCTTAGGACGTACGTTGTAGATAGGATTTGCGAACAATTCACTGCCAATTAAGGATTCAACCGCATCCAAAATTTTGGGATTGCTCATGAGCGTGAAATAGCCTGGGATACGATCTCGCCAGCTTCTGCCGTACTTCAAGAAGTTCTCCTCCGATAATCCTCGGAAAAGCTCGGCAAGACGATATTGAAAAGGGCGCTCCTCCAGCTTGTTAGAAATTAAACCATCTGCGAACAATTCATCCGCAATCATTGAGACCTTCTGAGTCATCGCCTCGCGAGCAGAAGCTAAATCTTCCTCAGAGAGCAAGTTAGGGATGACGAGATATCCCTGCTCCTCGTAAAACTGAGTTTGTTCGGTAGTTAAACTTCCGCTTCTATTTTGTATAATCACGCTACTCACTCTCCATAATGTGATGTAATATAGAAAATAATAGCATTCTAAGCGGATGTTGTATTTGTTTGCCTGTTCGCAGATTGATCAATTCTTCCGCTAACAAAAACGGCTCATGAGGTGTATGATGACGACTCTAGAATTGCTGAATCCCTATGTAAGAGTAGGCCATTATTACCGCTTCCCCGTTACAAGAAATCAAGTGGAGGTTGGGAGGATTGGCTACTGCTACGCTTTCCATTTCGTTGCGGCAGGCAAAGGGTCTGTTTCCGTGGGAGGTAAAACATATCCTGTTAAGAAAGGTGATCTGATATATTTTCCGCCTGAAGCTGCGCACTCCTTTTATACCAATTCAGATCACCCCTTAGCTACTTATAATTTGTATTGTGATTTATGGAATTATAGGTTAGCTAGCACGCAACATTTGGTTTGGGATCTTAACGATTTCAATCGCGATCTGCTTACGGTAATAGAACCATGCTCGGAGCTATCATCTCTCCCCGTGGTTACGCCGATCCAACATGATGCAACCCTATGCCAATTATTCATATATGCCGTGACCCAGGTTGGGAAAAGTGAACCCTACTCAGAATTGATCGTTAGTCATCTTGTGAAGGCATTCCTGTTAACCCTTGTCCAAACAGCGTCTGTTTCAACTTTCATAGATTACAGAATTATCCCCATCATCGAACAAATGGATCGAGAAGCGAATGCGAGCCGTAGCTATGACGATTGGATGAATGAATGCGGTCTTCGCAAAACACAATTTCACGAACTTTTCAAACAAGCCACGGGGAGTTCACCCAAAGCATACTGGACCAAGGCTATCATGAAGCAAGTAGAAGCAGCTCTATGGGAAAGCAACCGATCTATTACCACGATTGCCGAAGATTTCGGTTATTCGTCTGTGCATCATTTCACGAAACAGTTTACGCAATTTCATGGTCTGTCGCCGACTGAGTTCCGAAGGCTGAAGAAATAGTTGGGCAAGCCGAGTTGACGACTCATCTCACTTGACACTCGTAATCAACATGTCATAATGATAGTATCAAAATGAACTCCTTTTAGAAGCAGGTGACCTCCCATGACGACGAATGATCAGGGCTCCAACTATACCCCAGGCCGATACCGGACACCGGACGGGGCGCCGAGTGATATTGTGATTTTCACGATTACGTCCACGGAGAAAAAGACAGCGAAAAAAGCCCTACCGCTCCGAGAGCTCCAGGTGCTGCTCATTCAAAGAAAGAGCTGGCCGTTCGAGGGGCAATGGGCGCTTCCAGGCGGATTTTGCAAAGAGACGGAAGATATGTACGCTTGCGCCAAGCGCGAATTGCAAGAAGAGACAGGCGTGACGAATGTGCATATGGCGTACTTTAACGTGTACAGTCAGCCAGGTCGTGACCCAAGAGGATGGATGATCTCGCATGCGTTTTTTGCTCTGGTGCAGGAGAAGTGGCTGGCTGAGCGGCGCGCCGATACGGATGCCGAGGATGTGCGCCTATTCCCGGTCGAGGAGGCGCTGCAGATGGCGCTTGCTTTTGACCATGGGGTCATCCTGAGAGATGCCCTGCAGAAGATCCGTGAGCAGATGCTGACGACGGTCATCGCCAAAGAGTTTCTACCCGAAGAGTTCACGATTAGTGAGCTGTATCAAGTGATTCAAACGGTTGTCCCCGATTTCGAGGAGCGTAATTTTATCCGCAAAATCACTTCGACGCAAAGCCGTAAAGGGTTGATCGAGGAAGTCACGGATCGGGGCGGTCAGCCGAAGGTATCCAATCGCTACTCGCAGCGAGCCGCGCAGCTATATCGATTTACGAATTTGACGCAGCAACTGTCTTTGTACAGTTAGGCGTCCATTTTTCGAGAGAAATCGTATGACGCAAATTAGCATCGCCAAGTTCAACGAGCAGGCGACAGCTCTGTCGAAACGCAACCGAGTCTAATCCCCCATGACAAGCTGTAATTTTATGATATAGTAGAAGAAGTATTTGTGAAAACGCTTAATTATTTCTATCTATACGCTCATTACATTCAGCTTTCAATCATCCCATCTTGCAAGGAGATGTGCTATGTTCAATATCCGAGCCAGGATGAGCACCATCTATTCACGAATCCTCCTGTTTAACATCTTGCTCGTGATCATTCTTTCATTAGCACCGCAGCTCATCTATATCCATTATTTCACTACCGCCTATAATCAAGAAATCAATAGACAAAGTACGCAAGATGTCAACAAACTGAAATATGCGGTAGATGAAACAATCCTAGATCGCGTCATTCGTTTGGTGAATATTTATTTCTCGGATATTCCAAGCAATGAAGTGCTCGCGTATCCGCTCACGCACGATATTAGCGGCAACGGCTACAAGATCGCTGAAGTTAGCAACTTTTTGACGGATATCCCTTACAAGCTGAACTTCCTACAATCCGTTGAAGTTTGGTATACAGCGGGAAACGTATACATTAATGATAAATATAGTTCGTATTTGGATTCGGCAGGCTCCCTTAAAAGCTTGGATGAAGCATGGATTAATGTCCTGCGTACCATGGCGACCCCGAATCAGTGGCTCCCCCCTCGTGTAACCACACCATCGAATACGTCGGTGATCACGTATCTTTCGAATATTCCGCTGATCGATAGCCTCGCGAATCGGCAGGCTGTCGTCGCCATCAATATTAAAGAAAGCGCAATACATAATCTCATTCAATCCTCTCCAATAGATGGAGAAGTGTTGTTTATTGTAGATGAAACAGGAAAAGTGCTTGTCCATAGCGACAGCCAATGGGTTGGACAAGACTTCAGCCAGAAGGATTACATTACAGCGCTCCTGCAACATTCAGAGTCCGGAACGTTCGAAGCCTCCGTTGACGGTGTTCAAAGTGTCGTTTCGTACGGCAAGTCCAATTATAACAACTGGAAATACGTGTCTGTCATTTCAATCGATACCCTGTATCATAAATCGAAGCAGCTCAAGCATTATTTGCTGATTACGACGATCGTTCTGCTCACAGTGAGCTTGCTCTTCTCGATTTATATGACCCATTGGGCGAATAAACCGCTGCGCAGCATCATTCAAACGATTCGTAATCTGGGAAGCTCAGACGGCCAAGAGAAGCAGGCAAAGAATGAATATGCGATGCTCCATCAAGTTATCGATCGAGTGTCGAATACGATCATTGATTTGAATCATCAAATGGAGACGAATAAACCGATCATTCGCGATAAGTTCATCATGCGGTTACTGCAAGGCGACCTCGATCAGACCGATCCTCAAGTAACGAATATGGAGAAGATGCTGCAGCTGCATTTTGACCGAGAAAAGACGGCCTGTATGGCGCTCAAGGTTTTTGGCACAGAGGGGATTGGCCTGAAGAACGAGATGATGATCCAATACAGTATGCTGCAACATGTTGAGGAGCTTGGGGATTACTCGCTCTGTTCGACGATGGATAATGCAGGCCATATTATTGTCTTGCTCAATTATTCCCACGCTTTGGATAAGGAGAAAATTCACAGCAGCATCAGCCAGCAGATGAAAGGGAAATTTGTGATCGGCTTCGGAAATGAATATGATCACTCCTACACCAACATCGCACTATCCTATACAGAAGCTTGCGAGTGCTTGAATTACGCTTTCATCATGCCAACGGAATCATGTATTTCTTATGAGGACCTCGCTATCGCGCAACGCAAAGATTATGGAAGCGGTTTGCAAATAATGGAGCAGTTGTCTGTCGCCGTACGCAATCGGAATCAGGAGATGGTGTTCTCGATTCTGGATATATTGCGCAAAGCGCTTGTTTCAGGCAGGTATCACATTGATTATTGCCGTAATACGGTGTTCGATGCGATTTCTATCATCCGAACAACCGCCATTTCCATGGATATCGATCTAGAACGATTCCTTGGTTATGACATTCGGGAGTATGGCCGGAAAATGGACAATGTTGCTGATTTAACGGACTGGCTCACTGGTGTAGCTGTGCAAATTATGGAGTTCCACACCACCAATGTGACCGACGATGACCCAGGTACGGCACTGGAACGTCAGATTCTCGCCTACATTGAGCAGAATATATACAACGAAATCTCTCTATCCTCCTTAAGCGAGGGCATTCATATGAACTCCAGCTATGTGAGTCGGATCTACAAATCGGTCATGGGCTCGAATTTCTCCGAGCATTTGGCTGGGATCAAAATGAAACACGCCGAAAGTCTCCTTCGAGAGACGGATTTATCGATAAAAGAGATCGCAGCGAAGCTTGGCTATACGAGCCCTCGTTATTTTGCGAATGTGTTTAAAGAGAACTTCGGATGTACCCCTAAGAGCTATCGAGACAGTCTCGATAGCTAGTCTTCACCACAAAAGCTGCGATGCACTTATGCATGGCAGCTTTTTCATACCCGCAAATCAAAAAAACAGCACTAGTAAAAAAATCTGTCATCACACAGCACAAACAAGCCATGGAGCCAGGATTCACAACATGACGTAAAAAAATCAGCACGCCAGTAAAGTTATTGGGCGTTGTCTGTATCCCTGCATAGGCCTTACGATAAGGGCAACAAATCGCTCACAAGATTTCGAACAGGAGGCATGGAATGGAAAGTAACGCACTTATCGCAGCACGGGAAATGAAAGAGCACGTGCAGCCGCAAGTCAATAAAGAACGTGCAATCAAACTATATTGGAAACAGAAATACTTTTTCTTTATGTTAATTCCCGTCATCGCCTACTACCTCATCTTCCACTACGCTCCCTTATATGGGATTGTGATTGCCTTTCAGAATTACTATCCGCTGAAGGGGGTATCAGGCAGTGAATGGGTAGGGCTGGAGCACTTTAAGGAGCTATTCACGGGGCTTTATTTTTTACCTGTATTGAAGAATACCCTTATCATCTCTACGTATAAATTGATTTTTGGATTTCCAGCGCCGATTATACTCTGCCTCATCCTAAATGAGGTTCGTCTAGTATTCTTTAAAAAGGCGGTGCAGACGATCACCTATTTACCGCATTTCATTTCTTGGGTAATTCTCGGCGGTATTGTGATCGAATTTCTGTCACCGACACGAGGCTTGATCAATGCCATCATCATGGAATTTGGTCATAAACCGATTCTCTTCGTGACGGATGAGGCGTACTTCCGGTCCATCCTCGTCCTCTCTTCCATTTGGAAGGAAGTCGGTTGGTCGACAATCATCTACCTTGCAGCTATCACAAGTGTGGATCCCGAACTGTACGATGCAGCGGATATGGACGGGGCGGGGAGGCTTCGTAAAATATGGAGCATCACGATGCCCTCGATCATGCCGGTTGTGACGATCATGTTTATTTTCGCGGTAGGCGGCATCATTAATGACGATTTTGATCAAATTTACAACTTGCTTAATGCCTCTGTTCTCTCGGTTGGTGATGTTATTTCCACTTATACGTACCAGATTGGACTTGTGAAAGGCGATTACAGCTTCGCAACAACGGTCGGTTTGTTCAAAAATATCATTGCCTTTATTCTTATTCTTCTCACTAATTATGTGGCCAAGAAAACCAACGACTATTCCTTATGGTAGGTGATCGCCGAAATGACAGATCAACGTAAGAAAAAGAAACGAACCTTTGAAGATATCTTCGTAGACACGATAGTCTATACGACGCTCATCCTGCTTAGTGTACTGACGATTATTCCCTTCATGCAGGTTGTCACGGTGTCGATGAGTCCGACAGAAGTTGTTAGCAGCTACGGCTTTCATCTCATTCCACTCAAGTTCGATTGGGATGGTTATCGTAAGATTCTGGCGTATCAGCAAATCTGGATCGGTTATCAGAATACGATCATCCGAGTCATTCTGGGCATCCTCGTCTCAATGACTTTCATGATTCTAGCAGCCTATCCCTTGTCCAAAAAGAATTTGGTGCATCGCAAGTTTTGGACGATTTTCATGGTATTCACGATGTTTTTCAGCGGCGGCTTGATTCCCACGTACCTTATTGTCAAAGGCGTCGGTCTCTATAACAGCGTATGGGCACTTGTGCTGCCTGTCGCAATCAATACCTTTACGATGCTGATCATCCGTAATTACTTCATGTCCCTGCCCGAGGAGATTCAAGAGTCCGCCCGCATCGATGGCGCAAATGAGTTTATCATTTTAACGCGTATCATATTACCGATTTCCATCCCGATCCTCGCCACTGTAGGTCTATGGACGATGGTCTACCATTGGAATGAATGGTTCAATGCCATGATTTATCTCAAGGATTCGAAGAAAGCGGTTCTGCAGCTTGTGCTGCGCAAAATTATGTTCGAAGGCTCCGAACCACAAGCTGTCGAAGCAGCGAATACGATCTACGCCAACACTGACACGATGAAAATGGCAGCGCTCATGGTATCCCTAATTCCACTGCTCGTTGTTTACCCTTTCCTGCAAAAATACTTTGTCAAAGGCGTCATGATTGGCTCATTAAAAGGTTAGCCCCAGCCCCATCCCGGGGATGGTTCATTAACATACATTTTAGGAGGGTCAAAAAAATGAAACGAAAAACATTTCGTCATGTTGGCAGCTTGGTGAGCGCAGCTTTGCTAGTAGGCAGTTTGGCTGCATGCAGCAGTACAGAGAGCGGTAAGACAAGTACCTCAGCACCAGGAACTACGGGTACAAAGGCAACAGCCGCCGCCAAAAATGACACTCCGGTCACCATCGAGTGGGCAGGCTATAACATTAATGATGTAGCTCCTGATGCAAACTCAGAGATCATTCAGGAAGTGTCCAAACGCTTTAATGCGAAATTCAATGTTTGGACGGCGGATTCACAGAAATACAGCGAAGTGTTCAACGTACGCATGGCATCGGGAGAAATTCCGGATATTTTGAGGCTGAAAGGGTTTGAATTATCCAAACTCGTGGACAGCGGGGTCGCAGCAGAAATTCCTGTGGAGACGATTAAGCAGAAAGCACCTAATTACTACAAACTAATTATGGACAATGACACCTCAGGGTCTGCCTTCCGCTCGAGCATGTACAAAGGTAAAAACTATGGGTTGTCCGCCTTCCAATTGGACGGCACTTATCCGACTAGCCTCGTATGGCGCACGGATTGGCTGAAGAATGTCGGCATCACCAAGATACCTGAGACGCTGGCTGAGTTTGAGGATGCCATTTACAAATTTACTAACAATGATCCTGATAAAAATGGCAAAAAAGACACCTACGGCCTCTCTAGTACAGCTATGCAAACGGTGCTTGGCGCCTTCGGACCGATTCCGACGGATGTCATTAAAGGCACGACGCCTTACTCCAACCTTTGGTATACCGTGAAGGATAACAAAGTGACGATGGATGCGATTCAACCAGAAATGAAAGAGGGCCTGAAGCTGCTAGCTAAATGGTACAAAGACGGCGTCATCGATCCGGAATTCGTAACTGGTGAGAATAAGGGCGGTTATTGGGCGACTTCCCATGCATTCATTAACAATCGCATTGGTGTAACGGGTAACGTGATGTACTACCACTGGACACCGCCGCTTACGGAGGGAGATAAGGGTGGAGCGGTTTATCAAGAGTTCATCAAAGTGAAACCAGATGCCAAATACGATGAAACCTGGTCACTCGGTAAAGCGATTAAAGGTCCAGACGGCAAAGCCTATGGCGCAAACATTTGGGGCTATAATAACGAAACATTGGTGATTACAAAGAATGCAGCGAAAGATCCAAGGAAGTTGGATACCATTTTGAAAATGCTGGATACACTGGTCACCGACAAAGACTATTACATGTTGGCTAACTATGGTGTGAAAGACAAGGATTACGTCATTAACGCAGATGGCTCTGTCGCTTCCAAACTCAAAAATCCAACGGAAACAGCACAGCGCGGTGTAAGTACATTTGGCATGTACACGAACAATCCAGATGTGGTAAAACAGATATTTAAAGCGAAATATGCCGTTGCAGATAAAGTAAAAGGGACAGGAACGCCTCCATCTTACTTGCCAAGTGTTGAGGCTTCAGGTAAGTTCACGGCTGATTTGCAGAAGCTGACCACGGAAAATTATATCAAGATCATTACAGGCGAGCAATCCATTGATTCCTTTGATGAGTATGTCAAAAAGGCTAGAGCAGCCGGTGCAAATGAGATTGAGAAGCAGTATACCGAAGTTATTAAGTAATGAAGTAAGCATGGAATCCAAGACTGTCGCATTCGTAGCCAAACTGCAAATGAGGCAGTCTTTTCTTTACACAAGGAGGAACTTTGCGACATGAAGCTGACAGATTTCATCACCATTTCCGATGTGGAAAATCATATTATAGGCAAAAGCATGGAGGGGCGCATTTTCCCTGCACGAGATGATCGCGAAGCTTGGGCGAGAGTACCCGAGGCCTTACAGCAAGCATGGGTTACGCAAGCCGAGTCGTATCTCAACTACGAATGGCCTGTTTTGCGTGCTACCGCATTCATGGCCTATTTTGAAGAGGGAAGTCGTAAGCCGTACGATTCGGTTGAAACAGAAAGACGAAATGCACTTTGCACACTTCTGATCGCAGAGTGCATGGAAGCCAAGGGCCGCTTCCTTCGGGAGATCACCAATGTCATTTGGCTTTTCTGCGAGCAGACGACGTGGTGCGCTCCAGCTCATCATTATTTATCTCTTCGACCCGTAGATGTTCTTTCTAACTCAGAGGAACATTTATTTGACCTGACTGCAGGTGAAACCGCAGCGTTGCTCGCTTGGACATCTCACATGCTGAAGTCGCCGCTAGATCAGGTTTCTCCCCTCATTAGAGCACGCATTCAGGTAGAGTTGGAGCGGCGAATAATAGCTCCTTATTTGAAGCGGAATGATTTCTGGTGGATGGGCTTTGGCGAGAGAGAAGTTAACAACTGGAATCCATGGTGCAATGCGAATATGTTGACCGTCTTGCTGCTGCAGGAGATGGAGCCAGAACGGAAACTTATGATCTTCGACAAGGTGCTGCGCAGCTTGGATCGGTACTTAGAAGTGCAACTTGAGGATGGCGGCTGTGACGAAGGCTCGACCTACTGGGCTAGAGCGGCCGGGATGCTGTTGGTCAATCTAGAGCTATTGTACCGAGCATCGGACGGTGATCTGCAGGTCTACGATCAACCCTTGATTAGAAAGCTAGGGCAATTCGTCTACAAGATGAACATTGACGGTCATTACTTTGTAAACTTTGCAGATGGCTCCGCGATCGCTTCACAGGATTACAGCATGATCCACTTGTATGGCTCGCGTATTCAGGATGATCAACTACGCGCATTGGGGCAGATTGGCTTCCGCACCTATCAAGTTCCTGCATCCAGAGGGAAGGGTATTTCCTTCTTCCAAGAAATGATCAGCTTGCATAGCTTCGCAAGTATTCAGGCAGAGGCTGCGTTAGCGCCTCCTCTGGTTCAAGACGTGTGGCTTCCAAATCTGCAAGTAATGGCGGCTAGAGAATCGGAAGGCTCGTCACAAGGCCTATTTGTGGCAATCAAGGGCGGTCACAATGACGAAAGCCATAATCATAATGACATCGGTCATTTTGTGGTTTATGTGCATGGAAAACCGTTCTTAATTGACATCGGGGTGGAGACGTATACCCAAAAGACATTTAGTCCTCAGCGATATGAGATATGGACGATGCAGTCTGGCTATCATAGTGTTCCGGTTATCAATGGTTTTGAGCAAAAGGAAGGCCGTACCTTCCGCGCGAAGGACGTAACCTATGAGAAAAACAAGGGAATTGTTCGTTTTGGTGTAGAACTGGCGAGTGCTTATCCCACTGAAGCGGGAGTGAGGAGTTGGCATCGCAGCTTAACCCTGCATAGAGGACAGCACCCTGCTATTGAGCTGAGGGAATCGTGTCTGCTCAACAGTCCTACCGATCAAGTACTGCTTCACCTCATGTCGAACCAATTACCCCAGATGCAAGTTCAGGGCAGCATCCATTTGCAGGATAGCGATAAGAATCAGCTGCTGCTTCATTATGACAATGAGCAATGGGAAGCAGCTTTTGAACAAATCTCGCTAACTGACGAAAGCTTGACACGTGTGTGGGGGGACAATCTGTATCGTATCCAATTTAAGCTACTACATACCGTTCAACAAGGAGAATGGGTCTTCCGATTTGCTGAGCAATAGATGGATGGTTAAATAACCAAAAGTGTTCATGGAGGAGGGGAAGTATGAAGCAATTCGCGATCCTATTATTTCTGTCTATCTTTGTGTGCACAGGTTGCTCTAAGTGGCAAAATGATGTATCAGCAAGTCCCGAATACGCAACTGTTGCTTATATTAATGATTCCGCAATTGATGAGCGTGAGTTTCAACTTTTTTTACATGACGTGAAGGCTCAGACTGCTGGTTACTTTAAGAAAACTTATCATGTGGATGACTCCCCCTCCTTCTGGACAACGAGCTTTCAGGGAGAGGTACCGATCGAGAAAGCGAAGAAATTGGCGCTAGACCGATTGAAAGAAATCAAGGTTCAACAGCTTTTAGCCCAGCAATACGGCCTTATTGATGTTGATGATCTTAGCTATTCAACCTTTCTCGTGAATTGGTCAAAGGAAAATCAGCGCAGGGAGAAGGCAATTAAGAATAACCAAGTCATCTATGGTCCTAAGCAGTATGACGAACACGGCTATTACACCTATCAATTTTCTAATTTAGTTTTGAAAGTGAAAGCAGCTTTTAAAGAACAAACAGCACTGAAGGGAGGTGAAACAGACCTTAGTGGGTTAACGGATGATCAAAAGCAACGCGAGCTAGACGCCAGTTACGCAGAGAAAGTGAAGCAAATGGTTGCAGCTGCACAAGTGAAGCTTGTGGACCACATTTACCAAGAAATGATGCTGCAATAAGCCGTCTACTTTTTGGCACACAGGTAAGCACTTATATTCCAA
This sequence comes from Paenibacillus sp. MBLB1832, assembly GCF_032271945.1. Taxonomy (NCBI): domain Bacteria; kingdom Bacillati; phylum Bacillota; class Bacilli; order Caryophanales; family Paenibacillaceae; genus Paenibacillus; species Paenibacillus roseipurpureus. Next base: position 5,004,575 of record NZ_CP130319.1, on the reverse strand, counting down.
TGTAGAGGAGAATGATTGATGAGAAGTTCAAAGGCATTTCGGTTATGCCTATCGGTTAGCTTAGTTTTCACCCTCCTATTGACGGTCGTAGTATCCCTGCCTGCATTAACGACCACAACTTATGCGAACAATACAACCTACTATGTCGATTCGGCCGGAGGCAGTGATAGTAACAACGGTTTGAGCACTGGTTCACCATGGCAAACGTTAACCAAAGTCAATAGCACGACCTTTTTACCTGGGGATAAAATCCTTTTCAAATCTGGCTCTGTCTGGACGGGACAGTTGCACCCGCTAGGGTCTGGAGCTTCGGGATTCCCCATCATCATCGATAAATACGGCACAGGCAATAAACCGATTATTAATGGGAATGGATTAACCGGAGGTACGGTGTATTTTTACAATCAACAGTATTGGGAACTTAATAATCTGGAAATAACGAACACTTCCGCATCGGCAGGTGACCGTTACGGGGTAAAGGTTGAAGCGCATGATGTGGGAACCTACAACCATTTCTATATTCGCAATATGTATATCCACGATGTTACTGGAACGAATAGCGATGCTTTGAAAGTTACCGGAGGAATTTATGTCCTTGTATCTGGAACCGCTGTAAGAACCAAATGGAATGATGTTCTTATTGATGGTAATACCATTGAGCGTACGGACCGCACGGGAATTAGCAATGGTAGCTCATGGGGGAACAATGACGGGGCAGGAAACTTCGAGCCTTACACGAATCTCGTCATCAGTAACAACACGTTGAATGATATCGGCGGAGACGGGATTGTTATGCGAGCTTCCATTAATGGTTTGGTTCAATATAACGTTGTGAACACAGCTCATGCAAGGGATACCCATTATAATGTGGCAATCTGGGCGATCAATAGCACGAATCCTGTCATGCAATATAATGAAGCCTATAATACGAAAACAACGAATGATGGACAGGGTTTTGACTGTGACTTTAACTTGACGGGCTGTACGGTTCAGTACAATTATAGTCATGACAATGAGGGCGGATTCCTGCTTGTTATGGGGAATGGGACGATTCGTAATGACAATATGATCGTTCGCTATAATATTTCGCAGAATGACCGCGCGCGTATTTTCCAATTCAATAGCGGCTACACGCCGTTGAATAGCCAAATTTATAATAATACGTTCTACATCGGCTCCGGTTTGAGCACAAGCATTACAACAGGGTTAGCTGGTAGTAATCCGATTTATTTCAAAAATAACATCGTATATAACGCAGGTAGCGGAGGCTATTCCGTGAAAGCGAATGATGTGTATGATTACAACGTTTTCTATGGTAACCACCCAGCCAGTGAGCCAAGTGATACGCATAAATTAACATCGGATCCCCTTCTCGTGGGGGCAGGAAGTGGGGGCACTGGATTAAGTACGGTTAACGGCTACAAGCTTGCAACAGGTTCACCTGCCCTATCTTCAGGGGTTGTCATCAGCAGCAACGGGGGTAAAGATTACTGGGGTAACACAGTCTCATCCTCAACAGCTCCGAATCGTGGTGCTTATAATGGAGTGGGTATCGTGGTATCGAGCCCGAATACCTGGGTAGCTGTAGATGACGCAAATGTGAGAGACGGCACATACGCCACAACGAATCAAGCTGGAACAACGGCTGTTACTGTGGATACGAAGAACGATTTAACCAGTTATAAACGCGATGGCTATTTTAAATTTGATTTCACTAGTTATAGCGGGTCCGTGACTGCGGCAACGATTACCCTTAAGCCAATCGTAGCTGCCATGAGTGGTATTCAAAATGAGGTCGCACTTGTTACCGACAACTCTTGGACGGAAGGCGCCATCACATGGGATACGAAGCCTTCCTCCAGTACCGTGCTCGGTACATATACGATCGTTGCAGGCACGCCGATTACAATTCCTGTAACTTCTCAAGTACAAGCAGCCATGTCCACTGGGAAAAAGCTCTCCATCCGCGTATACAGTACGTCACCAGTGAATTCAAATGGGAATGTTTCTTTTGCATCAAGCGAGAGTATCACCAGCGCAGATCGGCCACAATTAACGATTACACCGTAAGCATCAAAAGGGCTGAGTGCTCGGACGTTGATAGCGACAAACCTTGTCGTGACGTCTAGGCATTTGGCTCGTTTTTTTCTACGACTGACGATTCGAAGACCGTACGCTGTCTTTATAATCATAAACAGCTGTTGCTATACCTCCTGCTGCATCATCCGGTACAAATGCATCGCCGCCGCCGACAACGGCGTGCTCCTCAGCTTGATCATCCCGACGTTCCGAGCGGGGATCGGCTGTTCGAGCTGGATCTCGAACAACTGCGCGGCGGCGAGCTCGGCCGCAATGAATTCCCTGGCCACGCAGGTGATGCCGAAGCCGCCACGGGTGAACTCCAAGAGCAGATCAACGCTCCCCAGCTCAATTTCGGGCTTAATCACGTGCCCATGCTCTTTCGTGAATCGATCGATGTAGGCGCGTGAGCTACTGCCTTTCTCCAGCAGCATGATAGGCAACGCCAGCAAATGCTCGAAGCTAAGTTGCTCCTCCGTGAGATGCTTATACCTTTCGCCAGCGACAAAGCAGTCTTGCAGCGAACCGATCGCGGAGACGTCGACATGGCTATCGGAGATCGGCAAATTGACGATTCCGATGTCGATTTTGCCTTCTTTAAGGAGCGCGATCGTATCTGCGGTCGTGCGGTTGAAAACCTGAACCTTAATTTTCGGGAAAGAGGCATGGTACGTTTTTAGGTGCGGCAGCAGCACGTGTTTGCATAAGGTATCGCCCGCGCCAATGCGTACCTCGCCATCGGTCAGCTGGTGCATTTCGCCGATTTTTCGTTCGCCATTTTGTATAAAATGATAAGCCTGCTCGATGTAGGTGTACAGCGTTTCCCCTTCGGTTGTCAGAGTGACCCCTCTGGACGTACGAAAAAACAGCGGCCCGCCAAGCTTCGCTTCCAACTGCTTGATCGCATGCGTAACAGCTGGCTGTGTGATGTAAAGCTCTTCAGCGGCTTTGGACAGACTGCCCGATTTGGCCGTAAAATAAAACACCTGATACAGATCCATGCTATGTATCATCGCAAACCTCCATTAGCTGTGCTTATATCGTGCATTAGTAATATTCATTATTTTTATTTCAGTATACCTCGTATACTTGGTTTTAGGAACAGAAGCCAAGCGCGGAAGGGTGTAGACATGACAGTAACAGCGATTGTTGGAGCCAATTGGGGCGATGAAGGGAAAGGGAAGTTTACCGATCTATTGGCCGCGAAGTCGGGCTATGTGGTCAGGTATCAAGGAGGCAGCAATGCGGGGCATACGATTATTAATCAATACGGTAAATTTGCGCTGCATCTGCTGCCATCGGGTGTCTGCCATGCGGGTGTGACGAATGTGATCGGTCCAGGTGTCGCACTGAACATCCGTGCGCTGCAACAAGAATTGGCGCAATTCACCGAACGCGGCATGCCAGCACCGAAGCTGCGGATTTCGGATCGTGCTCAGGTTCTGCTGCCTTACCACATCTTATTGGATGAGCTAGAAGAGGAACGGCTTGGCGCGCGAAAGTTCGGGTCGACGAAGCAAGGGATTGCGCCATTTTACGCGGATAAATATGCAAAGTTGGGCATTCAAGTAGCAGACCTATGGGACGAGGCGCAGCTCCGAGAGAAACTGACGGCTTCAACAACCCCGAAGAATGTGCTTCTTCATCATCTGTACCAAAAGCCTGCTATCGATGTGGAAGAGATTGTTGCGTTATTGAGAGGCCAAGCCGATTTCATTCGGCCGTATGTGTGTGACACGACAGATCTACTTCATGAGGCACTTGCAAAAAAAGAATCTATTCTAGTAGAAGGTCAATTAGGCGCGTTGCGCGACCCCGATCACGGGATCTACCCGTACACGACCTCATCATCGACACTTGCTGGATTTGCGGCAGTTGGCGCAGGGTTAACGCCACACTGTATCCAGACTGTTGTAGCGGTAACGAAAGCCTACTCGAGTTGTGCTGGGGAAGGCGCTTTTGTGACGGAGCTGTTCGAGGAAGAGGCGGAGGAGCTGCGCAAACGTGGAGGCGATGCGGGTGAGTACGGTGTCACGACAGGCAGACCGCGCAGAGTTGGGTGGTTCGATGCGGTCGCAACGCGCTATGGCTGTAAGGTGCAAGGAGCAACAGAGGTGGCTTTAACGAATCTCGATGTGTTGGGGTATTTGACGGAAATCGAGGTCTGTTATGCTTATGAGATCGACGGCGTCGAGACGACGAGTTTCCCGAATCCGTCCCAATTAGTACGTGCAATCCCTCTGTATGAAAAATGGCAAGGCTGGGGCTGCGATATTTCGCAGGCGCGCTCCTTCGCGGAACTTCCGCAACAAGCACAAGCATACGTACGACGCATTGAACAATTAATCGGCGTGGACATTCGCTGGATTTCGGTCGGTCCTCATCGGGATCAGACGATTGATATGCAAGAAGGAGGCATACGAGGATGGAACAGACCATTGCTAATCGATTAAAAGAGTTGGGGATCCAGCTCCCCCAAGCCAGCGAACCCGCAGCCCGATACGCCAATTGCGTAGAGGTGAATGGGCTGCTCTTTGTATCTGGCAAAGGACCCTCGGGTAAGCCGAAGGGAAAAATAGGGCAAACGTATTCGACCGCGGAAGGCTACGAATTTGCAAGATTGGCAGGCATCGAAATTCTCGCCGTACTGGCAGAAGCATTAGGCTCTCTCGACCGTGTCAAACGCGTGGTGAAGCTGCAAGGCTTCGTGAATGCTGTCCCTGAATTCGAAGAGCATCACAAAGTGCTGAATGGCTGCTCTGATCTGATGCTAGACGTGTTTGGTGAGAAGGGCATTCACGCGAGGTCTGTCTTTGGCGCCGTCTCGGTCCGAGAGCAGCTGCCGATCATCATTGATTCGATTTTTCAAATAGAGGAATAACGCTACTGAAAGGCAGCTTGAACCATGCGCTTCTTATATTGCGAAGGCAGCATGCCGACCTATTTTTTGAATGTACGGGTAAAATGTGCAACCGCGAGCACGGATGTGCTGACTTGGACATCCAGCAATACGTCTGCAAGCGCTCAGAAACTGGGCATCATCGATGGCATGTCGGATGGAAGCTTCGCTCCGCAGGGCAACGCAACGCGTGCGCAAGCGGCCACGATTATTTACAAATTGTTTAGTCAATCGTAGTAATAAACTGCCTCCAAGGTCATAATGACTTGGGGCAGTTTTTTAATTACATATAAGAATTTATAAGTTTAGGGGTTGGGTAAATGAAGCTTACCCTCATTTATTCTGGAGTTAGTTATGATGAACGTGTGACAGCTCCGTATTTTGTTTCATTCGTAGGTTGAAAATGGAAGTAGGACAACCATTTCAGAGCTACAAAACAAAAAGGAGCTGTTAGTATGAAGTTTGGCCAAAAATACATTGGTTTAGATGTGTCTAAAGAAAAAATTGCAGTTGCAGTTGCCGACGAAGGGCGCGATGCACCACGGTATGTCGGAGCGATCTCTCATGATCCTGGTGCAATTCGCAAATTAATTAAGCAGCTTGGCGACCCCAAAGACCTGGCTTTTTGCTATGAAGCTGGACCCACTGGTTACGAACTTTACCGCTGGATTGTTTCAATGGGTGCTCAATGTGAAGTTATCGCTCCGTCTCTTTTACCAAAACGTCCTGGAGATCAGGTGAAGACGGATCGTCGTGATGCCCTTCAACTAGCTCAGTTGTATCGATCTGGTGAACTAACATCGATTTATGTCCCCGATCGTGATGATGAAGCCCTTCGAGATTTGGTACGCGCACGGGAGGATGCCCGCGAAGACCTCCATCGCGCAAGGCAACGACTAGGCAAATTTTTACTCCGACATCACATTCATCATCCGTCCCATATGAAGAAGCGTTGGACAAAGATGTATCGGAAGTGGTTAGGAACACTTACCTTCGAGCGGAAGACGGAGCAAACCACATTTAACGAGTATCTGCATGCCATTTATGAAGTGGAACAACGGCAGCAACGCTTAGAAACCGCTATGTTAGAACAAGCCACTACCGGGACCAAAGCAGAGCTTGTCAAATTCGTACAGACGCTGCGCGGGATAGCTCGCATTACAGCGATTACGCTTGTCGCAGAAATCGGAAGTTTTGCGCGGTTTCCATCACCTACCCCGCTTATGGCTTATCTTGGACTGGTTCCCCGTGAGTATTCAAGCGGTCAATCCGTCAAACGTGGCAAAATGACGAAAGCTGGAAATAAGCTAATGCGGAAATCCATCATTGAATCCGCGTGGAGTTACCGTCACAAGCCTGCCATTAAAGGTGATTTAGCAAAGCGACTGGAAGGCATGCCTGCAGAAATCCAGGTAATATCTTGGAGGGCTCAAGAGCGATTGCATCGCAAATATATGCGAATGGTGCATAAAGGAAAGCCTGCCACTGTTGCGATCGGTGCTGTAGCCCGTGAGTTAGTCGGATTCTTATGGGCCGCTGCAATGGTTTCAGAGCGACCTGCTACAACTTAACCCCTTCCGTCCCCAAAGGGGATACGCAGGGGACTTGCCCCCTGCACCCCGACACTCGCCGTTTGGCGCCCCCCCAGCAAGCTGGAGGGAGTATTGAGTGTGTTACCTACCAGTCGCTTGTCAAGGAAACTGCTTGACAAGCTTACGCTAGAGCTTTGTGCCCGGAGGCAAAGGATAGGTATGAAGGTGAACCCACGGAATCGATATGCACTAGGGATGACTCCCAAACGTGCGCAGTTAGTTCGCGGACATCCTTCTGACGAAAGGCTTACCCTGTGGTATCCAACCCACGTATAGCAGTGTGCCAACCGTCGTTGACATTTTGCTTCCGTGCAGAGCGCTCTACAACTACCTTCGAATGCGAGAAATGACGAGGGCTTGACTTGTCACGTTCATAGCAGTCGATAAAATCGACTATTTCGCCAACAGGACACGGAAAGGCATCAAACGCCCCCCCCAACTTCTTCAGCCGATATTCCTTTGGAATCGAAACAAAAAAAGAAATTTTCCGTCTAAGTAAAAAAGGAGGGACTGACGATGAAAAAACCTTTTAAAGGCGGGATCCTCATGCTACTGGTAGTCTTAATTTTAATCAACTTAACCCTGAATGGTTGCAGTAATCAAGAAGGCCAGAGTAATACTAGTGAAGATGTTGTCGCTGGAGATACGTTGTATGTACCCGAAGGATATCAAAATAAATTAGCGTCTCTACAATTAAAGGAAGTAGTTGCCATGCCGTATTTTAGAAGCCCCTTTATTTCTGTAGCTCAAGATAGCAATGGAACCCAGTTTGCTGTGATATTTCGTGAATCTGGAGAAATTGATCGTCAACAACTACCCGTAACATACATAGAAATTATAAATCTAATTAAAAGCAAAGTAGGGTATAAAGTTTATCTTCCAGACGGAAATTTTAAAAATCTCCACCTATTTGAGATTAATGAAAATCTTGTTTGGAGCTATTATGACGGAAAAAATAAATTATATGTAGATAAAGAGGGTCGCGAAATCGAACCATTTATCAAGAAAAATTGAAGTTTTTTAGGCGTCAAAGTATTGTCTTGACTCTAGTTTTAGCGCTGATAAGTGCCATTCAGGCTGAATTGGTAGGAAGTGCATATGAGGATATGCTCACTTCCGAACCGACTTGCCAACCTAGCGGATTCGTCGTGCATACGTTTAGTTGGGTTATGCCTATTTTGTTAACGTCATCCGATTTTAGTGAAGTTGTCCAAAGGGCAGCCAATTTGGGCGGAGACTCCGACACGATCGGTGCCATTGCTGCCGGGTTGGCAGGTGGCATTTAAACTAACGAGTTTATAGTTGTATCACTGAAGGGGTGCGCGTGGCACCCCTTTCTTACGCTTTTTATGAAGTAAATCCACCATAAATAAAACTTTATTTCCAATCTATGTGTCTAATTTGTAAGACCTATTCTACAAATCAGTGCATGGGAGTGACCATGGTAATGGAGACCTATTGGAATCACAATACAGCATTTCACAACGAGTTAGTGGAAAGCGTGAAGATGCGCGGCGGGCGAGTACTCGACATTGGGTGTGGTGACGGACTGCTACTTCAGCGCATCGCGCCTTTTGCTCAAAGAGTTGTCGGTATTGATCCCGATTCGGAAGCTATTAAGCGCGCGCAAACGCGACTTGCTGGAGTATCGAATGTGTCGCCCGTTAGCGATGACTTCCTCGCCATGCCAGTCCCTTCGCAAGAGGATCGTTATTCTACAATTATCTGTGTAGCGACTTTGCACCATATGGAATTGCGAAGCGCACTTTCCAACATGGACCATTTTCTCGCGCCAGGCGGTCGGCTCCTCGTCGTTGGTTTAGCAGCGGACAAATCGATGATGGATAAAGTCATTTCGGGCCTACTGGTTCTCCCCATTCGTTTGATGGACCTACTTCATGGCGGCATGCAAGATCCAGCTGTTCGGATCGCAGAGCCGAAGGAGTCTTTATCAGAGATTCGCCAAGCGGCAAGTGAGGTGCTTCCAGGGGCCAAAGTCCGACGCCGTTTCTATTTCCGTTATGTCATGATTTGGGATAAACCGAGGGTTGAGCAGGCAATTCAGTTGTAATGGAAAGGAGGAGTAAACCATGCTAAAGGTACTTCGGGGAGTGCTGTTACTGGTCATAATGCTTCATATTTCAACCGCTTGTTCAAAGGATGCCTCATCAACCACAGAAAGTATGATGTATGAAAATAAGAAGTATAAATTCAGCCTTACGTTACCATCTAATTGGCGAGACAATTATGATGTCATTGAGCTCAAGCATGAAGAGATCATGGCGTTCAGATTTATTACAAAGGTTGGAAAAGGCGAATTGTTTAGAGTTGAGGTTTGGCCTAAAGATCAATGGGAAACCAAAGGGACGGAATTAGCCCAAATTATTCACATTTCTAAAATTGGTGAACTTGGCGATAATGTTTATGCATATGACACCCCAACGGACGTGCAATACGATCCCAATAATCAGAAGGATAAAGAGCAATACACCTTGTTAGCGAGGGATGTCGAACAGATAAAAGCTAGTTTTGAGGTTAAAAAGTAAACCTTGAGAATCGTTACTCGCCAGATGTAAAGGAAGAAATCATTGTGGCTATTGTCTACAAACTGGAAGAACAATAGCCACCTGATCTTTAGGAAATGGGAGGCGAGATGGACTGTGTGGAAGAACGAACAATGAGTTCCGATGGCAGCATAATTCTGCGAGACTCGTTGCTAACGTTTCCTTCTATGCGTTCTATCAGAAGCTGCATCCCAAGCTGGCCAAACTGATAGGCAGGTTGTGCAGCAACCGTGAGGAACGGGTTAATCGCACCAGCAGGTCCGAAGTCGTCGAAGCATACGACACTAATATCACCTGGTACTTGTAAGCCGCGCCGGCGTAGGGATTGAATGACTCCGAAGGCCAACATGTTGTTAGCTGCGAAAATAGCCGTAGGCGGATCTTCAAGCGAGAGCAGATCATCTAAGGCAGCGTCATCATGAAAATCGCGATAACCTAGATGAATAACGAGCGAATCGTCCACAGGTAGGCTATTCAGCAGAAGTGCCTCGCAATAGCCTTTGTACCGTAGGCGTGCTGTCGAGACGTCTTGCGAACCGTTCACTAATGCTATGCGTTGATGTCCTAACGAAAACAAGTGTTCAACGAGATTGCGCGCACCTTCCTTACTGTCACCCAGCACGACATCCGCATCAATGCCTGGAATTTCACGATCCAAGACAACGAATGGAATGTTATGCTTTTGCAGCTGCTGCAAATTTTCGAGGGAATGATCACCTGCAGGTGCAAATAAAACGCCGTCCACCCGTGTGGAGAGAATCATTTCGACGTAATCTTTTTCTTTCGCATAATCTTCATCACTATTAGCAAAAAGCAAGCGATAGCCCGCCTTTTTGGCAGCATCTTCGGCGCCTCGGGCTAAAGTTGTATAGAACGGATTCGTGATATCCGTAATAAGCAGGGACAATAGGTTCGTCTTCTGTGAAACTAAGCTGCGTGCCAATGCATTTGGGATGTAATGGAGCTCTTCCATGACTTTCCGCACTCGCTTACGCGTCTCTTCACTGATCCGGCCTGTATTATTGATCACTCTGGAAACCGTCATAGCGGAAACACCAGCCTTTTCGGCGATGTCATAGATGGTTATCACGTGGTATTCTCCTTTATGTGCTAGTTCGGTGTTCAACGTGTAGTCGTTTATTTTGTATTGTATAGAATTAAATGGTTGACAGCAAGATAAAAAATTGTTTATTTTGAGTTATCGGTAACGTATAATAAATATAAAATGATATAGGAGATGTTAATGATGTTAAGAGGGATACCTTCGATCCTTTCCCCTGAGCTTCTTAAAATATTGATGGAGATGGGGCATGGCGATGAAATCGTCTTAGCAGATGGCAATTTCCCTGCGGCGAGTCACGCGAACCAGTTGCTGCGTTGTGATGGTCATGGTGTTCCTGAATTATTGAAAGCGATTTTATCTTTATTTCCACTGGATACTTATAGCGAGCAGCCTGTTTCACTCATGGCTGTCGTTCCTGGTGACCCGGTTGCAACGCCCATTTGGGGGGAGTATGAGGGGATCATTAGTGAATACGCAACACCAGCCATTGAGTACGTGGAACGGTTCGCTTTCTATGAGCGGGCGAAAAAGGCATATGCAATTGTAGCAACGAGTGAAAAGGCGCTTTATGCCAATATTATTTTAAAAAAAGGCGTAATTTAATAGAAATTAATTTATCGATAACTCCAATTAATAAGCATGTAAAACTCAATCAATGAGAAGCGAGGACACTTATGTCAACTACATCCCTTTACTCGAATCGGCCAATTGGTCAAACAGGTCTGCTTGTATCTCCGCTTTGTGTTGGTGGAGCTCCATTCGGTGATATGCCGGAAGTTTTTAATTTTGGTGTACCAGAAGAAACCGCGCTGGATACAATTCGCACTGCGTTCGCAAGCCCGATTAACTTCCTCGATACGGCTGCAGCCTATGGCGAAGGCGAGAGTGAGCGCCGCATAGGCAAGGTAATTAAAGAGAACGGCGGACTCCCATCGGGTTTTGTGCTCGCCACCAAGGCAGACCGGTGTTTACGTACAGGCGACTTCAGCGGGGAGCAAATCAAACGATCGATTGAAGGAAGTCTAATCCGGTTAGGGCTAGATCGTCTGCAATATGTCTATATCCATGACCCAGAACATTCAACTTTTGAGAATGTCATGGGAGCAGGCGGGCCGCTTGAGGTGCTGAAAAATTTCAAGGATCAGGGCGTCATTGACCACATCGGAATATCTGGCGGGCCCATCGACTTGCTAATTCGTTATGTAGAGACAGGGGAATTTAGCGCAGTTGAGACCCATAACCGCTATACACTGCTCAATCGATCAGCTGAGCCTTTGCTTGATATCGCCAATCAATTGGGGGTTGCTGTCATTAACGCAGCGCCTTATGGCAGCGGCATATTGGCAAAAGGTCCAGATGCTTACGCACGATATGCGTATAGTGACGCACCTCCTTTGCTGCTTGAACGTGCACGCTCCTTAATGAACGTCTGCCAGGCATATAATGTGCCCTTAGCCGCTGCTGCACTCCAATTCTCCATGCGTGACCCACGCGTCACGAGCACTGTTGTTGGAATGAGCAAGCCGGAACGAGTAGCACAGACGTTGGAGCTTGCCAATTATCCAATTCCTCCAGAGCTTTGGACTGAGCTGGAAGACATTGAATATTCTACAGATGATCCCGAAGCAGAAAGATTCGAAGGGAGATAGATAGCGATGGGCGACATTTACCAATTTGATGAAATTGCTAGACTCCCTTTACCTGGGGATAACTGCGCCGTAGCGACGCGTAATTTGGACGCCGGCACCGTCATTCAATATGAAGGCCAAACCTTGATAGTAGATTATACGGTTATGGAAGGTCATCGTTTTGCTGTGAAGACAATTGATCCCGGTGTAGAACTGCTTTCTTGGGAAATGCCGTTTGGCGTGGCCCTGCAAGAGATTCAGCCTGGTCAATACGTGATAAATGAGGCGGTATTGGACGCACTTCGCGTGCGTCAGCTGAAGTTTGCTCTGCCAGAGGCGCCTAATTTTGCGGATCAAGTTCATCCTTACGTACTTGATGAGGAAAATTTTCAGCCTGCCCCAGCATCGCCGGCATACTCGGAAACTCGTACTTTTATGGGGTATCGCCGCCATGAAGCCCGCGGGGTAGGCACCCGCAACCACATCGTTCTGCTAGGAACCACCTCCCGAACAGGCAGCTATGTGAAGCAGCTTGCAGCCCGTTTGCAAGGCGAGCTGAACAATTACCCTAATGTGGAAGGGATTGTTCCAGCAGCGCACACGGAGGGCAGCACGGAAAATCCGAATAACTTGGAATTATTGTTGCGGACGCTCGCCGGATTTATGGTAAACCCCAACGTCGGTGCGGTTCTGGCTGTCGATTATGGCAATGAACCAGTAACCAACAAGATGGTTGAAGCTTATTTGCGCGAACATGACTACCCGATCGATGAAGTGCTGCATAAGTTTGTGTCCCTCCAAGGCAGCTTTGAAGAAAATCTGGTTCAATGCGAAGCGATTGTACGAGAATGGCTGCCTACGGTCAATGCGATGCAACGTACGCCAGAATCCATCAGCCACCTAAAGATCGGACTGCAGTGCGGTGGTTCGGACGCTTTTTCCGGTATTTCAGCGAACCCGCTGCTTGGCTGGATCTCAGAAGAATTAGTACGCTACGGCGGGGCTGCCAGTCTGGCGGAGACCGATGAATTGATTGGCGCGGAAGCCTTTGTCCTCTCGAAAGTACGTAACGTGGAAACCGCCCGTAAGTTTTTGGAGCTTGTGCAACGTTTCAGGGAACGCACGTCCTGGCATGGTGCCAGTGCGGAAGGAAATCCATCTGGCGGCAACATCTATCGCGGCCTTTATAACATTTATCTCAAATCCATTGGTGCTGCCCAGAAGAAAGATCCGATCACTCGCCTCGATTACGCCACAGAGTATGGGGAGCTCATGAAAGACGGCGGATTTTATTTCATGGACAGCCCAGGCAATGACCTCGAGAGCATCGCTGGTCAGGTGGCTGCAGGCTGCAATATGATTTTCTTTACGACAGGCAACGGCTCGATTACTAATTTCCCTTACCTGCCGACTGTTAAGGTTGTTACGACGACTCGTCGCTTCCAATTATTGTCCAATGATATGGATGTTAACGCGGGGCAGTATCTGGAAGGCAAGTCAATGGATGAGCTCGGCAAAGAGGTCTTCGATCTTACGATCCAAATTGCCTCCGGTCAGCGGAGTGTGGGGGAGAAGGCCGGTCATGCTCAGGTTCAGATTTGGCGGAACTGGCAGCAAAATGATGCGAGCCAGCTGGAGACATTACTTCATCCCCCTGTGCCGACGGGAGAGCCAATTGACATCCAAGAGGACGCTGAAGCGACGGTAAGCTCTATTCAATTCAGTCTTACTCGTCATCAGAACCGCATGGCTAGTGACAGCATTGGCTTGATCCTGCCGACCAGTCTTTGCGCTGGACAGGTGGCCAATATGATGACGAAGCAGTTAAATAACCAGGGTGCCGGACAACCCGAGGTCTCGCGATTTGTGGCATTGGCTCACACGGAAGGCTGCGGGAATTCGGGGGGACAAGCCGAGCAGATGCTTGCCCGAACGATGATCGGCTATATCACTCATCCGATGGTGAAACATTGTTTGCTGTTGGAGCACGGCTGCGAGAAAACCCACAACGATTTTATGCGCCATCAGATGGAAGAGAGCGGTGTGGACGCGAGTCGTCTTGGTTTTGCCAGCATTCAGCTTGACGGCGGAATTACGAAGGTGACGCAGAAGGTAGAAGCATGGTTTGCTGAACAATTGGCAGCGGCTGGAGCAGGTGAGAAGGTGACAGTCGGTCTGGCAGGACTGCGTATTGGCATCGTAAGCGATGGTTCCATCTCCGACGATGAAGGAGAGCAGCTCGCGAAGTTGACCAAAATGATAGTTAAAGCAGGCGGCTTAGTGGTTGTTCCTGCGAACAGCGGTCTACTTTCTACGGCTTCTTATAGCCAAAATTTATTTACTTCATCGAATGTCCTGCCATCCATTGCCTATGGAGAGCATGTCCGTCGCAATGGTTTCCACATTATGGAGACTCCAACCGAGCATTGGGTGGAAACAGTTACGGGCCTTGCTGCCACGGGCGTAGAGTTAATCATCGCGCTAGTCGGGAATCGTCCGATGCAGACGCATCCGTTCGTTCCTATGATGCAAATAGCATCGGATTCGGGCATGCTGCGCAACTATGAAAATGATTTGGATTTGCTGCTTAACGGTGATCCAGATGCGTGGACGAACACAATTCTCGAGCGCGTCAAGCAAATCATTGAGCATACCTATACACCTCGTCTCTACCAGAAAGGCAATGATGATTTCCAATTAACACGTGGCTTCTTGGGTGTTTCGTTGTGAGTAAAATTTCTATTCTATAAGACAGATCAACAAAGCAGGCGCTTCGGCGGCCTGCTTTTGTTTATTGATTCAATTTATGCTGCAAGTATGCTCAATCCTCTGGTACTATTAGAACTAAATAGTGACGATACAGAAAGTGGGGGGAAAGGTCCATATGATCTCTAGAAGACAGTTTGTCCAAAGATTACTTGCGGCCGCGTTTGCATTAACGGGTGGCGGAGCCCTGATCATGCAAATTTTGAAGAAAAGAGAGTCGAATGAAACTGTAGTCGAGGCCGCGGGACAGAAAGAGATCCCCCAAGCATCCGTTCAACCCGAAACGGTCGCTTCTGGCGGCAAAAGACTAGTGCTATCCTTTTTCCTGCTCAGCGATGTGCATATTTCAGACAATGGTACTACTACGATTACTGATAAGCTTCATTCGGCGTTGAAAGATATTAGTCGTTTCGAATCCCCGGTAGATACGATTGTTTTCGGTGGAGACATCACCGATGTTGGTCGCGAAGTCGATTACAAACTTTTTCGAAAAGTATTGGATAAATATAAACTGCCGCCTATGTACGCAAATATGGGCAATCACGACTTTTACGACATTTGGATCAACAGTAAGGGAGAATGGTCCGATGAAACGATGCCCAACGGCAAAACCGATGCGATGTCCCGCGAACGGTTCATGAAGTTTTTCGGTTATAAGGATAAGCCCTACATGGATGTCTGGATCAATGGTGTTCATCTAATTATGATGTCCCAAGAGGCCTATGTGCAGGAGAAACCAGAGGTAGGGGAGGGGGCGTGGTATTCGGATGAGCAGCTTGCTTGGCTTGAGAGTCTGATGAAATCACATGAGGATGGAAAGCCTGCTTTCGTCTTCATCCACCAGCCGCTGCCAGCGCCGGATATGGACGGAAAACCGCCGCAGTTGCTCAGGGCCAAGGAGTTTCGGGCCATTTTAGCGCCGTATAAAAATGTATTTGTACTGTCCGGGCATACGCATCGTAACTTTGCGACGGAGAATCACTATAATACGCAGAACTCATTTCACTGGTTCAATAATGCCTCTGTCGGCAAAACCCGAAGCGCTGACAATCCCAATGTAGCACAAGGCATGTATGTTCAGATCTACAACAACGAAGTGGTGGTTCGTGGCCGAGAGTTCTCCAATCAGACCTGGATTGAATCGGCTAAGTACAATGTAGCGTTAATCTGATGAAATAAGGAGAAGTTACGATGTCAGTAGAAGAGGTAGTACGGCTATTTTTTGAGAAGGTTCGATCAGGTCAAGAACCGGATGCCGCATTCAGTTTGATGGCGGAGCGTGTTCTAGCGCATCAGATTACATCGGAAAATGAAGTGACCGTCGAGCGATCTCCTGCCAATTACGTGGATCACGTTCATGAAATGCTAGAAGCATACGGAGCTTTCAGTTTAACTATACAGGAGTTGTTGGTACAAGGAGATCGAGTGTATGTGCGTTGGAAACAATCTGGCGTCCATATCGGAGAAGTAGACGGGTATTCGCCAACGAATAAACCAGTTGTAGAGATTGCAAGCGCCGTCTATCGTGTTGAAAATGAGAAAATCGTAGAATATTGGATACAAATTGATCGTGAAGGAATCCGTATTCAATTGGAGCGTAATAAGGTTATGTAGTTGAGGTTAAGGACTAAACATAGAAGGTCACCAATCGGGAGTACGATTGGTGACCTTTTTGACTGCGGTCACGCGTGGTGACTTTTTTATTTTTCCATTAAAAGGAACTTTTTATGCTGTCGAGGTGTCTAATCATTTACGGGAAAGAAATGGACGCTGTTTATTGAAAGGTTGGTTTTCGTTGTGAACCCATTGTTATCTGTAACACAGAAAGTGACTTCTATCCTGATCAGCAGCCTGTTGATCCTCAGTATGCCAAATTGTATTTCTGACGAAGCGAAGATGACAGCGTCATTACCTTCAACATCGATACCTTCAAATGTGAAAACAGAGTTTGAGACGATGGCTCCTCCATTTGCTGTTCGCTATATTCGTTCAGTGATGAGGCCAAGTATGCTTCCAGAGGATGTCGTGCAACTTCTTGGGAATACGTATAAAGAGGTTCAAACTCAATCTGAAATGAAATCAGTGACCTTATGGCGATATGATATTGGGGTAAAAGAAGGGTTCACTCCGACTGCAACACGGGATGATCAGGACTGGGCTGATGAAACAGGTATACAAGAGGGCAGCCTATACGCTCAATTCTTAATCCGTTGGGTAGACGGTAAGGCTGAAAATTACTGGTTAGCTTATCGCGGGGCTGATCATGAACGCAAATTTGAAGAAGTAACAGGGGAGTTTCAAGTGTCAGCATGGGCACTGGCTCCAAAAGAGCCACCAGAATCTTTTAATAAAGATATTTTTGGCTATAGCTATATGACTGATACCAGAAGCGGTTGGGCAGCTGGGAGAAAAGTATGGAACACAATGGATGGAGGCTTAACATGGGTCGATCATACACCTCCTAAGGAAGGGGGATCCTTCAATATTTTTGGTGTTGTGGATCAAAACACGTTGTGGACCCTCTTTCAACCGAAAGAGCTTGGCATGGAGATCTCAAATGCTAATGCTGAATCGGAGCTGAGTCAACAACCCGTTTATCTCACTTCAGACGGTGGGGATACCTGGGAGCAAGTAGAGCATCCACTAAAAGGTCATTGGGGCTATCACCCCGCGATTACTTTATACGATACACAATTTGTAGATAAGAATGTTGGCTACCTCTATGCATATGCCGAACCGGGTATGGTAAAGGAACGTAAAAGTTTATTTATGATGACCTCAGATAGCGGACGACATTGGACTGAAGTCAGCACAGATATAACGAATCAAGAGGATATCGGGTTTGCTATGCCTAACGGTATGGTGCTCCGAGATCTCAAAGAACCTTGGATTACTTACACCAACACGGGTAACGGAAAACCTACGGTATTTAAATCCATGACCAATGGTCGTTCTTGGGAACGAGTTAGATTGGAGATACCCTTGCAGGCAGTAGACACAACCACCTATCCGTTGACAAGACCCATGTTCTGGGGACCTCATCATAGCAATGGACTTATGACCTTTTCATTCAGCAAAGACAATGACTTGGAAGGGATCATATGGTATAAAACCACGGATGGCGGGATTAGCTGGACAAGTCAAGTATCGACTATTGAAAGTATACTAGGCAAGCAGCCTTCAGTGGGGCAGAAAAGTGGAACTTTTTCAATGTTCGCCTATGATCTTAATACCCTATGGCTCCTTCTGATTGAGTCAGGTGAATTGTATCGTTCTACCGATGGCGGTGAGAAATGGCAGTTTATTAGTTCATCTCCATCTTTTCAAAATGTTCAAGGGATCATTTTTACAAGTCCAGAGGAAGGAAGGGCTTATTCCCGCTTAATCAACCTATACACCAAGGATGGCGGAGTAACTTGGACGGAACAACGTTAGTGGATACATAAGAAAAAGTGAGATCACATGACGTTTGGTACGAGTTAATACTTTGTTAATAAACCATTTAGATGGATTCAATAGCCATATAGTAATATGAGTAGTAAGGAAACGTTTCCCGAATAAGGTGGTTAAGGAGAATTGAGATGAAACTTAGCAAAAAATCATTGACTGTACTTTCATTTACGGTAGGTGCTTGTCTTTTCGTATCTACGGCTTTCGCCGATGCGCTGCTGGGATCAGGGTATGACGGTTTGAAGAGTTCAGCCAAAAATACGGCAGCTCTCATGGAAAAGGATTTACATAGCTTCACGGCCGAGATGCTGTATACATTGAAGGATAATGATCAAACCTTGCTTCAATCGTCCAGCATCAACAAAACGGATACAGATAACCATGTAACAGAAGAGACCGAAGTGACGACAAACGCCAAGGGCGAAACGAACACCGGTTATTCGTATTACGACACGAAGCAAACGATTACTAGAAACAGTTCAGATAATACCTATTACGTCATGGAACGTCCAGCTGATGTGAACCGTAAAGGTCCGTCTGAATTCAGCAACCCGTTTAAAGAAAAGGGAGCAGCCGAGGTTGAGAAGATTGTTGACGCTGTAGTTGGCTCATTGAAAGATAGTGTACAAGTCGAGGAAGGAACGGACGGCGGCAAAGTGTTTACGGGAAGCTTGTCTGAAGCGCAAGTACCTGCGCTAGTGAATGCGGTCACCTCCTTTGGTATCAAGCGGATGCTGGGTAGGGAAAGAGATTTACCAGACATCGAGAGCGATATTTTTGTGAAAAAGGTTGTAGGCCAAGCTATTGAAAATAAAGCTGGCTACCTAGAGAATGTGACAGGAGAGGTCACGCTTTCAGGAAAAGATAAAAACGGTGTTCAGCACGACTTGAACCTTAATGTGATCGTCAAGCTGACGGCTATTGGCAGTACGAAGATCATTAAGCCGGATCTAACGAACGCTAAGGTAGAGAAGGTCAATCAATTCGGCGGTTTCAGCAGTAAATATGTGGGAACCTATGAGAATGATATCGTGATGGACAAAGACGGTAAGTTCGTGAAGATTGGCGAACGAAAAGTTGTAATCGCAAGCATTGAGGGCAGTAAAGTGACAGGAACCTATACAGAAACCGTTAATCCTGGTTTTGAGAGCGATTATCCGAACAAGGACGCCTTTAGCTTCGCATACAACCTGGCGGAATCACCTACATTTACTTACACCGATGCGAAGGGTGAGCAGAAGTATGGCATGATTCATCCTGGAGCTGCGGGCAAAATTTATTTTGATATGAACGTACAGGTGTCAGTGTCAGAGAGAAGTGTGTTCAAATCTAGCAGCAGCATAAAACCTTTCTTTGACGGTGAATTTAGCCGCGTATTTGAATAAAAAGATTCTCACTCAGGGGGCTGCAGATAGCAGCTTCCTGAGTATGTTTAGGGAGATGATGAATTGACAGTCAAGGCGATTGAAGTCACCAACTTAACGAAGTCCTTTAAGAACGGCCGCGGAATCAGCGATTTGAATTTAGACGTGGATCAAGGGGATATTTTCGGTTTCCTAGGACCCAACGGCGCTGGGAAAACAACAGCTATGAAGATGATCACAGGACTGATGAAGCCGGATCACGGCGATGTGAACATTTTCGGGGCGAGCATATCGGAAGACTATGTGAATGCGATGAAACATGTAGGCTGTTTGATTGAGACAGCGGAATCGTACCCTTATTTGACGGCGAATGACAACCTGAAACTATTTTCGAGGTTCTATCCAGAGGTGGATCAGCGAAGAATCGATGAATGTCTTGCGATCACGGGGATGCTGAAATATAAAAATGAGAAATCACAAAAGTTTTCACTCGGGATGAAACAAAGACTAGGGATCGCCGCGGCAATTCTGTCGAAGCCAAGGCTTTTAATTTTGGACGAGCCTTTAAACGGATTGGATGTCGAGGGGATGCTGGAGATGAGGAAGTTGATTAAGCAGCTTTCCCAGGAAGGCACGACTTTTTTTATTTCCAGCCACTTGATTCACGATGTGGAATTAACGTGCACACGAATCGGGATCATTTACGGAGGCAAGCTAGTTAACGTCGAATATACCCAAAATATCCTTTCGTATTATTCGTCGCTGGAGAATTATTTCGTTAGTGAGGTGGACAGGAATGGCAGGGTTTAAAGCCGCATTTATGAATGAAGCCGTGAAGCTGCTCAAAAAGAAAAAAATCATGGCAGCCGCGATATTGTCCATTCTTGCCGTTATGATTGGCCAAATTGCTGTAACGACAATCAAGCATGGCCTTGGATTACGTATTGTCGGGAGTGCCCAATTTCCCATCGCCGTATTGACGTTTGTTGCGTATACGATCTTACCTCTGTTTGCAGTATTTGTAGCGATCGATATGTTTAACGGAGAATCCGCATCGAATACGATGAAAATCACACTGCTTCGACCCGTCTCCCGATTCGGTGTGTTCAGTGCCAAGGTTTTGAATTTAGCGCTATTTATTGTTGGAAATCTTTTGTTTATCATGGTGCTTTCGTTGCTGGCCGGTTTTATTTTCAATCCTTCATCCGCAAGCCTAGTTGGGATCTTGAAGGTCATTGTGTCCTATGGCTTAACTTTTTTTCCTGTATTTGTGTTTGCACTTATCGTTGTGCTGTTATCCAATGTGATTCAGGGCGGATTAGCTGTATTCTTCCTCTCCATTCTGGTGTATATCGGTTTCAACTTTCTGGGCATTGTGTTCTCGTCCTATTCGAGTTTTTTTATCACGTCGATGTTTGATTGGTACACCCTGTGGATTTCGGAATCGATTAATGTGTTTAAAATTTGCCGTCAGATTCTAATCATGTCCGGTTGTGGTATCATGTTATTTACGACGGGGTATTATTTTTTTGACAAGAAGGATATCTAGCTAAAGAGTTTAGCTTTTGCTAATGTGGTTGGCAATATGGTTATTTTTATTCCTCTTGGCGTGTTAAGATTGCGCCTCTAGAAAGGAATCGACATGCACTTAACGAAACGATTCTTCACGATGAATACGCTGGCTATGCTGTTTGCTATTGGTTTGACGATGCTGGCCGTCATCATTTTTGTTGCTGCGTATATGAAAGTTTTTGGCCGCGGAGCCGATCTGAAGGAGTTTCAGAAGGAGTTCGAGGTCAGAGCGGCGATCAACGAGATCAAACGGGAAGCGCTGACCTTGAAGTTCGAGAAACTCTTAGATCCGAACTATCAGCAGGAGCTCTCTGATCGTGTGAACGTTTTGGATGCGAGTGCGATTATAGTAGTCAACCGAGAGGTTATCTATGCCACGCATCATTTTAATCAAATCGATATGGAGAAAAGCCTCATGCTGTCCAGCCAGCCCGATCGTGATGAGATCGAGCTTGGTGGTCGTACCTATATGTTTAGCCGAGCAGATTACAAACTTCCGTCTGGCGATGCGGGCATTCTCTTACTGCTTGCGCCAATCCAAGTAAAAACAAGCTTTTTTGTGGTGCTTGGCATCTTCACGGTTTGTTTTTTTACCGTGGTTTTTATGCTCATGAATGCTTGGATATCCTACAGGTTCTCCCGCGGCATCATATTGCCAATCTCCAGACTTAAGGACGCCGCGCTGCAAATTAGGGCAGGGGATCTGGGAAACGAGATTGCCGAGGAAGGCGAAGGCGAAATTCGGGAATTAGGCAGAACCTTGGAGCTCATGCGGATCAAGTTGAAGGAATCTGTTTATTTACAGCAAAAATATGATGATAACCGGAAATTTTTAGTGTCGAGTATTTCTCATGACTTAAAGACGCCAGTGACGTCCATTAAAGGCTATATCGAAGGCATTATCGATGGGGTCGCCAAGACGCCTGAGAAAATGGAGGAGTATCTGGAAACCGCGAGATCCAAGGCTATTCTGGTTAACGCGATGATTGATGATCTCCTTTTATATTCAAAGCTGGATTTGAACCAATTGCCGTACCATTTTGAAAAGAGTGACTTGGCGAGTTATTTCGAGGATTGCGTGGCGGACCATAAATATGAGTGTGAAAAGGCTCATGTATCCATAGCATTAATCAATGAATTAAAGGAACCTGCTACGGTATTAATAGATCGCGAACGATTAAAGCGGGTCGTACAGAACATTTTCAACAATGCGATCACCTATGCGGACAAGCCAAATGGCCAGATCGACATCATTCTCAGGGAAACGCGGACGTCGGCGATTATCGAGATGAAGGACAATGGGAAAGGCATCCCCGAGGACAAGCTTCCCTATATTTTTGATCGATTTTATCAGGCAGACCCTTCAAGAATGAGCGGCAGTGGACTTGGGCTAGCGATAGCTAAGCAAATTATCGAGGGGCACGACGGGAAAATATGGGCCAAGAGCACTGTAGGTGAGGGAACCGGCATTATGATATCGCTGAAAAAATTATAAGGATGTCTGGAGGTTATGATGAAAAGGATTCTGATTGTCGAAGACGACCAAAGTATTGCCAATTTGCAAAGGGATTACCTGGAGCTCAGCGGTTACTCGGTTAAAATGGTGAACAACGGCTCCGCCGGCTTGCGTGCGCTCAAAGAGGATGCGTTTGAGCTGGTGATCCTGGATATCATGCTGCCAGACATGGATGGGTTCGAAGTGTTGCGAACCATTCGTGAGCAGGATGATATTCCCGTGCTTCTGGTATCGGCGAGGGCAGAGGAAATTTATAAAATTAACGGCCTAGGCCTCGGTGCGGACGATTATATTACGAAGCCATTCAGCTCAGGTGAGCTGGTGGCGCGGGTTGGCGCCCATTTGAAAAAGTTCGAGCGGATGAAAGAGCGCTTTGGTAAGGGCACCGAGGGAAGCACGATCCAGATTAGGGGTCTTGAGCTGCAGAAGGATGCGAGACGGGTATTCGTGAACGGCAATGAGGTCGTGCTGGCCCAGAAGGAATTCGACCTGCTACTGTTCCTTGCGCAATCGCCCAATCGGGTATTTGGCAAGGAAGAACTGTTTGAGCGGATCTGGGGCATGGATGCGATGAGCGACGCCTCAACAGTAACCGTTCATATTGCCAGAATCCGGGAGAAAATCGAGGAACTCCCGTCGAAACCGCAGTACATCGGTACGGTGTGGGGATCGGGGTATAGGTTTATGGTTTGAATGGGGTGGGTGCTGTACGTAGTACAACATGATTGGGGTATTGCTTTTTAGAAATGTTGTACGCAGTACAACTTCCAGGCCGCCGAGGCTTCTCGATGGGACAGGAAAACTATATTTTAATCCCAAAGGCGAGGTTGAAACGGACCCATTTGCTCTCTCCATCCAATAAAAGCCTTCAGTGTTCAAGTTGAGGGGAAAGGTAGTATTTGGGATTTCCATTGGGGAATGAATATTTAGTACCAAGTCATAATACCTTGTAATATAATAATGGGAGAAAGTACCATTAATTGGGGGAGGACTTGAGCATGAAGAATTTCGAAGAAAATCTTTATTTTACAAGAGAGCAATTGATAAGTGAGATTTCGCATTTACCAAATGAAGTATTCAATCGAAAAAGTGATACAAATAAGTGGAGTATCGCCCAGATTTGTCATCATTTATGGAAGACGGAAACTTTGTTTACTAAAGCAATTCTTTTCGGGCTTAAACAAAACAAACGAACTAAAACAGAACGCAAGCCGATTGAACATGTATTAGATAGATCAAAGTTTATTCGTGCACCAGAAATTGCAGAACCAGGTACGGGACCTTTTTACGTAGTTCAGCTGATTCAACTATTAAATGATTCAAGAATAGATTTATTGGGTGTTCTAAATAAGATGGATGACAAGTCCATTTTGGAGGAAATAGCTGTTAAGCATCCCATGTTTGACGACTTATCATTAGATCAATGGGTTGAATTGCTTTATTTACACGAGCAACGACATATTCAACAAATAAAAGATCATAAAAGTCGCCCCGACTTTAAAATATAAACTTAGGCCCTCAGCTCGTCGCTGAGGGTCTCTTTTTTTGAATATTAAACTTTTATCAAATGTCATAAGCCAGTTTATTCAAGTTGGTTTAAATATGTTTGTACGGGCTATTATTAGCCACAGTAGATTATATTTCATTTTCGTGAACATCTCCTATATAAAACACAACCCTACCTAGAATTATCCCTTGTCTATTAAAGGTAATTTGATTTTATAATGAAGTTGTTAACACGATTGTCAATTGTTAGCATTTACTTGGATAGAAAAAGGAGCTGAGTGAGAAGATTTATACAGCATAAAGTTGCAAGATGATTTGCTTTGACAACTAGAAAGCGCATACATAAGAGGAGGCTCATATTCATAACTTCAGGAAATGAACACTAAACTTAAGGAGTGAACGTAAATGAAAATCGTAAAGTCGAAAAAGATGATTCCTATAGCACTCAGTTGTATGCTGTCACTTCCTTTACTTCCACTTGCGACACCAGCGTTCGCAGCAACATTGCTAAGTGATAACTTCGAATCCTACAGCAGTTTCCCATCGGGGGCGTGGACGAATGCTTCAGGGAACGGAACTTGGAGTATTGCCACGGATGGAAGTAAGGTCGCCACACAAACTTCGTCCACTTCCAATACGTATATCATGACAAATGGGACCTCCACCTGGACCAATTATACCTATTCGGCCAAAGTAAAAGTGGGATCTACGAGCGTACGTAATGGGATTGTCGCCCGATACACAAATGGGAATAACTACTATTTTCTAATTTTGTATAATGGGAATTTACTTCTGAACAAAAAAGTAAGCGGTTCCACAACGACAATTCAGCAGGTTCCCTTCACTGCGAACACATCTACCTTTTATAATTTGCAACTGGAAGTGAATGGAACGTCGGTCAAAGGCTATGTAGACGGGGTTTTATTGGTACAAGGGACAGACAGCAGTTTAACAAACGGTGTTCCTGGTTTATATGCGAATGGGATAGCGGAATTTGACGATGTTTCCGTGACGGACAGTGCTGTAAGTGATACACAAGCTCCAACTGTACCAACTGGACTTTCGGCAACAGCGGCGTCCAGCAGCCAGATTAACTTGAGTTGGACGGCGTCTACGGATAACGTTGGCGTTACTGGCTACGATATTTATCGCGATGGCTCGCTTGTGGGATCATCGGCTACGACATCGTATTCGGATACAGGTTTGAACGCTTCTACAGCCTATTCCTATACGATAAAGGCGAAGGATGCCGCAGGCAACATCTCAGCTGCAAGCAGTACTGCAAGTGCTACAACCCAAGCGAGTTCAGGTGATACAACACCTCCGACAGCTCCGACAGGGCTTACAGCTAATGCAGTTTCGAGTAGTCAAATTAACCTCAGCTGGACGGCATCCACAGATAACGTTGGCGTTACTGGCTACGATATTTATCGCGGAGGCTCACTCGTGGGTTCATCGGCTACAACTTCGTATAACGATTCAGGTTTGAGTGCTTCAACTTCTTACAGCTACACGGTGAAAGCGAAGGATGCAGCTGGTAACGTTTCCGTCGCAAGCAGTTCAGCTTCAGCTACAACGCAAGCAAGTGGAGGCGGCACGGTTGTAAATGTGTCGACATCTGCTCAATTGACAGCAGCCATTAGCAGTGCAACAGCAGGCACAACAATCGTACTTGCAAATGGTACTTATACCAATGGCGGTAATTTCAGCGTTAGTGGCAAAACAGGAACGGCTGCGAATCCAATTACAATTAAAGCAGCTAATACTGGACAGGCTATCATATCGGGTGGAGCTTATTTTGTGGTAACGAATTCGTCTTATGTTACGATTGAAGGCCTGAAGTTTACGAACACAGGAAATACAGCTGTAAAATTAGATCAAAGCAACAATGTGCGTGTAACCCGAAACACGTTTGCATTAACGGAAAATGGAAATTCACTCAAATGGGTCTATATTGGAGGCGCCAATAGCCATCATAACCGTATCGATCATAATGAATTCGGACCTAAACATGATTTGGGTAACTTTATTACCGTTGATGGATCTTCGACCCAAATTTCGCAATACGATACCATTGAGTATAACTACTTCCACGATATCGGACCTCGTGCGGTCAATGAAATGGAAGCGATTCGCTTAGGTGTGAGCACATTATCGATGTCGGATGCCTTTGCAACGATCCAGTACAACCTTTTTGAAAACTGCGATGGCGATCCTGAATTTGTCTCGGTAAAAAGCGGTCAAAACACCGTTCGATATAATACATTCCGCAACTCGCAAGGTGTACTCTCTTCTAGGCATGGACATGGTCAGAGTTTCTATGGGAATTTCTTCCTAGGGGATGGCGTGAAATCGGGTATCGGCGGTATTCGTTTGTATGCCAACGATCATAAAGTGTTTAATAACTATTTTGAAAATTTAACAGGCAGTGGCTTCGCAGATGCGATTAACGTTGACGGCGGGGATTTCGATGGAGGAACGAACGGGTCAACGTTCACAAGCTCCGATTTAAGCAAACACTGGCGAGTTTACCGTGCGCAAATTGTAAATAATACAATTGTAAACAGTACAACAGGGATCGTTATCGGTGGGAACTACACGCTAGCGCCAGTAGACAGCATCATAGCGAATAATATCGTGAAAAATTCAACGGGTACCCTGTATAATCAGGTTAAAACAAGTAATACCACGTTCCAAGGTAATATTGGCTACGGCTCTACTTTAAGTAACGTCACTAGAACAAGTGCTGAAATCAACAACGTGAATCCACTCTTAACTTCATCTGGGGGCTTACAAAAGCTATCTAGCTCAAGCCCGGCTATCAACGCTTCGACAGGCTCTTATACGTTTGTAACAACAGACATGGATGGTCAAAGCCGTTCAGGAACGAACGACGTTGGCGCAGATGAATATGCAACGAGTTCGGTTATAAATTCACCTCTCACAACATCGGATGTAGGACCGCTTGCTCCGTAAGTCATACGTAACAGAAACCGTAACCCCTAAAGTTCTGACGAACCATAACGGGCGGCGGTTTCTTTGTATCCAACTCAAATACACGTAAACGCTTAACTTTTGTAGAATTATATATGTAGGAGGATACTATGAGCATGTATGTTAACCCTAAAAGGATAACCCACTTATTATGTTTATCACTGCTCTTTTCATTTATTACTTATTTTCAATTACATGACGCATATGCCACCGGTCTAAGCTATTCATTGCAAGAAAGCTTTGAATCCTATGGTACAGCTGGTCAGCCTGGATCTACTGCACCTATCGGCTCCCCCGTCAACGAAACACAGCCTTGGAAAAACGATTTCGGCAGCGGGCTCTGGTCAATTGATGAGGAAATCATTCCAAGTACGACAACCAAGAATCATTTTATGAAACAAACCGCTCTAACCCCAACCGTGAGCACAAATGATTATTGGGGACAATCTTTGCCTGAAATCATAACTAGTAATATCACAATCTCAGCAAAGGTCAAAGTACTTGGTAGTAGCGGTACTTATGCTGGTCTCGCTGCAAGATATGCACCCGATGGCAGTAGTCATGAATATTACAGGTTTATGGTGAAAAAGAATTCCGCTAGCTATCAATTTTATATCGAGAAGGCATTCGGCAGCACGGGCAATTCCAAATCAGCAATCCCCCTAAATAGTAATTCTCCAAATACAAGCGGTGTCACCATTCCGAATACAACATTGGCTCAAGCCATGGACAACTTAGGTTACTTGCCGTTGAAGATGAACATTATTAATAATCTCGATTCAAGCGTAACGCTGGAATGTTATTACGGAACTACACTCGTTCTGTCCGCTACGGATCCTGCCAGCTCAGCACCGTATGTCTCAGGACAAGCTGGCGTATATAGTAATGCAGGCGCTACTGCGTTTGATGATTTTCAGGTTACTCCCTATTATCATCCTGTCATTACTCCTCTGGTCATCAACGATGACAAGGATAGTGCAGCTGATTTGAAATGGACAGTTGCTATAGACAACAGCTATGATATACGACGCCAAGGGCCCGGCGAGTCAACCTATACAGTCATTGCCACGAATGTTGCGCAAAATGCATTACCAGGACCGTTCACCTATACGGCGACTGGCTTATCAAATAGCTCCACCTACAACTTTATCGTTACTGCACGTAATGTTCCAGGCCAAACGTCTGATTCAGCACCCATTGCCGTGTCGCCTCATCCAATTGTAACGATACCTGCTGCTCCCACTTCCGTAACCACATCACAGACAAACAATACCGTACTGGTAAGATGGCCTAGTGTGAACGGTGCCCAAACTTACAATGTGTATCGCAGTACTTCATCAAGCGGACCCTTCACATCCCCAATTGCAACAGGGCTCGGTCTTGGAGATACAAGTCCTACCCTTGCTTATACCGACAACGGTCTGGTTCAAGGAACTTATTATTATGCAGTAACGGGGGTCAATTCGATCGGAGAAGGCCCCCTATCACCTATTACATCAATTCAAGTGAATCCTCCCGCACCGCCCGAATTAACCGCCATAGGTGGAACTCGTGAGGTGTTCTTGACTTGGACGGATGTAAATGACGCCTCGAGCTATAACATTTTGCGCAGCACGAACAGTGGCAGCGGATATACGTTTATAGGTACAAGTCCAACAACAACGTACACTGACACGACCGTTGCTAACGGGACAATGTACTATTACGTTGCACAATCAGCTAACGCTGTTGGCTCAAGTCCGAATTCAGCTGAAGTCAGTGCATCTACACAAGTACCTCCTAGTACGAATTTTGATCTTTCTCACTGGAAACTGACCATTCCGGATTCAACCGCTTCGGAAATCTCAGTGGCCCAGCTTGCAAATGGCTATACCAGCCCTTACTTTTACACAGATCCAAGTGATGGCTCGATGACATTCTGGGCTCCCGTAAACGGCGGCACAACGAGCGGCTCAAGCTTCCCGCGCTCCGAATTAAGAGAAATGTTAGTTCCTAATGACAATACGACCAACTGGATGTGGTCAGGCATTCATACGATGACGGCTACGGAAAAAGTAACTGTGGTTCCATCTACGGGGAAAGTGATTGCCCTACAGATTCATGGTGTTTCCCCTACGGGCGGAAATGCGAATCCACTTGTAAAAATGCAATACGACAGCAATAAGCATGCCGTAGACTTCCTTGCAAAGAATGCTTCCGTAGGCGGCAGCGACACCCACTTTGTTTTTGGCGGGATTCATGTAGGCGATACCTATAATGCCCAAATACAAGTTATAGATGGGGTTCTTTACATGACGGTCAATGGGGTTACTCAGTCCTATGACTTTATCGCGGCTGACCCAGGTTGGAAGGATCTTCAATTTTACTTTAAAGCAGGTGCATATACACAGGATAACGTAGGTCCCAGCACCGAAGGCGGTGTCGTCAAAATTTACAGTCTCCATGTTACTCACCAAGCCCAATCCATTAGCACCCCAACTGGTTTGACTGGGGCTGAAGGGATTTCTGGCGTGACCTTGGACTGGAATCCTGTAAATAGAGCCACGAGCTATAACATTCTGCGCAGCACGACAAGCGGCAGCGGCTATGTACCCATAGGTACTACGACTGGAACAAGCTTCACAGATTCTACGACTTCTGACGGCATAACGTATTCCTATGTGGTGACTGCCGAGAATGTTGGTGGTGTAAGCGGTACTTCCAATGAAGTATCAGTAACCATTGATCTCACACCACCTACGACAACAGATAACGCTCCACTAGATTGGGTTAACCATAACGTCGTTGTGAACCTCACGGCAGTAGATACTGTCTCCGGTGTAGCAGCAACTTATTATGAGTTGGATGATTCGGGACCCCTTATTGGAAACACGGTTGCCATTTCATCAGAAGGAATCCATACTTTGCGCTACTGGAGCGTAGATGTAGCAGGCAATGTAGAGACAGACAAATCCTTGACGATTAAGCTGGATAAGACAGCGCCGACGACACAACTAACCTTAGATACGGCTTCTCTATGGCCAGCCAACCATAAGCTTGTCACGGTTACAGCTACCTTAAATGCGATAGACAGCTTAAGCTCAATGGATCATATTGTTTTGACCTCCATTACATGTAACGATCCCAGCTTGGAGGCTACTGATATTCAGGATGCAGATTATGGTTCTTTGGATCTTACTTTTAAACTGCGGGCAGACAAAGCAAATCTAGATATAGAAAGGATCTACACCATAACTTACACGGCTACGGATAGAGCAGGAAACAACAAGTCCGTTTCGGCTACGGTCAAAGTGCCACACGATCATTCTGATACCAAGCCGCAATGATAAAGAATGAAAGTAAAAAGATCTCCAAGATCAGGAGATCTTTTTGCTTTGCGGTGAGTTCATAAAATTATGATTTGAATGCATGTCTCCTTTTTCATTGTGGATATTCGTTTCCAATACTTGTAATAACACAAGTGAACCTAAAGAAAACGTTAACGGGAAAAGGAAATTATTTACTATACTATTTTTGTAAAGCGCTTACAAAATTGATGCATAAAGAGGAGGTTTTTATCAAATCGTAATTGTTTAATCGCCAGAATTTGAAATGCAGCTGCATAAGTCAGAAGAATGGCCAACCTTATTTTATACTAGGAGGATAATAGGATGAAATTGAATTTGAAAAACTGGAAGCCGATTCATTCCATTGCGATACTTTCCTTGGTTGTAACCTCAACCTTCATTTTCACAGGAATTACTTCTGTACAGGCTGCGCCGATTACAATTACAAATCCAGGCTTTGAAAGCAATGCAACTGGCTGGACCAAAGTTGGATCTGTTTCGATTTCTTCAAGCGATACACATACTGGTGGATATTCTGCAAAGGCTTCTGCAGTTGGAGGAGAGTTCAAACAAGCCATATCTGGTTTGACTGCGAATACGTCATATACCTTAAAGGCTTGGATACATGGCAGTGGTATTATTGGCGCCAATACGTATGGTGGCAGTGAAGTATCCGCAGGCGGTAATGCCGCCACATGGACACAATATACCGTTACCTTTACCACAGGAGCTTCGAATACGTCCGCTGTTATTTTTGCAAGAGGAACAACTTCTAGTGATGTCCGTTTCGATGACTTTACGCTGGATAGCGGTGCAGGGACAGCAACTCCGACGCCTACAGCAAGTAGTTCACCATCCCCTTCACCTACAGCTAGCCCTTCACCAACGCCAACGCCACCAGCTAATCCAACTCTGCCATCAGATATCCTATATTTGAAAAATTGGAAGATCACGCTTCCGATTCCTAAGCAGTCCGGCTCCACAAGCCCGCTTGAAGTGCTGCAACCTGCTTTAGATACATATTCCATAGATCCATGGTTTAAGGTTGTTCATGATGCAGATGGTGATGCCGTACAATTCCGTGCGAATCATGGCGCGGTGTCAACGTCAGGATCCAATAATCCGAGAAGTGAACTGCGTGAGATGAAGGATAATTACACGGCTGGAACTACAGCGGATCAAGCGTCCTGGGGCACGAATGATGGGAAAACACATACGATGTTTATTAAGCAAAAGGTGACGCATTTGACCACGATTAAGCCGCATACCGTCGTTGGACAAATCCATGATGCCGGTGATGATGTAACGGTGTTTCGTGTAGAAGGAAATAATCCAGGCGGTGTTTCGACGACTGCCAAAATTTATATCACAGATGGCGATAACACGCATGGGTATTTACTGGATAGCAATTATACGTTAGGTACAGTATTCACGGTTAAAATCATTGTAGCTAATGGTGTCATTCACTATGAGTATAATGGGCAGACTGTCCCATACACACAAACCAAAAATACAACAGGCTGTTTTTTCAAAATCGGAAATTACACACAATCCAATGACTCAACAGCACCTGGAGAAAGCCCGGATGCTTATGCCGAGAATTTGGTGTATGCGTATTCCGTTACACATCAATAAGTTTCTTACAAGGGACTTAGCCAAAGGGCTAAGTTCTTTTTGTCACGTGGAAATATGTCAATGCCTAAAAAAAACACTCCAACTGCTAAAATTACTCCATAGTGTCCCATTATCAGTATGCATTATGATAAAGGCAACACATATTGATAGCGCTTACAATTAAAAAATCATGGGATGAGGGATTTCTATGAGAAAGTGGAAATGGATGGCGAGTACAATGGCGGTTGTATTTAGCATTGGCGTGATCGGTTGCTCGAATGACACTGACACTAGCAAGCCGGCTAATACGAACCCTGCAGAGTCGGCTAAGTCCGCAGCAGAGACGCCGAAAGCGCAGCAAGGCCCAACGAAGTTTAGTATCTCGTTGCGTACGCTTAACTTTGACTATGTAGAAAAAGCGGCCAACCTGAACGAGGACAAATGGGTGAAAGAACTTGAGAAAAAAACGAATACCGACCTTGATATTCAACTGGTCCCTCATGCCGAATTCGAAAAGAAAATGGTCCAAATGTTTGCCACAGGCGACATTCCGGATGTTGTGCAAGCTGGCGCCGGCACCAGCGGGAAAGAGCTAGCAGGCTCCGTGCAAGCAGGCGTATTTCTGGAGCTGAACGATCTGATTAAGCAGTATGCGCCGAATTTGCTGAAGGTAATTCCGCAAGCGGCTTGGGATGAAGTAACGCTTAACGGCAAAATCTATGCGATTCCGGAATTTATTTCTCAGCCATCCCGCAGAGCGACTTGGGTACGTGAAGATTTAATGAAGAAGGCAGGTATTACGAAGGATCCGAAAACGGTTGACGAATACCTCGAAATGCTGCGCGCCTTCAAGAAGATTGGCGTCGAGCACCCGTTCATGGGACGTCAGGATTTTAAATACGCCGATTTATTCTTCGGGGCTTATGACGTATATCCGTATTCGAGCCAATATGAAGTCGTTGACGGCAAAGTTCAGCCGAAATTTTTCGATACCGAGAATATGCAAAAAGCGTTGACAACGTATAAAACGATGTTTGACGAAGGCCTGATCAACAAAGAATTCGCAACAATCAATCCGACGAATTTCAAAAATATTATTTTGAGCGGTAAAGCAGGCATGTGGGAAATGAATGCTCAGGAGCTCATTCAATGGGAAACACAATTGAAGTCAGCTGTGCCTGATGCGAAAATTAAAATTATTCCTTCCCCAGTAGGAACAGACGGCAAGGGCGGCGGTTATTTATATTCCTCCGGAGCGCGTGCATACTTTATTAACTCCAAAATTAATAAAGACAAAATTCCGGGCATTCTGAAGTTCTTTGAATGGCAAGTATCGGAAGAAGCGGACAAATGGTTTGACACAACCCTTCCGATCAACCCGAAAACGGATGCGGAAGTTTCCGAGCAACGCTATTTGAGCGGATTCCTTCATATGGTGAAGGACGATGCTTACCGTAAGCAAATTTTGAATGCAACACCGGAAGGGCAATCCTTACTCAAAACGTTCGAAACGATTTTACCGAATGAAGGACGCGGAGGTCTAGAGTTCGATACGGCGCTTCCAGCTATGGTAAAAAACCCGGATATCGCCGCTTTGTCTGATACAGGAGCTCCACTACTAATTGGGCACATGGTCAAAATGGTGTATGGCAAAGAGCCGATCTCGGATTGGCCGAAGGTTATCGAAGAGTGGAAGTCGAAAGGCGGAAACGATGCATTGAAGGAAGCAAATGACGTTTACCAAAAGAAAAGCGGCTACAAGCTGCGCGGTCCAGAAGCGCAAAAGTGGAAGCAATAACATGGATAAAAGCCAGCAGGAGGGACCTCCGTCTTGCTGGCAAAAAAACCATAAACTTGTCCTGAAAAGTATAGTATCTTAGATTTACATATAGGAGGCAGCTTAGTGAAAGGGATTACGCAGCAAAATCCTCAACTGGCTTTGGCAGAAGACGGATTATACCGTGCGGGCGAAACTAGTCCGATTATCAATGCGTTGAAAAACGGGGCTTACTCCGTAGAAAAGTGCCAACAATAATACGATTTGAAAAGCCCATGCGAATGGGTTTTTATTTTATTTGTAGGAACTTTCTTATCTGATTTCCCTAAATTTAGTTCTTGATGCAAGGGTACATCCTGATACTGCTTACTTCCTAATCCCCTTTTTAGTATGTTCATACGGATTCTGTACTGCGTTTTCTGTTTCGTTATATCAAGCATATAAACTATTAACCTACATCGAAAAGAACATTGCTTTCTCTGACTTATCTCTTAAAGCTTTGAAGATTATTAAGAAATGTGCATTTGCCGTCATTTTCCTCATTGTGATAGCGATCGTGAGCTTGAGGGTGCTTGCTAGTGCTATAGATAGTGATGATCCAGCGGGTCCTACCTCATTATGTCTAATGGGTATTTTAGTAACAAGTATCTTCGCAGCCATTGTGGACGCGCTTCAAAAGCCATTAATAAATGCCCCAGATATACAGTCAAAAAATGAATGATGAACGAACCGAAGTTGCACTCCCCCTCAGAAAGGTATACATTATGAAGTTAAAAAGTAAGATAACATATAGCCCTATTCAATTCATTTGCATAAAAGGGGAATGACACCGATGACGTATACAACACAACGAAATAAGCTAACGGATGTAAGCCGCACCTTGGCCAAGGTGGCCTTGGGAGAATTGCCGGCTGACCTGGTGATCACGAACGGAACGCTCGTGAATGTGCACTCTGGCGAGCTCATCCCGCACATGGATGTCGCCATCTCGAGTGGTCGCATCGCCTACATCGGTCAGGCGCAGCATACGATTGGCGAGCAGACAAAGGTGATCGATGCCGCAGGCAAGTACATGACGCCCGGCTTATTGGACGGGCATATGCACGTGGAGAGCACGATGCTCTCCGTCACGGAGTTCGCGAAGGCAGGTCTCGCCAAAGGGACGACCGCGATCTTCATGGACCCGCACGAAATTGCCAACGTGTTTGGCGCGGAAGGTGTTCGCCTCATGCATGAAGAGGGGCAGGGGCTGCCGCTCAAGGTGTTTACGACTTTCCCATCCTGTGTGCCGGCAACGAGTGATTTGGAAGACGCGGGGGCGAGCCTGGAGGTAGCCGACATCGAAGCGGGCTTGCAATGGGACAATGTCAGCGGGCTCGGCGAAGTGATGAATTTCCCTGGCGTCGTATTCGGCGATCCGAAAATGTGCGGAGAAATCGCAGCGACGATCGCGAGCGGGAAGGCGGTTACAGGCCATTTTCCAAGTGAGGATGATCGCATGCTGCAGGCCTACCTCGCTTCTGGTGTAACGTCCGACCACGAAACGGTTACAAGGGAGCAAGGTCTGCATAAAGTTCGCATGGGCATGCACTTGATGATTCGTGAAGGGTCAGCTTGGCACGATGTGAAGGAAGTCATAAAGATTGTCACTGAGGATAAGGTCAAAACTGCGAATATTTCCCTCGTCACCGATGACGTTTCCCCGCAAACGCTGGTGGAGAAAGGACATCTAAACCATGTGGTGCGCCGCGCCATCGAGGAGGGGGTTGACCCCGTCACAGCGATCGAGATGGCGACCATTAACGTGGCCCGCTATTTCAGACTGGAGCAGGATCTTGGGAGCATCGCGCCAGGTAAATGTGCGGACATTGTGTTGATCGACGATTTGCAGAAGATGGAGCCGTCGACTGTTATCACAGATGGCACCGTAATTTACGAGGCAGGCCAGCTCACAGTGGAGTTCCCGACATTCGTTTACCCTGAGCACATCCGCAATTCCATGCACGTGAAGCGGGCTTTGACGCCTGAAGATTTCCGATTAGCGAGTCGCTCCACAGTAGAGACAACGACAGTGAACGTGATCAGCATCATTGAAAATAGCGCCAGAACGGCGAAAATGACTGCTGCACTTCCCATCCGCACAGGCATCATTCAACCCGATATCGCCCAGGATATCGTACGCCTGGCGTGCATCGATCGGCATCATGGCAGCGGCGATATTTCGTTGGCTTTCGCCCATGGCTTCCAAGTGAAGTCAGGTGCGGTTGCCTCGACGGTGGCGCACGACAGCCACAACTTGCTTGTGATGGGCATCAATGAGGATGACATGGCCTTCGCGGCAAATGAGCTGATCCGACTAGGCGGCGGAACGATCGTCGTTGAGAACGGCGTTGTGCTGGCGCAGGTGCCGCTCACCATCGCGGGCTTAATGTCAGAGAAAACATTGCCTGAAGTTGTAGCTGAAGTCGCCCAGCTGGATCAAGCCTGGAAGCACATTGGCTGCAACATTAACGCGCCGTTCATGACGTTCTCCCTAATTGCCTTGCCGGTCATCCCAGAAATTAGAATTTCTAACCGCGGACTGGTGGACGTGACGCAGTTCAAGCTCGTCGACGTAGAGTTAGTCTAGCAATCAATACAATTCAAACCTTTTCTGAACATTAGGTCATTATCCTAGTGTTCTTTTTTTATATAATTCGATTATTAAAGCGCTTCCATAACCAATGAGAAAGAGGGTAAATTATGCGAAAAAAACCTTGAGTCCCACGAACGTGGTTCTGAAGGCTTTTTGGCTACTGGAAGTCAGCTGACGGAGCGAGTTAGTCGGAAAAATCGACTAACTCTGCTGCACCCCAGCACAGCTACCTCACATTAACAAGTAAACGATTCGATGAACCGTAGATCCGTGCCGAAATACATCCACGAGAATCCTGTCCAGCGGTATCCAGCTACGGAGTGACGCCCAACGAAGATTGGGAAATACCAGAATTGCTGACCATTTCTCAGCCAAACATAGGTGAATCTAAATAAGCAGCGGGAGATGCCGCCTGGGTCAACCGCATACGCACCTGGCGCTTGAAGCGGCTTTTGCGGTGTAAAGGACGGCGGCGCCGATGTTGGCGGCTGCTGTCCGCCAGCTCCTGGAGGCGGTCCACCTGGTCCACCCGGGAACCCGCCTGGTCCACCAGGCATGCCCGGAAATCCACCTGGCCCGCCCGGGAACCCGCCTGGCATGCCAGGGAATCCACCAGGCCCGCCAGGGAATCCACCAGGCCCGCCCGGGAACCCGCCTGGTCCACCAGGGAACCCTCCTGGCATACCTGGGAACCCTCCTGGCATACCAGGGAAAAGACCGCGCGGATCATAAGCCGGCACCCATGCATACGCTTGCGGAACAGGGTATCCGTAAGGGTAAGGCACATTTTGTGGATAATGGGCATCGGATGACGCACTTTGTATAATTTCATTCTCAAGTTCTGCATCGCGCAATTCTTGTTTTTTATTTGTTGCCATTCAATGAAGTCCTCCTTAGGTAAATGCGGATTGTCGATACTTACTATATGCAAAGGAATAGACGGATGTCACGATCATGCCACACGAAAAATAATTTGATTTATGTAATATATTTACTACACAAATGGACGAATATAGGTTAATATTCCCATATGTTTATCGAATCTTGTCGTATATAATTAAAATTGGTACTATTTTCAAACAAACGGAGTTGGATTTCTTGAGAGAGCTGCTGGGTAAAACCTTAAAGTATGATGTGACAACAAGCTACGGGCTCGTCTTAGTTCCAAGCCGAACGGTGCTTAATCAAGAGCACCTGGATTTGTTTCGTCATCACCGCATTGATGCGATGGATATCGTAACAACATCACAAATTGATACGCCGCAAGGAACTGCTCTCTCTAATGATTCAACAGGGCGTCTTGTCCAGAAGGCGACACAATATGCCAAAGATTTATTTGAACGCATTCAAACGCAGAAGAAAATTCCGCTGCTGGAGATCAAGAATGATTTGATCCCCATCGTGCAGGAGGCAGCTGAAAATCCAGATTTATACAAGCTTTTCCAAGCTGTGAAAGCGAAGGATGAGTATACGCATCAGCACAATATTGGTGTGGGCATTCTTTCGACGCTGATTGGCAAATGGCTGGACTTAGCCGATCAGGAGGTTGCCTTGCTTTCGCTGGCAGCTACGATGCATGACGTTGGCAAGATTAAGGTATCCCAAGAAATTTTGTTGAAGCCAGGGAAGCTTACGACCGAAGAGTACGAGGAAATTAAGAAGCACACGATCCTAGGCTACAATATGCTCCGCGAGACTGTCGGCATTAACTACCGTGTCGCGCTTGTTGCGCTGCAGCATCACGAGCGGGCCGATGGCAAGGGCTATCCGCTCCAGCTGCAGGATCATCAATTGGATAAAATGAGTCGTATCGTCGCGGTGGCCGATGTTTTCCACGCCATGTCCTCCAAGCGGCCCTACCATGATGTAATGCCATTTTACGAAGTCGTCAGCCGATTAAGAAAAGGTTTCTTCGGAGAGCTGGATCCGAATATCGTGTCCGTTTTCCTTCAGAATATGATTTGCAATCTTGTCGGGCGCCAAGTCCTGCTCACGGACGGACGTTGGGGCGAAGTTGTCTACATCAACCCCACCGATGATACGCATCCGCTCGTAAAAATTGAGAATACATTCCTCGATCTCAGCAAGGAAAGACACATTCACATCAAAGAAGTGGTCACCTAACGTCTACGACCGCTAGAAGACAAGGATTTCGCCAAAGCAGATACGCCTCCAAGCGGGGGAAGGATCTGCTTTTTTTGGCGTTCTATTAAACGATTGTAACGATACGATTTGGAACCAAATTTAAAGAATAATATGTTGACATGATACAAAAAGTATCTTAAAGTAAGAGTAACAGGAAGATACAAATAGTATCAAACAGTTGGAGTTGCAAACAGTCAAGGAGGGAAATCATGGAGATTAATTTGAAGGAATATTTCATGCTAATAAAAAAACGTTGGTGGCTGATCGTACTCGTTGTTAGTGTATGTACGCTGTTAACAACGCTCTACTCGCGCTCGAATTATGTTCCCATTTATCAAGCTTCAACGAAATTAATAGTTAATAAAACGTCTGAGCAGGGGCAGTTGGGCAAAGAACAAATTGACTTCGGTGCCATAGGCGTGAACATGTCGCTCATCAATACATATAAAGAAATTATTAAAACCCCAGCCATTATGGATAAAGTCGTGCAACGAAACCCCGATTTACACGTAACCACCGATCAACTAATATCAATCGTTAATGTCACCAATTTAAATGAAACGCAAGTCATGTCCGTCGTAGTAAGGCACCTATCACATGAAAGAGCTGTTCGGATTGCGAACGCTGTCTCCGATGTCATTCAAACCGAAATCCCCAACATTATGAAAGTCGACAACATTACGATTTTGAATCGAGCGAAGGTTCAGGACAACCCTACCCCCGTGAATCAGAAATCCAATCAATATATTATTCTCAGCTTCGTTGGGTCATTGGCTGCTACAATCGGTATCATTCTGTTATTAGATGCGTTAGATGATACGTTGAAAACGGACGAGGATATTCGAGAGATTTTCGAACTGGCGCCGCTAGCTTATGTGCCGAAAATGAAGAGCAGCCTGCTCTATGCGAAGCGAAAAAGAAAAGTGAAAAACAGGGAAGAGGAATTAGCTTATGCGAAGACCATCTACTAATACGAGTCATGCGGTTATGACACCAATTCTTCCGAATTCCATGGCCTTAGAAGCATACCGCTCCTTGCGATTTAATATTGAATGTTCCGTATTTGGCCGCGATGCGAAGACGATTTCCATTACATCTTCCAGTCGCGGCGAAGGAAAAACAACAACAGCCGTTCATCTCGCTGTGGCCTATGCGCAAATTGGCAAAAAAGTGCTGCTGCTAGATGCGGATTTGCGCAATCCCTCGATTCACTTCGTTTTTGATATGGAGAATCGACGCGGATTGACGAATTACCTCGAGGGACAGGCGACGCGTCATGAAATTGTTCGAGAGACCATCGTGGATCATCTCTCCTTTATTTCAGGGGGGCCGCTTACCCAGAATCCTTCAGGCCTCTTGGCTTCACAGCGCATGGATACACTGCTTGCTGAGCTGAGCGAGGAATACGATGTGATTATCGTGGACACCCCTTCGCTGCTGACGATTTCGGATGCCAAGATTATGGCGACCAAGTGCGACGGTGTGCTCTTGATTATTGAACATGGACAATTGAAGCGCAATGTGGCGAAAAAAGTAAAAGAAGAGCTCGCCTTAGCGAATGCGAAGCTAATCGGGGTTGTTCTTAATGAAGTGACGAATCATCCAGCCAATGCCTATCTCTAGCAGGGTTAGTACGAAATCGAGTAAGGGGAGCGAGTTTATAGCGAATGAGACAAAAAAGACGAAAACCGCAAAGGCGAGCCTTAAAAATGGTCGGTATTTTGACACTTAGTGTGGTCATTCTTGCGGGTTGCTCCGATACAGCCCTCGAAAATTCCAATGCTAAGTCGGTCTATAATGATCAGGCTATGAAGAGTGTGAAAGTGTTCAAAGTCATTAAGCAAAAAATCGGTGATCCAGGGGAACGCGTGGCCGAAGTGCTGTCTTCCGCACAATTCAATGTCACGGCCAAGGCCAGCGGTGAAATTGAGCAAATTCTTAAGAAGCGCGGCGAAATGATTCGCGAGGGAGAACCGATCCTCAAATTGAAATCAGCCGATGTGCAAGCTCAGCGCGATGCGGCCGCGACGGCGCTGAAAAATGTGCAAGACGCCATGGATAAAGCCAAAGCGAAAGCCAAAAAGGAATCCGATATCCAAAAGTCCGAGATGAATAATTCGATACAGAAGATGGAATTAGGGATGACGACCCTTTTGCGCAGCTATAACAAAATGAAAAACGATTATGATATTGGCCTTGCAACCAAAGCGCAGCTGTTCCAAATGGAAACACAGCTGATGAACGCACGCTTAGATCTCGATCAAGCCAAACAGCGTCAGAGCATCTACGAACCCGTAGATGTTGCCGCGGAGTTCGAGACTCAGCTCAAAGGCGCGCAGCTAGCACTCCAACAAGCGGAACAAACGCTGCAAAACCTGGAAGTGAAAGCGACGGCTAGTGGTCTTTTGATGGACATGCCATTGGATACGGGAATGAGTGTACAAAATGGAACGCAAATTGCCACCATCCAAAGGCTCGATCCGATTAAAATTAAGGCGCAGCTCTCCGAAGAGGAGTCCAAGCTGGCTAGCAGTAAAACCGCGATGAACTATTTGCTGCCTAGCAGTAAAACAAAATTCAGCGGTCCGATCAGCTACTTGGCAAAGGTTGTTGATCCTCAAACCAAAGCGTATGAGATCAACCTGGAAGTGCCAAATAAAGATGCCGCCTTGCTGCCAGGCATGAAAATAAAGCTGCAGCTCTCCGACGAGAGCGATCAGATCGTGTTAACCGTCCCTACTTACAGTATCGTTAAAGAGGGCGATAATGCGTTCGTGTTCGTCCTTTCCGGCGATACGGTAGAGAAGCGCAGCATCAAGTTGGGCAGACTCAACGAGTCGAACCAAGAAGTGCTGACAGGGTTGAAAGAAGGGGATTTGGTTGTGAAAACGAATCCAAGTGCATTAATGGATAAAGAGCGAGTGCAAATGACGGCCATTGAAGAGCAATAAACGATAATGGAGTGACTTGACTTGAAAATAAATTGGAAAAAAACGACGATCATGTTCATTCTCGCAGCCTCTTTAGTAATTCCCTCTGCCACTTTCCAAGCTGCTGCGGATGCGAAATACACTCAGGCTTCGACACCAACGAAATATCAGCTTACGGATTCTCTTCAAGTAGAGGTTAAGAGCATCCTCAACGAACCAACAGCGAATGGAACACGATTAGGCGCCGTTGTTCGTTTATCAAATGTAGGCTCTCGTTTAGTTGGCGTCCCTGAGTATGAAGTACGTGTAAAAACGGATGAAGGCTTGGAATATATCATGCGTCCGAGTCAAGCGAATCCACGAAATATTCAGCCTAGAGAAACGATCGAGTTAAGCTACATGAATACGATTGATCGCTATGACGAGTTCTCGTTAAGTGAAATCTCTTGGTTAGATGTTGATGAATTCGTGTATCCGAAACAAGTTAATCGCGTAACGTCTGTTCCGATCGCTGATCAGGAATGGAAAGGCGATAAGGCGGACGTAACAGATCTCGAGCATATTAAAAAGTGGGACGAGTCGTTCACGATTCCAGCTTTATCGGACGCGATTGCGTATACGCCTGTAAGCCTTGGCGAACAGAACTCCGCGGAAGGCTTGGTAACTGTCGTCGGCATCATGGCCACGAACGTGGGCACGAAGAAAACAGCTTTGCCCGATTTTCGAGTAAATGGAAAGTCAGATGCCAAGGTTTTCAGTGGCAAACGACTGGAACAGGAGTCTGTCCTGCTAGGACCTGGGGAGAAAACGTATATTCACTATGCACTTCCCGTTAAGAATAAAGCGGATCTGAAGAGCTTGCTCATTTTGACACCAGAAACATTTGTCTCTGAAGATAAAACCGTCAGCTCCTTCCTCATTGGACGCTTGTCGATTGGACTTGGAGGCGTTGCGAGCACGCAGCGTTTTATGAATAGCTTGCCGTCGTATACATGGAATCGACCGATTCAATTTGACCCGTTAAGTGACTTCGTCCAGTCGGATGTTGAGGTCTCTCTGGTTGATTTGCGCATGAGTGAGAGCACTGGCGGTGGCTTCAAAGCAGTTGTTGCAAAGTTCAAAATGCTGAATAAAAGCGGTGGCCCTGTTCAAGTGCCTCATTTTGATTCCTTGCTAACGAGCAGCAGCGGCAAGAAATATGCAGGGATCCGGCAGGATACGAAGGTAGACACGTTGATCCCGAATATTGGGTATGTCATCTATTATTCGTATATCGTGCCTAACTCAGAAACGGGTGATGGGGTAG
The DNA here is from genome assembly GCF_032271945.1 of Paenibacillus sp. MBLB1832. Taxonomy (NCBI): domain Bacteria; kingdom Bacillati; phylum Bacillota; class Bacilli; order Caryophanales; family Paenibacillaceae; genus Paenibacillus; species Paenibacillus roseipurpureus. The sequence continues at coordinate 4,961,849 of NZ_CP130319.1, read as the reverse complement.
CGATGGAGATTCTGGATAGCTCCAAAGTGGCATCCTTTAAATTTGCCGTTGCCGCTTTCAAGACCAAGGTTGTCTCGGATGTTGGCGATTCTTCACTTGCCTTCTATCCGTTCGACGTGAAAGTGAACAACTGGACGATCGATTCTTCCTATAATAGTGGCAAAGGCAGCTCATATACCTACAAGTTGAATATCGATCTTGATGTTGGGATGGGGGATGAAGCGGTCGTTGATCAAAGCTACTCCAAACTTAGATTTGAAGCCGTTGATGGCAGCAATCGCGTCATGACGTCTAAGCTTCTAACGTTTACGGGCGATAATAAAGTCGTTAGCGGCATGCAGACGCTGAATTTTGATTTGGATCGCTATGAGAGCTCGGTAAGCCTTCGCATGTATGAGATTATGGATACACCTTTTGGAGAGGTGCGAAGACTAGTCCAAACATGGAAACGATAGGAGAGAGTTACAATGGATCATGAAATCACCACACAGCGTAAAGTATATACGCGTCCCATGGTCTTAAGTCAGCAGCCCGTCTCTGTAGACGGTGCTGCTGCAACCAAACGGAATCAGGCGGATTTATTTCGCATGAATGACTATGAGTCTATCCAGCTGGATAAAGAATGGATTATTTTGAACACCGATGCGTATAGCTTAACGAAGCTTAATGGCGTTGGGGGGTTCTGTTGGTCTATGCTTCATACAACCCAGACGGTGAGCTCGATTAGCGATGCTGTACGTAAAGAATTTCAATTTGTGGATGAAACCGTGGAAGCGGATATTGAGGCGTTTCTGCAGGATCTGATCGATCGCGGTCTGGTTCAACATACGTAAAAGCGGCAATGGTCAGGCTAAAAACTTCAAACAGAAAATACAAGATAAGTTGTTGACAGGCTGAAAAGAAGATGATATTCTAAAAATGTTCTTTATAAAGAACGTTTTCGAGAAATGACACACGTTAGCGTTTCCTTCAAAGAACGACGCGGAACAGAAGTCGGAGGATCTATGAGTGCGATAACCGGTATTTTTCAAATGAAAGATGCACCCGTTTCGATCGAGCATGGTGCACTCCTCATGAAGGCGCTAGAGAAGTTTCCTTCTGATGACAGTCGGGCATGGTGCGATGATCACGTTTTCCTAGGATGCCATGCGCAATGGATCACACCAGAATCGGTCGGGGAAATCGTACCTTTCTACGATCATGAAAGAGGGCTGGCCATTACGTCGGACGTCATCCTCGATAATCGCGATGAGCTGTTCAATCAGCTCCAGGTAGAACGAGGCAGGCGCTCAGGCATGACCGATAGTGAACTCCTTCTCCTTGCGTATCGCAAATGGGGAGGGGAAACACCGAAGCACTTAATCGGCGATTACGCCTTCATGATCTGGGATCAACGAAACGCGTTGTTATTCGGAGCTAGAGATTTTACAGGCAGCCGAACCCTCTATTACCACCAGAATCAAGATTACTTCACGTTCTGTACCACGATAGAGCCTCTGCTGACCTTGCCTTATATTGAGCGAAAATTAAATGAGGATTGGTTGGCCGAGTATTTGGCTATCCCCAATATCATTGATACGGTGGATGTTATGTCATCGGTGTACAAGGAAATTAAACAGATTCCGCCTGCACATAGCATCCTCGTTGCCAATGGATCTATAACGCTAACCAAATACAACTCTTTTACGAATGAAAAACCATTGCAGTTGAAATCCAATGAAGAATATGAGGAAGCATTTCGTGATGTCTTCCGAAGCGCAGTAACAGCGAGGCTGCGAACTCACCATAATGTGGGGTCTCAGCTAAGCGGTGGTCTGGATTCCGGCTCCGTTGTAAGCTTTGCGGCTAAAGCGTTGCAGAAGCAGAATAAGACGTTATATACGTACAGCTCAGTTCCGGAAGATTCATTCACAGACTGGACTCGTAAATATCGAGTGGCAAACGAGAGGCCATACATTCAATCAACAATCCATCATGTTGGCAATATATCCGATCAATATTTGGACTTTCCAGGTAAAAGCGCGCTGTCCGAACTGGATGAATGGCTTGATATTATGGAAATGCCCTATAAATTTTTCGAGAATTCGGTTTGGATCAAAGGGATTTACGAAAGAGCCCGTGAGCAGAACATTGGCATTCTTTTGAGCGGTGCGCGGGGAAACTTTACTGTTTCGTGGGGGCCAGCAATGGGCTACTATGCTTCACTTATGCGCAAGCTCAATTGGATTCACCTTTATGACGAAGTGAGCAAGTACAGTGAGAATATCGGCGTGGGCAGGGCACGAATTTTAAAAGTCACAGCCCAAAAAGCTTTCCCAGGCCTTCAAAGATTGTTTACGAATTCAAATTTAGTTGAACAAGAGACGCTGCCAGTGCTCATTAGTCCTGAGTTTGCTCGAAGAACAGGAGTCATGGATAAGCTTAAATCGCAAGGTTTAAGCACGGGAACACTGGAATCTCGTAATGTGCACGAGGAACGCGTGAAACATTTTCAACAGTTGAACTTGTGGAGTACAAGTACCACAAGCAGCTCAAAGCTCGCGCTGAGATACAAAATTCACGGACGGGACCCCACGAACGATCTAAGAGTTGTCCGTTTCTGCTTATCGCTTCCCCTCGAGCAATTCGTTCAAAAGGGATATGATCGTTCGATCATTCGCAGATCAATGAAACACCATCTGCCGGATAACATTCGATTAAATCAACGTACGCGAGGTGTTCAAGGAGCGGATGTGATCCATCGCATGCGGCCATCCTGGCGAGCCTTTATCGAGGAGATACAGCAGCTAAGCCATGATCCGCTGGCTTCCGAAGTCTTAAATGTGCCGTTGCTACAGAATGCTCTATCGAAGTATCAAGAGCCTAAGGCAGATTACGCCTTTGATGCAGATTTTAAAATTTTGATGAGAAGCCTTATTGTATATAGATTTCTCAGGAAACTTTCGTAAAGGAGGTGATAGTATGCAAAAAGTATGGTCGAAACCAGAATTAGAAACATTGGATTTGAGCATGACAATGGCAGGGCCTGGTCTTCAATTCTTAGATCAATTCGTATCTGATCCAGATGAGTTTGGTGAATTGCACCATAGCTAGTCAACTTTCCAAGTAGTTCGCAAGCGATCGATGAGCCCTTATACGAATTAAAAGTATAAGGGCTATTCTTACAAATTTGACAGAGCAGTTGGAGTGAGCTTAATGATAAAAACACAAGAAAGAGTCAAATTTCAGGCATTTGGGTTAAAAATTGTAAGCGACATTCATTTGCCAGAATTGCTGCCAGCCAGTGATATTCACGACGAGGAAGAAGTTATCATAACCTTCGGTGATTTAACCGAGCAATGGGCAGAACAAGTTGCTCCTCATCAAACTATTTGCATTACCGAGGATCGCGTGATGTTCCGAGTCGCGGATACTGCGATTTATGCCATTCAAGATGGGAAATATATAACCGTTTCTCCTGTCAAGGAAGCGGAAGAATCGAAGATTCGACTCTATCTCCTCGGCACTTGCATGGGAATTATTTTACTCCAGAAGCGTATTCTGCCCTTGCATGGCAGTGCGATAGCAATCAACGGCAAGGCCTATGCCTTCGTCGGACATTCAGGCGCTGGCAAATCGACACTGGCTTCAGCCTTTATTAACCAAGGCTATTCCCTTCTTAGCGATGATGTTATTCCAGTCTCATTCTCGTCTGCCTCAATACCATTCGTAACACCCTCCTATCCTCAGCAGAAATTATGGCAGGAAAGCTTGTCCCATTTCGGGATGGATGCGAGTCAATTCAGCCCCATTTACCAGAGAGAAACCAAATACACGGTGCCTGTAGTTTCGAGTTTTTCATCGGAACCTATTCCATTAGCGGCTGTATTTGAACTTGTGAAATCAACAGGCGATGGTGTTAACCTACGACCCATTCCACACTTAGAAGGCTTGTATCGGCTGTATAATCATACGTATCGTCAATCCTTACTAGGAAAGTTAGGATTAGTGGATTGGCATTTTAAAACATCTGCCAAACTATCCGAGTATGTGAAAATCTTTCAATTAGAACGCCCGGTTAACGGCTTTACTGCAGGGCAACTTGTCTCATTGGTACTAGACACCATTCAAAAGGGGGAATCATAATCATGCTTAAACAAGCCGCAATTACAATCGTTGATACCGTTGAGCAGGGTAAAGGAAACATCGTTAGCGATATGGGTGGAGAGAAAGTGATGTTACATGTGGCCAATAGCAAGTATTACAACTTAGGGGAAGTCGGGGGTCGCATCTGGGACCTCATTGAAACACCTATTGCTGTATCACAACTCGTATATGTTTTGACTGCGGAATATCAAGTTGAGAAAGAACAGTGTGAGGAGCATGTTCTTAGTTTTCTGAATCATCTGTTGAAAGAAGAACTTATTCATGTTGATGAAAAGTAGGAGATTATCCCTTCACAAATTTAAATTAATGTTTCAATTGGATACGACAACAATGCTTTTATTTATGGAAGCTTATATGTATCTGGGATGGGCTCGGATACTTAAATCATTGCCATTCGCAAGAGTGGTACAAGGAATGGGCCTGGAGATGGGTGAGTCCCCCTTAGAAGTGCCTTATTTGGATAAAAGAGTCGTTGCAAAAGTGGCAGTCGCTGTTCAGACGATGAGTTCGTATACGATTTGGGATAGTAAATGCCTAGTAAGGGCTCTGACAGGTATGAAAATGCTGAGCAAGCGTAAGATGCATAGTACATTGTATCTTGGCACAGCCAAGGATGAACATGGACGAATGATTGCGCATGCATGGCTGCGATGCGGTCCCTACTATGTCACGGGTGCTGAAGAAATGAAAAGGTTTACAGTGGTAGGTACATTTACGAAAAGGTGAATGGTAAAGGATAACCCTTGAATGGAGGTGATACGATGCAAAAAAATTGGCAAAAACCTGAGTTAGAAACATTAGATGTTGGTATGACGATGGCTGGTGAGGGCGGAAACGATGTTGATGGTTTTTACATAGATTGTCACTTTCCATTTTTACATTTAACGCACGATAGTTAGGAATTGCACGTTATGACATCAGCCCTTATACCTAACAACGTATAGGGGCTATATTCAGGTGAGCGAGGTTTGTATAGGGGGTCAGGAATTGAAGCAACTCTTACATTTTGCAAGAGAGCTGCATGTGTTTGCAGGGAAAATACTATATCTGAATGTCATTGGCATGGTCATAGTCAGTTTACTGGAAGGAGCGGGTATCCTTCTCTTACTTCCTCTAATTAGTATAAGCGGTGTTATTAGCATTAGTAACAGCTCGAACCCAATCTCAAAGCTAGCTGGCATTGTGCAGCATATGCCTGTTGCTTGGAGTCTTGCCATTCTATTAGCGGCTTATCTGCTCTTAATTACTTGTCAAACCCTGCTCCAGCAAAACTTAAATCATCGAAATTTACGCATCCTTATGGGATTTACCAATCATATTCGTATGGAGACCTATCGCTCCTTATTACAAGCGAATTGGGCTTTTTTTATGAGCAAAAGAAAATCGGACCTCATCAACGCCCTGACGGAAGAGCTAAGTCGCGTTGTGAGAGGGACGAATCTCCTTCTTCAGTTCATAACCGCTGTTATTTTTACAGGGATTCAAATTGGAATTGCTTTTTGGTTATCTCCATCGATTACGTTATTTGTCATCGTCGCTGGCACGATTCTCGCCTATTTCTCACGAAGATGGATTAAAAAATCAAGAATGGTTGGCACAGAAAGCACGGAAATTGCTCAAAGCTATCTCGGCGGCATATCGGATCATTTCAACGGCGTTAAGGATATTAAAAGCAATTCTTTAGAAGCATCACGAATTGCTTGGTTGCGTGATTGGTGCAAACGAATTGAAGCGGAACAACTTAAAATGAACGCCATTCGAAATCATTCGCAAACGTTTTATAAAATTACATCAACGTTTCTCATTGCATCCCTTATTTTCGTTTCTATTCAACTATTTAAGGCACAACCTAGTCAGTTGGTATTAATTATTTTAATTTTTTCGCGACTTTGGCCGCGGTTTACAGGCATTCAGTCCAATTTGGAGCAAATTGCCTCCTGTATCCCTGCGTTTCAGTCTATCCTTCTGTTACAGGAAGAGAGTGCAGGCGCAATGGAATATAACGAGAAAGAACTTGTGAAGCAATCAACGCCAATGCCAGTTCATCAAGGAATCTCGTGTCAGAATGTCTATTTCCGCTACAATAAGCAAGAATTGGCGTATCAACTTGAAAATATCCAAGTACACATTCCTGCGAACCAAACGACCGCGATTGTTGGACGTTCAGGTGCAGGGAAGAGTACCTTGATCGATATTGTGATGGGACTTTTACAGCCTGACCAAGGCCAGGTTTGTATCGATGGCGTTCCGCTGACCCGCGAAAACTTGCTGGCTTTTCGACGATCTATCTCCTATGTGCCGCAAGATCCTTTTCTTTTTAACGGAACGATTCGCGAGAATTTGCTTATGATTAAACCGCAGGCGACCGAAGAGGAACTGTGGGAAGCGCTGGAGTTCTCGATTTCAGCCGAATTCGTCAGACGCCTGCCGCAAGGCATGGATACGCTCATTGGTGATCGGGGCGTGCGGCTGTCCGGCGGTGAACGACAACGGCTGGTGTTGGCCAGAGCCATTCTGCGTAAGACGTCGATTCTCGTCCTGGATGAAGCGTCCAGCGCACTTGACACGGAGAATGAAGCGAAAATTCTTGCTGCCTTAGATCAATTAAAAGGTAAAATGACGATCATCGTCATTGCCCATCGCCTGTCGACAATTCGGAATGCCGATCAAGTGATCGTTGTAGATCGCGGAGTCGTTGTTCAGAACGGCAAGTTTGGGCAGTTAGCGACAGAGAAGAAGAGTCTGTTGAATCATTTGCTGGAGCAGCAGGTTATTGTGATGCCGCATGGGTAATCGAGGCTATAAAGTCTTTCGGATGAAGGAAGAGACGGAGGTTTGAGTGAGTCCTATGAACAATGATTTTCAGTTAGACTTATCGCAACTCCCGCAAGAGCTGCGCGTTATGTTATCGCTTCTAACCTGTGACGGCCATCTATCGCCTCTTGAGCAGGCGAGAATGGTGAATATCGATTGGGACCTGTTCATGAAACTAGCGATGCATCATCGCGTGTATCCTGATCTCTATCGGAAGATGAAGATGATGAAAGTACCTTGGGTACCTTCCCATGTCTTGGACGCATTGCGCAAGCACTATCAGAAGAATGCGTTTCAAATGCTGCATCTCAGCGCCGAAATGGAGCTGCTCAGCAAGGAAATGGCAGGCGGCGGCATTCCTTCCATTGTGCTGAAAGGACCCGTCTTGGCCGCAGACTTGTATGGGGATGTTTCGCTGAGAACTTCCAGAGATCTGGACATTCTTGTCCCTTTTCAGGATCTGGATCGCGTAGATGGTCTGCTTCGACGGATGCACTACGAGAAGATCGAATGTCCGCTCATGGTACTGGGCGATTGGAAATGGCGGCATCATCACATTACCTACTTTCATGCTGGCAAGCAAGCGACGGTAGAAATCCATTGGCGCCTAGGGCCTGGACCTGCCAAAGAGCCCAGCTTTCAAGAGCTGTGGGAGCGCAAACGCCTCTCCTCGATTACGAGCAGCCCTGTATACTATTTGGGCAAAGAGGATTTATTCGCGTTCCTGGCGATTCACGGCTCACGTCACGGCTGGTCAAGGCTGCGTTGGCTCGTCGATATGGACCAAATGGTGAAACAGAAGCTGGATGCGGCTGAGCTGATTCAAGCGTTCCACCGATATGGCAATCTACATATCGCCGCTCAAGCGCTGCTTCTCACCTCACAGCTGCTGCGCACATCCTTGCCGCCAGAGCTGTATGCCCTTACCGATGGCAAGCGTCCGCGCCAGTTAGCGAAAGACGCCCTATTCTACCTGCGCCAAATGGTCAATCTTCATACCGATCCCGTGCCTGTGGACGTATCAATCTATCATAAGCGTCATCTCTTCTCCCTGATGTCGACTTCGAACAAAGTATGGTTCATTCTGAGCTTTATGTACCCTTATCCAGAAGATGTCGAAACGTTGGCATTACCGAAATTTGCACAGTTCTTGTACTTCCCGTTAAGGCCTTTCTTATGGGCATGGAGAAGGACTAGGAAGCAAACGGTCACAACGTGAGCAGTAGAAAAGACATTGGTTGACATGTTCTCTATAAAGAACTATTATAGGGATATGAGTTGTTTGATTCTTTTTTTTCTATGTTTGTTCTTTATAAAGAATATTTCCGCTAATTTAACTGGGGCAAGGAGCACTTGCTTATGACAATTCCGAAAATCATTCACTATTGCTGGTTCGGAGGCAAAGACAAGCCAGATATCGTGCGACGGTGCCTGGCCAGCTGGAAGCAGCATCTCTCTGACTATCAAATCATTGAATGGAATGAAACGAATTTGGATATTATTGCACATCGTTATACGAGAGAAGCGTATGCTGCTGGAAAATTCGCATTCGTCAGCGACTATGCGAGAGTCTACGCGCTCTATCACCATGGCGGTATTTATCTGGACACGGATGTGGAAGTTTTCCAATCCTTTGACAATCTTCTGCACCACGAAACGTTCTGGGGCTTCGAGCAAGCGAATTATATTGCGACAAGCACGATTGGCGCACAGAAGGGAAGCAAGCTCATTCAGTTGTTTTTGGACTCCTATGAGGATAAACCATTTCTTAGAGCGGATGGCAGCTTCGACTCACTAACGAATGTAGCAATGATTACAAAGATGCTTATCGATCTTGGGCTTCAAGCCGACGGGCGATTTCAAGAGCTGCCGGGCATCGGGGCCTTTTACCCGCAAACGTATTTCTCCCCTTTCGACTACATCAATTGCCAAACCTTCATGACTTCACACACATACACCTTACATCATTTCTACAAAAGCTGGCTCCCACCGAAAGAGAGACGAAAGACACAACTGAAGATGATGCTGGCTAGACTGATCGGCGGACATAATATTGCCAGAATACGAGGGTATTTGAAATGACACTACTTCGGAAAATTGTGAACACGCTGGCCGCAGAGAGCCGCGGCAGAGGCTTATACTACACGTTTCTTATGTTTCTGTCGCATGCGGTAGGCATCTTGAGGGCCTATCTGAATAAGCTGGTTTATTTTCCAAATATACAATCGACGATCTTCTCCCTTGAATCGAACAGCCGAATCGTCGCATTCAGCAAGCATGCCAGAATCACTATTGGTAAATTCGTGTTCATTCGCAAGCATACAAGCATTCGTGTTGATCAACATGGCGAGCTGCGGATCGGAGATAAGGTATTCATCAATGACAGCTGCCATATCAACTGTGCGCATCGCATTTCGATCGGCAAGATGACAAAGATTGCTCCGCACGTCAGCATTAACGATCACGATCACAACTATCGGCACACCGCAGGTGATCATCTGATTCGTGGCGAGGTCATCATCGGTGACAACGTGTGGATCGGATCGAATGTCGTCATTCTGCGCGATACGTATATCGGCGATAACGCCGTCATTGCGGCAGGCAGCGTGGTGAAAGGGCATGTGCCAGCGAACACGGTCTTTCTAAATAAACGAGAAAAGAGTTATATCCCCTATGCGAACTAAACTATTCATTTCTGTTTTCGATATGGAGATTGGCGGCGTAGAGCGCAGTTTAATTAATATGCTGGAGGGATTGAATTATGAAAAGGTAGAGGTCGATCTCTTCATCTGCCATCATTCCGGTGACTTTATGAGTTTAATTCCGGCAGAAGTGAACGTTCTGCCCGAAATTCCAGCCTATACCGTCTTTCGCAAATCGGTTCGCCAATGTGTACGGGAAAGACGCTACTCGGCGCTGCTGATCCGAATGCTAAGCAAATCGGTTGCAGGGACGCAGGCGCGGAGACGCCGCCTCAAAGAAGGTCCTGGCTATATTCAGATGCAGCTGGATTTGAAGTGGACGACACGCATTTTGCCCCCAATTAAGAAGCATTATGATCTCGCGATCAGCTATGCATGGCCTCATGATATTGTCGCCAGCAAGGTATCGGCGAAGAAGAAGATCGCCTGGATTCATACCGATTATAGTGAGCTAGAAATCGACAATGGCATTGATCTAGCTGTATGGAACAAGTACGATGCGATTGCTTCCATCTCAGAAGCTTGCACGGATGCGTTCCTAACGACGTATCCGATGCTGCGCGAGAAGATCATGTTGATTGAGAATATTTCCTCACCAACGTTCATTAAGAACATGGCGAATGACGTTACTCCTCTTGCGGAGCAAGTGGATCAAGCGGACCAAGCAGCTTTTACACTCGTGTCGGTGGGCCGGTTGTCGTATGTCAAAGGATTTGATATGGCGATTGCCGCCTTACGCAAGCTGCATGATAAGGGCTACACCCATATTCGTTGGTTGGTCATCGGGTATGGCGGTTATGAGTCCGAGCTGCGCAAGCTGATTGCAGAGAACAAGCTGGAACGCAGTTTCCTGCTCGTAGGGAAGAAGACGAATCCGTATCCCTACATCCAGGCGTGCGATGTCTATGTGCAGCCTTCGCGTTATGAAGGGAAAGCCGTAACGGTGACCGAGGCCAAAATCTTAGGTAAACCGATACTGATTACGAATTATGCAACAGCTGGCAGTCAAATTATCGATGGCGTTGAAGGCATGATGTGTGAGTTGAGTGCTGATGGCATTGCCGATGGGATTGAGCGGTTGTATCGCGATGCAGCGTTAAGAGCGCAGTTCTCAACATATTTAAAGGAGCAAGACTTCAGTAATGTGAATGAGCTGGAGAAGCTGTATGGGGTGATGTAGCGAATGAAACCATGTCCACTAAGTGTCATCGTGCCAGTCTATAATGCTGAAAACTATATCATTGCTTGCTTGGATTCGATTGTGAATCAGAGTTTGCCAGCGATCGAGATTATTTGCGTAAACGATGGTTCCACCGATCGAAGCGAGGAACTGATTGAAACATATAGGCAAGATAAGCCTCAAATTACGTTGATCAATCAACCGAATCAAGGTGTGAGCGTGGCCAGAAACACCGGGATGCAGGCTGCAATTGGGGTGTATATCGGCTTCGTGGATGCGGACGACACGATTGATCAAGCGATGTTTCACACGCTTTATGAAGCAGCCGCGAAGAGCGATAGTGATGTGGTCATTTCCAATTTCGTCAGTGAGCTGGATGGCAGGCAAGTCCTGATGACGTTTCCTTTTCCCACAGATACCGTTCTCGATAAAGCCTATATGGAGGAAGAAATCATGGCCTATTTCTTAAAGTCCGATGATCTCAACTCCGTATGGAACAAGCTGTATAAACGCAGCATCATTGTGGAGCAGGATCTGAAGTTTCCACAACAAGTCGCTTTAGGCGAGGATGGCGTGTTTAATCGAAAGTTTTTTAGTCACGCATCGCGTGCCATGTATATGAACTACGCGGGCTACCATTACCGTGATGTTGTAGGGAGCGCAACGCGCAACTTACGAAATAAGGACTACTTCCAACGAGCTCTGGAAGTGTTTGCACAAGAGACCCCAGAGATTCGCACCAGCACGATGGATCCCGCAAAAATGATGCGGCTAAAATCGTTCAAGCTGATTCAAAGCGTGTTGGGCATCATCTCCATGTACGCGAGAGCTTCCAAGGAAATAAGCCTCATTCAAAGATTGCGTTACGTTCAGCACATGATTCGTAATCCACAAGTAAGAGAAGCCTTACCCTACTTCTGGGAGGAAGCGAACGGAACGTTAAACCGTTATGAGAAATTTATGATCGAAATGATTCGCAGACGATCCATACTAGGTCTGTATTGTGCGACAACGTATAGCAGGTTGAGAAATCACTTTTAGACTAAAGGAGTTTCGATGATGAGAATTATGATGTTCGCCCACAATGGCAGCTTAAACCGAGGCTGCGAAGCGATTGTACGATCTTCCACAAACATAATTAAAGAGAAAATGAAGGGCGCTCAAGTGTATCTGGCCTCTGCCAAACCGGAGACTGATCACATTTTAACGAAATTAGACGGGATTTATGATGGCTCCACCCAGCACATTCGGAAATATTCATTTGCCTGGCTTCGCTCTTCGCTGCAAGTGAAATTGTTCAAGGATGAATCCTATGCCCTCGGCAAGATGAACTCCAACATCGTGAAACATATTCCAACCATGGACGTGTGCCTATCGATCGGCGGAGACAACTACTGCTACGGTGAGCAGCCAGGGTGGTACGAAATTAACCGTAGAGTGAAGGCACAAGGGAAGAAGCTCGTTCTGTGGGGCTGCTCGATCGGTTCAGAGGATATGTCGGAACGCAAGCTGGAAGATTTAAAATTGTTCGACCTCATTCTGGCTAGAGAAACGCTAACCTATCATATGCTAAGAAGCCGCGGTCTCAAGAATGTTGAATTATGTGCAGATCCTGCTTTTACGATGGAAAAAGAGGAACTGGCACTGCCGCAAGGCTGGCAAGCCGGCAACACGGTTGGACTCAATTTCAGTCCCCTCGTCGCAGGCAAAAATCCACAAGCCGGGCAGGCGGTTCGCGATCTGATTCATCATATTCTCGCGACGACCGAGATGACGATTGCCCTAACGCCTCATGTCATCGAAGGAGGAAATAACGACTACGAGATTCTTGAGGAATATTGGAAAGCATTTAAACATACAGGACGTGTGATCCTGCTGCCTGGCAATCTGACAGCAATTCAGTATAAGGGGTATATCGCTAGGATGCGATTTTTTGTCGGAGCTAGAACGCACGCAACGATCGCGGCGTACTCGAACTTCGTTCCGACGCTTGTCTTAGGATATAGCGTCAAGTCAAAAGGCATTGCTAAGGATATCTTCGGCGAAGAGAAACTCGTTCTCAGCATTGATGACATCTCGGACAGTCGGAAGCTGATTCAAAGCTTCAACGAAATGGTGATCGAAGAGGAAGAAATCCAGACGACGCTGCGCAGTGCGATTCCTCGTATGAAGATGATGTCCTACAAAGCCGTCGAGTATTTACACGCATTAGCGAAATAAGATGTGAAGACCGATGAGGGATACCATGAAAAAAAACGTATTGTTTGTGATGCCAAGCTTACTAGCCGGCGGCGGTCAGAAGAGTCTCATTAATTTGTTGTCGCAAATTGATTACACTCGCTTTCACGTTGATTTACTCTTGTTCAGCCAAACCGGCGCCTTCATGAAATCGATCCCGCCCGGTGTACATATGGTGAACTTGCCTAATCTCCACCCTGCATTCTCGGAGCATATCGTACCTTCGATGTTAAAGTTGCTGGCTCAGCGGCAGTTCAAATTGGCGTATGCCAGGCTGATGTTCGCTGTAACGAACCGTTTGGTGAGAAATACAGCAAGCTCTGAGCAGTATTCCTGGGCCTATATGAAGCGATCCTTCGGTACAATGGAAAAGGAATACGATGTGGCGATTGGCTACCTCGAGAAATCCTCCATTTACTACATCGTGGATCGCGTGAAGGCGAAGAAGAAAATTGGTTGGATTCATACCAATTATTCGAATTCTGGCATGATTGCGAGGCTGGATGCGCCGTATTTCAAACAATTAGATAAGTTGGTGACAGTTTCCGATGAGTGTGCTAAATCGTTGAAAGAAACGTTTAGTGAGCTGACGGACAGAATTACGGTCATTCAGAACATTGTTTCTCCGCAGAGGATTCTGATGGAATCGCTTCGGGAAAGTGTCACTTCGTTACCCTTTGATAAGCGCTTTACGAATGTGGTGACGATCGCTAGATTGAGCAGCGAGAAGGGCATTGATCTTGCGATTAAAGCTTGCGCCTTATTGAAAAGTCAAGGTCATGTCATCAAGTGGTATGTGTTGGGTGACGGTGATGAACGGGAAGCACTGGAGAAGATGATCACCCAGTTGAATCTTCAAGATACTTTCATTCTGTTAGGCATTAAGGAGAATCCCTACCCCTTCATCAAGCATGCCGATATGTACGTGCAGCCCTCCAGATATGAGGGGAAATCGATCGCGATTGATGAGGCCAAAATCCTGCACAAGCCGATTGTCGTCACGAATTATGAATCAGCGAAGGATCAGATCACAGATGGCGTGAATGGGCTGATTGTGGACATGAATGAACAGGGCTTAGCTAACGGAATTATTGAACTTCTTCATCAGGGAGAATTAAGAGAAGCACTCATTCACAGCTTGTCGCAAGAGAAGATGGGCACAGAAGAAGAAGTCAATAAACTATACGAAATTATCTAGTAGGATGGTCGGATAATGAAGAAAAAAATTCTGTTTATTATGAACAATCTCAATTGTGGCGGAGCCGAAAAGGCGCTCATTTCGTTATTAGAGACACTCGATTACTCGCAGTATGAGGTCGATGTGTATCTCCTACGGCATTCGGGGTTATTCCTGTCCAAGCTGCCCCCTGAGGTCAGGCTGCTCCCAGAGCCTGCGGAGTATCGGTTTTTCGATATGTCGATGCGGAAAGCAGTGCTTCATTGCCTGAGGAGGGGCCAGTTTAAGATTGCCATTTTGCGATTGCTGGCAGGCAGTATTTATGTGAGTGAAAAAAATCGGGTGAGATGCGAGCAGCGCGTATGGAAGTACTTGGCGAACTCTTTAAAAAACATTGATACCAAGTATGATATCGCGGTCGGTTATCTGGAGAAGAACCCGATCTATTTCTGCATTGATAAGGTTCAAGCTACCAAGAAAATCGGCTTCATTCACAACGACTACGACAAGCTGGGCATGGATCCGAAATTGGATCAAGTGTACTTCAACAAACTGGATTATCTGGTCACAGTATCGGAAGAGTGCGGTCATATTCTGCGTGAACGATTCCCAAACCTCAGCGATCATATCGAAGTCATGCATAACATTGTCTCGCCTTCGGCAATTCAGAAGCTTGCGATGGAACAGGTGAATCTGAAGGATCGGGATATCACGATTGTATCCGTGGGACGATTGAATGTTCAGAAAGGGTTTGAGCTCGCGATTGAATCTTGCCAGCAGCTTGTTCAACAAGGCTACCCCGTAAAGTGGTATATCATCGGTGAAGGGGAGGAGCGAGAACGGCTAGAGAAGCTGATTGAGCAGCATAATCTCCAAGAGACGTTCATTCTCCTAGGTATCAAAGAGAATCCGTATCCCTACATTCGCGAAGCGGATATTTATGTGCAGCCTTCGAAATTCGAGGGTAAATCGATTGCGATTGATGAGGCGAAAATTCTTCAAAAGCCGATTGTTGTCACGAATTTCACGACCGCGAAAGACCAAATCAAAAATAAATTCAACGGCATCATCGTCGCAATGACACCCGCTGCTGTATGTGAAGGCATCAAAGAAATCATCGAGAACGAAGAATTACGGAAACAAATCGTCTTCAATCTCGGCAAGGAAATGCTAGGCACCGAATCCGAAATTTACAAACTATATCAGTTATTTATGTGATAGAGAGAGGAAGCGAAGGCGTGATGTTGCAATGGATAAGTGGAATTGTGGTGGTCATCATTGCCGTAGTTGCCTTGATCGATCTCGTGCCCAAAGGGCTGGACTGGGTCAACCGCATTCATATCGGCAGATATCAAGATAAACAGATCTGGAATCAATCAATCACGTCGATCGGGATCAAATGGTTGTCACGCACACCGAAAATCAAAGTCACGGATCAAACCAGGCTGATTGCCATTGATATGATGCAAGGAAACTATACCCGGACGTCCATTCAGCATTGGCAAGAAGCGGCGTTGCTTCTCGGGTTAGCGGAATATGTGAAACGCAACGACGCTCCTGCGGACACAACGAAGAAAATCAAGGATTTCCTTGCCAGCAAGATGGATGCCGAAGGCAACTGGCTTAAGAAGCCGGAGCATGTGGACACCGCGATTCTTGCGTATGCGATCATGAAGTTGGACTTCATCGATGTAGATCGTTATCGAGGCGCATTAGATGCTACCTGGGAGCTCATTCGCGCCCATATCGGGCAAGAGGGTTCTGTGCTTTATCGTACGTTTATGGGGAAATACCGCTATGTGGATACCATCGGTTTCATCTGTCCCTTCCTCGTCGCCTACGGGATCCGATATGGCAAGGAAGAATGCGTCGAGCTTGCCGTTCGTCAGATTAAACAATATGAGCAGTATGGCATGCTAGAAGGTCACCATATACCAAGTCACGCCTATCAAGTGGATAGCAAAATGCCGCTAGGGCTCTACGGATGGGGAAGAGGACTAGGATGGTTCGCAATCGGTCTGATCGACGCCTGGAACGAACTTCCAGAAGGCCACGAGAGAAAGCCGTTGCTGGAAGCGAGCATCATTCAATTCGCGAAGTCCGCCGTCGTGTTTCAGCAGAAGCAAGGCAATTGGAACTGGACCGTGACGCGGGAAGAAAGTATACCAGATTCTTCAACCACGGCCACACTTGGCTGGTTCATGTTGAATGCTTCGCAAATTCCAGCGATATCGGAAATGTGCAAGGCGAGCGCAAATCAAGCGATTCAGTACTTAATGAAAGCGACCCGAAGAAGCGGAGCCGTCGATTTCTCGCAAGGAGACACGAAGGATATTGGGGTGTACTCCATGTTGTTTAATGTGCTGCCTTTTACCCAAGGCTTCTGTATTCGCTTAATGAATGTCCAAGTTCATTCAAAGGTTGGGTGACGCTCGTGCTGAACAGATTGCTAACATCCGTGAGAGTTCGTGTGAAGAACAAATTATTTCCCAAAACTGAGCTAGAGCTGTTGAAGGAAAGAGGCTTGAAATACGGGAAAAATTTTGGCTTCTACAATAGCTTGATTGATCAGGGACACTGCTGGCTGGTTGAGATCGGAGATGATGTTACGATCACCAATAGCACCATTCTTGCGCATGATGCCAGCACCAAAGCGTACATTGGGAAATCGAAAATTGGGAAAGTGATCATTGGGGATCGCGTATTTATCGGTTTTAATAGTGTGGTGCTATGCAATGTGACCATCGGGAACGATGTGATCGTGGCTGCTGGCTCCATTGTGACGAAGTCGATTCCTGATAATTGCATCGTTGCGGGGAATCCAGCTCGTATCATCGGCAAAACGTCCGATTACATCGAGAAGCACCGCGCGAACCTACAGGTGAAGCCAGTCTTCGATACATATTGGCCGTACAAGACGCAAGAACAAATTAGTGAGATTCAAGCGCAATTGCAGAATGATTTTGGCTATGATGAATGAGTAGCAGTAGAAATATGATATAGAAACGCGGAGATCCTCATGAGAGTGAAAAATTCGATCATTAATATTTCAGTAGGCATCGGAAATCAACTGATCATTACGTTGTTAAGCTTTTTCTCCAGGACGGTGTTTATCCAAACCCTAGGTCTCGATTATCTGGGGATCAATGGGCTATTTACGAACATACTCGCGATGCTCTCCTTGGCAGAGGCAGGCATTGGCTCGAGTATTATTTATAGTTTGTATAAACCGGTAGCGGAAAATGATGAGCACAAAATTAACGTTCTGATGAAGTTGTATAAAAAGACGTATACAATCATTTCCTGTATTATTCTTCTGTTAGGTCTAATGGTGCTTCCTTTTCTTCATCTCTTTACGAAAGATACGAGCATACAGCATCTCTATGTCATTTATATCCTATTTTTACTAAACACAGCGATCCCTTACTTATTTACATATAGAACAAACTTGTTGAATGTTTATCAGAAAAGCTATATTGCAACAGGCATTTTCTCCGTTTCATCTATTTTGTCGACCTCATTGAAAATCGGCATTTTATATCGAACGCAAAATTATATTTTATTCCTCATCATCGACAGCACGATTACGGTCATTAATTCAGCCATTCTTTTTTATGTCGTTGGACGGATGTATCCTTTCTTGAAGCAGAAAGTAACCAGCAAGCTGGACCTAACATCCAAGCGTAGTATTCTCAAAAATGTCAAAGCAATCGTGCTCCAAAACATTGGCACTTATCTGATATACAGTACGGACAACCTCATCATTTCGTATTATGTGAATGTGGCGGCGGTCGGATTATATTCGAATTATTTCATGTTCATTGAGATCTGCCGGACGTTTATTAATCAGGTGTTCAATAATATCTACTATAGCATTGGCAACCTGGTGGCCAAGGAGAGCAAAGAAACCATTTTTCAAGTGTATAAGGTTACGATGCTGCTTAATTTCTGGCTGTATTCGATGTTTGCCATTGTGTTGTACGTGATCATGGAGCCTCTGATTACGATATGGATTGGGCCACAATTCCTCATGGACAACTTCGTCTTGCTTGTTCTTGTGGTTACCTTCTATGAACGAGGCATGAGAAATTCTATTAGCGCTGTAAAAACTACGGCAGGCATTTTCCATGAGGATCGTTATGTACCACTGCTGCAAGCGGCAATCAATCTCGTCTGTTCGATTGTGCTGGTGCAATACTTAGGGATTGCAGGTGTATTCATCGGCACCCTAATCAGTGCGATGCTCATACCGTTTTGGACAACGCCTTACTTCGTCTATAAACAAATTTTTCATAAGTCGATCTTTCATTATTTCTTTAGTTACGGGTATTACGCGCTCATCGGCGTTGGCACAAGTATCGTGACCTACTATGTGTCCAGTTTCATCGGTGGAGAGAGCTGGCGCTCATTTATACTGAAAGCAGCGGTCAGTCTCGTGCTTCCGAATCTGATCTACATCATTGTATTCTATAAAAGAACAGAGTTTAAATATCTATGGGGAATTTGCTTAGGGCTTTTGGGTAAATTCCATGTTAAGAAGAAGGTCGTGGTTGGATGAAATGTCGTTTGAATATAGCCAAACGTAAAGGTGATGGACATATCAGTCAGATCCTTGCTGGTTTCATCATGCTTCATGAACAGAAATTGATTGAGCTAGACATTCATCAATCGGACGAGTTCCCGTTCGTCTCCATTGTCGAAGCCACTATTAATAATGACATTAAGGTTTTATACGATATGGCGGATGGATATACGTTTGATCAAGAGCGTGTAGAAGCCTATGCTGCAAGAGCGGATTATTATTTTAAAAGAAGTTTTAATCAAGAACTGCATCACCAGTATCCTTTCGCTTCACGTATACATCCGTTAGGTCTAAATTATCACGTTACGGTAAAAAATAATATTTTGGATAAACCTCTTGACGGAAGTATACTAGAAAAGACAAAATGGTATTTAAAGGAAAAAATAGGAAAAAACTATCATCAGAAATTTTATGTCGAGCACTTTGAAGATCAACCCAAAGAGCAAACAGGTGAACCACGTATTTTATTTGCTACCCGTACCTGGAGTGAGGAGGTGGACGATCTTTCAATGGAAGAAACGAAAGTGATCGATGATAGACGAGCACAATGCATCCGCGAATTACGTAACCATTTTGGGCCTAGATTTATTGGTGGATTTTCACAAAGGGAGTATGCCAGAAAACATTACTCGGATTGCCTCCTAGACGATTCGAAGACGAACCGCACACACTTTATGAAGCTAGTGAAAGAATCGGACATTTGTCTTGCTACGATGGGTTTGTTCGGATCGAACGGCTGGAAATTAGGTGAATATGTAGCTGCGAGTAAAGGGATCGTTTCCGAACGACTGCGCTACCAGGTCCCTGGGTTCAAATCGAATGACCATTATTTGGAATTCACAGATGTAGAGGAGTGTGTCAAGCAAACCATTGAATTAGCCAGTAACCCCGCGTTGCTCTTACAAATGAAAAGGAATAATTATAACTATTACCACGCATTTCTTCGGCCAGATCAGCTTATTCTTAATAGCTTTGCTACCATGCAAGTGATTTAAACGATGGCTGAGGCAACCAAATATGATGAAAGATAGGTATGTTTAAATGTTAAAAATGTTAGTACTGTTTTACGCTGCATGTATCCTTTTTTTGCAATCCTTGTCGAACACACCGAGCTCATCAAGCTCGTCAGAAACAGCATTGCCCGTCACCGCTGTGCCGCAGCAAGAGGAGGAAGTAAAAGAGCAGGAAGGAAACGTGTATGCGCTCGAATTGGAGCGCTGGCACATTTACAATGATAACTCACATCCCACCGAGACAACGGATGGTCTGAATCAAGCGCTGCAATGGGCGCATGATCAAGGCTATACCGTTTTTCGAGTTCCTGCGGGTACCTATCTCATTGCAAAGGGGCAAAATGGCACGATCGATCCGCATGGGCGGATCAATATGGTTAGCGATATGACCTTTGAGTTGGATGATCAAGCGGTTATCCAGAAGGAAACGAATGGCTTCCAGGATTATTCGACGCTGCATCTTGGCGTAGGTGTCAAGAATGCCGTGATCAAAGGAGGTACTTATCGCGGAGATCGGGACACGCACGATTATTCAAGCGGCGGCACGCATGAGAGCGGCTATGGCGTTTTATTCCAAGGCGCGATCGACTCCCGAATTGACGGCGTGAAGACTTATAATTTTACAGGGGACGGGCTATGTGTCGGCGGAGGCGGCGACTTCATGCAAGACGTCTATGAGGCGGGATTTGAGACAGGTGGCGTCGACGAAACGGGCGATCTAGTCAACGACGCTTCCCAAATCAGGACCAAAGTGAGTTATGCGATCACGCATCCGACTTTTGATTTAACCCATACCTTAATTGTCGACAATGGGAGTAAACTTCCTCATGAATATGACCTCTTCTTCTATAGAGGGGACGGAAGCTTCTTGTCCCATGTGAAACAGCAAAGCCAAGGGAAATATGTAAGCATTCCAGATGGAGCTAAGGCTGTTCGGTTGACTTTCAAAGGGCAGACGCAAAGCGGTCAATATGTGGAAATATGGAATCGGGTGCAATCGACCAATGTGACGGTGCAGAACTCCGAATCCTCCTTTAATCGAAGACAAGGATTAACGATTAATGGCGGCAAAAACATCCTCGTCGAGCATAATTCTTTCCATGATATCGGCGGTTCCAATGGCACTGCGCCAATGGCTGGCATTGATGTGGAAGGCGGTGCGGGAGATAACGGAAATATTAATGAGAATGTCAAGATTAGGAACAACGCTTTCTATAACAATACACGATATGATTTGATTCTCTATGATGGATCGGATGCTCTCGTGGAGAACAATCATTTGGCGTCTAAAGGGGCAATCGGGCTTGCCGTATCGGATCCTTTCACAGGAGCCGTCATCAAGGATAATCATTTCGACGGTACGACGATTCATGCGAGTCATGACGTATCGTTTATCGGGAATACGATGAACGATGCTATGACGCATTTCGATGGGACACACATCAATATCCAAGGCATGGTGTTTACCAACGCTCTTCTATCGATCAGCAGTTTAACACCATATGGTGTGACCGCTTCAGATATTCAAATCAACATCACAGACCCTGCGGCTGATGCTGGATTGACGATTTGGAAAAATCCCGTTCATCTGACGAATGTCACGATTCAAGGAGCACCTAAGCTGAGAGCCGTAACAGGCGAAGCATTGGAAGGGAATATTTTCGATAATCTCAAAGTCATCGGCTATAATGCCACGTACGGTATCGATCTTCCGCCAGGGACCTATAATCATTGTGTGTTTGAGGCGCCAGAGGGTAAAGGTGTAGAGGGACCTGCCTTGGTAAATGGAAACACCTATCTCTTCAATGGCTGTACCATAAAAGGAAATGGCTTGCGCGCGGATCATGCCTTGCTGGACTTCACCATCCGCAACTCTTCCTTCGCGATTTCAGGAAATAAGTCGGCGATTGCTGTTCATGCAGCCAAGTCGGTCAAAATCATCGACAATACCCTGGAAGCCATGAGTCTGTCAGCAGATTATCCAGCTGCCGTGATTGCGCTAAATGATCTCTGGCAGAAGGATAAGCCTAGTGATATTCTCCAGGCGATCATCACAGGGAATACGATCAGGACGAATCGAGCGGCGGCAGGCATCTCCTCCCTCTATGCAGGCGTTGGCGCGGGGCCGTATACCATCGAGAACAATACGTTGTATAACGCGAAATTGCAGCTCAAGTCCAATGATGTGCGTGGGAATAACAGCGAAAAATAACATACAAAAAAGGAAGAGTATGGGGTTGGTTGGCGTCCCTAATCTTCCTTTTTTTTGTGAGGCTAGATAACGAGGTTATCGAGCATTCGCGTATTCGCGTTGACATCAGTGGCCACATTACGGAAAATGCTTCTCGCAATCGTCATGGAATTGGCATGGGTTAACCAATGCATATTAATGTTCGAATCTTCTAGATAACTATTCGTAATGACAGCCGCATTCATGTTATCGGATTTCCCAATGTTGGCTTTAAGAAAGGTGCTGCGATTGTTCGTCACATTGCCGTTATAGTTCACGCCAACATTTTGGAACATACATTGATCGACTAGCACTTTTCTCGTATATTGAGCGTCTGTCGTTCCTAGATTAATGTCTCCGCCAAGAATCCCGGTTTTGATACGCAGAAAAGAACTGTTGCTCAGTTCACAGCTCTCGAAGTTTGCCCCGCCTTCAATGACGGTAACGCCGTCAATGATGATAGGTCTGCCCACATAATTGGCGGGTGACACGATTTCGAGTTCATAGTTTTTGACGGCAATATTTCGAATGACGCCGCCGCTGACTAATAAAGAGAAGTTCTTACTCAAGCTGTTATCCGCTCGCCAATCCCGTTCGACGACAATATCCGATATATAGAAGCGGCCATAATTATAACGGCTAATGTTAAAGCCTGTTGTTCCAGCGTCCGTAAGCGTAATAGCCGCACCGTTCGCGCTTTCAGATACTTTGAAACTAGTAGGGGTCACACTCACTGTATAGTAAAGTTTATCCACACTGATGCCAGTCGGAACCTTACCCAGCCACTGTTCAAATACAATTTTGGCCCCATTACCCATACCATGCTCAGCCCCATAAGTAAAAGTGGACGCGGCGACGTTGACAGTCGGTGTACCGAAATATCCAGTCAGTGCGGAGCCAGTGAACGCGCCATTTTTAATTTGGCAATTCGTAATGACAGCACCAGAGACATCGGCGATAGTAAGGTTGGCATTATTAAAAACAGCCCCACACAGGAAGTTATCGCCTTTCACCACTAGTTCACAGCCCATGAACGTGTTGTTTACATACTTAACATACATATTGTTGGGGTAGGAGCTAATGCCGCCAACGTTGTATCCGCTAAACGTATTATTTTCCACGACGATATTAATCCCATCCGCATTGACGAAATGCCCGCGGCGATTGTCGGAGATGTAATTATCTTTGATATAAATACGTGTGTTCAGTTCCAATCCGCTCTGATTCAATTCGGGACGCCAAGTCGGGATATTCGTTTCTGACCACATGGATTCAATGTCAATGCCGAACATCGGAGAGATACCGTCTTCCGTTACGCCATCATCAGCATATCCAATGTGGTGAATCTTATTATTGCTGACCGTTACATCGGTGGATCCAATGAGGGAGATCCCTTGCCGTCTGCAATGATGCAGGTTGCAATTGTGAACTGTGATGAAGGAACCCATTTGCTCTTGTGTATAATCGCTAGGGTTTAGCTTATATTCCAACCAAGTCGTCACTACACCATCGCCTGTACAATTGCTTATATCAACATCCAAAATTTGAACGTTATTTGCGCCGAGCAGCTGAATGCCATGACCCCATTCATGCGTGTAGTTCTGAGCGTCGACCTTCGCATTAATTTGGGCAATTTGCGCATCCGTTAACGGGGAAGAGGTAATATCAATGGCGAAAATCATCTTGTTCGCATTCGCGATGTCAGCAAACCAACCACGTCCTGTTGGTGCAGCAGGCGCGAATTGTCCGTTGTTGCGGGAGCCAGCCAACGTCGCCGCCGAAACCGTGTCTTTATACTGATAGAAGCTGTAGCCCGTTGTGGTTACACCAGGAATGGACCAGAGACGGAAGAGCTGGAGCAATCCAGGATTGCTGTAGCGATCAATGGTCTGACTACGTATGAAATTGGGATTGGAGTTGAGTGATCCGTCTGCGTTCACCCCACCCCGTACAAACTTGATGCCTAACTGATAAACATGCGTTTTCTTATCACCGATGATCGTTCCTCCGGAAATAATGGAGTCATTGACACCTTTTAAGTAAAAGATGCTGTACCAAGGCGATGAATTCGTTTCCAATTGCATTTTACACCCATCCGCCATCTCCAGGTGCATGCCGCTTGGCATCAAGATACAGGCATAAGTCGTACTATCCATCTTCAACAGATAAGTGCCTGATGGCATAACACAGTGCGTGATACCTTGAGCTTTTGCCCATGACAGTGCATCGTTAATCCCTTTGGTCGTGGCGGCGGAATTCGTGCCATCATTCTTAATTCCCCATTTGTTTAGATCAATGATATAAGAAGCGGAGGCATAAGTGGGGGCGGAGATGACAGGTTGTTTAGGAACCCAAGTGGCTAGCGTGCCGTCATAAGTCAATACATCATTCGTAACGGGCAGCTTGGAAGTTAAATTTACATCGTCTAAATCTTTTAAATACGCGCGTATCATACAGATTCACCTCTTTCTATGAGTTTAATAGGACGTAACATAGTGTATGAGTTGATAGATCAAAGAGATCGGGGTTAGCGACTAGGGAATGGCACAATATTTTGTATTGACACGTTCTTTATAAAGAACTACAATGGATGTAAGTTCTCCTAAGAAGTTTGCGGTCTCTTTTTTTTTTATAAAGTTGTTCTTTATAAAGAATAACACTTAGGGAAATGTTCTCTATAATAGGAAAATGGCACATTTATCACACGCCGTTCTTTATAAAGAACCACGTGTTTGGCCCTTCCCGGTGATGTCTCCTAACCGTTATCAATGGAGTCACTCGATCATGCTGTGGGTTGATGAAACCTTAGACGCGAGTCGTCAAAAGTGTGTTGCGAGGCAGGGTTAGATGCCCTACTGACATGTAAAGTTTTTAATTATAAGGTCTTCTCGAAGGCCCTATACTTAAGCACTTTAAAGAGAGGGTGGATGGTTGTGTCTTATCGCCAACGATTGTCTTTATTAATCTTCATAGACTCTTTTATCGTCATCATGTCCATTTTTGTAAGCTGTTTTCTGTTGAGTGCAGATCTTCATGTGATTACGGCACCTATGGTCATAAGTTCGCTTACGTTATTAGCGAGTCATCATGTCTTTTCTTTCCGGTATAAGCTGTATAAGAAAGCGTGGGAATACGCAAGTATCTCTGAGCTAGTGTTCATCGTCAAAGCGGTAAGCTTCTCCATGATCGCTGTGGCATGTGTGCAACAAATTATTGTACACGATATCCCTTTCCGTTTATTAGCGGTCACTTGGATGATTCACATTCTTCTGATCGGCGGGTCGAGATTTTGCTGGAGACTGTTTCGCACGATGGAACGGCCCACTGCGGTTAAGAAACGCACATTGATCGTGGGTGCTGGTTCGGCAGGCATCATGGTTGCTAGGCAGCTTATTCGCAACCACGAGGGAGAGCTTGAGCCTGTCGCCTTCATTGATGACAATCCGCGCATTCATCAACTGGACATCCTAGGGATCCCGGTTGTTGGCGGGGTGAATCGTATTGAGCAAACGGTGAAAGATTGGCATATCGATCATATTATTATTGCGATCCCGTCCCTTGCGAAGAAGAACCTAAATCTTATTGTGGAGGCTTGCGCGAAGACAACAGCGAAGACACAAACACTCCCCATGCTGGAGGATCTCATTACAGGTAAGCTTTCTGTTAATCATTTCATGGACGTACATGTGGAAGACTTGCTGGGAAGAGAGCCGATCGAACTGGATATCGCGGGTATTTCCGAATTCATCACGAACAAGGTTGTGCTTGTGACTGGAGCGGGCGGATCCATTGGATCAGAAATTTGCCGTCAAATTGCCAAGTTTCAGCCTGACAAACTGATCCTGCTAGGCCATGGAGAGAACAGTATTTACTCCATCGAAATGGAGCTCAAAGATAATTGTGAATTTGCGCGGACCGAATTCATTACAGAAATTGCAGACATTCAGGATTCGCGAAAAATGATGGCTGTGATGAATCGTCATCGCCCCGACGTTGTCTACCATGCTGCAGCACATAAACACGTGCCGCTCATGGAGCGAAACCCGGAAGAAGCGGTGAAGAACAACGTGATGGGTACGATGAATGTAGCCATAGCGGCAAGCAAGTACGATGTGAAGACGTTCGTCATGATTTCAACGGATAAAGCTGTGAACCCCACGAGTGTCATGGGTGCGACGAAACGGATGGCCGAGATGATCATTCAGGATATGGATCGAACCAGCAATACGAAATTCGTTGCCGTTCGATTCGGGAATGTGCTTGGCAGTCGAGGAAGTGTCATTCCAAGGTTCAAGCATCAGATTGAGAAGGGCGGTCCCGTATCCGTCACGCATCCTGAAATGATTCGTTATTTTATGACCATTCCCGAAGCGTCCAGGCTTGTCATTCAAGCGGGAGCTCTAGCGAAGGGTGGCGAAATATTCGTCTTGGATATGGGCGAGCCTGTTAAAATCGTCGATTTGGCGAGGAACCTCATTAAGCTTTCGGGTAATTCGGTGGATGATATCGGCATTGAATTTACTGGGATGCGGCCGGGCGAGAAGCTGTATGAAGAGCTGCTGAAAGCAGACGAAATCGAGGAACAGCAGGTGTATCCGAAGATTTACGTTGGCAAAACAGCCGAACTTTATATGGATGAAATCAAAGAAATGATCGCCATGTACGGCACGTTAGATAAAGAAAGCCTGAGACAGCGGCTGCTCGATATTGCCAACAGCAATCTCATTCCTGTCACTCAGAAACTATTTTCCGTCGGTTAAATAAACGAAAAAGGAGCTTACCAGATGAAAGTGAGAAAAGCGATTATTCCAGCCGCAGGTTTAGGAACCAGATTCCTGCCTGCAACGAAAGCGATGCCCAAAGAAATGCTGCCAATCGTAGATAAGCCGACCATTCAATACATTGTTGAGGAAGCCGTTGAATCGGGCATTGAAGACATTATCATTGTCACGGGCAAAGGGAAAAGAGCCATTGAGGATCACTTCGACAACTCGTTTGAGCTGGAGCAAAACTTATTGGAGAAACAGAAGTTCGAGCTCTTATCCGAGGTGAAGAAGTCGTCGAATGTGGATATTCACTATATTCGGCAAAAGGAACCGCGAGGACTCGGTCATGCGATCTGGTGCGCGCGCAAATTCATCGGGAATGAGCCCTTTGCCGTGCTTCTAGGCGATGATATCGTACGAGCCGAGCAGCCGTGCCTCAAGCAAATGATGGATCAGTATGAGTACCACAATGCCTCCATTATCGGCGTGAAACATGTGTCCGACGATGAAGTCTCGCGTTACGGAATCGTAGATGGCATCGAAATTAGACCGCGCTTTCACAGCCTTAATCATCTGGTGGAAAAGCCTTCTAAAGAGCTGGCCCCCTCGAATCTAGCGATTATGGGACGTTATATTTTGACCCCACGCATCTTCGAGATTTTGAGCAATCAAGCGCCTGGCGCTGGCGGCGAAATTCAGTTAACGGATGCAATCGCGGAGCTCAACCGTTACGAATCCGTATATGCATACGAATTTGAGGGAACACGGTACGATGTCGGTGAGAAGATGGGGTTCATTCAAACGACAATCGAGTATGCGCTGCAGCGGCCTGAATTAAGATACGGCTTACTGACCTACCTTTCCGAATTGATGGAGAAAGAATTAATAGAGCAGAGAGACTTTTGACTACGTCAAAAGATCCCTATATTAGGAGACGCCGATGCCAAGAAAAGTACTGTTCTGTGCAACCGTCGATTATCACTTTAATGCCTTCCATCTACCCGTCATGAAATGGTTTAAGGAGATGGGCTGGGAGGTACATATTGCCGCCAATGGACAAATGGACTTGCCGTATGTAGATGCAAAATTCGACATCCCGATCCAGCGATCGCCGCTGAAATGGCGCAATGTGCAAGCCTATTCCGCTCTAAAAGCGTTGATCGATGCCAACCAATACGATGTGATCCATGGACATACGCCGATGGGAGGCGTGCTGGCAAGGTTGGCAGCGCGATCAGCTAGGGGGAAGGGGACGAAAGTGATCTACACGGCGCATGGCTTCCATTTCTGCCAAGGCTCACCGCTGCTGAATTGGCTGGTGTATTATCCGCTTGAGAAAGGCTTAGCCTATCTGACGGATTGCCTGATCACGATTAATGACGAGGATTACCAACTCGCCGTCGAGAGAAAATTCAGAGCCAATCGCATTGCACACGTGCATGGCGTAGGCGTGAATACGGAGCGTTTCCACCCGCTGGGTGACCAGGCCAAGGCAGATCTGAAAATATCCATGGGCTATCTGCCAACGGATATCCTTCTCTTCTATGCAGCTGAATTCAACGAAAATAAAAATCAGCAAATGCTCATTCGCGCACTAGCCGAAATTGGCGAGGAAGCTCCGCATGTGAAGCTGCTCTTAGCCGGTGAAGGCCCCTTGCAGGACGCTTGCCGAGCGCTCGCTTCGCAGCTTGGCGCCAGTGATCGCGTTACCTTTCTCGGCTACCGCTCGGACATTAGCCGATTGCTGCCGATGTGCGATATCGCAGTTGCCTCCAGCCTGCGCGAGGGCTTGCCCGTGAATATCATGGAAGCGATGGCCTGCGGCCTGCCCGTCATTGCGGGTACGAATCGCGGACATAAGGAACTGGTTCAGGATGGTGTAAATGGTTGGCTCACCGATCCGAATGACCATGAAGACATGGCCGAGAAGTTGCTGCTGCTAACCTGGCATACATCCTCAAGGTTGCAGATGGGCATCCGTGGCAGAGAAATTATTGAAAGAACCTATGCCATTCGGCATGTGCTGCGAGAACAAAGCACAATCTATACCTCATTTATGGATGAAAAGGTGGAAGTCATGTGGGCAGTCCAATAAGAATCTTGCACATTGTCGTGAATATGAATCGGGGAGGCGCCGAAACGCTCCTTATGAACGTCTATCGGAACGTGGACCGCACGAAGGTTCAATTCGATTTCCTAACGGGCAAGCCTGGGGTTTTCGATGCCGAGATTACGGCAATGGGCGGGGTCATTCATCGGATTCCTTATGTCTCGGATGTCGGCCACACCAAATACATTCAAGCGTTAGATCACTTTTTCGCTGCGCATACGGATTACCGTATTGTTCATGCCCATATGGATAAAATGAGTGGATTCGTACTGCGTGCGGCTAAGAAAGCAGGTATCCCGATCCGGATCGCACACAGCCATAATACGAGCAGTGAAGGCAGTGTGGCTGCCAAAGCGTATAAATGGTTGGCTGGGACCTATATTGGTTCCTGTGCCACGCACTTCCTGGCCTGCTCGACCAAGGCGGCTCAGTGGTTATTCGCTGGCAAAGAGAGTCGCGCTGTTGTGATCAGGAATGGGATTGAAACCGAGCAGTTTGCCTATTCACCGAACGTCAGAAAGCAAGTTCGCCAGGAGCTTCATCTGCCTGAGAATGCCTATGTGATTGGCCATGTGGGGAGATTCTTTCACCAGAAAAATCATGCTTTCCTTCTTGACCTGTTTGCTCGTTTGCAGGAAGAGAGGCCGGAAGCGGTGCTTGTATTAGCAGGCGACGGGCCGCTGCGAGAGGAGATGGAGAAGAAAGTGAAAGCTCTCCATTTGAAGAAAAAGGTCAAATTCCTTGGGGTTCGCAGTGATATTTCACGATTGCTGCAAGGATTTGATATTTTCGTATTTCCCTCACTCCATGAAGGCTTGCCAGTTACCCTCGTCGAGGCGCAGGGAGCGGGCTTACCCTGTCTCATTTCCGATACGATTACATCGGAAGTGGATATGGGCATTCAATTGGTAGATCGACTGTCCTTAGACGATCAAGACGCCTGGATCCAGCACATTAAGCGGATCATGGCGAGAAACGATTCAAGAGAAATTCCAACGCTGGCGTTATCGAACCAAGGCTATGATATTCGGAATACGGCCGCTTGGACGGAAGGCTTTTATCTGGGCATTTCGAGGTGAGGATATGGAAATGAACATGAAGACGTTAACGGTGTTTACCCCTACTTATAATCGAGCGTACTGCTTGTCGGTCTGTTATGAGAGCTTGAAGAAACAAACGTCGCAAGATTTTGTTTGGCTCATCATCGATGATGGTTCCACAGATGATACCACGCAAATCGTCGCGGGGTGGATCGCCGAGCAGGCGATCACGATCCGCTACCATCGCCAAGACAATCAAGGCATGCACGGCGCGCATAATACCGCTTATCGCCTCATCGATACCGAGCTGAATGTATGCATCGATTCCGATGACTACATGCCGCCGAATGCGGTGGCGAAGATTCTTTCCTTTTGGGCAGCGCATGGTAGCGATCAAGTTAGCGGCATCGTCGGGTTGGACGCTTTTTCTGATGGACGAATTATCGGAACTTCACTCCCAGACGGACTAGACCGTTCAACCTTATTCGAATTGTACAGCAAGCATCGGGTAACCGGAGATAAGAAGCTGGTGTACCGGAGTGAATTAACACGACAGTATCCCTACCCTTTATTTGAAAATGAGAAATATGTAGGCTTGGCCTACAAGTATTATAAGCTCGATGAACACTACGAATTGCTGCTTCTGAACGAAGTGCTGTGCTGTGTTGAATATTTACCCGATGGGTCCTCGATGAACATGCTAAAGCAATATCGGCGGAATCCGAAGGGGTTTGCTTTTTACCGCAGGGAACTGATGAAGCTTCCGTTTGGCAGTCTGCTCTTCAAATTTAAGCAATCGATCCATTATGTATCCAGCTCTATCATCTCAGGCAATCGCCGTTTTATGACAGAAACACCTGCTAAGCTCCTCACGCTTCTCGCGATTCCACTTGGTGTTCTCCTCTATTGGTATGTCAGCCGAAAAACAAGACTCTCTTGAGCTCCCGAAAGGAACCTCCGATGGCTATTTTGTGGGTTAATCTGATTGTCGTATATATCGCCTCTTACTTCTCAAGACATATTGCTAAGCCGATCCGCAGCGGTTCGGGGCTTGTATGGATGAAGCCCAATGCTTGGCTGACGGCCATCGTCATGGCCACCTTTGCGCTCGTAGCAGGGCTTCGGAATAACATTGGGGATACATTCTTCTATATGTACTCCTATAAGCTGAGTTCCTTTACTTGGGCCGAAGTGATGGCAGAGAAGGACATTGGCTTTGGTATTTTACAGAAGATACTCAAGTCCTTTACCCAGAATCCCCAGCTGCTTATTTTTCTGACCGCAGCGGTAACGAATATCCTCATCATCTATGTCCTATACAAATATTCCAAACTGTTTGAACTTAGTATCTACATTTACATTACATCGGGTCTTTATATCGTTTCTATGAACGGAGTTCGACAATTCCTAGCTTCTGCCATCGTCTTTGCTGCTACAACCTTTCTGTTTCAAGGCAATTGGAAAAAGTACTTCCTGGTGGTCGGCTTTGCCTCTTTATTTCATGGCAGTGCCTTCATTCTGATTCCCATCTATTTCATCGTCAGGAGAAAAGCTTGGACCTCCTCCACATTCATGCTAGTGATAGGCGCGGTCGTGCTGATCATCGGCTACGGCGCGATCTCCAATGCGATCTTTACCGCCATTGCTGATACGCATTACAGCGAATATCAGAATTTCCAAGAGGGTGGCGCCAACATGATTCGTGTGGCGATCAGTGCGGTACCTTTGGTACTTGCCTACATCGGCAGGCATAAGCTTCGTGAGATTTTCCCATACGGTGATTACGTGGTGAATATGTCCTTGTTGAATTTCATCGTGATGGCGGTAGCGACGCAGAACTGGATTTTCGCCAGATTTACGATTTATTTCGGACTATACAATGTGCTGCTCATGTCGTGGGTGATCAGCTTGTTCATGAGGAAACAGCAAAAGCTCGTGTACTACGCCGTGTTAGGTTTCTATCTGGTCTATTTCTACTATGAGAATGTGGTGACGTTAGACATTATTTACAAAAGTGATTTTATCAAATTTTGATAGGTGAACAGGAGGCTATTCGTATGGCTATTCTCGTGACTGGTGGAGCTGGATATATCGGAAGTCACACGTGTGTGGAATTATTAAATGCCGGTTATGACATCGTTGTCGTTGATAATTTGATTAACAGCAGTTCCGAGTCGTTGCGGCGTGTCAAAGAATTGACAGGAAAAGATTTCGAATTTTATCCAATCAATCTACTGCATAGACAAGATCTGGAGAGTGTCTTCCGACGCCACCATATTGAAGCTGTGATCCACCTGGCTGGACTTAAAGCTGTCGGTGAATCGGTCTCGCTGCCGCTTCGCTACTATCAGAATAATATCTCAGGTTCGATTGTCTTATGCGAATTGATGCAGGAATATGGCGTTAGAAACATGGTGTTCAGCTCATCGGCGACGGTTTATGGAACGTCTGAAAGTGTGCCGATTGGTGAACACGAACCGCTTGGTGCAACCAACGCTTATGGACGTACGAAGCTCATGATTGAAGAGATCATGCGAGATCTTCATGTGAGCGATAATCGGTGGAGCATCGCGCTGCTGCGATATTTCAATCCCATTGGTGCCCATAGCAGCGGACGGTTAGGGGAGGACCCGAATGGAATCCCGAACAATCTGATGCCGTACATTACCCAAGTTGCGGTTGGTAAATTGAAAGAGCTTCAGGTGTATGGGAACGATTACGACACGTTGGATGGCTCTGGCGTGAGGGATTATATCCATGTTGTCGATTTGGCGCAGGGGCATCTAAAAGCGTTGGAGAAAGTGCTGGCAAGCTCAGGCGTTGAAGCGTATAACCTGGGAACAGGACAAGGCTATAGTGTGCTAGAGATGGTTGCTGCGTTCGAGCGCGTAACGGGCAGACATGTGCCTTACCGGATAACGTCACGGAGACCTGGCGACATCGGTGTATGCTATGCAGATCCGACGAAAGCTAGGCGCGAATTAGGTTGGGTTGCACAGAAAGGGATTGACGAAATGTGCCTCGATTCCTGGCGCTGGCAAGTTGTTAACCCGCAGGGGTATTTGGAAGAGAACGAAATTGCAGCTAACTTGTAATTGCCATACATGCAAATAGAAATCATTCATTCGATCATATCCTTCACGGAAATGACTATAAGGAGGAACAGTTTTGGCAATCGTTAGTGCACTGACGTTGAAAAGATTTCAGAGTTGGTTTTCATTGCTGCGAGAGGGTATGCAGGTATCGACGTGGTCCATATCGGTATTCCGATCTGATTGGTTTCTGTCGGATGCGCCTATGCATCATAAATTAACAACACCAAGCTTACAAGCATCTGATGTCACGGATGTGCCGGCGGAGTTCGTCGCAGATCCTTTCTTGCTCGAACATAAAGGTGAGTTTTACCTTTTCTTTGAAATCTTGAACAAAGCTTCAGGACAAGGAGAAATCGGTGTCGCAACGAGTACGGATGGGATAACTTGGACTTATCGTCAAGTGGTGCTGCGTGAGAGCTTTCATTTATCATACCCGCAAGTTTTTATCCATAATGACAACATTTATATGGTTCCTGAGACGGCCGAATCAAATCGCGTGCTCTTATACAAAGCCAAGAACTTTCCGTATGAGTGGGAAGTAGCAAGTGAATTGCTCGAAGGGAAATATCTAGATCCTTC
This sequence comes from Paenibacillus sp. MBLB1832, assembly GCF_032271945.1. NCBI lineage: Bacteria > Bacillati > Bacillota > Bacilli > Caryophanales > Paenibacillaceae > Paenibacillus > Paenibacillus roseipurpureus. Next base: position 4,928,177 of record NZ_CP130319.1, on the reverse strand, counting down.
CCTAGTTGTCGTAGATAACAAATGGTGGATGTTCTCTGGTTCGGAGAAAGGCGATTTGCATATTTTCCATTCGGAGCAGCTAGAGGGGCCATGGGTGGAGCATCCGCAGAGTCCAGTGATTACAAGCAACGATATGATTAGCCGGCCAGGCGGAAGACTAGTCGCCTCCGATGGTCACGTTTATCGCTATACGCAAGCGGATTATCCGCATTATGGGGATTCCGTCCGTATGTTCCGTGTAAATACGTTGAATGAACTTCACTATGAGGAAGAGGAAGTTTCACTTGTCTTAAGCGGTTCGCAGAAAGCGGATTGCTGGCGCAAAGATGGCATGCATCATATCGATCAACTGAAGCTCTCTGATCAACAATGGTTGGTAGCGGTTGACGGACACACCTTTAAAAATGTCAATTATGTATTCTGGAAGCTGGATCGATGGAAATCCAAATATTTCGGCTAATCCCCTAGGAGAAGATGAAGAATGAAGCGTCTATTCGATTTACTTGTAGCCATACCCGCCTTCCTGCTGCTCCTGCCCATCATTGGCGTGGTCGCCATCTTGGTGAGAGTGAAGCTGGGATCGCCAATCCTATTCAAGCAACAGCGGCCAGGTCTATATGAGAAGCCAATTAACGTGATCAAAATTCGAACCATGACAGATGAACGCAATCGCGATGGTGAGTTATTGCCAGATGCGCAACGATTGACACCTTTCGGTCAATTCCTGCGGAAGTACAGCCTGGATGAGTTGATGCAATTGGTTAACGTGATCAAAGGTGATTTAAGCTTGGTGGGACCAAGACCGTTATTAATGGACTACCTGCCGTTGTATTCAGCCGAGCAAGCAAAACGCCACTGGGTTCGCCCAGGCATCACGGGTTGGGCACAAGTCAGCGGACGGAACGCGATTTCATGGGAAGAGAAGTTCAGACTCGATATTTGGTATGTAGAGAATAGAAGTTTTCTCTTGGATTTGAAAATTTTGTTGATGACCGTAGGTAAGGTAGTGAAGTCGGAGGGAATTAGCCATGGCAATCATGTGACGATGGAGAAGTTTTCCGGCTCTAATCTCTCATGAAAGATGTGAATGTTCGTGGATCATGAAATCATTGTAATTGGTGAAGGCGGGCACAGTAAAGTTATTCGGGAGATCATTCAATCTCAGCAAAACTATCGCATTCATGCCATTTTAGATGATAAGTATGCGGAGCTTTATGAGCATGAAGGGATTTATAAAGGACCCAGCACATCCTTCCATACATTGCTAGCGCGCAATAAGCAGCTTAAATGTGTGATCGCAATCGGAAATAACGAGATACGAAAGTCGATCATCGATCGATTAGGGCTCACGAGCGAGCAATTCATTACCCTCGTTCATGAGACGGCGGTTGTGAGTGCAACAGCCATTATTGGCCAAGGCACCGTAGTCATGGCTAACACCGTCATTCATGCAGATGCCCACATCGGCGATCATGCCATTATTAACACAGGAGCAATCGTGGAGCATGATTGTAACCTAGCAAACTATGTGCATCTAGCACCGAGGGCAACCTTAACGGGAGGCGTTGTAATCAAGGAGGGCACTTTCGTAGGTGCGGGAGCAACGATTATTCCTGGTATAGCAATTGGCGAATGGACGCTGGTCGGCGCTGGAGCTACCGTCATTCATGACGTGCCTGCTTATCGCACGGCTGTTGGCACACCAGCGAGAATCATAGATAAAGCGAATCGATCATCCTAGTGAAAAGGTTGTGAATGTTTATCATGTTATCGAAACCGAAAAGAATCTATTTATCCCCTCCCCACATGAGTGGCAACGAAGGGTTGTTTATCCAGGAGGCTTTTGATACAAATTGGATCGCTCCGCTCGGACCGCATGTTGATGCCTTCGAGAAAGAGCTGGCTTCGCATGTTGGAACGAAAGACGCGGCGGCAGTTAGCTCAGGAACAGCAGCCATTCATCTCGCGTTGAGACTGCTTGGCGTCGAAGCAGGCGATACCGTTTTTTGCTCCAGCTTAACGTTCGTTGCTAGCGCAAACCCGATTGTGTATCAAGGGGCAACCCCTGTATTCATCGATTCGGAATGGGATACGTGGAACATGTCGCCGCAAGCATTAGAACGGGCTTTATGCGAAGCGAAGCAGAAAGGGCAGCTGCCCAAAGCCGTCATCGTCGTGAACTTATACGGTCAGAGTGCTAAGATGGACGAAATTTTGTCCATTTGCAATGCGTTTCTAGTTCCCGTGATCGAAGACGCCGCGGAATCCCTAGGCTCGACTTACAAAGGTAGAGCAAGCGGATCTTTCGGTCGATACGGCATCTACTCGTTTAACGGGAATAAAATTATTTCAACCTCTGGCGGAGGCATGATCGTTTCGAACGATGCAGAGTCGTTGAATAAAGCGCGTTTCCTTGCTACGCAAGCTAGAGATAACGCCGTCCATTATCAACATAGCCAGGTTGGCTATAACTATCGGATGAGCAATGTGTTAGCAGGCATTGGTCGAGCGCAGTTAGAGGTTTTGGAAGAACGAGTCGAAGCGAGGCGCGCCGTCTACGAGCGATACGTGCAAACCCTGGGCGATATGCCAGGTATCCAATTTATGCCTGAGCTTCCGAATTCGCGTTCGAATCGCTGGCTGACGGCGATTACCATTGATGCGACACAATTGGGCATCACGGTTGAAGGGCTTATTGATTTGCTCGCGGAGGAAAATATTGAAGCTCGTCCAGTTTGGAAGCCGCTGCATTTGCAGCCTGTGTTCAAGGGGGCAGCTTACTACCCGCACAGTGAACATGAGAACGTGTCGGAACAGTTGTTTTACACGGGACTATGTTTGCCATCTGGCTCGAATCTAACCGAAGATGAGCAAACAAGGGTGATAACCTGTATTCAAAAAGCCACGGTGCAGTCGAAGATTATTAGCGCATAGGCTTAAGCTCGTTCCTTCATTTTTGCCAGGTGGTAGCTCACTTTCACTTCTAGTCTTTGTTTCATGTCAGCATCGATACAGTCTCGGTAGAGGATGCTATGGTAAGCATGCATAACACGATGGTACGTAGGTTTGACCTTGTTCCATACATTCGTCCAATAGGCATACATGACAGGCTCCCCTCCCTTTTGTACAAATTATGAGAAAACCGATTGATGTATGCGTCGATCATAAACGACTGTCTGATTGTTCGTTATTAAGAATCACGAGGAGGAACAGGTATGTGTGGAATCGTTGGCTATATTGGTCACCAAGATGTGAAAGACATCCTGGTGAAAGGGTTAGAGAAGCTGGAATACCGCGGATATGATTCCGCAGGAATCGCTATTTTGAATAACGAAGGGCTGCATATCTATAAGGAGCAAGGTAGAATTGCAGCACTCCGTGAAGTGATTGACTGGGAGCAGGGGGCGAGCCTTGGCATCGGTCATACCCGATGGGCGACACACGGCAAGCCGAGCCGCAGGAATTCCCATCCGCACACGAGCACCAGTGGCCGCTTTACTGTTGTACATAATGGTGTGATTGAGAATTATCAAGAGTTGAAGGAGCATGATTTGTCGCATGTAGCTTTTGCTAGTGATACCGATACCGAAGTGATCGCGCATTTAATGGAACATTTCGTGGAGAATGGTCTTCGGATCGAGGAAGCCTTCCGCCAAGTGCTTCTGACCATTAAAGGCTCCTATGCGATCGCTTTATTGGACAGTCAAGATGAAGATACAATTTATGTTGGCAAAAATAAAAGCCCCCTGCTAATTGGTCTCGGACAGGACTTCCATGTCATTGCCAGTGATGCGATGGCGATGCTCTCGCTTACGAACCAGTTCGTGGAATTAATGGATGAGGAAATGGTCATTCTCCGTCGAGATAACAAAACGATATTGAATTTGCACGGAGATATTATGCAAAGAAGGCCTTTCCAAGTCAAGTTAGATGCCAGTGACATGGAGAAGGGGCTTTATCCGCACTACATGTTGAAGGAGATCGATGAGCAGCCGTTGGTCATTCGGAAGGTCATTTCGAAGTATCAGGATAGCGAGGGGAGCATTCGGATTGATGCCGGGCTGCGAAATCGTTTGAACGAAGCGGACCGGATCTATATCATGGCGTGTGGAACCAGCTATCATGCGGGCCTAGTAGGTAAGCAGCTGCTGGAGAAAATCGCAGGTATTCCAGTGGAAACGCATATCGCCAGCGAGTTTTTGTATAATCGACCGATTCTGTCGTCGAAGCCATTCTTTATTTTTATCTCGCAAAGCGGTGAAACCGCAGATAGTCGAGGCGTGCTTGTTACGATTAAACAGCTTCAATATCCAACCTTAACGATTACGAACGTCCCAGGTTCCACGCTATCGCGCGAAGCGGATTACACGCTGTTAACATATGCTGGACCTGAAATCGCGGTCGCTTCCACCAAAGCATACACCGCGCAGATTGCGGTATTAGCGATTCTGGCTTTCGATGTGATGAGAGAGAGGGAGAGAGCACCACACGTCAACCCATTCCACGAGCTAAGTATAGCCGCGAATGCGATGGAGATTATGATTAATAAGAAAGAAATGATGGAGGAGATCGTTTGGCAGTATTTGAATGCATCTCGTAATTGCTTCTTCATTGGGCGAGGTGTGGACTACTATGTGTCCTTAGAGGGGGCATTGAAGTTGAAGGAAATCTCCTACATACAAGCCGAAGGATTTGCTGGCGGAGAGTTGAAGCATGGAACCATCGCGTTGATCGAAGAAGGAACGCCAGCCATAGCGATACTTACCCAGGCACATGTTCGAGCGAATATGAGAAGCAATGTGCAGGAGATCAAAGCGCGCGGCGCACATGTATGTACGATCAGTATGGAAGGCCTGGAGGAGAGCGAGGATCACATGGTTCTTCCCGTCGTGCATGAATTGCTGACACCGCTCGTTTCCGTTATTCCTCTACAATTAATTGCCTATTATGCTGCTAAGTATCGCGGTTGTGATATTGATAAACCAAGAAATCTGGCCAAAAGCGTCACTGTGGAGTGAGGATAACGATGATCGGTCATAACATTTCCAATTTGCGCAAACAACGAGGGTTCACCCTGTCTGAACTCTCGGAGCGCACGGGCATTTCTAAATCGTATTTAAGTAATATTGAAAGAAATCTGAAGCAGAATCCCTCCATCCATGTGATGGAGAAGATTGCTTTGGTGCTAAAGGTGGATCTCAAAACCTTGCTGAAAATTGCCGTTGAAGCCGAAACCAACCAGCAACTCGACCAAGAGTGGCTTGAATTCATCGCGGATATAATGAAATCGGGCATCGATAAAGCGAGTATTCAGGAGTATAGAATTTTAATTGAATTCATGAAATGGCACCATGAAAAAGTGAAAACGCTCTCTTCTTCGAGCTAACGGTGCGTATTGAATACACTAGCCCCATCAGGGGCTAGTGTTGTTCTTTATTAGGAACAATAATTGTTCTTTACAAGAAATTCTGTTATAATTAAGGGAGCAACTACTACTTCTATACAAGGGAAGATCTCATATGATTGGTAAACGAGTACAACAATTGCGCAAAGAAAAGGGCTTGTCCTTAACAGAACTTGCTGAACGGGCAGGCGTGGCAAAATCGTATATTAGCAGCTTAGAGCGAGATATCCAGAAAAATCCTTCGATTCAATTTCTAGAGAAAATAGCTGCTGTGTTAAAGGTGCCCCTCGAGAGATTGATTGACGATCAACAAGATGAGACTGCGATTAATGAAAGTGAATTAGATGAGGAATGGTTCGATATTATTCGGGAAGCAATGACCTCTGGCGTGGATAAGCAGCAATTTCGCGAGTTTCTGGATTTCAACAAGTGGAAGATGAAACGTCCGAACGAAGAATAAGGGCAGGCAGATGTTGTCCCATATGCTTACGTGGACAGGCAAGGATCGTTCTCATTCGAGCCCATACCATGCTTCTTTATTGTAAAAGGGTTCCGGAGGAAAGCTCGAATGTCTTCCATTGTCAACCCCATCTTACGAGCGCTTACGATAAGGTGAATCCACTCCGCATCAAACTCTTCGCTTTCTAGTTGGTTTACCATGTTCACAAATGACCCCTCCAAAACGTTTCTTTATCAGATACAATTTGTATCGTTACAAGTATTATCGCACGTTTTTTCCGTGAAATCAATCACTTTAATATTAAAATTATACAAATTGTATCATGTCAAATCTTGCAGATTTTTGACACACCGCGAAGAATCCTAATTCTAAAGCACTAGAAGTCAGACAGCTAGGGGGGACGCAATCATGACGAATAAACCCTTAAGTCGCAGAAACTTTCTTAAGCAAGGACTACTGGGGGCGGGCGCCGTCGGCATGATGCTGGCAGCTGGCAGCGGCTTGTACGGCATCTTTGGCGAGCGCAACTGGATTCAGACAACCAAGATTCATCTTACATTTGGACGTTATCCCTTAGCGCTTGCAGGTGTGCGGATCGTCCAATTCAGTGACACGCATATTGGCAGTTACTATAATATCGGGCATTTAGCTCAACTGGTAGATCTCCTTCTGCAGCATGAGCCTGACATCTTATGCTTTACAGGTGACTTATTTGATTCCAAAGTAGGGCGAATTACCGATGAAGTGATTCCATTGCTGTCCCAACTGCAAGCGCCAATGGGGAAATTCGCTGTGCTGGGGAATCATGATATGCGAATGGGCTCAGCTCGCATTAAGACGATCTTAGAGAAGTCTGGATTTACCGTACTCGTGAATGAAAGTCAGCGGGTTAAACGCGGTGACGGGAGCATCCATGTCGTTGGCGTAGATGAAATGCTGCACGGTAGGCCTGACCTGCCTCGTGCGCTTAAAGATGTTAGCAAGGACGAATTCGTCCTGTTGCTCGCACATGAACCTGATTTCGCAGACATCGCATGGAAATATCCCGTTGATTTGCAGTTATCAGGGCACAGCCATGGCGGCCAAATACGAATCCCTTTCTATGGCAGTCTATTTATGCCGGAATTGGGGCAGAAGTATTCGCTTGGTTTATACAAGTTTGAGGGCAGCGACTTTCATGTATACACGAATCGCGGTATCGGTACAACGCTGTTTCCTATTCGATTCAATTGTCGTCCAGAAATTAGTGTATTCGTGCTAGATTCGGTACATGCATAATAGTAAATTGGCATAACAAATAAACTCCGCAGCAGGGGCCACGGAGCTCGCATAACTTAATAGCAAAACCATTTTTTCCAAATTTCCAACGAACTCTGATGTTCCTCATCGTCCCAATTGATCGAATCGAAATCTTGTAAATTCCAGCTCGCCACCAAATCATTATATTCGGTATTGATTTTCTTGTGATCGTTGAAGAAATAAGTGAAGAAGTGATAAATGGATTGCGACTTACTAGGTGCGCCATTCTCTGAAGAAGTGCTGGTGGATGCGAACGAATAGGCAGGAAACAGGATGGCACTTGCGAGTAGTACCATAAAAGGTAGTTTAAAAAACTTAAACATGCATTTGGCCTCCCTTCACGGTTATTCCAAGCAGAAAATGTTCGTTATTAAGAATCATACATCAAATAATAGCTTTTGAGAACGTAAAAGCATAGATCATTTGCCAAAAATATGATACAATATGTAACATAACAGATATTCTGGAGGTGGTTTTGCCAATCATAAAAGCCTTTCCCTATGGAGGTTGATACAATTCGTAACTTAATTCTAAGAAACTGATAAAGGTCAGGTGAGGTGCTACTCATGCAAGTTGTTCAACCAATTAGAGAACAAGAGAAAATTGAGCAGATTCAGGAAGTGTTGAGGGAGCAATCGATTCGAGACTGGCTTCTTTTTACAATTGGAATTAATTCAGGTCTTCATCTGAGTGATCTTCTCTACTTACGAGTGAAAGACGTGGTAGATCGAAATGTTGTGAGCGTACGCGAGGAAAAAACGGGTAAAGTGAAGACGTTTCAGTTGTCAGCCCAACTTAAGGCGTATATTAAAGAATATGTTCAGTATATGGACGCGGATAGCTACCTGTTTCCATCCCAGCGAACAGGCAACCCCATCAAACGCATTCGCGTTTATCGCATTCTTAATCAGGCTGCTAAGCAGGTGGGACTAACGGATATCGGCACACACACGCTTCGTAAAACGTATGGATATCACTACTATTTGAGAACGAAAAATGTGTCCGTGCTGAGAGATCTGTTTAATCAATCTGCGCCATCAGTCACGTTGAAGTACATTGGCGTCAATAATTGAAAATCAGCTGAGCGTTAGGAGCTAATTTGTAAATTTTTACTTACAAGCTTACTCCAACGAACGCTCAGCTCTAACAAAGGCTATGAATCTTCTAGCTTCTTCGGAAGACAGAGGTTTGCCATCAACCGTTAAAGAGAATTTCTGAAGGATGCCCTCATCGGTTAAATCTAGATTTTCGACAAAATCACGCACATCATGGTCTAGAACGGCATCTTCCAGCTTCGTACGACCAAGCAAATAGTCAATAGAAACATGAAAGAAGTTCGCGATCTTATTAATCGTTTCGTAATCAGGTTCGCGGCGGCTTGTTTCATAATGAGAAAGGGATGCTCTGGAAATACCTATCTTAATGGATAGTTCTTCTTGGGTCAGTCCTCTTTTTTCACGTAAAAGTGCAATGCGATCTCCGTACTTCAGCTTGATCAGTCCTCACTGTTCGTATTAACTTCTATCATTATATCCACGATAAATAGCGAAATATACCAGAAGACTATTATATCAAAGCAGAGATTCATTTGACTAGATACAAAATGTATTCAAAAATCGATTTTCCCTCTTGCTAAGTTACGTAATGTATCATATAATCATGGATATATACATATTGTAACATGATACGACATTTAGTCATAGATAAGGGGTAATGAAAATGGTGAATTTTGAAAAGGTATTTTGTGTCGAATGTTATCAAATGATGGATAAGAGTCATGCGAAGAAAATATTTAAAACGGGGTATTATCATACCACAATTCGGTTAGCTCATTGCTTGAAATGTGAGACGATTCCCCACGTTTACATGCATAGCTTTGAAGAAATGTCTGCAACTGAAAGCTGGATATAAGGAATAAGGCGGGATTAGTTTGGTAGACGTTAATAACAGCTGCAATGCCCCATAAGCCACAACTTCTTTGGTCTCAAAGAGGATGTGGCTTACTTTCGAATAATACGTATAAATTACCAGTTGACAATATCGAGATTAGGTTGTAACTTAAAGGTACGTTCTTTATAAAGAACATTTTTGAAAGCGCTACCGAACAAAACGAACACCAAATAAAGTGACCATTTATTGCAATCAAAATGATAAGGTGGGAAAATCTTGAGCGCAATCAGTGGGGTTTATTATTTCAACCACGAGGCTATGAATATAGAAGATGGAATGATTTTAATGCAAGGCTTAAGGCAATATCCATCGGACGATATTCGAATTTGGCACAGTGACAACGTATTTTTCGGATGTCATGCGCAGTGGATTACTCCTGAGTCGGTCGGTGAAAGGCTGCCGCGATTTAGTGAAGAAAAGTATCTGGCGATTACCGCAGACGCGATCATTGATAATCGACAAGAATTGTTTGAAAGACTCCAAGTAGATCATACTTTAAGAAAGAATATGACAGATAGCGAATTAATTTTACTCGCTTACTTAAAGTGGGGAGAGGAAGTTCCAAAGTATTTAATTGGTGATTTTGCGTTCATGATTTGGGATCTCAGGAGAAAGCTGCTATTCGGAGCTAGAGACTTTTCTGGGACGCGGTCGCTTTACTTTTATCGGGATCCACAACGGTTTGCCTTTTGTACAACCATTGAACCTCTGCTCGATCTTTCCTATGTTTCAAAAAGCATTAATGAGCAGTGGTTTGCTGAATTCCTGGCTATACCAAGCATGGTTGATACCGTAGATACATTGTCGACAGCTTACAAAAACATTGAACAAATTCCTCCTTCTCACAGTATCACAATATGTGATGGGAAAGTCAGACTTTCAAGATATTGCAAAATATCATTTCAAGAGCCGCTGAAGTTCAAGAAAAATGAAGAATACGAAGAAGCCTTTCAGTCGGTATTCCAAGAGGCTGTTACAGCTAGAACTCGTACTCATGGCGAGGTTGGAGCACAATTAAGCGGAGGACTAGATTCTGGTGCTGTCGTTAGCTTTGCCGCAAAAGCATTAAGTGCGAGAAATAAACAGTTACAAACCTTCAGCTACATACCAGAAGATCATTTTAAAGACTGGACCTCCCATAGTTATGCAGCTGATGAAAGGCCTTTTATAAAAGCAACGGTAGATTATGTAGGCAATATTTCGGATCACTATCACAATTTTGCAGGGAACAATCCCCTAACTGATTTAGATGATTCACTAGAGCTTATGGGGATGCCGTATAAGTTTTTTGAAAACTTCTTTTGGTTAAAAGGAATTCATGAGAAAGCCCGTCACAAAGGGGTAAAGGTACTGTTAAGCGGAGCAAGAGGCAATTACTCCATTTCATGGGGATCTTGGAACATGACAGTTAACTACTATGCGTCTCTTTTTAAAAGGTTAAAGTGGACTCGGCTTTATCAAGAGCTTAATCAGTATTGTACGAACTTTAAAACAGGAAAATCAGTCATGCTTCCCGTCGTCATAAAAAGAGCATTTCCATCCATTTATCGTAATTCGTCCATACATAATTCTTCTGACAATCCCAATCAAACACTAATTAGTGATTCATTTGCACAAAGGACAAATGTTTACGCCAGGCTTCTGGAATATGGTGTAGATATAACAGGAACGTCTGCTGAAAATCCCTATGAAATCAGGAAAAGGCACTTTGAACAGCTGTATCATTGGAATAAAAACGGAATTGTCGGTACGAAACTATCTTTACGTTACGCAGTCTGGGATCGTGATCCTACCAATGATTTAAGAGTCATACGCTTTTGTCTGGCGGTGCCGGAAGAGCAATATGTTAAGGATGGCTTACAACGATCGCTAATTCGAAGATCAACGAAGAACATGCTGCCTGATAAGGTCAGATTAAACCAACAAGTTCGCGGCATTCAAGTGGCCGATGTCATACATCGTATAGCTTCAAATTGGCATGCTTTTATTGAGGAATTAAACCAGCTTGTACGAGATCCAAGCGTTTCAGAGATGCTTAATATAGGTGTAATAAAAAAAGCAATTACAAAAATGGGGAATGAGCCTCGTCCGGAACTCGTGTTTGAAAATGAATTTAGAATATTAACGCGAAGTTTAATGGTTTATCGGTTTATAAAAAAGTTTACATGAGAGGAGGTGAGTACATGAAAAATAGTTGGGTAGCACCAGTATTGGAAGTGCTTGATGTTAGTTTTACAATGGGTGGTCCTGGGAACGCGATCGCTGACAGTTACTGCACGAATAACCAGGATTTCGAAAATCATGATGAGATGTCAAATAACAGCTGTCATGGCAGCTAAGAAGAATCGTAATCAAGCCCTTATACCTTTAAAAAGTATAGGGGCTTTTTAACTACAACCATCAAAATCGCTTAGGGAGAATAACCTATATGATACATACACGCGAAAAAGTCATGTATAAAGCGTTTGGACTGAATGTAAGCAGCGAAATTAGCTTACCTGAATTGACGACAGCAGATAATAAGAATCAATGTGATGTGACGATCGAAATTGGTGATTTATCGGGGTTATGGTCAATGTTAGCTGTCCCTAACGAGTCTTATGTTATTAGGGGAAACTTAGTTATGTTTGAGGTTCCCAATACCGCTGTCTATGCCATGGAAAATGGAAGCAAAATTACAATTCAACCTCAGGCAGATTGTGACGAGGATGAGCTCCGCCTCTATTTGCTCGGAACTTGTATGGGGGCGATCATGATGCAGCGAAAGGTTTTACCGCTGCACGGGAGTGCCGTTGTTGTTAATGGAAAGGCCTATGCCTTCGTAGGTGAATCAGGTGCAGGTAAATCTACATTATCCTGGGTAAAATTGAGGTATACCGGTTATGCCGTCCTGTTACTCGCTTCACCGCTCATGATCTTGCTTCCTTAGTCATAGATACAATAGAAAACGAAAATCAAGCCAATTGATCTAGAGGCTTTAAATAATAAGCAGGAAGGGAACGAAAATATGAAGGAAACGTTCTTTTTTGTAAAAAAATTACACGTTCTATCAGGGAAAATATTATATATCAATATCCTTGCCATGATTTTCATTAGTCTGCTTGAGGGAATTGGAATTTTGTTTTTAATTCCAATGATAACGGCAAGCGGCATTGTAAAGTTAGATGCAACAGGGATTCCCCTTTCGCATTGGCTCCAGATCTTTCATAAGGTTCCCGCTTTACTTGAATTACCCCTAATCTTAGGCATTTATCTCTTATTAGTGATTGGGCAAACCGTATTTCAAAATAAGATATCAATTCGTAATGCCAAAATACAGCATGGCTTTACCAGACATTTACGATTAGAGACCTATGGTTCCATACTTCAAGCTAACTGGGATTTTTTCATGAAAAGTAGAAAATCTGATTTAATAAACGTGTTAACGGCAGAACTTGCCCGTGTTAGTGCTGGAACAAATACCTTTTTGCAATTTATTGCATCCATTATTTTTACGGCAGCTCAAGTGAGCCTTGCATTTTGGCTTTCACCTAGAATCACTGCTTTTGTTTTGGTTAGTGGATTGTTATTGATCTTCGTATCTCGTAAATTCCTTAAAAGATCTCTGAAGCTAGGTAATATGACAGTTGAGTTAGGGCAAAGTTATCTTGCAGGAATAACAGACCAAATCAATGGCATTAAAGATATAAAGAGCAATCGATTAGAAAAAGCGAGGATGAAGTGGTATCATGCCCTGACGGAACGGATGGAGCATGAACAAGTGGAATATACCAAGCTGAAGGCTGGATCGAGTATACTTTATAAAGCTTCATCGGCTGTATTAATCGCGGTGTTTATCTATTTTTCTGTAAACCTGTTTCGTTCGCAGCCTGAACAGTTGTTGTTAATTATTATCATTTTCTCTAGGCTATGGCCTAGATTTATTGGCATTCAGTCAAGTATGGAGCAAATCGCTATGGCAATGCCATCCTTTAAAGCGTTGGTAGAACTACATGAGCAATGTGCGGATGGGAGAGAGTTTAAAGAGGGCATGGATCATGAGACCAAAGAGCAGAGGATCCATATGAAACGAGGGATAAACCTCGACAATGTCAGCTTCCGCTATAATTTGGGGGAACCTGTGTATGCTCTTCAAAAGGTCAACTTGCATATTCCCGCTAATCGCATGACAGCCATTGTGGGCCATTCTGGTGCTGGGAAAAGCACCTTAGTAGATGTAGTAATGGGATTGCTGAAACCAGAAAGTGGAAGTGTCATGATTGATGGCATTCCCCTAACAGATGATATCGTAGTATCGCTAAGAGAGTCTTTAGGCTATGTTCCTCAGGATCCCTTTCTGTTTAACGCGAGTATAAGGGACAATCTGCTCATGGTTAAACCGCATGCGAAAGAGGAACAATTGTGGGAAGCTTTGCAATTCGCATCCGCAGCCGACTTTGTAAGGAAATTACCGAAGGGACTTGATACGCTTATTGGTGATCGAGGAGTTAGACTCTCAGGCGGAGAGAGACAGAGGCTTATCCTATCTCGAGCGATGCTAAAGAACCCTTCGATTTTGATTTTGGATGAAGCCACGAGCGCATTAGATAATGAGAACGAAGCTAATATTCAAAAAGTCCTTGAACAGCTAAAGGGTAAAATGACGATTATCGTCATTGCCCACCGATTATCGACCATAAGGAACGCGGATGAAGTTATTGTTATGGAAGAAGGTAAAATTATTCAAGTTGGTGACTATGATAAACTGGCAAAAGAGAGAAAGGGCGTGTTCAGTTTTTTAGAAAACCATGAGTTGATGACGGTTCAAAAAGCAGCAAATTTCACTTGAGGGGACAACCGATAGCCACATCTTCTTTAGTCCAAAGGAGGTGTGGTTTATTCTGCTTGTAATTGTATCTCTGCAATGATACAATACGTATCTAATAAATAGAGAAGTTAAAGGGAGTGACTACATGCGACGTTGGGTAGTTTACACTGCAGGCTTTCTTTTTGTTGGATGTATAAGTATAGGGGGTGTAGTTTACTGGAAATATGAACCGAGTCACCATTGGAATGGCATGGAAGTGCCCGTACTAAGTGTGCCCGCATTGTCGAGAGATGACACATTGACCGATCATGAGCCCTCAACCTCCTCCGTAACTGAACCCGTTCCTGAAGCAACGACGCCTTCTACCCCAGAAGTTTCAACGAAGTCCATTTCCGCCTTTAATGTCTTAGTACTTGGAACAGATGCCAGAAAAGAGGAGTACGCACGCTCGGATGTCATCATGGTGCTGCACGTCATGCCAGAATTACGCAAGGTGAACATTGTATCGATTCCCAGAGACAGTCGTGTGCTGATTGACGGTGTAGGTTATACGAAAATTAATCATGCCCACATGCTTGGCGAGCTGAAAGGAGGCAACACCGAAGGAACGCGAACTGCGCTGCAAACTGTGAGTAACTTTCTGGATGTTCCCATCAATTATTATCTGAAGACGGACTTCAAAGGCTTTGAGGATTTCATTGATACGATCGGCGGTGTTGATGTAGAGGTGGCCAGCGATGTTTACTTATACCATGCCCAAACAACCCTCGCGAAAGGACCCCAGCATATCGACGGGAAACTGGCCCTGAGCTTAGTAAGGGAGCGGTATGCGTTTCCAGATGGCGATTTCGGAAGGCAATATCAGCAATCGCAGATTTTAAAAAATGTCGCGCAAGAAATATTAAGGCCCGAGCATATCAGTGAAATCGCTGGTTTATTGACGAGAGTGAAGAAAGATATCGTGGATACCAATTTTCAAGACAGCGACTTAATTAGCTTGGCTTGGTTATTGAAAGGGATGAGCACGAATGACTTCACGACGAAACAAATTCCAGGTCATAGCGGTTATGAAATGGATCCCTTAGAACATTTGCGATTATATTATTGGATTCCGGATAAAGTGAAAGTCATGGAAATTAGCCAATCATTGCTCAAGGATCCATTTTGAAAAAAAGATTGCCTTGCAAGCAGCTTGATGTAGTTGTACTGTGCACGCTTACAACTCTATTTTTACAATTTTGTGAGAGGTTCATAATCATATTCGATGCTGGGCGGGCATAACTTTGAAAACACGTGATGTTCGTTTCAGAAAACGCCAGATTTAAAATCATCTTGACAAGATACGAGATGTATCATAAATTGTAAACATGAATAGTGAGTTGAATGTCAGAAAACATAACACAGTGGGAGTGATATCCGTTATGGTCCATGATAAGCCCAAGTCACTTGACATCCGAGATGTATTAAGACAGTTAGAGTTGGATTTAAACACCTATCAGCTATGGCTGGAAAGTCAGACCAGCACGAAAACCCACCCAGATCAAGTTCCTGTTCCTGCCCCCCTAGTCTCGAACAATAATAGCTAAGTCCTCACTGGTAATGAACACCCTCCCCCTCTTTGACACAAATTTTCTCCAAGAGCTTTTTTATTCAAAAGGTACCAGTTCTCATCGTTGCAGTACCATACAGTCACCCCTGTCGTCTAACTCGCTATGATACATTATGTAACATAAAGGAGGGAAAGAGATGACAACACGTGACCGCTGGAATTTTGATTCTATCTCTTATTTTAGTCTACCCAGAATTGAAAATGAGTTGTTGTGTTTTCTGAAAAGAAAGATCATCCCATGCTGATTGATACCCATTGTCATATTTTACCTTGGTTAGATGATGGTGCTGAAAGTATGCAAGAAGCGATCGCCATGGCGAAGTGCGCTGCCAAGGAAGGGATTAGAACGATCGTTGCCACACCGCATTATGGTGATGGAAAATATGACAATCCCGCTGAATTGGTCGATCTTGCTGTCCATCAGCTGAATGCTGAGCTTGAGAAACAGGAGGTTCCCGTTCAAATACTCCCAGGGCAAGAGGTGAGAGTGTACAAGGAACTTCTGGACGATCTGGAAGCGGGGTATATTCAAACATTGAATAAATCGCAATACCTGCTCCTTGAAATGCCGCATTCAGGCATTCCTGACTATTTCGATGACTTGTTGTATGAAATACACGTGTTGGGTCTCACTGTCATTATCGCTCATCCAGAGCGCAATACAGAGTTGATGAAAAATCCGCGCCGTCTCCACTACCTGATTGAGCAGGGCTGTTTAAGTCAGGTTACTTCACAATCGATCACTGGATTATTTGGAAGAAAGATTCAGAAGTTTGCCATTCACTTATGCAAAAGAAATATGGTCCATCTCATCGCTTCGGATGCTCACAATCTGACGACAAGGCCTGGAACCTTATCTTTGGCACTAGCTGATTTGGCATCGCAATTGAATCATCAAATCGTCGAGCATTACAGCGTTAACGCACTGCGTGTCGTGCGAAATGAAACCATATTGCTGGAGCCTATATCATATCCGCGCAGAGTGTGGTTGTTCATGTGATTTTGCAGAACATTACATTACCAATGGGAGGTCATCATGGAGATTGAATTGAAACAATATGTTGCGCTCGTTCAGAAAAAATTGTGGTTTATCGCAAGCCTTGTGCTGCTAGCGAGTGTTGCAGCAGGGTTTGTCAGCTACTATGTCGTCACACCGCGCTATGAAGCGAGCTCCAAGCTGATTGTGAACAAATCCATTGAAACGCAAGGGAGGGATGACATTAATTTCGACTCGTTAAGAACCAATGCGATGTTAGTTAAAACGTATAAGGAAATTATTCAGACGCCAGCCATTTTAGATCAAGTTGTGGTGAAATATCCAGAGCTCGGACTGACTGCCAAAGATCTGCTCGACATGATTCGTGTTAGTTCCACGATTGATACACAGGTCATGACGATCTCCATTACAAGTCTATCCTATGAAAAAGCTGCCAAAACCGTTAATGCGGTATCTGAAGTATTTAAGAGTACCATTCCTTCCATTATGAAAGTAGACAACGTTGTAATTCTCAATGAAGCTAAGCCAGATGAGAGCGTCAAGCCTGTGTCACCTAATGTAAAAATCAATGTAGCGATTGTCTTCGTCATTTCGTTCATGCTAGCTCTTGGATTCGTGTTTCTACAGGATTATTTGGACGATTCGATTAAGTCGGAACGAGATATTGAATTGTTCCTCGGGTTACCTACACTGGCCACGATTTCTATGGTAAGACCAGATGAACTGATCGGTAAAACGGCTGCCAAATCCACAAGAATGGTAGGTGATACGGTTTATGCCAACGCTAATCAATAAGCATCAACTGATTACGGACATTCATCCCAAATCGCAAGTATCGGAATCCTATCGAGCGTTGCGAACGAACATTCAGTTCTCGTCTATTGATCGTGTCGTAAAGACGATCCTCGTTACCTCGGCGCAGCCGGGTGAAGGGAAATCGACGACTGCTGCTAATTTATCTGTTGCTTTTGCGCAAGAGGGAAAGAAAGTATTGCTCATTGATGCTGATTTAAGGAAACCGACGCTTCATCATTACTTCGGCATGTCGAATCGATACGGACTCACGAGTACGCTTGTGAATCGCTCCGATCTCCCCGATGTGATGTTTGAAACGTCAATCGAGCATCTGCATTTGATCCCGTCAGGTCCTATTCCTCCTAATCCTTCCGAGCTGTTAACCTCTCAGAAAATGAAATCGTTCCTGAACACGTTGGCTGCCAAATTCGATGTCATTATTATTGATTCTCCCCCTACACTTGCGGTTGCTGATTCTCAGATTCTTGCTAGTCAGTGTGACGGTGTTGTCTTGGTTGTTTGTGATGGGAAAACGAAGCGAGATACAGCCAAGAAAGCCATTGATAACCTTGAGCGAGTACAGGCGAAGATACTGGGTGTTGTCCTGAACAATAAGCGCCACAAGAAAGGTGACGCCTCCTATAACTACTATTATGGGCAGAACGAATAGGATTGGCTAATTGATCTTTCATGGGTAATGTCTACTACACCCTTATCATTGTAGGCACTCGTTCATGCTGTGGGCTTCGGCCTTAGACGTAGATCGTCAATGGTGTGAAGTGAGGAAGGGTTCAATGCCCTGGTTTAGAGAGAAATAGATATGAGGAGGAGCAGTATGGAGAGAATTGTTAGAAAGGCCATCATCCCTGCAGCTGGTTTAGGAACCCGATTTTTACCTGCGACGAAAGCGATGCCGAAAGAAATGCTGCCGATCGTCGATAAGCCTACCATTCAGTACATCGTGGAAGAAGCCATTGAATCTGGCATTGAGGACATCATCATTGTAACGGGTCGGAGCAAGAAGCCGATCGAAGATCATTTTGACAAGAATTATGAGCTGGAGTTGAACTTGGAGAGTAAGAAGAAGAATGATTTATTGCAAATTGTGCATGATTTAACGAATCTTGTTGATATCCACTATGTGAGACAAAAGGAAGCCCTAGGACTGGGACATGCGATCTGGTGCGCGCGTAAATTTATTGGCAACGAACCCTTTGCCGTATTGCTAGGCGACATGATCATTAATAGTAAAGTGCCTTGTTTGAGGCAAATGATGGATGTCTACGAGGAAACAGGCGGCTCCAACGTGATTGCCGTTGAACCTGTCGCTTGGGAAGACGTTCATATGTATGGCGTCATTGAGGGTAAGCAAATATCGGAGAAGCTTTCGATTGTTCAAAATCTTGTTGAGAAGCCACAGAAGAACCCGCCTTCCAATCTGGCCATTATGGGACGTTATATTTTAAATCCAGAGATTATGGATATTCTGGAACATACGCATGCAGGTGTTGGTGGGGAAATTCAACTCACAGATGCGTTACAGCAGCTAGCCAAACTGCAAGACATGCACAGTTATATCTATGATGGAAAGCTCTACGATGTGGGCAGCAAAATTGGATTTTTGAAAGCTACCGTTGAATATGCCTTGCGGAATCAGGAGTTAAGTATGGAGTTCGAACATTATTTACATGAGTATGCGAAAAAACAACAAGCCATTAGAGCGATTGTATAAGAGGAGGTTGTGCCCGATATGGAAATGGTCAGAGTCTCTAGTTTTTCTGCGCCTAGCGGGATCTATGTGCAAGTGGTGAAACCACTGTTTGATCTTGTTCTAGGTTTAACGCTGCTGCTGCTCACTTCTCCGCTCCTGATTGTTGTTCCTATCCTGATTAAACTAGACTCCAAAGGTCCCGTCATCTTCAAGCAGCAAAGGTATGGCAAGCATGGGCGGATATTCGATATTTATAAGTTCCGCACGATGTATACCGATGTGCCGAAAGAGGGAAGATCTCCCGTTTCGGGCAAGGATCCCAGGATTACATCGATAGGCCGTATGCTGCGGAAAACGAGTATCGATGAGCTGCCTCAGCTCTTTAATATTTTGCGTGGAGAAATGAGTTTTATTGGTCCTAGACCCGAACAGCGATCCATTGTGGAAACGGAGTACTCCGATTGGGAGCGTCAGCGCTTCTGCGTAACGCCAGGCATTACGGGATTGTGGCAGATCAGCCCTGAGCGGATTCATCCCATTCATGAAAACCTGCATTACGATTTCAAGTACGCGCGCGAAGTATCGTGGAAGATGGACGCCAAAATTATTTGGGGCACGCTAGCGGTCGTGATTAAAAGTAATACGGTGTAACTTCCATGACTTAAGGAGAATAGGTACCTGCATGAAAACAAACAAGTTCAGTAGCGTGCTTAGGCTAAAAAACAATGCGTTAACCCGGAACACGTTATGGATGTTTTTGGGTCACGGCATGAAAACAATTCTGCAGGCTGTGTATTTTGTTTTTATTGCACGTACGCTCGGCGTTGAAGGCTTCGGGGCTTTTGTAGGTGTCGTTGCGGTGACGTCCATCTTCGCACCCTTTGCCAGCTTTGGTACGGGAAATATTCTAGTGAAAAATGTGGCGAGAGACCGCACGACGTTCAAGGAGTCCTGGGGAAATGCGTTAATCGTCACGATTCTCTCGGGCTTCCTATTCGTGGTCCTCATCGTCGCTGTGGCTGATCTGTTTTTACCTCACAATATCCCCTTTCTGCTTATTCTAGCTGTAGTTATTTCCGACATGCTGTTTGCAAGACTGCTCGATGTCAGCGGTCAAGCCTTTCAAGCTTTCGAGAGGCTTGGCTGGACGGCGCAGCTGCAAGTTTGCCAGAGCTTTTTGCGGATGGCAGCTGCTTGCAGCCTGTTCTTTTTCGTTTCCAACCCTACGCCCGTGCAGTGGGGCGGCTTATACCTTCTTTGTACAGTGCTAACGACAGTGATGGGGGTAGGTTTAGTCAATTGGAAGCTAGGCGCTCCCCATATGAGACTTACCGTTAGCAAGAAGGATATAGTAGAGGGCTTCTATTTCTCGATCAGTCTATCGGCGCAAGGTGTCTACAATGACATCGACAAAAGTATTCTTGCAAAAATCGCCACACTTGAAGCAACAGGCATTTATGCAGCAGCGAGTCGGATCATCGATGTCGTGTTTACGCCGATACGTTCGTTGTTAGCAGCGGCCTATGGGAAGTTTTTTCAACATGGCAGCAAAGGCATTCAAGGGAGCTTTCAATTTGCCAAAAAGTTAATGCCCGCAGGCTGTGTCTACGGTGTACTTTCTGGCATTCTGCTGTATATCTTAGCACCCGTTATTCCGTATGTACTAGGCTCCGACTACAGCAATGCGATTGAAGCGATTCGATGGATGGCGATCATCCCATTGATTCGAGCGTTGCAATACTTTGCGGCTGATCTGCTCACTGGAGCGGGCTTTCAAGGCTATCGCAGCATGCTGCAAATCGTTGCAGCCTTCATCAGCGTTGTACTGAATGTCATCCTGATACCTCTTTATTCCTGGGAGGGGGCGATCTGGTCTGGCATTCTAGCGAATACCGTGTTGGGGATGAGTTTATGGTTGGTTGTATGGCAAACCTATTCAAAAACCAAACTGAGGAAGGACATACCGGTCAGTAGTTTGGAGGCGTAAATGATAAAGCAACAGATTCAAATTCAACACGATCAGAGGATGATTTTAAAGAAAGCTTTAGTTGTGCTTGTCGTACTTATCTTGATTTCTCCGATCTTGAATAACTTAACCAGCCCAAGAGTGTTCAACCTAGAGCAGATTATGGTTGTAACGATGGAAAAGGATCCTACTGCACTGCTGATCCGATCCGCCATGACGGCGCTGCTGTTGTTTTTCAGCTTTCTATTAATCTGGCCCGCCATGAAGCAGAAGTTTGCTAAACCTGAGCTGCAATTATGGGTTGCTTCTTGTATGTTCTCATGCGGTCCGATTCTATCATCGGTTCTTGGTTCCAAAGCTACATTGTCTCCACAATGGTTTGTACTGCCTTTATGTTTCACAGCACTGCTGCTATTGAGAGGCAAAGATTTAAAGTGGTTCGTTTCACTAATAAGAATGATTGCCTTAGTGTATCTGTACGGAAGTCTGATTGCAGCGCTTGTAGATCCTGCATTCGCTATTGAAGAGTACTATAAACTAGGCTATTTCTATTCGTTTCGTTTGCATGGGATTGCGAATTTAGCGAATCACTTAGCTCCTATGGTCATAGTATTTTGGTTAACGAATCGTATCTATGAGAAAAAGAATACCTACTTCAATATCGTTCATTGGTTGGTAAGCTTCACGGTCTTGCTGTTAACACAATCGAAGACAACATGGGTTACTTTTGTAGTCTTATTCATGTTTGTTTTCCTGGCAACGCGGACCCGGGCAGCGCGCCATATGTACATCGTGATAACAACCGTCATCGTGCTTTGCGGCTGCTTATTTATCATCAACTCGTCCGCCAGCTACGCATTAGGCTTGCAAAGCCAAGATATGGAGCTGATTACGAGCTTAACGGGTCGCAATTTTGTTTGGAGCTATACGATCGAAATATGGAAGCATAACCCGCTGTTCGGGTACGGACTGGATCTATGGAAAGATCAAGAAACGAGACTTCCTTTTTTAGATATGTACAACTGGGCTCCAGGTCAGGCACATAATCAATTTTTTCAAACGTTAGGTGAATCAGGTCTTATCGGTGTGGCTGGGCTGGTTTTCTATGTGGGTATCCTGATTAAATTGGGCTGGCGATACGCGAAGGAAAGTAAGTATTTGACGATCATGATGGTGTTGCTTCTACTCATTCGAGGCATCACGGAATCTACACTGGAGAGTAATTTATTTAAAGAAAACTTCTTGTACCACTTCATGACGTTCGCCTTGCTGATGATTTATGTGAAAAGGGAAAAAGAAAGGACTGGGCAGCAATCCATTGCTGAATAAGGAGATGTGGGTGCCATGGATGGGAAGAAGAATGTCGTGATCTATAAAGATCACCTGCTATCACCTTCTGAAACATTTGTTAAAGCACAGGCAGAGGCGCTTCAAAATTTTACTCCCTACTATGTGGGCTCAAGGCAAATTGCTGGAATCAAGCTGCCGGACGAACGCGTCATTGTGATGAATGACCAGAGTGTGTTCGGCTGGGGAAAAGAAACGCTGTACAAACTTGTTGGTAAATCGATTGGTTTTATGAATAAAATTGCACGTCTGAAGCCCTCCTTAATTCATGCTCATTTTGGGTTTGGCGGTGCCCTGGCTTTGCCTTTAGTGAAATATTTGGACGTCCCGCTCGTCGTGACCTTCCACGGCTTTGATGCCACGGTCAAGGATGAATTCGCTAATTTCTACAGTCATAAGTTGTATATTCGCAAACGGAAAGAACTGCAACGGCAAGGCACACTGTTCATAGCGGTCTCCGATTTTATTAAGCGCAAAATGATCGAACAAGGCTTTCCAGAAGAAAGGATTGTCCGGCATTACATCGGGATCAATCTCGCTTCATTTACGCCTGATGAACAGGTCAAACGCAAACCGATTGTTCTTTTCGTCGGGAGACTTGTGGAGAAGAAAGGAGCAGAGTTTTTAATTGATGCGATGCATCTGGTCCAACGGGAACTGCCAGATTGTGAGCTCGTGTGTATCGGCGATGGACCGCTTAGGGGGCACTTGGAGGAGAAGGCGGGGCGATTATTAACCAAGTACCAATTTCTCGGCGTACAACCACCCGAGGTTGTAAGGACATGGATGAATACAGCGATGCTGTTCTCGGTTCCAAGTGTCATTGCGGAGAATGGCGATGCAGAAGGATTTGGGATGGTTTTCGCCGAGGCGAATGCGATGGGGCTTCCCGTTGTCAGCTTTGCGACAGGCGGGATAACAGAAGCGGTGGCGCATGGCGAAACGGGTTATTTGGCGCCTGAGAAGGACAGCCAGATGCTCGCGATTTACATACAGGCCTTGTTGACTAACAAGGCGGTGTGGGAAAGCTTCAGTAAACAAGGGAAAGCACGTGTTCAAAACCTCTTCAATATTGAGAAGCAGAATCAGGAGCTTGAAGCTTTATATGAAGCGATTATTCGTGATTTTAAGAGGCGTAGAATCAGTTGAGAAGGGCATGAGGATGAATGAAAATAAAAATCGTTTACTTTCATGTAACAGGCGATTTGTATGGTTCAAGCCGATCACTTTTATCCATCATCAAGGGGTTGGAAAAGGAAAAGTTCGAGCCGATCGTTGTTTTACCCGAGGAAGGTGACTTGGTCGATGAGCTCGAAGCGCTCGGAGCTACAGTGTGGATTAGGAAAGATCTACTGATTCTGAGGAGACAAACGTTCAAAAGCCTGGTTAGTTTGCTGCTTTTCGTCAGTTATTTTTGTCTAGCTCTA
Organism: Paenibacillus sp. MBLB1832; assembly: GCF_032271945.1. Lineage (NCBI taxonomy): Bacteria > Bacillati > Bacillota > Bacilli > Caryophanales > Paenibacillaceae > Paenibacillus > Paenibacillus roseipurpureus. Next base: position 4,904,405 of record NZ_CP130319.1, on the reverse strand, counting down.
CCTCGGCTTTACAGGCAATTGAAGCATGAGAAGGTGAGTTTGGTACATAGTAATTCAGCCATTGTAATGTCTGGAGCCATCGTCGCTAAATTACTCGCGATTCCTCATATTTGGCATATGCGAGAAGTGTTCGATGACTTTCCAAAGCTGCTATGGCGGATGTATCGATACCTAATTATGCGGTTGTCGTCGAAAGTCATCTGTATTTCAACGGATGTCAGAAAGCGATTTGCGCCGTATCAGCAGCAGGATAAGCTCGTTACGGTCTTCAATGGCATTGAAGAGGACTATCCCTTTTTTCCAGGTCAGAGGAATGCCCGAGCGGATTTGCGTGCACAATGGGGGATCCCCCAAGAAGCCGTCATCATTGGCAATGTAGCGCGAATCAGCACTTGGAAGGGGCAAGATGTGCTCATTCAATCTTTCGCTGCGAGCAGTAAGGCGAGAGATACGTACTTGGTATTGGCTGGTGATTGCTATCCAGGCAATGAGTATGTGTTGAGAGCACTCGAACAGCTAGTGAAGGAGTTGCACGTGCAGGATCGCGTCATTTTTGCTGGATTTATGAAGGATAGTCGGCAGGTCTACGCAGCGATCGATATATTCGTTCTAGCTTCTACAACACCTGAACCGTTCGGTAGAGTGCTGATCGAGGCGATGTATTGCGGGCTTCCTTCCATCGCAACGAACTGGGGAGGTCCTGTTGATATTATAACCGATGGAGTAGACGGATTACTTGTTGCAGCGAATAAGGAGGAGATGCGTCGAGGATTAGAAAGCCTGCTCGCCGACGAAGAGAGGCGGAAACAGTTGGGTGTTGCTGCCACGGAATCCATTAGGACAAAGTTTCTCGCCCACCACACGGTTCATGCGATTAAACTCGAATACCAGAATCTGCTAGCAGTCAATAAGGCGAATCAAGAGAAGCGGCAAATTTTTGTCAGCTAATAAGAAGGAGCGTGTATGGGTATGTCTATCGTTATTATTACAGGGTCCGCAGGATTAATTGGTTCGGAAGCAACGGAGTTCTATGCAAGCTTAGGCTATAAAGTGATTGGCATTGACAACAATATGCGGGAAACGTTCTTCGGGCCGGAAGGCTCAACCATTTGGAATCGGAACCGATTAGAGGGGGTTCTGGGGAAGAAGTATGAGCATCATATGATGGATATCCGTCAAGCCGATCAGCTTAATGAATTATTCAGTTTGTATGGGAAAGAGATTTCATTAATTATCCATACCGCTGCGCAGCCATCGCATGATTGGGCCGTGAAGGACCCATTCACCGATTTCGGAGTCAACGCGAATGGGACATTAAACCTGCTTGAGGCGATGCGGCATCATTGTCCTGAAGCTGTTTTTATTTTCACCTCAACGAACAAAGTTTACGGCGATCGACCGAACACGCTGCCTCTCATTGAGCTCGAAACACGGTGGGAAATCGATCCTGCGCATGCCTTCCGAGAGGGAATCTCCGAAGAGATGAGCGTTGACCAAAGCATGCATTCGCTATTTGGCGCTTCCAAGCTGGCTGCGGATATTCTCGTGCAGGAATATGGACGCTATTTCAACTTCAAAACAGTTTGCTTCCGTGGCGGTGTACTAAGCGGATCGAAGCAATCGGGCGTGCAATTGCATGGCTTTATTAACTACCTCATGCGATGTGCCATCACGGGGACGCCTTACACGATTTTCGGCTATGAAGGGAAACAAGTTCGTGATGTCATTCACTCGAGTGACGTCATCTCAGCCTTCCATGCCTTCTATCTCAATCCTCGACGAGGCGGGGAAGTTTACAATTTAGGAGGCGGAAGAGACTCCAATGTTTCCATGCTGGAAGCGATCCAGTTGTCGCAAGAGATTACAGGTAGGGAATTTGTGTACACCTATTCGGATACAGCCCGAGCTGGTGATCACCAGTGGTATGTGTCAGATTTGGCGAAGTTCAAGGCACATTATCCCGAGTGGCAGCAAGCTTATAACCATATTCGACTCATTATGGAGGGCATCTACGAAGAAAATAAAGATCGTTGGAGGGTAGCGATATGATGAATCAAGGCAAACACGCCATCTGTGGCGTGAATATTGCAGCGGTCGACTATGAATCCGCTGTTCACTTCATCATGGATGCTGCTCGCAGGCAACAACCCTACGCCGTTTCAGCGTTAGCTGTGCATGGCGTAATGACGGGTTACCTGGATCCCGAGCATCGCAGGCGGCTGAATGGCTTGGACCTCGTCGTTCCGGATGGTCAACCCGTGAGGTGGGGCTTGAATTTGATCTACAAAACAGGACTGAAAGAACGCGTTTATGGTCCTGAATTGACCTTGCGTGTAGCCCAAGCGGCAGCCAAACAGCGCATCCCGATCTATTTATATGGCAGCAAAATGGAGACGCTGGAGCTGTTCGAGCGGAATTTGGCAGAGAAATTCAAAGGCTTAGTCATTGCAGGTAAAGAGCCTTCGAAATTTAGATCTCTAACGCCAGAGGAGAAAGCGGAGGTCGTTAGCAGAATTAAAGCGAGCGGAGCGCAAATCGTCTTCGTTGGGCTAGGTTGCCCAAGGCAGGAGGTGTGGGCCTTTGAATATAGGGAGTTGTTAAATATGCCGCTGCTTGCGGTCGGTGCAGCCTTTGATTTCCATGCGGGTACACTTAGGCAAGCGCCCCCCTGGATGCAGCGAAGAGGGCTGGAGTGGTTGTACCGTTTTATCCAAGAACCAAGTCGTCTGTGGAAGCGATACATGTATTTAAATCCGCTGTACCTCATTACCTTATTCGGAGAATTTACGGGGATCAGGAAGATTCCTAATCTTCATCCGACTGGCATGGAAACAGAGAGATCTTTCGGATAGGAGAAGCATTCATTAAAGGATGGAGGGAGAAAGCCCAATGAGCAAAATACTGATTACGGGTTCCGCAGGGTTCTTAGGTTCACACCTAACAAAAGAATTACTTGGAAGAGGTCATGAGGTCGTTGGTGTAGACAACTTGGCTACAGGAAGACTCTCCAATCTGCAAGACGTGATGGAACATCCGAATTTTCGATTCATCGCGTATGACGTTTCGGATAAATCGGTGATCGATCTGGATGGCGTTCAAGCCGTTGATGAAATTTATCATCTCGCCTCGCCAGCCTCGCCAAAGCTGTATCAGGCAGCTTCGCTTGAAACGATTTATGTGAATACGATCGGAACCCAGAACATGCTGGAACTTGCCAAGACCTATAATGCCAAGGTGCTATACGCGAGCACAAGCGAAGCCTATGGGGATCCAGAAGTGCACCCGCAGCCCGAGGAATATCGAGGAAATGTGAACACGTGGGGACCGCGTGCCTGCTACGATGAAGCGAAGCGGCTGGGGGAAGTATTTTGCTATGAATACCATCGGTTATTTCAATTAAGAACGAAGGTCGTTCGGCTGTTCAATACGTATTCAGCTGGATTGCGTAACGATGACGGCAGGGTGATCTCGAATTTTGTCACCCAGGCTTTGACAGGGGAAGATATCACGGTCTATGGCGATGGCAGCCAGACACGTTCCTTCTGTTATGTCGATGATACGATTCGTGCCCTCATTTTAATGATGGAGATGGATGAAGCGACAGGGCAAATTATAAATATTGGCAATCCGACCGAGCATTCGGTGTTAGATGTGGCGCTGCTCGTGAAACAATTAACGAATACGCCAAGCAAAATCACGTTTCATCCCCTACCCGAAGACGATCCGAAGGTTCGTAGACCTGTGATTCATCGCGCGACCGATATTTTGGGCTGGTATCCAGAAGTATCGCTGGAAGATGGGTTGAAGCGAACCATTCAGTCCTACCAAGCGAAGCTGGCGCTGATTTAGTCTAACCGAGAACAATTATAGCTTATGCTTACGATGCCAGTTTTGCAAAAGCAAAACTTTTAGGAGGGAACTATATGAACATTGTTTGTATCGGATCGGGTTATGTGGGAAGTGTGACGGGAGCGGCGTTCGCGGTACTGGGGCATCATACGACGGTGCTCGATATTGACCAGACGAAAGTGGATTTGATGAATGCTGGCAGGAGTCCTATCTACGAACCTGGCCTAGACCATCTCATCGAGAACTATATTGGCAAAACGTTGTTTGCAACAACGGATTACTCGACCATCTCGCAAGCGGATGTTGTCTTTATTGGGGTGGGCACCCCGTCGAAGGCGGATGGAACGGCCGACTTGCGATACATTCGCCTTGCCGCGCAAGGCATTGGACAACATTTGAATCCCGATAAATTCACTGTGATTATTAATAAATCGACCGTCCCCGTCGGTACGGCGGATCTCGTAGCGTCCATCATTGAAGAATCGTCCGGTTTGGCGGCTGATACCCATTTTGCGATGGCGAGTAATCCCGAGTTCTTGCGGGAGGGGTATGCGTTGGAGGACGTATTTTTTCCAGATCGGATCGTGATTGGGACGGAAAATCCAAGGTCTAAGCAAGTATTGAAAGAGCTGTACTTTAATTTGCTGAATCGCGTGCAGTATGAGGAGAAATCGCGCGATTTTCAATTCGCCTTCAATCCGAAGGCGCCTTTACCGACCTATTATGAAACGGATATCAAAAGCGCCGAAATGATTAAATATGCGTCCAACGCTTTTCTAGCTGTGAAAATCAGCTATATTAATGAGATCGCGAGGCTGTGCGAAACGCTGGGCGCGAACGTGACCGATGTCGCGGCTGGCATGGGGATGGATTCAAGGATCGGCTCCAAATTCCTGCAAGTATCCAGCGGCTGGAGCGGCAGCTGTTTTCCGAAAGACACCGCAGAATTACTGGCGACGAGCCAGAAATATAGCTGCGAACTGACGGTCGTCCAAGCGGCCGTGGAGTCGAATCAACAAATGCACGATTACGTCGTAGATAAGATCAAGCGGAAATTAAAAACGTTGAATGGGAAGCATATCGGCATCCTCGGCCTTACCTTTAAGCCGAATACCGATGATGCTCGGAAAACGCAGGCGTCTGTGATCATCAAAGAATTAATCGATGCGGGCGCGCGCATAAAAGCGCATGATCCGCATGGCATGGAGATGTTTCAGCAATTGAACGCAGCTTTGGATGTGCAGTATATGCCGAACGCGTTGGACGTAACGAATAACGTTGATGCTGTCGTGCTTTTGACCCATTGGGATGAATATTTGCTGATCGATTGGTCGCAAGTCAAGACGAATATGCGCAGCCCGTATGTCTTGGATACACGGAATGTGCTGAAGCCAGCGTACATGCAGGAATTAGGCTTTGATTATGAAGGACTGGGCATTAATTCGTTTAGGAATCAAACCCGTTTTGAAGGGATTTCTGCGTAATGACGTAATCACGTTTCCAAGAGAGGCTTCCCTTTTCGACGAGGATTAGGGGGCCTCTTTTTGGTGTCTGCGTGGGCAAATGAAGGGGTGTGGACGGATAAAATGAAAATAACGCGATTCATACGGTTTGCACTTCCGACGTTTCTCTGGTTCGGCTTGATTTTCGCGCTCTCCTCCCAAACGCATCAAACCCAGGATCTTAGACCTTGGATCCATAAAGAAATTCCAGATCAAACGGTGAAAAATGTTTTCGCTGGCACCAGCTTTCATTATGGACACTCGCAAATAAGTGTGAAAAGCAGCAGCCCCAGCGGATTCATCGAATTCTTCATCCGAAAAACAGCACATATCTTCGTTTATTTCGTGCTTGGTCTCTTGATCGCTCGCACTCTCAAAGCCTATACAAACTGGTCGATCTATCACGTTTCGCTCGCCGCGGTTAGTGTGAGTGCGCTGTACGCAGCATCCGATGAATTTCACCAACGTTTCATTCAGGGCCGAACGGCACTGCCTATTGATGTCCTTGTGGATACAGCTGGGGCGATGTTGGGGATCGTCTGTTTTCTGGCTGTGGCACGAAAATGAAAAACGCCCGTCAGTTCACGTTGAACTGCGGACGCTCTCTTTTAACTCAACAAATGCTTAAACGCACTATAATCAATCTCTTGCTTCTCCAAAAAGCTCGTCAAACTTCGATAATCCCGCTTAGGCGTTGCAAGAATATACCCCTCGATACAGTGCTCCCGCGTCACTTCTGTCGCGTTCGCCTCTAAGGCAACTTGTCCGATTCGCGCCGCGATCGAATGCTTCGCAATATCACGGAAGGCCGTCGGCACAGGTGATACCAATTGGTTTAGGAAGGCCTTGGAATCCTCGGTCCATAAATGCCTTGAGCTGTCTACATAATAATTTTGCCAATCCAGCTTTGACTTGCCGTCCTCTTTGGGAAGAACTTTAATGAATTTACGAAACATGAAGTATCCGCCTACCGACATGAAGAAAAGCAGGACGCATACCCAGAAAATGATGAACCACATGAAAAAATCATTTGCCATCTATTTTGTCACCCCGTTTATTTAAATCCAATCGTTGATAAGAATTATACCTTATTTCTAGATTTCTTGCGACAATACGAGTAAAATAGGAGGGTAGTAGTTACCTATAAAGGAGTTATGAACTATGCCCAAAATTGGCTCACACGTCTCGTTCTCAGATAAAGGTTTGTTAAATGCAGCTGAAGAAGCCGTTTCCTACGGATCATCCACCTTTATGATATACACAGGCGCGCCGCAGAATACGCGCCGTAAGCCGATCGAAGAGCAATACGTCGAAGAAGGCAAAGCCGTGATGGACAAGCACGGGATGAACGAAATCGTTGTTCATGCGCCTTACATTATCAACCTAGGTTCTTACAAAGACGATACTTACGAGCTTGCTGTTAACTTCTTGCAACAAGAAATTCGTCGCACAGATTACCTAGGTGTTCGTAACATCGTGCTGCATCCAGGCGCTTACACAGACAAGGATGCCGACTACGGGATCGGGAGAATCGCCGATGGCTTGAATGAAGTGCTTGCCGGAGTTAAAGACACGAATGTCAACATTGCATTGGAAACGATGGCAGGCAAAGGGTCGGAAATCGGCCGCAGCTTTGAAGAGATTGCGGAAATTATCGAACGCGTGGAGTTTAACAATAAAATTACCGTCTGTATGGATACGTGCCACATTCACGATGCCGGCTACGATATCGTGAATGATTTGGACGGAGTTTTGCGTCATTTTGACCGTACGATTGGACTGGAGAAGCTTGGCGTCATCCACTTGAATGACAGTAAAAACCCTCGCGGAGCGGCCAAAGATCGCCATGCGCCGCTTGGATCTGGCTGGATTGGCTTCGAGGCGATGAACAATCTGGTAAATCACGAGAGTTTGCAGCATTTGCCGATGATTCTCGAAACGCCGTGGATCGGGAAAGAAGACAAAACACAGCGTCCGATGTATGAAGCGGAGATTGCTCTGCTTTCAGGCAACCTCAATGGCCGTTTTGGCGGCGAGTTCCTAGATCATATTGAGCGAATTGACTTTTTGATGAACAAAAAAGACATTCATTATCGTGATTTCGTTCTTAAGACGTGGGAACTGCTTAAAAATGATGCCAAAGCGAAAAAAGCGGATGGCCGCGAGCCGCTGGAGCGCTTGTATGATATTCTTCATGAAGAGAGACTTTTCGCTGATCTGAGCGAGGAACAAATCAACCAACGTCTTATTGTCTGGCTTGCAGGCAACGACATCTTGAAGAAAGCCTAATCTGCAGGCAAGAGAAGATTATCGTTAGGGGGATATACATGGAAGCAGCAAACGTGAATCATTCAGTTCGCCGGGAGAGCGAATTGAGCAACCGAGCAAGAATGTTGATTTCTTGCCCAGATCAGCCAGGAATAGTTGCGGCGGTGTCGCAATTTTTATTCGAATATGGTGCGAATATCGTTCAATCCGATCAATACACGATGGATCCAGAGGGCGGGATGTTCTTTATCCGGATCGAGTTCGATTTGGCGGAACTGGCGGGTCGCGTGGAGACATTAAGAGCTGATTTTGCTGTTGTCGCTGAGAAGTTTACGATGGATTGGAGCTTGTCGTTAGCTAGTAAGAAGAAGCGAGTCGCGATTTTTGTGTCCAAAGAAGATCATGCTTTGCTTGAGCTGCTGTGGCATTGGCGCGCAGGCGATCTGAACGCGGACATCGCGATGGTCATCTCCAATCACGATGATATGAGATCGCTCGTGGAGCCGTTCGGCATCCCGTACCATCACATTCCAGTTACCGCGGCGACCAAAGCAGAGGCTGAGCAGCGCCAGTTAGAAGTCATTGGTGATAACGTCGATACGATTGTACTCGCACGGTACATGCAAATCGTTTCTCCAACGTTCATTAAGCACTATGCCAATCGTATCATTAATATCCACCATTCGTTCCTTCCTGCGTTCGTAGGCGGGAAGCCTTATGCGCAAGCGCATAACCGCGGTGTGAAAATTATTGGCGCTACCGCGCATTATGTAACCGATGAATTAGACGCTGGACCGATTATCGAGCAAGACGTTCAACGCGTGAGTCATCGCGATAATGTGGAAGATTTGAAGCGAATCGGTCGTCATATCGAGCGTATTGTGCTTGCAAGAGCGGTTTCTTGGCATGTTGAAGATCGAATCATCGTTTATAATAATAAAACAGTCGTGTTTAATTAAAAAGGCGAATCAGGTTGTACCCGTTTATGGGTACAGCCTATTTACATATAGGCGAGAAGTATAACATTTTAAGGGTTTATTGTGGCAAAGCCTTAAAGCAAATGGTACAATAATGCAAGCGAGAACAGTCACTTGTATGTACAAGTTGCGAACAGATCAGACGACAATATAGAAATAATGGAGGGAATTTTCGAATGACTGCAACAAACAAGACAATTGAACAATTAGCCGTCGACACGATCCGTACACTCGGTATCGACGCGGTTGAGAAAGCAAAATCAGGCCACCCTGGTATGGTAATGGGAGCGGCTCCAATGGCTTACGTGCTGTGGAAACAGCATATGAAGCACAATCCTTCGAATCCTAAATGGGTCAACCGTGACCGATTTGTTCTATCAGCAGGACACGGATCCATGCTTTTATACAGCTTGCTTCACTTGTGCGGATACGATCTGCCAATGGAAGAAATCAAGAACTTCCGCCAATGGGGAAGCAAAACGCCTGGTCACCCAGAGTACGGTCACACAGCAGGTGTTGACGCTACAACTGGTCCGCTTGGACAAGGTGTAGGGATGGCTGTGGGTATGGCGATGGCAGAAGCTCACTTGAGAGAGACTTACAACAAAGAGAACTTCCCAGTAATCGATCACTACACGTATGCGATTTGCGGCGATGGCGATATGATGGAAGGCGTTTCCGCAGAAGCCGTTTCCCTTGCAGCTCACCTGAAATTGGGCAAATTGATCATGCTTTACGATTCCAATGATATTTCCTTGGATGGCGAATTGAACATGGCGTTCTCTGAAAATGTACAAGCACGCTTCGAAGCTTACGGCTGGCAAGTATTGCGCGTAGAAGAGCAGAACGACCTTGCTGCGATTTCCAAAGCAATTGCAGAAGCGAAAGCAGACACAACGCGTCCTACGTTGATTGAAGTCAAAACGACAATCGGCTTCGGTTCCCCGAACAAAGGCGGTAAAGGCGGGCACGTTGGACCGCACGGTTCACCGCTTGGCGGCGACGAAGTGAAATTGACGAAACAAGCATACGGCTGGCCGGAAGACCCAGACTTCTTAGTTCCGGACGAAGTGCGAGCGCACTATGCGGAAATTGCGAAAGAAGGCGCTGCAGCGGAAGAAGCTTGGAGCCAATTGTTGAACGATTACATCAAAGCGTACCCAGAGCTTGGCAACCAATTCAGCGCTGCTGTGAATGGTGAACTGCCAGCTGGTTGGGATTCTGATCTTCCTAAGTACACAACTGAAGACAAACCGATGGCTACGCGTGTTGCTTCTGGTAATGCGATCAATGCGATTGCAGGCAAACTGCCGCAACTGATCGGTGGATCCGCGGATCTTGCAAGCTCCAACAACACAATGATCAAAGGCGAGTCCAACTACAGTGCGACGAACTACGCGGGACGCAACGTATGGTTCGGTGTTCGTGAGTTCGGTATGGGAACTGCAATGAACGGTATGGCGCTTCATGGCGGGGTAAAAGTATACGGAGCCACTTTCTTCGTATTCTCTGACTACCTGCGTGCATCGATCCGTCTTGCAGCACTTATGCAATTGCCTGTTATTTACGTGCTAACGCACGACAGTATCGCGGTTGGTGAAGACGGCCCTACGCATGAGCCAATTGAGCAATTGCCTGCGCTTCGCGTTATTCCTGGCATCACGGTCATCCGTCCAGCTGATGGTAACGAGACGTCTGAAGCTTGGCGTTATGCGATTACGAATAGCAATGGTCCAGTTGCGCTCGTACTTACGCGTCAAAACTTGCCTATTCTTCCAGGTACCGTTGAAGGTGCCAAAGAGAACCTAAGCAAAGGCGGATACGTGGTATCCGAAGCTGCGAACGGTAAGCCAGACGCTCAAATCTTGGCGACAGGTTCTGAAGTGCAATTGGCAGTCGCGGCACAAAAATTGCTGCAAGCCGAAGGCATCAACGTTCGCGTTGTCAGCTTGCCGAGCTTGGAATTGTTCGAGAAGCAATCCAAAGCGTACAAGGATTCCGTCATTCTGCCAGAAGTTAAGAAGCGTCTAGCTGTTGAGATGGCGTACCCGCTTGGCTGGGAGCGTTATGTTGGCGACGAAGGTTCCATCCTAGGCATCTCGACATTTGGAGCATCCGCGCCTGGAGATACGGTTCTGAGAGAATACGGCTTCTCACCAGAAAACGTTGTAGCTAGAGTTAAGGCTTTGTTAGGCTAATTGGGAGAGGGCTCAGCAAGTCTGGGCCCCGACTTGTCATCATTCGTAGTCATTTTAGAGGGGGAAATACGAACCATGTCCAGCTTTGAAAATGTAACCGTACTTACGAAAGCCAATGTATATTTCGATGGAAAAGTAACAAGCCGCACTGTGCAATTCGCGGATGGCACGAAGAAAACGCTCGGTATCCTGCTTCCAGGCGAATATGAATTCGGAACAGATGTGAAAGAAATCATGGAAATCCAAGCGGGCGAGTTGAACGTCTTGCTTCCAGGCAGCAGCGAGTGGATCACGATCAGCGGTCAAGGTGAATTCACTGTACCAGCTAATACGAAATTCAAGCTCGATGTGAAAACAGTGAGCGACTACATTTGCTCCTATATCAGCGAGTAATTCCGCAGATGAATTGGCTCTCGCCTCCCTTGGTTGATGTACCGAGGGGAGGCGGGAGTTTTTGTTTTTGGGGTGGTGCGCCTCAACATCCGATATAGTTGCCACCTGCGTTATTTTCTCACTTGTTCCCATGGCGATAGGCCGATCTGTAGGCGGAGGGCTCGATTTAGAAGCGGTCAACCGCTTCTAAATCGAGAAGTTAGCCAGTTTTGGCGGAGTTAAGAGCGGTTGACCGCTCTTAAACCTGTGCGAAAGCCCGATTCGTAGGCGGAGGGCGCGAGCTAGAAGCGGTCAACCACTTCTAAATCGAGAAATGAGCCAGTTTTGACGAAGTTAAGAGCGGTTGACCGCTCTTAACTTGCACGGATAGTAGGCCGATACCTCCGCCTACAGCCAATTCAGCTCTGCCTTCGCATTAAGCACATAGGCTCTCACGCGATGTTCCCCGCTAGCTGGATGAAGCATCCCCTTCGCATGCAGCCGACGCAACCAGATGCGTGCTGCTTCTGGGCGGACACCGAGAAAGTCCGCAACTTTCTTTGTTTTCAGCGGTTCAACAGATTGCGCCGCCAACTTCAAGATGCTTTGCTCCTGATGTGTCAATAAAACGGACACAGCCTCTTCTCCATACCAACGCCCCAGCATATGCAGAATGAGCTGCTGACAGCGTCGCTTTTTATACGTGAGGTCATCGTAGGAAAATCGCAGGATTTTCCAGCCATCCAGAACAAGCTGGTTTTGTCGCATTAGATTGTCACCAAATCGTCCGCGATCAATATCGCGGGCATGGGGGCTAAACCCATCAATTTCGAATGCGAAGCGATGGGCACCCCGAACATAGGCGAAATCGAGAAATCGCGTTCCATCTTGAAAGTCTTTGACCTCATACTCAGGGTGCAAGTGTTGGAAGTGACCTACAACCGGCCACCACAACTGCTCAAGAAATAACTTCTCAGCGTGTCCATGCCCCTCTTGCAGTCTGTGAAGCCTTTCTCCCGAACGCCTTGCTTGATGCCAACTGACATAGGCCTCATGCTCCTGTTGAAAATCCATCCCATCATTCCTCCTCAAAAATAAATAAAACCGCCTCTCCCTTGAAGGGAAAGACGGTGTGCTTCACTCGTCACTTGGTATGTAATTATGTCTATCTTAAACCGTACTCGCAATATGCGCCTCAATGTACTGCTCTAACTTAATCCGCACATAAGGCGGCAAGCCTGACAGCATACAGCCGTAGCGATAGCTTCGACCTTCAGTCACGATGCGTATAACGCGGCCTGTGATTGGAGGCAACTCTGCTTCCTGCGGGAAGTGAATCACAACGAACATATCGGGTGCGAGTAGTACATCCGTTGTAATTTGTAGACCACTCTCGGATAAGTCGAAGAGTGTTCCGTCAATATTTTGGCCAGAGAACGAGCCTTCTTGCTCCCATTGATAAATCGAGAGCTTTAAGGAGATATCCAGCTGTACACGTGTGTTTTTGCGGCGTTCACGCCCAGAAAGAGGCGAAGCCGATTTTCTAACTTCGATCGCAGGCTCGCTAGGTTTAACAACCTGCTGCCCATTCCATTCCTCATAACACTTAATGAGCGCGCTAAGATCCTCTTCACCTAGGCCTTTGCTAAGGCCGATTTGGAACAGATTCGTTGCCGATTGAAGCATGGGAACTGGTGATTGGAACTTGCCAGCCATTTCTTGTGCAAGCAGTAAATCCTTCAACATCAGCTTCAACGAGAATTGGTTGCTGAAATCGCGATCTAGAATTTTCTCGCCTTTGAGCTCAACCATCCGACTATTAGCGCCGCCAGAACGCACAATTTCCAAAAATTTCTCGGGGTTAATGCCAGCTTTCGCCGCGAGTGACAAGCCTTCAACAAGGCCTGCTAGGTTGATGCCAGCCATCGTATTATGCGCAAGCTTGGCATAGGAGCCAGAGCCGCTCGGTCCGAGGTAAATGGCTTTGCTGCCAAGGGCAAGGAACAACGCATAGTGCTCTTCGAACACTTCTTGGCTGCCGCCAACCATGAACGTGAGCGTACCTGCTTCAGCGGATGGCTTCGACCCCGTCACAGGCGCGTCGAGGAAATCAACGAAATGCGACGCGAGCTCTTCGCTAAGCTTTTGACTCGTTTGGGGAGAAACGGTACTGGAATCAATCATGGTGAGCGCTGGGTGAATCCCGCTGAGAATGCCCTGTTCACTGTAAAATGTGTCGAGAAGCGCAGCGTCATTGCTTAACATCGTAAATAGGACATCGGAGTTGCGCGCAACATCCCCTGGCGACAAGCCGACTTCAGCGCCCAATTGCACTAGCTCGTCCGCTTTCTCCGCAGTGCGATTATACACGGTTACGATAAAACCTTTTGTGATCAGGTTAGCAGCCATGGGTTTACCCATTGTGCCAAGTCCAATAAAGCCGATACGTTTCATGCCCATCACCTCTTCCTTCATAATAGCATGGTAATTAATGCCTGTGAATCGCTTCTTTACTTGCTTTTAGACATTCAAATAAGTATGCTAGGAAAAGGTAAAAAATAGAGATGGAGGCGAACCTAATGAGTACAAAGCTTCAATTTGATTACAGTAAGGCATTATCCTTTCTATCCCAGCATGAAGTTGATTATTTGGCGGCTCAAGTTGAGCTAGCGCATGATCAATTGCACAACAAGACAGGTGCAGGTTCCGATTATTTAGGTTGGGTTGACCTTCCGGAAAACTACAATCGCGAAGAGTTTGCTCGCATTCAAGCATCGGCGAAACAAATTCAATCCGACTCAAATGTGTTAATCGTGATTGGAATCGGCGGCTCCTATTTAGGCGCGCGTGCTGCGCTCGAAATGTTGTCTCATTCTTTTTATAACATTCTGCCAAAAGACAAACGTAAAGCACCTGAAATTTATTTCGTGGGAAATAATATTTCTTCTACATACGTCACGCATTTGCTTCAGCTAATAGAAGGCAAAGATTTCTCCGTGAATGTCATTTCCAAGTCGGGTACGACAACAGAGCCTGCGATTGCTTTCCGTATTTTCCGTGAATTGCTGGAGAAGAAATACGGGAAAGAAGCGGCTCGCAAGCGTATTTATGCAACGACAGATCAAGCTAGAGGCGCTCTCAAAACTCTCGCAACAGCAGAAGGCTACGAGACTTTCGTTATTCCTGATGATGTTGGCGGCCGTTATTCCGTGCTAACGGCAGTAGGTTTACTTCCGATTGCAACAGCGGGTATCGATGTTGAAGCGATCATGAAAGGCGCAGCTGACGCACAGCAGGAGTTCTCGAATCCCAAGCTAAGCGAAAATCAAGCGTACCAATACGCTGCCGTTCGAAATTCGCTTTACCGTAAAGGGAAAACGATTGAAATCCTCGTGAACTATGAGCCATCCCTTCACTTCGTATCGGAGTGGTGGAAGCAATTATTCGGCGAGAGCGAAGGCAAGGATTATAAAGGGATTTACCCAGCATCCGTTGACTTCTCAACCGATCTTCACTCCATGGGTCAGTTCGTTCAAGATGGTAACCGGATCCTATTCGAGACCGTTATCCAAGTAGATCAAGTGGCTGATCACATCACCATTGGTACCGATGCGGATGATCTGGATGGACTGAACTTCCTAAGCGGCAAAACGATGGACTTCGTGAACAAGAAAGCTTTCGAAGGTACGATGCTTGCGCACACAGACGGGAACGTACCGAATCTGATCGTGACGCTGCCAGACATGACGCCATACACATTTGGCTACATGGTGTATTTCTTCGAGAAAGCATGCGGCATCAGCGGCTATTTGATGGGGGTTAATCCTTTTGACCAGCCTGGCGTTGAAGCGTATAAGAAAAACATGTTTGCCCTTCTAGGCAAACCAGGTTATGAGAAAGAGAAAGCCGAGCTTGAGGCTCGCTTGCAGCAATAATTGTAACAATTGTTGATAAAAAACGATCAATCCTCGCGGATAGGTCGTTTTTTTGCACCTATTTTTCCATTATTTATGTGGTAAATTTTCTTTCTATATTGTGGATGGTAGAGGTTGTGTGTAAAATATAATGAAACAGTTGAAACCTTCTACCGAGAAAGGTTGGCTATGCTAGCACATTATCGAACAGTCCAAGCTTATGGCTCGTCTGAGATTATCATCAAGAAGTCACGTTTTATCGGTCATGCCAAACCCGTAGAGTCAGAAGAAGAAGCAATCCAGTTTATTGAAGCCATTAAGAAAGAGCATAAATCGGCGACGCACAATTGCAGTGCGTATGTCATCGGTGAGCGGGATCAAATCCAGAAGCAATCCGATGATGGAGAACCGAGCGGAACCGCTGGGAAGCCGATTTTGGAAGTCATCAAGCATCAAGGGCTAAAGAATACCGTTGTCGTAGTTACTCGTTATTTTGGCGGCATCATGCTGGGGGCTGGCGGACTCATTCGTGCTTACACGGATGGCGCTGTCACAGGCATAGAAGCTGGAAAGCCGATTTATAAGGTAAATCATCAGTTAGTGCTGATTGAAGTCGATTATACATGGTATGGTAAGCTGGAAAATGAGCTAAGAAATCAAAGGATGAAGCTAGGCGAGATCCTGTTTACGGACAAGGTCACGGTTCCTTGTTATCCTTTGGCTGCGGAAGCGGAAGCATTCATGAATTGGGCAACTGATGTAACACAAGGTCAAAGCGTGATCACCGTTGGAGAGAGCGGATATATCGATCATGAGAGCTTACCTGAGTAGGTGAGCTCCAGACAGACAAACCAAATTACATATGAGCTGAGGATGCGGAGGGATAGGAATGGCTAGAAAAGCAGTCGCGCAAGAACTTAGCAGAGAACGAATTCTTACAGAGGCGCGGGAATTATTCGCTACTTTCGGCTATCGCGCTTTAACGATGCGAAGCATTGCTAAAGCAATGGGGTACAGTCATGGAGCGTTATATTACCATTTTAGTGAAAAAGCAGAACTATTTTATGCCTTAATTAAAGATGATTTTGCCTCCCTGCTGCAACGCCAGCGGGAACTCATTATTCGTGAAAGTGATGAGTTTAGCGTGAACTTGCTTCAAAAGTTAATGATGGAATTCGTCTGGTTCGGATTAAGCAACCCGAATCACTACGAAATGATGTTTATGATTAACGAGCCTGAACTCCAACAATACTCGCGTACGGAACAAGCGCAGTGCTTGGATATGTTTGCAGTTGTGATTCGTGAAGTTTTGACAGAACAACCTGGTGTTGAAAGCCGTCGCTACACACTTCCGTGGAACATATTCATGTCCCTTCATGGCTTCATTTCCTACTGTATTCAATTCAAGTTATCCTATGAGGAAGCGCGTAGATTGGCCGAGGAGCACGTTCGTCTGATCTGCATTAGCTTGGATGTAGATTCCTATGAATTGCAGCGTCCGATTGTCAAAATGGTTGGGAACAATGTACGGAAATCATTCGTAATTTAATAGATTTATAGGAAGCGGGACGATTCGTCTTCGCTTCTTTTTGTGTCTTGGGCAAACTGTATTTTACAATAACCAAGCTGTGCATTAAAATGATGGAAAGACAACGAGGGAAGGATGAACGAACACGATGGATTTAAATACATGGTCGGAAGCGAACGTAGAGTTTATGTTTGAGGAAATTAAGAAGAAGCTGCGCATGGCAACAGGAGGCTCTATCAAGGCTTCGAATGTGAAGGAAGAAGTATATGAGGATCTGAAGGATCTGTATGATATGGTTGCGAGTAAGGATCGTTTCAGCATCAGTGAAATTGATGCCATTACGACGGAGCTGGGGAAAATTCGTAAGGCGTAATATACTCACCATTAGCGTGCCGCTTTTTCTGACCTAAGTCGGAATGGCGGCAAACCCCAAACCCCAAACCCCAAACCCCAAACCCCAAACCCCAAACCCCAAACCCCAAACCCCAAACCCCAAACCCCGTGAACCCGCTGCCCGCGCCTTTTTGAAGCCTGCAAAGCAAAATAACTGGATTTTCTGTAACTAATTTTTGCAAATTAACCATTATTGAGTAAATAACTGCATTTCTCCATTTAATTCAAGCAAATCTCGTTAAATTGGCGTATCTAGTCATAATTAGCTGTAGATATCCAGTTAAACTCCAGTAAAGGTACATTTTCCTGAAAATAGCTACTTGAAATCCAGTTAATCTGTAGAAGCTGGCCAATGGTACCCTCCAGTTTATCCGCTCCTCATACATACTAGCCTCTCCTCAGGGACAAAATAGGTGGAAATTGGAAACAAGGAGAACCTACAATGATGCAACCTGGAGAGGCTTCTAGAACCACAACCACGACTACCTTACCGCAATTTCCTAAGTCATTCTGGCTCGAATCTGTGGATGCGATCCCGCAGTTTCCCAGTCTTACCGCCGATTTGAAGACCGAAGTCGTCGTAATAGGTGCGGGTATAACAGGCATCACCACTGCGTATTTACTGGCTAAGCGAGGCGTGAAAGTCGTTGTCCTCCAAGCAGGCCGCATCCTAGAAGGCACGACAGGACACACAACCGCCAAATTGACCACACAGCATGGACTTATTTATCATGAATTTCTTTCCCATTTTGGCGAGGAGAAGACCCGTCTGTATTATGAAGCGAATCACGAAGCATTGATGTTCATCAGACAAACGGTTGAAGAGCTGGGCATCGAGTGTCAATTTACCGAAGAAGATGCGTATCTGTATACAAGTGAGGATGCTTATCTAGATCAGATGCAAAACGAATATATGGCTTATGCGAAGTTGAACATTACCGCCGATTATCTGCTATCCAACCCGTTGCCTTTCGAGACGAAAGCAGCCATCCGAATCAAGGGGCAGGCTAGATTTAATCCAGTTCCCTATCTGCTCCGACTCATTCAGGAGATCACACAGCTTGGCGGTCAAATCTATGAAGGGACAACCGTCGTTGGGGCCACCCACGAGCAGCCATCCATCGTCAAAACCAAACAGGGGCATCAAGTTACTTGCAGCCATGTGGTCACGGCCTCCCATTATCCGTTCAACGATATTAAGGGCGCTTTCTTTACTCGGCTGCATGCGGAGAAGTCGTATGTGATTGCTGCGCGCACGAAGAAACCTTTCCCTGGCGGGATGTACATCAACGCAGAGCAACCGACGCGCTCTCTCCGTGCTGTCACCATTCATGGAGAACCGGCGGTTCTCATTGGCGGCGAGGGACATAAAACGGGGCAAGCCTTATGCACCCATCAGTTTTATGAGAATCTACAGAAGTTTGGCGAAGAGACATTTGGGCTCACGGAGATTCTGTACCGGTGGTCGGCCCAAGATGTATTTACGTTGGATAAAATGCCCTATATTGGCCAGCAATTTTCCGATGCGCCTCATCTCCTCATGGCGACAGGTTATCGCAAATGGGGAATGACGAACAGCATGGTAGCCGCGATGCTGAATATGAAAATTATTCTGGGTGAGAAAAGTCCCTACGAAGAAGTATTTACGCCGCATCGGTTTCACGCGGATCCTAGCATCAAGACCTTTATTCAGCAGAACGCCAACGTTGCGCAGCATCTCATTGCAGGCAAGTTCAATTTGCAGCATAAGCAGCTAGAGGAGCTGTCGCCGGATGAGGGGGCTGTCGTCCAGGTGAAAGGCAAGCGAGCGGGCGCGTATCGAGATCCGAATGGGGAGCTGCACGTGGTCGATACGACGTGTACCCACCTGGGCTGCGAGGTCGAGTGGAACGATGCGGAACGTACATGGGACTGCCCATGCCACGGATCCAGATACACGTTCCAAGGCGAAGTGATTGAAGGACCTGCGAAGAAGGCGTTGACGAAGCTCGCGGCAGAGTAATCGCCAACAGGACAACAGCGTATTTTTAAGGGAAAATGGACAGCTATCCATGCGATGTTACCCCAAGGACCATACACTGTAGAGCAATGTATCTCTACTTATCTGAAGGAGGTGGACGTTCGTGGCATCCAGAATTCGTAAAGAAGACGTTCGTAAATTGATCGGAAAAGACATTTATGCTATGAAAAAAGATGGTTCACAAGTATCAGGCAAATTAGTGCGAATCAGCGGCAACACGTTGATTGTAGCTCCACAAAACGGTAAAAAGGTTCAAGTTAAAGCGATTGTGCCATTGGTTTTATTTGATTTGTTAGCAATTGGCACAACACCTTTTGGCTTTGGCGGATTTGGTGGATTTGGCCCTGGTTTTGGTGGCTTTGGCCCTGGATTTGGTCCTGGCTTTGGTGGCTTTGGCGGCTTCGGCGGCCCTGGACTCTGGTTCTGATGTGATCGTGACCATGAGTGTGATAGAAAACTCTTTCCTTCTCAACAAGGAAAGGGTTTTTTATGTTGCACGGACGGCACCATTTAGCTTCCTGTTGAATAGGCTAGCATACAGGTTTTCGGCGGAGTCTCCCACGGAGGGAGATGACGGGGGCCAACCGCGGACAGGAGTGAGAGCATGCCGAGTTCCATTGTTTTTAACATGATCAACATTAATAATCAGAATACGAATGCAACCGTCGGGATCGGAGAGAATGCGCAATCCAGCTGGGATTCCCATAGCAAAAACAACTACGGTACAGGCGAGTTCATTGGCAACTCGATTTCGTGCAACATCGTGAATTTAATCTTTGATAATGACTTTATTGATGCACCGATCAATGATCAGGATTTTAAACCAGCCGTGAACAATCAAGTGTAGGGAAGGTGGTCAGAAACGATGCAGAACTTGCCAGGACCGCTAGACCCGCCTTTGATTCAATTCGATGCGATTCATGTGAACGCCATTTCGCGTGCTTCAGGAATTTTCATCGGAACGAATGCCCAAATCCATTGGACCACCAGTGCCAAGTCGAACAGTGGCCTAGGCGATGTGAGCGGCGAGCATAACCTCGTCTGGAACAACATCAACACGGTATATGACAATGACATCATTGATGCTCCTTATACGAAGGGCGATTTAATCATTGGTCGTGTATGAAACAAAGCTCCTCAGCAGCCTTAATCGGCTGTTTGGGGAGCTTTAGTCGTTGGGGCAGCTGCTTCGGCTGCCGCGTTATTCATAAAGCTTGACGTTTGCGCTTGTGCGGTAATCATCTCTTGCAGCCATTCTGGCGTCTCATTATCGCCGACATTCAGCATGTCGAGGAAGTCGGAATCATTCAGCATCGAGCGAGTGCCGACTAATTGGTTATGATCGCCTTCCACGGCGCCAAAGCCTTGGACTGTTTTCTGATTGCTTTGAAAATCCGTCGGCCAGTTGTTGCCCATATTGATACAAGATGCACTTTCCACCGATCCAATTCGGATCGATCCGATGATGAACGTCGGAGACATGAAGGAAGACAACGTGTGTCACCTCATTTCTACTCTTTGGACTGGGGGGGCGAGTAACGATAACCTGTCGAGGTGCGTTCGGGTCCCGCGGCAGCATCATTCTGTTTCGTCTCAGGCGGCTTCGCCTCGGGTTGCCTTTTATCAGGGACATGTTGAAATGGTTTCGTCCCACCTTCGCCAATCCCGCCAGTATTGGGCTTAGCCCCGAAGTTATTCCCTAAATTCAACGAACCGCTAAGCTCCTTAATATCAAGCTGGTCCAATCGAAAGGTCAAATTTTCGAGCACGGGTTGATGGACGTGAAGATGATCGATATGTATATTCGGATGTTTGGTTGTTAGACTCGAGAGCTGCTCTTCCAGCTTTCGCAGACGTTGTTCTAATAACCGTACAGTTTGCTCATGAGCGGCGGCGAGGGATGTGTCGTTTTTGGCGGCAGCAGGAGCAGATGGAGAGGATCGGGAAGGAAGCGGCGATGATTTCTTTTTTTGAAACCACATAAGCGTTCTCAGCTCTTTCGTTTATGCAAGGGGAAGTCAAATGTATCACGATCGAGAACGGCATGATTCCCTCCGATGACGACATTGCGCTCACCTGCGACCGCCCCTAGACCTTGATTTACCTTGACCGAATGCCGTCTGCCGCTAATATGATTCGTCCCCTTATTCACGCTAGCTAAGTCTGCTACATCATCAATGTGAATGGATTGAAATTGAATACGAACCATCGTCCCACCTCCGAATCTCTTCCCTTGCACGATTGCTCTCTTATTTATATGGGGACAAAGGCGGAATCATTTCTTTTTTCACGTAAATTGGATCGGAATCATTTTCTCGCCATCTGGCGGGGCAAGCGGAATACGAATTATGAGCAAACCATTGTGATACTGGGCTCGCATCCCATCGATCAAAGCGCGGCCAGGCAAACGAAGAGCTCGCTCGAAGGAGCCGAAATACCGTTCAGACAAGCGCATTTGCTCATCACTAACGCCATACGGACGTACGAGCATCCCGCGTATAAGCAAAGATTGGTCACGAAAGGAAAGTTGGATGTTCTCAGGTGAGGACAAGCCAGGTACCTCAGCGACCACAACGAGTTCTTGGGGGGTTTCATACATATCCACTCTCGGACCCGTTAGCGGAATTAGACTGGCAATATCCTGCCAGAACTCAGGGCCCAGCACATCGCCGGCTTGCGCCGATAACCCTTTCCAATCGGGCTTTGACGAACGGTTACCTGGAGGATTCATGGCCATCATCACCTGACTTTGCAATAAAAAAAGTAGCGCTGCAAGCAGCATGCTACTAGTTTATGTGCATAGACAGATTGTATATGACTGAGTGAGCCGAACGTCCTCGTCTCATTGACGAGATGTAGGCTTGTTGGCTAGCTGCTCCTGCGCCATCCGCACCAATTCACGGACCATGGCACCGCCGATCGGACCGCCGACGCGGCCAGCATCTTCTGAGCTCAATCCCCCGTTATAGCCTTGCTGCAGTGGAACGCCCAATGTACGGGCGACCTCATATTTCACCAGATCAGGGCGCTCAGGATTCACGGCATATCCTTGATTTTGCATGACATGAGCTTTGAGTAATCCTAGTCCGTGTTCAGATCCGGGCACCATGGCACGATTTCGTCTTCTTCTTGACATCACGATCACCTCAGAGGTTAGGATGCCCTGTCGGTTTTCGAAATAGTACGGAAAGTGAAATATTTATGCCCCGCATAATTGCCAATCGTGTACAAGCCATTCCCTGCCAGAATCGCGCCGTTATGCAGCCATCCAGGTTGAGCCTCTGGCCAATAGGCGCCAATCGCCACTGCCATGAGCCAACTAGCCCCATAGGAGAAGCCATAGCAGACCAAAATCACAAGCCCGAATTTCCACCAATTGCTCCCTATGCTCGCCGTAGAACGAAACGTAAACGTACGATTTAGAATGTAGCTCACGACGGCACCGATCCCATTACCTGCAAACGTGGATATCCAATAATTCAGATGCAAAGCATTGAAAAAAACGAAGCTGGCCGACAAGCCAACCAGCGTATTCAAAACACCGACTAGCAGGAAACGAACAAAGCTGCCAGTTAACAACGTTGTGACTGTTCTCATCGGTTACCGCCTTGCCCCCGCTGGCTGCTTGAGAGGTGAAGGGACCTCGTCCACATCTCGCGCAGACTCCATCAGGGCTTTCTCGATCACGAAGAGCGGACGATGCTTCACTTCTTTATAAATTTTGCCTATGTATTCGCCGATCAAACCGAGCGCAAGCAGCTGTACGCCGCCGATGAACCATACCGAAAGAATGAGCGATGTCCAGCCTGTGACATTGGCGCCTAAAATTTTCCCGATAATTGCATACAGGGCAGCCACAACACTGAGCGCGAAGAGCAGAAAACCCATGACCGTGACGAAACGAATCGGTGTTACGCTGAAGGAGGTGATGCCATCGAAGGCAAAAGCCAGCATTTTGCGCAGAGGGTACTTGGATTCACCAGCGAACCGTTCTTTACGAGCATAATAGACCTGCGTGGAGGGAAATCCGAGCAACGGTACTAACCCGCGCAGAAATAAATTGACCTCTTGAAATTTCTCCAAATTATCAAGCGCACGCTTGCTCATCAAGCGGAAATCAGCGTGGTTGTAGTGAATTTTGACACCGAGGGACGTCATCAGTTTATAAAAGCCTTGGGCCGTTGCCCGCTTGAAGAATGTATCGGCTGAGCGATCCTGACGGATGCCATAGACGATATCAAAGCCTTCATGGAACTTCACGAGAAACTCCCGTATGACAGAAGTGTCATCCTGCAAGTCCGCATCGATAGATACGACACAATCGGAGTACGATTTGGCATGTAAGAGTCCTGCGAGCAGGGCGCTTTGATGACCCGCATTTTTGGCCAGCTTAAGCCCTGTAATAAAGGTGTTGGAGGCATGGAATCGCTCGATGAGCGACCAAGTGGCATCTTTACTGCCGTCATCTACGAACAACACTGTACTGCCGTGAGCTACGAGTTCATCTGAGATTAAACCATCTAAAACCTCGCTTAATTGAAACACCGTTTCTGGAAGTACTTCTTCTTCGTTATAACAAGGGACCACGATGGTCAAAATCGGTTTATGCACCATTCCTCGTCTCCGTCCTGAATAGGTAATAGGAAAATCAATCGCTTAAGATTGCATTATAATTATAGCCTAAAAAGACGGAAAAAAGGTAGCGGCTGGAACGGATATCATCGCTCCAGCCGTAATGGTTATTCAATTACCAACCAAAGCCGAACGTGCTAAGCACGATAACCAAGAGGACATAAAGAACGAGAACTACTGCAGCGCTTGAACCAGTACCGCAACCACAACTCATGTTAATCCCTCCCTTCACAAAATTACTATATGTCATGTGACCAGAAGAAGTATGGATGAATGTCCTGCCTGTTAAATAAAAAATTGGGTAACGTGTCCTAATTGTTGGGACAGGAGTGGAGCTAATTGCAAGCGTGAAAGTTTCCTAATCCCTTTTCCTCATGTACAATACAGCTTAAAGAAGTGAAAAGGGGAATCGTTGTATGCGTATACTTGTCATGACAGCAGTGGCGCCTGAACGGGATGCCATTCAGCGGGGTCTTGGGCAGGATAACCGATTTGAATTTGCTTTAGCAGGTGTTGGTATTGCAGCCGCAGCGGTGCATGGAGCTATTGAGGTAGCTAAGGCTGACTATGATCTGCTCATTATTGCGGGCATCGCCGGCGGTTTTGTGGGACAAGCGGGGGTAGGCTCAATTGTTGTCGCCAGCGAGATTATCGCCGCTGATCTCGGTGTTGAGCTGCTGGACGGCTTCAGCAGCTTGGATGAGCTGGGCTTCGGCTCGACGCGCATCAGCGTCGAAGGTGAGCTGGCCCAGCGCGTGACGGCGGCGCTGCAAGCCGCGGGGTTGCAGGCGCAAGCGGCGCCAGTGCTGACGGTGGCGACGGCCACCGGCACGGCGGCTACTGCTGCTGCGCTGGCTCAGCGCGTGCCTGGCGCTGCGGCCGAAGCCATGGAAGGCTTCGGCATTGCGACAGCTGCGCAGCAGCGCGGGGTGCCTGTGCTGGAGATCCGCGCGATCTCCAACGCGGTCGGACCGCGCGACCGCGACGCCTGGCGGATCGGCGACGCTTTGAAAGCTTTAGAAGCAGCGGGCAAAGTTTTAGCGGAGGTGCTTTAAACGATGAAAATAGCGTTCTCACCGTGTCCGAACGATACGTTTGTGTTTCACGCCTGGGCGCACGGGCTTATCCCAGGCGCACCAGATTTGGATGTCCTCTACGCGGACATCGATATTACGAACCGCCTGGCCGCCGAAGGCACAGGCCCTGACGTGCTTAAGATCTCTTATGCAGCCCTGCCTTGGGTGCTGCAAGAGTACGCCCTGCTGCCCTGCGGCGGCGCCTTAGGCCGAGGCTGCGGCCCGCTTGTGCTCACAAGCGGGGGTGAGACGGACCCAGCCGCACTGAGCGGCCGCCGGGTCGCAGTGCCGAGCGAGCGCTCGACCGCGTACTTACTGTTCCGCCTCTGGGCGGAACAGAATGTGCCTGGCGGCGTAGGCGAGATCGTGGTCATGCCGTTCCACGAGATCATGCCCGCCGTGCGGGACGGCCTCATCGATGCCGGCCTTGTGATTCATGAAGCGCGATTTACATACCCGTCGTACGGGTTAGCGCTTCTAACGGATCTGGGCAGCTGGTGGGAGTCCGACACGGGGCTGCCAATCCCGCTGGGCGCCATCATAGCGCGGCGCTCGATGGATCTGAAGGCGCTCGCAGGCTGGGCTCGCGCCTCCGTCGAATACGCGTGGGCGCATCCCGACGCTTCGCGTGACTATGTGATGCAGCACGCGCAGGAGATGGACCCGCAGGTCGCGCAGCAGCACATCGACCTGTACGTCAACGAGTTCACCGCTGAGCTCGGCGAGAGCGGCTATGGCGCCGTCTTGACCTTGCTTCAGCGTGCGGCAGAAGCGGGGCTAGTGCCGCAGATGGATTATGCGGCACTACTGAAAACATAAAGCAGAAAGGCTCCCCATACGGTAACAAGTATTTTACTTGTTTACCGGATGGAGAGCCTATTTATTTATCCTGCGGAATGTATCATTCGGCCCCGAATTAATCGAAAAAATCGATTAATTCGCCACCACGCCGCGTCATCACCCAATCACATTCCTTGGCGCGCCTCCTACAAACCCGCGCACATTCTCCACCGCGACTCGCATCAATCTAGCACGCGCTTCTTTCGTCGCCCATGCGATATGCGGGGTGATAATCACATTTTTGGCATGGAGCAACGGATTATCTGGCTTCGGTGGCTCAATCGTGAGCACATCTAGACCCGCTCCAGCAATGCGGCCTTCGTTCAACGCCTGCGCCACATCTTCCTCATGAAGAAGCCCGCCTCTGGCGGTATTAATAAGCAGTGCCGTCCGCTTCATCCAACCAATGCGCTCTGCATTGATCAACTCGGTCGTCTCTGATGTCAGCGGGCAATGCAAACTAACAATATCGGCCTCCCGCAGCAAATGCTCCAACGAGACCCACTCTATACCCGCCACAGGTTCGGGAACACGTCTTCCGCTGCCTGCAGCAATGACTCTCATCCCCATCGCTTGAGCGATCAGTGCGGTTTGCATGCCAATTTGGCCGAGGCCGATGAGGCCAAGGGTTTGTCCGCTCAACTCCACCAACGGGGAGACGCTATAGCTGAAATCGATCGACCCTGTCCAATCGCCTTGCAGCACACTATCACTGTGGCGCTGCACGCGATGGCAAAACTCCAAAATCAACGCAAAAACCAACTGCGCAACGGAATGCGTACTGTAAGCAGGGACGTTCGTGACAAGAATGCCTTTCTCTTTTGCAGCAGAAACATCGACAATGTTGTAACCTGTTGCGAGAACTCCCACATAGCGCAGCTTGGGCAGAAGTCCTAATGTCCTCGCAGTAAGCGGCGTCTTGTTCGTTAGTACGACATCCGCATCCGAAGCGCGATCCACAATGTCGGACTCCGCCGTCCGATCATAAACAGTCAAGCTCCCAAGGGATTCCAGCCCGCTCCAATCCAAATCCCCAGGATTTAACGTATATCCATCAAGCACAACAATGTTCATTCGGTTGCTCTCCTAGCTGCTTTATTTTTTCACACCTGGCTCTTTAAAAGGATTCAAGAATGCCTTCGGAATGTGCGTCTCAAACCGCATCAATTGGCCCGTCGTCGGGTGTATGAAGGCGAGTACTCGCGCGTGAAGACCGAGTCGATTGATCTCCTTGGATTTGGAGCCGTACTTTTTATCGCCAGCCACAGGATGCCCGATGTCTTGCATATGTACGCGAATTTGATTTTTACGGCCTGTTTCGAGATTGACTTCCAACAGAGAGAATTGCTTGTTAGCCTGCAGTGTCGTATAGTGCGTCACGGCATGCTGACCGTCGTTCGGGTAGGGGGTGGAGAACATTTTCAGCGATTTCGGATTCTCCTTGAGCCACGAAGAGATGGTTCCCTCGGGTTTGCGCACCATACCTTCAACCAAAGCTACGTATGTCCGTTCTTTCACGCTCTCCTGCCACGTATTTTGCAGATGCTGCTGAACCGCTTCGTTTTTCGCAAACATCATGACACCAGAGGTGTCCCGATCCAATCGATGAACGACGAAAATTCGACCCTTCGGATCATGATTCCGAACATGCGCAGTCAGTTGGCGGTAAGCGGTAATTTGGTTCTCCTTATCATCCGTCGCGATCGAGAGAAGACCAGCATCCTTCTGAATGACAATCACATCCTGATCCTCATGGAGAATGGTCATTCCCGCAAGTGGGATATCCTCGACCACTTTTTCCTTCGAAATCGTGACGATCTGCTCAGGCTGCAAAGGGTAGTTATACGCTGTAACCGATTTGCCATTCACTGCGACTTGCCCGCGGGCAAGAATTGCTTTCACTGCGTTGCGGCCGAGGCTGGACAGCTTATCTAACAAGAAAGGAAGCAGCTCGCTAGGCTCCTTGACAGTGTATTGGCGTGTATTGGACTCTGGGCTGCTTTTCGTTTTGGCCCCTTGAGGTGTGTGCGATTTATGTTGGCCTGCCTTAGGCTTCTGGCCGCCTTGAGTTGTTGAACGTGAACTTGGCTTTTTGTGCATGGTGATGACCTCCTAATTACGATCGCTTACCTTCCGGTCAGATCTTTCAAGCTTCAATATACCATGTTCAGAAAAGCAAATGAAATGATTGGATGTATCAAGTTATCCTATATTCCCAACTATTTCCATGTTATGATAAGCGAGAAGTGTTTATTTTTAAAAATGTGAAGGAGCGAATCTTGCCATGATGGAATATGCACTAAGAAAAGATAAACTTACGGAAGTTCTGAAGCGCTCACTTCTCGTATCAGGTATCCCCTTAATGATTCCGATACTCTTTTTTTTCACATTTGCCTATCGAAAGGATTCGGATTTACCTGACTTTCTTCAGTATGTCTTTGTCCTCCTGTTTGTGTATTATCTTTATAAAGCAGTCCGCAATTTATTAAAAGTAAGAAGAGATTGGTATTCTTTTCGCATCGTATTATCCGATCAATCCCTTGTCAAAAAGCAACGTAATGTACCAGATACGACGCTCTCTCTGAATGATATCACCCGAATTGTCCAAGTGACGGGCGGCCTTTCAGTGGAAGCAAGTTGTAATGGAAGTTACGTATTTATCCCGAGTCACATAGAAAATTACGACGTGTTAGTTGAACGGTTGAGACCTCTTTGTGTGATCGAAACAAGCCCAGTCAGTTCGGTTGGCGTGCCCGCCGAGTTCGCATTGAAGCAGCATCAAACGTTAAACTCAACGTTAACCTCCATCTTCAAAAAGTTCCTGTGGGGCATTGGCATCATCGCAGGTATTTTCCTGCTTTTTTTTCTAGCGATCGCTGCTCTAATCTTCTTCCTATCTCATTAAGAGCCGCACAACACATAAAATCTATACTAACCTCTGTATCGTACTCCCCGCGAAAAAATCCCCCTGCAGCCGCACATGCTCAAAAGGCAAATGCGGATTGGCAATCCGCCAGAGCATGCGATCCGCTGCGCGGTAACCAGCCTCACGAATCGGCAGCTGCGGACGAGAGCAGAGCGGCAGCGTGTCGCTTTGCTCATTGAGCAGCGCGACGAGCGAAACTTCCTGCGGCACCCGAACCCCTAACCGACGCAGCGTATGGTAGACAGGCGCTGCTTCCTCGTCAATTCCGCAGATCACAGCCGTCGGCTTGCGCGTCTCATACAACCTTTCGAAATCCTTCAACCACCCCTCAGTCCCATCGCGCTCAATGGCGTGTTCCTTTGACTCCACTGGGTTGCCAGCCTCTTTCATCGCTTCCGCAAACGCCTGCCATCGAATAACAAAACCGCGTTGATCCAACGCATCCCCAACATAAAGAATGTTGCTGTGCCCCATCCGCACGAGCCTGCGCACCGCTTGAAACACCGCCTCATACACATCCCAGATGACACTATCCACCTTGGACTCTGGCGGGGGAAATTGAGCAGGATGCGAGGGAGGGGCAGCTCCAACAGTTTCTGCTCCAGTAGATCAAGGTTCATTCGTGGCGCGATAAAAACCCCCTCCGCATAGGGGAGCCCTTGCTCTTCGGCCCAATCCTCGAATTGAGAAGGTTTCAACTGAGGAGGGATGAGTATTGGTTGCACCGTGTGGCCGAATTCCATGAAGCGTTCATGCAGGCCTTGCAGCAGCAAACGATTGAAGTTCAAGGATTGCTTGTTTTGAATTAGTACGAACCTGCGCTGCACGACTGGGTATGGTGAAATATGATCCAATTGCAGCGTCTGTTTCTGATCCTTCGTCATGTAACCGAGCTCGCGTGCGAGCCGAAAAACTTCACTGCGTGTCTGCTCCGACATGCCGGGCAATCCGCGCAGCGCTTTGGAAACCGTTTGTATCGTTAGACCGAGCCCATCTGCTAGATCGTGGAGCGTTACTCGTTTGCGCATCTGATGGAGATATCTCCTTTTCGTAAGCAAGTTGTAACTCAAATTTTAAACTAAATTTAAACTAAAAAGAAGGTTAATTTTAAACTACACTGAGAGAGGAGCAAGGAATTGAGATAGTGATGAACCTAAAGGGGCAGAAGGAGCGAAATCAGATGAGCAAACGAATTGAGGCAGATGTAGTTGTAGTTGGCGGGGGTCCAGCAGGTGTGAATGCAGCGATAGCAGCAGGGCGAAGCGGAGCTAAAACTGTTCTTATAGAGAAATACGGATTTATCGGCGGGATGTCGACGGCAGCGCTTGTGTATCCTTGGATGACGTTTCATACAACAGAGGGCAAACAGGTGATTGCGGGGCTTGCGCAAGAAATTATTGATCGTCTCATGGCGATGAATGCGTCACCAGGCCATTTGCGCGATACCGTTGGATTCGTGAATACAATAACCCCGTATCATCCGGAGATTTACAAGGTGCTGGCTGTTGATATGCTAAAAGAGGCGGGCGTTAAGCTGCTTTTCCATAGTTTTGTGGATCAGGTTGAAACGGTCGATAATCGCATACAATCCGTTCAATTAACGTCCAAATCAGGTCGAATTGATGTTAGTGCCAAAGTGTTTATTGATACGACGGGGGACGCTGATCTCGCTTACCTGTCGGGAGCGCCATGCTTGAAAGGGCGTGATGGGGATAAACTCACACAGCCGATGACGATGAAGTTCCGAATGCGCGGTGTGGACTTGGCTGCCGTAAAGCAGTACATGATCGATCACCCAGATGAGTTTTATAAAAAGACGCCGTTCTCCGAGCTCGCTGATCTCCCTCTGTCTGGTGTCCTTGGCTATTTCAAACATTGGAAGGAAGCGAATCTTCCGATCAATCGGGACCAAGTACTGTTCTTCACAGGTCCTGAAGACGACGAAGTGTTGGTTAATACGACGCGTGTGCAGGGGCTTGATGGCACCAATGTAGAAGATTTGACCGAGGCTGAGGAGTTGGGCCGCAAACAGGTGCTGATGGTTGCTGATTTTATGCGAAATAACTTGCCTGGCTTTGAAAAAGCCTCCATTTCCAATGTCGGCGCACAAATTGGTATCCGTGAGACGCGCCGGATTGACGGCGTGTACGCGCTGCAAGTGGAGGATGTGGTGCAAGGCCGCCATTTTGATGATGTCATTGCGCGGAGCGGCTATCCGATCGATATCCATGATCCGTCTGGCAAGGGCGTAACTGCAGCTTGGGTGAATGGTGATGGCGCCTACGACATCCCTTACCGCTGTCTGCTCCCGCAAAAAATCGAAAACCTGCTCACCGCAGGCCGCTGCATCTCCACCACGCATGAAGCGCTGGCGACGACGCGTCTTACGCCAAGCTGCATGGCAACTGGGCAAGCGGCAGGTTCCGCAGCGGGGCTGGCAGTGAAGTATGGCGTGCTTCCAGCGGACATTGATGTTGCTGAGCTGCAAGCGGTCTTAGAGAAAGACGGAGCTTTGTTGAAATAAGGAAGAGGATGAAATCCAGCTACTGCCCCTGCTTCCGCTGCATTCGCAGTCGAAACAGGGGAGGGGCTGGATTTTTTGGCATTGTGTGTCGCGAGCCTCCCAATTTGGGAGGCTCAGGAGACTTAGGTAGCAAATTTGCACCTGAGCCGCCCAATTCAGGCACCTCAGCTTCACTTCCGCCCCTACAACCGAACACCGATTTCCCAATGGTAGCCAAAGGGGTCAACCACCCGCCCAATGCGCCAACCGTATCCCTCGCTCATCGCTGCGATCTCAGTTGCGCCAGAAGCAAGCGCCCGCTCAAATAAAGCATCTGGATTGTCGAGGGTGACAATCAAGCGAAATGAACCTTGCCGGACATACTCGGCGTCGAACTCAGGGTCCTCTTGCAGCCAGAACTCCGCGCCTAGCACGGAAAGATGAACAATGACGAGATGACCGTTATCATCTTCTAGTCGATACAGCTCACTCGCTCCGAAAGCCGACTTGTAAAAATCCGCAGCTTTGGCGGCATTATTTACCGCAAGCCACGGTGCAATTGATGCTTGTGGTACTGCTGAGTTTTCTCCAAGTATACTCATCCAAATCCTCCTATAAGTTGATATTGTCTAAGATCATCTTACCATCATTCTCGGCCAACACCGCATCTTTCTCCCACCTGAGCTAAGCCCGAGCCCGAATACACCCGCCAATTTCAGGGAACACTAGCCTGTACAGGCTATCATCCATCCTACTAGAAAAGGCGGGCAATCCCATGCTTTTATACCAGTTAACGCAGTGGTTTGAAGAACGCACATCCTTGCAACAGGCGCTGCAGCAGGGTCCAACAGAGAACACCAGCGAAATCCATCAGCGCATTCAAGCCGTTGAGCAGCAACTCATCTCCCACGCGGAGCGCTGGAAGCAGGCGATCGAAGAAGCTTCTTACTTACAATTTCCGTACGAAGCTCCGCATTTGGACGACGATATGGTGCTTTAGCTCTTGAATCTTTGCTTGAATCTCTGCTTCTGCCTTTGTATTTCCTTGGTTTTCGTGTAGAATTAGAAGGCACGATAACCCAGAATAAACGAGGTTTTAGGAACATGAAAGTACTTGTATCTACACTGAATGCCAAATTCATTCATACCTCCTTGGCGCTGCGCTACCTGAAAGCGTTCTGCGAGAAGGATTTCGATGTTGAAATTTCGGAATATACGATTAAAGATCCCGTCATGAATGTCGTCTCTGATATTTATCAGAAGGCGCCAGATGTGTTGGGCTTTTCGTGTTATATATGGAACATTGAAGAAACGATTCATATTATCAAAATGATCAAAAAAATCCGTCCCGAGATCCTCATTGTCCTTGGCGGGCCCGAGGTTTCGTATGACACCGACTACTGGATGAACCGTATCCCTGAGGTCGATTTCATTGTCATGGGCGAAGGGGAAGAAACATTCCACCAACTGCTAACAGAGATTTCAACAACGCGCAAATACCACTTTGTCTATGGCCTTGCCTATCGCAAAGAGCAAGAAGTCGTGCTTATGCCAAGCAGACCGAAGCTGAAGCTGGACGATATCCCATCACCGCATCGCTTTAAGGAGGACCTTCCGAGCCTAGCCAATCGTGTCGTATATTTCGAGACAAGCCGCGGCTGTCCGTTTTCTTGCCAGTTCTGCCTATCGAGTATTGAGGTGGGTGTGCGGTATTTTGACATGGAGCGAACAAAGTCAGATCTGCTGTACCTTATCGACTCAGGCGCGAAGCTGATTAAATTCGTGGATCGGACGTTTAACATTAAGCGGGACTATGCGATGGAAATTTTTGATTTCCTCATTCAGAATCATCGCGGCGTCGTATTTCAATTTGAGATTACCGCGGACATTATGCGACCTGAAGTGCTGGACTATTTAGCTGAAAATGCCCCTCCGGGTACGTTCCGTTTTGAAATTGGAGTGCAATCGACCAATGACACAACGAATGAACTCGTCCAGCGCCGACAAAATTTTGCTAAGCTCAGCCGTACCGTGTCCAAGGTGAAAAACAGCCTCAAAATCGACCAGCATCTCGATCTAATCGCAGGACTGCCGGAAGAGGACTACAACTCGTTCCGTAAAACGTTCAACGACGTGTTCGAGCTAGGTCCTGAGGAGCTGCAACTCGGTTTCCTCAAAATGCTGCGCGGTACCGGCATGCGCAACGATGCGCATAAATACGGCTACGTATACATGGACCATGCGCCTTACGAGATTCTTGGCAACGACATTTTGCCATTTACCGATCTCATTCGTATCAAGCGCGTCGAGGATGTGCTTGAGAAGTACTGGAACGCCCACCGGATGGATCATACGGTAAAGCATTTAATCGCGAATGAGTTCGCGTCCGCATTCGACTTTTTCCAAGAATTCGGGGACTTCTGGGAAGGCCGCGGGTGGCAGAAGATCGGGCATCAGCTCGAAGATTTGTTCACACGCTTGCGCGAGTTCCTACTCAATCGCAGCACGAAAAACCTGCACATCATCGAAGGCTTGATGAAGCTCGACTACTTCCTCGGCCATAAATATAAGCCACGCAAAATCTGGTGGGACTTCACCTTGGAGAAGTCCGAGCAGAATGCGTACCTCAAGCTGATCGCAGAGCAGCCTGAGCTCGTGAGCGGAGACTTTCACAGCCTCCGCATCAACGAGAAAGACCTGCACAAGCATGCCATGCTTGAGGTCATGCCGTTCGCTTTGCAGACGTACCTGCAAAGCGGCGTCATCGACGAAAGCAGCCGCGAGCTGCTCGTCGTGCACTTCCCGCCAGACGCGCAGAAGGCCGCGTCCTACTACACGATGCCGCTGCAGCAGCTGGCGACAATTTAATTTTTCATGCCCCTCACGGCCGCCGTGAGGGGTATTTTTCGCCCAATCTGGGTAATCTAGGGTAGTTCATGCAAATTGAAAGGAGATGTCACAATGATTGAAACAAAATACACACAGCTTGAAGAACAAATCATCCAGGTGCTGAGCGCCAATCCGGTTTGCTCCTTCGCGACAGTGGACGGCGACAAGCCCAAGGTCCGTTATATGGCCTTACTTCATGAAGGAATGACCATTTATTTAACGTCTAGCCGCAACACAGATAAGGTAGAGGAAGTAGCCGCGAATCCGCATGTCCACATTCTGGTGGGCTTTGACGGCAAGTCGACGCCGTATATTTTACAAATTCAGGCTACGGCCACGATCTCATCCGATAATGCGCTTCGTGAGAAGCTCTGGAAGGATGACATGAAGCAATGGTTCGAGGGTCCTCATGACCCTAACTATATCGTGCTGGACATTACACCAACCCGTATTGAGTATTCCAAAGAAGGTTCCGAGCCGCAAATTTGGACAAAATAAAAGATAATTCGGCTAGATTACCAGCCTTCTGAACATTTCCCTGAAAAACCCATTGACCACAGGTGCCGTTCAGTGATAAGATTTATAAAATTTATCTGTGGATCAATCAAATGAGAGACTTTGAGCTACACTCAAAGATCCCTATATTAGGAGGAAATTGTAAAGTGGCTACGTATTATATGGAACCGTCGCGTACGTTTAGTGAGTTTCTGTTGATTCCTAACCTGACGACGAAGGCATGTACACCTGCGAATGTGAAATTGAAGACACCACTAGTTAAATTCAATAGGGGTGAGGAGCCGGCAATCTCATTGAATATCCCGTTTTCTTCTGCTGTCATGCAAGCTGTATCCGATGATGGAATGGCGATTGCTTTGGCGCGTAGTGGCGGGATTTCGTTTATTTTTGGCTCGCAATCGATTGAGTCAGAAGCTCAGATGGTGCGCAAAGTCAAAGGGTACAAGGCTGGTTTTGTTGTAAGCCGCTCCAACTTGACGCCAGAACATACGCTCAGTGATATACTTGCTTTGAAAGAGGAGACAGGCCACTCTACAGTTGCGATTACAGACGATGGCACAGCGAACGGAAAATTGTTAGGCATCGTTACGGGCCGTGACTACCGGAAAAGCCGCGATTCCCAAGAACGCAGAATTTCGGAGTTCATGACACCGTTTGAGAAATTAGTATACGGCAAGTCTGGCATTACGCTTTCGGAAGCGAATAACCTGATCTGGGATCATAAGTTGAACTGCTTGCCGATCGTGGACGAGAATGGCAATCTGGATACACTTGTGTTCCGCAAAGATTATGATGAGCACAAAGAGAATCCCATGGAGCTTCTCGATAAGAACAAGAGTTACATTGTTGGTGCGGGTATCAATACGAAGGATTATACAGAGCGAGTTCCTGCGCTTGTTGAAGCTGGCGTAGACATTCTTGTTATCGATTCTTCAGACGGTTACAGCGAATGGCAGCGTGAGACGGTGCAGTATGTGAAGCAGAATTTTGATGTGAAAATCGGTGCGGGGAACGTTGTCGATCGTGAAGGCTTCCTCTACCTGGTGGAGTCCGGTGCGGACTTCGTCAAAGTGGGAATCGGCGGCGGTTCGATTTGTATCACGCGCGAGCAGAAAGGGATTGGCCGCGGCCAAGCATCTGCTATCATGGAAGTGGTTGAAGCGAGAGACGAATACTTCAGAGAAACAGGCACATACATTCCGATTTGCTCCGATGGTGGTATTGTACACGACTACCACGTGACATTGGCGCTGGCTATGGGTGCAGACTTCGTAATGTTGGGCAGATATTTCGCTCGTTTCGATGAGAGCCCAACTAGAAAGCTGAAAGTCGGCAACAATTTCGTGAAAGAATACTGGGGCGAAGGCTCCAACCGTGCTCGGAACTGGCAGCGCTATGACACTGGCGGCAAGAGCAAGCTTTTATTCGAAGAAGGCGTCGATTCCTACGTTCCATATGCGGGAAGTTTGCAGGAGAACCTGGACAAGACACTAGGTAAAATCAAATCCACCATGTGCAATTGCGGTTCGTTGACGCTGGACGAGCTCAAAAACAATGCGCGGATCGCGCTTGTTTCGGCGACGAGTCTGGTTGAAGGCGGCGCGCATGACGTTATCCTGAAAGAAAGCAGCCTTTCGGAAGAATAGGCCAGCCTAAATAAAAAGCTCTCTGACCATGCCTTTAAGGCGGGATCAGAGAGCTTTTTCATTTGTTATGGCAGATAACTGCGAATGACAGTCATGCTGCCTTCTAAGCAATAGCTGCCCAAATCAGCAGGAAGCAAGAAGCAGTCGCCAGGTTTTGTTGCGATTTGACCATCAGACCATTGAAGCGTTCCGTTGCCGTCCGCAATCACAAGGATTACGAAGCTGTCAGGAGTTGTAGTAAGCTCCCATTGTGGACCTACAAGTCCTTTTTCTACCGTGAAAAAAGGAGAGGACGCAAGCGTCAACCATGTGCCTGGTTCTGTCAAATTGGTTTTCATCCGCGTAGAGCCTGAGCCTTCATAGGCGATCACGTTAAGGGAATCCTCGATGTGCAGCTCACGCATTTTGCCATCCAAGCCTGGACGGTTATAGTCATACAAGCGGTAGGTCGTATCGGAGTTTTGTTGAATTTCGGCTACCAGAACACCCGCGCCAAGCGCATGTACCGTTCCAGCAGGTATGTAGAAAGAATCGCCAGCTTCAACAGGAACTTCTTGTAAACAGTCCATAATGCGGTTCTCCGCAATGGCGTCTGCAAGGCTTTCACGTGTTACGCCTTTATTCATCCCGTAGATGATTTTGGCACCTGGTTTCGCATCGAGAATGTACCACATTTCTGTTTTGCCTAGCTCACCTGGAGCAAGGTTCTCATAGTGATCGTTCGGATGAACCTGAACGGAGAGATCGTCTTCACAATCGAGCAGTTTGATTAGAAGCGGGAAACGACCATTTTTCTCGGAAAATCCTTTTGTACCGAACAGAGTTTTGCCGTAGTTTTCACGAATTTCATCTAGACCTAATCCTGCCAACTCGCCATTAACGACCTTCGTTGTGCCGTTCGGGTGATCTCCAATCATCCAGCCTTCGCCAATCGCGCCTTCTGGCAGCTCAAAGCCAAATCGTTCAAGGGTTCTGCCTCCCCAAACACGTTCTTTCATCTCTGGTTGAAATTGAAGCGGGTATGATTTCATAACGATCCCTACTTTCCCCTAGTCTCTTTATACAATCAGCCTATGATAATTACTCTCTAGCATTATATCATGCGGCTATCTTTTTTCTAGAGCTAAGAGATAGGGAGCGGATGCGCTGCGATTGGCAAATTGATACCGCAGCACTTGGAATGCTGCGAGCGGAAGAGCGGAAGCCCAGCGTTCCACCGCCGCGGCTTCTTCGGATCCGCCATCGTGCCCGCTGTACAGCACGATGGTCACGATGCCGCCTTTGCGCAGCAGGCGGAGCGCAGCTTCAAGAGCAGGAATGGTCGATTCCTGCTCGGTGATAATGCTAGTCTCGGCTCCTGGCAGGTAGCCGAGGTTAAACGTGACCGCCGCGACCTTGCCGTGGCGGTCTTGCGGCACCGCCGCTTCCATGAGCGCATGGCTGCATAAGCTCATGACTACGTGCGCGTCTGGCGATTCTTTCGCCAGACGCTGCCCCGTTTGATCCAGCGCGGCCTGCTGGATGTCGAAGCCGTACACGCTGCCGCGTGGGCCGACGAGCTTCGCCATAAAGGCGGCGTCTACGCCAGTGCCCAGCGTAGCGTCAATGACCGTGTCGCCAGGCTGGACACGCTGCTGGATGAGTTGATGTGCATAACTCAGAACAGATACGAAACCCATATATAAATACCTCCAATGTTAGGTGATCGTGTGAATTGCAGTCAGATCGGGCCCTAACGACGCACCAAGGCGCCATGCGCTCTACTTTAACGCCCAAAAAAGCGTTAAAGCTCTCGCTCTGCCCGTCCTGCCTCTCAGCCGCCACAGCTCTTCGCTCTACGGAAAAAAGAGCATCCTGCTCCAGAATGCTCATTTCGGCTTATTTAACATCCTTCCCCGCCCAATACTTCCCTTGCCACGTATTTCGCTCTATCAGCAGCTTATCGAACGCGTTCAAAACTTCCCATTTCTTCAAACTCCACATCGGTCCGATCAGCAGATCCCGCGGCGCATCGCCCGTGAGGCGATGAACGATCATCTCTGGCGGCAAAATCTCAAGTGTGTCGACAATCAGTTTCACATATTCATCCTTCTCTAAAAACTGCAACAGACCTGCTTCGTACTGCTTCACCATCGGTGTTTTGCGCATGAGATGCAGCAGATGAATTTTGATGCCCTGCACATCCATTTGGGCTACGGCTTTACCCGTGTCCAGCATCATCTCGTGCGTCTCGCCAGGCAAACCATAAATGATGTGCGCGCAGACGCGGATATTATGTTTGCGCAGCTTAGCTACGGCGTCGAGATAGCACTCACTATCATGGGCGCGATTGATAAGCTCGGAGGTGGATTCGTGCACGGTTTGCAGTCCCATTTCCACCCACAGATACGTTCGTTGATTCAACTCAGCTAGATATTCGACAACATCGTCAGGTAAGCAGTCTGGTCGTGTGGCAATTGATAAGCCGACAACGCCAGGTTGTTTCAGAATCACTTCATAATACTCACGCAGCTCCTCTACAGGCGCATACGTATTCGTATAGGCTTGGAAATAGCCGATATAGTTGGCCTCGGGCCATTTTTGATGCTGAAGATCCCTAATTTTATTAAATTGGGTAACAAGGTCGTCGCGGCGGCTTCCTGCGAAGTCTCCTGATCCGCGTGCGCTGCAGAACGTGCAGCCGCCGGTCGCGATTTTGCCATCGCGGTTGGGGCATGTGAATCCAGCGTCCAGCATAACTTTGAACACTTTGCCGCCAAAAGCTTCGCGCATTTCGTAATTCCATGTATGGAAACGTTTATCTCCCCAAAGTTGAGGCGATTCCTGAATGATTGTAGACATGGGTTGTATCCTTTCTATCCTTGCATCGCTATTCTTACCCTTTTATTGTATCGAAATTCAAGCATGAAAGCGACCCCTGCCTTTCCAACAAGTCCCCCGATAAAACCTTCTTCAAGGGAGCAAGATAACAAAGCACCACAATTACAGAGCTGAGAGGGGAAATGGACTACATGAAAAAGTTTCGTACGATAACTTTGGCGGTAGCATTGACAACAGCTTTAAGTATGGGGGCGGTAGGCGCACAAGCAAGTACGTTGAGTATGAACGTAGATACGGGAAATTCAGGCAGAACAACGACAGCACCGATTGGTACGCTTGGGACAGGGACGGGGTCTACGACAATCACGGGAACAGGAACAACAACGCCATCGGGCTATACGGGCAGCAATTATGATGCGACTGCTCCAGGCATGGGGCTGGGGACAGGTGTAAATACACCGAATTTTAGCGGAAATGGAACTACGGGCAATTATAATGGCAGTCTGACAACGCCGAATACGTATTCTGGCTATGGCACGACAAGAGGCACAGGTGTCATGGATCATATCAATGGATTTGGCACGAACGTAGGAGATAAAGCAGAAGATGTAGCTGAAAGGGCCCAGAGAGGCGTCAATCGCAGCGTGAATACGGTAGATAGGATGAGTACGAAGAGCTTATCTACGACACCTCCTAGCACTTATGGTACCTCTTACCGAGCATATTCAACAACGGATACATCCAAAGGGATGAACTGGGGATGGTTAGGTCTTCTTGGGTTGTTAGGTCTGTTTGGTATGAGAAGCAGCAACCGAGGTAGAGACGAAAGCTATAGATAAACCGAATTAACAGTTCTCAAGCACCTTCCATTCTGGAGGGTGTTTTCTTTCATAGATAACTAGGAAAGCTTTGATTTTTTTCATAGAATCGACTATGATTTGTATTCGATAGCATGTTCGTGTAGGAGGCAATGATTAATGCGTTTACGGGGTAGAAAAGGAATTAGAGAAGATATTGAACGTCAAAAGGAACTCGTTGTACTCAATGCCAAAGATTTTAAAGGCAAATGGGCCGAGTTATTCGGAAACAATAACCCGATTCATGCTGAGCTTGGCATGGGCAAAGGGCGTTTCATTAGTGAAATGAGCAAGAAATATCCGAACATCAATTTCATTGGAGTCGACATGTATGATGAGCTGATTCGGAAGGCAAGTGAGAAGGCGAAAGCCGCACACGAAGTAACTGCAGATGAAGAAGGCGTACTCAGCATTCCGAATCTACGGTTGATGCTTTTCAATATTGAGCACATTGAAGAAGCATTTGCAGAGGGTGAGCTGGAGCGCGTTTACTTGAACTTCAGTGATCCATGGCCGAAGAAAAAGCACGCACGCAGACGATTGACGCATCCAGGATTTGTGGCGAAATATCAACAAATTTTAAATGCAAAAGGTGAAATTCATCTAAAAACCGATTCCCAATCCTTATTCGAGTTCTCCTTGAATTCCTTCGCGGATATGGGGCTTAGAATGCGCAATATTTCGCTGAATCTTCATGTGGATGGCATTCATCCGGATCATGTCATGACCGAATACGAAACGAAATTCGCGGGTCAGGGCATGAACATTCACCGCTGCGAAGTGGTCATTGGACAAGATGCGCTTGCTGCTCATCAGCAATCTTTGCAAACAGCGGCATCTACAGCAGCAGCCGATCAAGAGACAGATACTGAAGAATGAATACAAACAGACTATTTCTGGCCGCCGCGCAGGCAGTTCAGAGTATAGTCTGTTTTTTGTTAATGGCCTAATTATCCAAGCAATTGAAGAATGACTTCTGAACCATCACCCGCGGGGAGACTGTCCTTTCGATGGTTATTCGAAGTACGTTTCGCCTGCACATCGGCAAATTGGCACGCCAGCATCGTTAACCAATTGGAAATCGTATCGGCCGATTGAATGGTTTCACCGAAACCGTGCCGTGTAAAATAGTGCACATTCTCTTCCTCTTGGCCAGGAATCGGATCATAGAACAACATAGGAATGGACTTGGCAAGTCCCTCTGAGCAGGTCATGCCTCCCGGCTTGGTAACAAGCAGGTCGGAAACCTCCATCAGCTTGCCAATCTCTTGTGTAAACCCTAGCAGATGAATATTCGGATGACAATAACGTGGATCTCCCGCGAGTTTGGCGCGTGCTTTTTCATTTTTACCTAGGCAAAAGATGAATTGGATCTGGTCCCGCCAGATCAGGAGATGCTCGCTCAAGGAATCGCCGCCTATGAGTCCCCATCCTCCACCCATCACAAGGACCGTCGGTAAGGAGGAGAGACCGAATTGCTGCCGAATGAGAGCCTTATCATGAACCTCCCTAAAGCTAGGGTGAACGGGAATGCCTGTGATTTCGACATGCGCTGGAGCAACCCCATGTACTAACAGCTTGTGTTTAACGTCCTCGGACGACACCATATATTTGTTTACTTCTGAGCTGACCCAAGTTCCATGCACATCATAATCGGTAATTACCGTGCATAGCGGAATGTGTAAGCCTGCCCGTTTCAATCGGGATACGACCACACTTGGAAATGGATGCGTGCACACGATAGCTTGCGGTTCCCACTGTCTAATAAACGCAGCTGTTTGTGCATAGAAAATGCGATGCAGAGCTAACTGTGTCAAGGGATTAAGCTTCTTCTGGTACTGTGAGCGATATAAGCGGCCATACAGCTTTGGTTGCGTGGAAATCGTTTTCTTATACGCGCTGAAAATCCACGGAGCCAGTGTGGGGTGAAGGAAGGCGCCAAGCTCTACAACAAGTGTCTCGATGGCGGAGCAGCGCAGCTCCAAGGAGCTGGCAAGTGCATACGCTGCTTGTGTGTGTCCCGCGCCGAAGCCTTCCGATAGGATGAGTACTCGTTTTTTTTGTGAACCCTTTTCCATGGTTTACCCCCAGAATGCGACTGTGGCTAATGAAGCGGTTGTACCAAGCAAGCATCCAACGATGCAGTCAGACGGATAATGCAGTCCGAGATAGATTCGTGATGTACCGACAATGAACGCTAGTGGGATCAGGATGAGCCCTGACAAGGGAAAGGCGAAGACGATCGGAACCATGAGTGAAAAAATAGCCGTGGTATGCCCCGAAGGGAAGGAGTGATCGGTTAAAGGATTTTTGTACGTGATCGTCTGAGGGTGGACGAGATAAGGGCGGAGTCTAGGGTAACGCTTTTTCATAATGGCGACTGGAATATGGCTGATGGTTAAGGCAAGCAACGCTTGAAGACCTGCAACTCGCAGGGAATCATGACCGAAGACAGCCAAGCACAAAGAGATCATAATGGTGGCGGTAGCGCCGCCTAAATGTGTGATTCTCGTAAAGAAATGGTTGAGATAGTTGTGTTGAATACGTTGATTAACGAAGTGGAACAAGCGTGTTTCATGATGCTGAAGCCAATGCACGACTTTGCTCATGAGAAGCTGCCTCCCTCTAGTTGGAGTTTCTATTCTCATTTCATTGTAGGTAGGAAATGTTAGAAGAAGATTAACCCTATGATAAATTTTTGGCGTTCCAAATTAATGTTGCACTAATCTAGCGTTAACATTTCTATGGTAGTATGACATCTAATTAACCAAACTTCGCACGGAAAGCATACGTCTATTCTTCTAGTGTCCCCCAAATGATGAACTTCTATCCGACGACGGACTCTAACCAACTTTTCGAAGCGAATAGTGTGATGGTTATTCCCTCTCATATAATCGGTTGTTCGTCTAAATGGTGAACTTTTCGTACACAATAGATGAAAAACGATGAAAACAAGACATTTTCGAACCGATTCCAAGCGCACGCTCTATTCGGCGACTGCGAACCTGCCAAATTTCAAAGAACTGGCGCTTTTTCGAAGTATGCTGGCTTTGACAAATAGGAGGAAAGAGAGGAAAATCAAAAACGATTGTTTTCCCGTTTGCTTAGACAACTGTATGACCTGTACATAAAAGCACGAGGCATATAAAAAGAGAGCTAACGTGCATAAAAAAAGGGGGACTTGTTTTATGTTTGACAAGATCATGCTGGCCGTTCAGATGTTTCTGGCCGTGATTGCAGCGTATCAGCTGTTTCTAACATTTTTTGGTTGGTATCGACCGAAAAACAAAAAGATGTATGCACCGCAGAAGTCGTTTGCTGTTTTGGTTGCCGCTCACAATGAGGAGCAAGTCGTTGGCGCATTGATTGAAAACCTGAAAGCTTTGGATTATCCGAAAGAGCTCTTTGACATTTTCGTCATCTGTGACAATTGTACGGATAACACGGCTGACATTGCGCGCCACCACGGCGTGTACGCGATGGAGCGCCGCAATCCGAACCTGCGAGGCAAGGGATATGCGATTGAATGGATGCTCAAAGAGCTTTGGAAGCGTGAGAAGCAATATGACGGAATCGTCATGTTTGACGCGGACAATCTGGTGGGCACAGATTTCTTAATTCATATGAACAATGATCTATGTTCAGGCTCCCGCGTGATTCAAGCTTATCTGGATACCAAAAATCCAAATGATTCCTGGATCACAGGCTCCTTTGCAATCTCGTACTTCTATGCGAATCGCTTTGTCCAAACGCCGCGTTCAAACCTCGGACTTGCGAATTATCTTGGCGGTACAGGGATGTGCTTCGATTCCAATTTGTTGAAACAGATCGGTTGGCGAGCAACAAGCCTTGTTGAGGATCTCGAGTTCTCCATGCGCTGTATTCAAATGGATATCAAGCCTACATTCAATTACGATACGCGTGTGTACGATGAAAAGCCGCTATCGTTTAATGCTTCCGCTAAACAGCGTTTGCGTTGGATGCAAGGCCACTTTGAAGTGGCTAAACGTTTCTTCTTCCCATTGTTGTGGCAGGGGATCAAAACGGGAAGTTGGATGAAAATTGATGCCGCCATTTATTCGGCGAATGTATATAATTTCTTCTTCGGTGCTATCCTAACGGTTATGCTATGGATCCAATCCATGACATCCCACGGGACGGCAGACTCAGCCTTGGTTCATGTGAATCCTGTAGTGATTAATTCACTGAGTTTGGCCATCTATGTGCTGCTTCCAGCGTGCATGCTGATTGAAAAGGCACATAAGAAGACGTATAAATATCTGTTGCTGTACCCGATTTTCATGCTTTCTTGGTGGCCCATCACGTTCTATGCTTTCTTCACGCAAAACAACAAGCAATGGAGCCACACCGAGCATACGCGTGTTATTCGATTAGATGAAATGAAAAGCAAACAAGTGAGTTGACTTTTTTTTCACGGGATGATATTATATTTCAAGTAAAAGCAGAAGCGCCCGCTTCTCACCTGACTAACGTATCGTTGGCTGGTCTGAATGAATCATCATGTACATGAAATGGGTTTGTCATGAACCTGTTATTGATGAAGATGTGGGCCCACTAGCGCCCACATCTTTTTTATATTTGTGAAAGAGATTTACATACTTTATGGAGGTGGAACACAATTAGCAAAGACCATATGATTAACGATGAGATTCGTGTGAAGGAAGTACGCCTGATTGGGGCGGA
The DNA here is from genome assembly GCF_032271945.1 of Paenibacillus sp. MBLB1832. Classification (NCBI taxonomy): domain Bacteria; kingdom Bacillati; phylum Bacillota; class Bacilli; order Caryophanales; family Paenibacillaceae; genus Paenibacillus; species Paenibacillus roseipurpureus. The sequence continues at coordinate 4,859,975 of NZ_CP130319.1, read as the reverse complement.
CGGAGAACAACTCGGGATTACACCGATTCGCGAAGCTCTTCAAATTGCACTTGACGCGAACCTTGATTTAGTAAACGTTGCACCGACGGCGAAGCCGCCTGTCTGCCGCATTATGGATTACGGCAAGTTCCGTTACGAAACACAGAAGAAAGAAAAAGAAGCTCGTAAGAACCAGAAGATCGTGGACATCAAGGAAATCCGCCTCAGCGCGACGATTGATGAACATGACTTCCAAACGAAGCTTCGCAATGCAGTCAAGTTCCTTGGCGATGGCGATAAAGTCAAAGCCAGTGTCCGTTTCCGTGGTCGCGAAATCGCGCACTCGGAGATTGGCCGCAGAGTACTTGAGCGTCTTGCAACTGAAACTGCTGACATTTCCTCGCAGGAGCGCGCTCCGAAGCTTGAGGGAAGAAGCATGATCATGATCTTAACGCCGAAAGCAACAACTTAGGCGGTATACTAAATTAGGAGGAACAACACCATGCCGAAAATGAAAACACACAGCAGCCTGAAAGGTCGCTTCAAAATTACGGGCACAGGCAAAGTGATGAGATACAAACAAGGTAAGAACCACTTGCTTTCCGGTAAATCATCCAAGCAAAAACGCGTTTTGTCCACGAACCCAACAATGGCTCCTGGCGATGTACGTCGTTTGCAACAACAGTTGACACTTATCAAAGGTTAATTTCCAACAACAAATCGAACATCATTTATATATCCCAGGAGGTAGTTCACAATGGCAAGAGTCAAGGGCGGATTTATTCGCGCTCACCGTCGTAAGAAAATTTTGAAATTAGCAAAAGGTTATTTCGGTTCCAAACACCGCTTATTTAAAACAGCTAAAGAACAAGTAATGAAGTCTTTGGTTTATGCATACCGTGACCGTCGTCAAACGAAACGTAACTTCCGTAGACTTTGGATCACTCGTATCAACGCTGGTGCTCGTCAAAACGGCTTGAGCTACAGCAAATTGATGCACGGCCTGAAATTGGCTGGTATCGAGGTTAACCGTAAAATCTTGGCTGACCTAGCTGTTAACGATTCCAAAGCGTTCAACGATTTGGCAACAGCTGCTAAAGCGAAAGTAAACGCGTAAGCTTGGCTTTACGCCTTGGAGAGCTTGTCCCCGTTAGGGGGCAGGCTCTTTTTTATGCTTCAGGCGATGATTGCGGCGCCGGGATTTTGCGGATTTTGAGGAGAATATACATCATAAGCGGGATGATCACTTGAAACAGCGGATACACCTTCACGCTCACGATTAAACCGAGCCACGTATGGTAGGTGTAATTCGGTTCGAGGAAGGAAGTGATGAAGATGATGCTGCCGATCAGGAGCAGCCAATACCGCTTGGAGATCGCGGGGCATATATGCGCCATCGCATACACGGAGCCCCAATAGAAGGTCGTCATTTTAACAAATAAGCCTAGAAAAAGCAGTAACGTAACCAGCACATCAAGTCGTTCGAAAATATCGCCTACCTCAATAAGCTGAACCATTTCCAAGAGGGGGAGTGTACTGTTAGAGGCTAGTGTCGTTCCGAGCACAACAATATTCAGGATGTTCATGAAGATTAAGAAAACCGAAACCGACGTATAAGCGGCGAGACTTAGTCTCTTAATTTTTTGATCTCTAGGCAGCATGTGCCAGACCATAAAGAAGATCACCGTCTGACCGAAGGGGAAAGATACGATGTCTGGAAATGCTGCTTTGAGAACGGGCGTAGGCCCATTTTCCATGATGGGCAGCAAGTTGTCGAGATGAATTAATCGGGCGATGCAAATAAGGAAGATCAGGAAGCCGTAGCTGAACGCAACGATGGGCAGCAGTGCCTCTGTCACGCGAAATAAGGTTTCCACACCCATCACAATGGCATAAAACGCTAGCAAAAGGATGATAAACATCGTGATGTATTTGGGTGTGGTGCTAAGCAAGGTTAGATTGGCAATCTCACCAAAGTCACGAACATTTCGCATGGATTCATAGGCAAAATAACAGGCAAACCAGACACCTAGGCTGGTGCCAAGGATACGTCCGAAGCAAATCTTCAGCAGACCGATGAGGTCTTGATCTCTTGCCTTTTGCTGTATGGAGAGAAAGAGCAGGAGGAGTAAGAAGCCGGCAATGGCTGCAGCGGACATGGACAACCAAGCATCTTGTTTCGCACTGCTGCCTAACGCAAAGAGCGGTGTACTGCCAATTTCAAACAAAACAATCATCACAAATAGCTGAAATCGACTTATCTGGTTGATCAAATCTTCTCCCCTCCGTCCGTCCGATAACTACTCTTCGCCACCTTTAATGATCTCTCTGTATGCTTTGCCGCTCATACCGATTCTTGCAATTTTCACATCGACTTGGGGATCCATTTGGAGGTTGGCGAATTGCTGATCCCAGTCAGGCTTTAATTGGCGCCAACGTGTAGGGTCATGTTTGTGAATGAGATCGGCGAGATGAAAGATATCTACTTTCTTTTTAATGGCTGCCTGAAAGGAGTTTCCCATAATTCGGATAATTTCTGCACCAGCCGCTTGCTCGATCGCTTGAATATCTTTGGGTTGCGTAGGATCGGTTGGACACGCATTCTCGACAATATTACCAATTGCCTTGACATGGACTTGCATCATTAAGGGGCCATGATCAGAGAAGATTGGCTTTAATTTCGTTTTGGCGTGGTCAAATCGAATCGCCATGCGATACTCTGTGCTTTCTTTCGAGCATCCGAAGTAGAGCGTTGTTTTTTTAATTTGATTCGTGATCCAGTTATTACCGTATTCCTCATCCTTCGTAAACCAACCGACAAGCTTGTCCTTTTTGAAAATAGCGGTTCTCCCGAGTTTCAATTTATTCGGGAACGACGTGTTCTTCAGGGAGGCAATTGTGTTGTTATCGCCTTCGCCTGAGATGATGATTTCGGGTATCAAGGTGTAAGGTGCATCACTCGAGGATCCCATCATGAGTTGATAAAGCTTGACCTGCTTATTGTTAGAGCCGTTGTTATCCTCGTTACGAATCATATTCTGGATAGCTGAACCAGGAACTTTCTCTAGCGGGATAATTTGTTCCAGTATTTTTCGACCCTCGCCTCCCGTGACCAGAAGGTTCACAGTCTCGCGGGAATCGGGGTTGCGCAGATAGACATCCAACAGCTGAGAGATGCCATGCTCGGCGGCCTTTTCACCTATAATGACGATGCGATTATGGGCGAAAAATAAGGACCGCGGCATTTCCAGGCTCGACTTTTGCACGGTACCGCGAATCGTCCCGCCGCTTGTAGAGAAGACCATAACAGGGGCTTGTTGCCCCGAATTTCCTCCCGTATTCGTTATCGATTGCGGAATGACGACTTGGTAGGAAACCGTCCATACTTTGCCATCCCAATCAATCGCGGTGGCGGACGTGATGGCGAGTTGATTTAACTCTTTGCGGTCCCAGCACCCTGTGAGGAGTAAGCAGGTCGTCAGAAGAAGCAGGCATCGCTTAAGCGTTGGGCTCATATCGATAACCTCCAGCAAGATGTCTTACAAGCGATTTTTCGGGGGTGGTGAAGGCTTATCGTAAGGCTTTTGTCTCGTTCTGTTCGTTTTACTTAGCGGTCGAACCATCGCTAACCAGCGTGGTACTCGAATGAAGGTATCCAACAGTCGAGTCATGACTAACGGCGCAATAGGTGTCAGATAGGGAACCCCGAAGGAGCGAAGAGACGCGAGATGAATCAAAATAGCCATACAGCCTGTCAAGATGCCGAATAAGCCAAAGGTGCCCGCAAGCAGCATTAAACCGAAACGGATTAATCGAGCAGCTACGGCCATATTTAAGGCTGGTGTAACAAAATTTGATATCGCTGTAAATGAGACGATGATGACCATAGCAGCGGATACTAAGCCGGCTTGTACCGATGCTTGCCCTAGCACCAACGCCCCGACGATCGAGATGGCCGATCCAATGACACGCGGCATGCGAACCCCGGCTTCACGAAGCACCTCGAACGTGATTTCCATGAGAAATGCCTCGGCAAGCGCAGGCAGGGGAACGCCTTCCCGTTGCGCAGCTAAACTGATAAGCAGCGTTGTCGGCAGCATTTCCTGGTGAAACGTAGTAATGGCAATATAGAGAGCAGGAAGCAGCATTGAGACGAAAAAAGAGATATAGCGGATGATACGGATGAACGTCGCGATGTCAAAGCGCTGATAGTAGTCTTCACTCGATTGGAGAAATCGAAAAAACGTGACTGGCGCTTGAAGTACAAAGGGAGTCCCATCCACCAAGATGGCGATTTGTCCTTCCAATAACCCAGCAGCTGCCGAATCGGGCCGTTCCGTATTCATGATGGTTGGAAAAGGAGAATACGTAACGTCCTCGATGTATTCTTCGAGGTAGCCGCTTTCTAGCACACTGTCTGTATCGATACGGGCTAGGCGCTGTCTCGCTTCTTCGACGACCTTGGGATCTGTGATCCCCACTAAGTAAGCAATAACCACTTCGGTTTGGGTGACTCGTCCTATGTGTAAGCTGAGGAAGCGGAGCTGCGGAGACCGGATTTTCCTGCGAATTAGCGCCGTATTTGTACGCAAATCCTCCGTGAAGCCTTCTTTGGGTCCCCTTACCACCGTCTGCGTTTGAGGCTCATCGACCGCACGCTTTTCCCAGCCCGCAGTACCAGCAATAAGCGCTTCGTTATAGCCGTCCGCAAATAGAATAGTTTTGCCTTCGAGCAGAGCAGAAACGATTGTATCGCCATCAAAGCTGAGTGACAAATCGCTGATTGTGATTGCCTGGCACAGTAAGTCATGAAAACAGATATCTTGCCGCCAATAGCTCTCATTTTCTTGAGAAGAGAGCAGGGGTTTCGTTATATGTTCATTAATGATGTCATACTTTACAATTCCCTCGATGTAAAACATTGCAACCCCATTGGTGTCAGGATAGACGCCTAATTCGAATTGACGGTAGTTCATATCGGAACTCTCGCCTAGTTGCTGTTTCAACCATTTCACATTATCTTGCAAGTTTGTTGAGAGGGGGAAAGGGACTTGTAGAGACGGGTTCATGGATGGCCTCCTCAGAACTTTCCAAAGAATTGGTATTATCTTCTCTCCATCTCTATTTTTTTATTCGAAAGTTCCTATTGACTATTGTGATGCAGATGCATATAATAATCTTTAATCATACGAATGAATCGCTATGAAGAGGAAGAAGTAATAAGGGCACTTATGAGCAGAGAGCGTTGGACTTGCTGAAACCATCGCCTTAATCCCTTACGTACGAAGTCACCTCGGAGCTGTTTTCCTGAAACATGTCGAGTATCTGCATGTACTAGGGAGAATCGGAAGAGCACACGTTATCGTGCTGAGGGTAATGTTCATTCATGAACATACCTGCTAAGGTTATATGCTGTGAGGCATGTAGCAAATTTGGGTGGTACCACGGAAGCTTAAACCCCTTTCGTCCCGTTGAACACGTGTAGTGCGTGTCTGGGATGAATAGGGGTTTTTCTTATTTTCAAGGCATGGTAGACAATGACAGGAACTGACTTTTCGAGAGGAGGATCACAATGAATGTTCAAACTGAACCAAAACGCTCTAAAGAAGAACTAATTGATAAGCTGACGCAGCCAGACCTGATTACGGGTTCCGAAATTTTGCTAAGAAGCTTATTGCTGGAGGGTGTGGACTGCGTCTTCGGATACCCAGGCGGCGCTGTATTGTACATCTATGATGCAATGCATGGTTTTGATGATTTCAATCACTTGTTGACAAGACATGAGCAAGGCGCAATTCATGCGGCTGACGGCTATGCGCGTTCAACAGGCAAAGTTGGTGTATGTATCGCAACGTCCGGACCGGGGGCTACAAACCTTGTCACGGGGATTGCTACAGCATATATGGATTCTGTTCCTCTAGTTGTTATTACGGGTAACGTGGCAACGAACTTCATCGGTACGGATGCTTTCCAAGAGGCTGACATCACGGGCATTACTATGCCAATTACGAAGCACAGCTACTTGGTCAGAGACGTGAAAGATCTGCCTCGTATTATTCATGAAGCATTCCATATTGCGAACACAGGTCGTAAAGGCCCGGTTCTCATTGACATTCCTAAGGATGTCTCCGCTCATAAAACGATATTTAAACCTGTTACTGAAGTTAACATTCGTGGATACAATCCAACGGTGCAGCCGAACAAAATGCAGGTTGATAAATTGATTAAAGCGATTGAGGAAGCTGAACATCCGATTATCTTAGCAGGTGGCGGCGTTGTATATGCCGATGCTTCTAATGAATTGATCGAATTTGTAAATAAAACACAGATTCCTGTTGCGACGACCTTGCTTGGCCTAAGCGGCTTCCCAAGTGCGCACGAGCTATGGCTCGGCATGCCGGGGATGCATGGTACGTATACAGCGAATACGGCGATTCAGAATGCGGATCTGATCATTTCGATCGGCTCACGTTTCGATGACCGCGTGACAATGAACTTGAACGGCTTCGCGCCTAAAGTGAAAACGATCGCACACATCGATGTGGATCCAGCTGAAATCGGGAAAAACGTGAAAACGGACATTCCTTGTGTTGGCGATGTGAAAGCCGTACTGGAGTATGCGAATACGAAAGCCAAACCTGCGAACAACGCAGCTTGGATCGCGGAATTGCAAGAAAACAAAGTGAAATTCCCGTTGAAATACGATCAAACAGAAACGGAACTCAAGCCACAATTCGTTGTAGAAATGATTAGCGAAACAACCAAAGGTGAAGCGATCATTACAACGGACGTTGGTCAGCATCAGATGTGGGCTGCACAGTTCTACCGTTTCAAGAACCCGCGATCCCTCGTAACTTCTGGTGGTTTGGGTACAATGGGCTTCGGATTCCCATCCGCGATCGGCGCTCAAATGGGGAACCCTGATAAATTGGTTGTTTCTATTAACGGTGACGGCGGCGTTCAGATGTGTGCGCAAGAGCTTGCTATCTGTGCGATCAACAACATTCCGGTGAAAATCGTCATCATCAATAACCAAGTTCTAGGTATGGTTCGTCAGTGGCAAGAAATTATCTACGAGAACCGTTATAGCCACATCGATCTAGCTGGCAGCCCTGATTTCGTGAAGCTTGCAGAAGCTTACGGTGTGAAAGGTCTGCGCGCAACGACGAAGGAAGAAGCGAGAAGAGTATGGCAGGAAGCGCTCGATACGCCGGGGCCTGTCGTTATTGATTTCGTCGTACCAAAGGGTGAGAACGTGTTCCCGATGGTTAAAGCGGGCGATACAATTAGTGACATGTTAATGGGGGATTCGGAATAATGACAACTAAACATACAGTTTCCGTACTCGTAAACAATCAGCCTGGTGTCCTGCAACGTGTTTCTGGCTTGTTTGGACGCAGAGGCTTTAATATTGAAAGCATCACTGTAGGAGAGTCCGAAGAAAACGGACTTTCCCGGATGGTTATCGTAACCACAGGCGATGATAATACACTTGAGCAAATTTCGAAGCAATTGTATAAATTGGTTGACGTGATCAAGGTTGTTGATTTGAGTGCCAATCCTATGGTAGCTAGGGAGCTTGCATTGATCAAGGTAAATGCAGAGCCGATCATGCGTCCAGAAATTCTTGGCATTGTTGAAACGTTCCGCGCTGCGGTCGTGGATATCGGACCTGCTTCTCTGATTGTGCAAGTTGTTGGAGATTCCGATAAAATTGATGCGATGGTTGAATTACTTCGTCCATATGGCATTCGTGAACTTTCCCGTACGGGCGTAACCGCGATGATTCGCGGCTCCGTGAAATAAGTAGGCAGTAAGCTTCATCAGCAGTACCTCCCCTTGAGTAGGGGTTTCAGCGGAGTACCACGGTAAATCGTTGAAACACCCACTCAAGGGGTAGATAAAACGGATTCATCATATCAAAGGAGGATTTATTCGAAATGGCAGTTACTACTTACTATGAAAAAGATGCAGACTTAGCGGTACTTAAAGGAAAAACGATTGCAGTGGTTGGTTATGGTTCCCAAGGACACGCACAAGCACAAAACTTGCGTGACAGCGGACTAAATGTAATTATCGGTCTTCGTGAAGGCCGTTCATGGAACACAGCTAAAAATGATGGTTTCGAAGTTGTATCTGTTGAAGAAGCAGCACGTCGCGCTGATGTAATTCAAATTTTGATGCCGGATGAAACACAAGCTCGCGTTTACAAAGAGTCCATTCAACCGAACATGAAAAAAGGCGCAGCTTTGATGTTCTCCCACGGCTTCAACATTCATTTCGGACAAATCGTTGCTCCTGAAGGTACAGATGTATTCTTGGTAGCTCCTAAATCCCCTGGTCACATGGTACGTCGTACGTACGTTGAAGGCTTTGGTGTACCTGGCTTGATCGCAATCGAGAGAGATGCGACTGGCAATGCAAAAGCAATTGGTCTTGCTTATGCAAAAGGTATCGGCTGTACACGTGCAGGCGTTATCGAAACGACTTTCAAAGAAGAAACAGAAACTGATTTGTTCGGTGAGCAAGCAGTACTTTGCGGCGGTGCTTCTGAACTAGTTAAAGCTGGTTTCGAAACATTGGTTGAAGCAGGCTATGCACCTGAAATGGCTTACTTCGAGTGTCTGCACGAGTTGAAATTGATCGTGGATATGATGTATGAAGGCGGACTTGCTTCCATGCGCAGCTCCATCTCCAACACAGCTGAGTACGGTGACTATGTAACAGGTCCTCGTATCATCACTGCTGAAACGAAAAAAGCAATGAAAGCAGTTCTTTCCGATATCCAACAAGGTAAATTCGCTCGCGACTTCATCTTGGAGAACCAATCCAACTTCGCATTCATGAACGCAACGCGTCGTAACGAAGCTCAACATCCGATCGAAGTTGTTGGCGGTCAATTGCGTGAAATGATGCACTGGATTAAAAAATAAGAAATAGCCATCATTAAAATTATAGCTGTACATTCCACAGGGAGTGATTGAGGAGAATTTCCCAATTGCTCCCTGTGAATACTATAACGACTAAGAAAACTTACTTTCAGGAGGTGACATGGTGCGTAAAATTTATATTTTTGATACAACGCTGCGTGATGGTGAACAATCGCCAGGAGTGAATTTGAATACACAGGAGAAGGTCGAAATCGCGTTACAGCTGGAGAAACTGGGCGTAGATCGCATGGAGGCTGGTTTCCCTGCGGCATCCCTAGGTGACTTGGCAGCTGTGAATGCAGTCGCGAGAGCGGTTAAGAATGCTTCGGTTATTGGCTTGTCTCGTTCCAGAGAGCAGGATATCGAGGCTGTGCGTGAAGCGCTACAAGGTGCGCAGGATCCATGCATCCATCTCTTCCTTGCAACATCTCCGATTCATCGTCAGCATAAGCTGCGTATGGAGAAACACCAAGTGCTGGAAACAGCTGAAGCAGCGATCAAATATGCGAAGAAATATTTCAGCAAAATCGAGTTCTCCCTCGAAGATGCTGGACGTACGGAGCTGGACTTCATCGCTGAAGTGACCAATATGGCCATTCGCGCTGGCGCATCTGTCGTGAATATTCCAGATACGGTCGGGTATATGACCCCTTACGACTACGGTAATATCTTCAAAATGCTGAAGGAAACGGTTCCAGGTATTGAGAAAATTCAATTGAGCGCGCATTGCCATGACGACCTCGGCATGGCGACAGCGAACGCGCTCGCGGCTGTACTGAATGGTGCCGATCAAATCGAAGGCACGATTAACGGAATCGGCGAGCGAGCAGGGAACACCTCGATCGAGGAAGTCGTCATGGCGCTGGAAACACGCCAGGACTTCTACCAAGCGAAAACATCGCTTGTGTTGAACGAGATCTACCGCACTAGCCGTCTTGTCAGCAAGCTGACAGGCATGGTGGTTCCAGGCAACAAGGCGATTGTTGGCGCTAACGCTTTCGCGCATGAGTCTGGCATCCATCAGGATGGGATGCTCAAAGAGAAGACAACGTACGAGATTATGTCTCCAGAAACGATCGGCGTGAAGGAAAGCAAGCTCGTCATGGGCAAACACTCCGGACGTCATGCCTTCCGTGAGAAGCTTATTGATCTCGGCTACGAGCTGGGTGAGGAGCAGGTGAACGTGGCTTTTGCCAAGTTCAAGGATTTGGCTGACCGTAAGAAACAAGTCGAAGACGAAGATATTCGCGCGTTGATCGAAGAGAAATTGATCGAGACGCCGGAAGTGTTCGCGCTCGGCACGCTTCAAGTCGCTTACGGCAACCAAATGACGCCAACCGCAACCGTTCATGTTCGCATGCAAGATGGCAGCGAAGTAGCGGAGAGCGCAGTAGGAAATGGTTCCGTCGATGCGATTTATAACGCGATCGATAAGGTAACGAAGGAAAACGTTGAGCTGGATGACTATTCCATCAAATCCGTCTCTCACGGGAAAGATGCGCTTGGTGAAGTTCACGTCGTACTAAAGCAGGATAACATCTCTGTTCAAGGGCGCGGAATTTCAACTGACATTCTAGAAGCCAGCGCGAAAGCGTATTTGGACGCGGTGAATCGACTGTTAGATAAACGCAATAACCCGACAAGCAACAGAAGCAACGTCACGTTAATATAATCGCTAGCAATGCGAAAGGATGCGGCCCCGTATGAAATATCGATTTTCTAAATCGTTGGAAGGCTTTTCCTCATCAGCAGTAAGAGAAATTCTTAAGCTGACGCAGGGAAGCTCGATTATTTCCTTTGCTGGCGGACTGCCTGCTGAAGAATATTTCCCATTAGACGCTGTCAGCGATGCGTTCAAAAGGGTTGTAGAAGGCGGCAAATCTGCGCTGCAATATGGTTTGACTGAGGGATATAAGCCGCTGCGTGAATCCTTATGTAAGCGTATGGCGGCTAAGAACATGATCGTGACGCCTGATGAGATGTTGTTAACGACAGGTTCGCAGCAAGCGATCGATCTTTTGACTCGCGTGTACATTGACGAAGGCGATGTAATTCTTGTTGAACGTCCGACGTATTTGGCAGCGATCCAAGTGTTCCAAGCCAAAGGTGCGAAAATCTACTCCGTTGATAGCGATAGCGACGGTATGATTCTCGATGATTTGGCGGCCAAAATCGCGAAGCATAATCCGAAAATGGTCTATGTCATCCCAACCTTCTCCAACCCAGCGGGTCGGGCATGGAGCTTGGAGCGTCGTCAAGGCTTGCTAGATATTTGCCGCGGCGCGGATGTGCTCATTCTGGAAGATGACCCGTACGGGGAAATCCAGTTCGATGAGAGCGAAAGCTATCCGACAATCTTCTCGCTTGGCGGTAAAGCTGAGGGTGGCAATGTCGTGTATACAAGCACATTCTCCAAAACCGTTGCACCAGCTTTCCGTACGGGTTGGGTGATGGGCGACGAGTCGATCATTCGTCAAGTTGCTCGTTTCAAACAATCCGCGGATCTGCACTCTTCAACGATTGATCAGCAGACGCTGTATCATTTGCTTGAGCATTTTGATCTGGACGCACATATTTCCTTAATTCGTGAACAGTATCTGGATCGGATGAAGTTCATGTCAGGGCTGCTCGCTGAGTTGAACTGGCCTGGCCTGAAATATGAAGAGCCGAAAGGCGGCATGTTCATTTGGGTCGAACTTCCTGAGCAAATTAATGCTGCGGAATTGTTGAAAATCGCGGTCAAAGAGGGCGTTGCCTTTGTTCCAGGTGCTACCTTCTACGCGGAAAATCCACAGTACAACACAATGCGCTTGAACTACACGCACACAGACCGTGAAACGACGGTTCTAGGCATGCAGAAACTGGCGAAAGCGATGGAAGCTTATTTGCAAAATGCCTAGGGCATGAGCGAATCGGCAGCGCACGATTTGATAACACCCAAAGCTCATGGGCTTTGGGTGTTTTTTGCGTGCATCTGCGGCGCAGGGGGTACAGCCGCGGCAGTGGCGGGCGTCGACCCCAGCGCACCTGCGCGCCAATAAGGCCCCCGAGGGGACTTAAGGGTGCTGCACTGCCGCGACGCTCCCTTACCTAACCATCTGGAAGGAAAATGCTGGGTGCAACTGATAGGACCTGATTCGTTGCTGGCCTTCACCTACGGGAATCAAAAGTTCTTTTTCTTTCATCTTATGGAGGATGTTCCGTGACTTCTTAGTCCCGAATCGGAAAAGTTTCAGACACATGCGGGGAGAAATTGCTTGCCCACGCGATAGTGCTAATCGACAAATCTCTTTTTCGATAATAGTTAATTTCCCGAATTGTTCCTGATCCCTAGGCTGTTCGTTGAAATACTTTCCAAGCGTCTGGTACAATGCTGTTGTATAAATGTCTCATAAGATTTATCGCATATGACAATGTTCAATCTCGCCACTTTTTCAGAAACGTAAAGAGCCGCTCCCTAGCATCATGAAATAATCGAGTTAGAAAATTTGATAAAATCTTAATCTGAGTTTTGGAAAAAATATCCATAAATGGTGTGTGCCCACATAGAAAAACGAGAGAACGGATTGTATCTTTAACATTGTGTTGTTTTTATTTTACATAGTATCGAGAGGGTGGATGAATGTGAAGTTTCTTGTTCTGATTCATGTGTTATCGGCGATTATTGGGGTGGGCCCAACATTTTTTGCGCATGTGCTGCTTCGGAGAAATCAAACCTTAGAGGAACTGCGGATGTCCTTACGGGTCGGCAGGCGATTGGAGATTTTCCCGAAAATCGGCGGTTCGATCGCGGTGCTGAGTGGACTGTTGCTGATTTGGCTGGGCGATTACGGTTCATTCATGCAAATTTGGCTGCTTGGATCGCTTATCGCATATGTGTTGATTCAGATTATTGCAATCGGCTTTGCGACGCCTAACCAGAAAAAGCTGGGTGGCTGGGTACTGGATCCTACGAATCTGCAGGAAACGGCACTGCCAGGTGATCAGATCTTGCTATGGGCGAAGGCGCGAAATTACTTTTATGCCGCATCGACGGTGGGAGTCATTTTATTCATTTTCATGATACTAAAGCCAAGCTAATTAGCGTTATCCTGCCTCTTTACACTACTGTTCGTTGAAGGAAGGTGTAAGAGGTTTTTCTTTTTCATGTTTTATAGGTAAAAACTATTAAAGTGATAGATTTTATATCTAAAGTAGGGTGTCTAGTTATGTTACAATGGTGTCAGGATAGAATGAAAGAATAACGAACGAACTAGGTTTGCTAAAATAAGGAGTGAATGATTGTCATGGCAGATGTGAAAAAAATCGCGGTAATCGCTGGGGACGGTATTGGTCCAGAAGTCGTTGCAGAAGCAGAAAAAGTATTGAAACGTACCGAAGAATTGTTCGGCTACCAATTTGAAACAGAGCATGCGCTATTCGGCGGTATTGCGATCGATGAGAAAGGCACACCTCTTCCTGAAGAAACATTGAAGGTTTGCCAATCCGCAGACGCAGTTCTTCTAGGCGCAGTTGGCGGTCCGAAATGGGACAACAATTCCAAGGAGCTTCGTCCTGAAACAGGTCTTCTCGGTATTCGTAAAGCGCTTGGCTTGTTCTCCAACATCCGCCCTGCGTTCATCTTCGATTGCTTGAAAGAAGCTTCCACGTTGAAACCAGAAGTTCTTGAAGGAACTGATTTGATCGTCGTGCGTGAATTGACTGGCGGTATCTACTTCGGTGAGAAATTCCGTCGTGAAACGGCAAATGGTCAAGAAGCGGTTGATACTTGTGCTTACAACGTAAACGAAATCGAGCGTATCGCGCGTCAAGCGTTTGAGATTGCACGCACACGTCGCAAGAAACTTGCTTCTGTTGATAAAGCGAACGTTCTTGAAACTTCCCGCTTGTGGCGTGAAGTGGTCATCCGTGTTTCGGCTGACTACCCAGATGTAGAGCTTGAGCACGTATTGGTTGATAACTGTGCGATGCAATTGCTTCGCCGTCCGTCCAGCTTCGATGTTATCGTAACTGAGAATATGTTTGGTGACATTTTGAGTGACGAAGCAGCTATGTTGACAGGATCCATCGGTATGTTGGCATCCGCTTCCCTTGGTGAAGGCAGCTTCGGTTTGTACGAGCCAGTACACGGATCTGCGCCTGATATCGCGGGTCAAGGTATTTCCAACCCAATCGCAACGATCCTATCTGTTGCCTTGATGTTCCGTTTGACTTTCGGCTACCACGAAGCAGCCGATTCCATCGAACGTGCGGTAGCAGAAGTACTAGACGCTGGACACCGTACAGGTGATATCGCTGTCGATAAGAGCAAAGCGATCGGCACGATTGCAATGGGTCAATTGATTGTAGACGCAATGCGTAAATAATAAACAAAACTCGCACTCTCGCAGGCAGAAATGCTGGAGGATGCGAGTTTTATTTTTTAAAATAATTATTATCTAATATACGATCTAATTATTGACTTTCAAGTAGGTGGATGGTACCATTTTATACGAATAAAGATAGATTTGAGGAGGAATTATACCCATGGCAGAGCGTTTGGTTGGTAAACAAGCTCCTGATTTTACAATGGAGACAGCTACAGGTGATGGCACAGGTTTTGGTAAAGCATCTTTGTCTGATTACAAAGGAAAATGGTTAGTTCTTTTCTTCTACCCATTGGACTTCACATTCGTATGTCCAACAGAAATTACAGCACTTAGCCATGCAGCTGACCAATTCAAAGCATTGGACACTGAAATTCTAGGTGTTTCCATCGACAGCATCCATACACACAAAGCATGGATCAACACACCGGTTAATGACAACGGTCTTGGCAAATTGGCGTTCCCACTTGCTGCTGACATTACGAAATCCGTTGCTCGTGATTACGGCGTTCTAATCGAAGAAGAAGGTATCGCGCTTCGCGGTCTTTTCATCATCGATCCAGAAGGCGAATTGAAATACGAAGTTGTTAACCACAACGACGTAGGCCGCAGCGTAGAAGAAACACTTCGTGTGCTTCAAGCGCTTCAATCCGGCGGATTGTGCCCAATGAACTGGAAACCAGGCGACAAAAACTTGGTTGTTAAATAAGTTTTAACTACATAGGAAGGCCCCTCAGGTTAGCATGCGAATGCGGGCTGAGGGGTCTTTCTTCACTGAGGAGATAACAGGATGGATGTGATTACAACGGAAGATGTATTTTGGATTCGCCGAGAAGGAAATGAGGCCGTGATTGGTCTGTCTGAGCATGGGCTAGAGAAGTGGGGGATGATTCTATACATTGAGCTTCCTGAAAAGGGTGCAGAGCTAACCAACGGTGGCTTTCTCGGCTCTTTAGAAACAGCGACCCACGAATATGAGTTATTATCGCCCGTGTCAGGGAAAGTAATTGGGGTAAACATGTTGCTGGAACGGGCAACGATGCTGCTGTATGAATCGCCGTATGAGAAAGGCTGGCTATTTCGGGTAGCGTTGAATTAGTCCCCGCCACCACCGCCTCCTCCATCGCCGCCACCACCGCCAGAATCTCCGCCTCCGCTGCTCCCGCCACTGCTGTCGGAGTGACCATGACTGTCATGACCGCCATGATGTTGATGATGGTGGCCTCCGTGGTGATGGCGGTTCTCGTAAGAAGAATCACTCATGAAGCCGCTTGAGCTGCCAGAGTCGTAATGGCTATCTCCTTGTCTACGCCCATTCTTCTTATGAGAACCTTGAGAGAAGGCTGAAATTAGAGTTAGAATGGCTATCGCAATAAAGAAAAAAAAGATGAAACTCCCCATCGTGGACGCCTCCCTTCATAAATAAATCCATTTAATCGAAATTCATCGCTAATTCCAGCGAAATTAGATACATGTTTTCCATCTAAATAGTAGCTTTAGGAGCTGCATTCCTATATAAATGCTAGTATGTCGGCTGGGTTGATTACCACACACCACTTACAAAAAAATGCCGCCCTCCATAAGAGAGCGGCCGATGAAACAACCTATTATTTCCCTGAAAGTTGCTTATATTTGTTGAGATACTTCACAACGGTGAGCACGTAAGTCGCATGTGACCAGGTGAGCGGTGCAACAGAGACAGGCTCGCCAGAGAATGGATCTAACTGCTCGGATAACACGCCGCTTTCCATCGCATGCTTGACGACCCATTCGAGCGTTTGGCGAGGTGCTTCAAGATCGGCGATCGTTTTGGCGTACTCGATTTCCCATTCGGCAATCCAGAGTGTACAGATGATCCACGGATTCCCAGGCACTTTATCGATATCGGTGGAACGTTGGAAATAATAATCATGATGATAACGGGCGGAGCCGCCGACTTCGGTTTTGATCATGAGGCCAGCTTTATTCGCTTGCATCGTACTTACGACACGCGGGTCGTCAGCAGGCAATACGCCAAATTCGAAGATCCCGTACACGGAGCTTTCCAGCGTCATATCTTTGACCCACGCGCCGTCCTCCATACACAAGCCGCGAACGAAGCGCTGTTCCCCTTCATCCCATAGATGCTTGAGGATACCTGATTTAATTTTCTCCGCCGTATGCTTGTAACGATTACTCCGCTCTTCATCTCCGAAGAGATTACTGAAGTTCGAAGCCGCGATTAAGCCGCCATACACAGCAGAAGCTGTGAACGTATAAATCCCGTAACGCTCCTCCCACAGATCGTAACTCGGCTTCGGCAAGTTCAACTCTTGATCAATGTACGTGGACATGAATCGAGCTGCCCGACGAATAAGGTTGCGATAAAGCGATTGAGCGAATTCGAGGCTCCCATTCTTCTGGAAATCCTGCCAGAGCGCGTACAAGACAAGGGCTGTTTCATCTTCTTGAATCGGAAGCTGCACACGACCTGAATGAATATAAGGATGCCAGCTGGAGCCTACCGTGCCATCGGGATTGTATTTATGATGCAAATAACCTTCAGGTGACAGCACATTGGCGCAGAAATTGAAGAACGGGATGATCATCCCTTGGTAACCTGCCATCGACATGGAGTAAGCGATGAGCGCGCCGTCGCGAGGCCACATGTAGCTATAATGGTCGCGGTTGCTTTGCATGATGTCGGAGTCGTTCGCAGCGATAATAGCACCATTCACATCGGTTTGCGTGCGAACGAGCAGGAGGCTTTGTTTGAATAGTCGTTGGACCTCTGGTTTAAGATCGAAATAATCGCGATCAATTTTGTTAGCCCAGCGCTGCCAGTACACCGTTACGCGGTCGAGCAGCTTGCCAGGATGACTGTCTTTGACATAGGCGTCGAGCTTCTTGACTTCCTCTAAATTTTTGCCTGCGCCCATCCAGTAGTAGAGTGTTTGGTCGCCATTCGGCGGGACGAATAAACGGAAGGAGATCGTACTATCGACGGAGCCTTGTGCGATGGCATTCCCCATGAGGTGGCCATCCTCGGCGTCGCGCCAAGTACCTTCTGCGTTGTAGAAACGTTTGACACCTGTTGAGTATTGATAAATTCCCTCAGTGCCAGTACTGCCGTTAAACATGAAATAACGGTCTTTTTTATAATGAAATACGGTGTTCGTCGCAGGATAATAGGCCGCTGTGTCGCCAACTTCTGTCTCATTAATGAGCAAGTCTTGGTTGAAGAACATGCGGACTTCGCGAACCGTATTCGTGTGATTCGTAATGTGAATCCGTTTCAAATAAATATCCTCACGCTGGTGAACGCCGTCATTCATAAGCAGGGTAATACCGAGCCCTGGATGTGTAGCGGTCACTTCAGTGACGAGAGAATCTTCGACATAAGCGAGCTTGAATTGCCACTCAGGGGCATTCAACCATGCGAAGTCTCCATCCACCCATACACCAACACGGCATTGATAACCGCCAATATGGTTAAGCTGGCCTACGAAAGGATAGTACAGATCTCGCATGTAGGAATGCTGATCGAGGTTAATAAGGAATTTTCCATTTCCGATGACCAGATGTCTTGGCAATACAATCACTTCCCCACTTGTTTGTTTGATCGCGCAATTCAGCTCAGGCCAAGAGGTCTGAACGATGGAGCACAAGTCTTGCCAATAGGTTACCTAATTCTGACAAAGGAATCAATGATTCTTTGAAAAATTTCTGAAAATTCTTACTGGTCGCGCTTTCATTTGGTACAGATATCCAATTACTTCATTATTTCCTTCGGAGGCGTGGTGCTAAGGGATGGTGGCCGTTGGTCAGATCGTACTCGCTCATACAGCTCAGTTGTCAAAGAACCGATACGTGCCCAGTCATACATTGGATAAAGCGACTGCAAAGCGTTAGAAGCAAGTGCTTCAGCGACAGCAGGTTGCTCGAAAAGTTGAATGATATGCCGCGCTAAGGCGTCGCTATCATGGGGAGGGAATGTGCAGCCATTGCTGCCGGTGTTGACAATTTCCTTGAGACCGCCAACCTCAGAGGCAATCAGTGGCGTTCCACTAGCCATCGCTTCTAAGGCGACCAATCCGAACGGCTCGTAGAGGCTCGGGAAAATGCAAAGCGCAGCTGCCTCCAGTAGTATGTTTTTATCATTTTCATCTAGAAAGCCTGTGAACAGAATTCGCTCGTGATTAGGGGACGCAAGCGCCTCCAACGATTGTCGTTCAGGGCCTTCTCCAGCGATGATTAACGTCGTATCTGGGAATCGTTCCAGTACTAGCGGCATAGCAGCTAGCAGCGTGTGTACGCCTTTTTCATAGACAAGTCTCCCAAGAAAAGCAAGGAGCCGAGAGGAGCCGTTAACGCTGCTAATCGCCTCGTGAAGAAGCCGATTCGTCGCCTGATCGGTCTGTTTAGGCTTGCGGAAAGATGAAACCCCATTCGGGATGGTTGTGATTTGATGAGCGGGCAGATGAAAAAGTGTTCGAACTTCCTGCTGCATGGCGTGACTGCACACAATAACGTGGTCAGCAGTTTCTGTTAATTTACTTTCAAGTGTATGAATTCGCTTCTGCAAAGGTGATTCGAGCTTCCCGCGATTTCGACCTATTTCTGTGGCGTGTATCGTCGCAAGGAGAGGGACCCCTAGTTCCTGTTTAACGGACTGAGAGGCATAATACACGAGCCAATCGTGAGCATGAATGAGATCGATCTGAAGCCCCTGCCGGGATAAGGCAAGTACAACGTCTGTAAAGGCTAAATTCATTTGAAGGACGCGGTCTAGGAAATGAAGCGTATCCGCTGTCGGTAAAGCGGCAGCCCGATGAATATGGACACCCTCAACGACTTCATAAGAGGAACATCCGTGAGCTTGGCAGGTTACGACGTGGACGGTATGTCCCTCAGAAGCGAGCTGTTGCGATAAGTCACATACGGCTCTTGCGAGGCCGCCGATCACATGGGGCGGATACTCCCAAGCGAGCATAAGAATGTGCAAATGATGAGCGCTGGATGCTGTAAGAGCGGCTGTCACAGCGACTTCTTGCAGCGGTAGCGCGGTAGGTGTGCTCAAAGTTGACCCAGACGCGTTATGACTTGATGAATGGCCTAAAAACAGTCGGTAATCTAGCTCGGGCAGGAACGGAGACTTTCGCTCCAAGGCATGTACGAGTGTGGACAACTCCTTGTCGGAGGTAGGTTTTTCTAATATATGTAAAATAGAATGGCACCCCGCAAGATGCGTTTCAATGCGCTTCGTTGCGTAAGAGGTTACCGTGTCTGCGTCGAGAATAAACGTCCAATCGCTGCTCTGCGCGAGCATGAGCTCTCGCGCGGCTTGGTTCAGCGCCCGCAGCTGCAAGCTGCTCAGCGCTGCAGGATCACGGTGCCGCTGCGCAGCCTGCACCATCCGGTCCTCCGCGGCGTGCAACCGCGGCGTCACCCACTGGCTGCGCGGCTGCAGCCAGACATCGGCGTAGCCGCCGCGACCCCAGCTCGACACGGGAAGCGTAGCTTCCGTGGTCGGCGCATGGGCGGCTGCGTAGCCGCCAAGCGTAGTCGTGGACACGACTACGCCATCATCGCTGCGCGCGGCGAGGCCGCGCAGCACAGCTTCCAGCCACTGGTGGCCTTCGTACCACCAGTGCCCAAACAGCTCGGCATCGTAGGGACATACGATGACCGAGGGCTGCGCAGACGCAGAATCCGCTGCGTCTGCATCAAGACTCGAGCGCCGCTCCTCGAGGCGGCGCACCTGCGCCACCCGGCTGGCGATGAAATGCTCAGCATGGAGCTGAGCTTTCAACGCGGCGCGCGCCGGGTCGTAGGGAACTTTGGCGTCACCCTTGCCGGTGACGCTGTAGTACTTGAAGCCCGTGTTGATGCGTGCGCCAGTAGGCAGCACATAGGGCTTCAAGTACGCCCACTCGGCCCCGCCGTGCTGGCCGAGGTCGTGTCCAATATCGCGATAATAGTCGCGATAGTCAGGGTCGCCGGGGTATCCGGCCTCGGCGCTCCAGACCTGGGCGCCGGCCTCGGGGTCCCGGGCGAAGGCACAGGCGCCGCTTGCTGTGCGCAGCGGCAGCCCTGCGTGATCCGCTGCTTCATCCTGCAGCGCGAGCGTATGAGCGTGAGTGTCCACAACGAAGTAGTGAAGATCCAGTTCGCGGAGATGAGGCTCCAGCGAAGGAGTATAGCCACATTCCGGCAGCCAAATGCCAGAAGGGCTGCTACCAAAATGGCGGCGGAATTCGTGCACCGCGGCCTCGAGCTGTGCACGCATCACGGCATCATTCTTGACTAATGGCAAGAAGGCATGCGTCGCGGCGGACGTAATGAGCTCTAAGCAGCCTGTACTGCTTAAACTGCGGAACTTGGCAATGAGATCGCCATGCAAGCGATCATAGAGCAGATGGAGCCGATGGTAGTGATCGGCGTACAGCTTGGCTAAGGGGCCGAAGTGTTCATCCCCCCATAGCCGAATAACTTCACGTTGTCCCAACTCACAGAGAGTCGAGAGATGCTTGCGCAGCCTCATGTGAAGCCGGGAGTCCTCAAGCATAGCTAGCAAAGGCGGTGACAGTGAAAGAGTAAGCTGGAAGGGCACACCATCTTCGATAAGCCGATCCATCATGTCAATGAGCGGCAAATACGTATCGACAACCGCTTCGAAAAACCAACGTTCTTCAAGCGTAACCTCAGTTGCTGAGTGACGCACATAGGGAATATGAGCGTGCAAGAGCAGAGCAACATAACCTTGGACGGATGAACTCAATTACGTATCGCCTCCGGATTCCGTATCTAGCGAGTAAGCAGGCTTCGGTACATAAACCGAATAAGCTGAGAAATACGCGTGTGCATCAGGCGTGCGTTGCTTGACGACAAGGGTCGCAGGGAGATAGATGTAAGGTGAGACAACACCAACTGCAGATGAGGTTTCCCTCCAGTCGCCAGTTGGCGTTTCAATGGTATTGGAATGGAGCAGTGGAAGAAATTGACCTTGCTCATTATGAATGCCGAGACTTGCATAATAGGTACGTCCTGGGCATAAACCTCCGATAAAACATGATTCGCCTTGCGGCAGTGGAAGTTCTAAGATGCTCCCAATGGCTGGATCATCGGTGTTCTCAGCGTCCAGATCATCCGAAAAGGTATGAAAGCGTAACGCGGGGCTGAGCTCGCGCCAGTCTTTGTCATAATGCTCCTTCAGGAGCCTTTGTTTGCTTGATGAAAGTTGCCAATAAATAAATTGCGTAGAAGGGGATCGCACTAAGAAATGCAGTGTATCGCGATCAATTTGGAATAAAGGAGATTGGATAGAAATCAGACTCACCTTTTCTAGGGCATATGGAAATACGAAGGAGAACCATGCCAGCAAAACCTATCTCCAATTGTAGCATATGCGCCATATAAACCAAAAATCTCCACCCATCGAAACAGGAGGAGATTACTTGCAAATCTTCACTTCGTTGAAATGTTGCCCTCCATGAACCTACTTTCCGTAAGTCTCATTAAAGAGTCATACCGATTGGCCGATGAGAAGACCAACAAATACTCGTCTTGTTTGACATTGGTGTAAGAGGCCTTGAATCCGGTATGATACTGGACTGTCATGCTGGAGGATTGATCGTCATACTGCACAAAAGCAATCTGTCTGGAAACACTCGGAATCATGTTCACGCCGCTCTCCCCTTCACTTTAAAGAATTCGAAAACCACGTAATGGATCGATCTCTACAATATTTATGCTTATTCACACACATTTAGAATGATTTGACATAAGCTAGCTCTCATACGAAAAAGGAATTTCACACATTTGTAACGAATATATTAAAATAATCCGGGTTTATGAATAGGAGGGAATTCCATGAGCTTTTGCTGTGGAGCCAGTATGATTGGAACGAAAGGTACTTTGAAGCATATCCGTACACAAATTCACAATGTGCCCATTCTATTCTGTCCGGTGTGTCACCATATCGAGGTTCACTATTTGGTGGAAAACGAGTACGAAATTCTTGCCGAATATGCCCATGGCGATGGTGCGGTGGAGGTTGATTTCATCGAGTATGTCGATGGGAAGGATCATCTGCTGCATGATAATTGTGTGAATCACGAAGGCGAAGAGCCGATGGATATCGTACGATGTCAAATTGACATGGCGTTGGATTTGCTAGGCTTCGCGAAATCGATCGAGGATCAGGAATGGCAGGATCAACTGATGAAACGGTTGAAAATGCTGAGCGCGCGCCGCGATAAGCTAAAAAATAAAAAAACCTCCAAAAATTCATAGAGGTTCGATGATATCGAAACCTCCCGTTCATGGATAGGGTGCTGCGGAATTGACCGTAGAAGCCCATCCACGAACGGGAGGTTTTTTGCTGCATCATAATTATTTCAGTTCCTGCAATAACTTGGCAAAATCCTTTTGCAAATCACGGCTCAAAGGGATGGTGACCGACGTATGATTCAAATGTATCAGGAATCGGCGTGATGTTGGGAACCCGCTTTCCTTCACGAAGGAAACGACATGCCTTAGATTCACGAGAAAACCTTTGAAGGGACTAAACATATGTGGTGTGCTTTGCGCCAAAATTTCCGACAGATTGGTGCTGGATTCCATCTGAGCCCCGTTGACAAGATGAATCCGCGATAAGCGTTTCTCTTCCTTTTCAACATACAGAATAGCATCTTCTGAAATGGGGAGCTCTGATTTCTGACTTTTAACCGTGATCCAGGTGGACGCAGGTGCTGCTTGCTCTTGCAGTGAACGGCTTCGATCTAATTGAATCTGAGCTATGGTCTTCCGGATCGCAGCTTGGAATTTAGGCAGTATGACAGGCTTGGACAAAAAGTAAACCGAATCAAGATCGTGAAAGGCAGTCAATATATGATTTGTATCCGTTGTTCCGCTTACCATAATCACCTTCGGATGATAGCCTGCCTTCTGGATGGCTTGAACAACGGAGATACCGTCCATGTACCCTTCGAGACCAATATCCATCAGCAGGATATCGGGCTGCAGTTTATCATACACTTTTAGAAACTGCTCCCCATCGGGCATGATGCAAAGTACTTGCAAGCCGCATTGCTGACAGTAGCTTTCTAGCATTTGGCCAATCCAATAATTATCTTCTACAATGGCAACCGTGAAAAGGTGTTCCATTGATTGCTTTCACTCCATTCCTTACCGAAACATGACAAACTAGTGTCAACTGATACACAGAAACAGCCAACTTAGTCCAATTTACATGCAAAATTAACAATATGATGTATATTCAAATAAATGTAACATATCGTGGCAGTATGGTACAAACACATTGTTAAGAAATGAGGGACTCACAGTTGTTTACATGGGTGAAATGGATAACCGCACTTATGTATGTTTTTCCCATAATAATATGTGCACTGATGTTATTTCGACTTCGTATGAAGCCGTATTGGAAACAGATTTTGGCAACAGGACTTCTAGGATCCTTCGTTCTGCTTCTAAATACTTCACCCCTGCTCATTATAGGTATCCTGTGCGTATTGCTGAAGCTTGTCTGGCGTTATCGACTGGTACCAGCACTCCTGATCGCGCTTTCAGGCTATATCATAACGGCCATCCTAGGTACTTGCGTCCTGGTTTGTATGGAAATGATGAAAGTTGTTTCGTATCCTGAAGTGATGAACCGCCCCGTAGATGTCATTTTGATTCGAATTATTTCGCTGCTGGCCAAATGTGCCTTTTTCTTCACACTCTCTAAGTTTAGGCTGGGATTCACTTTTTTATCCAACTATACAAGTATTCCGTTCACACGAGAGAATGCAGGTGTATACTCGTTTATTCTAGTTGTATTGCTTGGAATTGCTTATCGACATGTATATCCTAACAGTGCTTACAGTGTAATAATGCCCATACAGATGCTAATTATGGCAACATTGCTTTTCATTTACGCTACGTTAAGTAAAGAAATTAGCTTTCATCGGAGATGAAGCGATTGTCGATGAATGGCTTACCATATGTCCATTATTTGCAGCAACGTGATCTAAGATCGTCTGATGATATTTCTTTTGCGGAATAGCCGCTGCCACAATGCATGGCGCATTTTCATAGATGTCGAAAAAAAGTTTGCCTTCTGATGGGGCATACTTTTTTATTTTTTTCAGATTTACAAAAAGGTGATTATCCAACTTCACGAAGTGCTGCTCAATTAAAGTTTCGATGAAAGACGTGAATGCGACGAGTGACTCCACTCTTTCTTCTTTCATGCCGTCTGCTGAGACATAAAGGATGGTCTGAATGCCAAACTCCACATACCAGACTTGATCTATTTGAATTTCAGGTGTGGAAGCCCATGTGACCGCTTCTTCTAAATAACCTGCTTTTTTTAATAAATCCGTATATGGATATTGATAGGCATGTGCTAGTTTTCTTAAAGTCTCAGGGGATGGCTTGATGATGTCATTTGTGGTACGATTACGCCCTAACTCCAGATCCCTAATGTAGGCGTGAGATAAACCGCTTTTATTTGCTGCTTTCCGTAGTGATGCTTTGCCTCTTAACGTTTCGAGGAACTTACCAAACTGATTGTTTGCTTCCATGTGAAACACCCCCTATCTTAATATTATAAAGGATTCATAAAGTAATTGAAACCGTAACCAAGGGTTTATTTGCCAGTAGGTGCTCATTTGGTGATCTATGTTATAATGAATCAGCATTTTATTTCAGATTTTATTCGGAAGTACCCCCTGAATTTAACTACTTAGGGACGAAACTACTATACTGTGAGGTGGAAAGGTGCTACTGGTACTATTCAAGAAGTTTCTGGGAAATAAAGAGTCCCACGGAAAAGATGAACCACAGGCCTCTTCCCTTGAGGTCATCATACATCAAATCCAATCAGGAGACCTACGACTTCGGAATCAATTTATTGCAGACTATCAGCCATACGTGGCTAAAGTAACAAGTCGATTCTGCAAGCGATTTATTGATCCAGCAAGAGATGATGAGTTCAGTATTGCTTTAGCCGCTTTTAATGAAGCTATTAACCAGTATTCCTCCGTGATGGGCAGGTCATTCTTAGGCTTTGCTGAAACGGTGATTAGGCGAAGATTGATTGACTTTATCCGTAAGGAACAGAGATTTAAAGGGCAGATTCCTTACAGTTCCTTCGATCAAGAGGATGAAGAAGATAATCTGATGAATCCGATCGAGGTCCATCAAGCCATTGAAGCTTATGAGAAACAGAAGGGTCTGGAAGAAAGACGGAGCGAAATTATTGATTTCAACCGCTGCTTAAGTGATTTTGAGATTAGTTTCTCGGAATTAACCGATGCCTCCCCCAAGCACGATGATTCGAGGCAAATGCTATTTGGTATTGGCCGAACACTTGCACACGACGCAGAGCTTATGCGCACTCTGCTGACGAAGCGACAGCTGCCAATTAAGGAGTTGCTCGAGCAAGTTCAAGTATCAAGAAAAACGTTGGAGCGAAATCGTAAGTACATTATTGCTATTGCACTTATTTTTAATGGTCCTTATCCGTATTTACGGGATTACTTACATATTCGCGATGAAGAAAGTTGAACGAAGGGAAGAACAGCGCATGAACAAGGGGATTGTAATGGAACTAAGCGAGAACTCCATTATTGTAATGAACGCTGAGGGGCGGTTTGAGAAGCTACCAAGGGGGACTCGCAGTTGTGAATTGGGAGAAGAGATTCTATATGCACCTGTGAAACGTCGATTACGCGTTCCGCAGATGGCCATTTTGTCGGGATTGGCAGCAGCGATTGTGGTATGTTTTGTATTAGTTTCAACGTTGACAGGAAACGGGCCTGGCAATAGTGTCGTTGCCTACGTAACGATCGATATTAATCCTAGCGTTGAAATTGGGATTGATAACAAGGAAGTTGTACGTGACTTGCATGGCTTGAATAGGGATGGAGAACAGCTGATTGAATCACTTGTGTTTGAGGGCAAATCACTTGCAGATGTCACCTCTGCGATTTTGGATAAGGCTGAACAAGGGGCCCTCGCGAAAGGTGAAGGAGATATTATTATCTCATCCACGGTTGTTGGTCCTAAGTCAAATGTCAATGATGAGGCGATTGCGTCGAAGCTGAAGGCGCAGGTAAATAAGCACATCGAGGACAGTCATCCAGACCAAGTGAAAAATTTCGAAGTTCAAGCGTTCGCTGCGCCGCAAGAAGTTCGCAAAGAAGCGCAAGCAAGCGGCATATCCGCTGGTAAATATGCGATCTATCTCAATGCGATGGATAATGGTGTGAAGGTATCCCTAGATGATATCAAATCCACATCCATCCATAATCTTGCCAAAGAAAACGGCGGCATTCAATCTTTCGTGAAGCCTGATCGTCCGATTGATAAAAATTCCTTGGAAAGACTGCTAGCGGATGAGAAATCTGGCAAGCTGTCGGAGAGAGTCCAGCAGATGGCGGAGAAGTCTGGATCGAATAACGGTTCGAATAAGGACAACGAGAAAGACAAGAACAACAATGGGAAAAACAGCAACAATGGCAATAACACAGGGAACACGTCCCATGGTCAAGTAACCAAGCCAACGGCAACACCGAAAAATAATCGGGATGATAGCAACAAGAACGACAACAACGGCAGAAATAATAGCAATGATCGTAATTCCAACAATAAAGATAATAAAGACAATAGTAAGGATGATCGCTCGTCGACCCCAAAGTCCGATCGGAAGAACGATGATGATGACGACAATGACAAGAAGTCATCCCTTACGAGCAAGCCAACACCAACCCTTAAGGCTACGGTTAAACCGACCATCAAGCCCACAAGCAAACCGATGGCAAAGCCAACGCTAACGCCTAAGGGCGATGGCAGATTTAACGGGATATCTTGGGGCTGGGGAAATGATGGTCGAACCCTTCGAGACATCACGGACTGGAAAAAGAATTGAATTTCGGCTAATTGGCTGAAAAGAGGAAGCATCTAAGGCGGAATGCCTTAGATGCTTTTATCTGTTCCTATGTGTAGGAAAATGGAAAGTGGAACAGAGTTGTATTACAATAAGTGTAATCAACCTAAGGGGGAATTAGGTCTTGCGATATTCGACGTTCGGTAAATCCGGTTATCAAGTTTCATCATTAGGTTTCGGGGCCATGAATTTACCCGGTGTGCCCATCGAGCAAGCTAGAGAAACGCTGAATTATGCCTTGGATCACGGCATTAACTATATAGATACAGCAGCAGCTTATCGCAATAGTGAAGAAATAATTGGGGAATGCATTTCCCATCGTAGAGATGAGTATTTCTTAGCGACGAAAACAGGGGCTCGCGATTATGCTACGGCAAAGGCGGAAATTGAGCGAAGCTTAGTTCGAATGAAGACGGATCATGTGGATTTGCTGCAAATTCATTATGTCAACGATGTCAAGGAATATAAAAAGGCAATGGAACCCGGCGGCGCCTATGAGGCAGCGATAGAGGCTCAGCGCGAAGGCAAAGTGCGTTTTATCGGTATTTCCGGGCACCGACCCGATCTGTTGGTGAAATGGATTTCCAAGGGGCAATTCTCGCAAATTTTATTCCATTTGAACTTGGCACAGCCTTTTGCCTTAGATGAACTGATTCCGAAAGCGACGGAAATGGATCTGATGAAAGTGGCCATGAAACCTCTATCCGGCGGCTTTATTCAACCTGTGGATCGAGCGATTCGCTATCCCTACAGCCAAGATGTCCATGTGACGATATCCGGGATGATCAGCATTAAGGAAGTGCAAGAAAACCTGGCAGCGCAAGAACAAGAAGTGGGTCCAGAGGAACGTCTGGAGCTGGAGCAGTTGGCGCGTGAGCTTGGCGAGCATGATTGCCGACGCTGCAACTATTGCTCCTGTCCGCTGGAAGTATCGATTCCAGATGTCATGATCGCAAGTAAATTCCGGGAGAAATTTGGGTTGCTGCCGAAGGGCGATGGTTTTTTCCAACGTCAGAAGGACAGAATAATTGGCTGCGCGGATCATGACCCGTGCAAAGAGACCCCGATCTGCGAAGCGAAGTGTCCGTATCAATTGCCGATGCAATCTGTGGTGCAAAAGGCGGCTTCGTTTTATTAATTGAAAATTAGATGAGAGTAGGGACATCTTTCGATGTTTACAAAAGTGACGGATATAACAACGGGTGTATACACTTCGTTGATGGATAATCGATCTGGGGCAGACGCTATTCTCGTCTGCCTCACCGAAGATGAGCTGCGCCAGGACGGCGTCCTCGGCCAGGCGCAGCTAGATCAAGCCCTTGCGCGCATGCGCGACAAGGGGCTATTCACCGGCGCCTCAGGCGAGCTCGAGGCGCTGCCGACTCACGGGCTGCTGCCGTACGCGTACATGCTCGTTGCGGGGCTCGGCCCCGCAGCCTCACGCGATACGCTGCGCGCAGCCGCGGTGTTTGCAGCGCGCCAGATGCTCGCGCTGCAGTTCGAGCGCTTGGCGGTGAAGCTGCCAAGCGGCATCGACAGCCGGTCAGCCGCGTTGGCGCTGACCGAAGGGCTGCTGCTCGGTACGTACCGCATCGCGGCGTACCGCAAGAACGACCCGGCGCGCGCGGAGCTGCGCCAGGCGGTGTTGCTTGCCGAAGCGGCTGCGGATGCAGCGCTTGTGGCGAGTGCGATCGCAGCCGCCGAGGCGGTTGCGGAGGGCACGAACTATGCCCGGGATCTGACGAACCTCCCGGGCAACAAGCTCGTACCGGCTTCCCTCGCGGAGGAAGCCGTTCGTCTTGCCCAGCACTATGGCTTCGCCTGCGAAGTGCTGGATGAGCACGAGATCGCCGCCCGCGGGATGGGCGGCCTCACAGCAGTCGGCGGGGGCAGCGTGCACCCGCCCCGCATGATCACCCTGCGTTACACGGGTGATCCAGACAATGCCGCCGACGTGCTGGGCCTCGTCGGCAAGGGTGTGACCTTCGATACCGGCGGTATCTCGATGAAAAAGCCCGACGGCATGGAAGAAATGATCAGCGACATGGGCGGAGCCGCTACATTGCTGGGAGCCCTGCACGTCGTGGGCCAGTTGAAGCCTAAGGTCAACTTGGTTGTAGTCATTCCAGCTGCGGAGAATATGACGTCGGGAACAGCTTATCGTCCAGGCGATATCGTGACGATGCTGAGTGGTCATTCCGTGGAGGTGCTTAATACCGATGCGGAAGGTCGTATTATTTTGGCCGAGGGAATTACGTATGCCAAATCACTAGGGGCGAATCGACTCATTGACGTTGCGACGTTGACAGGAGCGATTCTGATCTCCTTTGCAGATATTGCGACAGGAGCTGTAACCAATGAAGATGCGTTCTTGCAGCCGCTCCTTGGAGCAGCTGGCCTTGCTGGCGAGAAAGTTTGGCAATTGCCCAACTATCCCGAATATCGAGCCATGCTGAAGAGCGATGTGGCGGATATCAAAAATGCCACCTCCTCCGACCGCTGGGCTGGCGCGATTACAGCTGGACTGTTCATTGGCTATTTTGCTGAGAAAACGCCATGGATCCATCTCGATACTGGCGGCACCGCATGGCTGTGGTCAGCAAAAGGGATTGAACCCAAAGGAGCCACTGGCGTTATGGTCCGGACGTTAGCTGCGTATTTGTGCGGTGAACAACTCCAATAACACGATTGCTAAACAAAAAAATCACCCGCGTTGGGCAACTCTCCACCTGCTATAAGGAGCAGGCGGAGAAGTCCAACGCTGGGTGATTTTTTTCGTGAAGGTTATTCAATTCTAAGCGCCAACTTGTCGTCCAACAGAAGCTGGATGCTTATGATTGGATTGTTGCAGCTCTTGAATATCCGTAATGCGAATAATGAGGCGGTTCACTTCATTTGTTGTATAAGAGAGCTGCTCAGAGCGTTCTTGTAATTGCGCTAAGGAAATGCCGATCCAATTCTTCTTGCTGCGGTGCTTCAGCAGGTCATATTTGAGAACTGTCAGTGTCGCCGCATAAGGATCAGGCTTGACATACACATCTTTCATTTTATCTGCGAGATTAAAAAATAGCATACCGCCATTCCACTTCACATAGCCAGGTTCAAAAAGGATGACTAAGAAATCGGAATCGCCTCCGTCCTTATTCTCCATCGTGAGGAGGCGAACAGCGCCGCTGGATTTCGGTTTAATATATTGGTTGGAACGTATATCTGGGAGGAACGGTACGATTAGCAATGGAAAAACACTCGCGATATACAAATAAATGGTTGACTGAAACGAGAGAGAGAGTACAATGAAAGTCAAAAAGAGCAACGATGTTGCGAGTAAACCGATAAGTTTAGATTTCATATGGTTACGATGATCCCGCCTGACATGATAGATTAGGTAATCACTCTATTTTACCATAAGCAACCCATAGGTTGTAAACTATTAGATACTTCCACGCGATTAGACATCTTGCTAGACTCAACAAAGGAGGGTGTAGGCCTATGAAACATTCCGTTCTGAACATGCTTAAGCCGAAAAAGAAAATGTCCACCTATCGCAAAAGCTTATTGGTCGCGACATTCGAAGGATTTCCCGCAGTCATCATCTATCAATTATTAGGCGGCCCTTTCTTAACGGGCTATTTGATTTATTTGGGGGCAACATCAACGGAGATCGGCTTTATCTTGGCAATTACGACTGTCGTCAATATCGTTCAAATTGCGATGGCTGTTGTTATGCAAAAGTTTCGAAACCGCAAACGCATGCTCATTATTTTCGGCTCCATGCATCGGGTGCTTTGGTCGTCAGTGGGGTTAATTCCTTTCGTCCTGCCGCATGAATATTGGGTGGTTACCTATATTATTTTATATACCGCTGCTCACTTGGGGAATGCCGCTGCGGGAATTGTCTGGACCTCCCTCATTAGCGATGCGGTACCGGGACCGATTCGGGGGCGGTATTTTGGACTGCGCAACACCATTCTCGGCGGCGTCAGCTCGTTGGCTCTTTTTGCCGGTGGCCAAATCTTGGACCGATACCCTGGGGAGCAAGGCTTTAACTATATTTTCATGATTGTCAGCGTTTGTGTAGTGTTGAATATCGTGGCTTACTTCCTATATCCGAACCCACCTTTTGAGCCTTCAACGGCGTCAAATCCAGTAGGGATGATCCGAAAGCCCTTGATGGATCGCGCCTTTCTAAAAGCCATTATTTTTCTAGCGAGTTTCCTGTTCGTGCAAGGACTTACCGTCCCGTTGTTCTCCTACGTGATGTTGAAGCTAATGAACATTTCCTACGGCACAGTTTCCTATATTACAGTTGTACACACACT
Organism: Paenibacillus sp. MBLB1832; assembly: GCF_032271945.1. Lineage (NCBI taxonomy): Bacteria > Bacillati > Bacillota > Bacilli > Caryophanales > Paenibacillaceae > Paenibacillus > Paenibacillus roseipurpureus. The sequence continues at coordinate 4,828,447 of NZ_CP130319.1, read as the reverse complement.
AGTCATGATGGCTAGTTATTACGTCTGGGGCAACTTAAATGCGCGCTTCTCCGCACAAACGCTTTTGTTATGGTCACTACCCATTATCGCGTTGGCCTGCTTGTTATGGGGAGCGATTGCTTTCATTCCAGCAGTTGTGGTGCTGTATGCGGTCCATATTGTATTGGGCATTGGCCTTGGTGGCTTCAATCAGATGGTTTTCGCGTTCACCATCGGAGACACACCGAAAAGTGAAAGACCCATGTATATTGCAACGTATTCGGCAATCACGGGATTTGCGGCTTTTCTAGGACCCGTTGCTGGCGGGAAAATTTATGCGCTGATTGCAAATGAACCCCTGTGGGTTCAGGTATATGGGGTCTCTACACTGGTTGGCGCGATTCTGCTTCTACTTGGTTTGACCATAGGGCGGTTCGTATTACGAGCTCAAATAAGGAGTGACATTTCTATATGAGTAGAAAAAGAATAGGCCTCATCGGCTTAGGTGATATTGCACAAAAAGTATACCTACCACTGCTATCTGTCCACGATGGCGTGGAGCTTGTGGGGATTACGAGCTCTACGGCGGCAACAGTTGAACGTTTGCAAAAGAAGTATCGCGTCCCGTTTGGAACGACCGTCTTGGAGGAGCTTTTGGCGCAGGGGTTGGACGCTGTCTTCGTACATAGCCCGACTCCTACGCATTATGGTATTGTGATGGCCTGCTTAGCTCATGGCGTTGCGGTGTATGTAGATAAGCCGCTTTCCTATACATGGGCGGAATCAGTAGAGATGGCGGCTTATGCGGAGCGAAAAGGCGTGCTGCTCGCAGCAGGCTTCAACCGCCGCTTTGCGCCGCTATATGTAGAGGCGAAGCAATGGCTGCAGGAATCAGGCGGTTTTGACGTGGCTTCGGCCGTGAAGCATCGGACCAAGCTGCAGGGTCATGGTGCCAAAGAGACTTTCTACGACGATTTGATCCACATGCTGGATCTTTTGCTTTGGCTGGGCGAGGCGCCTTATGAAGTAAAAGCATCACAGCAGCACGTGGACGGGAGCGGTAAGCTGCTCCATGCCTCTGGGATGTTGGGGTTTGGCACGAAGGTGGGCTCCTATAGTATGGTGAGACAAGCTGGCGTTGATTTGGAAAAAGTAGACCTGCACGGCAGTGGAAGATCCGTCGAGGTGACGAACCTTGAGTCAGCCGTCTTCTACGATCGACAAGCCGCTCCGCGCCTGCGTACCTTCGGCAGCTGGGACACCGTGCTGGAGCGCAGGGGCTTCGCAGGCGTCGTGCAGCATTTTATCGATAGCTTGGACAATCCTCAAAGTTGCAGCATACGCGCAGATCTTGTGTTGGAGTCGCACCAATTGGTGGAGCGGCTTATCTAGGGGCGGGAGCGTGGTGCACTATCCCATAGGCTCAGAAGTGAGTGGGAAGCTTGGTGATCTGAGTGAAGGGGACAGTGTGAATAGGTCGGAACATGGTGCACTATCCCTAAGGCTCAGAAGTGAGTGGGAAGCTTGGTGATCTGAGTGAAGAGGATAGTGTGAATAGGGGCAGGAGCATGGTGCACTATCCCATAGGCTCAGAAGTGAGTGGGAGGCTTGGTGATCCGAGTGAAGGGGATAATGTGAATAGGTCGGAACATGGTGCAGTATCCCTTTGGCTCAGAAGTGAGTGGGAAGCTTGGTAATCTGAGTGGAGAGGATAGTGTGAATGGGTGGAACATGGTGCACTATCCCTAAGGCTCAGGAGTAGCTGTAAGTTAGCTGGTCTGAGCGAAGGGGATAGCGCGAATAAAAGGCAGCAAGCACATGGTCTCCATGTGGTTTGCTGCCTTTATTAGTTCTTGTTTGATTTAACCGCAGGTACAGTTCAACACGGGCTTCCGCGCAGCCAATGCCTCATCCATACGACTCACGACGGTGGTGTAGGGGGCATTTTTAACCAAATCGGGATTCTCCTCGGCTTCTTGCGCGATGGCGATCATGGTATCAACGAAGCTGTCGAGCGTCTGTTTGCTTTCTGTTTCGGTCGGCTCAATCATGATGCATTCCTCCACGCTAAGCGGGAAGTAGATGGTTGGCGGATGGTAGCCGAAGTCGAGCAGTCTTTTGGCAATATCGAGTGTACGGATGCCGAGTTTCTTCTGGCGGTTGCCCGAAAGCACGAACTCATGCTTACAGAAACGAGGATGCGGTACATCAAAATATGGCGTTAAGCGAGCCAGCATATAGTTGGCGTTAAGCACGGCATACTCGGATACTTTACGTAGTCCTTGAGGGCCTAAGGTGCGGATGTAGGTATAGGCGCGCACGAGAATGCCGAAGTTGCCGTAGAAGCCTTTGACGCGGCCAATCGATTGCGGGTAGTTGTTGTCAAAATAGAAGCTGCCGTCCTCCCCCTTGGCGATAAGCGGTGTTGGCAGGAACGGAATGAGCCGTTCCTTGACGCCGACTGGACCTGCGCCAGGTCCACCGCCGCCGTGCGGGGTGCTCATGGTTTTGTGCAGGTTGAGATGGACGACGTCGAAGCCCATGTCGCCAGGCCGCGTGATGCCCATAATGGCATTGGCGTTGGCCCCGTCATAATAGAGCAGTCCGCCTGCGGCATGCACGATTTCGGCAATTTCGACGATCTGTTCTTCGAACAGACCGAGGGTATTCGGATTCGTCAGCATGAGTGCAGCGGTGTCGGGTCCGACAGCACGGCGCAGCTCCTCCAGATTGACAAGACCACGTTCATCCGATGGGATTGTGACGGTTTGGAAGCCTGCAACTGTTGCACTGGCAGGGTTGGTGCCATGCGCGGAATCCGGGCAAATAACTTTCGTGCGGTGTTCGCCGCGGCTTTCGTGATACGCACGAATCATCATGAGTCCCGTCCATTCGCCATGAGCGCCAGCTGCGGGCTGAAGCGTCACTCTGTCCATCCCCGTGATCGCTTCAAGATCATGCTGAAGGTTATAAAGCAACTCAAGCGCCCCTTGAATGGAGGATTCTGGCTGATACGGATGGATGTGGGCAAAGCCTGGGAAGCGGGCAACGTCTTCGTTGATCTTGGGGTTATATTTCATCGTGCAGGAACCTAGCGGGTAGAAGCCATTATCTACGCCGAAGTTGCGACGAGAGAGTGCTGTATAATGGCGTATGACATCGACTTCGTATACTTCTGGCAGATCAGGCGCAGCTTTGCGCTGGAATTTGGCAGGCAGCAGTTCATCCAGATTTTGCTCAGGTACATCTGATTCCGGCAAGGAATAGGCGACACGACCAGGGTGGCTCATTTCAAAAATAAGTGCTTTCCCGCTAGAAGCGGCGGCGATCGATGGGTTCATACAAGTTCCTCCAATGCAGCTGCGAAGTTCTCGATATCCTCACGTGTACGTTGCTCTGTGACGGCGATTAACATATGGCCTGCCAGCTCTGGATAGTCGCGGCCGAGATCGTAGCCGCCGATGATGCCTCGCTGGAGGAGCTGCTCGTTCAGCTCCGTGATGTTCGTGCCGTCTGGGAACTTGACGGCAAACTCATTGAAGTAGCTGCCAGCGAACGGCAGCGACAATCGATCCGAGGCGGCGAGGAGGTTCGCCGCGTAGTGGGCTTTTTGGACGTTGAGTTTGCCAACGTCCTGGATGCCTTGCTTGCCCATCGTGGACAAGTACACGGATGCGCAAAGCGCGAGAAGCGCCTGGTTGGAGCAGATGTTTGACGTGGCTTTCTCACGTCGGATATGCTGCTCCCGCGCTTGGAGCGTAAGAACGAAACCGCGTTTCCCAGCGCGGTCGACGGTTTGACCCACGATGCGCCCAGGCATGCGGCGCATCAAGCTCTCCGCGACGGCGAAGTAGCCGCAGCTCGGCCCGCCCAGCGCAGCTGGGATGCCGAGCGGCTGGCAGTCGCCGACGACGATGTCAGCGCCGAGCTTGCCTGGCGCTTCGAGCAAGCCGAGCGTGAGCGGATTCGCGCTCACGACGAGCAATGCGCCCGCGCCGTGCGCGAGCGGGCGGGCCGCCGCGACATCCTCCAAGCAGCCGAAGAAATTCGGCGATTGGAGGATGACGGCCGCGGGCTCGTCGCTCGCGATCTTGGACGCGAGGTCGCCAAGGTCCGTTACACCTTCGGGTGTAACGGCGATCTCGACGACGTCCAAGTTCAGCCCGCGGGCGGTCGTGCGCAAGACAGCGCGCGCCTCGGGGTGCACTGCGCGCGATACGAGCAGACGGCTGCGCTTCGTCGCTCCGCTGGCTAAGGCGCCTGCTTCGGCCAGCGCCGTCGCGCCATCGTACATCGAGGCGTTCGCTACGGCCATGCCGGTGAGCTCACAGATGTACGATTGAAATTCGAAAATCGCCTGCAGCTCCCCTTGGCTGATTTCCGGTTGGTAAGGCGTATACGCGGTATAGAATTCGGACCGCGAGATCACATGATTAATCACCACGGGGAGGTGATGATCGTAAATGCCAGCGCCGAGGAAGCTGGCGTAGCGCTGGAAGTCCGCGTTGCGCCCCGCAAGCTCGCGCATATAGCGGAGCAGACCTTGCTCGCTGAGTGCCTCGCCTACTTGCAGCTCACCTTGAAATCGGACTCCCTGCGGAATGTCTTGAAATAGCTCTTCCATGGAGGAAATGCCGATGGCACCTAACATTTCCTGTTGATCCTGTTCGGTAATCGGTAAATAACGATGCTTCATGACGTACAAGCTCCTTCCAGCCTTAGGGGGATATAGGATTCGCGTTTAGCGGTTTTTGCGATAAAAAGGGGTAGCCACAACTAAACTGGTACCCATGTACTAGACACTTTGAAAAAAAGTGTTTAGTGTATGGGTACCTTTTTGTATACTTGAGTGAACAGTGGGGGCGAGCTTATGAGTAAAAAACACTTTAATCATATCGAACGGGAGCAATTAACGAACAACCGATATGTCTTACGAGTCAGTGAAAAATCAATTACGTATTCAGATGAATTCAAACGTTTGTTCATCGATCAGTACCTGTTAAAGAGAACGCCTAGAGAGATATTTGAATTATGTGGGTTTCATGTGGAAGTCCTCGGGTTGAAGCGTATTGAACAGTGTGCAGATCGATGGAAGAAAGCCTACGAGAAAGACGGAATCATTGGACTTGCAGACTCACGTAAAGAAGCCGTGCTGCGTCCTTCAAGACGTGCCTTGTCGCCTGATGAGATCATTGCTAGACAAGAAGCGAAGATTAGACTTTTGGAGGCTCAATTAGAATACGTAAAAAAGTCAGACAGGAACGAAAGGAGGCTGTTAGCAAACGGGGAAAACCTAAACCAAAGTGAGTGTTTCAAACTGATTCAAGAGGCTGCCCAGCAAGGCTTGGGGCGAATGACACGTTACTTTTGCCAATTGCTTAATGTGTCTCGATCTGGGTTTTACAATTACCTGAACTCTGCGGACAAGCGCCAGAAGCGTGCGCTGGCGGACGAGCAAGCAGGTGCGCTCATTAAGAAAGCTTTTAACCGAAAAGGCTACAAAAAGGGCTCCAGATCCATTAAGATGACGTTGGAGAACGTATATAATACCTGTTACAACCTGAAGCGTATACGAAGGCTCATGAAAAAATTTGACCTCGTATGTCCTCATCGAAAGCCTAACCCGTATCGGCTTATGGCCAAAGCAACACAAGAACACCGCACGCTTCCCAATAAGCTACAGCGGAATTTCAAGAAAGGAATTCCAGGTCTTGTGCTGCTCACCGACATAACCTATCTTCCGTATGGCAAATCGCAGACGGCTTATTTGTCGACTATTTTGGATGCCTCCACAGGAGAGCTTCTAGCACATACCCTCTCCGAATCCCTCCATTTGCCACTAGCAACAGGAACCATTGAAACGTTAATGAGGCAGAGGCGTTTGAAGCTCCATAAGGATGCCTTCATTCACTCGGATCAAGGGAGCCATTACACGAGCCCGACCTACCAGAAATTATTGAAGACTAAAGGCATTGGACAATCAATGTCAAGACGAGGGAATTGCTGGGACAATGCCCCACAGGAGTCCTTCTTCGGTCATATGAAAGATCATGTAAAGAGCTTAAACTGCACAACTTTGGTAGAATTGCAACGAGAAGTTAACCGATATGTTCATTATTACAATCATCACAGATACCAGTGGGGATTAAAAAAGATGACTCCTGTACAGTACAGGAATCATCTCTTAAGTGCAGCATAGCTTCCTTTTTTTCAAAGTGTCCTTGACTAAGGGTTCAGTTTAAACAGCCGCCTTCACCTGCGCGCCTCTAATTTCAACATAGACTTCGGTTCCGAGTTCACTATAAGCGGTATCAATAAGTGCAAGCCCCACATTCGTTTTGTACGTTGGGGATTGAGTTCCTGTCGTGATTTCGCCAATCTGCTTCCCATTAGCGTGTACGGTGTAATGGGGGCGAGGGATGCCCCGTTCACGCATTTCGATGCCGACGAGCTTGCGCGGCACGCCGTTTTCCTTCTGCGCCTGAAGCGCGTCGCGGCCAATGAATTCTCCCTTATTCAGTTTGACAAAAGGGGAAAGCCCCGCCTCAAGCGGCGTGATCTCTGGCGATAGCTCCTGCCCGTATAATGGAAGGCGCGCCTCAAAGCGCAAGGTATCCCTGGCGCCCAGTCCGGCCGGAATGAGCCCATGGTCCGTGCCGGCCTCCAGCACCATTTTCCAAAGCGTAATCGCATCCGCCTGATCCACATACAACTCGAATCCATCTTCACCCGTGTAGCCTGTGCGGGATACCAGCGTTGTGACAGGGCCAATCTTCACGTCCGGCAGGAAGTGGAACGTTTTCAAGGTGTCTAGTGGAGCGTCGGTTAATTGGGCTAAAATCTGTTCAGCCTTTGGACCTTGCAACGCCAGCAAAGCGGTTTCATCCGAAGCGTTGGTCAGCTGTACGCCGTCGGTGACATGCTGCTGCAGCCAGGCGATATCCTTCTCGATATTGGAGGCATTGATGACGAGCATATAATTTTCCTCGCCGAGCTTATATACGAGCAGATCATCAACCACGCCGCCATTGTCATAGCAAAGCAGACTGTATTGGCATTGGCCTGGCGAAAGCTTCGCCACATCATTGGTCGTTAGCCGCTGTAAAAAAGCGAACGCATCTGGCCCTTGGACACGGACCTCGCCCATATGCGACACATCAAAAAGCCCCGCCTGCCCCCTGACAGCGTCATGCTCTTTCTGAATGCCAGTGAACTGCACCGGCAGTTCCCAGCCCCCAAAATCAATAATTCGCGCGCCATGCTCCGCATAAATCGGGTAGAGCGGTGTTCGTTTCCCCATGTGTGAACCTCACTTTCGATCAACTTATTGTCCGGGTGTCATTTTCAGAAAACGCAAAAAAGAGCAAAACGTATGCAACCCAAACATACCTTTTGCCCCTGTCCTTTGTACCTGAGAGTTGCCTAGATCGGATCGTTGCGTCCGTCCAGTTTCCCCTTGGGTGTTCAATTCCCTCGTCATCGACGAGATCATGAAGCTCTCCAGAGTCGCGTCCGACACAGGTCCTTTTGCCTGAGAGATTCACCGCTATGGGCTTACTCCTTCGGCGCTGCCAACTTACTCCGCAGTCTCTCCCTGTATCATCATTCGCATATTTAATTAACATTATTATATTCATTATGCGCCTAATTCGGTGTTATTTGTCAACAGTAACTTTTGGTGAAGGGGAGAGCGGACATCCTTCTTGACTTTGATGTTCCCAGTAGATTAAGCTAAAAGCAAAATTTGTAAGTAAGTGAGGCGTAGACTGATGAGCAACGTACAAGCCAATTTGTTATACACCAAGGAACATGAGTGGGTTGAGAAGCTTTCGGATACGGTAGTTCGCATTGGTATTACGGATTTTGCCCAAGATCAGTTGGGGGATATTGTCTTTGTTGAGCTTCCGAAAGTCGGTGCGGCTGTTACGGCGAATGAGAGCATTGGCAGTGTGGAATCGGTTAAAACGGTTTCTGATATTTTCTGCCCTGTATCTGGCAAGGTAACAGCGGTGAACGACACGTTGGAGGGCTCGCCTGAGCTAGTCAACAATGCTTCCTATACGGAAGGCTGGATGGTTGAGGTAGAAATTTCAGGCGCAGATGCGCTGGAAGGCTTGTTAACGGCAGCGGAGTACGGTGCTTATATCGGCAACGACTAAGGTTCCAAGGATGGAGGAAGATCCATGCAATTCGGGCAAAAGGGTCCTCGGGATCCGAATGATCGTGTCCCTCCTGGGCAAACGCTGACACAAGGCTGGCCTGTGCTGCACTATGGGTCTGTGCCCTACTATAACGACATGAGCAAATGGGATTTGCGCTTGTTTGGCTTAGTGGAGGAAGAGGTTACCCTTTCATATAAGGCTTTCATGGCGCTTCCGCGTAAGGAGTTCACCAACGATATCCACTGTGTGACAACTTGGTCCAAGCTGGATAATGTGTGGGAAGGCATTGCAGTCTCCGAACTCATGCAACTCGTGAAGCTGAAACCGGAAGTGACACATGTGATGCTGCATGCCGAGCATGGCTGGACGACGAATTTGCCGCTGGCGGACTTCTTGTTGGAGACGTCCTTCCTCGGTATCCGGCATAATGGCGTGCTGCTGACACCGGACCACGGTGCACCGGTACGGATGGTGGTACCGCATCTTTACTTCTGGAAAAGCGCTAAATGGCTGCGAGGCATTGAGTTCATGGCGAAGGATAAGCCAGGGTTTTGGGAGCGAAACGGGTATCATATGTACGGCGATCCATGGAAAGAGGAAAGGTACGATTTCGATTAGTACGAAATAGAAGTGACCCACTAAGGAGACCAACCTAGAAGTGGGTCACTTTCTTTTGTCCAAGTGACCAATAGGCACCCCAGCACATACAATGGTCTAGAGTTGAAAGGAAGTGTCTGGAGCATGCCAGCAATCATAAATGGTGGACTCAAAATCCTCAACGTCACTCAGGGCTCGAACGTCCAGATCGGCGATACCTTTGTTATTAGCCTAACGAGCAGCTCCAAAATCTTCGCGGGAGCCAACTCATTTTCACCGGGGGATAGCTTTGGCAGTTTGCAGAATGTACTGAATGGCAGCACGAATACCGTGGATCCTGATGTCGTGGATACGCCGAATACAACGGTATAGCGGAATTGGCTGACTTCCATAAATTGGACGATTCTTCGACCGTCGATGACGGTCTTAAAGTGAAATGGCGTTTCGAACGGTATACAGAACGTGAGAACGTACAACCATTTCATCGATAAATAGGGGTCGAGCAGCTTGTTAAAACAGAAATTAATTCGTGTATATATGGAAAATGTCATCTGGTTCATCCCTGTGGTTATACTGATTGCGGGAACGAATCCTTCCGTTAAAGAGAGTGTGTGGTGGAAAGTACTTGGTTTTGTACTTTTTATGGGGATTGTTCTTCTTTGCATACGTTCATGGCGTGAAGCGCATCGTGAACAACGCATTGAGGAAAGGCGCTATAACCATGAACCTATTGTTTTAAAACAGTTTAATTAAGGAAAAAGGTATAACACAACAGCCCTGCCGCAGTGAATGCGAGCAGGGCTGTTTTAGCTTCAATTCATCGAAGCTCCTTCAGTGAAGACATGTTATCTAATAAAGCTATCCGGCGAAAAAGTGTATATTGAGAAGCTAGCCTGATGTCCTTATGATCATCATGTAATGGAATACGAAATCGACGCTCATTTGGGGAAAAGGGTGTAATAAAAGTGAGAAACAAATTGTCTTTTCTTAGTTTTTGGTCCATCAACGATGCGTTGAACTTGGAGCAGCTGAAAGCGCAACTGGATGAGCTTCGAGTAGCAGGGCTGGATGGGGTTATTTTTCATCCTCGGTTTTATCCGAATGAACCTGTTTATATGAGTGAGGCTTATCTTCACATCCTCTCGGATTTGATAATGTATGCTAAACAGACGGGAATGATCTTCTGGCTTTATGATGAGAATGGCTGGCCTTCAGGAACTGCTAGCGGTGAAGTGATTAAGAGATTGCCAGACTCTACGTGTAAGTTCGTTAATTGGAATTTTGATGAGGGTGGAGGGCTGGTGTTCGGAGAGAAATCGGCTGTCTCCTCGTTAGATCCACTCGCTACAGCTACGTTCATCGAAATTACGCATGAAGGTTATCGGAAAGGTTTGCGTCCAGAAGCTTTTGATTATGTAACAGGCTTCTTCGCGGATGAAGTCGCTTTTCTTGATGGCCATGGCATCACGGTCAAAACAGGCGCGGTCCCTTGGGACGATCGTTTCCCTACGCAATATGAAGCGAAATATGGCGAAGCGCTGCTTCCGCAATTGCCGCTGCTGTTTACAACAGGCGAAGGGGATGAGAAATTTCGTGTTAGGTATTGGGAGATGTTGACGGACGTGCTTGTCTCGAACTTCTATCAGCCTGTCGCCGATTGGTGCAAGAAGCATGGCAAGAAATTTACAGCCCATCTGAAAGCGGAGGAAAGTCCGTTCTTTCAGCTATCCTATAGCGGTTCTGCATTTCAGGTGTTGCGCTGCGTTGAAACGCCAGCCATTGATGCGTTGGAGCGTTACCCTGGCAACAACTTCTATCCGCGCATTGCACATTCCATTGCGATGCAGCAAGGCAGAGAAGGCTCGCTCGTGGAGGCTATGGGCGGCAGCGGGTGGGGCGTTTCGCCCGAATCGTTCACCAACTACGTAATGTGGCTTGCTAGCCATGGCGTGGATCATTTCGTGTTTCACTTGAATCAGCTCAAGCTTACAACGCAAGCGATTCAAGATTGGCCACCTTCCATGCCTTGTCATCTCACTTGGAAGGAAGCTTTTCCAAGCTTGCTCGCCTCCATTCAGGAGCAGGCAGTCAGGTTGCCAGATTTGAGAAAGCAGCCAGATGTGCTTATTGTAACCCCAACTCGCGGCATTATGGCCACTTTCGAGACGTCGGACGCCATGCTCATGAATGAGCATGATGGCTCGCAAATTCCGTTGAGCACATCCGGTTTGCTTAATGCGAAGTTCCTCGCATTGGTCGAAGACCTCTATGGGGCAGGTGTTCACTATGAGTTGACCGAGGAGCGCGTGATTGAGCAATCGGGTATTCTCGTGGACGGTAGGCTGCGTATCGGGATCCGAGGTTATACCCATGTTTTGCTCGCTGAAGGCTGCCGATGGGAAGATCCTGACTTGGAGAATCGACTTCGAATGGCGGGGATTACGATCTGTACGCCTGAAGATTGGCAGCGAGTATTGTCTGCACAGGAATCGGCGGCAGTCTCGGCTGCGGAGTCGGTGCTTGTGAAGCAGACACCATGGGTGGCGGCGGCACCAGAGCGGAATCAGGTATATCTGGAGCTGGAGCAAGAGATTGGGCTGCTGAGAGCGGAACTGCAGCTCCGGCAAGCCGAGCAGATCGGTAATTTGACACTTTTTATACACGATGAAGTAAATGAAGTTAGGGTCAATGGTGAAGTGTTGAACATGACGCTAGCCCAAGATGGATTCGAGGCACTTGTCCCTGCGTCGCTTGTAGGAAAAGCAGCGAAGCTGTTGGTAGAAGTGGTGCCGCTGCCTAAAGGCGAAGTGTGTCCGATTGCCTTTCTTAGGGGGCGATTTGCAGTCAGCAGCCAAGCTCCACTCCTTGAAAAAGATGAGCATCAATGGGTGCTGGCAGGGCCATGGGTGCTAACGCCGTTGTCATCGGAGATTTCAAGTGATAACCTGATCTCAGCAGGATTTCCTTTTGGCGGTACTCCTATTACAGTTAGCAAAAGTATTACGCTGCTTGGAGACGAGGCTTATACAGCACTGGAGTTCACGGATCTATGGGCCGATGCGGCGCTTGTGAAACTGAACGGGAATGAGCTGGGTTGGTGCTGGGCGCCGAGGTGGTCTGTTCCGCTGCCAACGGGTATTCAAGAAGGCACACATGAACTCGAAGTGCTCCTCTATCCAAGCACGTATAACCAATACGGTCCGCATCGTCACGTGGATGGAGATCGCTATTTAACGAGTCCAGATCAGTATGCAGGCGTTAAAAATTTCGCAGATCGACCCGATGCTCCTGAACAAACGAAGGTGGATCATTACCATTTCGTGAAGTGGGGAATCTCTGGCGACGTTCGAGTAAAGTGATATACCGAACATACAATAATTTACATTTCCTTCTGTGTATATTATCATGGACGTATCCAAAAGAATTGGGACAGACATACCCTTCCGGTATATCTGTCCTTTTTTTGTATTTTAGAGGAATTTTTTGGGTTTAATCGAAATTGTTTGGAGGGGAATCCTTGTCTATTTATCTTAGAAAAATTAATTCGGCTATTGTTAGTATTGAATTTCCCAAAACTTTTGATCGGAAATGGGTTGAACTCACTAAGAAGCTTCCTGGTAGAAGATGGGTTCCTGAAAGAAAATATTGGACCATTCCCAATGAGAATCCTTGCGTTGAAGCGTTCACCAACTTATTTCAAGATTGTCAAGTGACAGTAGACCCTCATTTAATCGAACAATACCCAATACTTCTTGAACGGTATCGTTTAGTAATTCCAATGGATCCAAACGAGTTATTAGACAGGCTAAGAGGAGTGCTAAAGCTTAATGGGTTTAGTGTTCGAACGCAAAAAGCATATTGCAGCCACTGTTTGCGTTTATTAACTTTTTTAAAAGTTGATATTCAGCGAATTGAGCAAGAGCAGGTGGAACAATATCTCCTGCATTTACTTGAAAAAGAAAACTCGCATTCTTACGTGAACCAGGCGATTAGTGCAATCAAGTATTTCCTAAAAGAAGTATGTGCTCGACATGATTTAAATTACACGCTTCCCAGGCCCAAGAAGGAAAAGAAACTACCGGAAATTCTTCATCCAGAAGAAGTGCTTCACATTATTAATGCCCTCTCTAATTTGAAGCACAAGTCTCTGCTTTATTTGGCTTATTCATCTGGTTTAAGAGTAGGTGAAATTGTACGACTTCAAATTCGTGACATTGACAGTAAACGAATGGTGATTCACGTTCGTCAAGCCAAGGTAAGAAGGATCGCTATACAGTTCTTTCAGCTTCTGCTTTAGTACTTCTTCGAGAATACGTTCGTCAGAACAGACCTGAAAAGTAGCTTTTCCCAGGAATGGAACCTGGTACACATATAACAGAACGAAGTGTTCAAAAAGTATTCGAAAGAGCGAAACAAGTTGCCAACATTCGAAAGAAAGTAAGTGTCCACACTTTGCGACACTCTTTTGCCACTCATTTATTGGAAGGAGGTACGGACCTGCGTTATATCCAAGAGCTATTAGGGCATCAAAGTTCTAAAACAACTGAAATCTACACCCACGTTAGCATTAGGGACGCCAGACAAATACAAAGCCCACTTGAACGTATAATGGGTATCAATAACAATCCGCCAAAATAAATTTACACGAACCCAACTACGCATAACATCTCATTTTGGCATAAATAACGAAAACGGGTTCGTAAATTAGAAGTTATCTGAAACTCCTGAAGTGTAAATTATTCTAACCTGGAGCAAGCTTTATTGATTTTTTATAGCTGAATATATTCAGCTATGCAAAGGTTTCTCCCCCCTAAAAAACGAAAAACGAATAAATAGATACGGCGATGACATCAACTGTAGTGGAACGTTACGATTGACATTCGAGGATTGAGATCATTCACATCCGCCGAATTTAGAACTTAAATCCTTTTTCTTGTCGTGTGTAACTTCAACGGCGGCGGAACGTTGCGAACGATTCTCGAGGAGTAAGATCATTCACGTCCGCCGTATTTTTAGAACTTATGACCTTTAACTCGTTGTGCGTGACTGCTGCTGTAGTGGAACGTTACGAATAAACGTTGGCAGAGAGAGTCACTAAACGTCCGCTGGTATCATAGAAGATCAGAAAAACTATGAGAGCAGTTGCTAACGAGGGACGGGGGGAGAAACCAAAATCAATAAATCTTGCTAGGGCTAATCATCGGAGTATCAGATAACACCGTATTCACGCTGCGGGGCTACGCCCCTTGATCTGCCAGAGGGATTTCGAGGAAGTCGTATCAGGCAGACAACCCTGCGAGGCTAAGTCTTCGACCCGGCGCTGCCGCGCCTTAAGCCTCTCGGGTTCGTGAATACAACAACGTTAGGTGAAATTCGGGCAAATTATGAAAAATGATTCAATTAGTACTTTTACTAAGGGAGAATTAGATATGGAAATCTTAGTATTACCAGTTCTCGGTCTATGTTTCTATTTATACTTATCGGTCAGATCAATTGTAAATGACTATAAACTAAATAAATCAAAAACCATAAAAATGATTATAACTGGATTAGTGTATTTTCTATTAATGCTAATTTTAATAATTAAGCCCCTTTATAATCCGAAAATTATTCGAGATTTACATGTTATGATCATTCCCCCATTACTTATTGTATTAATAATATCAACAATTTGTTTTATTAGTAGGAAATTCATTGGATTTACACTATTGATGTTTGGATTAGTATTCTTCTTCAATCAAATTCATAGTTCTATTTTAGATCTTAAGAAAGATGATGTTGGTGCTGCTGGCTGGGCTGCAGTTTTTTTTATTATTTTAATAACTATCTTCACTGTATTAGCTATATTAATTGATTATGGATTCAATAAATTAAAAAATAGAAGAAAAGAAATACTGTGATTGTAATTCGAAGATGGCCCGAACATCACCTAACACCGTATTCACGCTGCGGTCGCTACGCTCCCTTGGTCTGCCCGAGGGATTTCGAGGAAGTTATTCAGGCAGACAATCCCTGCGAGGCTAAGTCTTCGACCCAGTCGCTAACGCTCCTTTAAGCCTCTCGGTTTCGTGAATACAACAACGTTATATGAAAGATTGGCCCCAAAGTGACTATTTGAAAGTATCTCGTTCGCAACGTCCTGTTGCTTGAAGAAAGTTGGAAAAGATTAATGCGAAAAAAACTGAAGATATTTGCAATTATTACGATCATCATCGTAAGTTTAGGAATCGGCATAAATTCGTACTTTGATTTGGGATTTAGGACATTAAAATATTATACAACGACCAGTACAGATCTTACTAACGAGAATATTTCGGGAGTAAAGTTAAATCAATCGATAAAGTCTGAGGAGTTCTTAAATAATGTCGGAGAACTTAAAAGTCTAGAAAATGCCTTATTTAACTACTATCGATCAAACAAAGGAATGGATGTAGCAACAGAAAAAAATGATGACTTGATTATAAGGATTGCAACTTATTCAAATAATTTTAAAACCAATAAAGGAATATCTATAGGAAATGATCTGAATACAATATTAGAACAGTATGGGTATCAATATTATGAAAGATTTGAACAAGGCTTCATGATTATAGGATATATAGATAAGAGAAATAAACGAGCACTAGAATTTTGCATGGTGGACAATAAGGTGTATTCAATAAGATTGGATAAATCAAGAATGTATTAAAACTCTTATAAGAATATAAATTCAATGTGGGCCGACGTCCTGTCTCTATTCAAAGAAGTGGGGCCAATCCATCATATAACACCGTATTCACGCCGCGGGGCTACGCCCCTTGGTCTGCCCGAGGAATTTCGAGGAAGTCGTATCAGGCAGACAACCACTGCGAGGCTAAGTCTTCGACCCAGTCGCTAGCGCTCCTTTAAGCCTCTCGGGTTCGTGAATACAACAACGTTATACGCAACCCCGAAACCCAATAAATTAAAAGGACTAAAAAATGAAATTAAAACCCACAAAGATATTCTTCAAAGTCTTGTTAGCTACTTTAATTACAGTCGTTGCAGTGTATTGCATTGCAGATAAGTATCTAATTCTTGATAAGAAACAAGTTACTTATGGTATATATGATTTTTTTCCAGCACAGATTGATGCTGAAGTAGAAGCAATAGGAACAGGAAAACAATTTATTAATGACAGAATGGTAGAAACTGAAATAACAATTCAAAAAATTATTAGTTCAAATAATGAAATCGTTTTAAAACCAGGAGATACAATTAGAGTACATGAATACTTCGATATAATTAATAATAGGAATATCTACCCTATACCGTTTATGCCAGGAAAGAGTATCGTGGGAATGGGAACTAACTATAAAAGACTTAAACAAAATGAAATCGGACAAATAAAATTGCAGTTTCAGTAAGGCAAACAATAACATTTGGATAGTACCAAGTTCAATGGCTGTAAAGAATTAAAACCCATGTTTTGAAAGTATACTCGAAGAAGTCGGGGCAGCGTATAACACCGTATTCACGCGGCGGGCCTGACGGCCCTTGGTCTGCCAGAAGTATTTTCGAGGAGGTAGAATCAGGCAGACAACTCCTGCGAGGCTAAGTCTTCGACCCAGTCGCTACGCTCCTTTAAGCCTCTCGGGTTCGTGAATACAACAACGTTATGTGAAATTCGAGCATATTATTAGAAACTATGAAGACCAAAAGTTATTCAATAATAAAAAAATAATTTAGAGGAGGACCTAATGACCCCTATTTTCAATATGTGGTTCACCGGATTACTTAAGCCACCCTTTGGTCTACTAACTTTTTTAGTTATATTGGCGGCTTTTAATGGCTACATTCTATCAAAGTCCTGGAGACGAAAATTTACGTATCCAATAGCGATTATACAAATTCCAACTATATGGATAATTGATATTTGGTATTTCCATAAAGTGCTTGGTTACTTGACCTATGATTGGGATAGTGCAATTTCTTTTTACACAGTGCCATTATTATGGTTATCCTTACCAGTAATTAATGGAATGGTAGTGTTTATCGTTAATCGAGTTAGGAAGAACAAAATACAGATAATAATATAGTTCTACGTAAATTCGAGAAGTAAAAAGGACGGTTGGTAGCAAACTCGAAGATGGCTCGAACATCACATAACACCATATTCACGCATCGTCGCTGACGCTCCTCGGTCTGCCCGAGGCATTTCGGGAAGCGGACTCAGGCAGACAACTCCTGCGAGGCTAAGTCTTCGACCCAGTCGCTTTCGCTCCTTTAAGCCTCTCGGGTTCGTGAATACAAGAACGTTATGTGAAATCCCTGTGAAACCCATATTGAATCAAAATAATCACAATAAATTTGAAAGGCTGAAGATGAGATGGAAGCAAAAACTGTAAGGATTAAGTATATAAACAATAATAAAGTTTCTGTCACTGAAATGATAATCTATGAAGAAGCTTGTACGAATAAAGATGAGGTCAAATTAGAACTAAATACAAACAATGATATTATTTCAATACAGAAAGAGTATTTCTTCGAAGCTCTAATAGAACTAAGAAGAATATTGGAAGACCAAGGGATGATATTGGAATGTAATGGAGCAGCAAGAAATGTCTACCCCTCCCCAATGCAGATTTCTATGGGAGGCAGTAAGGCATATAAACTATTGAAGGGCAAACAAGCTAAATTAACTGATGTAGTAGATATTTTTGACTATGACCCAAGTCTAGAATATGTAGCGATTGATGAACAATTAGATTTTTATAATGAATGGTTAGAAAGTCTAAAGAATAATTAGGTAACTCTAGGAAGACAGGGACTTCACATAACACCGTATTCACGCGGCGGCCCCTAAAGGGGCCTTGGTCTGCAAGAGGCATTTCGAAGAAGTGGAATCAGCAGACAACCTCTGCGAAACCTAACCGCGTCGCGGCCGGTCAGGAGCCAGCTTCGCTTTTGGCTCAATGCTTCCCTTAAGGTTCTCGGGTTCGTGAATACAACAACGTTAGATGAAACCATCTGAAAGGATAATAAAACATGGAAGATAAAAATTACACAGTAATCGACAAAAAGAAGATTGATTCATTGGATTTAACAATTCCTGACACATGTCCGTTTTGTCATCATGGAATTCACCCAGAGATTTTATTCGGATATGATTTTCATAAGAATGATTATTGGAACATAAGGGTTGTTTATGCATGTCCAAGAAAAGCATGTTTAGAGATGTTTTTTGGAATATATAGTAAGAATACATTATTCAATATATATGACAGTTCTTTACCAAAATATGTGGGATGTAGTCCTTTTAAATTTAAAGAAGAAGAATTTTCTGAACCCATCAATGAAATCTCAGAAAATTTTGTTAGTATATTTAATCAAGCCAAACAGGCTGAAGAGAGAAAGCTTGATCAGATTTGTGGTCTTGGTTATAGGAAGGCGTTAGAATTTTTAGTTAAGGATTATCTCATTATTAGATTCCCTGAAGAGGCAGAAAAGATAAAAAATAATCACAGATTCGATGCTGTAATTGAACAATACGTAACTGATGAAAAAGTAAAATTTTTAGCCAGAAGAGCATCATGGTTAGGGAATGACCATGCTCATTATACTCAAAAGTGGGAAGACAAAGATATATCAGATTTAAAGAGATTAATAAAGACAGCCCTATACTGGATATCAGCGGAGAAAGAATTAGAATACTACGAAAGTGAAATGAAAGAAGGAAGGAGATAATTATTGATTGTATATCAATGAAGTCAGATGGCATCATCTAACACCGTATTCACGCTGCGGGGCTACGCCCCTTGGTCTGCCCGAGGGATTTCGAGGAAGCGGAATCAGGCTAGACAACCCTGCACTGGCTAAGTCTTCGACCCGCCGCTGACGCGGCTTAAGCCAGTGAGGGTTCGTGAATACAACAACGTTATCTGAAACTCCTGAAGTGTAAATTATTCTAACCTGGAGCAAGCTTTATTGATTTTTTATAGCTGAATATATTCAGCTATGCAAAGGTTTCTCCCCCCTAAAAAACGAAAAACGAATAAATAGATACGGCGATGACATCAACTGTAGTGGAACGTTACGATTGACATTCGAGGATTGAGATCATTCACATCCGCCGAATTTAGAACTTAAATCCTTTTTCTTGTCGTGTGTAACTTCAACGGCGGCGGAACGTTGCGAACGATTCTCGAGGAGTAAGATCATTCACGTCCGCCGTATTTTTAGAACTTATGACCTTTAACTCGTTGTGCGTGACTGCTGCTGTAGTGGAACGTTACGAATAAACGTTGGCAGAGAGAGTCACTAAACGTCCGCTGGTATCATAGAAGATCAGAAAAACTATGAGAGCAGTTGCTAACGAGGGACGGGGGGAGAAACCAAAATCAATAAATCTTGCTAGGGCTAATCATCGGAGTATCAGATAACACCGTATTCACGCTGCGGGGCTACGCCCCTTGATCTGCCAGAGGGATTTCGAGGAAGTCGTATCAGGCAGACAACCCTGCGAGGCTAAGTCTTCGACCCGGCGCTGCCGCGCCTTAAGCCTCTCGGGTTCGTGAATACAACAACGTTATCAGAAACCGGTGTGGAACATTGTATAAATCCTATTAAGAAAGGAATGATTAAACATTAAAATTATAAATGATAAAGTAGAATTAGAAGGGACCTGTTACTTTGAAGTATTACCAGGGAAGTATGAAGGGAAATGTTGGAATGATCACTCTATTTTTTTTGATGAACAAGTATTTGCATACTTTGAACCTTCAATTGAAAAGGCATATAAAGATTATGATCATTATGGTTTCTTTAGCCTTGACTCTGTAGTATGGAATAGAATAATTTACAACCTAAATGAAGTAAAAGAATTCTTAAAAAATCCAAGAGAAGAAGAACTGGAGCATTATATACGCTTCCTTTTTAAAGATTCTAAAAGTATCTTTGTTAAAGATTTTGATAGGAATTGTAAGAATTTATATATGTTAATTGAAGAGTTTCAGACATGGATATTAAAGAACCTACAAGAATATAAAGAAATATCAATATTAGGAATATAGCAAACAAGATATGTAAGCATATTCGAAGAAGACACCGGCATCTGATAACACCATATTCACGCTACGGGGCTGACGCCCCTTGGTCTGCCCGAGGGATTTCGAAGAAGTGGAATCAGGCAGACAACCCTGCGAGGCTAAGTCTTCGACCCAGTCGCATTCGCTCCTTTAAGCCTCTCGGGTTCGTGAATACAACAACGTTAGAAGAAATTGGCGAAACACCAGTAATAAAAAATATTAAAACAAGCGATTGAAGTAATAATCGAAACTTTAAGCTGAATTTTAAAGAGACTAATTGGAGGGTGATATTTCGATGGGAAATAACTTCTATAAGAGTTTAGGTACAATATTAATTATCATTAGCGGGCTATTTTACACAATCGAGAGAATTTCGGCAAGAATTTCTTCTTCGATAATTGTAGCAGCGTATGCTTCACATGGGACAGGTGTCGATAATTCACCGAATTACCCTGGTTTCTTTGATAATTTTTATGTATGGTTCCTTTTCTTTGTTGGATTTGTACTATTAGTATATGGCTTTCCGAAGAAGGCCTAGTTGCAAAAAACGTAAAGTGACTTTTAAAAACCAAAATGACGAGGACAAGACTGCTTTTCGAACCGTTGCGAAACTTGGATAGGTTAACTGCTAAGTGACTATGAAGATTTTTCTCTCTTGGGTTAGACAGAAGTGCGATCATAGTCGGATATAGGAAAAAAACCGAAAAAATTATGAAAGATGAGAGATAGATACATTTGATAGTAATTCAGTGAAGGCGCCAACATCTTCTAACACCGTATTCACACTGCGGGGCTGATGCCCCTCGGTCTGCCCATTCGGGCAGACAACCCTGAGAGGCTAAGTCTTCGACCCGGCGCTGCCGCGCCTTAAGCCTCTCGGGTTCGTGAATACAACAACGTTATACGACAGAACCTGAAATTCATTAATAAGATTAGGAGACTAGAAGATGAATTCAAAACCTCAGCTTGTATTAGACCTAGCTGGTGTGTTAGTAAGCAATTTCTCATCAAGTTTTTGGCGTAGATTGTCCCAAAGTAATGACATTTCATTTCAAGATCTAAGAGAACAATTTGATACAATTCGAAAGGATCTTTGGACTGGGAAGATTAGAGAAGATCAATTTTGGACTTGGTTGAGTAATCGAATAGATCGAATAAATATAGAAGAAGCACGAGGGATGTTAATTGAATCGTTGGAGCCACTTCCTGCGATGGACTATTTGGCAAGTTGGAGTCGTATTGCTGATATTCATATTTTAAGTAATCACTGTAAGGAATGGCTTGAATCAACTTTATCTAGAATAGAACCATTTGTTAAGAGCATTACAATATCAAATCAAGTTGGGTTAAGAAAACCTGAACTTGAAATTTACAAACTTGTTGAAAGGAATATTGAAAATTACGAATTAAATCAGTGGATTCTTTACATTGATGACCAAGAAAAAAATTTCAAACCAGTAATAAATCTCGGATGGAAAACTTTACTTGCAGATAATGATCATAAATGGACTGAGGTAGTAGAACCAATAATACTAAGTAACAGTTTGTAGGTAGTTCAATGAAGAGGTTCCATCGTATAACACCGTATTCACGCTGCGGGGCTTACGCCCCTTGATCTGCCCGAGGGATTTCGAGGAAGTCGTATCAGGCAGACAACCCTGCGAGGCTAAGTCTTCGACCCAGTCGCTAACGCTCCTTTAAGCCTCTCGGGCTCGTGAATACAACAACGTTATAGGAAATCAGCGCTAAAAATAAAATACAATAGATTCAGATTATCGGAGGAGTGTTCGAATGAGTAAAAAGAATAAATCTCATAAAAATATAAGCAAGATTACAATCAATATGACCCCGCCTTCGCAATCAGTCTACCTACATCAACTAAAAGAAAAGCATGAATTGATTCAAGAATTAAGGAATACCGATTATAGTAAGATTACCAATGATGAACTCAGATCAAAGTTAACTAGAATACTATCATATAGCAATGGTAATGGGGCATATTTTATGCCTATGAACGTTCCAACACATCATATTCCATTAAATTCTCTTTTGTATCGAATTAGAACAATTGATTCTTCAATAGAATGTAATGATGATTTGTGGTACCCACCATCGAAAAATATTAGTAGACGAGGCCGTTTAAATGATATTAATGAGCCAGTCTTGTATGTTGCTGGTGATATTGGAACGACATTAGGGGAAATGAGAATTAAGGTTGGTCAGGAGTTTTATTTACTATTTTATAAAGTCAAGAACCCAATTAGTTTAATCGATATTTCTTCGAGTAGTGGAATGGACTCCCGGTATAAAAAAGTTGAAGAAATGGTTGGAAATTTTCTGATTGATGAATTTTCGATTATTGTTCCCGATAATGATAATGATAGGTATAAGATCTCAAATTTAATAGGGAAATGTTTTTATAATTATCAAGTATATAATCTTGATGGATGGATATACCCTTCGGCAGTCCGTTCAGGGAAAAAAAGCATTGCAATTGATGCATTAAAATGTAAAGAGAAACTTAGCTTTTTATTTGTTGCAAAGGGAACCTTGGAAACAGAAACTAACTTTACCTTGGAATTGCCTAAAGTACTAAATCAAGAAGATGATAAACTTTACTTACTATCAAATTTAATCGAAACTGGAGATATTGAATATTACGACTCCAAAGCACTAAATGATATTGAAACTATCTGGGGCACTCATTTTGAACAACTACAATAAATAATAACTGAATATGTTAGTAATTCAAAGAAGGCGCTGACATCCTATAACAACGTATCCAACGCTGCGGTCGCTGGCGCTCCCTTGGTCTGCCCGAGGCATTTCGAAGATGTGGATTCAGGCAGACAACCCTGCGAGGCCAAGTCCTGTCGGACCCAGTCGCTCCGCTCCTTTAAGCCTCTCGGGTTCGTGGATACATAAACGTTATACGACATTGCCTAGTCAAAGAAGTAAAGCCCATCAGGAATCAGGATCATGAAAAATAAATTGTCTAAGCAGGTAATTCGAAGAAGAGAATGAATCTTGAGCCCTCCCTAGTAGAAGAATTTGAGCATGAGCTCAATTTGGAGGGACTTAGATTCATATTCTGGCTGGACAATTTGTTTACATGATCTATAAGGATTCCTGACCGAAATCGTCAAAGTCTTTACCTATCTATAATTTTCAACATTCTTTTAAGGGCTATAAGGGATTCATCCGAATTAAAGACCTAAAGGGCGAAAAAACTAGAAACACGATTTAAAACCAGTAGGAAGCTAGTTTCCTCCTTGGTTACAATCGTATTTCTAGGTGCTTTTCGCCACACTGCTTAGAGCAGTGAAGAATCGGATGAACCCTAAAGCCCTATATGAACGACTATTGAAAAACTATAAAAGACGATAGGTAAAGACTATGAAAGACGATTTCTTGGGCTGATTCGAAGAGGAGGCAACGACGTATAACATCATATTCACGCTGCGGACTGACTGAAAGAAACTCGGGGAAGTAGCCCTTGGTCTGCAAGAGGAATTTCGAGGAAGTATATTCAGCAGACACACCTGCACCGACTAACCGCGTCGCGGCCGCCCTTCGGGCTTAAGTCGGTGAGGCGTCGTGAATACAGTAACGTTATCCGAAACTATTGCAAAAATGAATGAATATAAAAAAGGATGTGAGAATAATTTGAAGATGAAATCTAGAACGAAAAAAGAAGTGATTCTAACAATAATTAAAAGTATATTACTTTTAGCATTCACTACTTTATTCTCGTATGGGTTATATTCTTTGGATACATTTCCACCTAATAAATATTCAATCTATGTTTTTATCCTGCCTGTAATCATTCAAATAATTACGATGTTCTATGTGAAGAGAAAGGTAATATGGTTATTAAGTGCTATTGTAGCTTTTATTCTAACAATATTATTAATTTTCACTATTTTTATACTTACTTGGGATGGACCAGATATTTTGTAATAGAAAATTATGGAAAATTTGTTTGAATAACCGTTAAAGAGATATTGAATGAATATTCGAGGATGGCAATAACTTCAGATAACACCGTATTCACGCTGTGGGGCTACGCCCCTTGGTCTGCCAGAGGGATTTCGAGGAAGCGATTTCAGGCAGACAACTCCTGCGAGACTAAGTCTTCGACCCAGTCGCTGACGCTCCTTTAAGCCTCTCGGGTTCGTGAATACAACAACGTTATCGGAAATTCATGCATAAACTATTTAAGTTCACAATTAAAACAATTGGAGCGTTAAAACCATGATCAGTGTCCCATCTCTGGAATCATTAATTGAAATCGTTTCAAAAAACAACTTTGAAAATAACCTTGATGTAAATCCAATTGAAGGCTTTGAAGTATTTAATCAAGAAACAGAAAGTGGATTTATTGCAACCATCACTAAGGATTTTAGTTTAATTAGTATAGATCTTTATAAACCAAAACTAAAGAATGTAGTTGAAACCTTAAAGTCAGTACTAGAATTATATTGCCTACCTACAACTTATCTATACAGAGATATTGAAGATTTTAATATTAGACACACAGAAATAATTACAGAGTATGATGAATACTGGGTTCACTACAGAGATTTTGAAGAAGAGGAAGACTTAGTTTTAATAAGATATAGAAGATTTGTTGAGGAATAGAAGAATACTAGAATAGATTTTTTATTGTGTTTCTTCGAAGGCATGAACATCCGATAACACCGTATTCACGCTGCGGGCCTAACGGCCTTTGGTCTGCAAGAGGCATTTCGAGGAAGTGGAATCAGCAGACAACCCTGCACTGGCTAAGTCCGTCGGACCCGGGGCTTACGCCCCTTAAGCCAGTGAAGGTTCGTGAATACAACAACGTTATCTGAAACTCCTGAAGCGTGATTGCAAAGAAGTATAGCCCCTAGGTTAGATAAATTATTCTAACCAGGAGCAAGCTTTATTGATTTTTTATACCTGAATATATTCAGCTATGCAAAGGTTTCTCCCCCCTAAAAAACGAAAAGCCAATAAATATATACGGCGATGACATCAACTGTATTGGAACGTTACGATTGACATTCGAGGAATGAGATCATTCACATCCGCCGAATTTAGAACTTAAATCCTTTTTCTTGTCGTATGTAACTGCAACGGCGGCGGAACGTTGCGAACGACTCTCGAGAAGTAAGATCATTCACGTCCGCCGTATTTTTAGAACTTATAACCTTTAACTCGTTGTGCGTTACTGCTGCTGCAGAGGAACGTTACGAATAAACGTTGGCAGAGAGAGTCACTAAACGTCCACTGGTATCATAGAAGCTCAGAAAAACTATGAGAGCAGTTGCTAACGAGGGACGGGGGGAGAAACCAAAATCAATAAATCTTGCTAGGGCTAATCATCGGAGTATCAGATAACACCGTATTCACGCTGCGGGACTACGCCCCTTGGTCTGCCCGAGGGATTTCGAGGAAGTGATTCAGGCAGACAACTCCTGCGAGGCTAAGTCTTCGACCCAGTCGCTCCGCTCCTTTAAGCCTCTCGGGTTCGTGAATACAACAACGTTATACGACATCCATGCAAACCATAAACAAACATTCAAAATGGTATTCATTTGTAAGAATAATAGGATGATATTTTATTTGGAGGATTGATGAGATTGGATATTTTAAACAGGATTGATTGTAATTTTATACCTGTTATTAATATTTTGGAATCGATTGACTGGTATGTTAATAAACTTGGATGTAAATTTATGTGGCACGATGGAGGATATGCTGCATTAAATGTTACTTTAAATAATCCTATAGAAGGTCAAGGAAACATAAAACTTGGACAAGCCATGATTACATTGGTACAAGCTGATGAAGTAAACCCACTTTATTTTACATTTGATGGACGAAAGCATCCAATCATCAACTTTTATTCAAAGGATATTATTTATACACATCAAACACTAAAGGACAACGGAGTAGAAGTTAGTCCAATAAATGATTATGGATCATTAAAGGGCATGGACTTTGTAGATATTAATGGACATCTTATGGGAATTTGCAGTTTTTAATGAATGAGACTAGATGTAGATTAATTCAAACCTTATTAAGGATGTTCGCAAGTATTTCAAAGAAGGCAAGGACGTCGTATAACACCGTATTCACGCTGCGGGGCTACGCCCCTTGGTCTGCCCGAGGGATTTCGGGGAAGTAGGTTCAGGCAGACAACTCCTGCGAGGCTAAGTCTTCGACCCAGTCGCTACGCTCCTTTAAGCCTCTCGGGTTCGTGAATACAACAACGTTATACGACATTGCTTGAAGTAAATTCAAGAAGAAAGCCCATCTGAAAGCTCGATCTTAGAACCAAATTGTCAAGTGATGAAATGAACCGTACTTTGACTTAGGGTTGGCAGATTGCCAACGTTTTTGTGTACTTAGGTTCATTTGAATAGACAATTTGTTATAAGATCGGAGGGGCTTTCAGACCGAAATCGTCTCTGTTTTATCAGTTTAATTTTCCAATGGGGATAGGGTAGATTGGGTTCATCCGAAAGACAGGGGGCAAGAAAGAGAAAGGACTCTAATACTTGAATCAGGAGACGTGGCCGTCCTTTGATTCAAATGTTATTCAAGTCCATGAGACGCCCCCTGGATAGGAAAATAAAAAATCGGATGAACCCATAACCCTATGAAAACCATAGGAAAACCTGAAGAACTGATAAAAACAGAAGTGACGATTTCTTGGGCGGATTCGGGACGCAACATCGTATAACACCGTATTCAAGCTGCGGGGCTGATGCCCCTTGGTCTGCCCGAGGGATTTCAAGGAAGTGATTCAGGCAGACAACCCTGCGAGGCTAAGTCTTCGACCCAGTCGCTACGCTCCTTTAAGCCTCTCGGGTTCGTGAATACAACAACGTTAGGCGAAAGATTAGCTAAGAAAGGATGAAAAAGCATATGCAAACCGCAATAATAACTTCTTCACTTACTGTCGTTAGTGGAGTAATTGTTTTCTTTTTTAGTCAAATACTCCTTAAATATATTATTGAACCTATTTCAGACTTTCGAAAGATACGATCTCAGATTTCAGTTCAACTCATTTATTATGCAAACATTTATTCAAATCTATTTAAATACAATGAAGAGAATAAGAATAATGAAAAGCTAGTTGTTCGTCTTGATGAAGTTTCAAATACATTCAGAAAATTAGCAAGCGAATTAATTGGTATTTCTAATATAATTCCATTTTATTCACTGTTTTCAATAATGCGCTTAATACCGAGTAGAAAGAATATTCAAAGTGCATCTTCAAATCTAATAGGATTATCAAACTCTATTTGGACTAATGGAATCAATAATGAAGATAATAACATGAAATATAACCGTGAAAGAAAGAATGAAATTGTAAAGTTATTAAGAATTAAATCAATGTGAAAGTATTTCAGGAGGGCTAATCCATCGCCTAACACCGTATTCACGCTGCGGTCGCTTACGCTCCCTTGGTCTGCCCGAGGAATTTCGAGGAAGCGAATTCAGGCAGACAACTCCTGCGAGGCTAAGTCCTTCGGACCCAGTCGCTACGCTCCTTTAAGCCTCTCGGGTTCGTGAATACAACAACGTTATCAGAAAGATCTGAACAAATATTAATCAAATTGGAAGTGATACTATGAAGGCTTTGAACACCTTTTGGAAATCTGAAAGACTAATATTTGAAGACATCAAACTTCAAGAAATAGAAGAAGTACAAGATCTTTATGAATCAAGTAGTAACATAAGAATTTGGGATGGACGTGAACCTGATAAAGGATATTTAAAACAATGTTTCTTTACAGGAGATTTACCACCAGGAGGAAAGAAAGAGAATTATAAAATTCAAACGATAAGAACCAATAAAGATGCAAGTAACAATTTGATTGGAATGTTAAGTATATATCACGGATATCCGCTGGATGACACTACATATTTAGCTTTTATGTGTGTGGGAAATAACTATAAAAATCAAGGAAATGGACAAGAAATAATAAGTCAATTAATTATTGAATTAACTAGACTAGAATATAAAGAAATTAGAATTAATGTGGAATTAAAGAACTGGTCTGCCTTGAGATTTTGGAGTAAGTTAGGATTTGACAAGATTAATGGAATATTTGGAGACAAAGATTATTCTGATAGTACATATTCCAATATAGAATTAACAAGATTTTTGTAAGTAGTTCGAAGAAGCAGATTCCTTCTGATAACACCGTATTCACGCTGCGGGGCTAACACCCCTTGGTCTGCCCGAGGGATTTCGAAGAAGTTGTATCTGGCAGACAACCCTGCGTGGCAAAGTCTTCGACCCAGTCGCTCCGCTCCTTTAAGCCTCTCGGGTTCGTGAATACAACAACGTTAGCTGAAATTGCTGAAACCATAACAAAAAGCCTATTCTTTGAAAGAATAGACCAGATGCTAAGATTTATAGACATCACCACGAGAGCCAATTTTAATTACATAGATAAGTAATACAGCATCTTTCACAGAGTAAATAACTCTGAAAGAACCTACTCTCAAGCGATAATCTCCAGTAGTACCTTGCATTCTCTTGATGTCAAGTTCGGTGTGATATGGATTTTCACTAAGAATTTGTAGATGCTGTACGATCCGTGTGCGTGTAGGTTTATCTAGTTTTTGTAGGTACTTTAAGGCATCTTTGTTAAATTCAATTGAGTAAGTCATCTATAACATTCTTAAGTTTGATACCCTCACCACGAGCAAATGCTTCTTTGGCTTTTTTAATCGCGTCTAAGTCCTCTAGTGTTGTTGGTTCATCATCCCAAGGGATATGTTGATCTTTTCCAATTAGTAACTTTTCTAGGAAGTCTGCAGCTATAGGAAGGGCATCATCAGACAATTGTTGAATTAATTTGTTTAAGTGATCTTTAGAAACGGCCATATTTTCAGCTCCTCTTCATAAAAAACTATATAAGACATTATACCACGAAATAAATAACTTCATAAAGGGATGTGTATAACCATTGAGGGTGAAGTCGAAGAAGCCAGCAACATCAGCTAACAGCGTATTCACGCTGCGGGCCATTCTGCCCTGGGTCTGCAAGAGGCATTTCGAGGAAGCGGATTCAGCAGACAACCCTGCGAGGCTAAGTCTTCGACCCGGCTCTGCCGCGCCTTAAGCCTCTCAGGTTCGTGAATACAACAACGTTAGCTGAAATTACTGCAAAAAAATATATGAATACCTAGGAGCAATTATGAAACACATTGCATGGTTTGGATTTAATCTTGGTCTTATAGTAATCGGTTTTATTATTACCGTCTTTGCTTTTAGCTACTTTATTACAGCGGAAGAGTATACAACACATTCTGCAAGTTTTGTAGATGTTCAAGTGAACCCTACAAAAGATGCAATGATGTTTACTTTATTAAATATACTATCAGCAATACTTTATGTATCATTATCAAAATTTCAAATTGGAACATATTTAAGTAAAGCCCTTATATCTTTAGTAATCATTGTTTTACATGCAATAATAATGTTATATGGTTTGGTTCTATATGAGGCAGAGTTTCCTCTAACAGAAATGAGATTAGTTACAGAAATAATTGGAGCAATTGGTGTAATAATGAGCGGTCTTGATTTATTAAAGAATACCAAAAGAGTCAGAACATATTTTATAAGAATTAATGATTGAAGGATTAAGTTCATTTAAAAGTTAATTCATAGAAGGCAGTAACATCAGCTAACACATTATTCACGCTGCGGGGCTACGCCCCTTGGTCTGCAAGTGGGATTTCGAGGAAGTGTAATCTGGCAGACAACTCCTGCGAGGCTAAGTCTTCGACCAAGTCGCTCCGCTCCTTTAAGCCTCTCGGGTTCGTGAATACAACAACGTTATAAGAAATTGGCGCAAACCAATACAAAAATAAAAACATCTACAGTTGATGTGTAATATTGAATTGTAATTATATGGTGTAATCTGGAAAGAAACGATGTGAAGTGACTATATAAGAAAACGCTCTCGGGTCAGATATATGATTAAACATATGCGGAACCTGGAAAGAATCGACGCCAAGTAACTCTACAAGACTATACGCTCTCGGGTTAGGCAGATGTGCGTACATATACGGAATCTGGAAAGAATCGACGAGAAGTGACTATTCAAGACTATACGCTCTTGGGCTAGATAGATGTGCAAACATATGCTGAGTTTAGATAAAACTGATGTGAATTTTGACTTTACATACTATAAGATTTTGGGTAAGGGATGCACAGTGGACTGAGGAAATTTCGATTAGAATTGATAATGAACGATAAAGACTATTTTTAAGTATTTCAGAGAAGGCGCCAACATCTTCTAACACCCTATTCACGCGGCGGGCCTTATGGCCCTTGGTCTGCAAGAGGGATTTCGAGGGAGCTTAATCAGGCAGACAACTCCTGCGAGGCTAAGTCTTCGACCCAGTCGCTGCGCTCCTTTAAGCCTCTCGGGTTTGTGAATACAACAACGTTATACGAAATTATTGCAATATTTTAAAAACATGAAGGAGTTCATAATATATGTTTAGTACATTTATTTTTGATATGGATGGGGTAATTATTGATAGTGAGCCGCTTCATTTTAAAGTAGATGAGTATGTGATGAATACATTTGGAATTGACATAACCCAAAAGGAACTAGAAGAATTTGTTGGGATGACCAATCCTGAAATGTGGTCGAAGCTAATTGCTAAATACTCCTTAAGTCAAACTGTTGAAGAGATAATTAACTTGCAATTAAATACAAAGCTAGAATTACTTAAACAGTCAAACGAGCAACCAATAGAAGGAGTCAAGGAGTTAATTGTAACGCTGAAACAAAATCAGATTCGAATTGGCTTGGCATCTTCATCTCCTAGAATTTTTATTGAAGCAGTTTTGAAGAAGTTTGATATACGTCATAATTTTAGTGACATAATTAGTGGAGAAGAAGTATTGAAGGGGAAACCGGCCCCAGATATTTATCTAAGAATCGCAAAATTATTTGGCGTCAGAGTGGAAGAATGTATAGTCTTAGAGGATTCTAAAAACGGAATTGTAGCAGCTAAAGCCGCAGGAATGAAGTGTATTGGGTATAAGAATTTGAATTCAGGTAATCAAGATCTTTCAGCTGCAGACTACATAGTAAATAGAATTAAAGAAATAAATTATGGGACCTTAAAGAGTTTGTAAGTTTTTCAAAGAAGGCAATTACTTCGTATAACAACGTATTCACGCTGCGGGGCTATCGCCCCTTGGTCTGCCAGAGGCATTTCGAGGAAGGGGAGGCAGGCAGACAACTCCTGCGAGGCTAAGTCTTCGACCCAGTCGCTGACGCTCCTTTAAGCCTCTCGGGTTCGTGAATACAACAACGTTATAAAAGATTGGCCCTAAAGAGACTAATTGAAAGTATCTCGTTCGAAACGTCCTGTTGCTCGAAGAAAGTAGGAAAAGATTAATGCGAAAAAAACTGAAGATACTTGCAGTAATTACGATCATCATAATTAGTTTAGGAATCGGCATAAATTCATACTTTGATTTGGGATTCAGGACATTAAAATACTATACTACGACCAGTTCAGATCTGACTAACGAGAATATTTCGGGAGTAAAATTAAATCAATCTATAAAGTCTGAGGAGTTCTTAAGTAATGTCGGAGAACTTAAAAGTCAGGATAATGCTTTATTTGACTACTATCAATCAAACAAAGGAATGGTTGTAGTAACTGAAAAAAATGATGACAAGATAATAAGGATTTTTACATATTCAAGTGACTTTAAAACCGATAATGGAATATCTATAAGAAATGATTCAAAAGATTTCAAAACAAATAAAGGAATATCACTAGGAAATGATCTGAATACAATATTAGAACAATATGGGTATCAATATTATGAAAGATTTGAACAAGGTAGCATGATTATAGGATATATAGATAAGAGAAATAAACGAACACTTGAATTTTGTATGATAGACAATAAGGTATATTCAATAAGATTGGATAAATCAATAATGTATTAAAACTCTAATAAGAATAAGAATATAAATTCAATGTGGGCCGACGTCCTGTCTCTATTCAAAGAAGTGGGGCTAATCCATCATAAAACACCGTATTCAAGCTGCGGGGCTGGCGCCCCTTGGTCTGCCAAAACAGATTCCGGGGGAGCGGTTTCAGTCAGACAACCCTGCAAGGCTAAGTGGTAGAGCCACCCAGTCGCTACGCTCCTTTAAGCCTTTCGGGTTAGTGAATACAATAATTTTATCTGACATACTCGAAAGGACCAATTGGAGGTGATCTCATATGATGGTAAACGAATATGAATTAGTTCCACATATTGAAGGAACTTTTTATCTTAAGTTAAACGGTGTCATTATTGCAGATTACTTTTATCACCTCGAATCAGAATATGATTCGCTGATTCAGCTTGATGTATGTAGCCATTGCTATTATCCAGGATGTTCTGATTATGGGTATTTAGAAGTAATAGATTTAGATACACATATTGCTTGGAAAGAGCCAATGAAATCCAAGTACTCGTTTAGTAATCGTGACTTTGAACCAGTTCAAAGTCTTATTAATGGCACTATAGTATGGGCAAAGCCTAAATATAATGAGTTCGTTTCTGTACTGAATCAAATGAATCGAAGTACCATTAGATGTTTTGGTACAAGAGTTGAAGGAATTGATATTTTAGAAATTTGGAGAATAGAAGGATCAAGGCTCTATAGCCCAGGGGGCTTCTATACATATGATTTAGATCAGATATATCAGAATAGAATTGGAATCTATAGTGAAGATTTATCAGAAGAGCAGTGCGAACAAATATTTAATGATAATAGAAGTCTTACGAAATTCAATAAGATTGAAATCATTGAGATTAGTAATTTAATGAAACCAATTGTAATGATGTTCGATGTGCCAATTTACAAGGAATGGAGGTGTCTTTACTTATTAAATGAAGAAGTTCTATTCTCAATCGGTGAAGGACTAGTTGCAAGAATATCATAGAGGTCGAGTACGTCAGATAACACCGTATTCACGCTGCGGGGCTAACGCCCCTTGGCCTGCCCGAGGGATTTCGAAGTAGTGGATTCAGGCAGACAACTCCTGCGAGGCTAAGTCTTCGACCCAGTCGCTGGCGCTCCTTTAAGCCTCTCGGGATCGTGAATACAACAACGTTAGATGAAATAGCCAAGACATAATTATATTTGGGGGGCTTTTCAATGAAGTACGATAAAGAAACAATTAGTGCGTTTTCCAAAAACCCATTAGGAATCATTTCTTTATTTTTATTTATGATCTATGGTGTAGCAGCATTAGTTGTTGGAACTGGTTCTTTTGATGTTTTTTCACAGAGATTGTTAATATTTTTTATTGTCATATATCCACTTATAGTATTAGCGGTCTTCGTAAAGCTAGTGATTAGCCATCACGCTAAGCTGTATGCTCCGACTGATTATAGAGACGACAGTAACTTCTTAAAAGTAATTCAGAACCCAATGCATAATTACTTTGAAGAAATTGAACGGAAAAGAAATAATGTTATTAGTGACGTGGTTATGACAATAAGGGATGAAAAATCAATTGATAAAATGAAGAATGAAATTACTAGAGCCTTTATTAAATCAATGGTCATCACTAATATTCCAAGTATATTATTCGCGATTGCACACTCGATTAACAACAATACAAAAATTGCGCCTGACCCGGAGTTTGGGCATCCACAATTGATTGTTAAAGATGAAGTAATTGCAACATATGTTAGTAAGTACTTGATTAAAGAGTTAGAAGACTTGCATAACAAAGGAATTATTAATCTTCAAAATACTGATCCAATTTATTTTAGGGTAACTGATTTTGCTAAACCTTTTATAATGGAAATAGCAATGGAACTGAGAGAAAATGAAAGGAATATATTTGAAAGATTAATAGAAAAAGTTCAATAACATAAAGTTTAAAGTGCATATTTGCGTTTACTCGAGTTGTCGTCGACATCATCTAACACCGTATTCACGCTGCGGGGCTAACGCCCCTTGGTCTGCCTGAGGGATTTCGAGGAAGAGGGTTTCAGGCAGACAACACCTGGCTAAGTGGCGAAGCCACCTGGTGCTAACGCGCCTTAAGCCTCTCGGGTTAGTGAATACAACAACCTTATATGACATTCTCCAAAGAGCAAATGGAAATTAAAATCACCAATAAAAAAAAGAGGGGGATAATTTTGAAAATCAAAATGAAAAGATGTTTAAACTGTCAAACCTTAATGAGTAATTCGAGAACAGTATGCACTAAATGCAAAAGTACTCAACTCGAAAATGGTTTTTACACAGATGAATCAAATGAAAGTGTAATATTTAATAAGCATTTGATTGAATCCAAGAATTATTTTCATTGCCCGACATGCGGTGCTGGCATAACTATTAAAGATGGACAAGGAATATATGATTGTAGTGTATGCGATGATGAAGTTTCAATTAAGGGCGGTTCTTTTTATTTAGATTTTATTGATAATGAATTGAATAATAACAGGCGATAATATTGGTAATTCATCTCGGAAATTCGATAAAACAGAAAAAAATTTTATATTAGGCAGCATCTTTATTTAGAGAAATAAATAATTATTTTTGAGTAGCTCTAAGAAGTGGAGAACGTCATATAACATCGTATTCACGCTTCGGGCCATTCGGCCCTCGGTCCGCCAGAGGGATTTCGAGGAAGTGAATTCAGGCGGACCACCTGCGAGGCTAACTGCGCAAGCGCAGCTGGTCACTTCGTGACCTTAAGCCTCTCGGCGTCGTGAATACAACAACGTTATCTGCAATCTATGCAGATCTATTTGAGAGCGGTGAACCATGAAGATAAAACATTATTTACTCTCATTTCTAGTGGCAGTTCTAGTTTGCCCAACAATACTTCAACTGACAATTCTGATATTTATAGCGCATACCTTTTGAGAGCTTACTAGGAGTCGTATTGTTTATGATTGTTACCTTCCCAGTATTACTACTGATTGGAATACCTTGTTCTCAAATTATTAACTTAATGACAAGAAGAATTAATAAAGTGATATTATTGGTTGAAACTTTGCTGTACTTGGGATTTTCGATGATAGTGGTAATAGTGACGTATTTGGCGCTGAGTGATAATAAGAGTTTAAACCTGTTATTTCCTGATAATATTCTAATTTTTGGTTATTGGATACTGTGTGCTCTAACTTATCAATTCTCATTGAGGTTTTTCAGTAGAAAGAACTTGAAAGAGGAATATTAAAGAATAATAGATGTATAATCTTTTGTAGGTAGTTCAGGAAGGCCTAGACTTCAGTTTTCCTTTAAGTTTATCGGGTTCGTGAATACAACAACATTAGACGAAAGGGATGCAAACAATTTTATATGAGAGGAATCAGGTGATGTTTAACTTTTTCAAGCGGAATAAAAAAGAAAATCTAAAAGTAAACATAACATTAGAAGAACAGATAGAAACATTATGTAATCTAGGTATTTCTTTTGATGATTACGCATCAAGTAGCTTAGTGGAGAATCTATTATTCCATTTTGAACGAGAATGTTACGAGGAAAACCCTTTTATATTATTACTTACAACGATCGGTTCTGATTTATTTGATGAAAATGATAAGGAAATCAGAATGTCTAAGGATGTTTGGAATTTTGATACTGAATTTATTGAAGACGAGAGTATCTATAATATTTTAGTAAGAAATTTTGTTGAATTAACGCAAGGCGATTTGCCATTAAATAATATTGACAGTAGAGTCGATTTTGATCAAGAAGAAGCAAGTATTTCATTTGAATTAGATGGAAAGAACTATCATTGGCCAATAGAATTTAATGATGATTGGTTTGATTTTGAGCTAATAAGAATCTTGGCAAAACAAGCGAATAATAGGAATAAGAGTAAGATGTTTATTTATTTCACGGATGGCCAGAGTTTGACTATATTATATTGTGATAAGACAGTATTTAACAAACTGAATGATTTAACTGACAATAAATTCAATAAATTAGCGTAATCGAAGAAGGCATTCCCATCATCTATCACTGTATTCACGCTGAGGGCCTTACGCCCCTTGGTCTGCAAGAAGGATTTCGAGGAAGTATTTTCAGCAGACACACCTGCACCGAATAACCGCATCGCGGCGCCTCTAGTGGGGCCTAAGTCGACGTCGCGAATACAAGAGCTGAAATTATCTATTGAAAAAAATAAAGTAGGAGAGATCAATATGTGGGTTCCTTACGAAACAGAAAGAAAGCATCCACATGATTTTACTGTTCGATATAGATTTTATAGTGTTGAAGAAGGTGGGAGAAAACACCTTCCATATCAAGGTTATAGATCCGACTTCGCTTTTGTAGAAGATTTGTCAATCACACCAATATCACTTAGAGTGATCCACCCAGAATTTGAAGATGAGAATAGAGAAATTATTTTAGAAGATAGCCAATCGGTTCCGGTCTCGGGCACAGCTAGAATGTGGATACTATTTGCTGCTTCAAGAAGAGAAAGAGATGTAAAAACAATTAAACTCGGAATGAAAGGATATTTCATGGAAGGACCCAAAAGAGTTGCAAAAGCAGAAGTTATTGAAATTAATGGTTTATTTTCAAACCCAATGAATGAGTAATAATTAATATTGGTCTATTTTTAAAGACAATTTAAAGATTTGTCTTTTATTCATTCCGTTCCTACAATAGGAGAAGATAGGAAGTAACATCAAGGACGGGAGAGCTGTGTCATGCGTTTTAAAGATGTATTTTCCATCATTGGCCCCTCGATGATCGGCCCATCTTCCTCACATACAGCTGGCGCGATTCGTTTAGGTCGTGTCGCCAGACAGTTGCTAGGCGAGCAGCCGCAAAAAGCCGAAATCACTTTATACGGGTCCTTCGCCGATACGTATCGCGGGCATGGGACGGACCTTGCTCTGATCGGCGGCATACTCGATTATGATACCGATGACCCACGCATTCCTCAGGCGGCAGAAGAAGCGGAAGCGCTGTCGGTTGAGGTTGCTTTTCATATGAGTAAAGATAAAGCTGATCATCCGAACACGGTGGGTATTGTACTTATCTCAGAAGATCAACAAATTAGCATGAAGGGCGCGTCCATCGGCGGTGGCAATGTTGAGATCATTAGTGTCAATCAATTTGACGTCAAATTTACTGGAAATTATCCGACGCTTATTATTGCGCATCATGACCGTCCTGGGATGATCGCCGATATTACAGCTGTTCTTGGCCGAAGCTCAATCAATATTGGCTTCATGGATCTGGATCGGAAAGGCCGCAATCAAGCGGCAATGACGGTTATCGAAACGGATGCCGCTATACCCGATGGTGTTCTCGAGGAACTGTTGGCACTGCCGATGGTAGCGAGTGTCCGCAAAGTAGATCTTACAGAAAGAGGCGACGTATGCGATTCCGAACTTTAAAGCAGCTAGCTGAGGTATGCGCATCCGAAGGATTAACGATAGCAGACGTGATGTTGGCGGATCAGAGTGAAGAATCGGGCAAGCCGCCAGCGTACGTATTCAATAAAATGCGTGAGTATTATCAGATCATGAAAGAAGCGGTAGACAAAGGCCTCACCGAGGATACTACGTCACGAAGCGGACTCACAGGGAAAGACGCACAACGGGTAATGACCTATATGGCGATGCAGCCAACCAATCTCGGGGAAGAAGCTTGCAAAGCGATGGCCTATGCCCTTGCCGTCTCGGAGGTTAACGCCTCGATGGGGCGCATTATTGCGACGCCGACGGCAGGTTCCTGCGGGATCATTCCAGGTGTATTCATCAGCAGTCAGCAACGTTTCGGCTGGGAGGATGATCATTTGGTCAAAGGGTTGCTCTGTGCTGGCGCGATTGGCTATGTAATCGCCAACAATTCCTTCGTCTCTGGCGCCGAGGGAGGCTGCCAAGCCGAGGTGGGTTCGGCCATTGGCATGGCAGCGGGCGCGCTCGTTGAGCTGCGCGGCGGAACCCCAGAGCAAGCGATGCATGCCGTGGGGCTTGCACTAAAGAACACCCTCGGACTGATCTGTGATCCAGTCGGCGGTCTCGTCGAAATCCCGTGCATCGTACGCAACGGGTTCGGGGCGGTTAATGCCATGGCGGCAGCCGATATGGCCTTGGCAGGGGTTCGCTCGGTCATCCCATCGGACGAGGTCGTCCAAGTGATGTATGAGGTGGGCACCGCGATGCCCGAGAAGCATCGGGAAACCGCCAAAGGCGGCTTGGCTCAGACGCCGACTGGCCGCAAAATTATGAAGGAGCTCAACCTGAATAGGAAGCACTAAAGATAAAGACCCATTCTGACAGTGTGGTGAACTACCACAGCCACTGCCAGAATGGGTCTTGCTCATTCTTTTAAGCGCCAGCCTGCGTTATCGCATCATTTGGCTGTTTTTTGCGTGTAACGCTTTTCCGTCCATCGATACTGACGGGAACGTCACCATCCACGGTCACGCGGCGCACGATGCGGTGCTGGTCGCCATAATCATTGACGGCATAATGCTGCGTTGCCCGATTATCCCAGATGACGACATCGCCTGCGGCCCAGCGCCAACGAACTGTATTCTCTAGCTTTGTGATGTGGGCTTGCAACAGCGCGATGAATTGCGCCGAATCGGCGGAAGAAAGGCCGATGATTTGCTTGGCGAAATGGCCAAGCACTAAGGAACGTTCACCCGTCTCTGGATGGACACGAACGAGAGGGTGTTCGGTTTCGTAGACGGTAGAGACGAACACTTCCTTATGGTGCCGCTTCGCTTCTGGTGATACTTGAGCACGCTGCGCCGCATAATCATAATCATTGGTGTGCAGAGCCCATAAGGAATCGACAACTTGGCGAAGCTCTGCAGGCAAATGCTCATAAGCTGCAACGGTATTCGCCCAGACCGTGTCACCGCCGGCGTCCGGAACGACGACAGCACGAAGGACGGAGGCTTGCGGATACGCATCGACAAACGTCACGTCAGTGTGCCACGAATCTGCTCTCCCGCCATGGTTCGAATCCAACTCCAGCACGTAATCAGTACCCGATTTGATAGGCACGGTTGGATGGGCAATTGGATTGCCGAGGACGCGAGCGAAAGCTTCTTGTCCCGCATCATCTAATTGATGCTGCTCACGGAAGAAGAGAACTTTGTACTTTAACAACGCTTCACGAATGGCAAGAACCTTCTCTGGGGCGAGATTACCTTGAAGGCTAATCCCTCTGATTTCTGCACCTACGCGACCTGCAACTGGCAAAATCTCAAATCCCTTTACTGCTTCGTTTACTTGTTCATGTGTACTCATGTTCATAGCCTCCAATGATTATATTTATGCGCCGCCTCTTACGGCAGCAGTCGCATACTGATTAAGGGGTCTAGCTAATCCCAAATGTCCACGAAGCGTGGATCCCGAATATTCGGTACGGAACAACCCTCTGCGTTGCAGTTCGGGAATGACGAATTGCGCAAATTCTTCAATGCCCGCTGGCAAATATGGCGGCATCACGTTGAAGCCGTCCGCACCTCCATGCAGGAACCATTCCTCGAGTTGATCAGCGATTTGGATCGGTGTACCCGCGAAAGTGCGATGCCCGCGGCCGCCAGCCAATCGGTGAAGCAGACCACGAATGGTTAGCTTCTCTCGCTGGGCTAAGTCGGCGACAAGCTGGAAGCGGCTTTTGTTTCCATTAATTTCTGACAAGCTAGGCAGCTCTGGCAGCGGTCCATCCAGCGGATAGGAGAATAGATCAACGCCCAACATGTTCGAGAGCTGGTTGAGTCCATATTCAGGAACGGTTAATTCGTTGAGTTCCTGCTCTTTCTCTTTGGCTTCCGCTTCGGTCCGGCCAATAATCGGGCAGATGCCAGGCAATATTTTTAGCTGATCAGGGGATCGACCGTACTTCGCTAGTCTGGTTTTCACATCCGAGTAGAATTGCTGAGCTTCCAGCAGTGTTTGCTGTGCGGTGAAGATCGCTTCCGCATATTGCGCTGCGAATTCTTTGCCATCCTCGGAAGATCCCGCCTGCACAAGCACAGGATACCCTTGCGGTGATCTTGGAATATTCAAGGGACCACGGACTTTGAAAGCATCCCCGATATGGTTGATCTCTCGAACTTTGCTGCGATCTGCGAATGTTCCTGACGCGCGGTCAATAACAAGCGCTTCATCCTCCCAGCTATCCCACAGACTTGTGGTGACATCCAGGAATTCCTTCGCACGTTCATAACGCTTGCTGTGCTCCAAATGCTCGTCTTTGCTGAAATTGCTCGCTTCAAAGGAGCTTCCAGATGTAACAATATTCCAGCCAGCGCGCCCTTTGCTAATATGATCTAACGAAGCGAATTTACGAGCGACATGGAAAGGTTCGTTATAGGTTGTGGAGACGGTGCCAATCAAGCCAATATGTTCCGTAACGGACGCTAACGCCGAGAGTAAAGTGAAAGGCTCCAGGCCCACGAACGCGCCATGCTTAATATTTTGACTAACAGCTAGCCCATCCGCGAGAAAAAGGGAATCGAACTTCGCTTGTTCAGCAATCTTAGCAATTTTTTGGAAATATCGAATATCCGTAATGTGCTCAGGCTCGGTTTGATGATGCCGCCACGATGCTTCGTGATGACCGGTATTCATTAGAAAGACGTTCAGATGCAATTGTTTTTTAGATGGACTCATGTGGTTCACTCACCTTCACAGAATTATTCACTATACGTTTGTTTCCAGCCAGTTAATCGTTTCTCAAGCGTAACTAGTGCGAAATTGATAATCAGACCGATGACAGAAATCGAGATAATGCCTGCGTACATCGTTGGAATTTGAAAGCTGAACTGCGTGTATTGAATAAGATAGCCTAATCCTGACTTGGCCCCGACCATCTCCGCAGCGACGAGCACGAGAATTGAACTTGCACCAGCTTGCCGAATCCCGACGAAGATGGTGGGTGTTGCAGCAGGGATGATTACTTTGCGAAATAATTGGATGGGGGATAGACCCATCGAACGTGCTGATTTGATCAGGAGCGGTTCTACATTTTTCACGCCGCTAATCGTGTTCAATAGCAAGGGGAATGCACATGCGTAGAGCACAATCGCAATTTTGGAGGTTTCACCAAGCCCTAAGAGGAGGATGAAGACGGGCAAAATCGCCAACGCAGCGGTATTCCTCAACAATTCAAGTAACGGATTGAGGTATTCGGAGACAGGTTTCCACCAGCCGATGGCAAGGCCGAGCGGAATCGCAATCCCAATCGCGAGAAGGAATCCTCCTAACGAACGTGATAAACTGGCGACGGTATGGTCGAATAAATCACCCGATAACAGCAACTGCCACCAAGCGCTCGCGATTTCGGAGATAGGTGGAAAGAAAGTGGCGTCGACAAGACCCGCTCGGGGAGCAACTTCCCAGAACAAAAGCAAGGCGATGATCACAACGGACTGCTTCCAAGCGATTCTAAACTTCGTCAAGATCCAACCGAAGAAATCACTCTTCTCTCTAGGCAAAAGATAAGCTTTACTGGCATTCACACTAGCCATTGATAACGCCTCCTCGGGATAATGTTTTCGATTTATTGGGATCAAAACTATCCAGACTTTTGCTCTTCTCCTGCTCTTGCGCTCGGCTCACTTCATCTTTCAGCAAATCCCACACCTCGTGCCGCAGGCGGACGAATTCGGGGTTGGACCTGAGATCCTCTTCACTTCTCCGTGATACAAATGGAATATCCAGCACTTTCTTGATGCGTCCAGGGCGTGATGTCATGACAGCGACGCGCTGCCCCAAATAAACGGCTTCTTCAATCCCGTGTGTGATAAAAATGATCGTCTTTTTCGTCGCTTCCCAAATCCGTAGAAGCTCGCTTTGCAGTGTTTCTCTCGTCTGCGCATCTAAGGCTGCGAATGGTTCATCCATGAGCAGCACTTCAGGATCGTAAGCAAGGCTTCTTGCGATAGCGACCCGCTGTTTCATCCCGCCGGAAATTTCATGCGGATATCGATTCTCGAATCCAGAAAGCCCTACCAGCTGTATAAACTCCAGAGCAATTCGGCGCCGTTCCTTGCGAGGCACACCTTTCGCTTCCAATCCAAATTCCACATTGGCCAGCACCGTTTTCCAAGGAAAAAGCGCATATTGCTGAAAAACAATGCCGCGATCCAAATTCGGCCCTGTTATGGGGCTGCCATCGAGCAAAATCTGGCCGCTGCTGGGCTTCGTCAATCCTGCAAGCAGATCAAGGAGCGTCGATTTGCCGCAGCCGCTGGGTCCGACAATGACCATGAATTCCCCTTGCTTCACGTCCAAATTGATATCGTTGAGGGCGGAAATCGGCTGATCATCCTCCTTGAGATGTCCGAGATTACGTTGGATGCGAAACGATTTCTGCACATGTTGAATACTGATTTTAGCCGTCATGGACACGACCTCCTTGGCATGGTTTCCTTACTTTTTCTCTGTGGCAAATGGATTAAATTCGTTTGTATAAAGTCCTTTTAGCTGCAGCTGACCATCTTTGATCACGCCCTCATCGACAAGCCAATGGATCCAGGTATCGAATTCCTTATCAGAAATCACACCGCCTTTGCCGGCAATGCCCGTGCTTTTCCAGAACTTCACAGTGGACGTGTCTTCTTTGCGTCCGCGTTCATTGATGATCTTCTCGTATCGCGCCACGACTTCTTCGCGGGGTGTTGTTCGCGCCCATTCGATAGCTTTGGCTGTCGCTTCAACAAATTTCCGTGAGGCATTCGGATTGTTCTTAATGAACTTATCTGTCAGGACATAGCTGCCAGCACTGAAAATGCCGAACAGATCTTTATCACTGAACAAAGGATGAATGCCCCCGCGCTCAAGCGCCTTATCTCGCAATACTCCGCCTAGTGAGGCTACATCAACTTGTGCAGCGCGTAAGGTTTGCTCGGTCGTGACCGGCGGGACGACAACGAGGGTCACTTGCTTAATTTCCTCAGCTGTTAGGCCAGCTCGGTGCAAATATTCTTTGATCACGAATTCATGATGGGCGCCTAGTGTATTCACGGCTATTTTTTTGCCGATGAGATCTTTGGCCGATTTGATCGGACTGCCGTCCAAAACGTAATACCCCGTCCATGTCGCCTCATCGACGCCATAGTAAGAAATAACGGGCTTGATCGGCGCTTTAGCCGCGATCAATTTCACAATGGCTCCGTTGAAAGCCCCGCCGAAGTCGGTGTCACCCGTTACAACAGATTGGATATCTTGGGGACCGCTTATCGTGTTGCCAATAAACTTCAGCTTTAAAGGAGCGAGATACCCTAAATCCTCTGCTAATTCTGGATAAGTGACAGCGCCGACGGAGCCTTGATAGCGCAGCTCAGTCACTTCTGGCGTACCGCCTTGTGCGGTGACAACTTGATCCTTTTTGCCGCACGCTGTTACCAATAAGGATGAGGCAAGAACGAAGGAAAGTGCGGTTACGGTACTCTTTTTCGAAAACATGGTCATATGAATTCCCCCAATCGATAAAGTGTTAATAAACTTATAATTCCTATAGACTTACTATGTATTAGTTTCTATAATGGGACTATAAGATTTATCCCAGTATCTGTCAATATTATGGAGACATATGAAGCGGAATGACGAGGAATGACCAATTTGATCCCATTTCGGAGGTGACGTGATGTCCATTGAGCAATTTAATCTCATTTCCATGCAGGAGGCTCTCGATTTACTCGGTGTAAGCCGATCGACCTTCGATAGATGGCGGAAATGGAAGCAGCTTCCTTTTATGAAAATTGGCAAAGAGATCTTGATCGATAAGGGCGAATTAGAGAAGTGGGTACGCCACCATGCGGTAAGCCTGGAGAAGCCTGCTCTTGTATTAGGCGGTGCAACCTCGATGATGTCTACGCAAGAACGAGCTGCTACCATCACAGTTGGTTATCAAAGTGGAACTGCGCATATGTGGACCTCGCTGATCATGAAAGAACTAGGTTGGTTTGAAGAGGAATTGGCCAGCATCCCTGCCCGTCGTGCGATTCAAGTGAACTGGTTTGACGGAGCGGGCGGAACCGTTCTCGTCCAAGGGATACTTGGCGGGAGTGTGCAAATTGCGTCCTTAGGCGACTATCCG
Organism: Paenibacillus sp. MBLB1832; assembly: GCF_032271945.1. NCBI lineage: Bacteria > Bacillati > Bacillota > Bacilli > Caryophanales > Paenibacillaceae > Paenibacillus > Paenibacillus roseipurpureus. The sequence goes on along the minus strand of NZ_CP130319.1, from coordinate 4,784,575 downwards.
ATTACTATTTGCAACTCGATGCGGCAGATGTTCCCTGGTTTTAGCCCCGTCATGCTAGCGTTTGATGGCAAAACATCAGGCGGCCAAGGCATCTCACTCGTTGTACGCAAAGAGCTGGAAATCAAGGATGTATCGGAGATTTGCAACTGGTCTCTCGCATCAGCCCCACAGACTAGTGCTGGCCGTCGCTTATCCAAGCTGCTGCGTTCTCTAGGCGGCAACGATCATCGAGTCGTACATCAAGGGATGGATGAAAGTATGGCCGGCATTGTAAAAAGAAAAATTGCAGGAAGTGCCATGTGGGAGCCGTATATTAGTCTGGCCAAGCATAATGGGATTGGGCAGGTGCTTTTTCAAGAAGGACTTGGCGAGGATTACTTAACAGGAGTTGTTGCGGATGAGCAGTGGGCGCTAAACCACGAGGCCGAAACGGTCGCTTATTTAAAAGCACATCTTCGGGTGCATCGCTTTATTCGAGAGGACACCGAGGCTGCTGCAAACCTCATTTCGCGGATCAAAGGAATCCCAGCTGATGTAGCGGGCCAAATTTTATCTAGAGTCAGATGGGATGCATCTTTCTATGAGAAGGATTTGCAAACGCTCGTTCATTTGCAGGAAGAAGATCAGATAGGGCAGACTGGGGCCTCTAAGCCTCCAGAAATTCACACAAATTGCTCTTATTTAATCCAAGCTGCGAAGGCATTGGGGCTACCTCCTCTTAGCCGTACACCGCTCCAACAAGGGTGGTCAATCGAACAATTGTACTGACGGGGCTAAGTTTCCCTTCGCCTCCAATTCGGTATATAGTAGATGTATCGACGTTAAAAGAAAGTAGGAAAACTGCGATGCGTACATCGATGATCGAACAACAACAAGGAATTTTTCCAGCCGTCTGCCCGTTGGATTGTCCAGATCAATGCGGACTGCTGCTCCATAAGGAACAAGGTAAAATTGTGAAAATAGAAGGGGACCCTAATCACCCCGTGACTCAGGGGGCTATTTGCAATAAAGTGCGCAATATGACTGCGCGTCTATATGATGAGAAGCGACTACAGTACCCGTTGAAACGAGTCGGTCCGAAAGGAGAAGAAAGCCGATTTGAGCGGATTTCTTGGGAAGAAGCGCTCGATACGATCACATCGCGCTGGAAAGCGCTCATTGCCGAGAAGGGCGCGGAAGCCATACTCCCGTATAGCTTCTATGGCAACATGGGCCGGATCGGCACAGAAGGGATGGATCGCCGCTTCTTCCATCGCATGGGCGCCAGCCGCTTAATGTATGCGATCTGTGAATCTGCCGGCACCGAAGGCTACAAATACACGATGGGCGGCAGCTATGGGACCGATCCTGAGGATACGGTGCATGCGAAGCTCATCATCATGTGGGGCATCAATGCCGTCAGCACCAATATGCATCAGGTCATGCTGGCGGAGAAAGCCCGCAAAAACGGCGCACAGATCATCGTCATCGATGCGCATAAGAACCAGACAGGCCGCTGGGCGGACTGGTTTATTCCGATTTTGCCTGGGACGGATGCGGCGCTTGCATTAGGGTTGATGCACATTCTTTTCGCGGAAAATAGGACGGACAGGGCTTTCCTTGAGCAATATACGGTGGGACACGAAGAGCTCAGAGAGCATGTGAAGCCGTATGATCCTGCATCAGTTTCGGCAATAACAGGTGTGCCTGTGGAGGACATCTACCGGCTTGCTCGGTTATATGGTCAGACCTCGCCTTCCTTTATCCGAATCGGAAACGGCATTCAGCACCATGATAACGGCGGGATGTGCGTGCGCACGATCGCTTGCTTGCCAGCCTTAACAGGGCAGTGGCTGCATCAAGGCGGAGGCGCCATTAAAGGGAACGGCGGCTACTTGGAGCATAATATTGCGGCGCTGCAGCGGCCGGATTTGCGTGCCAAAGATGCGCGCCTCATTAACATGAATTTGCTTGGCAGCGCGCTCTTAGAACTGGACCCGCCGATTCACGCGCTCTATGTGTATAATTCGAACCCAGCGCTGGTCGCTCCGCATGCAAATAAGGTGCAGGAAGGTCTGCTGCGTGAAGACTTGTTTACGGTCGTCCACGATCTATTCCTAACGGAAACTGCCAAATATGCGGATATTGTGCTTCCAGCAACGTCCTCTTTTGAAAATACAGACTTCTATCGTTCCTATTGGCACCACTATGTACACCTTCAACAACCTGTCATCTCGCCCTATGGGGAAAGCAAGTCCAATGTGGATGTGTTCCGCTTGTTAGCTGAGAAAATGGGATATGACGATGAGGCGCTGCGCGACACGGACGAAGCGATGATTCAGCAAGCGCTGGATCATCCTGGCAACCCTGCTTTATCGGACATTTCGTATGTCACGCTTTTGGAAAACAACGGATTTATGAAGGCGAACATTCACCCTTTGCTGTCAGGGAAGCTGCGTACGCCAAGCGGCAAAATCGAATTGTTTTCAGCAGATATGGCGAGCAAAGGGTACCCTGCACTGCCGACTTATATCCCACTCGTCGAGGAAAGTGATTTACCATTCCGCTTCATACCAGCGCCGAATCACAACTTCTTGAATTCCACCTTCGCTCATAACGAGAAGCATGTCCGCATGGAAAAGACGCCTAAACTGCACATGCATGAAGACGATGCGGCAGTTTTAGGGCTAGTGAACGGCGATGTGGCTCGTGTGTGGAATGAGCGAGGGGAGTGTGAGCTTGTCGTGGTGACAGGGCAAGACGTTCGCAGAGGCGTCGTTGTCAGTCAAGGGCTATGGGCAGATACGCCAGGCAGCAAAACGCGTGTGAACGTGCTGACCCCAGACCGCGTCGCGGACATGGGCGGCGGGGCAACCTTTTTCTCAGGTCGAGTTGGCGTAGAGAAATTGCAGCGGGGTTGAATTGGTGGTAATGAACCTAAACCGATCCGACATGGATCGGTTTTTTTCTGTGAAATCCTAATTTAGTCACTCCTTGACCTAAATAAATGACAATTAAATCGAGCAAAAAGCTTGTATGATTACTTTGTGTTTTGTATACGCTTACATTTTTGCAATATTATTATGATAAGGAGATATGCTACATGAAATTTCAAATCGTTCAAAGAAAGCTAGCGGTTATGCTGATGTTTTCAATAATATTCACCTTGCTTCTTCCTGCAGCGGGGATGGCGGCTGATGTTGAGGTTGTCGTGAGTGCCCTTCCTCCATCTGCAGATGCTGCGATTCAGTGGAAGAGCGGGGATACCGCGTCACCAACAATGGCGGATACGAACTATGATAAAAAAAATGGATCGACCGATGGCGTATTCAGTATCTCTTCAACGAGTACGCAAAAGAAACAAATGAATTTCAAATTTGATGTCGCAAGTGCTTCCGATCCCAGCTATAAATATGTGCTGCAGGTATCGGCAAAATTAGGGACCAATCAAACCACGGCAGATTTACAAGCGTTCGGTGTAAGCGATAATGCCTGGCAGGAAAGCACGCTGACATGGAACAACGCCAGCCCCCTTCAGAAAGATCTTCTGCAGATGGAGCAAGTAGGCCAATTTACGATAACGACATTAAATGGGGCTAAACCGATTTACCATGATATCGATGTTTCCGATTATGTGAGACGACATTTGGTGGATGGGGTTGTGACCTTTGTGGTTGCAGATTCACTGTCTTCAGGGAAATCCGTCAACATTTATGGAAAGGAAAATACATCTGTTTCTAATCCGGAAACACAGCTTCTTGTGAAGCGCATCGTACAAAGCGATTCGACACCGCCACAATGGCCTGCGGATGCTGCCTTAAAATCAATCAATCTTGGCACAGACTTTGTCCAACTTGCTTGGCCAGCGGCAACGGATGATAGCTCTGTTTCAGCTTATAAAGTCTATCAAAATGACGTTTATACAGCGAGTGTGACAGGTACTACTACGTTTACAGCTCAAGGCTTAACGCCGAATACGAAAGTTTCTTATGCTGTCTATGCAGTAGATGTCGCTGGAAACCAGGCTACACAGCCATTGACATATAGCACAACAACATTATCAGCACCTGTTACGCCGATTCCAGTCGTAGAAGTAAATGCCAGCAGCAGTGACGGAAACGTAGAGAGCAACACGTTAGATAACAACTTATTCAGTCGCTGGTCCGCTTCGGGTGACGGTCAATTCATCATGTTTGATTTAGGACAAACACAGCGAATTGGCTATGTCGGTATCGCCTTCTATAAAGGTGATCTACGTTCTACGCGGCTAGATATTGAGACCTCCAATGATGCGATTACATGGACGAATGTTTGGAGCGGAAACAGTCGTGCGACAACATTCAATATGCAAGCATTTGATATTCCAGATACCGATGCCCGTTTCGTTCGTATTGTAGGGCATGGAAATTCGGATGGCAGTACGTTCACCAGTTTAACGGACGTTATGATCTATGCTCCTTATGTAACGGGTGATACGCCGGTTGCCATTGTTCCGAATATGACACCAGCCCCGCCTGCTGGAACCGTTCCTTTCACCAAGCCTGGATTAACTAATCCAGATGGTACTGATCATGCTCTTCACACGCCGAATCCCGTAACTGGAGCAACGATCGATGTAACCAGCTATGGTGTAGATCTTGCAGATAATGCGAACGATGACCGTGTTGCCATTCAAAATGCCATCAATGCAGCTTCACCAGGCGACGAAGTGTACCTTCCAAATGGTATGTATAATTTAATTACTTCACCAGATGGCTTTGTCAATTTGAAGCTGAAGTCCGGCGTGAATTTACGTGGAGAAAGTGAAGCAGGCACCATTTTGAAGTCCAGTATTGATGATATTAAAAATAGCTCAGTTGTGAAAGCATCAAGTCAGCACGATATTGTAGTTTCTAACTTGACCATTACATCGACTTGGAACCGCTCCTTTTCACTCGAGCATGCAACGAATAATCCAGCTGCTGGAGGTCCTGATAGCAGTATCGCTATAGCTAACTACGGTGAGCTTCCTTCGTATAACGTAACGATTGATCATGTAACGGTAGAACGTTTCAGACGTATGGCCATTCGCATTGAAAATAGCCATGATGTTGTTGTACGCCGTAGTACATTCCGCAATGCAACAGATTTAGGCGGAGGCGGAGCTGGATACGGGACTTCTATTCAAGGAATGCCGAAGGTAGATCGACTTGGTTTTGCTAATGATACGTATTGGAATGTTGTGGAAGATTCTACCTTTGAAGGACCCTATTTGCGTCATGGATCACTCATTCAAAATGTTGCTCATAACAACGTCCTTCGGAATAATCATTATATCAATATCAAATTAGACGCCGTCGATCTTCATGGTGAGTTGGAATACCTGAACGACGTGTATGGCAATACCATCGAGAATATTTTGACTGGCGGTGGCGTAGGACTTGGGAATACGGGTGGAACGGCACCAACGAATCATAGTAAATCGGGGCCAAACAACTACATCCATGATAATGTAATCAGTAATTCGCGCGAAGGTATTGTGGTCACCATGGGTACGCCAGATACGCTTATTGAGAACAATCTGATTGAAAATACAACATCTGTGGATAATGCCGTAGGTATTAATATTAAGAATGGTCCAGGTACTCGTATCGTCAATAACACAATTCGTAATAATACCGCGAGCAACTACTGGGGAATTGTGCTAGAACATGACAATGGGGACCTAAATGCGAATAATGTCGGAGCGGGAGACCCTCAAAACGTTCAAATTAGTGGAAACAAATTGATAGGAAATACAAATGGTATACAACTACAGGCAGGTACAAACATTACTCTTATTAAGAATATTTTAAATAACATGGGAACTAATTATGATAAGGCTGCAGGTGTAAGTGCAACGGAAGAGTGGCCGTCATCGGACAACACGTTAAGTGGATTGGCGATCAGTTCAGGTACATTAAGTCCAATTTTTGATTCAGCGATAACCGAGTACACAGCTTCTGTTCCGAAAACAACGAGTGTAATGATCATTACGCCAACAACAGCAAATAGCCAAGCTGCGGTGACTGTAAACGGGGTGCCTCTTGTCAGCGGATCGGATTCCAATGGGATTGGGCTGCAAGTCGGTGAAAATGTCATTGAAATTATCGTTACCGCAGAAGATATGTCGACAAGAACATACCGATTAACGGTAACACGTTTATTGTCTGACAACGCAAATTTAAGTGCTCTTCTCGTTAGTGAAGAGTCATCAAATCTAACCTTAAACCCTGAAATAACAGCTCATACAGTTCAAGTGTCCAACGGAGTTCCGAAAATCAAAGTTATGCTAACAACCATGGATAGTAATGCTACTATGACTGTTAACGGAGAATCTGTCGTAAGTGGTTCAGCTTCAAAGACGATTAAACTTCGTTTGGGCGAAAATGTCATTGAGATCGTAGTTACTGCCGAAGATTCGTCTACGAAGACGTATCAATTAACGGTAATACGCGGCGATAATAGGGGGACTAAAGACAAGTAACCCCTTATTTCACAGGAGTAGGGCCACATGTTACACTATTGGAAAATCGATGGCAGGCAGGTGGCCCTATGACCTTGGATGAAGTAATGGCGCGACTTGAAGAACTCGGCAGTGAGCAGACGAAGAAAACGTTAAGTAAGCACGGCGCACGTGAGCCCTTTTTTGGTGTCAAAGTAGGGGACATGAAGAAGCTGGTCAAAGTTGTGAAAAAAGACCGTGAACTCGCATTGGCTCTGTACGCAACAGGCAACACGGATGCCATGTACTTGGCGGGACTTTCCATTGATCCGAAATCCATGACGAAAGATGAGCTTCAAGCGTGGGCGGGGCAAGCCTATTGGTATATGTTAGCGGAATTTGCTGTTGCAGGCGTTGCAGCAGAAAGCCCGTATGCGCTGGAACTTGCAAGGGAATGGATGCAGTCACGGGATGAAATGCTGGCGGCCTGCGGGTGGAGCACATACGCGAATTATATGTCCATCACACCGGACGAGCAGTTGGATTTGGCGGAGATTGCGGATTTGCTTGAACAGATTCGCAGTACGATTCATCAAGAGCGAAACCGCGTGCGTTATGTGATGAATGGGTTCGTCATTACGGTCGGTGCTTATTGTTTCCCGCTGCACGATACAGCGGTGAAAGTAGCTGCGGAGATCGGCAAAGTGCATGTCGATGTGGGCCAAACCGCGTGTAAAGTGCCACTCGCAACAGACTATATTGAGAAAATCGAGAGCATGGGACGTATCGGCAAAAAGAAAGCAACGTGCATCTGTTAACTATAAAGATGCGTGGGCATGCTGCACAAAATGCAACATTTTTGCGTCAAACTGGCTGGTTTGCGCTTCTTTGTTGTATTTTTGCAGCATTATTCAGTGCATTGGCCTTATGTGAGCTAAAAAACGAAAGAATGCAAAAAGCTTGGCCATTCACCAGTAAGTCACTGGGGACGGCCAAGCTTTCTTCATCTTAACGGTTATCGATTTTCTCGGGGTATAGGTCATGATTCATCAGACGGTGTTCAGCCATGGCTTCAAATTTCGTACCAGGCTGGCCCCAGTTGCAATACGGATCGATGGAAATCCCGCCGCGCGGCGTGAATTTGCCCCAAACCTCAATATAGCGCGGGTTCATTAGCGCGATCAGGTCATTCATAATGATGTTCACGCAGTCCTCGTGGAAATCACCATGGTTACGGAAGCTGAACAGGTACAATTTCAGCGACTTGCTCTCCACCATTTTGATCTCAGGAATATACGAAATATAAAGTGTCGCGAAATCCGGCTGTCCCGTTACTGGACATAGGCTCGTGAACTCTGGGAAGTTGAATTTAACGAAATAATCGCGATTCGGATGCTTATTATCAAATGCTTCCAGCACAGTCGGGTTATAGCTAAACACATACTGCGTCCCTTGATTGCCCAATAATGAAATGTCTTTCAAATCCTCATTGCTTCTTCCTGCTGACATGGTAAATCCTCATTTCATAGTTTTTTAGAGAGGGAGTTTTCGAACCTCTTCATTCATTTAAAAAATGTATCATACTCAGCCCCAAAAAGCATCTTTCTGAGGGGTGGGAATTATTGCAGGACGCGTCAACTACCCCAACAATTTCAAAAACTCGCGCATAAACCCTGGCAAATCAGGCCAAGCATGGCCGCTGACAAGCTTGCCATCAACATGAAGCGTGTCTTTTGCATAGGTAGCACCCAACGCTTCTACATCTAAGCGGCACGCGTTGTACGCGGTCAATGTACGGCCTTCGAAGAGGGAAGCATCTTTCAACGCGGCAAAAACTTGCACTCCATGACAAATCGATCCGATCGGTTTATCAGCTTCAAGGAAATGGCGAAGCAAGCGCGGTACATCCTCATTCGAACGGATATATTCAGGCGCACGACCGCCAGGAACGATCAGTCCGTCATACTGGCTAGGATCAACATCAGCGAAAGCGATATGCGAAGGAAGTGTATGTCCAGGCTTCTCCGTGTACGTTTCCCAGTCTTCAACAAAATCGTGAACAACGGTGCGAAGCACTTTCTTCGTCGGTGAAGCGATGACGGCTTCATAGCCAGCTTCTAGCACACGAAAGTAAGGATAGTACACTTCCAGAACCTCAGCCCCATCACCTGTAAGAATTAAGATTTTTTTGGACAAATGAATCACTCCTTGGAAATAGATGGTAATCCCATCTTCCATTATGGTGAAGCCTGGTCAACTTGTAAACGGGGTGAAATTGTAAAGAATTGTCGAAGTAAAACGTGCTATAATGAATCAATAAAATTCATAAAGTGGAACTGTACGAGGAGAATGGTGAACCTATGAAATCCTATTTAGACTTGCTTAAAGATATCTTGGATCATGGCGTGGAGAAAGGGGATCGCACGGGAACGGGGACGATTTCTGTTTTTGGCAGACAGATGCGCATGAACCTGCAGGATGGCTTTCCTTTGTTAACAACGAAAAAGTTACATATCAAATCAATTGTGCACGAACTGCTTTGGTTCTTGAGCGGAAGCACGAATGTCCAATATTTGCGTGACAATGGCGTTACGATTTGGGACGAGTGGGCAGATGAAAATGGGAACTTGGGCCGTGTCTATGGTGCGCAATGGCGAACTTGGCAGGCGCCGAACGGTCAAATTATTGACCAGATCGAGAAGTTGATTCATCAAATCAAGACCAATCCCGATTCACGCAGACACCTCGTCAGTGCTTGGAATCCGGCTGAAGTGGACAACATGGCGCTTCCGCCGTGCCATTATGCCTTTCAATTTTATGTAGCCAATGGTCGCTTATCCTGCATGTTCCAAATGCGTTCCGTGGACACCTTCCTGGGTCTACCCTTTAATCTGGCTTCGTACGCGCTATTGACGCACATGATCGCACAACAGTGTGATCTTGAAGTTGGGGATCTGATCTGGACGGGCGGCGACGTTCATATTTATCTGAATCATATCGAGCAAGTGAACAAACAATTAACGAGAGAACCGCAAGCTCTACCCACCCTTCATATCAAAAGAAAACCAGAATCTATTTTCGATTATCACTTCGAGGATTTCGAATTTTTGAACTATCAACCGCTGCCAGGCATTAAAGCGCCGATCGCGATTTAGGAAGGGATGATACGCGCATGAGTATCTCATTTATTTTTGCCATGGATCGCAATCGTGCGATCGGTGTGAATAATCAATTGCCGTGGCATTTGCCAGGCGATTTAAAGTTTTTTAAAGCGGTGACGATGGGGCATCCGATTCTGATGGGACGTAAAACGTACGAGTCCATTGGCAAACCGCTGCCAGGCCGACGTAACATTATCTTAACGCAGAATACAGCGTTCCAAGCGGAAGGTTGCGAGGTGATCCACTCCGTGCAGGAGGCGCTGGATGCTTTCCGTGATCAGGAGCTCTTCGTGATTGGCGGTGCCGAGGTGTTTAAGCTGTTTGCAGACAGTGTGGACCGCATGTACATTACGTTCATTGAGCATGAATTCGAGGCTGACACGTTTATGTCTGACCTGGACTTATCCGCATGGACACTCGTGTCGAGTGAGCAAGGCGAACGCAACGAGAAGAACCCGTACGAGTACTATTTCCGTATCTACGAAAGACAATAGAAGCGATATGAAAAAGCCCTGAGCCTGCAGTTTTCTGCATCTCAGGGCTTTCAATTATTCTACGCGCGTCTACGCACCAACGATACAACTAACGCCAATGCGCCAAACACGACTCCCGCAATGGAAAGGTAGAGGGATGTTTTCGATGATGAATCCTTGCCCGCCTCAGCGTGTGCCCCAGCGGTTACGTTGCCGTGGCTGTCCGTAGTTGCGCCTGCAGCAGCTTTCACCGTCGTAACGGAGGCTGGCTTATCCGATCCGTTCGCGCCAACCCATTCTACAACTGAACCATCTTTGTACGTTTGGTACGCTTTCCACACGATTTGCGTAGCGGCAGCAGCCACTTTACCTTGCATGCTGAAATCGCCAAACTCGGTGCTGCCCAGACCGTCACCAGTCGCCGTCCAAGTCACGCCAGTGATTTTCCCAGCAGAGTCTTTCGCGATCTCATATTTCCACCCTGCTTTTGGTTCGAAACGAGAAATGGCTACCGAATCAATCGGAAACTTCACTTCAACTTTCGTCGTAGCAATATCTTTCTCAGACGGTACACGAACAGTGAATACTTCATAGGTGCCTTGTGTCGTTTCTTTCGGATAAACAACAACGTGAGCGCTTGCGATCCCGACTAAGAGCATGGATGCGATCAACATGGAGCTTGCAGTCATCATAAACTTTTTAAACATGGAAATAATTTCCCCTCTCAAGTTCGACTCTTATCATGTTGTCCATATTACCCCATGTACAAGCGGTTGAGTATGACTCGAGTGGGCTATTTTTTCGACGAGTTTTGTCCAATTAGCAAAATATGCGTCTCACTTCCGCGTCAATCCATGCTTGATCGCAAAAGCGGTGAGCTGGACACGGTTCTCAAGTGACAGTTTCACGAGTATGTTTTTCATATGATTTTTAACGGTATGCTCTGAAATAAGCAGCTTCTCGGCAATCATCCGATTATTGTCGCCTAAGGCCACATAAGCCGTGATTTCTTGCTCACGGGTCGTAAGCATGTGAGGGCTGGGCCCTTCAGGCTGAGCACTCGCGGGGGACCGGAACCTGCTGAACAGCTTGTCCGCCATGCCGCGCGCGATTTCGGAGTTATCATCGAGCAAGGCGCGCAAATAACTGAGCCATTCGTCGGGATCCATGTTTTTGAGCAGATAGCCCTGAGCCCCGAATTGCAAGGCAGTGAAGAGGTCTGCCACATCATCCGAGACCGTCAGCATAACGATGCGGATGTAGCTATAGGCTTGCTTCATGAGCCGCGTCGTTTGGAGCCCGTCCATCGGGGACATGTGGATGTCCATTAAAACAACATCGGGTGCAACTTCGCCGCACAGTTGAATGGCATCCTCGCCGTTACTGGCCTCGCCAACAATGAGGAAGTCAGGGGCCGCTCCCAGCATACTGCGAATCGCTTTGCGGGCGAGAGGGTGATCATCGACGATTAATATACGGTAAGGCATGATTTGGGCCATCAGAGGTGCTCCTCTCTTTTCGCTGTAACCATCAAATTAGTTCCATCACCAAGATCACTACGTAAGCTCAGTTCTGCTCCGAGATCTCCCGCACGCTTCTGCATGAGCTTAATCCCATAGGTCGTGTCGTTAGCGTTGCCAAGTTGAAACCCGCAGCCATTATCCGTGATGTGAAGCTGCCAGCCTGTCCCATCCGCCTTCAGCAGCAGCGCAGCTGCCGTGGCCATCGAATGCTTGCGAATGTTCGTAAACGCCTCCTGGATAATGCCGAAGAGCTGGACTTCTTCCGAGGGGGTAAAGCTATCTTCCTTTAATTGTATCGTTGTTTCAAGTTCAATGCCTGTCACTAAGCGCCAGTTTTCTAAGTAGGTAACAATGCGTTGCCCCAAAGAAGTCCCTTCCTCAGGCGGCGTCCGTAAATTAAAAATCGCCTGCCGCAGCGAGTTATCGATCTCGGAGACAGCTGCTTTAGCTTCTTCCAGGTTGCCTTGCCGCAAAGTTACGTTCAGGAAGAAAAGCGTTTGCGCTAAATCGTCATGCAAATCTTGCGCCAAGCGTTCACGTTCTTCAAATACCGCGCGGCGAGCCTCGCTAAGGAGAATCATTTCATTGCTGCGCTCAATCCGATTAAACATCCAGGTAGCAAAAAGATAGGAAAGCAATAATGTAATGATGGTAATGGTAAAATTGCCAGCTTCCATCGTTAAATAACGAAGTAAATATGCATGACGGATGTACTCGAATCCTCCGATAATGAGGACCGGCAGCCCCACCGTAAAAAGCTTGTACGTTCGTAAAGTCATCCAGCGGATCTCCTCCTTTTTCAAACGATCAGCATTTGGAACGGTATCTATTATAGCAGATCTCTTTTAGAATTCTTTACAAAAATTCCGCGTTCATCTTCTCATTCATGCACACGTGTGCTACATTATTAATTATTCGTAACACGATTCGGGAGGGGATGATAGACAACCATGTGGAAATCTTTGCTGAAAGATCGGAAAAACTGGGGCGGGTATGTGTTCGTGATTATCCTTTTACACGTAGTAGGACTAATTGGACTTTACACCGTAGCCAAATCTTCACCAGCTTTCTGGGGCATTGGACTTCTAGCTTACACGCTCGGCATGCGACATGCGTTTGACGTGGATCATATTGCCGCGATTGATAATACGGTACGGAAACTGGTTCAGCAGAAAAGAAACCCGCTTGGCGTTGGCTTCTACTTCTCATTAGGTCACTCGTCGGTCGTATTTATTATGGCGATCGTGACGGCATTCTCGGTACAATGGGCAGAGCGCGAACTTCCTTGGATGCAGCGGTTTGGTGGGGTAATTGGCGCATCCGTGTCAGGATTATTCCTGGTCATCATCGGAATCATTAATCTTTTAATCCTTATCTCCCTGTATAAAATGTTTCTGAAGTTCCGCGGCGGCAAGCAAAACGAAAGTGAATTTGAAGAGCTGTTGGAGTCCCGCGGCTTCATCACCCGATTAATTAAACCGTTGTTCGGGTTCATCGGGAAAAGCTGGCATGTGTATCCGTTAGGCTTTCTCTTCGGATTAGGCTTTGACACCGCAAGTGAAATCGCGCTGCTCGCCATTTCCGCGCATGCGGCGAAGGATGCGATTCCGTTCGTCGGCGTCATCTCCTTGCCGCTGTTATTCGCAGCGGGGATGAGCCTTTTCGACACGGCAGACGGCATGTTTATGACCAAAGCTTACAAATGGGCGTTCCACACGCCGGTACGCAAGCTGTATTACAATTTGACAGTTACGGCTCTGGCGGTCATTGCAGCTCTCATCATCGGAGTGATCGAGCTCGGACAGGTGCTATCGGAAGAGTTCAGCATGGAGGGGACGTTCTGGACGTGGCTGCAGGAGATTGATTTTGGCACGTTGGGCTTCCTTCTTGTCGCGTTGTTCGTCATCGCATGGATCGTGTCCATTGCGGTCTGGAAGGGCATGAGGATTGAAGAGCGCTGGGGTGCGAAATATCATCCGTAATCAAAGGGGTCTCCATACGGGTGATGGAGGCCTTTTTCATTGTTGTGTACAAGGGCATAGTAATTTTTTCTAAAGGTTATGCTAGAAAAAAGGATTTTGTCGGCATCCGTGGAATGTAGTCAGTTGAATGTCGAATTCATTGAAAACTGTATAAAGAAAGTAGGACTTATATGATCGAGTTTAAACATCTATCCAAAGTATATCCGAATGGAACAATTGGTTTAAAAGATATTAATTTAACCATACATCCTGGGGAATTCGTCGTGATCGTAGGTCTATCAGGGGCCGGGAAGTCCACCTTGCTGCGTTCTATTAATCAGCTGCATGAGACGACGAGCGGCGACATTATCATCGATGGCAAATCCATCACGAAAGCGAAGGGCGCTGAGCTAAGACGCATGCGCAGAGATATCGGGATGATCTTCCAAACGTTTAATCTGGTCAAAAGATCAACCGTCCTCCGCAACGTCCTGTCTGGCCGTGTCGGTTATCATTCCACACTGCGCACGATGTTCGGATTGTTTCCCAAAGCGGACGTTGACCTTGCGCTGAAAGCGTTGGAACGTGTCAATATCCGTGAAAAAGCGTATTCGCGCGCCGATGAATTGTCCGGTGGTCAACAACAGCGGGTATCGATTGCCCGCGCACTGGCACAGGAAGCGAAAATTATTTTGGCGGACGAGCCTGTAGCTTCACTAGATCCACTAACAACGCGTCAGGTCATGGATGACCTGAAACGAATTAATCGCGAGTTGGGCATCACGACCGTCGTTAATCTTCACTTCCTTGATCTTGCCCGCGAGTATGCAACACGGATTATCGGACTGCGCGCAGGACAAGTCGTCTATGATGGACCTGTAGCGGCAGCGACAGACGATGTATTCTCTGAAATTTATGGCCGCGCCATTAAGCGGGATGAGCTTCTGGGGGTGCAGGAGGAATGAGTTCAATTGCAGTCAAAAAACCTCCTCGCACGAAGTTTTATGTGACACTTATTATCATGGTGCTGTTCCTGATCGGAAGTATCTATCAGACCGATGCGACACTGACCAGGCTGGTCACAGGAACACCAGAAATTCTTAAGTTCGTAGGTGAAATGTTCCCCCCAGACTGGGCCTTCTTTGCGGATATCTGGAAGCCGATGGCGCAGACGATCCAGATGTCGATTATCGGTACGCTTATTGGAGGCTTGTTCGCCTTTCCGATGGCGTTACTAGCAGCACGAAATGTGACGACATCGCCTTGGCTGTCGTATCCAGCACGATTTATTCTGAATTTCACACGAACAATTCCAGATTTGCTCTATGCCGCGCTGTTTGCTGTCGTTGTTGGCTTCGGTCCTACAGCGGGTACGTTGGCGTTAATTTTCTTCACGTTCGGGATTATCTCTAAGCTCTCCTATGAATCGACGGAAGCGATTGATCCAGGGCCGCTGGAAGCGATGACAGCTGTGGGCGCGAATAAGCTGAAGTTGATTCGTTTCGGTGTGCTGCCACAAGTAGCGCCAACGTATCTCGCGCATTTTCTGTACACATTTGAAGTGAGTATCCGTGCTTCTGCCATTCTCGGTTTGGTTGGCGCAGGCGGAATCGGTCTTCTGCTCAAAAATACGTTAGATTTGTTCCGTTATGATCAATCTTGTGCCATCGTGATTTATACGTTGCTCGTTGTTGTTATTATTGACTTGGTGAGCACGCGGTTCCGCATGTTCTTGCTGAAAGGCAGCGCCAAACCGATGTCGCCATCACGTGCCAAAGTGTACAAAATCATTGGCTGGGCTGCTGTGATCGGCCTCATCATCTGGGCTTTGACAGGACTTGAATTAACAGGCTTCCAACCGACAACGAAAGTATTAACCATTGCGATGCTGAAAGGTTTGGTTCATCCAGATTGGGCATATGTCTATATCCCTGAAGGAGAGGATTTGCTTCGCGGGTTGCTGGAAACTTTATCGATTTCCTACCTGGGGAATTTCGTTTCTGCGATTGTTTGTTTGCCTTTTGCCTTCTGGGCGGCGGCGAACATGAGTCCATTCCGTGCGGTATCGGCGACAGGCAAACTATTTTTAAGCATTGTAAGAACGGTTCCTGAAATCATTATGGCGCTGATCTTCATCAAAGCCGTTGGACCGAACGCCTACGCGGGTGTTATGGCGCTGGGGCTTCACTCTGTAGGGATGTTAGGCAAGCTCTATGCCGAAGCGATCGAGAACATGGATATGGGGCCTACAGAGGCAATGACGGCCGTAGGCGCGAACTTCTGGCAGCGTATGTCGTTCGCGGTAATTCCACAAGTAATTCCGGATTTCATCTCGTTTACCTTGTACCGCTTCGAGATCAATGTTCGCTCCGCTACGTTGCTCGGTATCATCGGTGCCGGCGGTATTGGAACACCGTTGATTTTCGCACTGAATGCAAGACAGTGGCCGCGGGTGGGTATTATTTTGATCGGGATTATCGTGATGGTATCCATCATTGATTTCATCTCGGGCGCCCTTCGAAAACGGATCGTGTAGCGCAAAGAAGGCTGTTTCTTAAGGGTTTTAGCCCCTGAGAAACAGCCTTCTTCTGCTGATTCTTATTGTGAAGCTCCAACTCGTTGGGTGACCAAGTGGAGAACGCGACTCTCACGCAATGGCGAATGAGAGCTGGTATCGTCAGGATTCATGATCTCAATTTGTTCAATGAGTCCGATGGGAATCATGATATTGTTAATTTTTAACAATTGGAATTCGGGGTAGTACTGTGCAATAACCCCTCGTACTTCATCTTTACCACATCGGATGATTACTTCGGTCTTACGCATAATTAGCATTTCAAACATTCCGTTTTTCACCCCATCATGAGTTATGACACGATCGGCCTAAGTTCAAATGTAAACAATTGTGCGACAAAAGTAAACAAGAAGCTTGTACGGGCGTGCCATTTTCATCTTATGCAAGGAAAGTCTGGAATAGAATGTCAAAGGAGAGGGAAAAAACCACATCTTCATGTTCTGTGAGGTTCATGATGACGTGGTTTAGTTTGTGTTAACGATTATTTCAAGCCCATTGCTTTGTTAGCTTCACGAACGATATCGAATTTCTTATCGTCAGTAGCTACATAACCTTGGTGTGTGTAAACATCGATAATAACTTTTTTGCCTTCTGGATCGTTGCCAATCGCGATGAAAGCATCTTGAATTTTTTTCTTCCAAGCTGCATCCATATCGGAACGAACAGCGATTGTATCATTTGGAATTTTATCGGAGTAGGATAGAACTTTCGTTTGTTTGAAGATATCTGGGTAGTCTTTCAACATGTTCGTACGGATATCTTGGAACACCCCTACAGCGTCAACTTGACCGTTAAGAAGCGCGATTACAGCTTTATCATGCCCTTGGAATTGAACGCCTGTTACATCTTTCACAGGGTCTACGCCTGCATTTTTCAATACAAGACCTGGGTACACATAACCAGCAGCGGAAGTAACACCTTGCCAGCCCATTTTCTTGCCTTTCAAATCAGCAATGGATTTGATTGGGGAATCTGCTTTAACAAGAATTTCGGATTTGTAGAAGTCAACAAGCTCCGTTGTTGGTTTACCTGTTGCATCGTCAACGCCAAAACGTTGTGCTTGTACAAGTAGATCAGCTGCTTTACGTGTATCATGAGCAACCACATAGTTACTCGGAGGCAAGAAACCAACGTCAACTTGTTTGGATGACATCGCTTCGATAACAACGTTGTAATCCGTGGAAACGGAAACTTTTACTGGAATGCCTAATTTGTCGCCAAGCAGTTTCTCAAGCGGTTTCGCTTTTGCTTCAAGCGTTTCAGCATTTTGGGATGGAACGAATTGAACGCGAAGTTCTTTTGGCACGAATCCTGCAGCTGCTGCTGTTGCCGCTGCTGAAGCGGAAGGCTTTGTTTCTTCTTTTTTCGCGCAGCCTGCAAGAGCACCTGCAGCTACAACCATGGATAAGCTGAGTAGAGTTAATTTTTTCATCTTTTTGACCTCCGTTTAATTTTTATCTATGATGTACTATAACACTATCACAAGCAAGATGGAAGATAGTGTGAAGTATTTGTTAATATGACAAAGTAACATGTAAAATATGACAAACATATAGAATGGAGTGAAACGAGTGACCTCCTTACGTCAGCAAACGGCTCATATTATCCTCTTGGAAACGAGCGATCTCCATGGGAATATGCTTCCCATTCATTACGCAAATAATAAGCCGAATGAGGTTGGACTGACAAAAATCGCGTCACTTATCGCACAAGAACGGGCCAAAGGCGATCATGTGATTGTCATCGATAATGGTGATCT
Organism: Paenibacillus sp. MBLB1832; assembly: GCF_032271945.1. Lineage (NCBI taxonomy): Bacteria > Bacillati > Bacillota > Bacilli > Caryophanales > Paenibacillaceae > Paenibacillus > Paenibacillus roseipurpureus. The sequence continues at coordinate 4,766,681 of NZ_CP130319.1, read as the reverse complement.
CATACAAGGGACACCGCTCGCTTATCACCATGCCCGACTCGATAATGAACCGATAAATCCCATGGTTATGGGGCTAAATTACTTGAACTATGATGCAGCAGTTCTTGGTAATCATGAATTTAATTATGGACTGGCTGTCTTGCAGAAAGCGATTCGTGAATCCAATTTTCCATGGTTGAGTGCCAATATCGTGAATCAGGAGACAGGAGCTCCGTTCTTCGGACCGCCGTATGTAATTAAGGAGTCGCCAGAAGGAGTTCGCGTGGGCATTCTTGGTTTGACGACGCCTTACATCCCGAATTGGGAGGATCCGAAACATATTGCAGGCATTCGTTTTGAAGATCCGATCTCGACAGCTCGTACTTGGATTCAGCACATGAAAAGCGTAGAAGGTGCAGACGTCATCGTCGTCTCCTATCATGGCGGATTCGAACGAGATATCGAAACAGGCGAACCCTCGGAGCCGCTGACGGGCGAGAATCAAGGCTACCAGCTGTGTATGGAAGTGGATGGTATCGACGTTCTGCTTACAGGTCATCAGCATAGAAGCATTGCAGGAGCTCAAATTAATGGTGTTACCATTGTGCAGCCAAGTACTGCTGGTGTCTCGCTCGGAAAAGTGCAGCTTGAACTCGAGAAGGTGGAGGGAAAGTGGCAAATTCGCTCCAAACAATCGATGCTGCTCTCTGTTGCGAATGTGGAAGCGGATAGCGACTTGATTGGGAAGAACGAATCGTATGAGGCTAAGACACAAGTGTGGCTGGATCAACCGATCGGCCATTTAACAGGCGATATGCTGGTGCAAGATCCGATGAAAATTCGTCTGGCGGACAATGCGCTTATTGAATTTATTAATCATGTTCAGATGGAGCTGTCGGGTGCCCCTATCTCGAATACCGCATTGTTCGATAACGTGTCTCCAGGATTTCCGAGACGCATCACGATGCGGGATATCGTCTCGAACTATATTTATCCCAATACCTTGAAGGTGATCCGCATTTCTGGACAGGACATTAAGGATGCCTTGGAGCAATCCGCGGAATACTTTGAGCTGACTGATGAAGGCGAAGTTCGTGTAAGCAAATCGTTTATGGAACCGAAGCCAGCGCACTATAACTATGACATGTGGGAAGGTATTACCTATACATTGAATATTTCCCGCCCTATCGGGAGCCGCGTTGTCCAGCTTGATTTTGAAGGTAAGCCGATGGATCTCGGTCGTTCCTTTGATGTGGTGATGAACAATTATCGCGCGGCTGGCGGCGGCAATTATGCAATGTTCCAGGATAAGCCTGTGATCAAGGATATTCCGACGGACGTTGCGGAGCTGCTGGCAGGCTATATCATGGAGCGGGGGACCATTGAAGCAACTGTGAATGGGAACTGGAAAGTAATTTGGGAGTAGGATGTTGGTTGTGAAAAAAAGCCTTACAAGAGCTAGAGATCACCGTGATCTCAACTCTTGATAAGGCTTTTTTCGGTTATTCGCGAATATAGGCGCGGTCTCCCGTGCGGGGATTGTAATAGACACGGTAGGTGAGGCCGTCCTTGGGATCTATAAATACCTCAGGCGTGGATAAATAACCGTTCGGCGGTGTGGTGGGAGTTGCTGCTCCGTTGCTTTTGTAACGTTTGTCATACACGAGATAGCCAAGTAGTAAAACAATAATTAGTCCAATGGCCCATAAGCCGTATACGATTAAAATGGGGTAGACTCCGTTCATCGCTTGTGCGTTCGAACGGCGGTGCCGTAAGCGACGATTTCGGTCATATTTTGACCGATATCTCCACTATCAAAGCGCATCATGACGATCGCATCCGCGCCCATAGCAGCTGCATTTTTCACTAATCGATCCATCGCTTGTCTCCGTCCATCCTCGACCATTTGCGTATATTGCGTAACCTCGCCGCCGATTAACCCCTTCAGTGAAGCCATAATATCACCGCCGATCCCTCTTGCACGCACCACAACGCCAAACGTACTGCCTAAAACTTCGGTCACTTCATAACCTGGGATGTTTTCTGTTGTCACGACGATCATGTCGTATCACTCCTTATGTTGAGTAAATTCCATACTTTTCTATGGGCTAAGTATTGGCTATTATTAAACTTAGTACGTTTATTATCGGAGGGGGTTTCAAGATTGGAAGCAGGGACAACGATTGAATTATGGCCAGACGCATCAAAAAATAGTCAAGGTGAAAATAACCAAGGCTGTCCAAGTTTAACCTTATATCCAGCTGTTGGAGATGGCTTGCGCGCAGCCGTTATTATATGCCCAGGCGGTGGGTACTGGGGTCGTGCTCCGCACGAAGGGGAACCGATTGCCAAATGGTTGAATGGGCTTGGCATTTCAGCCTATGTATTGAATTATCGGGTGGCGCCTTATAAACATCCTATCCCGTTGCAGGACGCGCAGCGGGCTATTCGGACGGTCAGATTCCATGCTGAAGCATGGGGGATTGATGCGAATCGGATCGGGATTCTTGGTTTCTCGGCGGGCGGACACTTGGCAGCGACAGCGGGGACTCACTATGATGCTGGTGATGCAAATGCCCAAGATTTGATTGATCAAATGAGTTCTAGACCAAATCTAATGGTGCTGTGCTATCCTGTTATTTCGTTCGGAATCTATACCCATCAAGGCTCACGAATCAATCTGATCGGTGAAACGCCGGATGACGATTTGGTTCAACATCTGAGCAATGAGCTTCATGTTACTGGGGATACGCCGCCAACCTTTCTATGGCATACAGCTGATGATGAGGCGGTTGTGGTGGAGAATAGTCTGCTGTTTGCCAGTGCGCTTAGCCGTCATAAAGTACCATTTGACCTGCATGTTTTTGAATCTGGTGTTCACGGAATCGGCATCGCGGATGATCATGCGGAAGCTTACTTATGGCCTGAGGCTTGCGCGAATTGGTTGAAAAAGCAGCGTTTTGCATGACATGTCTCCCGTATGAATGCTACCCGCTCGGTGATGCTGCAATCGTCATCAAAATCGGGTCCAGTATAGGCTTGGATACGCTTCATCGCATACGACAAGTGGCGAACCATATAGAAAGTCATTGGCAAGACGGGTTCATTGAACTTGTTCCTGCCTATACAACGATCACCTTGTATTATGATCCGTTTCGGATCTTTGCTCTGAGTCGTCTACAGGGCTCGGAGCGAGTAGGATTGGCGCTGGGGGATTCATCGGAGGATTCGCTGCCTTACACATACGTGATGCGCTGTATCGAGCAGCTATTGGACAGATTTGAAGTGGACGAGCATGTGCAGGGGGAATTAGGAGCTATCGTTGAGATCCCTGTTTGTTATGAGGGGGATTATGGGTGGGATCTTGCCGAAGTAGCTGCGTACCATGGCGTGAGTCAAGCGCAAATTGTGAGCTGGCATACCTCACGTGTGTATCCTGTCTACATGATTGGTTTTGCGCCAGGCTTCCCTTATTTGGGCGGGATGGATGACAGACTTGCCACACCAAGACGGGCGGTGCCGCGCTCGCAAATTCCTGCTGGCTCAGTCGCGATTGGCGGCGCGCAAACGGGCATTTATCCTTTTGAAACACCAGGTGGATGGCACCTTATTGGACGCACGCCGCTGGACTTGTTTCGGCCAGAATCGAATCCTCCTTCTTTGCTTAGCGTAGGGGATCAGGTACAATTCGTGCCTATCTCCTCGGAGCAATTCATGGCCTACAAGGAAGGGGAGGGAGTAAAATGAGTTTTGAAGTTATCAAGCCTGGCATTCTCTCGACCCTGCAAGATAGAGGCAGATACGGTCATCGCAAACATGGCGTCATTGTCTCTGGTCCAGTGGACAGTTGGGCGCACAGGGCGGCGAATGTGTTGGTTGGGAATGGTCGAGACGCTGCGACCTTAGAAATGACGCTGCAAGGCCCGCACTTAGTTGCACAACGCGATATGCAAATTGCGATCTGCGGCGCTGATATGGATGTGCAAATGGACGGTACACCAGTGCCGCTATGGCGTCCCGTCTTCATCCCATGCGGCAGCCAGCTTCGCTTTCATTACGCGCGCGAGGGCTGCAGAGCCTATCTAGCGGTCCGCGGCGGATTCCAAGGAGAGGCCGTGCTTGGCAGCCAAAGCACCTACTTGCGCGCAGGCATCGGAGGCTTGGCAGGACGCGCGTTGCGTGCGGGGGATTGGTTGGGTGTGAAGGAGGGATACGCTCCATTTCCCCCCGCTAACTTTCCACTCACACGACGCGAGGAGCGATTCCTATATGGCAGAGTACTTCCTCCCCTAGTAAGTACGATCATTCGTCCCGGCTATCGCGCTAATCCTGTGATACGGATGATTCGCGGCAGAGAAGCAAGCTTATTTTCGACTAAAAGTTGGTCACATGTCTTATCGCAGCCGTATCACGTTTCCACGCAATCCGATCGAATGGGCTATCGTTTGTTAGGCGAGCAACCGCTTGAGCTAGGTGACGGTGCCAGTTATGAAATGATCTCCGAAGCTGTGACAGCAGGAACGTTGCAGGTTCCGTCAAGCGGACAGCCGATTTTGTTGCTTGCTGATTGCCAAACGACAGGCGGTTACCCGCGAATAGGCCATGTCATTGCCACCGATCTCCCGCTAGTCGCACAAGTGAAGCCTGGGGGCACTCTGTATTTCCAAGAAGTTACACACAAGGAAGCGCAGGAGCAGCTGTTGCTGCAAGAGATGGATCTTGCGGTATTAGAGGCGGGTTTGAGATGTTGGATGCGGGGATAACAGTAAGTCTTGAGGGAAGCTAGATTGCGGGGATAAGGGATAAACGAGAATTCTAAGGCTATGTTACATGACACGAATATGAGCGGATGAGGTGGCAAAGGACATGCTGCGTATTGATTTGAATTGTGATATGGGCGAGGGCTTTGGCGCTTATCAACTAGGGCGCGACGCAGAGCTGCTGGACTACGTCAGCTCCGCGAACATCGCCTGCGGGTTCCATGCAGGCGACCCCGCGACCATGCGCAGCACGGTGAAACTGTGCCAGCGCAAAGGCGTTGCGATCGGGGCCCATCCGGGCCTGCCCGATCTGCAGGGATTTGGCCGGCGCGAGATCGCGATCACGCCGGCGGAGGCTTACGAGCTGACGTTGTATCAGCTCGGGGCGCTGCAGGCGTTCGTCCACGCCGAAGGCGGACGCCTGCAGCACGTCAAGCCGCATGGCGCGCTCTACCACATGGCTGCGAAGCGCCATGAGCTAGCCGCCGCGATTGCGGCTGCGACGGCCAGCGTCAGCGCGGAGCTGACGCTGTTCGGCCCGCCCGGCAGCGAGCTGCTGCGGGCGGGGGCCGCCGCGGGGCTGCGAACCGCGAGCGAAGCTTTCGCGGACCGCAGCTACCAGCGGGACGGCAGCTTGACGCCCCGCGGCCAGGCGGGGGCGTTGCTTGAGAGCGCCGCCGAAGCTGCGGCGCAGGTGGAGCGGCTCGTCCGCGAAGGCAAGGTCCTCTCCCTCACGGGAGAGGACCTGAGCATGCGCGCGGACACGATCTGTATCCACGGCGACGGGACGCACGCCGTGGAATTCGCGCGCGACATCCGCGCGCTGCTGGAGCAAGGCGGCATCGCTGTGATGCCGCTGGGGGGAATTATCTAACACGATAAGTAGCTAAGCAGATTTAGGAGCGGTTAACCGCCTCTAAATCAAGAATTTAGCTGCTTTCGAGTAAGATAAGAGCGGTCAACCGCTCTTATCCAAGCAGTCTGGCTGCCATATGGGGTGTGTAAGCAGATTTAGGAGCGGTTAACCGCCTTTAAATCAATAATTTAGCTACTTTCGAGTAAGATAAGAGCCGTCAACCGCTCTTATCCAAGCAGTCTGGCTGCCATATGGGGTGTGTAAGCAGATTTAGGAGCGGTTAACCGCCTCTAAATCAAGAATTTAGCTACTTTCGAGTAAGATAAGAGCGGTCAACCGCTCTTATCCAAGCAGTCTGGCTGCCTGCCATTGTCCCACCTTTTCAACTCCGCACCAAGGAAAGAATTCTTATACCCATTCTTTCTCTTGAGGCACGGCTGCAAATATGAGTAAATGAGGTTGTAGCCGGCCGGCTAATTCCTACGGAAAGGAGTGATCAAGGTGATTACAACACAAACAGAGGTGGTCTCTGCGTAAGCAGAGATCACTGTTCCAACCGAGGGCCGCATAGGCCCTCGCATATCTTTGACATACGAGTAGACAGCGAGATGCTTTTTACATATAATGAGAATTGTGAACACGAAGTGAACACATAACAACAAGGAGAGATTTTGCTCTCCGACCAAAAATCCCAAACAAGGAGAGATTTTGCTCTCCGACCAAAATCCCTATATTAGGTGAAAGGAGTGTTATCAATGAACACAATGACAGTAGCGATGATTGTTGCGGCCGCCGCAGAGGTACACGTCTCCTAACTGAATATCATTCGTGGAATAACCGTTCACCTGAATTGTATAATTGCATATACAACCGACAGGCACGATTATGTTCGTGTTTTTTTTATTCCATTTTTGAGAATGGTAGGAGGTTAGTGGGCGATGAAGATACTCTCTGCAAATCCGTCAAAGTTCAGCTTTGCACAATTTGAGGAGGTTTTCATCCATGAGTTACAAGAACGGGAAAGATGTTCTTCCCCCTAACCTATTAAAACAATTACAAGAATATATCCAAGGCGAAATCGTGTATATCCCTAAGAAAGAGCAAAAACGCGCTGGCTGGGGAGAAAATAACGGTACTCGCATTATTATTGAGCGGAGAAATCGTGAGATTTTTCGGTTGTATCAAACGGGATCATCCGTCATGGAGCTGATTAAGGTGTTCCATTTATCCGAAGACAGCATACGGAAGATCATCGTCAAAACACGTGAATTAACAGCCAATCAGGCATAGCAGCAGCATCCTTCGTGATGCTGCTTTTTTTTCGTCCATCCTGGCAGGTAGGAATTGCCCAGCGACATGACGAACTCTTCTCCAATAGCAAATCGGATAGGCGGGATGGAATGATCAGTGTTTTTGTATATGGAACCTTGTTGGTCGGAGAAAGCAATCATGGGGTGGTTTCCCCTTTTATGAAGCATGCTGAACCTGGCGTTATTCACGGTCGCTTATACGATGTGGGGCCTTATCCTGCGCTCGTTCGCACAGAGGATAATCACCAGGTGGTTGGTGAATGGCTCGATGTAACAGAGGAAGGACTCATCGCCATGGATGAGCTCGAAATGTATTACGGTCCAGGTCATCCCAATAATGAATATGAGCGGGTATGGGTCAAAGACGTTCACAACCAGCGAGAAGGCTGGGTGTATTGTTGGAGGAGTCCGCGTGGACTTCCGGAAATTCAAGGCTCATCGTGGAAAGCTCACAGACAAAGTAATGGCTTATGATTTCTTTCGAGTAATTCCGACATTTTCCTGTTTCCCCGACAGGGATGATGGTATAATTAGTGACATAACGAATCTCGAGGAGAGAACCTATGTCCGTTTACAAAATTTTGCTCGCCGATGACGAAGCAGCCCTTCGCTTTCTTTTGACAGAAACGTTGTCTGATGAAGGATATGACATTTCAGAAGTTGACGATGGTCAGCAGGCTATCGATCAGCTTAACAAGGAAGCATTTGATTTAATCATATTAGATTACATGATGCCGGAGCGAACGGGCGTTGAGGTTTGTGAATGGTTGAGACACAGCGACAATGTGAATCGTGATTTGCCTGTTATTCTTTTGACTGCGAAAGCTCTAGAGAAAGATAAAGAGAAGGCGAGAGCAGCGGGCGTAACGACGTATATTGTAAAACCATTTAGTCCACTGCAATTATTGGATACTATCGAGCAGTTGTTACAGGGCTAGAACGAGTAAGCAGGTAAGCGAACAGTTCGATTATGTTAAATAAAAAGGGTGATGTCTGTAATGAGCCATCAAAACATAGAGAGATCGAGAAATTCAGTCTCAGAGTCTGAGCGGGATGCAAAGATACTTAAACAAGGCAGGAAGCTTTTCATACGTGAGTTTGATAAGCAACTTGAACAGTTGCAATCGCTGATTGGGGTTATTCAACCTGAGCCTGACTTAAGTGATCTGAAGAAGCTCTACCGGATTGCCCACACCCTGAAGGGGAGCGCGCCTGTATTCGGATATACGAGAATCGGCAAGCTGTCTGAGGATCTGGTTCGTATTTGGGAGTGGACACAGTCAATGGAGTGCCTAAATGAGCCGTTCATCGCGACATCCCCAATTCAGGAGAGTGTTGAACGAACGACTTGCTTGCTTCATGAGCTGCGGATGGAGCTAGAGATCAGCTTAACGGAAATCCAGATGGATGAGCTCCAGCACCAATCTGCGATTTCTATGCTGCGCACGTTGAAAAGCCGAATCCTGCTTGTCGATGATGACGATGCGCTGCGCTCTTATTTGACCAAGCGTTTGCAGCTGGATGAATGTGTAGTGGATGAAGCCTCTAATGTGGATACAGCCAAGAAGCTGCTTCGTGAACATACGTATGATCTCGTTACCCTTGATTTGATGATGCACCCGCAATCCGGCTATGAGCTGTTCGAGTATTTGAAGGAAGACCCTACACTCAAATGGCTGCCGCTTATTGTACTATCCGGTCGTGATGATGTCAGTGATAAAGTCCGCTGCTTCCATTTGGGAGCGGATGACTACGTAACGAAGCCGTTTCAATACGAGGAGCTGGCTGCGCGCATCTATGGCCTTCTCAAGCGGACGCGTAACTTCGAACAGTTAGCTTTCCGTGATCCGCTGACAGGTGTGTTTAACCGACGCTATTTCGATCTGCAAATTGGTTTAGAGCTGCAACGCATTGAGCGCTATCCTGCGCCGATTTCCCTTGTCTTTATTGATATTGATAGTTTCAAAAGCGTAAACGATACATATGGACATCATGTTGGGGATTTAGTCCTTCAAGGTTTGGCTCACCGCTTACAGGTCAACCTGCGTTCGACCGATTTATTAGCCCGATTCGGCGGGGAAGAATTCGTTATCGCCTTACCGAATACGACAGTGGATCAGGGAATGGCCATCATGCAGGATATTTTGGATAAAGTTCGCTCCCATCCAGTGGCGCAATACGAGGGTCGGACATTTGCAATTACGTTCTCTGCTGGCGTTGCCGAGTGGCAGGTCGGGATGACCATTCCCGAGTGGGTGGATAAGGCTGACGATGCGATGTACCAAGCGAAGCAGCAAGGGAAGAATCGGGTGCTGCGTGCAGATCTTGAGGATGAGGGCGCACAATTCACGAAGCTGGTTGCACATGCCAACGCACAGCTGCAGAAGAGGAAGCTCCTTATTGTGGATGATGATCCGATTTTGCGGGCGATACTCATTTCACAACTGGAGCATTTGCCAATTACGATTACGCAGGCTTCCGATGGGGAAGTAGCATGGGATTTATTAACAACGCATGCGTTCGATGCCTGTATTCTAGACGGGGTACTGCCACGAATTGACGGATTCACACTACTGGAGAAGATGAAGGCAGATCAGGATTCTCACCTGAAGGATATGAAAGTGCTGATGCTCTCAGGGAAGAAGAAAGAAGATGATGTGGCGAAAGGTCTTCAAATGGGGGCTGACGATTACATGACGAAACCGTTCTCTCTCGTTGAGCTTGAAACCCGTGTCAAACGATTGATGAATCTCGCATAGCATTAGACAGGGAGGGGCTTCTGGCCTCTCCTTTTCACTGTCCGGATTTGTGCATTTGCGAGAGCGCCGCTTTCTGCTACAGTAAGAATATAAACTGGTATTCCAGAAGGAGTAAGTCGTATGTCAGAAAAAGAAAACCTGGTCCGCTTCGGCATCTCCATGCCGCAATCGCTCATCGAGCAATTTGATCGACTCATCACGATGCAAGGGTATGATAATCGTTCGGAAGCGATTCGCGATCTGGCACGCAAAGCGCTGCTTACTTCGAGCAGCATGCAGCCGAATGAGATCGTCGCAGGTACGATTGTGATGGTCTATGATCACGAGATCAGAGACTTGCCCATAACATTAATGGAGCTTCAACATGACTATCATCATGCGATTATTTCGACGATGCATATTCATTTGAATCATCAGCAGTGCTTGGAAATTCTTGTCGTCCGAGGGGAAGTACAGAAGCTGCGCGAATTGCAACAGCGTATTCAAGTGTTGAAAGGCGTGGGATATGCTGAATTGTCCGTTACCCATGTGGACGAGCATGGCAGCGGGCATAGTCACGATCATGGTCACAGTCACAGTCATCCTCACAGCTAAAATTCGTAGTTCTCCTTATAATTTGATAAACTAAGGTTATGGAGGTGCGCTATGTCGGATAACAAATGGTTTTCGCTCGAAGAGGCGAATGGTTTATTGCCTTTTGTCGATCAAGAACTGAGGAAAATGCAAGATTTGAAGCGTGAATTCGAAGAGAAATATATGGAACTGCGCCATTTGAAAAATGAACATGCAGAGAAGCCTGGAACAGAGAAGGATCCTTTCTTCGTCATGGAAGCTGCGCTTGAATTTCTCCAAATTGAAGCCCGCGGACTCATTCAGAACTTTCAAAAGACAGGCATTGAGCTGAAAGATATCGATACAGGACTTGTCGATTTTCCTGCGCTGATAGATGGACAAGAAGTGCTTCTTTGTTGGAAGCAAGGAGAGGATCAGATTCGTTACTATCACGGCAAACACGATGGGTTTGCAGGCCGTAGACCGTTAACGGATTAGAGGGCTGACGATGCAATTACATAGAGGACATCGAAACTTCAAATGGCTGCGTGGCGCGCCGATGCTCATCCTAGCTATGATCGCGTTCCTATTAGTGAGCACCGTCGCTGCGCCGCAATCGGCTTCTGCGCATGCCTCCTTAGTGGAAGCGATCCCTGAATCGGGTGCGCAATTGGAAAGCTCGCCTGCACAAGTCAAGGTCACGTTCAATGAGCCATTGGACAGCGGACTCTTTTATATCAAAGTGTACGATCATAGCGGTGCTGAAGTCACGAGAAGTAAGGCACAGATGAATAAGGAGCAAACAGGTCTTGAGCTGAGCTTGCCGAAATTGGCAGAAGGCGTGTACTTGATCAGCTACCATGTCATCTCCGCAGATGGGCATCCGGTTGGCGGCAGCTATCCGATTACGGTAGGGAACCCGCCGCAGGAGGACTTGCTCGATGTGCCATCCGCACATACGGGGCATAATCATAACGCAGGACCATTGACGACGAAGGGGCTGTTGCAATATGCCTCGCGGGGATTATGGTTCCTTATGCTGCTGTCGTTAACAGGCTGGGTCGCTTGGCTGCGACTCGTGAAAGTACGGGATGATCAGGAGCACAAAGCGATGGCTGCTTGGTCGCTCAATTTGCAGCGTGCCCACATTGTTGCGCTGTTGCTGCTCATTTTTACCCATATCGAAGATCTCTTGGGCGGCGGCGGTGTGAATGAGGTATGGCAGCTGCTCAGTTCAACGAATATCGGGATTTCTTGGGCGCTTCTGCTCCTGCTCTCGTTCTTTGGATTTGTACTGGTTGGCCGATTCTTGTGGCTGGATGTGCTCTGGGCGTTTGTACTTTTGGCAGTCAAAAGCTTTAGCGGACACGCCGCCTCGTTCTCCCCTTTGTGGGCGACGATCAGTTTGGATTTTATTCACTTAGTCGCGGCAGCTTGCTGGGTAGGCGGATTGGTCCTGCTGTATGCGAAGTGGCGGATTAATAAGACGGGCATCGGCATGTATATGAAGACATTTTCCCGATTCGCGTTAATCTCGATACTCATTTTGACCGTGTCAGGGACGTTATCTGTCCTGTTGTTTTTACCGAATTTGTCCTACTTGGGTTATACCTCATGGGGTAAGCTCTTATTAGTTAAAGTAGGGGCAGTAGTCATCGTAGCCCTAGTTGGCTTCGTCATTCGACTCTTTTTACGGAAAAAGAAAGTCAATCAATCGATCGCTTGGGTGAAGCTGGATCTTACGCTAATGGTGATCATCCTTGGGCTTGTCGGATTGATCACCTACATGGCCCCAATCCCTGCGAACGGGCCGCTGCAGTGGCATCAAATGGGGGAGAGGGTTCATGTCTCCGTGGATATTGCGCCCAAAGTGCCAGGGAACAACACATTCGTTGCCAAGGTGTGGCTGCCTGAGAAATCAGGAAAGCCGAAGCAAGTTCTGCTTATTCTGCACAATAAGGACGATCAAGATATTTCTCCGATATCAGTTCCACTCACACTGTATACAGATAATAAGGAAGAGGAGTCCTACGGCTTCGCCAAGTTCAGCTACAAAGCCGAAGGCGCATATCTTCCTTTTAGAGGCAAATGGGAACTGGAAATGCGCGTCATGGACGCTGAGGATAACGAGACGGTGTACACCAAGGAATTCATTGTCTATTAAGTTGAATTGTGTGAAAAACAAGGTGATGGAGGGATGACGATTGGCTTGGGTGCATTTTTTGAATAAGGATCAGTTATCGGTTAAATGGGATGATAAGGATGATGCCGCATTGATCGAAATTAATGATGGCGGCATCTCGCCGAACTATGTGACGATTCGCTTGAATGAGCATGAAATTGACGAGTTGATTGACGCCCTCCAACGAGTGAAGCAATCGATCGTCTAACCGTTGCACAGAAAAAACCTTTCCGCCAGACCATTTTTTGGTCGCTGTTGGAAAGGTTTTTGTTTTACTAGAACAGACTCCAATCAAACTCCTGCGAGAGGATGCCCAGCAGGTGAACACCCGCAGTACTATTGCCCTTGCGATTTAATGCGGGCCCTACTAACCCGATGCCATATTGGCCTGGCACCATGGTCAGGATCGAGCCAGACACGCCGCTCTTGGCGGGCAAACCGACGTTCATGGCAAATTCACCAGAGGCATTGTACATTCCGCAGGTAAACATGAAGGTCTTGGCGATCTGCACGAAGCGCCGCGGAATCAGACGCCGCTTGCGAATGGGATCGACCCCGTTATGTGCGAGTACGAGAGCCATTCTGGCGAGGTCTGTACAGGTCACTTCAACGGAGCAGTGACTGAAGTAGACCCGAAGAACATCGTCCACCTCGCCATCCAGGACGCCATTATCCTTGAGGAAGTACGCCAACGAGCGATTGCGGTGCGCTGTGTCAGACTCGGATCGGAACACATGCTGATTAATAGACAAGCTAGGATTATCCGCAATATGTTGGAAGAAATGCAGGATGCGATCTATTTGTTCATCCGTGGTATTTCCCTTAATTAGCGAGGAGATGGCGATAGCGCCTGCATTAATCAAAGGATTGAACGGGATGCCAGGCTCGACGAGCTCAAGCTTGAGCATCGAGTTGAAGTCGTCGCCAGTCGGCTCCATGCCCACTTTCGAGAATACGATCTCTTCGCCATTATCCATCAGCGCCAGAATCAGTGTGAACACTTTTGAGATGCTTTGCAGTGTGAAGGGAAAGTCAGAGTCTCCGGAAACCTTTGTATTTCCCTCACTATCCATGATACAAATTCCGAGAATGTCGGGAGAGGCGTTCGCTAATTCAGGAATATAGGAAGCCACATGGCCTTCTGAGGTATGGGCTTTGCTCAAGTTAACCCATTCATCAAGGTGATCTTGAAGCAGCCTCCAGGTGTTGTCGTGCTGTTGGTGACTCATGGCGAAGTCATTCCTTCCTTTTCTCTAGCCTTTCCAAGCTTGTGGGTGATTGTCGCTAATCAGTTCAGTCGCAGCTGCGTTCGCGATGACTTGCTCTGGGTTTTTGCAGCCAGGAATGACGGATGTCACGGCGTCGTGCTTCAAGCACCAAGCCAGCGCCCATTTGGCCATGTCCATGCCCTCAGGCACTTCATTTTGCTGGATGCGCTGCACGTCTTCAAGCTTCTGACGGACAGCTTCCGCATCGTGACGATGGCGCACATCGGTGTTGCTGAATACAGCGCCAGGCTTATACTTCCCGCTCAAATAACCACTCGCCAGCGGTACACGAGCCAGTACACCAAGATCCTGCTCCACACAGGAAGGGAAAACGATTTCTTCTGGCGCGCGATCAAGACGATTATAAACGACCTGAATCGCTTTCGCATTCACTTTGGTCGAAGCGGCTGTCTGATGAATGTTGGCGTTGCTGCCAATGGACGTGCCGAGGTGACGGATTTTGCCGGCCTGCACTTGTTTATCCAGCGTCGTCCAGAGTTCATCGTTATCGAATACGCTATCGGGACCTGAATGGAATTGGTATAAGTCAATGTAGTCCGTATGTAAAGCTTTCAAAGATGCATCTAATTGCTTAATCACAGCGTCTGCACTAAATTCATCGGTCCGTGTAAATAAATCGTGGAAATGATGCCCGAATTTTGTGGCAACTACCCATTTGTCGCGGTCGCGGCGGGATAAATAATTGCCAATGAGCGATTCGGATAAATGATCGCCATAGCATTCTGCGGTATCGATGAGGTTAATTCCGAGGTCTGCGGCTTGATCCAGAATCGCGTCAGCTTCCTCTTGTGTATACGTGAGTCCCCATTCGCCGCCGAATTGCCATGTGCCAACGCCAACGATGGAAACTTTCAGATCGGTCTTACCAAGTCTACGATATTTCATGTCATGTACACTCCTTCTTAAGGTATCCAACTTCATTATACACCAACATTTTTATTTTAACTTAATGCAAGAGGAGAATAAATCGGTTACGGTTAACAAGGATGAGGTCGGATAACGAAAGGACGTTGGTTTCATTGATTAAAAAGGTTGGAGTAGCGCTCCTGAAAGAATGGGTGCCCACGATCGGATTCGCTCTGATTATCGCGATTGTGATTAATACCTATGTGGCGCAAGCGATGACGGTTCCTACGGGATCTATGCTGCCCACCATTCAATTGAAGGACGAGTTGATTGTGGAGAAAATGAAGCCGTTCACCGACTATGAATTTGGCGATATCGTTGTTTTCTGGCCACCGATTGACGGTAACGAGGATCGCTATGTGAAACGCCTCATTGGTCTTCCTGGGGATACCATTGAAATTAGGAACGGTGCCCTTTATCGGAATGGTGCCAAAGTGGATGAGCCTTATATCCAAGCTCCAATGACATATACGTTTCATCAGGTGACAGTACCAGAAGGGAACTACTTCTTCCTTGGAGACAACCGCAATGACAGCTATGATTCTCATTTGTGGCCGAAGACCCCATTTGTCGCGGAAAAAGATATTATCGGCAAAGCCGTGTTTCGAATCTTACCATTAAGTGCGATTGGAACGATTGACTAAGAAAGCACTGAATAACAAAGCCCAAATATGAAAAGCTCCCAAACTTTTGTCTCAAAGGTTGGGAGCTTTATTTATTTACACAAGATGAGCTGGAGCTTGGTTGTCATCTGCCGCGTCATCCCCGGACTTCTTCGATTTCCGATCGGTCAGCTTGATGTTGCCCACGAAGAGCGTAAGAATCGCGCCTAAGATTACGAAAATTAAGCCATAAAGGAACACTTGATGAAGGGAAGTCACGAGCGCATCCTTCAAGACAGGAACCATATGCTCTACAAACTCTTTTGGCATCTTAGCTAGTGATTCTGGGACTAACAGAGACGAGTACAGAGCTTGCGGATTCGTATGAATCATGCCTGTCATTTGCGCAGCGAGCTCGCCTGCTTCCGCGGGAAGCTGCTTCACAACGGGTTCCAGATTTTGTTCAAGCAGAACTGTTGATTTGTGGTTCATGATCGCACCAAGAATCGTCATTCCGAACGTACCCCCGATTTGACGGAAGAATTGGCTGGACGATGTAACGACGCCAAGCTCGGATTTCGGGAAGCTTTCTTGCAGTGCCAGTGTGAGGATCGGCATGACAAGTCCCATACCTAAACCGAGAAGAACCATGTAGCTTGAAGCGACAAGCTTCGTCGTTGAAATGTCCATCGTGCTTAGCATGATGAAGCCGACTGCCATCACAAGCATGCCGATAAACATTTGGCGGCGAACACCGATCTTCTGAATGAGCTGACCCGAAACTACACTGGCAGCAATCATCGTAATCATAAGCGGTGTCATAACCGTACCAGAGGCAGATGCACTGATGCCCACGATACCTTGCATGAAGAGAGGCACGAACATGATCGCACCGAACATCCCGACGGCCATCAAGAAACCAACACCGTTAATGGTGGAGAAGGTTCTATTTTTAAATAATCGAACGGGAAGAATTGGCTCATCTGCCTTACTTTCAATCCGTACGAAAGCGACTAAAGAAATCACCGCAAGGACGAAGAGACTGATAATTTGCCAAGAGCCCCAAGGATAATCTTTACCGCCAAACGTAAGAGCAAGAAGCAAGCTCACTACCCCGACGATCATTGTCACGATACCTGGAATATCAAACTTAACTTTACCAGCTGCAACATGCTTAGGAAGGGCGATAGCGATTAGAATAACCGCTAGAACACCCACTGGAAGGTTAATGTAGAACACCCAACGCCAGTTCCAAGCATCAACGATCCAACCGCCGACTTGCGGTCCGATTACAGAGGAAAGACCGAAGATCGCGCCGAAAACCCCTTGCCACTTCGCACGTTGTTTACCTGTGAATAAATCCCCGATAATGATCATTGCCATCGGCATCATAATACCGCCGCCAAGACCTTGTAAGCCGCGGAACAAAATGAGTTCCGTCATATTCTGAGACATCCCGCAAAGTGCGGAAGCAACGATAAAGATAATAAGTCCAGTTACATAAATGACGCGGCGGCCAATTAAATCCGCCAACTTACCAGCAATTGGCACGACGACTGTTGAAGTCAGCATGTATGCTGTCGTCAACCAAGTCATTAAGCCGAGTCCGCCAAATTCACCGACAATGCGCGGCATTGCTGTTCCGACGATCGTTCCGTCTAATGCACCGAACAGCATGGCGATAATGAGGCCAGTGAGCAGCAGCCCGCGATTTTTGAGCTCGGGTGCAGCTGCTTTGGAGAGATCGTTGGGTGCTGCTTTTTGTAAAGATTCCATCTGTTAACACTCCTTTGATGTCATTTCCTTAGTAGGGAGAAATAAATTTTTCAAATGCACTGACGAATACCGGCAGTTCATCGGGAGAAAGCTGGGAGAGACCTCTAGCTATGACTTTTTTTTGGACTTCAGTAGCTTGTTTAATGACAGCAGCTCCTGCTTCGGTATTCTCCACTAAAACAATCCGTCGATCCTTCTCGTGATGTTTGCGTATGACATGCCCGCTCTGGACAAGTCGATCGATCATGACCGTTATCGCGCTCGGTTTAACACCCATCCGATCAGCAAGCTGCGATTGCTTCGGTGAATTTTCCTTTGAAATCATAGCCAACATGAACAATTGCGGTGCAGTTAGCTCAGAATCTATCTCGGAGAGCACAGCTTGCACGATTTTACGATGCGACAATTCAAAAGCTGCTCGGAAGCGATCTGTATAAGCGAGCAATTCATCTTCCATATACGTACCCTCCTTGCCTACGAAAATTATTAGAGGAGTCTAATAATTAAATCATGTAATAATTAAATCAAGCAATAGTTAAACTATTTAAGTAAAATATAAACCCATCCATGGTATGAAGTCAATGGTTATTTTCAGAAAGGAAGGCTCGGTGTACTTGCATATCCTTTGTATCTTGCATATAATAACTCATACATATACGTGGAAATGCTTTGACGGAGAAGAGTACGCAGTGCCTCTTGACAGGGAGGGTAAGCCGATGATTGAGAGCTGGCCCCGAGAATCAGGCTGTGGAAGTTCGCTCCCGAGCAGTCCTTTGAACAGAAGTTGAAGAAGCTTCTCATTAGAGGGAACCGGACACATCGTCCGTTATCTGGAATGAAGTGAGACTCGTTTATTTGACGTTGGTTGATAGACGAATCTAATTAGGGTGGTACCACGGCTTTTCGTCCCTTGTGAGGGAGCGGGAAGTCTTTTTTGTGTTTTCAGAAAGGCGTAGAAGGCGCCTAAATCAGGGAGGGAATTCAATGAAAGAGCGGTTAGAAGCTTTGAAGCAGGAAGCGCTGCAAGAGCTTAGCGGGGTTGGTAGTCAGCAAGAGCTGAACGATCTGCGAGTGAAATATTTAGGTAAAAAAGGACCATTAACCGAGGTTCTTCGCGGAATGGGCGCTTTGAGCGCGGAAGAAAGACCGATCATCGGTCAAGTTGCGAATGATGTTCGCGCGGCGATTGAAGCTGTGATTGAAGAGAAGCAAGCTGCTTATACCAAGCAAGAAACAGAGAACAGACTGCGCGCCGAAATGATCGACGTTACGTTGCCTGGTCGTCCGTCCCAGCAAGGTGCGGTGCATCCTTTGAGCAAAGTCATTCAAGAAATTGAAGACATTTTCATCGGGATGGGCTATACCGTTGCGGAAGGGCCGGAAGTCGAGCAGGATTACTATAATTTCGAAGCATTGAACTTGCCGAAGGATCACCCTGCACGCGACATGCAAGATTCTTTCTATATCACGGAAGAAATTCTTATGCGTACACAGACTTCACCTGTTCAAGTAAGAACGATGGAGAAGCGTAAAGGGGAAGTTCCGATCAAAATCATTTGCCCAGGTAAAGTGTACCGCCGCGATGATGACGATGCTACGCATTCTCACATGTTCACTCAAATTGAAGGTTTGGTTATTGACCGCAATGTGCGCATGAGCGACCTCAAAGGCACCTTGCTTCAATTCGTACAAGAAATGTACGGCCCGAAGACGAAAATCCGTCTGCGTCCTAGCTTCTTCCCATTCACTGAGCCGAGCGTTGAGGTTGACGTCAGCTGTGCGATGTGCGGCGGCGATGGCTGCCGTACGTGTAAGCAAACAGGCTGGTTGGAAATTCTAGGAGCAGGCATGGTACATCCGCGCGTTCTTGAGATGGGTGGCTACGATCCGAAAGAATACACAGGCTTCGCATTCGGGATGGGCGTTGAGCGTATCGCGATGTTGAAATACGGGATTGAAGACATTCGTCATTTCTATACCAATGATTTGCGATTCTTAAAGCAATTTTTACATGTGTAAAGCTACTAGGAAAAGGAGGGTAAAAGCATGAACGTTTCATATCAATGGTTATCTGAATATGTGGATGTAACAGGCTTCACAGCCGAGGAATTAGCTGAAAAATTAACCCGAAGCGGTATCGAAGTGGATATCGTCGAGGACCGTAATAAAGGTGTATCCAACGTTGTTGTAGGTTTCGTTAAATCCCGCGAGAAGCACCCGGACGCTGACAAACTAAGCGTATGTGTGATCGATGCCGGACAAGGCGAAGACTTGCAAATCGTATGTGGTGCCAAAAATATTGACGCTGGCCAAAAGGTGCCCGTCGCGATGATCGGCGCAGTACTGCCTGGCGGTCTTGAAATCAAGCGCGCCAAGCTGCGCGGCGTAGAATCGCAAGGGATGATTTGCTCCGCGAAAGAACTCGGACTGAACGATAAATTACTGCCGAAAGAAATCCAAGAAGGCATTTTGGTATTGCCGGAAGATACGCAAGTCGGCAGCTCCATTCTTAATGTATTGGCAATCAGCGATAAAGTGATGGAGCTTGATCTGACACCGAACCGCTCCGATTGCTTGAGCATGCTAGGCGCAGCCTACGAGATCGGGGCGATCCTTGGCCGCGAAGTGAAGCTGCCTGATGCGGAAGCAGCGCTAAAAGCGGCAGGTACTGCCGCTGTTAAGGCTGCGGACCGCATCAGCGTGAAAATCACAGCGACCGAGCAGTGCACGCACTACGCGGCCCGCCTGATCGAGGGCGTGCGCGTGGGCACTTCGCCGCTGTGGATCCAGAACCGCTTGATGGCTGCGGGCATCCGCCCCATCAACAACATCGTGGACATCACGAATTTCGTGATGTTGGAATACGGCCAACCGCTTCACGCGTTCGACGCGGAGCAGCTGAATAACGGACACATCGACGTACGCCTCGCCGAAGCTGGCGAGAAAATCGTCACACTCGACGATGTGGAACGTACGTTAGAGCCGCACATGCTGCTCGTGACGGACGGCACCAAGCCTGTTGCGATCGCTGGTGTGATGGGCGGCGCCAACTCCGAAGTGACCGAAGGCACGACGCGGATTCTGCTCGAATCCGCGAAGTTCGCTGGCAGCTCTGTGCGCCGCACATCGCGCCAGTTAGGTCTTCGCTCGGAAGCGAGCCTTCGCTTCGAGAAAGAAGTGAATCCGGAGGCGGTGCTTCCGGCTCTGAACCGTGCTGCTGCGCTGATTGCGCAATACGCAAGCGGCGTTGTAGCAGACGGCATCGTGGAAGCCGTCTGCGGCACACACAAGCCAGTCAGCATCGAGCTGGCAGCTGACCGTGTGAACAACTATCTCGGCACATCCCTTTCGTTGGCCGAGATGGGTCAAATCCTGCAGCGCCTGCACTTCACATATGAGCAGGCGGGCGAAGGCAAGCTGCTCGTGCATGTGCCGAGCCGCCGCGGAGACATCACGCGGGATGTTGATTTGATCGAAGAAGTAGCGCGTCTGTTCGGCTACGATAACATCCCGACAACCTTGATGACCGGTGTTACGACGCCTGGGTCTCTGTCCAAAGAGCAATCCGTCCGCAGGATTACACGAAACCTGCTGACGCAAAGCGGACTGCATGAAGTCATCACGTATGCCTTCACGAACCCGCGTTCCAATGGCGTGGCTAGTGATGCAGCTGATCTTCAAGCTGCCGCCGCCATTCCTGGTTTATATCCAACAGCGAAGCCGATTTCACTCGCGATGCCTATGAGCGAGGATCGCAGCCAACTGCGTACAAGTCTATTGCCGCATCTATTAGAGGTTGTCAGCTACAACCGTAATCGTACAATGGATGATGTCGCCATTTTCGAGATGGGTAAAGCATTTATAACAGAGGAAGCATCTCTTTCTTCTCTGCCGCAGGAAAAGCTTCTGCTTTCCATGGTGCTGACAGGCAAACGCCGCCAAGCACATTGGGCTCAGAAGTCAGAGTCTGTTGATTTCTATGACATCAAGGGTGTTTTCGATCGTCTTGTGAAATACCTCGGGATTAAAGGAATTACGTATACATCTGCCGCGCTAGAGGGCTTCCACCCTGGACGGACAGCGGAAATTCGCCTTGCAACAGCGCAAGGTGAGCAAGTCATTGGCCGCATTGGACAATTGCATCCAACGGTTCAACAAACGCGTGATTTGGATGATACGTATGTGCTTGAAGTGGAACTTTCACCAATCCTTGAAGTTGCTGGAGATGCGATCGTGTATAAATTGCTGCCGCGATATCCGTCTATCGGACGTGATATTGCTGTCGTCGTAAATGCCAGCGTTCCAGTTGGACTTATGGAGCAAGCGATTTCCGAGGTTGCAGGCGAGTTGCTGGAGTCCATTCAAGTGTTCGATATCTACACGGGTGAACGTCTTGGAGCGAATCGCAAAAGCGTTGCGATTGCCCTCGTTTACCGTCATGCAGAGCGAACTCTTCTGGATGAAGAGGTCACTGAACTTCATGCCAAAGTTGTGGCAGCCCTTGAACAAAAATTTGAGGCAGAGTTAAGAAAATAGTGTAACTTTCCTTATAGGTTGCAGGAATACAGGCTGGTCTTATCGAAATTATGTTCGATAAGGCCAGCCTTTCATCTTAAGGGAGGATTCAATCGTGACTACGGAAGATAAAACAAGAATTACTGTTGATATATATGGACACCAATATAAGCTAAAAGCAGATACAAGCACCAATCATATGAAACGCGTAGCGGAATTAGTCAATGATCAAATGTTCCGAATTGCAAAAGGTTACCCTCGTCTTGACTCACAACGGATCGCAGTACTAGCCGCGGTGAATATGGCGGATGAGTGCTTCCGAATGAACGAAATTTTGGAAGAATTAAGCAACGTACAGAAAGAGCAAGAAGCCATCAAAACCGCCTACGACAAGCTTACAACCCGTTATCAAGAGCTAAAGCAAGAAGATGAAAAGAATCAAACCCTCCTTGCTGAACAAAACGGGAAGCTGCAGCAAATCATCGAGCAAGAAAAGCAGTACAAACAAGAAAATCAAAAAGTAAAACAAGAGCAAGAACAAGCCGTTCATCAAATGCTGCAAGTGAAACAACAGTTCGAGCTATGCAAGCAGCAATTGGAGCAAACGAAACAGCAGTTAGACCAAACCAAGCATCAATTAGAGCAAGCCAAACAGCAATTAGACCAATCCAAACAGCAATCGACACAACTCAATCAGCAGTTAGAACAAGCCAAACAACAACAAAATCAATCGAAACAGCACATAGAACATGCCAAGCAGCAATTGGAGCAAACCAAGCAACAATTAGACCAATCCAGACAGCAACTAGATCAAGAAAAGCGTCAACACTTGGAACTTAAGCAGAAGCATGAACAAGACCAACAACAATCTAACTGGCTTAAAGAACACGGGGATCAACTCCAAGAAGAGAATGCCCAGCTCAAACTTCAGTTAGAACAAGTCATGCAACAGCTTGTCCAAGAAAAACAAGCTCACCATCAAACATCCCAACAACTACAAGCAGAGAAGGAATTGCTAACTCAGCAGCATCAAGAAGCATTATCGGAGCTTTCATCACAAATCGATGCAGATATTCAAGTCATACATCAACAACAGCAAATACAATTAGAGTTGTTATCTGCGCAGCACAAAGATGAACTTACAAGTATTAAACGTGAGCTTCAAGATCAGCTCGTTTCGTTAAAACAAAAACATCAAGATGAATTAGAATTCACCAAATTGGAGCATGAATCTGCAGTAGAAATCCTAACGCAAGAGCATCAAGATGCGATTGCAGAATTGAAAGCAATTTCTGATAAACTCAAGAATGAGCTAGAAACATCCAATCATGAACATCAGTTCGAGCTAGCTACTCTCTCGGAGGATTACGCCAATGAACTGGCTGTGATCAAGGCAAAGTATCAGAGCGAACTAGCGCTCATGAAGCAAGAACATCAAGGGGAACTTCTATTGGTGAAGCAACAACACCGAACGGAACTAGAAGTGGCAGCAACAACCCATCAGGAAGACATTGACTCTCTGGTACTGATGTATCAAGAAGAGGAAGAAGCCAAGTTAAGACGATTAGAAGAGGAAAAAGAAAACCTACAAGGTCAATATCAAGAACAGCAAATGTCCTTGAAGGAGCAATTAGAAGAACAACAACAAGCATTTAGAGAACAACTTCAGGAACAACTAGATGAACAGAAAGCATCCATCGTTCAACATTATCAAGGACAAATAGAGGATCTGCTTGCGCAAATGCAAACAGAACGAAACACTCGGACTCAGCAATTTGAGGAAGAAAAAGAACGTATTTTGTCGCAGGCTCGACTCGAAAAAGAAGAGCTGCTGCAAATGAGTATGAATGATGAAGCGCAACAGGATGAGTTGCAGGCTGTCAAAGAAGAATACAGAAAATTACGCGAAGAATATGCCAAACTGCAAGTCGAATACAATGAATGGATCGAACTTGTAGAAGCAGATAGCCCAAGCAGGTAACCTAGTGACATTGCACACATTAGATTACGTGTTGATGTCCATTATCGTTTTAGGACTGCTCATTGGGTACTTTCGAGGTTTCATCGCTCAAATCGTCTCGATTTCGGGCATGATTCTCGCTTATCTGGTTGCTTTTTATTTCTACAAAGATGTAGCGCCGATATTTAAAAACGCCTTCTCCTTGCCAACCTATCAAAACTACCATAAATACGAATTCATCGTAAAAGGACTCAATCTAGATACGTATATTCTAAATGCGATCTCCTTTGCACTTCTGTTCTTTGGTGTTAAATTAGCTTTATTGATCATCGGCCGAGCATTGAACCTCCTTGCCAAAACGCCCGGACTCAATGCCATCAACCGCTGGAGCGGTGCATTTTTGGGCTTAATTGAGGCTTTGCTTATTATTATCATCGCAGTCAATGTCATGACCATCATTCCCTCAGATGGCACCCAAAAGCTTCTATCAAGCTCCTACATCGCGCCCTACTTAATCAACGAGCTGCCGCAAGTAGCAGGTAAACTCCATGATTTATGGAAACAAGGGAATTCAATTTAGCAGAAATTGCCCTCTTCTCAATCGAAGAGGGCTGTTTCTTTTTATGGATTCTATAGACCTCATACCTATACCCACAAAAAACCATACACCGTCACACCGTCACACCGCCACACCGCCACACCGCCACACCGCCACACCGCCACACCGCCACATGCCACACCGCCACATCGCCACACCGCCACACCGCCACACCTCCGGACCTATGCACCACACTGTTCTCAGCCCTCCAGTCCCCACGGACCGGTTTCATGTGAATGTAAGTAGGGGAGGCGAATACATCCCGAAAACCATTTTCCTGAAGTATCTACAAAAGGCATCCAGAGGTTATCATTCGAATCAATCCAAATTAAACAATACGTGTACTAGCTGATCCACTAACCGACCAACCATCCGATAATTGACCAACCACAATCACAATCACAACCACAACCACAACCACAACCACAATCACAACCACAACCACA
This sequence comes from Paenibacillus sp. MBLB1832, assembly GCF_032271945.1. Taxonomy (NCBI): domain Bacteria; kingdom Bacillati; phylum Bacillota; class Bacilli; order Caryophanales; family Paenibacillaceae; genus Paenibacillus; species Paenibacillus roseipurpureus. The sequence continues at coordinate 4,742,191 of NZ_CP130319.1, read as the reverse complement.
ACCACAACCACAACCACAACCACAACCACAACCAACCCAACCCAACAAACCGAACCCAACAAACCGAACCAACTGAACCATCGACCCGTCCCACCAACCACAATCTACCGACCCCAAGCCACAAACCCACGACCCCACGACCCACCGAACCCACCAACCATAACCTACCCCCCCATGACCAACCGGCGTAATAGCTCCCCCTATCAACACAAGCACTAGCTGCTAATAAAGTCACTCAATTCAAAAATTGTAGATACCTCAGAAAAACGAAAATAAAGATTAGCCCGCCAACGCTCCAACACAACAAAATTTTCTTTACATGGAAACAAATGTTCGATATAATAAACTTATGGGATCAAACGTTCGTTTTTATGTGGAGGCGTATGAAGTGGACTTGTTGATATTTGATGTTGTAGAGGCGGATTTTCAAACCGAGGAAGATTGCGAGAGGTTTTTAGTGAGCAGACGTTGGACTAAGGGGTTCTTTTGCCCAGGCTGTGATCATGATTCCTTTTATGAAATAAAGACCCGGAATTTACTTGAGTGTAAGGAATGCCGTGCACAAACCTCAATTACAGCTGGGACGATCATGCATAAATCCAAGCTACCTCTATTAATTTGGTTCAAAGCGATACGGGCATTAATTCAAGATGAGATTACATATACAATCACTTCTTTTGCAGACTTACTTGGTGTAAATTACCGAACAGGTAAACTTCTTCTTGAAAAATTACAATTAGCTTTGCAGAAGCAATATGGTCGAAAAGGTTTTGAATTGGGTAAAGAATCGATTGATGAGAGCGTGCATAGTGATTCTCAACCTAGTCGTAACCCTGTATTGTCAAAATTCCGACAAGTATCACGAACAAGATTGCGTATTTTTGAGCAGTTTCTTTTTAAATCGTCAAAAAATGTGAAGTACCACGAATCGACAATATTTAGAAAATGGATGGATGCTTTCTTGTCTGTGTGGTTGTATCCGCACTTTTTAAAAAGGTTTCAAATATAAAAAGCCTTGCCACATAGAAGTGTAACAAGGCTTCTTCGATTTCATTTAATTATTCAACGATTAGTGTAGTTTTCATATTCGCATGGCCACTTCCGCACATAACGGAACAGTTGATAGGGAATGAACCCGCTTTATCTGGTGTAAAGGTAACAGTTTTGTTTTCGTTGTTCAAATTGATGCCGAACTCTTTGATTGCTGCACCGTGAATTCCTTGGGAGTTGTCGAGCGTTATTGTAACAGGCTCCCCTTTTTTTACACGGTATTCTGTTTTATCAAAGCTGAAATTTGTTGTTTTTAACGTAACTTGCTGGCCACCGGCGGCTGCTTGTTTGGTTGCAGCTGGTGTCGTTGTAGCGGCTGTTGATGCTGCAGGAGTTGCTGTTGTTACTGCTGCTGTAGGTGTAGTCGTTGTTGTAGTGGATGTGTTTTCTTTGTTACCGCACGCCGCGATTGCGAACACGACAGCTAGTCCCATTAGAAGAATGAGTGCTTTTTTCATGGTATACCCCTCCGTATACATAATGTTTTCCTCATTATTGTACACGACCTATTTCCAAATTACAGTGACAAACTGGTGAATATAGATAAAAGATCGGCCCGGCGAGTAGAAACGCGGCAGACCGATCTTTTTTGGCGTTGCGTTGAAGATGAGTAAATTGAACAGATTGACTTACCTGCGGTCTTCTCTACCTGTCAGCCCTTGCTCAAAGGGCGTTTTCACGGGGATGAACAAATCAATAATCCCAATGACTAAAGCAGCTAAGATGGCACCAATCATGCTCGTAGAGACATTGGTCACGATAAATTGAGCCGCCCAGATGACTAGGGCGCTCACTAGAAACCCTACGATTCCTCTGCCAAATGGAGTGATTTGTTTGCCGAAGATTCCTTCAATAATCCAAGCTGCGATGGCGATGACCAGAGCTAGGAAAAAAGCACTCCAGAATCCTCCGACACTAAATCCTGGAACTAACCAGCTCACAAACATTAAAACCAAAGCTGAAACAATAAACCTGACGAGATGTCCAAGAAGATGCATGTCGTGAACCTCCTTCTTTCTGTCATGAATTTGACTGCAATGGTAAAAACAAATTGTAGACACCTGTTCGTACAGTGCAATACCCTTTGGCAGAGGATTAGATGCACAACATAGTGTATCCAAGTTTGAGATATTTATGGTGGGAAGTATCTTCCATATAATCATTGTCTCCGTAGCTAATCCCATTCCATTTGGTTTATAATATAGGGTAGAGAAAAGAGGTTGGAAACGTTGAATCCTAAAATTATAAAAACTTTAGAATACGAGAAAATTTTACATAAGGTTGCTCATCATGCCTCAACTTCGTTGGGGAAGGATGCCGCGGAGAAGCTTGAACCCAAAGGTGATTTCGAGCTTGTTAAGCTGCGTTTACAAGCGACCGATGAAGCTGTTAACGTTGAAAGGCTGAAGGGGAATGCTCCTTTCGGTGGAATTCGCGATATCCGTGCCTCCCTGCATCGCGCTCGAATTGGCGGGATGTTGAATCCTACGGAACTACTCGATATTTCAACGACGATGTTTGGAACGCGTAGATTGAAGCGATTTGTACTTGCTGTTCACGATGAATATGCCATCCCGATGCTGAAATCACAAGTTGAATTATTGACTGAAAACAAACAATTAGAAGATAAGATCAACAGTTGCATTGATGAAAATGCCGTCGTTGTGGACGGAGCAAGTCCTGAACTGGGGCGAGTTCGCAGTGAGCTTCGCTCAGGCGAAAGCAGAGTTCGCGAACGACTAGAACAAATGATTCGTAATTCCTCTGTGCAAAAAATGCTGCAGGATGTTTTGATTACGATTCGAAATGACCGTTTTGTTATTCCAGTGAAGTCGGAATATCGTTCAAGTTTTGGCGGAATGATTCACGATCAATCTGCTTCAGGTGCAACGCTATATATCGAGCCAGATGCCATCGTACAATTAAACAATAAGATTCGTGAGCTTAAGTTCAAGGAAGAAGCTGAGATTGAGAAGATCCTGCAGGCATTAACTGCTCTGGTAGCAGAGCAGGTGGAACTGCTAGTTGAGGATGTTAATCTGCTAGCGGAACTTGATTTCACGTTTGCCAAAGCAGGTTTGGCTAGGGAATTAAAAGCGACGATGCCTCGACTTAATGATCGTGGTTTCATCAAAATAAAACGAGGCAGACACCCGCTCATCGCAGCTGATTCTGTTGTGCCGTTAGATTTGGAGCTGGGGAATGATTATTCCCAGATAATTGTGACAGGCCCAAACACAGGAGGAAAGACCGTTTCGCTTAAAACGGTGGGACTTCTGAGTTTGATGGCAATGTCTGGATTGTTCGTCCCAGCGGAAGAAGGCACGCAGCTTTGTGTGTTTGATGCCATCTTTGCAGATATTGGCGACGAACAAAGCATTGAGCAAAATTTAAGTACATTCTCTAGTCATATGACGAATATTATAAGTATTTTACGTGACATGACCCCGAAGAGCTTAGTGCTGCTAGATGAACTTGGAGCAGGAACCGATCCAGCGGAAGGTTCGGCTTTAGCGATCTCCATTTTGGACTATATCCATCAAATAGGTTGTCGAATTATTGCAACTACGCACTATTCTGAGCTGAAAGCCTATGCTTACCAGAAGCAGGGGACGATTAATGCGAGTATGGAATTTGACATTCAAACGCTTAGTCCCACGTATCGCTTGTTGGTTGGGGTGCCTGGTCGCAGTAACGCTTTTGCAATTGCTGAGCGTCTGGGACTGTCGCGGCGCATCATTGAGCACGCCCGTGCGCAGGTTGGTGAGGAAGATCAACGCGTTGAGTCGATGATTGCTTCACTGGAAGAAAACCGACTCATTGCAGAGTCGGAGCGACTTGCTGCTGAGCAATTGCGCAAAGAGGCAGAAGCCGTGCGGAAGTCGTTGGAAGCGCAGCAGCAGAAGTTCGACGAGCAGCGCGACAAGCTGCTGGAGAAGGCAGAGCGTGATGCACGCGAAGCGGTTCTTAAAGCGCGACGCGAAGCAGACGAAGTCATAGCCGAGCTGCGCCGTATGGCGTTGGAAGAAGCTGGCGGCGTCAAGGACCACCGCTTAGTCGAAGCAAAACGCCGATTGGATCAGGCGACACCTGAGCTGCGCAGTAAGCAAGTGCGCGCTTTGAAGAAGCGGCCAGAGCAGATTGAAGCCGGTGATGAGGTACGGGTCATTTCGCTCGGTCAGAAGGGGCATGTTGTTGAGCTTGTGGGAACAACGGAAGCCAATGTCCAATTAGGCATTATGAAGATGAAGGTGGCTCTTTCCAATTTAGAGAAGACAGGCAATGCACCACAAGCGAAACAACCTCAGAAAACAGCGACAACCGTAAAACGAACCCGTGATGATAATGTCAAAATGGAGTTAGATATGCGTGGTATGAATATGGAAGAAGCCATGATTGAGGCAGATCGATTCCTGGACGAATCGTTCTTAAGTAATTTTGGGCAAGTCTACCTTATTCATGGCAAAGGTACAGGTGTGCTGCGTACGGGGATGCAAGATTATCTTCGTCGCCATAAGCACGTGAAAAGCTACCGTATGGGCAATTACAATGAAGGTGGAGCTGGGGTTACGGTCGTTGAATTGAAATAGCATATAAAATTTTCAAGCTTTTTGAAACTCATTCTTTGGTGCTGCGTATGAAATAGATATAAAAGAGTATTAAACCTTAGGAGGAATTTTAGAATGGGAATTTTCAAAAGACTTCGGGATATGACTATGGCTTCAATTAATGATTTGCTGGATAAAGCAGAAGATCCAGTTAAAATGCTGAATCAATTTTTACGTGATATGGAAGAAGATATTTTGGAAGCTGAATCTGCAGTAGCGAAGCAAATCGCGATTGAGAAGAAATTCAAGCTGCAAGTTGAAGAATCAGAAGAAATGGTTACAAAGCGTACAGAGCAGGCGATGAAAGCTCTTGAAGCTGGTAATGAAGATTTGGCTCGCCGCGCGCTGGAAGATAAGAAAGAACACCAAACTCGTTATGATGAATTGAAACGTCAGTACGATATGGCTAAAACGAACGCGGATCAACTTCGCGCTCAATTGACGGAGATGAAAGATGAATTCTCCAAAATGAAAAACAAAAAAGATTTATTGGTTGCGCGTGCTGAAACAGCGAAGGCACAGAAACAAATCAACCAAGCGATGTCCGGCTTTGGTACGGATAACGCGGCTAAAGGTTTTGACCGTATGAGTGAAAAAGTTCTTCAAATGGAGGCGGAAGCTCAAGCGAGCGGAGAAATCCGCGCCAAAAACCGCAGCTTGGATGATGAGCTGGACAGCTTAGGGGCAAGCAGCAGCGGGATCGATGATGAGTTGGCCGCTATGCGTGCGAAGCTTGCTGAAAAAAAACAATCCTAATGATATACTAGTTGTACCTGCGAGAGACTGAGTCCTACTCAGTCTCTACTTGTGTAAAGGAAGGCAGGAGACGATATGAACGAAGAGGTGGATGTTTTGTTAGGTAACCCGTATTTATCAACGCTCGCATTTTTTGCCGTTGCTTTAGTCGCGCTAGTCGTCTTTCTAACGATCTTCGAGCTGGTTACGAAATATGATGATTGGGCCGAAATCAAAAAAGGTAATTTGTCGGTTGCTATGGCCACGGGCGGTAAAATTTTTGGGATTTGCAACTTGTTCCGATTTGCCATTCTAAACAACGACACGATGATTCACTCTCTCATTTGGGCAGGCTATGGCTTCCTGTTGCTATTAGTTGCTTATTTTATTTTTGAATTCCTTACACCTTATTTCAAAATTGATGAAGAAATTAAGAAGGATAATCGTGCCGTTGGCTTCTTGTCTTTAACGTTATCGGTCTCCTTATCCTATGTGGTTGGAGCATGTGTAACCTAGGTGTAGTCGTATTTTACATAATGTTGGAGGCTTAAACGATGAAGTACCTGTGGGGAACCTTGTTTGCGATTGCACTTGTGTTTGTCGCGGCGGGGGTTTATTATGTATGGAAATATGCATAATTGCAAGTAGGTGGGGGTTTACGCAATGAGTGGCAATGAAGAAGTCGTATGTCCATGGTGCCAAACGGAGATCGTTTGGGATCCCGAGATTGGACCTGAGGACGAATGTCCACATTGTTTTAATGAATTAATCGATTATCGGAGCATCGATTTGAAAGTGAAACAAACGGGGCAAAAGCTGCGCTTTAATGAGCAGGAATATGCGGAATCCGATGAGGATTTAGCATCCGCTTGGGATGATTCCGATGAGCCGCTTGATAAATATGGCGAGAAGGTTCAGCAGTTGACGGACGAACAGGAAGAAGCGCCGGAATGCTCGAGCTGTCATGAATTTATGTTGCATGCTGGAATGGAAGTAACAAGTGAAGCTTCGTTCACACCAATCATTCCTAAGAACTTAGGAAATGCGTTCTTAACGGGCCCTTTTACATCGGATGTCTATATTTGTCCATCCTGTTTCCGAGTAGAAAAAGTGCTTTCTGATACGGATCGTTTGTTGATGGTCGAGCGTATTAAATCCGAATAAATATGTTGATGAGAGAACCGAGTCCAAGGGATTCGGTTTTTTTTTTTGCGTACGAGGCCCTCATATTTTCACTGGAATGGGGAAGCTTAACAAAAGCCAAAATCCATTGAAACAGGAGGAGGAATATGCAGGAAATGACGAAAAGCAAGGGAAAGCTGGATGCCCAAGCGATTCTTTTGCTTATTGTTCATGCGCTTTTCGGCGGTGCGAATGCACTGTCAGGCACGTTCGTTGGTGTGTACTTATGGAAGGCGAAGAACGATTTCACATTGATTGGTTGGTTTACGTTGACCACTCATTTGACGATGGCCATTACGTTTTGGTTGGCAGGAAAATGGGTGAAAGAACACAATAAAATGAATTGCCTCCGCATTGGCGTTTCCGTTTCGGCTTGCTTCTATATGTTGGTTCTATGGATGGGCACCAGCAGTGTCCATTATTTTGTATGGCTTGGACTCGTTCAAGGCATCTCGGTGGGCTTTTTCTGGCTTGCATTTAACGTGGTATACTTCGAAGTCACGGATCCTGATAATCGGGATCGATTCAACGGATGGGTTGGCCTACTAGGCGCGGGAGCTGGCATTATTGCCCCTTGGATCTCTGGTATGCTCATTGTAAGCTTAGGGGATCGAGCGGGTTATCGGCTGATTTTTTCCATCTCATTAGGGATTTTTGTATTAGGTGTTGTGATCAGTTTTTTTCTGAAAAAACGAAAAGTAAGCGGAAACTATGCCTGGCTGCTTCCCCTCCGTGTTCTAAGGCAACCGCATACGCCGTGGAAAGCTGTAAGCTTGGCACTTGCTTTTCAAGGGATTCGTGAAGGTGTGTTTGGCTTCATGATTGGATTGCTCGTGTATATCTCGACATCAAGTGAAGCGAGCTTAGGCAACTTTGCATTAATAACATCTTCGGTGGCGTTAGTTTCGTTCTGGGCAGCAGGTCGGTTCATTCGGCCAGCTTTTCGGAGAAGAAGCATGCTCATCGGTTCGGTCATGGTTGTGCTGGTGATTTTACCTTTTTTCTGGAAAATGTCATATATGACGTTGTTAATATTCGGTCTTGGATCCGCGCTCTTCTTCCCGATGTATTCCATCCCGATGATTTCCGTTGTGTTCGATCTCATTGGCTCTGATGAGGAGAGTGCAAAGCAGCGAGAGGAATTTATTGTGCTCCGTGAGTTATCCTTGAATCTAGGACGAGTCTGCGGCGTGCTGCTATTCATTTGTGTGATTTCTTGGAGTAAGGAACCGCTTGTCATCAATGTGCTGTTGTTGGTGATCGGAAGCTCGACCTTCTTCTCCTGGTGCTTTATCAGAAATCAGCTGCCTGCATCCCAATCTTGACAGATATGGAGCATCCCGATAACAATGTAGTTAGCAGCAATGGCAGGAAGAGGAGGGGGAACCCCATGTCGAAAAAAATGGTGAACAGCATCACCGAACTTATCGGGGATACGCCTGTTGTAAGAATAAATCGCTTATTGGATGAAAATGCGGCGGAATTATATGTGAAATTGGAGTACTTCAATCCGAGCGGAAGCGTAAAGGACAGGGCTGCGTTCAATCTCATTCAGGAAGCCGAAAAAGCAGGCCATCTTCAGCCCGGGGCGACTATCATAGAGCCGACTAGCGGAAATACTGGGATTGGGCTGGCCATGAATGCAGCTGCCAAAGGGTATAAAGCGATTCTCATTATGCCGGACAATATGAGCAAAGAGCGCATTAATATACTCAAAGCTTACGGAGCCGAAGTAGTGCTAACGCCAGCAGCACAGCGGATGCCTGGAGCGATTGCGAAGGCGATCGAGTTGCGTGACCGTATCCCAGGCAGCTTCATCCCACAGCAATTCGAAAACCCAGCAAATCCGAACATCCACAGAGTCACGACAGCGATTGAAATCCTTGAACAAATGGAAGGGCGGTTAGATGCCTTCGTTGCAACGTCAGGCACAGGCGGGACCATTACGGGGACGGGCGAAGTACTCAGAGAGCATTTGTCTGATATTCAAATCTATGTTGTAGAACCGAAGGGCTCGCCTGTCTTATCAGGGGGAAGCCCAGGACCGCATAAGCTGGTAGGGACAAGCCCAGGTTTTGTTCCGGCTATTTTAAATACAGGCATCTACGATGAAATTGTACAGGTGTCCGATGAGGATGCGATTGGGACGATGCGGGATTTGGCAAGTCGAGAAGGTATCCTTGTAGGCCCGTCCGCAGGTGCTTCCGTTTGGACTGGCATGCAAGTGGCAAGGAAGCTTGGCGCGGGAAAACGCGTACTCTGCATAGCGCCAGATACAGGTGAGCGGTATCTCAGCATGAATCTTTTTGATTGAGACAGCTGGAAAGTCACAGGAGATGTTCTTACATCTCTTGTGGCTTTTTTCAATGGCAGGGGCGGAATTTTCGCCTATAGCCAAATATTCTGCTGGAACTTCCGCACGCAGTAATTGAATTGGGACATGGATTCATTGTAAGATGGAAGGATGAACGAAACATATTTCAGAAAGGTAGGTTTAACCATGGATACTTTGAAGCTTAAAATTCTCGATTTACTAAAGGAAGACGCCCGCAGGAGCGCGAGTCTGATCGCCACCATGTTAGGAACGGCGGAGGACGAAGTGGCGCGAGCGATCAGCGAGATGGAAGCGGATAAGGTCATCGTCAAATACGCGACAGTCGTGAACTGGAGTAAAGTGGATGACGAGAAGGTTACCGCCCTAATTGAAGTGCAAATTACGCCGGAACGCGGACGCGGATTTGATGCGATTGCGGAACGGATCTATTTATATCCAGAAGTGAAATCGGTTTATCTCATGTCAGGCGCTTACGATTTGCTTGTTGAGATTGAAGGCAGCTCATTAAAGCAGGTCGCTTCATTTGTTTCGAATAAGCTTTCGCCGATCGATCGCGTGCTTTCTACGAAAACGAACTTCATTTTGAAAAAATACAAACAAGACGGCATTATTTTCGAGGATCAGGAAGACGATCACCGGATGCTTGTTTCGCCGTAAGGGAGAGGGAACATCATGATCAAGGACGAAACTACGATTCAACCGAGCAACAAATCTATGCAAAATTACCTCGCTCCTGCCGTGCGCGAAATGAAGCCTTCGGGTATTCGGAAGTTTTTCGATCTGGTTAACAACAGCAAGGATGATATTATTTCGCTTGGTGTAGGCGAGCCTGATTTCTCTACCCCGTGGCATGTGCGTGAAGCTGCTGTGCATTCCTTGGAGCGCGGAAGAACCAAATATACACCGAACTCTGGTATTCCAGAACTTCGCGAAGCGATCGCGAATTATTTATATACGTCTTTCAAAGTGAAATATGAACCATCGAATGAAGTGCTAGTCACCGTTGGCGGCAGCGAGGCGATCGATTTAGCGCTGCGTTCCTTGATTACACCGGGGGATGAAATTTTGATCCCTGAGCCGTGCTACATTTCGTACTCACCGATCACAAGTCTCAGCGGCGGCGTGCCTGTGGGCATCGAAACGTTCGCAAAAGATCAGTTCAAGCTCACCGAGAAAGCGCTTCGCGATGCAATCACACCGCGCTCTAAAGTGCTCATTCTTTGCTATCCGAGCAATCCGACTGGCGGAACTATGAGCTATGAAGATTGGTTGCCGATTGCTAAAGTCGTCGAAGAGAAGGACTTGATCGTCATCTCTGATGAAATCTATGCAGAGCTGACCTACGGTCAGAAGCATGTGAGCTTCGCGGCTATTCCTGGCATGAAGGATCGGACCATTCTCGTGAGCGGCTTCTCCAAAGCTTTTGCCATGACGGGCTGGAGAATGGGATACGCATGTGGGCATCAGGAGCTGATCTCGGCGATGACCAAAATTCACCAATACACGGTCATGTGTGCACCTGTTATGGGGCAAGTGGCCGCTCATGAAGCATTGACGAATGGGCTGGAAGAGAAGGATCGCATGATCGAATCCTACAATCAACGGCGCCGTCTTGTCGTCAAAGGATTTCGCGAGATCGGGCTCCAATGCCATGAACCGCAAGGCGCTTTCTACGCATTTCCAAGCATTGTGGCAACGGGGTTAACTTCGGAAGAATTCGCTCAGCGGTTGCTGTTTGAAGCCAAGGTCGCTGCTGTGCCTGGTGATGTGTTCGGATTAGGTGGAGAGGGCTTCCTGCGTTGCTCTTACGCCTATAGTGTTTCACAGTTGAGCGAAGCCTTAGAAAGAATTGGAAAATTTTTAAGGAAATTATAAGATTCGTTCTAAAATGATATGTTCATAGAACACAAAAACTGGTATTCTTAGAGTAAGGAGGGATGAGCCCATGGCTTTTATGGAATATCAGCTAACTAGCTTTCAAAAGCAGTTTCAGATTCGCGAGCAAGATTTCGGCAAACGTTGGTTATCCAAAAATGCCAAGAAGCCCAATACCCTGTCGATTCTCGAGGAAGAGATTCATACGTTAAGACGCAAAATGGAACAGATGGTCATGGAAGGTCGAGAAATGACATCCGATGCAGTCGTTGAATTAAGTACAATGCTGGATCAGAAAATAAATGAATATATGACGTCAGGAAAGAAAAGTCGGTGAAAACCGGCTTTTCTGGCGACTATCGGGTCGTGAGCGTACAACGGAGGGAATTACTGTATATGAAGGCGAAATGGTTATTGGTTGTGATGCTCGGCATGATGCTGACGCTGACAGCTTGCGGTGGTCCTAAAGCAGATGTTTCCGTATTTATGATGGGGCCGAATGGTTTCCCAAGTGATGCGGCACAGAAGCTGGAGGTTTCTCTTAAATCAAAGGTTGGCGAAATTCCTACTGTAAAGCTGAATACATCACCTATTTTTTCACTAGAGAAAATGATTGTGGAGCTTGCTGCTGGCGGGAATGGCATTTTCATCCTTGGCGAAGAGCAGTTCAAGGGATTGAGTAACCAAGCGGGGTTCGTATCTCTTGATGATGTGATAAATCCAGCAGATTATCCAGACGGTGTCATCGAAATCAAAGAAGAGGGCAAGGCAGCTCAGAAGCATTTGTACGGCATTCCGCTTGCAGGGAACAAATGGATGAAGGAGCAAGGTTTTGAGGGCAAAGGTCTCTACGCTTTCATTCCGCAGAATGCTCCCAAAATGGACGAGGCTAAGCAAGTGTTGAAAATCATTGCACAAAAGTAAGAGAACGTCTATAATCGACAATTAGATTGATAGTATAATTTGCAGCCGTAGGTGCTGATAGATTTCAGTATGGAGTCTATTAGTTAAAAGGGAAGCTGGTTAGAGTCCAGCACGGTCCCGCCACTGTAATTCAGCCAAGCGCTTGGCTGGAGAGTCAGGATACCTGCCTATGGTGCCGTTTACGACATCCTTCGAGGAAAGGGTCGCGTTAAATCAGGAAGCAACTCATGTTCATTTGTTGCCCAATACCGCGATTTATCGTCCCTCTCGTTCCTTGTGAACAGGGGGGCTTTTTTGTTGGAATCAATCTACATCAAAAAGAGCGGAAAGAAGGGTTCCATCATGAAACAAAAGTGGGTCACCAAAGGATTAGTAGCAACACTAGCGCTTGCAACAGCAGTTTCGTTGTCCGCATGCGCCAAGAAAGAAGCAGAAATCTCAGATCCATCAAAGCTTGGCGGAGGATCGACCAAAGCGCCAGTATCGACGGCATCGGCAACACCAGTCGCAGTGAAGAAAACAACGTATCCTTTGAAAGTGAAGGATGCAACGGGGAAAGAATTTACATTTGACAAAGCGCCTGAGAAGATCGCATCCGTATCGCCGGCGGAGACAGAAGCGCTATTCGCGATCGGTTTAGAGTCCAACATCGTGGGTGTTTCGGATTATGATGACTACCCAGAAGCGGCTAAATCGAAACCGAAGCTGGGCAGCATTGTGAAACCGAATGTAGAGGCTGTCATTGCGTCCAATGCAAATCTAGTCATTACGGGCGTTTCGATGAATGCGGAATCGGTTGAGAAGCTTCGCGCGCTGAACATTAATGTGTTCAAAGTAGATCCGAAAACGTTAGATGATGCCATCACCAATATTCAAACGTTCGGTCAAATTACCGATCATCAGGAGCAAGCGGACAAGGTCGTTAGCAAAATGAAAGCGGACCGTCAAAAGGTTGTTGATGCTGTGAAAGACGTGAAGCAAGAGAATAAGAAAAAAGTGTACATCGAATTTGCCCCAGGTTGGACAGTTGGAAGCGGCGTGTTCATGGATGAGCTGATCAAGCTTTCCGGCGGCGTGAATGTGGCTGCGGATAAAGAAGGCTGGTACGAAATCAGTGAAGAGAAGATTATTCAACAAAATCCAAGTGTGATCTTGTTTGGGAACGGAATTATTGATTCAAAAACGAAGAAACCGCTAGAAGACATCATTCGTACGCGCGGCGGTTGGGATGCAATCGACGCTGTGAAAAATAAACGTGTAATTGGGTTAGATCAGAACCTGCTCAGCCGTCCAGGGCCAAGATTAACAGACGGATTGGTGGAAATGGCGAAAGGAATCTATCCTGAATTGGTGAAATAATGAAAAGAAAACTAATCGTTGGGGGAGGAGTAGGAGTCATACTCCTTCTTCTTTCTATTGTGGTGAGTTTATCGATAGGAACAGCAAATCTGCCGATCGCCGACATTGTGGGCATTCTGGGGAAACATATTCCAGGTGTAAGCAGTCATATCGAGATGAGCTGGCCGCAATCATCAGAGCAAATTTTGAATAAAGTGCGTATTCCGCGCGTACTGCTAGGAATTCTTGTCGGCGCTTCGCTTTCAATTGCAGGGGCAGCCTTCCAAGGCGTGCTTCGCAATCCGCTCGCTGATCCTTATTCCTTAGGGGTTTCCTCGGGGGCATCGGTGGGGGCGGCCATCCTCATCTATTTCGGACTCCAATTCGCTTGGTTCGGCCAGTGGTCCATTCCTATTGTGGCCTTCGCGACAGGAGCTATTTCTTTATTTTTAGTATTAAAATTGGCACTCATTGATGGAAAGCTCAAAATGGAAACGTTGATCTTATCTGGAGTCGTCATGCAGGCTTTTCTAGGAGCGTTCGTTTCGTTCCTCGTATCGATTTCCAACCAAGTGATTAATGAGATTATTTTCTGGTTGATGGGCAGCCTTGCACTGCGAGGATGGTCGTATGTGTACATGATTATGCCTTATCTTGCCGTCGGGATGATCATTTTAATGGGCTATGCGAGGTCGTTAAATTTGTTAGCGCTCGGGGAGCGTCAAGCCGCACATCTAGGCGTGCATGTAGAACGCACGAAACTGATCGTTCTCACTACGGCGACGTTGATAACAGCTTCAGCTGTATCGGTGGCTGGCGTTATTGGCTTCGTAGGATTAATCGTTCCCCATTTGATACGACTGATCGTGGGGCCCGACTATCGCTTGATCATTCCGCTTTCCGCCATTGGCGGGGGAATTTATGTCTTATGGGCGGATACGATCGCCCGAACGTTACTCAGTCCGACGGAAATTCCACTGGGTGTCATCACGGCTTTCCTGGGTGCCCCGTTTTTCGCCTATCTGCTTCACAAGGATAAGAAAACGTTAAGAGGTTGATGTCGATGATACAAGTAGAGGGGCTCTCCCGCCGTTTTCACGATCAGAGTGTGTTAGACCAGATTAGTTTTGAGGTGGCGCATGGGGAGTTTTTTGGCATTATTGGTCCGAATGGCAGCGGCAAGTCTACCCTGCTTCGCTTGCTTTCCGGCATGGATCCTGTGAACGATGGCCGTGTGCTTTTGAAAGGGAAAAAAGTGGGCTCTTACTCTCGCAAAGAGCTGGCCAAATGGCTCGCCGTTCTTCAACAAGACGCTCTTCCGCCTGTCGGGTTCACGGTTCGCGAAGTGATCGAGATGGGGCGGTTCCCTTTTCAAAGCTGGCTAGGCGGAGATCTGGAAAATGCAGAGAGACTTATTGAGGCAATTGTGGCAAAATTAGAACTGGAAGCGCTCGTCCATCGAACGATTGAGCGGTTGAGCGGTGGCGAACGGCAGCGCGTTGCACTAGCTAAAGTGATGGCCCAGCAGCCGAGTTTGCTCATGCTGGATGAGCCGACGACCTTCCTCGATATCGGCTATCAAGTCCAAATGATGGACTATATCCGAAGCTGGCAGCAGGAAGCGGAGCTGACGGTAGTGGCTGTCCTGCATGATCTGAATTTGGCGGCGCAGTATTGCACGCGTTTGATGATCATCCATGAGGGGCGTGTTGCCGCTATTGGCACACCTGAGGAGATCATGAAGAGTGACCTGATTGCTCATGTGTACGGGACAGAACCGATTGTGTTGAAACATCCTGTTACAGATGTACCGCAGATATTATTACAACCTGGAAAATAACACATAATGTGCGTGTTCAAAAAGTCGGGTTTTCAGCACCGAGAAGGTTGCGAGAATGGGACGAAGAGGAACGGAGTGTAGGCAAACCTACATGAGTACCGGACTTCCAAGGTGAACGCAAGATTCGATGTCGAATTGAATTCTTGGATTGCTTCGTGGTCAAATACGACTTTTTGAGCTACCTCATAAACGGAGGCATGAAAAATGAATAGATTAGAAGCTTTGCTTCAAGCGATTGAACCGCTCCATGCGGAGATCGTAGGACAAGCAAATGATCATTTAAACCAATTGACGAAGCCGCAGGGAAGTTTAGGCAAGTTAGAGGATATTGCACGACAAGTCGCGGGTATTACGGGTGAAGTGATGCCGGACTTATCGAAAAAAGCCGTGATTGTTATGGCAGGCGACCATGGTGTGTGTGAAGAAGGCATTTCTGCCTTCCCAGCGGAAGTAACGCCTCAGATGGTGCTTAACTTCTTATCTGGCGGCGCTGCTGTCAATGTACTTGCCCGACATGCGGGAGCGGATGTCGTGTGTGTGGATATCGGCGTGAATGCGGATTTGGAGCATCCGAATCTGGTCTCATGCAAAGTTCGCAAGGGCACGCGCAATATGGCACGAGAGGCTGCGCTATCTCTGGATGAGACGGTGGATGCAATTCTAGCAGGTGTGCGGATCGTGGATGATTTGGTTGAAAAAGGCTATCGACTTTTCGCCACAGGCGAAATGGGGATCGGCAATACAACAGCAAGCGCTGCGATCCTATGCGCGTTGACGGGCTTGGAAGCTGGCCAGGCCGTGGGCCGTGGCACAGGGATAGACGATGCGACATGGCTGCATAAGCAATCGGTCGTTACGAAGGCGCTGAACGTGAACGGTCTGCGCGCCGAGGGTGGAGAGACAAGCGCTGCGTATGGGCTTGAAGTGTTGAGTAAAGTCGGCGGATTGGAGATCGCCGGACTGGTTGGGGTGATTCTTGGCGCGGCGAAGCACCGCTGCCCGGTTGTCGTCGACGGCTTCATCTCGTCGACAGCAGCGCTCGTGGCGAGCCGATTAGCTCCGCTAAGCGCGTCCTACATGCTCGCCTCGCACTTGTCGCAGGAGCAAGGGCATGCGAAGCTCCTGGAGTCGCTTGGCCTCAAAGCGATGCTGCAGATGGATATGCGGTTGGGCGAAGGCACGGGCGCAGTGCTTGTGTTTAACTTGATCGATGCTGCAGGCAAGATCATGAGAGAGATGGCGACATTCGACAGTGCCGGCGTGTCGCGCGGGTAAGATGAAGAGCGTAAGAGGGGATTAGCTCCCGCATGGCGATAGAAGCGCTCGAGTTAGTCGAATTTATCGACTAACAGCGACTGCACGGCGATAGAAGCGCTCGAGTTAGTAGAAGAGAAGGTGGCGGATGTCATGGCGGTATTGGTTACAGGCGGCGCGCGCAGCGGAAAGAGCTCTTTCGCTGAGAAGCTGGCGATGCATCGCAATCAGCGCGGAATTTACATCGCGACCTGTCTTGCCGAAGATGAGGAAATGAAGGAGCGGGTGGGACTGCACCAGCAGATGAGGCTGCAGGCGGGTTTCCCTTGGGAAACGCGGGAGGAGCCGTATGCGCTGGTGGATGAGCTTAACAAGCTACAGGAGAGCGGTGAAGGGGCTGTTGTGTTGGTGGACTGCCTAACACTATGGCTTACGAATTGGCTATTGTACTACGAAGCTTCCAGCTATGCGGCTGAGCATGTCGGCAAGCGCATTGATGAGCTTGTGCAAGCGGTAGCTTCCCACCCTGGACAAGTCATCTTGGTGACGAACGAAGTGGGCGACGGCATTGTGCCGGAATATCCGCTTGGTCGACAGTTCCGAGATTTGGCGGGTCGTATGAATCAACGGCTCGCTGCGGTTTGTGAGGAGGTTTTCCTCGTGACCGTGGGGATTCCAGTTGAATTAAAAAGCAGAGCTTACGTATTTGAGACATAGATAGGTTGGGCGAAGAGATGGGCTTATGTAAAAATAGTTGGGTGAACGCCGATGTGGCTGTATAGCCCGCTGGAAATAGTAAGTATGACGGCTGCAGCCATTATGTTGGACTGGCTGATTGGCGATCCGAAATGGCCAACTCATCCCGTGATTTGGATCGGTCGTTGGATTCGTTGGATGGAACATAAGCTGCATCCGGGAAAAAACGGCGACGTCACTAGCGTGGCTGCGAACCCGAGGTGGGTGAAGTGGAAGGGAGTCGTGCTGACGATATCTACCGTTGCGCTCAGTTTCGGCATCGTCCTCTTGTTTGTGTCGACTGCACACCGCATTCACCCCTGGTTGGGGTATGCGGTATCCACCTGGCTGATCGCCACCACGGTGGCGATCAAGGGCTTGAAAGACGCCGCGTACCTCGTCTACCGTCCGCTGCGCACAGGCAACCTCGCAGATGCTCGCAAGTACACCGGCTACATCGTAGGCCGGGATACCGCGCATCTGCCCGAGGCAGAGCTGACGCGAGCCGTCGTGGAGACGGTCGCGGAGAACATCGTGGACGCGGTCGTCGCGCCCTTGATCTACGCGCTGCTCGGCGGTTCGCCGCTCGCGATGTTGTACCGCGCATCGAATACGCTGGATTCGATGGTCGGTTACCGAAATGACAGATACCGTCATTTCGGCTGGGCGTCGGCCCGCTGGGACGACGTCATGAACTGGCTGCCGGCGCGCCTGACCGGCGCCCTGCTCGTCCTGACAGCCCTGCTCACGCCGGGCTGCTCAGCTGGGCGCGCTGCGGCAGCGATACGCCGCTTCGCGCATCTACACCCCAGCCCGAACAGCGGGATACCCGAGTCGGCGGTTGCCGGGGCACTCGGGATCGAGCTTGGCGGGCTGAACAGCTACGGAGGCGCTGCGAGTGAGCGCGCCCGCTTGGGCTGGCCGCTGCGTCCGCGAACGCAGCAGGACATTGTCTACGCCGTGAGAATGCTCTACGGCGTCAGTTTCATCATGATGGGAGGACTCCTGTGCGTCATCTTCGTATTGGGCTAGACTGGCTGCGTGCCGGCCTGGCCGCTTTTCAATTTTTGACCCGTTTACCGCTGCCGTTCCAGATTGACTATACGGAGCGGGTATTCCAGCGAAGCACGGTGTGGTACCCGCTGGTCGGTTTCGTGATCGGTGTGCTTCTACAGTTGGCGGGAGTCGGAGTGGCTTATGCGGTTCCTGCCATGCCAGGCGCAGTCCTGCTGCTCGGCTTGTGGGTCGTGCTCACGGGGGGGCTTCACTTGGATGGTCTCATGGATACGGCGGATGGGATTCTGAGTCATCGGCCTCGCGAGCAAATGCTTGAAATCATGAAAGACAGTCGCGTGGGCGCGATGGGTGTGATCGTTTGCGTGTTGCAGCTCATGTTGAAATGCTCTCTCTTATATACGATGCTTGATACGGCCAAATCAGGGCAGCACAGTCAACTGCTGCTGGTAGCCATCGTACCGATATGGAGCCGTTGGTTCATGGTAGCTGCTATTCGTCATTGGCCATATGCCAGACCGAGTTCTGGATTGGGGAGTTTGTTCCGTGGGGTAACGGGAGGCTATGTCGTTACTTCTCTATTATTAGCTCTAATTGCAACTATGCTTTATATGCTTGCATTGGGCTCGGATAACGCTGCACTCTGGAGCACAGTCCTTGGCTTCTTAGCAGTGACTTTACTCTGTGGAATTGGCCTAGCTGCTTATATTAGCAGTAAATTAGGCGGGCTTACAGGCGATACCTATGGCGCTCTGAATGAACTCATAGAGACAGCGCTGTTGTTCACGCTGATTCATTTCTTGTAACCGTCCTAACTCCATTAAGAAAGGAGGAGACCCTGATGTTAGAACGATACGGCCATGGCGGGGACTTGTGGACCGCTGAGGAGGCCTTTGGGCGGCCGAAGGAGCAATTTCTCGATTATAGCTCCAACATGAATCCGCTGGGCCCGCCAGAGGTAGTGAAGCAGATTCTGCAAGAGAGTTGGCGTGACATCGTCAAATATCCAGACCCTGTTGTACGTGAATTGACGCAGAAGCTGGCGGCCAAGTATGACATTGATCCAGCGAGTATTCTCGTTGGTAATGGGGCGGCGGAGCTGATTGATCTCATCGTGCGTGTGCTGCAGCCTGCAACTACAGGACTAGCTAGACCGTCATTTAGCGAGTATGAGGAAGCCGTACATAAATCAGGCGGTGGGATCGTTAATATCCCGTTATTTGCGCAACATCAGTTTGAATTACAGTGGTCTGACGTCGAAGCGAGGTTAGCGGATGTAGATTTGTTTTTCCTCGGTCATCCGAATAATCCGACAGGCAAATTGCTTCCTTCCCAGGTCATTCAGGGCCTACTGCAGAGCAATAGACACCTTGTGCTGGATGAAGCGTTTATGGATTTTGTCCCCAAAGAGCGCGAGCATTCCATGTTGCAGCTTGCTTCGAGGACACCTAAATTGACGGTGATTCGCTCGATGACGAAGTTTTATTCCATTCCAGGTATTCGACTAGGGTTTATCGTGGCTCATCCCGACTTAATTGCACGGATGTGTCAGCTGCAAGTGCAGTGGAGTGTCAATTACCTCGCGCAGCGAATGGGTTCAGCAGTTGTAGAGGAGGAAGTATTCGAGCAATCCACGAAAGCTTGGCTGCGCGTGGAGAAGCCTTGGCTGATCGAGCAGCTGCGACAACTGGGTTTGGAAGTCGTGCCTAGCGAAGTGAACTTTCTGCTTTTCTCGTTCCCAGAAGCGTTCCAGATAACAGTGAAAGATGCTCAGCGCTATATGGGGCACCAAGGCATCTTAATTCGGGATGCTTCACTTTTTGAAGGATTAGATGATCGCTATTGTCGTATCGCGATTCGCTTAAGAGCAGATAACGAGCGGTTGCTTCTTGTCTTGCGTCAGTTCATCGAGCAATTCACAAAGAACGGAGGTGTGACCCGTGCATAATACTGCTTCGAAATCGTCCGTCCTCATGATACAAGGAACAGCTTCGGATGTAGGCAAAAGTATTCTTACGGCAGCGCTCTGCCGTATTTTTGTGGAGGATGGGTGGCGGACGGCACCTTTTAAATCGCAAAATATGTCTCTCAATTCGTATATCACTTGGGATGGCAAAGAGATTGGCAGAGCGCAAGGTGTACAAGCTGATGCTTGCCGTATTATCGCCACGACGGATATGAACCCGATCCTCTTGAAGCCCAAGCAGGACATGGTGGCGCAAGTGGTTGTGCATGGCAAGCCTTATGCTGATTTGGATGCCAGAACATATCGCGAATCGTATTTATCACAAGCGGAAGGCATTGTGAAAGAGGCTTTGGAACGCTTGCGCAACGAACATGAAATTGTTGTTCTAGAAGGTGCTGGGAGCCCAGCGGAAGTCAATCTCAAGGATCGCGACATCGTCAATATGCGGCTTGCGGGCTGGGCCGATGCGCCTGTCCTTCTTGTGGCGGATATTGATCGTGGCGGTGTGTTCGCATCCATTGTGGGCACACTAGAAATCCTGACGCAGGAAGAACGAGATCGTGTGCAGGGCTTTATTATTAATAAATTTCGCGGAGATGTTAGCTTGCTGAAGCCCGGCCTTGATTGGCTCGAGGAGCGGACGGGGAAGCCTGTGCTTGGGGTTATTCCGTATTTGCCGCAATTGGGTATTGAGGATGAAGATTCGGCTTCACTGGATAGTAAGCGTGCACAGAACCAAAAGTTTTCATCCCCCAATGGCAAGCATCCCGATCAATTGGATATTGCTGTCCTGCGATTGCCTCGATTATCGAATTTCACCGATTTCGATCCACTGCAGGAGGAGCCCGATGTTCATTTCCGTTATATCGAGCACCTTGCCGAATGGGGTGAGCCTGATGTGGTGTTGCTGCCAGGCAGTAAGAATACGATGGCGGATTTACTTTATTTACGCGAGTCCGGCTTAGCGGAACGCATTCATTCTTTTGCCCGAACGGAGAAGGGCTTCGTCATAGGGATTTGTGCGGGGTATCAAATGCTTGGTGAAACCTTATCCGACCCTGGTAGATACGAATCGGATTATGAGGAGCTTCAAGGCTTGGGGCTGCTTCCGACGGCTACCGTTTTTACAGCGGATAAACGAACCGTGCGCGTGCACGGGTTTAGTACGCTTTTTGCCGACGCTGGAGAAGCGCTTCCGATTAAGGGATACGAAATCCACATGGGGCGTACACATGTAAGAGAGGAAAGTGGCGCACCTTTTCAAATCACAGAAGTGGCAAATGGACTCCCTCATCACGCGGATGGGGCGGCGTCTGAGGACGGGCGTGTGTGGGGCACTTACATTCACGGGATTCTGCATAATGATGATTTTCGCAGAGCTTGGTTGAATGACATCCGCATGCACAGAGGGTTATTACCGATTTCGCAGGGACTTCGATTCCTGGAACGCCGTGAGGCCGCATTTGATCGTTTGGCAGCGCATGTACGAGCAAACCTGGATATGCAGCGAATCTATGAGATGATGCGAATTGAGATGCGTACGAAAAAAGGAGGGAAATTCCAATGAAAATCTATACGCGAACTGGCGATCAGGGTCAAACGGGTGTCATTGGAGGTCGTGTTGACAAAGACGACGACCGTGTTGAAGCTTACGGTACGACGGATGAGCTGAATTGTTTCGTAGGTCAAGCGATAAGCTTCATGGATCCGCAGAAATACCCTGATCTACTGCCAGACCTACTGCAAGTGCAGCATGAATTGTTCGATTGCGGAGCCGATCTGGCGCTTCTCAAGCCGGAGCTTCGTCCTTACAAGGTAACCGCGGACATGGTCGATGCCTTGGAGGCGTGGATCGATAAATATGATGCGGAGACGCCGGATATTACGCGTTTTATTTTGCCTGGAGGAGGGACGGTTTCATCCACATTGCACGTCTGTCGAACCGTCTGCCGAAGAGCTGAACGTCTAGTCGTCACGCTGGCTCGCACGCAGGAGATTAATCCAGAGGTTCGTCGTTATCTCAATCGATTGTCGGATTTCTTCTTTACGATTGCCCGCACAGCGAATTTCCGTGAAGGAATTGCCGATGTGGAGTATGTACGCAGCGCCGAGGTGTTTAAACGCAAATCATGAGCTATTATGAACCTTTAGTATATGTAGTGCCGCCAGAGGAAGAGGGCTTTATTCTGAAAACGGTGCTGCAAAAAAGATTGATGGTTTCCCGCAAACTGTTATCCCGTATCAAATTGACCGAACGAGGGATTACGGTAAACGGGGAGAGGCAGTACATTAATATCAAAGTCAAGGCTGGCGACCGTGTCGAAATTCGCATGGAGGAGGAGCAGTCTGAGGACATTTTGCCTCAGGATCTCCCTCTTCATATTCTGCACGAGGACGAGCATCTGCTGATTCTCGCTAAGGATGCGGGGATCATCGTTCATCCGACACACGGCCATTATACGAATACGATTGCGAATGGCGTTGTGTATCATTGGCAGCAAGCGGGCATTACGTGCCGTTTCCGGCCTGTGCATCGCCTCGATCAGGAAACTTCAGGTGTCCTGGCGATCGCGAAGACGCCTTATGTTCACCAGCAAATTTCGGAACAGATGATCGAGCATCTTGTGAAAAAAG
This sequence comes from Paenibacillus sp. MBLB1832, assembly GCF_032271945.1. Lineage (NCBI taxonomy): Bacteria > Bacillati > Bacillota > Bacilli > Caryophanales > Paenibacillaceae > Paenibacillus > Paenibacillus roseipurpureus. The sequence goes on along the minus strand of NZ_CP130319.1, from coordinate 4,719,701 downwards.
TGTACCTAGCCTTCGTGTGGGGAACGGTAGCAGCGCCAAGGGGAACAATCAATGAGCCCATTGACCGTGATCCCGATCAACCGCATGTGCGTATCGTTCGTCCAGATGGGTATTCGGCGGTTACGCATTATGAGGTCGCTCAGCAATTCTCGCAGGCGGCGCTCGTTCGCATCTGGCTGGAAACGGGACGCACGCACCAGATACGTGTGCACATGCGTCATTTAGGTCATCCGTTGCTTGGAGATAAAATGTATAAGCTGGACCAATACGATGAACTCGCAGCTGAACTTGAGGCCAGTGGTTGTTTGCAACGGCAGGCGCTGCATGCTTATCAACTGGGCTTTGTGCATCCAGGAACGCGGGAATGGACGGAGTATCGTGCCCCTTTGCCTGAAGATTTGACTCGACTTGAGGAGTGGCTAATGAATAGAGGGTGAAAAAATAAAAACCATGCCATTTTGGATGGTTTTTATTTACATTTGCTTGACTTTCCTTGTTAATTAGCCCAAAATTTTAAGTAGTTCTATTACCTTCATCATAACGCATAAAGGAGTTACGGCAACATGGGTGTGAAAGTGTATGGTTATGATAAATGCGGGACATGTCGCAGCACAGTAAAGTGGCTCAAAGCTCATAATATAGACATCACGGATCAAGTCCCTTTATTTGAAACACCGCCTTCATCTGCGGAACTAGCGGAGTTGCTGACATTGAGCGGTGTTGGCATTAAGAAGTTTTTTAATACATCTGGCGAAGTGTACAAAGAGATGAATTTGAAAGACAAGCTGCCGTCGATGACGCAAGAGGAGATGCTGACCTTGCTAGCCTCTAACGGAAGGTTAATTAAGCGTCCCATTGTAACAGATGGACATAAAGTAACCCTCGGCTTCAAGGAAGATGTATTTGAGGACGTTTGGGCGAAAGGGTGAGGAAAGATGGATGACAAGCAGAAGCCTGCACGTAAAAAGTCACCATTAGCCATTGGCGGCTTCCTTGCCGTCCTCCTCTCACAAGGCAAGCTGCTTGTGGCTGCTTTGAAATTTGGCAAAGTAGGCGGCGCCGTGATCTCTATGTTCATTACGATCTGGGCTTATGCGTACTTGGCTCCCCTGCCATTTGCAATTGGCATCGTGGTGATGATTCTCATTCATGAACTGGGTCACGTGCTTGCAGCCAAAATGAAAGGGCTTCCCGTTTCGGCTCCTGTATTTATACCCTTTCTGGGTGCCCTGATTACAATGAAAAAGAATCCGACGGATGCTGTCACAGAAGCTTTTATTGGCATTGGAGGGCCGATTTTGGGAACCGTAGGCGGCGTTGCGGCCTTCGGTCTCGGTGTATATTTGGATTCGGGCGTGATCGTATCAGTTGCGTATGCTGCATTTTATCTAAATCTATTTAATTTACTGCCAATTCATCCCTTGGATGGGGGGAGAATTTCGACGGCGGTAACACGTTGGTTATGGTTGCTTGGTTTGATTGGCGGGCTCATCGTCATTGTGTACATCGATAGTTATTTTTCGAGTAAGGTTATTTTCTTCATCATCTGGGCGATGTTTGCCTGGGATTTGTACAAGAAATATGTGAGATATCGTCACAAGGAAGAACGCGTTACAGTAGCAACACGATTTGAGTTCCCAGCCAATCATTTGTTGCAGCAAAGCTACATGATCCCTGGAGAGAACCACACGCGAGATTTGGACTATAGGACGTATTCGGAGCTGCAAGGTACAGGGGCAGGCCGCCAAACATTAGTCATGGAATGGCAAGGGATTGGATTTGAGGGACAAGCTTATCTGCCTGTGCAGGCGCTCGTTAGGAAAGTTCAATTAGTGAAAGTCGATCGATTGGAAAAAGAGGATGGATTTTATTTGGGACTGCATGTCCAAGTGGAATATACGCCCCTAGGCATCCAAGAACACTATTATGACGTTCCTGCGAGAACAAGATGGAAATTCGGTGCTGCGTATGTAGCCCTAATTTTGTTCTTACTTTATATGATCAGACTTGTGCATGGAGTCGGGATCCTATCTTAACTATCACAGAATGAGGAAGCAATCTATGACATTTACAGGATCAAGGCGGCTGCAGCAGCTAGGCTCAGCCATATTTTCCGAAGTAGCAGAATGGAAGCGCGAGGTTATGAACCAAGGGGTGGACGTCATAGATTTAGGTATAGGAAGTCCTGATCTTCCTCCTTCATCTCGCATTTTAGCTGCAATCACGGAAGCTGTACAGAACCCAGCCAATTATGGTTACCCGACATCCGAGGGAAGCTTAGCCTTCCGTGAAGCTGTTGCCAAATGGTATCAGTATCGATTCGGTGTTGAACTAAACCCAGAAACCGAAATTTTAACGTTAATGGGTTCTCAAGATGGTCTTGCTCACTTAGCGCTTTCCCTTTGTGATCCTGGGGATGTTGCCATTGTCCCTGATCCAGGTTACCCTATATATTCGGCAAGTCTCGTGCTTGCTGGCGTTGAACCGTATCTGCTGCCATTGCGAGCAGAGAATCAATTTCTACCCCGCTTACAGGACATCCCAGATGATGTGGCTGCGAAGGCAAAATTCATCCTGCTAAACTATCCAAGCAATCCGCTGTCTGCTGTTGCAGATCGTGCTTTCTTCGAGCATTTGATCGCTTATGCCAAGAAACACGAGTTGCTTATCGTACACGATCTTGCCTATTCCGAAATGGCTTTTGACGGATATAAGCCGATGAGCATTTTGGAAATTGAAGGCGCTAAGGAGGTTGCCGTTGAATTCCATTCCCTATCCAAAAGCTTCAATATGGCAGGCTGTCGCATCGCTTTCCTCACGGGGCATGCTGATGCGGTTAAAGCACTCAAAACATTGAAATCGAACATTGATTACGGCGTTTTTGGTGCTGTTCAGGCGGCTGGTATTGCAGCTTTAGAGGAGGATATGGAGAACGATCATTCTGTCTCAGGTATCTATGAGGAAAGGCGAAATGCTTTTATTTCGGCCTTGCACGAAGCAGGCTGGGTCATTACGCCGCCGAAAGCAACGATGTTTATTTGGGCTCCCATACCAGCAGGTTGGACGTCTCGACAAATTTCCCGGGAAATGCTTTTTCAGACAGGTGTCGTAGTCATTCCTGGTGACGCGTTTGGCGCAGAAGGGGAAGGCTTCGTCCGTATTGCGCTTGTGCAAGAGAAGGCTCGTTTAGTGGAGGCAGCAAGGCGCATCGGAGAATGGTTGCATTCCCTAGAATGAAAATGAGTTTTGTTGGTAAAAATAGGAGAATAAGAGACATGCGTCTGCGTATGTAATTTAGAAATTTTATAGTTGAAAGGGGTAAACATATGGATGCCATTTCTTCGTTATCAGAACTGTTAGCTGATCAGAAGCCTTCCTCATTCGTTGAGATTCCAGGGGTTCTAGGACAGACGTTTGGGCAAGCAACAATCGCGGCTACCTTACCAATTAGCAAACTATTTTCTATCTTTGAGGTAGATTTAGAAGTACAACGTGCGATTATTCCGCGTAATCTATCCAAGCTTATTGATTATGTAAATTTATATTTAGAGGATCGTCAGCCGATCTATTTCCCAGGTATTATTTTCTCAGCGAGAGGCGCTGGGTACTATGATGACGAGCATCAAGCCCTTCGTCTTCAACCGATTGAGAAACTTTACGTTGTCGACGGTCAGCATCGTTTGGCTGCTTTCCAACGTATTATGGAAACGTTACAGAGCCAAATGGCACGTGCGAAGGATCGCCGCGAATATGACAAAATGGAAGAGATTACAGAGAAGCTTCGCCGTTTGTATGCGTTCCCGATTTCAACAATGACGTATCTGGACATTAATGCGCGCCAGGAACGCCAATTGTTCTCCGACATCAATAAGCTTCCACGGAAACTTGGCGGCAACCTTGCTGTGCTTCGGGATCAACGCCGTTTCTATCACGTAGCTGCAACAGAGCTCGCTGCCAAAGCGCCTGCAATGCAGAAGCTAACTGTCGATATGTTCTCCGAGCGCGGGAAATCGCCTGAATACTTGTTCTCCTATCACCTGTTGATTGAGATTCTTGTTGGCTTGTTTGAAGGCCGAATGAAATCAGCAGCTCGTAATAACGGCTACCAATATGCCGACAAAGATTTACAAGAGCTCATTGGTTTGGCTGGCGCCTATTTCAATGGATTGCTGACACATTTGCCTCCGCCTGCGAAAGGTGAAATCGTATGGTCAGAGAACATTCAGATTGCATTGGCCTTGTTCATGCATGAAGAAGCGACCAAAACGGGCAGCTTTAACCGCTATGCCCTCGAGCATGCGCTGCGGATTTTACCGCATATTGATTGGAACGGCATTTATGCTGGCGAAGAGAAAGATCGCTTGCCTAGACGGACGCGGATCATGAAGGCCTACAACTTTATTAAGAGCTTCTATCAAGATCAGAATGCCTTCCTTATCAGTGATGCCGAGGCTTATAAAGCAAGTTTTGCGAATAAGGAGGATGTGAGCTAATGGAAGGATTACGCCTAAAAATGACCATTCATCCTTTCTGCGAGAAGTTCGGTCTCGCGACCGTCGCTTTGCGCGTTCAGGATCTTCTTAACTATACGATGATTGATCCGATGGTCCAGCGGAAGTTGAGTAACATGCAGCGCCGGAAGATTTCGACTTATTTGCAGGAGCGTGAACTGGATCATGTCTTCTTCGGTCCTGTTACCCTATCGCTGCGTGAAGTGAACCAGCTGTCCAAAGGTGCCAAAGAGTTCGTTCTGCGGCACGGCTCGAAGCTTTCCATTCTTGATGGACAGCATCGTATTCTTGCCCTAGGCTATGTGAATGATCAGATGCAGAAAGAAGTTCGCCGTTTCGAGAAAAAGCTGGCAATTCTCAAAATCAAGCAGCGGAAGTTTGCCGATGACGCCGATATTAAGCAAGAGGTAGAAGATACCGAGGGCACGATTAATCAGCTGGAAGGTAGACGTCTTGATTTGATGGAAACGCAGCTGGCGGTGCAAATCTATATCGGCCTTACCGAAGAAGAAGAGCAGCAGCTGTTCGGTGACATTAACTCGAAGGTTCAGCTGGTGAGCAAAGAACTTGGTCACTCTTTCGACTCAATCGATCCGCTTAACCTTGTTATTCAGCAGGTCGTTGATCACAATGTGTATCTGAAAGCGGCTGGTGTGGAGCAAAGAAGTAATTTGACCTCCTTTAACCGCAACTTTACATGTTTCAGCTGGTTGTATGCAACTGCGACAATGCTGTTCTCTGGCAGAATGCAGCCTTCGTATGAGCTGCAGCGCAAAATTCGTCATGACCCTTCGACCTATGTAGAAATTTTGCACCAGTTCTTTAACACGCTGCTTCCGATGATGCCGGAGCAACCAGGGCTCGCACAGTATACCTCCGCGAATCGTGTGATTCAAGAGAGTATCGCCTTGTATGCGAACCGCTTCTTGTTCCCGAATGGGGAATACAACGAGGAGTGGACGCAATGCTTGCAGTTGTTGGAAGGCTTCGATTGGTCCCATGATAACGAAGAACTGATTTATGTATTCGGTTCTTTGGATAATGGCAAGATCAATCTGATTCATGAAAAATCACTGAAAAAGCACGTGAAGCTCGTCCAATTCTTCCTCGAAGGCACGGATTCCGCTGCTAATTCAGAAGAAGAATCTACTGCTTAAAATCATAGAGAGTCCCTCTAACTCAAAGTTCTATGGAGATAGAGGGGCTTTTTTGCGTTGCAGGCTGAGCCTCCCGAAATGGGAGGCTCGGAAGAGAATAACTTGTAAAGTGGCTGCGAGCCTCCCAAAGTGGCACTCTCAACGCGACAGTTGTGCGAATGTAGCTTGTTTGCGACCTACCAACGCAGTCCCCAAGCCCCCGTCCCCCACAGATGCCTCCCCTACAGCTATAGTGTTGAAAAACATCACTACAGCACTCCAAGCCCACTTTGAAGTCTCTGAAGTGATGAAAAATCACCTTTCAGCAGGTGATGTTCGCCCTGAGCCCACCCACGCAATCTCTCGAATTCCGACCTGGGTTCTTAAAATATTCGCAGCGTATTCTTCATTCGTCTATACCAATCATCGCAAACTAGCATACGATATCGTATAAAGATTGAAGGGAGGAAAACACAATGAGTTGCTCTGTATTTGCTACATTGGCTCGCATCAGCCTTGGTACTGTTATTACAATTCATGCAGGTACTACACCAAATCATACAGGAAGATTTCTTGGTATTGAAAATGGAAATGCTGTTCTAGCAGCTAATAACGGTACTATCTTCTTTTTCCCAATTGATAAAATCGCAGTTGTTCATATTCCTTAATATTGGTTCACAATCGCATATAAGTAGAGAGCAAGAGAGGACGAGCTCTCTTGCTTTTTTTGCCCATTTACATGGTTAACATAGTTGGATTAAGGATGAATGGTATGTAGAGAGGATTCTCTCGTCATTAATCGATGAGGAATGATGATGTGATTGTGGTGGATCGGCTCGCCCTTGACCGCTTTAATCAAGGTTTGTGAGGCCGTGTAACCCAATTGATAGATGCCGATATCGATGGAGCTGATTGGTGGTGAGGATAGCTCAGACATCGGAATATTGTTGAATCCGACCAGGCTAAGGTCTGACGGTACTTTATAGCCAAGCTCTGTCACCCCGCGAAGGACGCCGAAAGCGACGATGTCATCAATGACGACAAGGGCAGTTGGGCGATGGGGCAAATTCATAAAGAAGGACATCGCCCTATACCCGCTCTCCTGCAGGAATTCACCCTCTACGATCCATTCGGTTTGGATCTCGAGCTTAGCCTCTCGCATGGCTTGTACATACCCATCCATACGATCGCGTGAAACAATCAAATTAGGTGGTCCGCTGACAAAACCAATGCGCTTATGACCTTGAGCAATGAGGTGCCGGGTCGCGTCGTAGGCGGCGAGAACATTATTATTATCGATCGAAAGAACGTGAGGGAAATCTTCACTGCGCCCCACTAAAACGAATGGGAATTTCATCTCTTGCAAGAACGAAATAACCGGGTCTGATTTACGAGAGTATAAAAGGATAATGCCATCTACCCTGCGTCCTTTAACGAGTCTAGTAATGGCTTCGACTTCTTCTCGCTCCGAAGTGCCTGTGGTCATCATCAAATCATAGCCGCTGCGTGTCGATTGGGTAACAACCCCGCGAATGATTTCGGAGAAAAATAAGTTTAGGAAGAGTTCTTCAGCCGATCGCGGCAGGAGAATTCCGATGGTTTGTGTTGTTTTGGATACGAGGCTCTTCGCCATCACATTCGGATGGTAGCCGAGTTCGTCCATAATCTCTTTCACTTTACGGATCGTCGCGGGACTAATGCGCGAATGTCCGGATATAACACGGGAAACTGTAGAAGGGGAAACCCCTGCTTTTTTGGCTACGTCGATTATCGTTACGGACATGGTCCGAACCTCCAGTGCAAACGATTGTGCTGGATGCATTTAGATGCATTTGACTCTATGTTAGCCATTATTTACGGAAATGTAAATCATCAAGCTAAGAAAATTCAAGAAATTTCTACGAGTTTCGCAAGAAATACAGGCAGAATGCGGTGTCGCTTATTTTGTGCAAATGACGAAAATTGACCAATGTATAAAATTTTTAAATACTTTGAAAAACAGAGTAAATGAAAGATATCGAAGGGTTTGTCCATGAAAATGACGGAATATAATCTGTGCAAACGTTTTTACAAATGATCATCTCTGTTGTATGATTACTCATGAATAAAGCGCTTGCAAGAAGGATAAATCCACAAACAAGCCGCTTTTTCACAGGAAAAAGCTAGTTTCCACCGTTTATCATTTGAATTGAGCAAACGTTTGCGCAATGGAATGAATTCGTTTTCACCTAACGACTCATTCTACTGCAAATGAAGGTTCGCAATTCACTAAGTACACAATACGAGAGGGGTTTTACCACAATGAAAAAGTCTTTATCCATGCTTGCTGCTGTGTCCGCTGTTGCACTAACTGTAACTGCATGTTCATCTACTCCAGAAGAAACAGCAAAACCATCTGCAGCTGCAGCAACAGAAGCACCTAAAGCGACTGCAGCAGCAACAGCGGCTGCAACAACTGATACGGACATGGGTCTTAAGCCAGAAGCTGGCGCGAAATTAGTTGTATGGGATGCACCAGACCAAAAAGCATTCATCGAGTCCATGGCAAAGCAATTTGAAGCTAAATATAAAGTACCTGTTAAATTTGAAGAAGTTAACCCACCAGATCAACCAGCTAAATTAACAGCAGACGGCCCAGCAGGCGTAGCGGCTGACGTAACAGTAATTCCACACGATAACTTAGGTAAAATGGTATCTGCAAACTTGTATCTGCCGAATGATGTATTCGCGGATCAAACGAAAAAAGAAAACGCGGAAGCAGCCGTACAAGGCGCAACCTTCAATAATACGCTATTCGGTTATCCGAAATCCGTAGAAACGTATGCCTTGATCTACAACAAAGATTTGGTGAAAACAGCTCCTAAATCCTTCGATGATGTTGTAGCTTTTGCAAAAACATACAATGATCCAGGCAAAAACAAATTCGCATTCATGTTCGATATTGGGAACTTCTATTTTGACTATGCGTTCCTAGCGGGTCCTGGCGGTTACGTATTTGGTAAAAACGGTACTGATAAAACGGATATCGGACTTAACAACGACGGTGCGGTTGCTGGAGCGAAGTTCTTTGCTTCCTTGAAGAAAGATGTGCTTCCAGTGAAATCCGGCGATGTGACATATGACATCAAAAAAGGTCTATTCACAAGCGGTAAGCTTGCTATGGATCTAAACGGACCTTGGACCATTCTTGATTACAAAAATGCAAAAATCAACATTGGCGTAGCACCAATTCCTACAATCAACGGTAAACCAGCTGTATCTTTTGCAGGTATCAAAATTCTAGGTGTTAACGCTTATACGAAATACCCGAATGCAGCGAAATTGTTCGCACACTTTGCAACTTCCCAAGCAGCACAATTGGAAAACTTCAAAATTTCCGGTCAGCTTCCTTCCAATAAAGCAGCAGCTGAAGATGCAACTGTGAAAAACGATGAGCTTGCAACTGGCTTCCTACAACAGTTGAAAACATCCCAAGCTATGCCGTCCATCCCTGAAATGGGCAACATCTGGACACCAATGGGCGCAGCACTAGGCGACATCTGGAACGATGGTAAAGATCCTAAAGCGACGCTTGATAACGCAGTGAAACAAATCAAGGATACGAACGCAGCAACGAAATAATGTGCCTGCGAGGACACTTGGATAGGTAAGAGGACACCCGTCGAGGAATCGGCGGGTGATTCCATTCATAGATAGGGAAGGAGCTGGGGGAGAAATGAATGCTCACCGCCAGGTTGCCGCGGTATTGTCTGTACTTAGTTTCGGCCTTGGACAACTGTACAATCGCCAGTATATGAAAGGCTTGATCTTGCTGCTTGTTGAAGTAGTGGGACTGTCCTATTTTATTAATAACCTGAGTCATGCGATTTGGGGGCTTGTCACGCTAGGCAAAACACCAACGCATTTTGAAACGATCAACGGTGTTGCCACAACAGTGAAAGGGGATCATTCCATCTTCCTGATGTTAGGCGGATTGATTACGCTGCTGCTGTTATTTTTATTTGTGGCTGCTTATGTAATGAACATTAAGGACGCTTACCGTACAGGCAAGAAACGGGAGGAAGGGCACAAGCCTGCAAACATTGTAGAATCCGTCCGTTATGTCATGGATAAGCGTTTTCCTGAGATTTTTCTTTCCATCCCGATTCTAGGTGTATTGTTCGTGACCATTCTTCCAATTATTTTCACTATGTTGATTGCGTTCACGAATTATTCAGGTCCTGATAATCTGCCTCCGGCAAAAGTGTTGAAATGGGTTGGCTTCCGTACGTTTCATGACTTGATCATGTTCAAAACATGGAGCTATACGTTTTTCCACATTTTGGGATGGACGATCGTCTGGGCGGTTGTTGCAACGTTCACGACGTATATGGGCGGCGTCTTAGTAGCTTTACTCGTGAATCAAAAAGGCATTCGCCTTAAAGGCATGTGGAGAACGATTTTCATCATTCCGTATGCGATTCCACAGTTAGTTTCCCTGCTCGTTATGAAAAATATGTTTAATGGTCAATTCGGACCAATTAATCAGTACTTAGGCTATTTCGGTTTAGGCAAGCTGCCTTGGCTGACAGATCCAACGATGGCGAAGATTACCGTTATTATTGTCAACATGTGGGTCGGTATTCCTGTCTCCATGATTCTCATCATGGGTGTTTTAACGGCGATTCCTAAGGATCTGTATGAAGCGGCAGAAGTGGACGGAGCCTCCGCCTTTATGAAATTCAGACTAATCACGATGCCGTTCATTCTATTCACGACAGCGCCATTACTCATCATTCAGTTTGCAGGTAACATCAACAACTTTAACGTTATTTTCTTATTGACCAAAGGTGATCCGGTAAACGGTAAATTCCAATACGGCGGCAGCACAGATTTGCTAGTAACATGGCTGTATAAGCTGACTTTAGATCAACAGAAGTACAACATCGCAGCAGCCGTTGGGATTATTATCTTCATTATGATTGCTTCGCTATCCATCTGGAGCTATCGTAAGACGCGCTCATTCAAAGAGGAGGATATGATCCAATGAGTACAACATCACGCAAAAAATCTAAACTCACATTGGGGCTGTTTCTCAGCTATGTGCTCCTTGTTATTATTGCCATTTGCTGCATCTATCCAGCTCTGTGGGTCGTTCTTGCGTCCTTCCGTCCAGGTGCTGCACTATATAGTCCGACTTTAATTCCGAAAAGTTTAACTCTCGATCACTATCATGAGCTCCTAACGTCTACGCGTTTTAAATTTACAACCTGGTACTGGAATACGCTGAAAATCGCAACCTTAACGATGGTATTCTCCACCATCCTAACGACACTAAGCGGATATTCCTTATCGAGATTCCGTTTCAGAAGCAGAAAAACGATCATGACCGGCGTGCTCATCCTGAGTATGTTCCCGACGTTTATGAGCTTAACGGCTTTCTATGTCTTATTGCTCCAGCTTAAATTATTCGATAACATTTATGCGCTTGTCGCGATTTATTCAGCAGCCGGTTTGCTGCAAGCTTTCGTGGTGAAAGGTTTCTTCGACACAATCCCGCGGAGCTTAGAAGAATCGGCACGCATAGATGGTGCATCGAACCTGCAAATTTTCGCCAGAATCATGCTGCCGCTTTCCAAACCGATGCTGACGTATGTCGCTTTAATGTCGTTTACGGGCGCATGGGTCGATTTCATTTTAGCCAAAGTCGTGCTGCGTTCCAAAGATCATTGGTCGGTTGCAGTCGGATTGTTCGACTTAGTCGATAAGGAGCAGAACAGTAACTTTGCCCTTTTCGCCACAGGGTCCGTCTTAATCGCCTTGCCGATTACGATTTTATTCGTCTTCTTGCAACGCTTCCTTGTAGATGGATTGACGGCTGGGGCGTCCAAAGGATGAGAGGGATCGCAAAGAGAAGTCGTATTGGGCTGTTAACGCTTGCCTGTGTGATGCTGATCGTGGGATGCTCCAAGGACATGACGAAAGAACCTTCGAACGGTAATCACGGGGTCTTTTATGAGATTTTTGTTCGTTCGTTTCAAGATTCGAATGGGGATGGCATCGGTGACCTGAATGGGGTAACGGCGAAGCTCGATTATCTCAAGGATCTAGGGATCAAAGGTATTTGGCTGACGCCGATTATGACTTCTCCTAGCTATCATGGTTATGATGTCTCGAATTATTATGAGATTAATCCACAGTTTGGTACGATAGCTGATTTTCAAGCCTTGACGCAAGAGGCGCATAAGCGCGGGATCGAGGTTATTATGGACTTGGTCGTGAATCACTCGAGCTCAGAGAATCCTTGGTTTGTTGAGTCGTCCAAAGATAAAAACAGTCCTTATCGCAATTGGTATACGTGGGCTGAGGATCAAGGCCGTCCTGCAACAGGTCAAAGCGCCGCTGGCGACAAGGCATGGCATATGAAGAATGGCAATCATTATCTCGGTATTTTCTCGGAAAGCATGCCGGATTTGAACTTCGACAATCCTGACGTACGGAAGGAAATCATTAAGGTCGGTCAATTCTGGCTGCAAAAGGGAGCGGATGGCTTCCGATTGGATGCGGCCAAGCATGTCTATGAAGATTTCACGGACTCCAAGAAAGATCCTAAAACCTCACAGAAAAACGTTGCCTGGTGGAAAGAATTCCGCGCAGGGCTGCAAGAAGTGAACAAGGATGCCTATCTGGTCGGTGAAATTTGGGATAGTATTGCCGTTATCGCGCCGTATTTGGACCATGCGCTGAATTCAGGGTTTAACTTCGATCTTGCGAAAACCTTGATTAGTTCCGCGAACACGGAAACAGCAGGCAACATCGCATTTACGCTGGAACGCACCTACGGCTTGTATGAGAAAAGCTCTGGCGGGAATTTCATCGATGCACCGTTCCTGTCTAATCATGATCAGACACGAGTGATGAGTGCGCTTCAAGGTAATGTGGATCATGCGAAAATGGCGGCAGCCCTGCTGCTCACCATGCCAGGTAACCCGTTCCTCTATTATGGCGAGGAAATCGGCATGCTCGGCATGAAGCCAGACGAGTACCTGCGTGAGCCGATGGTTTGGAAGGCTGCTGGCGGTGCGGGTCAAACGACCTGGGAAGCGCCGCGCTACAACAAAGAAGGTGCGCCGAATGTAGAGGCGCAGCTCAAGGATGCGAATTCGCTGCTGAACCACTACAAGAAGCTCATTCAATGGCGCAACGAAGAACCTGCTCTGCAGGGTGGCAAGATTAGTGAATATAAGACGAGCAACACGCACATCGCGGCATATGTCCGAGGCGAAGGCAAAGATAGCTTGCTCGTTGTTCATAATCTTTCGGGACAGGAGCAAGTGCTGGATCTGAGCGAGGATAACGTGAATACAGGGTACACAAAAGTGAAACTGTCTACGAGTAAAGGAAACAAGCTGGATGGCGGTAAGCTCGTGGTTCCTGCTTATTCGAGCTTGATAGTGAAGAAGTGAATAATGAAGCGACAATGAGTGGACATTGATGAGATACCCCCTTTGTCGCGTCTGATACGCGATGGAGGGGGAGGGATAGACGGTTTTTCCGTCTATCTTCACACGAATGGCCGGCAATTTGCATGGGATAGACGGTTTTTTCGTCTATCTCACACGAATGGCCGGCAATTTGCATGGGATAGACGGTTTTTCCGTCTATCTTCACACGAATGGCCGGCATTTTGCATGAGATAGACGGTTTTTCCGTCTATCTTCACACGAATGGCCGGCAATTTGCATGGGATAGACGGTTTTTCCGTCTATCTCACACGAATGGCCGGCATTTTGCATGGGATAGACGGTTTTTCCGTCTATCTCACACGAATGGCCGGCATTTTGCATGGGATAGACGGTTTTTCCGTCTATCTTCACACGAATGGCCGGCAATTTGCATGGGATAGACGGTTTTTTCGTCTATCTTCACACGAATGGCCGGCAATTTGCATGGGATAGACGGTTTTTCCGTCTATCTTCACACGAATGGCCGGCAATTTGCATGAGATAGACGGTTTTTCCGTCTATCTTCACACGAATGACCGGCGATTTGTACGAGATAGACGGTTTTTCCGTCTATCTCGACCCAAATGGCTTAAATGTCCCGGCGCAATACTTGCAACAGTTGCCGCTACTCCGCGCGCAGCACCGCGTAGCCGTACGCGGGCAGCCGCAGCCGCAGGTGCCCGCCGCTCGCCTCCGGCGCGGCGTCGCCCCCGAGCGCGTCGCGCCAGCGGCGCTCGCCCAAGCCCTTGACGCTCAGCTGCGCCGAGCGTCGGCTGGCGTTCACGAAGATGAGCAGATGCTCACCATCTTCGTGAACGCGCTCCAGCACAAGCCGCGCATCGCCCGGCTTGGCGTGCAAGAAGCGCAGCGCGCCTGTGCGCAGCGCCTTACTGCCCTGCCGCAGGGCAATGAGCCCGCGGTAAAACGCAAACAGGTCGCGGTCCTGCAAGGACGCGTCCCACTCCATACAGCGGCGGCAATCGGGATCCCCGCCGCCGCTCAGACCGATCTCGTCGCCGTAGTATATACACGGCGTCCCTGGGAACGTGAACTGAAGCAGCGTGGCCAGCTTCATGCGACGCTTATCCTCGCCGCACTGCGTCAGCAGGCGAGGCGTGTCATGGCTGCCTAACAAGTTGAAGGCAGCCTCATTCGCTTGCTGCGGATAGCTGGCAAGCTGCGAACCGACGGCATTCGCGAAGCCGTAGCCGTCCAGCTTCCCGTTAGCGGCGAAGTCGAGCACAGCGGTCGTGAACGGATAGTTCATCACGGCGTCGAACTGGTCGCCTTGCAGCCACATCATCGAATCGTGCCAAATTTCGCCCAGAATATAAGCATCTGGATTAATGCCCTTCACCTTATCGTGGAACAGGCGCCAGAAGCGATGGTCAACCTCGTTCGCCACATCGAGGCGCCAGCCGTCGATGCCAATCTCTTTGACCCAGAATTCAGCGACATCGAGCAGATATGCTTTCACGTCTTCATTCTCGGTATTCAGCTTTGGCATGATCGGCTCGAAGGCGAACGTCTCATACGTGGGGATGCCGTCTTCAATGCGGAGCGGCCATTCCTTCACATGGAACCAATCGGCATACGGGGAGTCGGCACCTTTTTCCATAACATCAACAAAAGGAGCGAAGCTGTGCCCGCAATGGTTGAAGACGGCATCAAGCACAACACGAATACCGCGGGCATGGCAGGCATCAACGAGCTCTTTCAACGTCTCATTCGTGCCGAATTGGGGATCGACAAGCTTATAATCCCGCGTGTCATACTTATGATTCGTCGTTGCCGCGAACACAGGTGTGAAATAGATCGCCGTAATGCCGAGCTCCGATAAATGATCGAGGTGCTGCATGACACCAGGCAAATCCCCGCCAAAAAAGTTCGTCGGCGTAGGCTTACCGCCCCAAGCTTCGACCTCCGCGGGATCCAGGCTAGGATCGCCATTCGCAAAGCGCTCAGGGAATATTTGATAAAACACAGCATCCTTCACCCAAGATGGCGGTTTGAGAATATCCGCAGGATTGAGGAAGGGATACTCGAACATGCCGTCAGAAGTTTTCGGCTCTTGCGGATGGAAGCCTTGCTCTGTCAGCCAGAGCGTTTCCTTGCCGGATTGCAGCTTGAAGCCATATCGCAAGCGGCGATAGGGCGGTTGAATGGCCGCCTCCCAATAATCAAATAAGGCATCGCTTGTAAGAATCCGCATCTCGATATACGATGAGGTCCGCTCCCAAGCATATTTATCCCCTGCGTAGACAAACATCTTGCTAACATTATTCCGCTTGGTGCGGATGCGGACATGGACTGTTTTGTCATCGTAGGCGTAAGACCAATTCAATTTGGGCCGGTGGTAGACTGCTTCAATAACCATTGACATGAGAATGACCTCTCTCTTTGTAGGTGTTGACAACGCAAAAAACAGGTACTTACCTCCATTCGAAAATTCGAATCCGAGGTTGTACCTGTTAGGTAGCATTGCCTTTAATTTAGTTTAATTATAGGTGTATTCCAAAATAATTTCAATGTTTCCCATCATAAGCTGCCTCATCTAGTTTTGAGTGCAATTACATTGTCCATACTAGGAATGGAAGCGACTTCACCGAGCAGGAGGCAGACGAACCATGTTAGCCGTTCATCAACGTATGGCGGAGTTATGGACAATACGCAGAGCCCGCGAGCTGACACAAGTTGAGCAAGATGAGTTAATGCTTTGCATGGAAGCTAACGCGACCTATGTGTGGAATCGGTTAAAGCTTGAAAATTTATCTCTCTGCGCCTCCCTGACAGGGGATTACGACTGGTTGCATGACATTTGCGAGCGTATCGAAAAGCTTGAGCCCAAGCACTGACCTAAGCGTCGGTGCTTTTTTCCTTTTCTGGACGGGTGTGGACAGGTATAATAAGGAATAGTTCATAGCTAAGGAGATGTCGCATGGCAAGCTGGTTCAAGCAGAGGGGCATAGCTCCACCTACATGGTTACTACTCGGTTTCATGTTGCTGATCGCCTTCATACTTCGACTTTTTTTGGCCCCGATGTGGGTGGGGTACGATACGGACGTACGAACGTTCATGGCTTGGTCGGATCGTGCCTATACGGTAGGATTAAGTGACCTTTATACGAATGCGAAAGACTATTTCCTAGATTATCCGCCCGGTTATATGTATGTCTTATACATCGTGGGCTTCCTGCACCATAAGCTGTCGATTCCTTGGGAGAGCGGGGCTTCGCTCCTGATTCTGAAGCTGCCAGCCATTCTGGCGGACCTAGTAACGTCTTATCTGGTATTCCGAATTGCGAACCATCGACAGGAAGGCGGCCGTTCGTGGAAGGTCGCGCTTATTTTGGCTGCGCTGTTCGCTTTTAACCCTGCGATTTGGTTGAATTCCGCGGTTTGGGGTCAGGTGGATTCATTCTTCATGCTTTTCATTGTGGCAACCCTGCTGATGCAGATGAAGGGAAAGCTGCCGCAAGCGGCGTTTTTCATCGCGCTAGCCTTACTGTTGAAGCCGCAGGCGTTGTTGTTTGGCATTTTCCTATTAATCGATGTCATCCGTAGACGAGATCTCATGGTCTGGTTGTTAAGCGTATTGACGGGGATCGCGACGATGCTAGTGTTAGCTCTTCCTTTTGCCATAAACAGGGGCTATCAGTGGTTGATTGAGCTCTATGGAGGAACGCTAGCCTCCTATCCGTACGGTTCATTGAATGCGTTTAATGGGATCGCTTTACTGGGCGGCAATTTCATAGATATACATAACACGGTACTGCATATTTCTTACCAAACAATCGGATATATAGGAATGGGGCTTGCCATCTTCTACACTTGCTTTCTTTATACGGTGGGGAAAGAACGGCGCGGAGTGGTTCTGTACATCTCATTCTTATTTATTACGGCCGTCTTTATGTGTATGACCAAAATGCACGAGCGTTACTTGCACTACGGCCTGTTACTTGCCTTAGTTAGCTTTATTTATATCAAGGATCGGCGGATTCTGTGGCTGTTTATCGGCTTCAGTATCACCCATGCGATTAATATTGCAGATGTGCTGAAACGCAGTTTTCATCAGGACTATCACATTCCCCGTTATGATCCGCTCATGCTGACGGTTTCGGCCATCAATGTTATGATGTTTATCTATGCTTGTATATTGGGATGGAGGCTTTTTGTGAAATGGGATCAAGAAGGGGCCCTGGAGGAAGCGGTATCCTCTGTTGCAGCTACGACAGAGACGGTAACCAAATCACCAGCGGATGAACCCGAAACAACAAGAAATGTGAGGGAAACCTCGCAATGGAAAGCGATTTTTAATGGGAAAGAAGACGCGATCGAACAAAGCCGAAGAGGCCGTTTCTTTTCGAAAAAAGATATGATTTACTTAGGCGCACTTATGCTTGTTTATACGATAATCGCCTTATTCCACCTTGGTGGTCACAAGGCGCCGACGACTTTTTGGAAGCCGACGAATGCAGGAGAGGCGGTCATTGCTGATCTTGGAGCAACACATCAAATCACACGTATTAATAGTTTCGCAGGTGTCGGGGAAGGCGCATATTCCTACTGGTTCTCGCAGGATGGCGAGCAGTGGCAGGATGCGACAGGTGTGAAATCGGACCATACGAAAGTATTTACGTGGCATACTGTTGAGGCCAATAAATCAGCGCGATATGTGAAAATTGTCATCGATACGCAAGAAAATGCGGCCTTGCATCTGCATGAAATCGGTATTTTCGGTGATGGCGGTACGGCGCCTCTGCCTATCGCAAGTGTCAAGGAACAAGAGATCAATGCCTCGGATGAGGGGACAACGTCCCATTTATTCGACGAACCTGAGGTTGTTCCATATACGCCAACATATATGAATGGTACCTATTTCGATGAAATTTATCATGCAAGAACAGCTTATGAGCATCTGCATCAGATCGAGCCTTATGAGAGCACGCATCCGCCGCTTGGTAAAATCTTGATTTCCCTCGGAATTTACGTGTTCGGTTTGAACCCGTTTGGCTGGCGGATTGTGGGCACGCTATTCGGTGTTGGCATGATCCCGATCATGTATGTATTCGCGAAGCGGATGTTTGGCCGTTCCGAATATGCCTTCATCGCAGCGTTCTTATTCACCTTTGATTTTATGCATTTTGCCCAGACGCGAATTTCTACGATTGATGTGTATGGTGTGTTTTTCATCATGCTGATGTTCTATTTCATGTATCGCTATACGACCTTGAGCTTCTTCCGAGAGAAGCTTTGGACGACCCTGATTCCCTTGGGGCTCTCGGGTTTGTTCTTCGGGATCGGTGCCGCTTCCAAATGGATCGTCATTTATGGCGGCGCAGGGCTGGCGGTGCTCCTGTTTATCACCTTGTGGGAGCGATATCGCGAGTATGATTTTGCCAAGAAATGGCTCAGGGAAAGCGAACGACTAACCGAGGCGGAAACGTCGAAGCTGCAGCTAGTTCGCAAACGATTCCTGCCAAGCACGCTGCTCACCTTGCTCTGGTGCATCTTGATGTTCGTCATCATCCCTTTAGGTGTTTACACGCTATCCTATATCCCATTCATGATGGTGCCAGGTCCAGGCCACGGATTGAAGGATGTCGTCACTTACCAGGTTCACATGTATAAATATCACAAAGATTTAGTTGCAACGCATCCGTTCTCTTCACCTTGGTGGGAATGGCCGATGATGCTGCGCCCGATCTGGTACTACCAAGCGAAGCTAATGCCGGCAGGCATGCTGTCGAGCATCGTGTCCTTCGGCAATCCGCTCGTGTGGTGGCCGGGCTTCATCGCGGTGTTGATGTCCTTCTACATTGCGGTTAAACGCAAGAACAAAGTGTTGCGGATGCTATTAATCGCATACTGTTCGCAATACTTACCGTGGATTCTCGTACCGAGATTGACGTTCATTTATCACTATTTTGCCATGGTACCCTTCTTAGTCCTGATCTTGACCTACTACATCAAAGACTACTTAGAGCAAGGTCCGCTGCACAAAAGAAGATGGGTTTTCGGCTACTTGATCGCCGTTGTCGTGCTATTTGCCCTCTTCTATCCGATCCTTTCGGGCATGATCATTCCCTCTCGCTATTCCTTCTTTCTGAGATGGCTGCCGGGTTGGAACTTCTTTTAGGCTAGACGATTGACGATCATCCAAGACCATGGTAAGATAATTCCAAGTTAAATACTATGAATTAAAATTTACGTCGACCGAACAGCAGGAGACTCCCACTTTGTATCGAACCAAGGTGTGGAGTTTTTTTTTCTGACTATCGGATACTATCAATTGGAGAGTGAATTGTCATGGCCAAAGTTGTCATCATTTCAGGAAGTCCAACCCCTACCTCCCGTATACATGGCGTCATCGACATTGCCAAGGACCAGCTGCAGCAAGCAGGCTTAGAGGTCGAGTGGATTAAAGTGCGCGATATTCCCGCGGAGGACTTACTCTATGCGAAATTCGATAGCGAAGCGATTGTCAAAGCGAATCAGCAAGTGGCTGCGGCAGATGCAGTATTCGTTGCAACACCTGTCTACAAAGCTTCCTATACTGGCGTATTGAAAGCTTTCTTGGACTTGCTTCCGCAAAAAGGCTTGCAGCGCAAAATCGTACTTCCCCTCGCTGTAGGCGGAACGCTCTCCCATTTGCTCGCGATTGACTATGCACTCAAGCCCGTACTGTCTGCACTTGGTGCGCAGAACATTCTGCAAGGCGTTTATGTGCTAGATAAACAAGTGACATGGGGAGATCAAGGACAAGCGATATTGGATGATGAAATCTCCGCGCGCTTGGAGGAATCCGTCTCCGAATTCATACAGGAAATTAACTGGCATACTAGCCGCTAATAGGATGAAAGAGCCCGTCATTGGTAACTTTTACTGATGGCGGGTTTTTGCGTGTCTGGAGGATAGCTCCCGTGCTATACTACTACTATTGGTTTTACTATTCATAGACTGATCGTAATGGGAGAGATTAATATGTCACAACATTCATCTGAATCTGTGCTGCTTGTCGACGGCATGGCTTTATTATTTCGCGGTTATTATGCAACTTCATCCAGCGGCTATATTATTCGAAGTGAAAAAGGGGTGCCAGTAAACGGCGTATACGGTTTCCTCAAATATTTACTCGATGCGATTGCGACCTTCAAGCCGACTCACGTGGTGTGTTGTTGGGATATGGGCAGCAAGACGTTCCGAACCGAGAAATTCGAAGCGTACAAAGCGAATCGCGGACCAGCACCAGAGGAATTAATCCCACAATTTGACCTGGTCAAAGAAGTGACAGCTAGCTTCAACATTCCCAATGTCGGTGTAGTTGGCTATGAAGCAGATGATTGCATCGGGACATTGGCTCGTACATACAGCCCAGCAACCAAAGTGCAGATTCTGACTGGGGATCATGATATGCTCCAGCTTGTTAATGAGAACACGGAAGTCATTATTATGAAAAAAGGGCAATCCAACTACATGGTGTATACGCTCGAAACACTAATGGAGGAGAAAAGCTTGACCCCTTCTCAGATCATTGATCTGAAGGGATTAACGGGGGATACGGCAGATAACTACCCAGGTGTCAAAGGCATAGGCGAGAAAACGGCCGTGAAACTGTTGAATGAGTACCAGAACATTGCGGGCATCCTTGAGAACTTAGCAGCGCTTCCCAAAGGAGTGAGAGCCAAGATCGAGGCGGAGCTGGAGATGCTGCATTTATCACTTGATCTAGCGACGATTCGCTTGGATGCGCCAGTGGCGTGTGCGTTGGAAGAAAGCGAATGGGCGATGGATCGGGAGAAAGTGTTGAATAAATTCGAGGAAATTGCTTATAAAGGATTTATCAAATTGATCAGTTAACACAAATGAGAAGGACGTTGCCCGGTTGCGGGCGATGTCCTTTTTAGAGAAAACGTGGACATGGAATGACATGGATGCATTGGCAACCAAAGCGAAGGCTGCTGGTAAAATGATTGGCGGGTTCCGAGATGATGTGTTCTCCCCTTACTACTTGCGTACAGTTGCTCAGAAAATGTATAACGCTGAAGGGACAGCGCTAGGGTACACCGACGATAAGCTGTTTGTTCAATGATATTGAAGCAAACAAAATCATTAAAGGCGAGCGCGGCGGCGAATGCGATTTTGGCGAAAAATAGTAAGTAATGCGAAGAGGGGACCAAACATCGGTCCTCTTTTTTGGTTATGTGGCTCTCGACTGGCGGTATCGAAGCGGCGTCACCTTCGCCATTTGACGGAACACGCGCCCGAACTGCACGAGTGAGCCGAACCCAACTTGCTCTGCGATCACGATCACTTTCAGCCTCGTCGTTGCCAGCAACCGCTGAGCTTCTTGAACACGAACGAGATTCACATACTCCACCAGCGAGAAGCCAGTAATCTCCTTAAACATCCGGCTCAAATAAGCTGGACTGATTTCGAATTGCTCAGCTAGCTCTTCCAAGCGAACTGTTTCCGCAAAATGCGCATTAATATGGCGAACGATCGTAGAAATTTTGCGATGCAGCGGAGAGACGTGGTCGGGCGATGTGACAGGGTGCATCCGAACGAAGCGGGCGGTAAAGAGCAGTAGCTCGATCAAATAGTGGCGCATGGCGAAGTTTTGACCGAGTAAGGAATCGCTGGCCTCCTGCGTCATTTTACCCAGTATATCTTCGACAATTCGCCTAGTCGGCAAGTCGAGTCGAAGCACAGGTGAGCCATGCTGGAACGCATTCAGTAGGAAAGGCGCTTCAACAAGCGCAGCTTCAACGAAGCTGTCTGCGAAATTCATAACCACACGCGCGTGACCGAGCTTGTCCGAATCCGAAGTGGCATGAAGCTCACGCCGATTGATAAGCACCAAGTCACCAGGAAGGATGAGATACGAACGATCGCGGATGAAATACATCCGTTCTCCTTCGTACAAATAATAGAGCTCATACATCTCATGCATATGCTGTGTTCGCTCGAACGAGCCAGAACGATGAATATGCTGGATGTAAAAGGGCCCTTCATCCTCATCGCCGAAGGTAACGGTGCGTGACATGTCATCATCTCCTTTTCTGAAAAGTAGGTAATTGCAGTATAACATGATTTTAGTGAAAAATATGAATAGTTTTAAAGGAAAATAAGAATAGATGATGAGAAAATTCTCTTTACTTGCGATAAAATGTAGCTATGGAAAGATAGCAAACGCTTGCAAAAATAGGAGGAAATCGACATGATCGAATTAATAGAAGCTGTACGTACGGGGAACATTCGTGAGCTCAATTCAAATGTGGTGAAAGTGTACGAGACATCGCTTACACAAGTGGGAGACACAACGCTTCTAATGGTCCGTACGACCGAAGGTAAACGTCTACTCGTATCGGGAACTGGCGAGCTGTTTGATCAATTACAAGGCGAGATCGTGGCAGGGGTTAAAATAGCACGGCTTTCGCACGCGAATCGTCTCGTCATTAATCATTTCTTGCCGTATACAGCCCCGCAAGCCTTTGGTACACAAGTGGCAACAATGGGCTTAGGGGATCGCCTTGGCATTGCCAGCCCAGGTCATATCCAAACGCTTCGCGGTAAAGATATTCGCCCGGTGCTTGCACAGCAAAGTATCCGTGAGCTTGCCTTGACTGGCCGCACATATGAGGATGTGCTGGATGCCGCAGCCTATGCGGTTCTGCAAGAAGGCTACAAGGATGGCTATGGCGCTGACGGCGACCATTTGAAGAAAGAAGCTGACATTGAGTATGCACTCCGTCTAGGCTTCACGATGTTGACATTGGATTGCTCAGAGAATATCGACAACACGATTGAATCTTTGTCCACGGCAGAAATTGCTGCGAAATATGCGGAATTGCCAGCTAGCCTGCGCAGTTATTATGAGGAGCGCTATCTGCAAACAGCGCCCAATGTACCAGGAGCTACGCTTGCCTATACGGCAGAAGCGCTGCAGAAAGATGTCTTGATTTATGATGCGGCGATTAATTTCATGGAAGCGATCTTCCGCCGCTATATCGCGACGCTTGATCGTGCGGTTGATTTTGAAATTTCGATTGATGAAACAGCGACGCCTACGTCGCCAGAAGCTCACTATTTGGTAGCAAATGAGCTTCGTGAACGTGGTGTTACGATTTTCAGCATGGCGCCGCGATTCTGCGGTGAGTTCCAAAAAGGGATCGATTATATCGGCGACATCGCCCAATTTGAGCGTGAATTAGCGAGCCATGCGGCGATTGCGGTACATTTTGAATATAAGCTAAGCATTCACTCCGGCAGTGATAAATTCAGCGTGTTCCCGTTAATCGGGCAATATACGAATGGCCTCTTCCATATCAAAACAGCAGGAACGAACTGGCTTGAAGCGGTGCGTGTAATTGCAAAGGTAAACCCATCGCTCTACCGTCGTATGCACCAATTTGCACTGGATCATTTCGTCGAAGCTACGGCGTATTACCACGTCACAACCGACATCAACGCGATCGTGCCGCTTGCTGAAGTGACAGATTCACAACTGCCTGACTACATGGAAGAAAACAATGCCCGTCAACTGCTGCACATTACGTACGGCTTGCTTCTCCAAGCGAAAAATGCCGACGGCAGCGCCATGTTTGCAGATGATTTCTTCCAAACGATGGCTGATCAAGAGGATGCGTTTGCAGAAGGACTTCGTCATCATATTGGCAGACACTTAACATTGCTTGGCAAGTAATTGAACGCGCAGCACCTTGCGCCACGACTAATAAAAAACGACCCAGACGCCAGCTTCACTGGTGTTTGGGTCATTTTCTTTTGAATCAAGACAAATCTTCGTGAGTCTCTTGCTGTGCATCATCGGCACCTGGATAGTCCCGTGTAATGCCCGCATGCAGTTCGCGGTTTTCGTAGGAAAAGCGATTGGGCGAGCGCTGATCTTCTCTCCAAGGTGTGCTTTTGCCAAGTGATTCTGTCAACATACTCGTGCCATAGGGACCTTCGGGAAATTCTTCAGGAATCAGGTCATTCCGCTGAGATTCCACCGTTTTCAGGTCTGCGTAGGCAGCACGGCGATCTTCTGAGAGGAAGCCTAATCCCTCTACATAGTCATTCATGACTGACTTCTTCTGACGCATGGATAAGCCTCCTTTACAGGTGATGCTTTTTCCAGTGTCCCCCGCGGTCTGCTTAAATATCCGTGAAATGGATAGATCCGATAATTTGTGATAAGAACTCATTCAGCTCTTGGGCTTGTTCCTCATCCAGTTTAAACACGTACTCCAAATAGCCTTCTTCCGCCAAATCGTCTGGTCCAATAACAGCGCTGCGGCCCGATTGCAATTCTATAACCAGTTTCTTGCCGTAATACCGGGTAGTAGTCATAATCGCAAGGTCAAAACGATGCAAAGCTTTCCCAACGAAACAGACAAATCGTGTTGTGGTTTCTTCTTGATGGTCATATAAAAAGTCAAAATCAGACATAAGGGCCCTCCATCCTCTTTCTCGTATGACAACATTATAACCGATAAAGGTCCGTGGGCAAAACGGTATTGCGCCTATCTGACAAACATGGTATGATTTGGATATTAGAAAAAGGAAGCACCTTTTCTGTCCAAGTGGCAGAAGGGGTGCTTTTTCGTTTTTCTGAAACTAATTTCGATAATCGTCTGGAGGAATGAAAAGATGAACATTGTATTTCTGAACACGTTAGAGAGACATGTAGGGGATCGGGGGACTTCTCAGTCTGCGCAAGTTTCCATTGCTGAAGAGCAGGGAATTTGGAGCGTACATTGGGCCGCGCCTGATGAGCAGGGCCAGCAACAGCAAGATATTTGGTACCAAGGGATCTCCTGGGACGAGATGCTGTATGCGTTCCGTCTTGGCTTGCGGGAGAAGGTTCGCAGCGGCTTCAGCCCCTTAGTCCATACGGATTTGGAACCTGCTCATGGTCTTACAGGCAAAGCCAAAATGACACAAATGCTGACGTATTACTGCGAAGAAAATCCGAACGAAGAGATGTACGAATCCCTTCGCACATGGCGCCGCGAGCAAGCGGTCCGTGAGAAGAAGGCGCCTTACATCCTCGCGACGAACCGCGTGCTGCGCATGATCTCCGTTTTTCTCCCGCAAAGTAAGGAAGAATTGCTGCAAATCCCTGGCTTTGGCGAGCAGAAAACCGCGCTCTATGCGGACGATATTCTCAAGTTGATCGGTGAGTGCATACGAACGAACGGGTTTCCATTGGATTGGGTGGCAAGCTATGTCGATCCAATGAAATTCGATGGCTGGCTGCTTGCCCAGAAGGAGCAAAAGCTGCGCATGGAGCTTGACCGTGAGGTCAGCAAGCGAAAGCTGCTTGAAATCGTTGCTGGCGGCGGCAGCTTGGCGGATCTTCAAGCCCAGCTCACGATGCCGCGCAGAGAGTTGCTCCTGTGGGTCGAGGAGCTGGATCGCGAAGGATATGACATGGATCCGCTTGTGGAAGCGGAGCTTACTGCAATCCCAGAGGAAGAGCAGATCAAAGCATGGAACTCCTATGAATCGGAAGGAGATCGTTACTTGAAGCCTGTTCTCAAAAGCCTAACGGGAACCGAAGAGCTGAAAGGCAAGGAGCTGGATCGCGCGTATGAATGGCTTCGCCTGCTTCGCCTTCGCTTCCGTAGAGAGAAGGAAAAGTTTACGTCGCAAGCAGCGAGCTAAATGCATTGACAAAGCTCCTAAGATTATGTTTAAATATTCAAAATAATCAAATATTTAAACGCGATGACGAACACGGGCGATAGCCCAAAGTAGGAAAGTAGCCGCTGCAACAGAGAGTCGGTGGACGGTGCAAACCGATGCATGCTTCATTTCCGAATTACAGTTCTGAGTTGGTGAGGGGAACGTGCTTCTTGAAGCATCAGTAGTCTACACCCGGCAATGATTTGCCGTTAAATTTCTAAGTGAAAGAGCAGCTGCCTGCCTATGGCGTGCAAGCGACTCTTTAATTAGGGTGGTACCGCGAGACAACCTTCTCGTCCCTTTGTGGACGTGGAGGTTGTCTTTTTTGTTTTCTACTAAGAATCGAGCGGAGGGATCATATGAGTTCATGGGAGAAGTTAACCGAAGAGCAGCAACACCAAGTGGAGCATCAGCTCCAAATTCTCAAACGAGGCGCAGCAGACATTGTACCAGAAGAAGCGCTCAAGTTGAAAATTATCAAGTCTGTTGTGACGGGGAAGCCGTTAAAAGTCAAATTAGGCTTGGATCCATCAGCGCCTGACATCCACATCGGGCATACCGTCGTCCTGCAAAAGCTCCGCCAGTTCCAAGATCTGGGCCACGAGGTCCAGTTGATCATCGGTGATTTCACAGGCCGGATCGGCGACCCGACGGGGAAATCCGAGACGCGCAAGCAGCTTTCAGAGGAGGATGTGAAGCGCAACGCACAAACCTACCAAACCCAATTGTCCAAAGTTCTGGACATTACGAAGACAACTTTTTACTACAATTCATCCTGGCTCGGGGAGCTAAAGTTTGATGACGTCCTACGTCTGGCTGGCAAGATGACCGTAGCGCGAATGCTGGAACGGGATGATTTTGCGAAGCGCTATGCGGCGAATCAGGCCATTCATGTGCACGAGTTTTTCTACCCGCTGATGCAGGGCTATGACTCGGTTTCGTTAGAGAGCGATATCGAATTAGGCGGAACCGATCAGACGTTTAACATTTTGATGGGGCGCACGCTCCAAGGCGCTTATGAGATAAAAGAGGGACAAGTTGCGATCTTGATGCCGCTTCTTGAGGGGCTGGACGGCGCTCAGAAAATGAGCAAAAGCCTGCGCAATTACATCGGTATCAATGAGTCCCCAAATGAGATGTTTGGCAAAACCATGTCCATTCCAGACACGCTCACCCTCAAATATTTTGAATTGACGACTGTGCTGTCATTTGAACAAATCGAGGAGATGCGCCAAGGCTTGGCAGCGTGTACGATTCATCCCCGAGATGCGAAGCTGAACCTGGCCAAAACGTATGTAGCCATGTACCATGGCGAGCAAGTGGCCGAGGAAGCTGTGCAGCATTTCCTTACGGTTTTCCAAAAGGGCGCGCTGCCAGAAGAAATTGAAGAAGTAAGCCTGAGCCGCAACGACTTGGATGCGGAGCGCATTGGGCTTATTAAGCTGCTCGTTCAGCTAGGACTTCAGGCCTCGAACGGTGAAGCAAGACGGAGTATAGAGCAAGGTGCCGTAAGATTCAATGAAGTGAAAATCACGGATATTACTGTGCAAATCACACCGCAGGATGGAGACATCCTTCAAGTCGGCAAGCGTAAATTTGTCAAAATTAAGCTCACGTAATGTAAAAGCGCCCATGAGCGTCCCATTTCGGGAATCTCAGAAGCTCAAACACAAAAAAAGGGTGACTTCCTGCTCAGTCTCCTGCGCAGAAAAATCACCCATCGAAAGGCTCACAACCATTCTTTCTTGCGGAAAAGCACATACATGGCAATACCGAGCACACCCATGAAGGCCAGCACAATTTCGTCGCCATGCGCTACATGCAGGCCGAGAATGTTATCGAAATTCATCCCGAATACCCCCGTGATGAAGGTCAGCGGCATGAAGATCGTCGTCAATGCCGTAAACACACGCATGATATCATTCGCGCGGTTCGCTAGGCTCGACTGATAAGCCTCTCGTAAGTTCCCCATGAGATCGCGGAGCGTATCAAATGTATCTACGATTTTGACGGCATTCTCATAAATGTCGCCGAAATATTTCTGAAGCTGATGATCAATCAGCCGCAGTTCTTTTTTGCCGAGCGTGCCGATCACATCGCGTTGCGGAACGAGCACTTTTTTCAACCATAAGATCTCTGAACGAAGTCCAATAATCTCATTCAAATGTGTCTTTTTCGTCGCCATCAGAATATCTTCTTCCAGCTTCTCGATCTTGGCTTCAATTCGGTCACCGACAGCCACATAGTTATCGACAACAAGATCGACCAAATGATAAAGGAAACGGTCGGCGCTATTGACTTCTTCCTCCCAAAGGAAGGGCTTGAGCGCACGAAGCTCGTTGATTTTCTGGCGAGTAACAGTAATTATGACATGTTTACTTAGGAATAAATTAAGTGCGCGTAAGAAAATTTCTTCATCATCGAATCGAATGCTATTAATAACGATAAAATAATGCGAGTCATAAAATTCAATCTTAGGACGCTGTTCTTCCTCACTTAGACAGTCTTCAACAGCCAAATCATGCAAATGGAAGAGAGGTTGAAGTAATTCCAAATCCTCGATTCCCGCATCAATCCAGTAGAAGCCTTGGCTAGGCGGTGTAAGCGCAGCGGTCACATCGTCAACTAGCGTGAAAATACCATTTTGAACCAACCGTGTTTTCATCTGCCCACCCCTTAGAATGGAATCAGCCGGTTGGTCATCTAGAAGAGCAAAGCTCAGGATGAGGGAATAACCGACTGCATTCCTACAGTTTGAAATTGTTTGTTTAATTTGCAGGTGCTACTCCTCGGTTCTCCGTCCAAGCGTATGCCCTCCTTTTCCGTCCGTGTCGAATACTTGTCTAGTATACCCGTTCATAACCTAATGTTTCAAGCCAAAAAGTTTGGTGAAACAAGGGGAATTCTAGTCTAAATAACATATGGGATTGAAGCTAGGTCGGTGATTAAAAATTTATGGCATAGGTGACAACGGTTTCTACATGGGATATTGACTTTGGTCAAAATTATAGTATGATAGTGCTAATCACATACGTTACATTTTCTTATCAAGAGTAGGTGGAGGGACTAGCCCTATGACACCCGGCAACCGACAAGCCTTTGGAAACAAAGGGGAGCACGGTGCTAATTCTTGCGGAAACGCTGCGAACAGCGAATCTGGGAGATAAGAGAAGGACATTGACTTTGATTTTCCATGGCCTTTCTCTGATTCCAGAGTGAGGTCATTTTTGCATTTATAAAACTACAGAAGAGGAGTGAACAGGATGCCAATCAAGATTCCTGACAACCTGCCTGCCAAAGAAATTTTAAACCAAGAGAACATTTTCACCATGGATGAGTCTGTCGCGTATCATCAAGACATTCGTCCACTTCGCATAGCTTTGCTGAATCTAATGCCTACGAAAGAAACGACAGAAACCCAGCTGCTGCGCTTAATTGGGAACACGCCGCTGCAAGTGGAATTCGTGCTGCTTCATCCTAAGACGCATACCTCCAAGAATACATCGCTCGAGCATTTGGATATGTTCTACAAAACATTTGATGATATCAAAGATGAAAAGCTCGATGGTATGATCATTACGGGTGCTCCTGTGGAACAAATGGAATTCGAGGATGTGAATTACTGGGAGGAGCTGACGCAAATCCTGGAGTGGAGCAAGCAAAACGTAACCTCAACCCTGCACATTTGCTGGGCTGCGCAAGCGGGCTTGTACCATCACTTTGGCGTACGGAAATATGGCTTGGACAAAAAGATGTTCGGCGTATTCCCGCACACCGTCACGGTTCCGAACACGAAGCTGCTGCGCGGTTTCGATGAGGTGTTTAATGTGCCGCAGTCACGTCATACCGACATCACCCGTGCCGATATTGAGCGATGTCCAGAGTTAGAGATTCTCTCCGAGTCTGAAGATTCTGGTGTGTATATCGTGGCGACAAAAGATGGCAAGCATATTTTCGTAACGGGTCATTCTGAATATGACGCCTGTTCGTTGAAATGGGAGTATGACCGCGATGTAGCCAAAGGCTTGCCAATTGACATCCCGAACAATTATTATCCAAATAATGATCCAAGCAGACAGCCTTACAATACATGGAGAGCGCATGCGAATTTGCTGTTCTCAAACTGGTTGAACTACTATGTATATCAAGAAACGCCATTTGAGTTG
Source organism: Paenibacillus sp. MBLB1832 (assembly GCF_032271945.1). NCBI lineage: Bacteria > Bacillati > Bacillota > Bacilli > Caryophanales > Paenibacillaceae > Paenibacillus > Paenibacillus roseipurpureus. Next base: position 4,689,714 of record NZ_CP130319.1, on the reverse strand, counting down.
ACCACTCATATTAATGAAAGTTTTGCCAGCTCACAATTGTAAAAATCGAACCCAACCACCTGAGGAGGAATTTCCCTTGTTGAAAATCGAAAGTCGTCTCGCTCAAATTGGCTCTATCGAAGAACCTGTAACTGGTGCTGTTAGCTTTCCTGTTTATCAATCAACTGCGTTTCGTCATCCTAAGCTCGGACAAAGCACGGGTTTCGATTATGCCCGCACGAAGAGTCCTACCCGCAAAGTACTTGAAGATGCCATTGCGCAGCTTGAGTCTGGCGATGCCGGCTTTGCTTGCTCCTCAGGTATGGCGGCTTTGCAAACGATTTTCGCTTATTTCTCCCAAGGCGATCACTTGATTGTTTCCTTGGATTTGTATGGCGGTACGTACCGTCTATTAGAAAGAATTATGGCCCGTTTTGGCGTTACCGCGACATATGTCGATACGAATGATCTAGATGCACTGGAAGGCGCTTACCAAAACAATACCAAAGGTCTTGTTATCGAAACGCCGACGAATCCGTTGATGATGATTACGGATCTCGAGCTTGTGTGTACGTGGGCCCGTAAGAAGGGCATCGTTTCCATTGTAGATAACACGTTGTTGACTCCGTACTTGCAACGTCCGATCGAGCTAGGCGCGGATATCGTCATTCATAGCGCTACGAAGTATTTGGGCGGACACAACGATGTGCTTGCAGGGTTGATCGTAACGAAAGGCAAAGAATTATCCGAGCAAATGGCGATTCTTCACAATTCCATCGGTGCTGTTCTTGGGCCGCAAGACAGCTGGCTGCTCATGAGAGGGATGAAAACTCTCGCTCTGCGCATGGAGCGCCATGAGCATAATGCAACGGCGATTGCGAACTTCTTGCTGGCACATCCGCTCATTTCGGACGTCTATTACCCAGCGCTTCCTTCACATCCTGGCCATGAAGTTCAAAATAAACAATCCAGCGGGAATACAGGGATTTTCTCGTTTAAAGTAACGGACGCAAGACTGGTTGAGCCGATTCTTCGCCATATCAAGCTGATCGCTTTTGCTGAAAGCTTAGGCGGGGTTGAATCCTTGATGACCTATCCAGCGGTTCAGACGCATGCGGACATTCCGCTTGAAATTAGACAGAAAGTAGGCGTTGATGATCGTCTGCTGCGCTTCTCCGTCGGGATCGAGCATGTCGATGATTTGATTGCGGATTTGGCGAATGCGCTCTCAGCTTCGCAAGCTGAGTTGGAAGGAGCTTCACAAGCATGAGCCACTCTTCCGATAACAAATCGCATGGCAAATTTGCTACCAAATTAATTCATTTTGGCGCAGAAATCGACCGCGCAACAGGGGCATCGAGTGTACCCCTATATCAAGCTTCGACCTTTCATCAAGCTGATGTGGAAGCCGGTCAAGAATATGATTACACTCGCTCGGGCAACCCAACCCGTCAGGCGTTAGAGGATTATATCGCTTTACTCGAAGGCGGTACACGCGGCTTTGCGTTCGCCTCGGGGATGGCGGCGATCTCCTCAGCGTTGATGCTGCTCTCGCAGGGCGATCACGTGATTTGCACCGAGGATGTGTACGGTGGCACATATCGTTTGCTCACGACCATCATGAATCGGATGGGCGTGGAATCGACCTTTGTCGATATGACCGATATCGCACAAGTGCGGAATGCGCTGCGTTCCAATACGCGAGCAGTCTTCATCGAGACGCCATCCAATCCGACACTTCGGATTACGGACATCGGGGCGATCGCTGCCTTTGCCAAAGAGCATGACCTGCTCACAATGCTGGACAACACGTTCATGACGCCGTATCATCAGCGTCCGATTGAGCTCGGTATTGATATCGTGCTGCACAGTGCGACGAAATTCTTAGGCGGTCATAGCGACGTGTTGGCTGGACTAGCTGTCGTAGCGAACGATAACTTGGGACGTCGTATGAAGCAAATTCAGAACGGCATGGGCAATGTGCTCGGCATTCAAGATTCATGGCTGCTCATTCGCGGCATGAAGACGCTGCAAGCACGGATGGAAGCGTCAGAGAAGAGCGCGCGCCGCTTAGCTCAGTGGCTGTCTGAACAGCCAGACATTGATGTGGTGTACTATCCAGGACTGCCGAACCACCCAGGCAGAGAAATTCACGAGAAGCAATCCGCTGGCTATGGCGCAGTCGTCTCATTTGACGTTGGCTCTGGCGAGAAAGCGAAGCAATTGATGAGCAAAGTGAAGATTCCGCTCGTTGCGGTGAGCTTAGGGGCCGTGGAAAGTATTTTATCCTACCCAGCGAAGATGTCTCATGCGGCCATGCCAAGGGAAGTTCGCTTGCAACGCGGCATTACAGACGGGCTTGTCCGATATTCGGTAGGGCTGGAAGATATCGAGGATATTATTGAAGATTTGGAACAAGCGTTACGCGGATAGCCATCATGTTGTCAGAAATTATTCATTTTTAAAAGGGAATAACCGTTGAAAAAAGCAGCCCTGTGCTGCTTTTTTGGCATGAGTATGGTACGATTAATGGATACGAGCCTTACAAAGTAAAGGAGTGACATGCTGTGAAACCGATCGATCGCATTTTAAATAAAGCACAAGCAGGCGGACGAATTGATGTTGAGGAATGTATCACATTATTTGAATCCGATCAGATAGAGAAAATTGGCAATACCGCTAATCACATTATGAAAAAGTGGCACCCAGACCCGATTACAACGTTCGTCATTGGACGGAATATTAACTATACGAATATTTGTGACGTATACTGCCGCTTCTGCGCTTTCTACAGAGCGCCAGGATCGGAAGAAGGGTATGTCCTGCCGGATGAGACGATCTTCCAGAAGATTCAAGAGACGCTGGATGTGAACGGTACAGAGATTCTAATGCAAGGCGGAACGAATCCGAATCTGCCTTTCAGCTATTATACGAATATTTTGCGCGAGATTAAGAAACGCTTTGATATTACGATGCACTCCTTCTCTCCAGCTGAAATTATGAAAATGAAGGAGGTCTCCGGCGGCTTGTCGCTGGAAGAAGTCGTTCGCCAATTGCACGAAGCAGGCTTGGATTCCTTGCCTGGCGGCGGCGCAGAAATTCTTGACGACCGCACACGACGCAAGATCTCTAGGCTGAAGGGTTCCTGGCGCGATTGGATGGACGTTATGCAGACGGCTCATCGCATCGGCATGCATACAACGGGCACCATGGTGATCGGCTTTGGCGAATCCATGGAAGAGCGCGCGCTGCATATGCTGCGCATCCGTGACGCACAGGACGATGTGCTGCTGCAAAAGCTGAACACACCTGGCTTCCTGGCATTTATCCCGTGGACGTTCCAACCGGACAATACGAATATGAAAGCGGAGAAAGTGACACCTGAGGAGTACCTCAAGACGCTTGCGATCTCACGTATCATGCTAGATAACGTGCCGAACTTCCAATCCTCATGGGTCACCATGGGACCAGAGGTTGGTAAGCAGACGCTGAGCTACGGATGTAACGATTTTGGCAGTACGATGATCGAGGAGAACGTGGTTTCCGCGGCGGGCACGACCCACAAGGTCAATGTTAGCTCGACGCTGGACATCATTCGTCAAGCGGGCAAAATCCCAGCACAGCGGAACACGAAATATCAGATCTTGCGTGTATTTGACGACGAGAGCGTGAAAGTCGATAAAGATTTCGTGATGCAGAACTAAATAATGATGTGAAGGAGTAGCGGCTGCTGCTTCTTTTTTTATTGGAATAACAATAAAAATTAATCTAATTTTCAGGTAACCAATGGTTAATAAGCATAGAATAAAGGAACACCACAAATTTGAGATTAAAGATCGGAGTGATTGACGTGAAACTTTGGAAAAGTTTTTTTCAAGGATTCCTGTATGCTTTTGTCTCTATCGGTGCTCTTCCTTTCTTACTTGTGAAATCTCTGTTGGAGCTGTAGTATCTAATACTTTACTGAGGAGCGGCCCTGTGCTGCTCCTTTTTTGCGCGCATCGTTACCTGAAATGGCAAATTGTTCGTTGTATATCTCTCTCCTATCGACCATATACTCTTACAAGGAGGATGCATAGATGGAAGGAGTGAGCATATGGAACTGTTTACAATTGCCCTAATCAATGTCGAAGAATCCTATGTACGTTCGCTGAGCGCGCAAATCCATCAGGCGTTACAGCATTTACATATCGTTCAAAATGGTTTTAAGGCTACCTTCACGTGGAATGACAAACGTTCCTTTATTTATGTGGAAGCGGAAGCGGGAAGTGTCAACAATGACCCTCATACTCATGAGGATAGGGTGAGGGCTTGTTTGGCTGACGTGTTAGCGACCCATATCGTAGCGGACAAGGAATCAGGCATTTTGCGTATGCTGATTGAGAAGGTTTTTAAATATGAGAAGACGGCAGATATTGACGCCATTGAAGGCTATTGCAAGCAATCGTTAATTCAAGAAAGCCAATTGGATGGCTCACCGTTAATGACCAGCAGCCCTAGCCGACAACGTCGTATACAGATGCTGAAGGATCAGCTCATCACCTTGCTGGAAGAGAAACATCAGCTCAGTTTAAACGGCTTTCTGAAGTTCCGCCTTCAAGAATACAAGGAAGAACTGCGCGAAATCGCCGAGTATGCCATTGATGAATTCATCATGGATCGTCAGTACCAGGAATTCATCTCGCTCTTGCAATATTTCGTTTACATTCAAGAAGCGAAGATTCCTGTAGCCCATCTCATCCATAAGGGTGGTCATGAGTTCATTATTTTGAATGATAAAATGGAGCTCATTGACGCCAATGAATTTGATGCCAGCTTTCGGATGGAGATGCTAGAGAAGGATATCAACTTGGAGGATATGATTGTAAGTACGCTTATAACGGTCTCTCCTGCGAATATATATATTCATACACGCGATCCAGAGCTTACGATTATCAAGACCATTCGTCAGATCTTCGAGGACCGTACGACGGTATGCAGTTATTGCCGAACCTGTGACTTATATCTAGGTGATGCGAAAAAGCAGGATCAACTATCCCCTTGACCTTGCCCCGCAAGCCCTTTATAATAGGGTTCGAAGGCGTTAGTATCAAAGACAAGAACTTTCTGTATGAACTGCTCAGAGAGAGGAGACCAGGCTGCAATCTCCTTCAGCGAATCGGATTGTTTACCCCTTTGTAGCCGTATTGTGGAACTCGGCCTGATTGGCAGGTGCGATACTATACAGTACCGACTCATTCCCGTTAACGAATGCTGATGAGGATTCGCATGTGCGAATCGAACTAGGGTGGAACCACGAGCTGAGCGCACTCGTCCCTTATGGGATGCAGTGTGCTTTTTTGCGTTCAATTTAACTTATTAGGAGGCTTGGCAAATGGTTGTACAGGTGAAATTACCAGATGGCGCAGTAAGAGAGTACGCAGTAGGGACGACCATTGAGCAAGTGGCGGAGTCCATTTCAACTGGTTTGAAAAAAAATGCGATCGGCGGCAAAGTAAACGGGAAATCCGTTGATCTTTCCTTTGCATTGGATCACGATGCAGATCTTGAAATTTTGACGCTGGATAGTGAAGCAGGCTTAGAAATGTACCGTCATAGCACAGCGCATTTGATGGCACAAGCGATCAAGCGTATTTACGGCAACAAGGCGGTTAAGCTTGGAATCGGTCCCGTTATTGAAGATGGCTTCTACTATGATATCGATTTGGAAACACCTTTAAATCCCGAGGATTTGGTGAAAATCGAGAAGGAAATGGAACGAATTACGAACGAAAACCTGGCGATTACTCGCCGCGTGGTTTCTCGTGAAGAAGCGATTCGCATTTTCACAGAGCTGGAGGATCCGTTCAAATTGGAATTGATTCGCGATCTGCCAGAGGATTCGGTGTTAACGATTTATGATCAAGGCGAGTTTTTCGACCTCTGCCGCGGACCGCATTTGCCGTCCACTGGACGCATCAAAGCGTTCAAGCTGTTGAGTGTGGCGGGAGCTTACTGGCGCGGTGATGCGAAAAACAAAATGCTGCAACGCATTTATGGAACAGCGTTCCCTAAGAAAGCGCAGCTGGATGAGCATTTGCATTTGCTCGAAGAAGCGAAGAAGCGTGACCACCGTAAACTAGGCCGTGAGCTGAAAATGTTCGGTTTCTCCCGTGAGGTTGGTCAAGGATTGCCGCTATGGCTGCCGAATGGCGCGAAGCTCAGACGTACAATGGAACGTTACATCGTGGATTTGGAAGAGCGTCTTGGCTACCAACACGTGTATACACCAGTTCTTGCGAATGTTGAGTTGTACAAAACGTCTGGTCACTGGGAGCACTATCAAGAAGATATGTTCCCGAAAATGATCATGGACAATGAAGAATTGGTTCTACGTCCGATGAACTGTCCTCACCACATGATGGTGTATAAGAGTGATATGCGCAGCTATCGTGACCTGCCGGTTCGTATTGCTGAGCTAGGCACGATGCACCGCTATGAAATGTCAGGCGCTTTGACTGGTTTGCACCGCGTGCGCGCTATGACATTGAATGACGCTCACATCTTCTGTCGTTTGGATCAAATCAAAGAAGAATTCTCCCGTGTTGTGAACTTGATTCGTCAAGTGTATGCTGACTTCGGTATCACGGATTACCGTTTCCGTCTTTCTTATAGGGACCCTAACGATAAAGAGAAATACTTCCAAGACGATCAAATGTGGGAAACTGCACAGCGCATGCTGCGTGAGGTTGTTGAAGAGTTAGGTTTACCGTTCTATGAAGCGGAAGGTGAAGCCGCGTTCTACGGTCCGAAGCTGGACGTGCAAATCAAGACTGCATTGAAGAAAGAAGAGACGCTTTCCACAGCGCAAATTGATTTCTTGCTGCCAGAGCGTTTCCAATTGGAGTATACAGGCGAAGACGGCCAGAAACATCGTCCAGTCGTTATTCACCGCGGTATTATCTCCACTATGGAGCGTATGACTGCGTTCCTGTTGGAGAATTTCGCGGGAGCACTGCCAACTTGGTTGATGCCGACGCAAGCGAAGGTAATCCCAGTATCTCCTGCCTTCGAGGAATACTCCAATCAAGTTACTGAGAAGCTGAGAGAAGCGGGGATTCGCGTTGAAGCGGATAATCGCAATGAGAAGCTAGGTTACAAAATCCGCGAAGCGCAGCTTGAAAAAATTCCTTTCATGCTCGTTGTCGGCGAAAACGAAGTGACCAACGAGAGCTTGTCGATTCGCAAACGCGGTCAAGGTGATCTTGGTACGCAGCCTGTTGGGCAAGTTATCCAATTAATTCTTGATGAGATTAACCAAAAACTATAAATGTGACATAAAGCAGAGAAGTGGATAGCCACTTCTCTGCTTTTTTGCGTTTAGGCTGTATGCATAATCGTGCGACAAGAGGGTACCTTATACAGTAAGTCTGTTAGTGGAGGTTTGTAAATGCAAGGAAATGGACAACCTGCTTTAGTAGGGGGAGGCTTATTGAAATGAAACTTACCGATACGTCCATGCAATCGAAATGGATGTTTGCTTGGCTGATCGTCACCATGATGGTCGTTCTATTCGGGGAAAAGGCCAGCGATGAGAGTAGCAGTCGGGCGGCGAAGGCCGATACCCATATACGAGATCAACAGCAAGGCAATAAGACAGGCGTTTCTCTTCCAGTGGCCATGCCTGTTTCACAGGAGAGACGCCAGCAAACGAGTCATCGCTTCATACCGAAGCTTGATTCGGAATTGTCGAAGTACACCGTTGTCGAGGTAACAGCAACAGGGTATTCTGCTGGGAAAGAATCGACAGGCAAGAACCCGGATCATCCGAGCTATGGCATTACGTACTCAGGCATCAAAGTGAAACGCGACGATAAGGCGCTGTCCACGATTGCCGCGGATACGAAGATATTTCCGTTGGGTACCGTTTTGTTCATTCCTGGTTATGGTTACGGGGTTGTTGCAGACACGGGAAGTGCCATTAAAGGGAAGAAAATTGATTTGTATTTTAATACGAAGGATCAGGTTTATAAAGAATGGGGTAAGAAAACGGTCAAGGTGTTTGTTGTAAAAAGGGGAAATGGCAAGGTTACTGAAGTCATCTGGAATCAGTTGAGGGATGAAATTCTGACACCTGCCAAATCTTTGTAATGCGATGAAATGCCAAAAAACATTCATAAAAAATCCTGTTTGGGAAAACATAAGCATACAGGAGGTGATTGAATCATGGCAAAGAACAAGAACAACAAGAAAGCAGCGCAAGACGCGGAATTTGCTACAGAAGTAGCGGTACCTAGTAAACAGCAGCAAAACAACACACAAAACCAAAATAAATAACAAATAAGAAATAAGAAACAAAGCAGACGGAGATCCTCGTGGGTCTCCGTTTTTATTTTCTTTTCATCCCTTACGAAATTCGATATAATGTAACAAAAACTAACATTTGGTTCTTTTTGGGAGGCGTTCCGATTGGGCATGTGGCAGGAATCGAAATGGAAGATAGGGTTATACGCTTTTGTGTTGATTGGTATAGGTCTTAATAGTTTCGCTTTATGGGCTGCAAAACCGTGGATAACGAGTGCAAGCATCGCAATTTTCCTGCTTATTGGTGTCACTGCTTGGTTTTCCACCTACTTGACTGCAAGGTCAGTGCAAGCGAGAGACATTGACCAAGAAGACCAATTTCTTACTTTTATTCAAGAATCTCAGGTCGTCGCAGACCGCTTAGCCGCAGCAGTGGAAGAAGTGAATCGTTCCATCGGACAGTTGTTACACATTGCTGATGCCTCCATTCAAGGCGAGGAAGAGTTGAAAGGGCGCAGCCAGCATGCGGTTGGACAATTGCAGGAGGCATTTGCGGCCATTCAACAAGTTGCTGCTGCAGCTGATCACATCCTGGACTCATCGCTTCATATGCATCGGGAGAGTGAACAAACGAAGGACACGGTCGTGGATGTATGCCGATCGTTGAACGCGACGGATGAAGTAATGAATGATTTGCATGTCAACAATGACACGATGCAGAAGAAGATTCAGGATTTGACTGAGCATACGTCCAAAATTGAAGAAATCAATACGTTTATCACCGAGGTCGTGAATCAAACGTCATTACTTGCCTTGAACGCATCGATTGAAGCTGCACGTGCCGGTGAGCATGGCAGAGGCTTCTCTGTTGTTGCGCAGGAAATTAAGAAGCTGGCTTCGCAAAGTCATGAGGCTGTTCAGAAATCGTCCGAGCTCTTAGCGGATATCGAGAGCGGTGTGTCCCAAGTTGTTGCTGCTGTTGCGGAGGAGAAAGCTTCCGTCATTCATGGAATTGATGAAATGAGAATCATGAAGGGGAAAATCGATACGATTTTCTCGCTGATCCTGCACGTGAACAGTCTGGTTGCGAGTACAACATCATCTACGAAACATCAATCTACACTTGTGACGGGAACGCGTTCTGCCCTTGGTGAGGTCGTAGATCTCATGAATGAAACGATGTCCAGCGTCGAGCATACCTTGGATCAAATGAAAAAGCAGCGGACAGAAGTTTCACGCTTGCAGCATATTAATCAAAATTTAGACCGCTCATCTTCAGAACTTATTGATGCGATTCAAGCGGTTGGTCTGAAGAGTAAGCAAGGCAGCATTGGTGTTAATTTGGATGAAATGAAATCGTTGCTGAATGGCCTTGTCCGAGTTCCTGACATCAAGTCGCTGGTTGAAGACAAACATGCGGCTCAATTACATAGTGTCTTGAACAAAACGAAGGGCATAGAAGCGATTTGGTCGAATCGTGGCGACGGGACATTTATCTATTCAGAGCCTGCGGCTGGCTTAGTGAATGCCAAAGGTCGCGAGTGGTGGAAGCGAGCGATGGGTGGTGAACTGTTCATTTCGCAGGAGTACGTGTCAGCTATTACGAAAAAACCATGTATTACGCTCTCCAAAGCGGTAATAGATGACATGGGAAACCCAATTGGGGTTGTTGGGATCGATTTAGTGTTAAATTAGGTGTTCTCAAACCGAACTTTTTAGTGTAAAATAAGATTACTGTTATAAATCTTGACACGGGAAGATAGGTGGTTAGACGATGCTAAGCGCATTACGAGCGGATGGTAAGCCGTTGAGGTCGCCTCGACAAGCGGCGGAGGTGTTTCCTTTCTTAGAATCTTACATTGCCCGCAAGGAACAACAAGTTCGTGAGATCGAACAGGTTGTTGAGCGATACGAGATGAAGAGAATGAAGGAAGAACGTGCCTATCAATCGATGTCATCGTTACGCCGCATGTTCTCGGGCAAAAAGCCTGACCATCATCTTGCGGTTGAATATATTCACTATGTGAAGAAGCCGATGGAGCAGGTTAGGAAGCTTCGTGGTGAGATTGAGCGGGCAAGACAAATTATGAATGATTCCAAACCTGGTGATGAGATCACCGTTCCAGATGAATTAGATGAGATCTTCTCCTAAATGACGTGAGGACCCTGCTCGGTGTGAGCGGGGTCCTCTTTTTGATGCTTAATGGCTGGAACACAACAACGCGCCCGTTCATTGAAGAACGAGCGCGTTGCTTTATGCTAGGAGTTGTTCTTTAGCTGCTGAAGGTCCAAGAAACCTTCCTCCTGGCTGTAGGCTGGCATGCCATGTGAACCTACATCTAATCCGACCAATTCTTCGTCGCGGCTTACGCGAAGAGGTACCATCTTTTTAATGAGTTTTAGACAAACCCATGTGAGGGCGAAGCCCCAAATACAAACAGTGACCAAGCCAAGCGCTTGAACCCCGAAGAGATGAAAGCCGCCACCGTAGAACAACCCTGCTGTACCTTCGTGAATGGCATCTGGCTTCGCGCATAATCCAACAGCCAAGGTGCCAATGCTTCCGCTTAGACCGTGAACAGGAAAGGCGCCTACGGGGTCGTCGATCTGTCTGGCTTCCAGCATCTCTGTGGCATAGACCATGGCAATGCCGCAGATCGCGCCAATGCAGATTGCTGCCACATCACTCACGAAGGCGCAGCCTGCTGTAATGCCGACGAGCCCTGCAAGTGCGCCGTTGATGACCATAGGCGGATCGGCTTTGCGGTAGCGCATCATTGTGAAGAGGATACATGCGGCACAGCCTGCCGCGGCGGAAAGCATTGTTGTTACTGCGATATGTCCGATCGAAGAGTTCGTCGCGCTGAGTGTACTGCCTGAATTGAAGCCGAACCAACCGAACCAGAGGATGAAAGCGCCGACGGACGCGAGCGGCAAGTTGGACGGCGGAACGATATTCGCAGTCCCGTCTGGCGAGAACTTGCCGATACGAGGTCCGATAATGATAGCAGCAGCTAAGGCTGAGAATCCGCCTAAACCGTGGATGACGGCCGAACCAGCGAAATCGACCATGCCGAGTTTGCCGAGCCAGCCATTAACTCCCCAGACCCAGTGGCCTGCAATGGGATAAATTAATCCTGTCATGGCGATTGTATATAAAATATAAGCACGGAAATTAATGCGTTCAGCAACAGCACCAGATACAATGGAAATAACGGCGATGACGAATGCGCATTGGAACAACCAGTATGTCTCATGTGAGATTGTCAAGGCGATATGAGAGAGGTCGCCACCCATAAAGAAGCCCGTTGTACCAATGATGCCCCCTGCATCCTTGCCATACATCAGTGCAAACCCGAAGAAGTAAAAGATTAGTGCGCCGAAAGAAATATCTACGAATACTTTCATGATAATGCTTACTGCATTTTTCTGTCTGACGAACCCTGCTTCTAGCAAGGCGAAGCCGCCTTCCATGAGTAAAATCATAGCCGCCGTCAGTACGACCCATATCGTATCCAGGCCGGAAATAATCTGCCCAATTTGATCCATAATCGTAATCTCCCCTTATGATACTTGCTTTCTCAGCACCAATTATACGGTTCTGATGATAACGATGTCAACGAAATACGTAAGATTACATAACACGGAATGGCGAATGTTCGTTTTATTCGACAATCATGTCAGGTTTGGTAAAAGCGGCTGAATTGGAATCGGTCTCAAGACCGAGGACGCCTTCAATCTAACGTCTCTTTTCAATCCTAGTCCTATCTTATAAACTAGAGTTATCTTAACAACGCTTTACACAAATGGAGGAAGAACGTATGAATCCGCATATGTTTCAAAGAATGATCTGGGGACTAGTACTCGTATCCGCAGGTACGCTCTTTTTATTAAATCAATTAGGGGTCATCCATGTGGATGTGGCCTATATGTTTTCAACGTATTGGCCAGTCATTTTAATTTTTTACGGTGTCGTCGGATTTCTATCACAACGAAGGCATCATTGGGGCGGATCGATCTGGAGCTTAATCTTATGCGGCGTTGGAACGATTTTTTTATTGAAAAATTTAAGCGTTACGGATCTTTCAATTGGTGAAATGTTCAAATTTCTCGTGCCAGTCACATTAATTTTATTGGGATTGAATGTTATTTTCAGGCCGAGCAAGAAAGAGTCTCCAGAATGGTCTAACTTGCAGAAAGCTAGACACGAAATGCGGATGGCAAGACGGGAAGAACGACGTGAGATGCATCGCATGCGTCATGAAAACCATAAGAGACATTGGGAATCAGGTGCTTGGCAAACTTCGAAACCTAGTTCGAATCCTGTAAACAACGATGACCCATCATCACAAGCGACGAAAGTGAACTATGGACTTACCGATGAGGAAAAGGAAGTTTTAAAGGATATTCACGGGAAATATCCTGAAGATCATGAGCTTCATTGGAAGAAAGAAGAGCAAGCGAACGACAAATGCGATGATTCGCACAAGCATAAGTATGATGGCTTTGTTCATAATTACAATCCTGGCGATGTACTTCACCGCCACGGTTTTATCGGGGATGTTCATCTGGGGCAGGAAGCTTGGGAGCTTAAGCCGATTCAGATTTCACATTTTATAGGCGACTCTGTCATTGATTTAACACGTGCGGCCATTCCGCGAGGCGAGACGTCCATTCATGTAACTGCCTTTATTGGCGATGTGAAAATCTTCATTCCGAATGATATGGATGTGGAAGTTCGGGTTATGGCTAGCTCTTTCATTGGTGATATGAAGGTGCTAGATCGTAGAGAAAGCGGATTTCTCCGAAGTGTAAGAACGCAAACCTCACATTACGAGGAAGCCGAGCACAAAATCGTCGTCACAACCAGCATGTTTATCGGAGACATTACCATTAAAAAGATAGGTTAGGATGGAGCATGTACAAATTGCGAATGTTCAATATGAAGTGGCAGCTGCTGAATTACTTTCTGATCTCAAGTGTACTGACGGTTTCAGGTATTTATATCGTACTGGAGTACTATGAGAATGCGCTGAGTTCTTGGGAGTTTCGCATCTGGTTCGTACTTGCGATCCTAATCGTCTGCTTGACTGTCGGCTATATCGCTACAAGAAGATGGCAGCGGAAAGTGGATGAGCTGCACGTGGCGATGTTGGAATTATCGAAAGGCAATTTCTCAGTGCGTATTGAAATGGAGCCCGTAGAGCCGTTCCTTTATTTGTACGATGCTTTCAATAGTATGGCTTCCGCAGTCGAAGAACGTGTGCAGCTGATGCAGAAGCTTGGTGAAGCCGAAGCGCTTCGCGATCAAGAGTTGACGGAGAATGCCGTCATGGAAGAACGACGTAGACTCGCGCGTGATCTGCACGATACAGTGAGTCAGGAACTTTTCGCGATGCATATGTCAGCTTCCTCCCTTCCCAAAATTTTGGAGAGAAATCCAGCCGCCGCACCAACCGTCATGAACCAGCTGATCGAGATGTCGCATCATGCTCAGAAGCAGATGAGAGGGCTCATTTCACAACTTAGACCGATCGAATTGAAAGATATGAGCCTACAAGAAGCCCTGGAGAAATGGTTTCCGGAATGGTGCCGGACCCATGAACTTCAGGGTCAACTTGATGTTTCGCTGCCCGAGTCCATTTCGGAGGCGATTGAGCATCAATTTTTTCTCATTATTCAAGAGGGACTTGCAAATGTCATTAAGCATGCATCGGCCAGTCAGGTGCGGTTGGCGATCTACGAAAGAGAGCACCAATATGTGCTGCAGTTGCAGGATAATGGGCAAGGCTTTGAACGACGAGATATTCCTTCTGCTTCACACGGCTTATCTACGATGAGAGAACGGGCACAGAAGCTGGGCGGCGAGGTTGATATTGATAGCAAGTTAGGTTCAGGTACACGTGTACGTGTACGTATTCCGCGTTTTACAGGAGGGGGAAAACAAGAATGAGTACGAGCATTAACGTCATGATTGTCGATGATCACGATATGGTCCGTGTAGGGCTAAGAACGTATATTTCACTGGAGCCAGATTTGGAGGTTGTAGGTGAGGCATCCAATGGGAGAGATGCGTTCGATCAATTGCAAAGCGGGCGCATGGGCATGCTTCCTGATGTCATTCTTATGGATCTCACGATGCCAGTACTGGATGGAATCGGTGCGACCAAGCTGATCAGCGAGAAGTTTCCACAAATCAAAGTTATCATGCTGACCTCATTTCTAGAAGAAGCGAAAGTGCTCGAAGCTGTTGAATCAGGGGCAATCAGCTATATGCTCAAAACAGTTTCATCGGATCAACTGATCCATGCGATTCAGAGCGCTTACCGCGGCATGCCTGTCATGAATGCGGAGGTTTCACAAGCCCTAACTAGAGGAATTAGACAGCGGAGCGAAATGCCAGAGGAAGAAGGCTTGACGGCGCGCGAACGAGAAGTCTTGCTATTGATCGCCGAAGGAAAGAGTAATAAAGATATTTCGGAAGAGCTTTTTATTAGTATTAAAACAGTCAAAACACATGTCTCCAATTTACTGATGAAATGTGAGTTGGAGGATCGGACCCAGCTAGCTATTTTTGCCCACCGCAAAGGATGGGTTTAACAGATTGAACAAATAGCGGTACATTCACACATAAAACCTTGGATTTGGCACATTCTATGCGTAAGTACAATAATATGAGCGCTTAAGGAGTGTCTGCCCGCATGAAACCATTATCATCATCACTAGAGCAGGTTCAAGAATCTTTTGACAAAGTGCGTGCCCAACTGGAAAAGTTTGATTTTACTTTGGGCGGAGGCTGGGAGTATGATCATGGCTACTTTGATCGCTACTTGGATGAAGCGCATAAAGTTTGGCTGCGGATTCCTGTTCAAGTCATCACGGGCCGGATTGAAGGAGATACGGAAGCGACGGATGCTGTTGTCGAAGTTGGACAACCCTTTGTGCTGAAGCATGTCTATAATGAAGGACTTGATGAAGAAGCCGAAGCCGAAACGTATGGCGCACTCATTGATCAGTTTCAAGCTCCTTTGGATGCCGATGCTTCCATTGAGGAGAAATGGGTAAAAGAAGCAGCAAATGTGCTAAATTCCGTCGAAAAAGCTTGGATTCATTAAGAACTGACCTATTTTTACCTCCATTTTATTGTTTTTTAATATTCGTTTAAGGTTGTGGGTGCATGATAGACACATAGAGAACGACATCATAGATCAAGCGAGCATGCACTTATACCAATCTAATGGAGGTAAGACCTATGGACGACAACAAAAAAGACTATAGCGACTTTTTCAAGCCGCAGAATAATGATAAGCACGAGGAGCAGGCACAACCGAATGAAGGGCATGAGTCGAACAAAGAAAGACCTTCTTACTACTACTCTTATGGTCCTTACAAATCTGCTTTTAATGAAGAAAATGAAGGGCAGCAATCGCTGACGACATCTTCGTCCGATTCCGAAGGCACTTCGAATGTCGAAGTGACACCGCCTAAGACGTTGCGTCCATTCAGCTTCGGACATGATCAAGGGCAACAAGGGTCTGGTCCTTGGGATGCACATTCACATGCGAAGAAACGTTCTTCGGTCAAAAGCATCTTCGCTGCTTTCATGGCAGGGGCGCTCGTTGTTAGCGCATTGATGTTCACAGCGGACAAAATTAATCTATTTACGGGCAAGCAGCCCCTAGCTTCTGGTTCAAACTCAGCTGCTACAGTAGCTAGCGGCTCCAACGGAAACGGTGAAGTGAAGAATGCATCACTTGACGTCGTTCGTCCTGGTAATATTGCAGCGATTGCACAAAATGCAGGTCCAGCCATTGTCAAAGTTGAATCGCTCGTGAAACCGAAAGCGCGCAGTAACGGTGGCAATTCGCTATTCGATGACCCGTTCTTCCGCCAGTTCTTTGGCAATAATGGTGGCGGTGGCGGCCAAACGCCGAAGAGCAATCAAAACAATTCAGGCAGCACAGAGTTGCAGCCAGCGGGTATGGGAACAGGTTTCATTTTCGAGAAAACTGGCTACATTTTAACCAATGAACACGTTGTTGATGGCGCGGATGAAATTCATGTCACGGTTGAAGGTTACGACAAGCCGTTTACGGCGAAATTGTTAGGCAATAGCTATGATTTAGACTTAGCTGTTTTAAAAATTGAGGGGACCAAAGATTTCCCGATCCTCCCTCTTGGCAAAGCCGATGATGTGAATGTTGGTGACTGGGTCGTAGCGATCGGTAACCCGTACGGATTCGACCACACGGTAACCGTTGGTGTGCTTAGTGCGAAAGAGCGTCCCATCTCCATTCCAGATGAGAAAGGTACGCGTGAATACAAACACTTATTGCAAACGGATGCTTCCATTAACCCTGGTAACTCAGGCGGTCCGTTGCTCAACTTGAACGGTGAGGTAATCGGTATTAATACGGCTGTAAGTTCCCAAGCGCAAGGTATTGGCTTTGCAATTCCAACAAGCACGATCTCTTCCGTTCTTGAGAATTTGAAAAACAATGTGAAAATCCCTAAAGAACCTGTTCCATTCCTTGGTGTAGGTTTACAAGATATCGGTCAAGACTGGGTCAGCGAATTGAAACTGTCGAATACGGATGGCGCACTTGTGGGCAGCGTGACACGGAAAAGCCCAGCTTTCCAAGCAGGCGTACGCCAGTACGATGTGATCGTTGATTTGAATGGCACGAAGATTAAGAACTCCCAAGAGCTGATAACAAAAGTGCAAGCAACGAAGGTTGGCGACAAGGTAACACTTGGCCTCATCCGTGATGGCAAACGTATCGAAGTTCCAGTCGTCGTTGGAGATAAGAATACATTAGCTGAAACGCCAGCTGAGTAAGCAAGATGGAATTAAAGAAGAAGTGGAGTCCGCGGCCGCAAGCTTGCTGGCTCTGCTTCTTTTTGCTAGGGTGGAAATTTGCTACAATAAGGGAAAAAGAGGGGGGACGAGCCAATGAGAGAAACAATAATGGTCATTGATGATGATGAGAAAATTACGTCCATGCTAAGGCGTGGACTTGCTTTTGAAGGATATTCGGTCGTCACTGCAACGAATGGACTTGAAGGATTGAAACAAATGTTAGTTACGGAGCCGCAGCTAGTCATTTTAGACGTGATGATGCCTCAAATCGATGGCTGGGAAGTGGTGCGCCGCGTTCGTGAGAGCGGAAGTGAAGTTCCGATTCTCATGCTGACAGCCAAAGATGATATTAGCGACCGCGTCAAAGGGTTGGATTTAGGCGCTGACGATTATTTGGTCAAGCCCTTCGCACTCGAAGAGCTTTTAGCGAGAGTACGCGTGCTGCTTCGGCGACGTGCAGAGCGACCGGAACAGACGACCAATCGATTAAGCTTTGATGATGCGATTTTGGATTTGGATACGCGGGAAGTATTCCGCGGCGAGAAGCTTATTGAACTCACAACCAAAGAGTTTGATTTGTTGCATCTATTTATGCAGAACCCAAAGCGCGTGTTGTCCAGGGATATTATTATGGAAAAAATTTGGGGCTATGACTACAGCGGAGAGTCCAATGTCCTTGAGGTTTACATAGCGCTATTGCGCCAGAAAACAGAAGAGTATGGCCATAAGCGTATTATTCAAACGGTGCGAGGAGCAGGTTACGTATTGAGAGGGGAAAATTAACAATGTCTCTTCGCCTGCGGCTCACATTATGGTATTCAGGCATCTTGGCGGTCACGATGTTGCTCTTCGGTATTGTTCTTTATTTCTTCTTGAACTATTTCCTTTATGATCAAATTCGTCAAGATGTCAAGGGAGAGGCGCTTAGCAGCTCAACACGGCTTCAAAAGAGTCTCGCCCTTTCACAGAAAGGGCTGGTTGTCGATCTCGAGTTGGAGAGTCGAGACTTCTATTCAACCAATACATTTTTACAATTATATAATATTGCACTGAAAAGCTTTAACCGATCAGCCAATCTGCAATACTATAAAGATGTAGCGCTGCCAATTACGCAAACAACGTTGGATAAGCTGCAACAACAAGACGGGTATTTTGAGAAGACGAAAATCCTTGGGCAGGATTTCCTCATCTATAACCTAGCGATTAAGTCAGATGACCAATCACGGCTCATTGGCGTGCTGCAATCGGCCGTACCGATTGGCAGCTACGAGAAAACCGCTGTTTCGCTGCGATACACGCTCATTATTTGGGCCATACTTACGATTATCGTTGCTGCTTCTTTAGGGTGGTTCCTCGCCCGTAAAGCGTTAAAGCCAATTGAACGCGTCATTGAAGCTGCGAATCAAATTGAGAGCGGCGATGATCTGGAGAAGCGCATTTACTATGATGGTCCACAGGATGAAATCGGTCGTTTAACGAATACCATTAACGGTATGCTGTCACGGATTCAAATTACGTATGATGAATTAGATGAAGCGTACCGGGCGCAGCGGCGATTCGTATCGGATGCTTCGCATGAGCTAAGGACGCCGCTTACGACCATTCGAGGCAATGTGGATCTACTCGAGAAGATGTGGAAGCAAACGTCCGGTACCCAAGCATTGGCAACACCAGATCAAGTGCAGATGTCTCTAGAGGCGATGCATGATATTGCTGGTGAGGCGCAGCGGATGAGCAGGTTGGTGAATGATTTACTGGCGCTAGCTAGGGCAGATGCTGGCGTCATGATGGAGAAGAAGCCCGTCGAAATTATGCCACTCGTACAGGAAGTCGTGAGGAGAGCTCAGCTGCTTGAGCATACAGCGGAGTGGCGGGTTGGCGATCTCGAGGCGTTGGATGGCGCTTACGTTCATGGGAATCGCGATTACTTGCAGCAGCTCCTGTTTATTTTTATCGAGAATGCGTTCAAGTACACCTTGACTGGCACCGTAACGATTGAAGCGACCCGTAGAGACAGCTTTGTTGGCATTCGCATCTCAGACACAGGCATCGGTATGGATAAAGAGGATATTCCGCGGATCTTCGACCGCTTTTATCGTGCAGACTTATCTCGCGGGGTTACGACGGGGACGGGGCTAGGTTTGTCCATCGCCAAATGGATCATTGATGAGCATGATGGCTCTGTTGAAGTAACAACTCGCAAGGATGCGGGGAGCACCTTTTTGGTATGGCTTCCAGCTAACTTCCCTCATGTCGTATAATCAGATATAATATGAAGAAATACATTGTCTTAGGCAGGTGGAAGTCATGGAAGTTGTTCGAATTTCTCCAAGAGGTTATTGTTACGGTGTAGTTGATGCGATGGCGCTAGCTATGCAAACGGCTAAAAATTTGAATCTACCCCGTCCTATATATATTCTCGGCATGATCGTTCATAACGCGCATGTTACGGATTTCTTTAAGGAAGAAGGCGTGATTACGCTGGATGGCGAGAATCGTCTTGATATTTTGTCCCAAGTCGAAACAGGTACAGTTATTTTTACTGCGCATGGGGTCTCCCCAGAAGTACGCCGATTGGCTAGAGATAAAGGCTTAACGGTTGTGGATGCAACTTGCCCGGATGTGACTAAGACGCATGATTTGATTCGTGAGAAAGTAGCGGATGGTTACGAGATTATTTATATTGGCAAAAAGGGACACCCAGAGCCGGAAGGCGCGATCGGTGTTGCTCCCGATCATGTCCATCTCATTGAGAAATTGGAAGAGGCGGAGCATCTTCAATTGAATTCGAAACGAATCATCATCACGAATCAAACGACGATGAGTCAATGGGATATTAAGCACATTATGAATCGGTTGCTGGACCTGTTCCCACATGCTGAAATTCATAATGAAATTTGCTTAGCGACCCAAGTTCGTCAAGAAGCTGTCGCGGAGCAAGCGAAGGAAGTCGATCTAGTTATCGTCGTCGGAGATCCGAAAAGCAACAACTCCAATCGACTAGCTCAAGTATCCGAGGATATTGCTGGGGTCAAAGCGTACCGCATTTCGGATCTGTCTGAATTGGACCGTGACTGGCTGGCGCATGTGCGCAAAGTAGGTGTTACGTCAGGTGCCTCCACACCAACACCGATTACCAAAGAGGTCATTTCCTATTTAGAAAACTATGATGCGAAAGATGAAACCACATGGGAATTGGTACGTACTATTAATATGAAGAAACTAATTCCCTCAGTTAAATCTAAAGCAGCATCACAAGCGTAATTCCTGCTTATTCCACTCGACGGGATTGAACCAGCATGCAAAGTATCCAGAAGGTGAAAATGATGAAAGCTCGCTACGATTGGAAAAGTATTAAACGTTGGTTTAAGTACAAATATATTCTTCTTTTACGTGCCAAGGGTGGTCCATCCATGGTAGCGCGTGGCTTTTCAATCGGTTTATTCGTTGAAATGTTTACCCTGCCAACCGCAGGGTTCGCTTTCGCTCTCATTTTTCCGTTGGTGTATCTGTTGAGAGCTAACTTGCCTGCCGCATTAATCGGTTTTGTTTTCGGTAAAGTCATCTACATCCCGTTCTCCATTCTTAATAAGCAGGTCGGAGAAGCCTTAGTTCCAAAGCACTTTAAGTTCTATCTCATTCATCATTTGCCGCATATGCTGTCTAATATTATTAGAAGCGGGTTGGATTTGATTATCGGTGGGATGGTTGTTGGACTATTCCTTGGCATTATCGCTTACTTCCCAGTTGTTCTATTGCTCAAGTACCAAGCGAATCGTCGGAAAGAGAAGCGAAGACTTCGCAAAGATCAGTTGGCGACTACGCAAACAAAAGAATAAAGTGAATAAATTAGCGCTTGACGAATTCTCGTCAAGCGTTGTATATTTACTTTAGCGGTTAAAAGCATAAAAGCGTAGAAGCGAACAAGCGTTGAAGCGTGCAAGTAAACTTATTATGATATATACGATTATAAATGAAAGAGGAGAGTGGATCACATGATCGCAATTACATCGAACAAAACATCGGATGAGCGCATTCAGGAGATTGTACAATGGATCGAGAAACAAGGGGTTCAAGCGCATGTCTCCAAAGGCGTTGACCGTACGGTCATCGGAATCATCGGTAAGGCGGATCCGAAATTGGCAGAACAGCTGCGTCAAATGTCGGGTGTTGAGCAAGTTGTGAAGATTTCTAAGTCATACAAATTGGCTAGCCGCGATTTCCATCCAGCAGACACGGTGATTAACATTAAAGGTGTTGAAATCGGTGGGGAGCAGCTCGTCGTCATGGGTGGTCCTTGTGCAGTTGAAACGCCTGAGCAAATCGATGAAATTGCTCGTTTGGTCAAAGCAGCTGGCGGTCAAGTGCTGCGCGGCGGAGCTTTCAAACCGAGAACAGGTCCATACAGCTTCCAAGGTGTTGGGGTTGAAGGTCTTATTATGATGGCGGAAGCGGGGAAGAAACACGGACTTCTTACGATTACGGAAGTTATGACACCTGAATACGTAGATGTGTGTGCAGAGTACGCTGACATTCTTCAAGTAGGTACACGCAACATGCAAAACTTCGATTTGCTGCGTAAGCTGGGAACGATCCAAACGCCGGTATTACTCAAACGCGGATTTAGCTCCACGTACGATGAATTCTTGAATGCGGCTGAATACATTCTTGCTGGCGGCAATCCGAACGTTATGCTTTGTGAGCGCGGAATCCGTACATTCGAGACGTACACACGCAATACGTTAGATTTATCTGCAATTCCTGTGTTGAAAGGGCTGAGCCACTTGCCAGTGATCTCAGATCCAAGTCATGGAACAGGCCGCAGAGAGCTTGTCGTGCCAATGACCAAAGCATCCGTTGCGGCAGGAGCGGACGGATTGATCATCGAAATGCACACAGATCCAGATAACTCCATGACAGGTGATGGCGTACAGTCCTTATTCCCAGATCAATTCGCACATCTATTGGCTGATCTTGAGAAACTAGCACCGTTGCTAGGTAAGAAGTTTGATACGCAAAAAGAAGCCATTCTGGCTTAATAGAGGGCTTTGCAAGGGAGCGAGTATCTTCGGCAACGGAGTAACTCGCTCCCTGTTTTTGGATATTCAGGAAAGAAGTGAAATTGTGTAAGAATAGCTTACACTTCAATAAAAAATACCTGACATAAGTATTGACTGTGTAAGCAATGTCGCTATATAATATGTGAAAGAAAACAAGCAAAAGTTGAACATTAATCATGCAAAGTACGTTGAATGTACGGAAATGGGAGGGTTTTTAAATGTCAGTTCAAAACGTGTTGAACCTAATTAAGGAAAAAAATATTGAGTGGGTAGATTTTCGTTTCGTAGGTCTCTCCGGTAAAGCGCAACATATTTCTTTGCCTGCTACAGAAGTAGATGAAGAAACATTCGTGAATGGCGTAGCTTTTGACGGTTCATCGATCCCTGGATTCCGTGGTATTGAACAATCTGACATGGTAATGATGCCAGATACGGAAACAGCTTATGTTGATCCTTTCACAGCACACCCAACTTTGGTAATTATGAGCAATATCCATACACCTGATGGCGATCGTTATGACCGTGATCCACGCAGCATCGCTCAAAAGGCTGAAGAATATTTGCAAACAACTGGTGTGGGTACAACAGCATTCTTCGCACCTGAATCCGAATTCTTCATCTTTGATGATGTTCGTTTCGAAAACGGCATGAACAAATCCTACTTCGAAGTTGATTCCGAAGAAGCAGGTTGGAACACTGGCCGTAAAGAAGAAGGCGGTAACCTTGGTTATAAAGTTCCAGTTAAAGGTGGTTACGTTCCAGTAGCACCTATGGATTCCCAACAAGATATCCGTTCCGAAATGTGTAATAAACTTGCTGATGCAGGTCTTCGCATTGAGCGTCATCACCACGAAGTAGCGACAGCTGGTCAAGCTGAAATCAACTTCCGTTTTGACACTTTGACAAAAACAGCAGATAACCTTCTTAAATACAAATATATCGTTGCTAACACTGCAAGAGAATATGGTAAAGTAGCTACATTCATGCCGAAACCACTATTTGGTGATAACGGTAGCGGAATGCACGTTCATATGTCCATTTTCAACGAAGGCAACCCTTTGTTCTACGAAAAAGGCGCATACGCGAACCTAAGCGAACTTGCTATTAACTATATCGGTGGTATCCTGTATCACGCTCCAGCGTTGATCGCGATCACGAACCCAAGTACAAACTCCTTCAAACGTCTAGTTCCTGGTTACGAAGCTCCGGTAAACCTTGTATTCTCCAAAGGTAACCGTTCCGCAGCAGTTCGTATTCCAATCGCAGCTGTGACACCTAAAGGTTGTCGTATTGAGTTCCGTACACCTGACAGCACAGCTAACCCATACCTTGCTTTCGCGGCAATGTTGATGGCTGGTCTTGACGGTATCAAGAAGAAAATCGATCCACGTGCTCTTGGATACGGTCCTTTCGATACAAACATCTATGAAATGTCTGATGCTGAGAAAGCTGAAATCCGCAGCGTTCCTGGTACATTGGATGAGGCTTTAGATGCACTTGCAGCTGATTCCGACTTCTTGACTGAGGGCGGCGTATTCACACAAGACTTCATCGATAACTACATCGAGTTGAAACGTGGCGAAGCGAAACAAGTTGCGATCCGTATTCACCCACACGAGTACAACCTTTACTTCGATTGCTAATTCTTTAGCACTTATACGATTTCTATATAAGAATCCTCGTATCCTAGCTAGTCTAGGGTATGAGGATTCTTTTCTTTGTAATAAATATCTTTTTATAATAATTCTAAATAATGGTGCATAATCAGAAAATGTCGGGTATAATGAAAAAAGATAAGCCATAAGGAAGGATGACTCACTATGAAGATCACGATTATTGCTGGAAGCAACCACGGAGCAGCCACAAGCACACGGCTATCACAATATATCGGGCACCTAGCTTCTTTAGAGGGACACGAAGTAACCCTGATTGATCTCTATCGGTCACCGCTTCCGTTTTACACACCAGAGGATCGCGACAATGGGCATGAAGGACTTGTATCATTTAAACAAGCGATGCTGGCCGCCGATGGCATTGTGCTTGCGACTCCTGAATATCACAGCGGCATTTCGGGTGTTCTGAAGAATGCGCTGGATCATGTCGGGCAGGATCATTTTAAACATAAAGCGGTGCTGTCCGTTAGCTCATCCGGTGGTGCGGTTGCCGTCAGCTCGTTGACACAGCTGCAGACGATCGTTCGTAATCTGCACGGCATCAACTGCCCAGAGTGGATTTCCATTGGCGGCGATCAGCGGAAGAGCTTCCAAGGCGATTCAACCTTTGAACATATTCAGCCTGATGTGGATACACGTGTACGCCGTGCTGTTCGTACTTTCCTTACGTTAGCTGCGCAAGTGAGAACATAAAATTACGCGAAGAAACCAGGTCATTCGACTTGGTTTCTTCGCGTTTCTACACACTTTTGACATACTTGTGTGCTACAGTAAAAAGAAAACGATCGGTGGGGAAGTCATGGGAGTCCAATGGACGAATAAAGAAGTTGTTCATCTATTGCTTCGAGCTGGGTTTGGTGCGACCCAGGAGGAAATTGCGGTTTGCACGGCACTGGGACGAGTGGAAACGGTGAGGCGACTTGTCGCGGGCGAGAGCTTACTTGCAAAAGCACCTGATCTGTTGCCCTTCGATCAATTCCAAGCGGATGGCAAGAAAGCGATGGACCCTGAACAGATCGTCGACCAGCAGACGTATTGGTTGTACCGTATGGTTCATTCGCCAACTCCGCTGATCGAGAAGATGACGTTGTTTTGGCATGGACATTTCGCAACGGCGAACTACAAAGTGAAGGACACCGCGCTCATGGTCGCACAGAATGATCTTCTTCGCAAATTTGCGCTAGGTAGCTTTAAGCAGCTTCTTATCGAAATCGGGAAAGATCCAGCCATGATGATTTGGCTCGATGTTAATCAGAATAAGAAGGGGAAGCCGAACGAGAATTATGCGCGCGAAGTAATGGAGCTCTTCACGCTAGGGATTGGACATTATACGGAAACCGATGTGAAGGAGTCGGCGAGAGCTTTCACAGGCTGGACTTACAATAAGAATGAAGGCAAAGTCGCTTATAATGCCAAGCAGCATGACAATGACCAGAAGACGGTGTTGGGAGAAAGCGGGAAGCTGGATTCGGACGATGTCATCGACATCTTGTTTCATCAGAAAGCATTGCCGATCTTTTTGGCAGAGAAGCTATTGCAGTTTTTTGTGACGGATACCCCGTCCCAAAGTTGGATCGGAACGATCGCTGACCTCATCGTGCAGAAGCAAACGATAGGCGAAGTTCTCAAGGAGCTTTTCCTGTCGGATGAGTTCTATGCAGAGACCTATCGGATGGCACTGATTAAAACGCCTGCAGAATATGTTGCAGGTATTCTTAAGTGCTGCGGCGTCTCGGTCGCGAGAGGGCATGCACAGGCCATGCGGAAGATGGGGCAGGAGTTATTCAACCCGCCTGACGTAGCTGGCTGGAGAGGCGGCTCCGCTTGGCTGACATCGAACTGCTTGCTCGCTCGTTATCAATTCGCCGAAGGGGTCGCGAAGCAAATGAATGCGCAGACGTTGGCTTCGGCTGCTTACACGCCCGAGGCCAAGGACGCGGCAGCGGATTGGCCAAAGCTTTGGGCTGACCGAATGGGTGTCTCAACGCTATCGGCGCAAACGTTACATAGTCTAAGTGCCTATGCGGACGACACGATTGTCCATCAGGGGCAAGCGAAGCAGCGTAATGCGGGCTTGCGCGGTCTACTGCAGCTTGTGCTGATAAGTCCTGAATCACAAATGAAATAGGGAGGTGAGTTCGTGAAGCTGACGAGAAGAGATTTTCTAATCAAAGGGACGACATTGTTCGCGACCTTGGGATTGGGCGGAGCCCTTTTTACAGAAACGGGTAAAAAATTATTCCATGTAAGCTCGTCATCGGAGTTTGATGAACCTGTGTTGGTCGTCGTGCAATTAAATGGCGGCAATGACGGCATCAACACACTGATCCCCTATGGGCAAGGCATCTACTACGATTCGCGGCCAACACTTGCCTACCAGCAGAAAGATGTTCACGCCATTAACAACGAAGTTGGCTTGCATCCTCGTCTTGCGGGCTTGGCAGCCTTATATAAATTAGGTAAAATGGCGATCATCCAAGGCGTCGGCTATCCAGAGCCGAATCATTCTCATTTCCGATCCATGGAAATTTGGCAAACGGCGGAGCCGGCGAAACTAAGCCGAAGCGGGTGGCTGGCGCGATATGTCCAATCTTCCCTTAAAGGCAACACCAATCCGTTAAAAGCCATTCAAATCGGCAGCGCGGGAAGTAAAGCTTTTGCCTCGGATACGTTGAGTTTTCCCGTGATTCAATCCCTCGACACTTATCATGTCTTTGATCCCCAAACAGCTGCGCTAGACAAAAATAGAATCTCCAAAGCCTTCCTAGATATGTACGGCGCCAATTCAATGGATCAACTTCGGGTCGTAGCTGCGCGCGGGACCGATGCTTACAAGAGTGTTGAAGCGATCCAAGCGTTAACAACAGCATATACGAATAAGGTTACGTATCCGAACACGAACTTTGCGAAAGACTTGCAAGTCATTCCGAAACTGCTCGCAGGGAAATCAGGTACGCGATTGTTCCAGGTACAAGCAGGCGGATTTGATGACCATGCCGATGAGAAGTTGCAGCACGAGCGCACGCTGACACAAGTGGATGAAGGCTTGACAGCTTTCTACAATGATTTGGAAGTCCAAGGCTTGCAAGACCGCGTTGTTGTCATGGTGTTCTCGGAGTTCGGACGACGTGTCAAAGAGAACGGCAATGGGGGAACGGACCACGGTACGGCTGCCCCGATGTTTGTACTTGGCGGAAAAGTGAAAGGCGGCCTGTATGGCGCTTATCCGAGTCTGAGCAACTTGAATAATGGGGACCTCAAGTATGAAGTTGATTTTCGATCCGTATATAGTACGATTGTGGAATCCTGGCTGCATGGGGACGTGTCGGCCGTGTTAGGCAAATCTTATGAGAATTTGAAATTTATAAAAGGAAAGCGGTGTAGTATGTCATGTTAGCGGCGATCTCGGATCATGTGCGTAAAAATTTGCAAATCCTCTTCGTTGGGTATAATCCCAGTATCCGATCTGGTGAAACAGGCCATCATTACGCGAATCCTAACAATCGCTTCTATCGGATTCTTTATCAAGCTGGTATTACACCGCGCCTATACAAGCCTCAAGAAGATGGCGATATGCTGGATATCGGCTATGGGTTTACGAATATCGTGGCGCGCCCCTCGCTCACAGCAGCAGAAATTACGGCAGAGGAATATCGCGAAGGTCGAATTCTGTTGAAACAGAAGATCGAATACTATCGCCCCAAGCTTGTATGTTTCGTAGGAAAGGGCGTCTACGAGCAATATAGCGGCCGAAGAGGTATGGCTTGGGGAGTTCAACCCCATCCGATGGTACAAGGTGTCGTGGATTATGTGTGTCCATCTTCCAGTGGACTGGTTCGGATGAAGCTGGAGGACATGGTTGCAATTTACAGAGGGATTCTACCTAGTCTCGTATAATGACTGGCAGTTTTTACTTGATGCTTGACCAGAATATTGCTATCATAGCCATAATACAAAAGCAAAGGTGTGGTCACTCATGGGAAACAGGGCCTATAACTTTAACGCAGGGCCTGCGGCTTTACCTCTCGAAGTCCTTCAGAGAGCGCAAGAGGAGTTTGTTGATTTCAAAGGTATCGGCATGTCCATCATGGAAATTTCTCACCGCAGCGCGGAATATGAGCAAGTCCATAATGAAACGCAAGCGCTATTGAAGCGGATTTTTGGGATTCCAGATGGCTACCAAATTCTGTTCTTAACAGGCGGAGCAAGCTCTCAGTTTGCTATGATTCCTATGAATTTCTTGAAGCCAGGCAAAGTGGGCAGCTATGTGCTGACAGGCGCATGGGCAGAGAAAGCAGTACAAGAGGCAGCGTTGTTCGGTGAAGTGTCGCTCGCGGCAAGCTCGAAAGAACAGAAGTTTATGAAGATCCCTGCTCTCAGCGAAATCAATGTGGATCCGAATTCAGCTTACCTGCATGTGACTTCCAATGAAACGATCGAAGGCGCACAGTTCCAAAGCTTCCCTGAGACAGGCAATATCCCGTTGATCGCGGATATGTCGAGTGATATTCTTAGCCGTCCGATCGATGTGTCGAAATTCAGCATGATCTATGCGGGCGCTCAGAAGAACCTTGGACCATCCGGTGTGACCGTTGCGATTATCAAAGACGACATGCTCGTGGATTTGCCAAAAAAGATCCCAACTATGCTGCAATATGGCACACACAGCAAAAACAATTCCTTATATAACACGCCGCCTGCGTATTCGATCTATATGGTGAATCTTGTTCTGAAATGGATTGAGGAGCAAGGCGGATTAACGGTGATTGAGAAAAATAATGTAGAAAAATCAGGACTTATTTATTCAGCAATCGATGGAAGCAATGGTTTCTACCGTGGCCCTGTGGATGCGGCAAGCCGTTCCATGATGAATATCACATTCCGTCTGCAAGATGAAGAGTTGGAGAAGAAATTCATCAAAGAAACGGAACAGAACGGATTCGTTGGGCTGAAAGGTCACCGCAGCGTAGGCGGTCTTCGTGCATCTACGTACAATGCAGTACCTTACGCATCATGTAAAGCACTTGCTGATTTCATGAAGGATTTCCAACAACGCAACAGTTAAGGAAAACAATGGAGCTACTCCTGCCACCTCGTGTGCGCGTGAGTAGCTTTTTTTTCGTTGGAAGGATGAATGTTCGCTCCATACGCTAAGAGGCGCTCAAAGGGTCGCTGAGAGGGTTTAAAAACGATGCCGGGAACGGTCATCGGAAAC
This sequence comes from Paenibacillus sp. MBLB1832, assembly GCF_032271945.1. Lineage (NCBI taxonomy): Bacteria > Bacillati > Bacillota > Bacilli > Caryophanales > Paenibacillaceae > Paenibacillus > Paenibacillus roseipurpureus. The sequence goes on along the minus strand of NZ_CP130319.1, from coordinate 4,660,644 downwards.
TAGATCTAGTAGGTGATAATGGTCCTAGCTGTTTCGACAATTTCGAAAAAAATCAAGTGATTTTCAAAAAAAATATTTTGAAACCTATCGAGCCACGCCCTGTCTAGGATTAGGTGTTTTGGCGTTGTAAATAGGTCATTATGCTCGTTGACAAACACAATATATTGATATAAATTTGAATCTATCAACTAGATGTCGTGATGAAAAGCGCATTGCGAGATTGCTAATTTCAGGCTCGAAAAGAGCTGAAAATGAAGGTGCAGCGCAGGTTTTCAGCTTTTTGGATCGATTACGGAGTCTTTGGATAAGTGCAAAATCTGTCGATTGATGGGTGGTTCTGCACACCATTGACAGACACTAGATTTGGATTGATTACTACATATAGGTTAGCCTGCTCGTGACGGATCAAGTTAGAGAGAATTGAAAAAGATAGGAGACGGAAGCTATGTTGATTGCTTACGATTCGAAAACTGGAAATGTTCGACGATTTATTGCGAAGCTCCAAATGCCCGCAGTTCAAATCGAGGATGCGATGACAATGGACGAGCCTTTTGTGCTCGTGACGTATACAACCGGTTTTGGTCAAGTTCCCCCAAGGTAGCTTCATTCCTGGAAAGCAATTCCTCTCGACTTCAAGGCGTCGCAGCAAGCGGCAACCGCAATTGGGGAGACGGCTTCGCCAAAAGCGCAGATACAATCTCAGCACTCTATGATGTTCCTGTTTTAACGAAATTTGAATTATCAGGCACCAAGAAAGATGTAGAAAGATTCGTTCAGGGGGTACAGGCAATTGCGGCACATTGAGCTTAATAATGAATTAATGCAGCGCGGTACGGATGGTTTTTTTCAATTAGAGAAGGATAAAGAAGCTGTTGAAGTCTTCATGAAGGAAGTCCACAGTAAGAGCCTCACTTTCCCCGATACCTCTTCGAAGGTTCGCTATATGATCGAGAATAACTTCTACGAGAACGTGTATGAGAAATACACAGAAGATGAAGTTAACAGTGTGTACCAAGTGGCCCACGACAATCAATTCGAATTCGCATCCTATATGGCAGCATCGAAATTTTATACAGATTACGCTTTGCGCAGTGATGATAAGACGTTATACCTCGAGCATTTCCCAGATCGCGTGGCGATCGTTGCATTATATCTAGGACGCGGCAACGCGGAAACAGCGCGTACGTTAGCTCTCTCCATGATGGAGCAGCGTTTGCAGCCAGCGACACCGACCTTCCTTAATGCAGGCAAAAGCCGACGCGGTGAGATGGTCTCCTGCTTCTTGCTGGAGATGGACGACTCGTTGAATTCCATCAACTATGTCTTGGCGACGTGCATGCAGCTTTCCAAAATTGGCGGCGGCGTAGCCGTGAACTTATCCAAGCTTCGCGGACGCGGGGAATCGATCAAAGGCGTGGAGCGCGCAGCGAAAGGCATTATGCCTGTTCTGAAGCTGATGGAGGATGCGTTCTCCTATGCGGATCAAATGGGTCAACGCAAAGGCTCAGGCGCGGCGTATTACAACATTTTCGGCTGGGACGTTATGGAGTTCCTAGACAGCAAAAAAATCAACGCGGATGAGAAATCCCGTTTGAAAACTCTTTCCATCGGGCTGATTGTTCCGAATAAGTTTTATAAGTTAGCAGAGGAGAACAAGCCTCTACATATTTTTGCGCCATATACGGTGCTTCAAGCTTACGGCAAGCATATGGATGATATGGATCTGGATGAGATGTATGATGAGCTTCTTGCGAATCCTAAAGTGAGAAAGAAAGTCGTCATGAGCGCACGCGACATGCTTACCAAAATTGCGACAACACAGCTGGAATCTGGCTACCCATATATGATGAACCGCACGAATGCGAATAAGGATCATGCCCTGAAAGGGATTGGCACCATTAAGATGTCCAACCTCTGTACGGAAATTTTCCAATTACAGGAAACTTCAGTAATTACGGATTACGGCCAAGAAGATACGATTTTGCGCGATATTAGCTGTAACCTGGCTTCGATGAACATTGCGAATGTGATGGATCGTAAAAAGCTGCGCGAAACCGTGCACGAGGGCATGATTGCCTTAACGTCTGTAAGCGATATGACGACGGTTTCCAATGCGCCTGGTGTGGCGAAAGCGAACCGTGAGCTGCACTCCGTTGGTCTTGGGGTGATGAACTTGCATGGCTACCTGTCCAAGAACAAAATCGCTTATGAAAGCCCAGAAGCGAAAGATTTCGTTCGCACTTTCTTTGCGGCAATGAACTTCTATTCGATTGAAAAAAGTATGGAGATTGCCAAGGAATCCCATCAAACGTTCGAGGGCTTCGAGCAATCGGAGTACGCGAATGGCAACTTCTTTAACCGCTATATCGAAACGGATTACCGTCCGTTGACCGATAAGGTCAAAGCGTTATTCGAAGGTATGTCGATTCCGACGCCAAGCGACTGGAAAGCGTTGCAAGCTGACGTGCAGAAGCACGGTCTATACCATGCGTACCGTTTGGCCGTAGCCCCAACACAGAGCATTTCGTATATTCAAAATGCGACGTCCAGCGTGATGCCGATCGTAGAACCGATCGAGACTCGCACGTATGCGAACTCGACGACGTACTATCCGATGCCGTTCATGGCGCGCGATAATTTCTTCTACTACAAATCCGCGTACCAGATGGATCAGTTCAAGATTCTAGACCTGATTGCGGAGATTCAGACGCACGTGGATCAAGGGATTTCGACCATTTTGCACGTGAATAGTGATGTTTCAACGAGACAACTTGCTAGATTATACCTCTATGCAGCACACAAAGGACTTAAATCGCTCTACTACACACGCACCAATCAGCTATCCGTTGAGGAATGTGTAAGCTGCTCGGTATAATTGGGAAGGGGACTACCATTCATGACAAGTGCAACGGCACCAACCATCAATAAACCGATCGTTCGCAAAGCGGTGAACTGGAACCGGCCGGATGACGATTTTACGATAACGTTCTGGAATCAAAATATTATGCAATTCTGGACGGATGAAGAGATTCCGCTGTCCGATGATAAAATGTCCTGGATTACATTAAGCCCGCAAGAGCGCGAACTATATATGAAGGTGCTTGGCGGTTTGACGCTGCTGGATACGATGCAAGGCGGCGTTGGCATGCCGAAAATTTTGGAGCATGTGGACGGACTGCAGCGCAAAGCTGTGCTCAGCTTCATGGGGATGATGGAACAGATTCACGCCAAATCCTACAGCTCAATCTTCACGACGTTGTCAACAACGGAAGAGATTAACCAGTTGTTTCAATGGGTAGAGAAGAACCCGCATCTGCAATTTAAAGCGACGAAAATTTCGCATTACTATGAAAATATTAATACGACCAAAGATCTGTATCTGGCGATGGCCGCTTCGGTATTGCTAGAAAGCTATCTGTTCTATAGCGGTTTTTATTATCCGTTGTATCTTGCTGGGCAAGGTAAAATGACGAGCAGCGGCGAAATCATCGACTTGATTCTGCGCGACGAGAGCATTCACGGTTTGTACATCGGTGTGTTAGCCCAAGAAGTCTACGCGGAGCTTCATCCGACGGAGCAAGACGAAGCGTATGAGACGCTGTGTGCGTTGCTGAAGGAGCTTCATGCGAACGAGGAAGGCTACACAGACAGCCTGTACGGACCGATTGGACTCGCAGACGACGTCAAAGCTTTCTTGCGTTACAACGCGAATAAAGCGTTTATGAATTTAGGCGTTGAGCCGATGTTCCCAGAAGAGGAAATCAACCCGATCGTGTTGAACGGGCTCAGCACGAAGACGAAGCAGCATGACTTTTTCTCCAAAAAAGGAAACGGTTATGTGCGAACGATTCACGTTGAAGCGTTATCGGATGATGATTTTAAGTTTGAATAGGTTTTTTACATCGTTAAACCACTCAGATTGCTGAGTGGTTTTTTTATGTGGAAAAAGGAGCTCGGGGTGCGAAAAATACGACTGAGGGATGAGGTTTTCGGTGAAGGCGTCCTTTACAATTTGGGAGGAGGCAGGTTCATCGCGTATCCACCTTTTCAACGTAACAATGTTATGTTACACTGTTAGGGTGAAGGAGGGATGTTTGGTGGAAGAAGATTTGATTTCCAAGAAAGAGTTACTTGAATTAACGGGTATATCTTATGGTCAATTATATCGCTGGAAGCGTAAAAACTTAGTCCCCGAGGAATGGTTCATCCGTAAGTCGGCTTTTACAGGGCAGGAAACGTTCTTTCCGAAGGCCTCCATGTTAGCGCGCATTGATCGCATAAAGAATATGAAAGATGATTTGTCGTTGGATGAATTAGCGGATGTTTTTTCGATCATTCCGAGCGACCTCAAAATGGATAGTACTGAACTAGTGAAACGAAACATTGTTTCCTTGCAAACAATTGAATATGCGTCTCCAACTTTTGGACTCGCAACGGTATTTAACTTCGAACAAACCTTGTTTCTGTACCTGTTGGAGGATTGCTTGCAGTCCGGGGAGATGAGCATAGACGAAGGGAAGAAGCTGATTCAGACGTTGGTAGAGCAATATGCCAAGTTCGAGGGTAAGCCGTGTGATTTGATTTTTATCCGTAAAATGGGCGTGACCTTGTTCCTCTTACTAACATCGGGAGCTGAATTTTTCGTCGAGCCAGGTGTGAAGGTTGTGCTGAACATCCCAATTGCTAAGAAAATAGAAGAATTGAAGTTGATACTGACATCGAGTTAAGGAGGTGGTTCAGGTGAACACAGACATCAAGCGCACGTTGATGATTTCAGGGATGGGCTCCACACATGGCGGGAATTTTCATGCTGTCAAATTGGAGGGGCTCGGTCGCATTGAGAGCGACATTACATGTACGTATTTCATCGTCAATGGCAGGGCTGAAGTGAATGGCAATGTAACCGCGGCGAGTGCGGATATCAAGGGAACAGCTACGATTCAAGGACAAATGAAAGCGAGACGGGCTCAGATTCATGGACGGGTCAAAATAGAGGGAAGTTATTCAGGTGAACAGCTTGAAATAAACGGTGCTATCACAATCACGGGGGCTTGTGAAGTGGAGAAATTGAATGCCAATGGCAGGCTTCATATCGGAACCTTGAATGCAGACGCTGTCATCATTACGCTGCATGGACATTGCGAGATTGGGGAAATTGGTGGAGAACGGATCCAAATCCGCAGGCAACCTGGCCTTAATCTCTCGCGTTGGTTGAAGATCCTTCCCGTGGCGATAGGCAATTATTTAAACGCTCATACGATTGAAGGCGACCATATTTATCTAGAGTATACAACTGCGGATATCGTAAGGGGTGCGGATGTGACGATCGGGCCTGGATGTGAAATCGGGTTAATTGAGTATACAGGCAAGCTTCAACAAGATAAGGGTTCAAAAATTAAGCACAGTGAAAAATTGTAGCCTAGAAGGGAGGAATCATGTACAATGGGAACATATGCGAACAAACGATCCCTAAATCCGAATTTGACTATTACTGGCAGCTCAACGGTGGCGGGCGGTAAGTATCGACGTGTAAAAATTGTCGGTGAAGCGACCATTGAAGGCGATGTACAGTGTCAGGATCTCAAATGTATGGGTACGCTAGATATGGAAGGCGATCTCCTGTCGGAGCATATTGGCGTTGTAGGCACATTTGCGTTGACGGGCAAGACGCGAACCGCTACAATGAAAAATTCGGGTACCGTCAGTATTAGTGAAGATGCGGATATTGGTGTACTTAGCGGTTCTGGGACGGTGGAAGTGAGAGGCCGCCTCCAAGGTCACCGAATGAGTTTAAAGGGCCAAATCACGGCAGGTGGCGATTGTGAAGTTGATGTCTTTAACCTCAAGGGGATGTTCACTGTTGGGGGATTGCTGAACGCGGGGGATATTGACATCCGATTGTTCCAAGACTCTACGGCGAGGGAAATTGGCGGAGAGAAAATACGAATTCGTAAAGCGAGCTTGCTCCATCCCTTGAGCCTCTTCTTCCGACCGTCACCCCATGCCGCAGTTACGGCAACCGTCATTGAGGGTGATGATATTTACTTGGAGTACACGAGGGCAAAGGTTGTTCGCGGCAACCAAGTCGTCATCGGACCTGGCTGCGAAATTGATTTGGTGGAGTATAAGGTGCTTCTGGAGAAGAAGAAAAATGCGGTTGTTAGGGAATCACGAAAATTGTAAAAGAAAATGAATGTAAAGGAATGTGTAACAATGGCGAAAAATCAGAATCGAGTTGGCTTTGTTCTAGCGGGTCTCCTCCTTGCGATGCTTATGGCTTCGATGGATAACACGATCGTTGCAACAGCGATGGGAACAATCGTCGGAGATCTTGGAGGACTTGATAAGTTTGTATGGGTCACTTCGGCCTACATGGTTGCCGAGATGGCAGGCATGCCGATTTTCGGTAAATTGTCCGATATGTTTGGACGGAAGCGATTTTTTATCTTCGGTTTAATTGTCTTTCTACTGGCGTCGATGCTGTGCGGGACAGCACAAAGCATCGTTCAACTGAGTATTTACCGCGCGATTCAAGGGATTGGCGGCGGGGCTTTGATACCGATCGCGTTTACGATCATGTTTGATACGGTTCCAGTAGAGCAACGTGGTAAACTAGGCGGTATGTTCGGTGCGGTATTCGGTTTATCGAGTATCTTTGGGCCCTTATTAGGCGCGTATATTACCGATTATATTAGCTGGCACTGGGTGTTCTATGTCAATATCCCGCTAGGGATTGTAGCACTTATCTTCATTGCAATGTTCTACAAAGAATCACCGATTCATACGAAACAGAAGATTGACTGGTGGGGTGCGTTAACGCTGGTTGGCGCCGTTGTCAGCATCATGTTTGCGTTAGAGCTTGGCGGAAATAAATATGCTTGGGACTCTACGTTGATTGTTAGCCTTTTGGCTGCATTCGCGGTCCTCGCGATTGCTTTTGTGTTCATTGAAAGAAAGGTTGTCGAACCGATCATTTCGTTCCCGATGTTTAAAGTTCGCTTATTTTCAACGAGTAACGCGCTTGGTTTATTAAGCGGGATGGGCTTTATTACGGCCTCGGTGTACATTCCTATTTATATTCAAGGCGTGCTAGGCGGTACGGCTACGAATTCAGGCCTTGTTCTGCTGCCCATGATGGTAGGGTCCGTGTTCTCCGCGGTAGGCGGCGGAATCCTGATGAATAAGATGAAATATCGCAACATTATGATCATCTTTGTGTTAATTCTTGCTGCAGGGATGTACATGTTGACGAAATTAGCGCCAGATACAGAGCGTTGGTACGTGACGCTATGCATGATCGTTGTGGGTGTGGGAATTGGTGCAAGCTTCTCTGTTCTGAGCAACTCTGCCATTCATCACTTTGAACCTGCACAGCGCGGATCTGTGAATGCAACGGTGTCCTTCGTTCGTTCCCTTGGGATGACATTAGGGATTACGCTCTTCGGAATTATTCAGCGTAATGATTTCACCGCGAAGCTGAAGGATATTTTCGCGGGCAGCGGCCAAGGTGCGATGACGGATAATCCAGCTCTCAACGATCCGCGCGTCCTTCTTGCCCCGGATATGCGTGCGCAAATTCCAACGCCAGTGTTGGATAAGATTACAGCAGCGCTTTCCAATTCAATTTCGTATACGTTCTTGTGGGCGCTGATTCCGACAGCTTTAGCTGTTGTTGCAGCATTCCTCATGAGCAAAGAACGCTTAAGTGAATCGGTCGAGCATCAAATGGCGGCAGAAGCGAAAGCTTAGATGAAAGCTTAAATGAAGAAGAGCCTAAAACATGGGTTGCATGTTTTAGGCTTTTTTTTTGCGTAGAATCGGCACGAATCTCTGTAATTTATGCGTAAGACTCCTTAACCGCAGGCTCGGTTAATTTGTACCCGACGTTACGGATCGTCATAATATACTCGGGATGTCGAGCGTTTTGCTCGATCTTATCGCGAAGATGCGAGATGTGGACGTCCACGATGCGAGTATCGCCGAGGAAATGGTAGTCCCACACGCCATGAAGCAGCTGCTGACGGCTGAGCACTTTGCCGCGGTGCTTACAAAGGAACAGCAGGAGCTCGAATTCCTTCGGTGTCAGCTCGATCGGATTGCCGTTCAGTGTGACTTCGCGCTGCTCAGCGCGGACGGAAATTTGCCCGATGGCAATGGGCGCTTCTTCGGTCGTGGAAGGAAGAATCTGGATACGGCGGTGAATCGCTTGAATTCGAGAGACAAGCTCCTGCGGCGAGAACGGTTTGGTCATATAATCGTCTGCACCGTTATCGAGGCCAGCGATTTTATCCGTGAGATCTTGCATGGCTGTCAGCATGATGATTGGCACGAGGTTATTTTGGGCTCTAAGCTTGCGGCATACTTGTAAGCCATCCATTTTAGGCAGCATTAAATCGAGCACGATCAGATCGGGACGGAAGGTTTGAATGGCGCCAAAGACGGCTTCACCGTCGAAGACGCAGTGTACCTCAAAGCCAGCAAGCTTGAGGTTAAATTCGATAAGCATCGAGATAGAAGGCTCGTCGTCAACAATTAGAATTTTCTTTTTCATAGGGCAGAGGACTCCTTTAATGAAGGATACCTCTAGTATGCAGGAGCTCTATCATCGCGATATTAAGATAAAGTTAACCCTGTGTTAAATTGCAATCCATGCCAGGTTGTAATAGGATAGATAATGAGGTGAATCAACAGAGATGGCTTTCCATATTGTATTAGTAGAACCCGAAATTCCTGCGAACACAGGTAATATTTCACGTACATGTGCGGCAACAGGCGCACATCTTCATCTTGTTCGTCCATTAGGATTCGATACAGATGATAAAACATTGAAACGCGCAGGCCTAGACTATTGGCACTCCGTTAAAATTGATTACCACGACTCCTTCGATGAGGTGTTGACGGCCTACCAAGGCCACCGCTTCTTCTTTGCGACAACGAAAGGGAGCAAGCACTATACGGACTTTACCTTCCAGGATGGTGATTTCTTCGTATTCGGCAAAGAGACCAAGGGTCTTCCTGAGGAACTCCTGCGCCAGCACCCAGACACGCTCATACGCTTGCCGATGTCCGGGGCTGTTCGATCGCTAAATTTATCCAATTCGGCAGCCATTATTTTATATGAAGGATTGCGTCAAACGGGGTTCGTAGGTCTAGATTAGGCCTTCAGCCCTATTATTTTTAGGGGTGACCCGACATTTTTGACAAGAAAAGAAAGTTTTCCTAGGCATGGTAGGAGGATTTTCACAAATGACGGCGAATAGTAATTTCTAAGCTCGATCTAGTGATGTTAGTCGATCTGAATTAGCGGGAAGCGTTGAAAACGTATAGGGAAAAGAGAGGTGAAGTCCTATGATGAAGCCAGCTGGAGTCGTACGTAAAGTCGATCAATTGGGACGAATCGTACTACCTAAATCGTTACGAAAGCGATACCAAATGAATGAGGGCGATCCTGTAGAAATTTTGGTACAGGGAGACCATATCATTCTTGAGAGATATCGTCCGAAATGCGTATTTTGCGGCAGCATGGAAAGTGTCAGTGAATTCAAAGAACGTTACATTTGCGGCGTATGTATAACTGAAATGAACGTGCTCAAAGCCAGAGCCTAAGTTTAACAAAGAAAAAGCATCGCTTTCTCCAAGGGGGAGAGGCGATGCTTTTTGGTGTTTCTCACAGACCTTTTGTTTTGTCCTCGTTATAGGAAGCCGTGAACATCGCGACTAGGAACAATAGAAATACAGAGTTAACGAGCCAAAATGTAGTGGATAAACCGAACATTGCTGCACCTCCTAAAAGTTTTCGATAGACATAGTTAAGGCTTATTATACCCAACGATCTCCAAAAAAGAAACAAACATTGTGTGAATAATTTGAGGCTGGGTGCGACAAGAGCCGACGCAATTATTTGAAAAATAAGAAGTTCGTAGCGAGCGGTCGCAATTTCCCGTCCGAAGGGCGATTAATGACGCTGCCGCCCCAAACCAGCGTGGTAGAGCCGCCGCCGTCTAAGTTGTACGCATCGACGACGCCAAGCTGCTGCATTTTATCCTGCAGCTCGGCGAGTGTAGCGCCCGAATTGCCGCTCTCATCGTAGCCGTCTGTCACGAGGAACAGCAGCTGGTCATTCTTGTAATTGGCCATGACCGTTCGCGCAGCTCGCGCAGGAGAGCTTTGCCATTGATACGGAATGGGCAATTTGCTGCCATTTTTCAATAACACAGGCACAAAGGTCGATCCCATCAACGGGTTCAGCTTGTCCAGCTCAGATTGGGAGCTGAACTTGCCACCGATCAACTGGCGATCTTTGTTCAAGCCGATGAAGGCCGTATCGTTGTTCGTTGGGAAGAAACCATTCACGTACTTGCCATTCATGACAGTAGTGTCCAACGGAAAGCGTCTTCCGCGACTGTCATCCGCGAAGCCTCCTGCATTCACACCGACAACGGCGCCGTAACGGTTAGCTGCGGAAAGAGTCGTTTCGCTGGAGCCCAGCTTATCGTTCCCAAGGACGAGCTTAACGGCCTTATCGGTTTTGAGGTTCACTTTAAGAGCATAACCTGTGTAGTTTTTTTCATTCAGGGCAAATAGACGAATATCAATATTCCCTGAGGAGGCTTGGCGCAGCGGACTGCCAAGCTTGGCTGTAATGCGGGTATCGTAGATAAGTCCTGGTTTAACCGCTTGTGCGGCTGCAACTTGAAGCATGGCCGTTACTTCGGCTGTGCTTTTCTCATAAAGCTGGAAATATTGCTGAATAATACTTTTGGTCTGAATGGCATCCTGATTCGCTTGGGTCAGCATGGTGTCCATGGTGAGCGTTTCGGCATGAATGCTGATCGGTTCAGCTGCGGCAGGCGACCAGGAAGGAATAGTAATGTCCATGGTGGCGAAAAGCAGCCAAATCAACATGCCCAAGAAGGGGGCACAGGCCAATAGGAGTACACGGTTAATCTGTTGAATCGGATTCGCTGTCATTATTTCAACACATCCAGATTCTTCTGCAGCTCATCAAGCTTCTTCTTCACGTCCGTCAGCTGCGTATAAAGTTGATTGCTATTATCTGTCTTGCTGTTCGCGCTATCTTTGGTGAAAGCCAATAATTCATTCAATGAATCCACCTTGGCTTGCAAAGTCTTCATATCGGAAGTTACACTATCCTTCAATTGAGAGACTTGCTTCTGATAATCTTGTTGAATGACTTGTAATTGCTGCTGGGTTTGCTGTGCGATATCGGTCGAGATTTGTTGCCTCAGATGTTTCGTGTACATCATCGTTGCTGCTACTCCGATTGCGATCAGCATGACCCAACCCATGAATAAGATGACGTACGTTTTCTTCTTTACCCGGGTTGCTTTTGACGTGCGGGGAAAAGAATTCACCGTTGCACTTTCAATGGGCATACTCATGAAAATCACCTCTTGCTACTAGTATACCATATTCCCATATTTTCTCGGAACTTTAGATAGAATTCGCTGTTTTTCGATATTCATTGGGGGTCATACCCGACATTTTTTTGAAAACTTTGGAGAAATACTTCTCATCCTGATAGCCGACCATCTCCGCAACCTGTGAAATACGAAGATTTGGGTTGCACAGCAGCACTTTAGCCTTGCTCAACCGAATTTGACCTAAATAATCGGAGAGATTGACTTCAAATTCTTGTTTAAATTTACGAGAGATATATTCCCGGCTGAGATAGAAACGACTTGCAATATCAGCAAGCGAAATATCTTCGTGGTAATGCTTTTCGATATATTTCGCGATTTCGAAGATGACATTGTTGTCTTGGTGCTGACTCGCTAGATGAAGTTTAGACACTTGAATGAGACTGCGTGTAAGCTCCTGCTGCCAGAGAGAGAAGGAAAGCGACCCTTTCTCGTCAAGTCCGATCAGCGAGGAAGTTCGATCTTCAAGAAGCAAGGCGTTCACTTCATCCTCGCCGCTGTTCGGAATGAATTGCTGCACCCAGCGGCGCATCATGACACGGTATTCCCCCCACCAGAGCTCGAATTGTTCCGGCGTCAGGACCTCACAACTCTTCACAGCGTCGATCCATTGCCCAACAATGTCCTCAATCTGCTCCACATTCCCGCTGCGAATGGCTAAATGGATGCTTTCCTCATATTGATGAAAGGTTAACGTGACTTGCGCCGATTTCACTGGCTGCCAAGACGTGTGTATCCATGTGTCCTTCGCTTTCAGATTGCGATGACGCAGTGCATCGCGCGCCTCCTGATAGGACAGCTTCAGCTGCGCAGGGAAGGCGTGCGCACTACCGATTCCGATGTCGACCCGCGTATGCAGCGCTGTGCGAATGCCATCATTGATCGCTTCGATCAGCTCTTCGGCTTGATTAGGTGCCGACCAGATGAGTATGACGATTTCATTAGGATTAGGCAGATGTCTAAAGGCGTAGCCGCGCTTATGCATCATGAGAAATTCATTACATATGTTAATCAAAGAAAAAAGCAAGAGATCGAGATTGGAATTGAATTTGCTTTTAATAGCAGCATCGATGGTATCGAGATCCAGAATGGCTACGCGACAGCTTGCCACGTGCTTAGGCACGTGCAGTTCCCGTTCGAGCTGTTCAGCAACAGGTTCATAGGTGCTGGGTTCAGAAATGAGCGAAGTCAGCAACTTGTCCCAGTAAATCGGTTTGAATTGATTGACCTCGATATGCAGTTCACGGTTCGTGTTGCGAACCTCTTCTTCCTTGAGCCAAGCCCCAATCGCTTTATCCAACGCTTCATTCAACTGGTCGGGATCAATCGGCTTCAAAATATAATCCGTACCGCCATATTTGACGGTGTGCCGCAGCAAAGAGAAGTCATCATGCCCGCTGATCACAATTGTTTTGGAATCTGGGGCATGGAGGTGAAGCCATTCAAGCAGCTTAACACCGTTCATCACGGGCATCATCATGTCCGTCATAATGATTTCAGGGTGCTCCTCTTGAACGATGGCTAAAGCTGCTTCGCCATCTTGCGCTTCCAATATCGTATCGATCCCGAATTGCTTCCAATTCACAAGCAACCGAATTGCATCGCGGACATGCTTCTCATCATCGACAAGCAAGACTTTCATGTCAATTAACTCCCTTTTTCATCGGAATCCGAATAATGACCCGCAAACCTTGCGGTTGTACATGTTCAATATCGAGTGTTGCATCGTCTTGGAAGTAGAGTTGCAGACGCGTGAGTACATTGTGAAGACCAATGTTAGCATCATCAGCAGCAGAAGGTGTCCGCAGTCGAGCACGCACTTCCACGAGACGTTGGTCGGTCATGCCGACTCCATTGTCCTCGACGATCAGTTGTAAGTATTCCCCTTGGGGTCTTACGACGTTAGATGAGGCTATGCGCAGTAAGCCAGGCGCTTGAGACTGGCTCGGTTTAAAGCCATGCTTGAAATAGTTTTCAACAAGCGGTTGCAGGCTCATTTTAGGCATCATAATGGTTGGCGTACCTTCTTCAATGTCATAGACGATTTCAAATTGGTGCTCGAAACGCTGCTTCTGCAGCTCGAGATACGCTTTAATATGCTCTAATTCCTTACGCAGGGGAACGACCGATTCATTCGTGTTCATGCTGTAATGCATCATTTTAGCTAAGGAATTGATAAGTCCATAAATCTTTGGAGCCTCGTGCTGCAAGGCCAAAGTGCCGATCGATTGCAGGGCATTATTAAGGAAATGGGGGTTAATTTGCGCCTGCAGCGCCATTAATTGGTTGGACTTGTTCGCCAGCTCTAGGCGGTACTCCCGCATCACCATATTATCCAGATCCTGCATGAGACCATGGAAACGATTCGCCAGAATACCCATTTCGTCGGTTCGAGATAACTGAATATCGGATTGTACATCCCCGAGCCCCGATTGGCCGGTTTGAATGCGCGTAATGTACCGAATCAATTGCTTAATCGGCGCAGTGAAACGGATGGAAATAAACACCGTGCCCCCCATCACAATGAGCATGAAGAAGGTCAGGATCAGTGCATTAATCTTCGTTAATTGACGTGCATTTCGTGTAAGTTGTTCATAGGGAAGACGTTTCACCAGCGTCCAACTGACGTAGTTCGTCTGCATTTTTTCAAACATGGTAATGCCGGCAAACGAACCTTTATTCCACTCATAGCTCCCCTTATCGAGCTCGCTGTGAATCGCTTCATTCCCCCATTGATCGTCTAGGAACTGCCCCCATTTGGCTGGGTTAGGTCCATATACAATATGTCCTGTTTCATCTAAAATGTAGAGCTCTTCCTGATCATGCGTAAATAAACGCTGCGAGATCTGGGAAACAAGATCTAAGCTGACATCAATGACCAGCTCGCCGATGGACGTATTGTTGGGTGAGTACATAATATTACGGTGCATAGAGAGAACAGGAGTTGGAGCAGAATACACATTAAGCGCGCTATGGTAATTGTGGCTAGCATGTGTGGTTTCGAAATAAACAAGCTGGTTCGCAGGGAATGGCAGAATGCCTGGATATTTCCCGCTGTTTCCTGCAACAAGATCATTGTTGACGAAATAAGAGCGGTCACTGACAGAAGCATATAAGTAGATCTGCTTGATTTCTTTGACAGAATGAGACATGACTTGCAGACCGCTTTTGATCACTTTATCACTCATATAGTCGATTTCATGCTGCCGTTGAATAATTTCATAAAACTGGCCCAGTTCGGAGAGCTGTGCGCCTGTATAGATGGTAGAGGAGGCTTGGACAATACTGTCGAGGTAATTCAGAAGATTCGTTTTACCTTGTGACAGCAGGGCGGAATTGTTCGTAAGCGTGTCTTCTGTAACCTTCTGTTTGGTGAAGTAATAGGAAACGACTAAGGACGTAACGAAAGGGACGAGAGTCGCAATCAGCAGGAAAATGATGAGTTTATTACGAATGCTGTGTCGAATCACAAGGGATCAGCTCGTTTTCTATTAGAGGTTTTGAACGCGCGCACTATAATGGGATTTTCCCCTACATTGTAGCAGGAGAGGTCAACAAATTCCACCTATTGCATCACGATTGTCAGTGTTAGGGGGAGCTGCACGGTTTTATACTAAATGTACAGTAGCAGAGGGTAAGGGGGATTTCCCAGTGAAAACAAAAAAAATGCTGTCCGGATGGTTACAGCAGTGGGTATTTATTGGGCCAGCACTTTTATTTTTTAGTGTCGTGGTCTTCATTCCATTTATGATGAGCATTTATTATTCCTTCACGGAGTGGAATGGTGTAACAACCAAAGTCGTATTCAATGGTTTGGACAATTTCAAACAGATTTTGTTCCACGATAAGGATTATCGCAATGCGTTTAGCTTTACATCACGTTTGACCGTTACGAATGTTATTCTGACGAATCTGGTTGGCTTCCTGCTCGCTTTATTGCTGACACAAGCACTGAAGACGAGAAATGTCCTTCGGACCATCTTTTTCATGCCTAACGTCATCGGTGGTTTATTGCTTGGTTTTATTTGGCAGTTTATTTTCGTGAAAGGTTTCTCAACACTTGGGAATCTTACTCATATCGGATTCTTCGAGCTGCCTTGGCTAGGCGATGCGCCTACCGCTTTCTGGGCGATTGTCATCGTAAGCATTTGGCAGGGTGCCGGGTACCTAATGATTATTTATATCGCAGCGTTATCCAATGTGCCCAAAGATATGTTGGAGGCCGCCTACATAGATGGCGCTTCAAGAATGCAAGTGCTGCGCAACATCATTGTTCCGCTGATCATGCCAGCCGTGACGGTATGCTTGTTCTTAACGATTTCCTGGTCTTTCAAAATCTTCGACCTGAACTTCTCCCTAACCAAAGGCGGACCGTTCAATTCGACAGAATCCGTTTCGATCAACATTTATCAAGAAGCATTCCGTAATAACCGTTATGGGTTAGGTACGGCGAAGGCCCTAGTATTCTTCATCGTCGTTGCGATCATTTCAACTGTCCAAGTGATGTACACCAAGCGTAAGGAGGTCGAGGTCTAATGGCTTCCATCAAAAAGTATACAGGGCGTTTATTTGGTCTAGAGGTATTGGGTATTCTCCTTGCCTTACTATTCTTAGTTCCGTTTTACTTCGTCATCGCGAACTCGCTGAAGACCTTCCCAGAGCTGGCGGCGAACACAGCGAAATTGCCAAGCTCACTCTATTTGGATAACTACACCAAAGTATGGAGCATCATGAAGTTTCCGCAGGCGTTCTTCAACTCACTGTTCATTACCGTGTTGAGTAACGCGGGTCTCGTCATCATTTCTTCGATGGCTGCTTATCGGATGGTGAGAAGGTCCACCAAATTCAATAATCTTGTTTTTCTTGCATTCGTTGCAGCGATGGTGATTCCGTTCCAATCGATCATGATTCCTCTTGTGCGTGTCGCAAGTCAAGTTGGATTCATGGATAGTAAGCTTGGATTAATCGCATGCTATTATGGATTTGGTGTTTCACTCAATGTGTTTCTCTACCATGGCTTTATTAAGTCCATTCCACTTGAAATTGAAGAATCAGCGAAAGTGGATGGCAGTTCGGCCTATGGCGTGTTTTGGAAAATCGTATTCCCATTGCTGAAGCCAATGTCGATTACGATTATTATCCTGAACAGCTTATGGATTTGGAACGACTATTTGCTTCCTTCCCTTGTCTTGGGCAATCCTGAGCTGCGGACGATTCCGCTCGCAACATTCTCGTTCTTTGGACAATATACGAAGCAATGGGATTTGGCTCTAGCTGGATTAACCCTGAGTGTATTACCGATCGTAATTTTCTTCTTGTTCTTGCAAAAACACATCGTCGAAGGGATTACCGCCGGATCAGTAAAAGGGTGACATAATTTCAAATATGTTCAAAATATTCCACCTTTATGTTCAATATACTCGGTGTCCATAGACGATGTAAGTGTTTACAATAGGTATTGTAAGAGGTTAAAGAGAACACAATAAACAAAGCATGCTAATAAAGGGAGGCACTATTCCAATGAAAAAACTAACGATGATCAGCGTAGCAGCGGTACTATCCTTATCCGTACTAGCAACGGGTTGCGGTAAGAAAGATAACACAGCTAGCCCAGCACCTACAACTGGCGCAACAGCAACAACGACACCTGCTGCAGCCGGCAAGCCAGTAACAGTGAAGATTTTCCAATTTAAAGTAGAAATTGCCGATCAGCTTGGTAAATTGGTGAAAGAATATGAGAAGCTGAATCCTAACGTTAAAATTCAAGTCGACACGGTTGGTGGTGGCGCGGATTATGGCGCAGCGTTGCTTGCGAAATTCAATGCTGGCGACAAACCAGATATTTTCAACAACGGCGGATTCACTGACCTTGATAAATGGATCGACAACCTCGAAGACCTTTCCGACCAACCTTGGGTGAAAGACCTTGTAGATGTAGCGAAAGAGCCAATGACAAAGAACGGTAAACTGTATGGTCAACCTTTGAATCTTGAAGGGTACGGCTTCCAGTACAACAAAGATCTATTTGCTAAGGCGGGTATCACTGAGCTTCCAAAAACGTTCTCGCAATTAGAAGCAGCAGCTAAAAAGCTGAAAGATGCAGGCATCACGCCTTTTGAGAATGGCTATGCCGAGTGGTGGGTATTGGGTAACCACTTCGTGAACCTTCCATTTGCGTATCAAAAAGATCCAAATGCTTTCATCGAAGGCTTGAACAAAGGTACTGCGAAAATTACAGGCAACGAAGTGTTCAACAACTGGACTAAATTGTTTGACCTGACGCTGCAATATGGTAATAAAAATCCGCTGCAAACGGACTACAACACACAAGTTACGGATTTCGCAACAGGTAAAGCAGCAATGACGCAACAAGGTAACTGGACGCAAGTTCAAATTACCAAAACAAACCCAGACATTAAAATTGGCTTCTTGCCAATGCCGATTTCCGATGATGCTACAGCGAACGATAAATTATTCGTAGGCGTTCCTAACAACTGGGTTATTAACAAAAATTCGGCTGCAAAAGACGAAGCTAAGAAATTCTTGAATTGGATGGTTAGCTCCGACATCGGTAAGAAATATATCACAGAAGAGTTCAAGTTTATCCCAGCGTTCAAAACAATTCCTGCTGACGAAAAAGTACTTGGTCCATTAGCAGCAGATATTATCTCCTACAGTAAAGCTGGTAAAACACTGAGCTGGAACTGGTTCAAATTCCCTGGCGGCGAAGCGTCCAGCAAAAAATTCGGCGATATCATGCAAGGTTACGTAGCGAAGAAGTACACGAAAGATCAAATGTTGGAAGAATTCCAGAAAACATGGGATAGCCTTAAGAAGTAAGACGAATATCGACATTATGAAAGCCTCAGCGCTCCTGCTGGGGCTTTTTGCTCTTTAACAGAACGGAGAAGGGCTGTTACAATGGGGATAACGGGAGGTCACACATGTATATGAAAATCAAGTCTTGGCTGCAGAGCAGAGTGAATACGCTTCCTGCGGAGAAAAAGCTAAGTAATGAAGCCGTTATCTCATTAGTCATTCATTCCATTTTCCAATTCGGCGCATCGATGTCAGGTGTGTTCCTCAATCTGTACTTATGGCGGCTCACACATAGTGTCGTTATCAACGGGACGTACAGCATGATCGTGTACATATTAACTCCCATTGGATTCTCCATAGGCGGCTATCTGATTAAGAAAAAGGATCGGATGGTATCCTACCGCTTGGGGATTGTACTGATCGGAATCTTCTATTTAAGCGTGTGTATTGCCGGGGAGCGGCTTGTGGATTACTATGTGTTGTTCGCGATCTTCAATGGAATTGCCGGAGCGTTCTATTGGGTGGGTTATTTGACCCTGATGTATGATGTGTCCACGGAGAGGAATCGGATTCGCTACCTCGCTTTTAATATGATGTTTTTCACCGCGGCAACGTTGGCGGGTCCTGCTCTGGCAGGATACATAATTCGGCTAAAAGAGGGCCTTAGCGGCTATACGATCGTCTTCGCCATCGCTTTCTTCATGTTCGTTCTGGCGGCGATTATTTCCTTGAAAATTAAGGCCTCTGGGGGCCATCATCGCGTGTATTATTTGAAATACACAGGTCTTATCATGAAGAAGAAACAGGATTGGATGAAGGCGCTTCTAGGCTTCTTCGGTATGGGACTGCTGCAGGGGACGATGTTATTTTTGCCTAATATTTTGTTGTTTAAGGTATTGCCGCGTGAGGATCTTGTTGGGTATCTTGGCGTTTTGTATTCGAGCTTGAGCATCGTGATGGGCGTCTTTATTTCCAAATACGCGAATGCGAGCAAATCTCGGCTCTATTTGTTGGTCTCGACGATTGGTTATCTTGTCGGAATTTCCTTCATTATAGGAAGCCTAACGATTTGGTCAGTCGTGGGCTTTATGATCCTGTATTCCATCTTCGCGCCGCTGCAAGGGAACACGATGACGGGCTATTACTACAGCCTAATCGCCAAACTTCCGCTCAAAGGAGAGTTGAAGGTGGAAAGTGTTGTCGTGCGAGAATTTTTCCTAAATGTGGGGCGTGTCATCTCGATTATTGTGCTCATCTTGTTCGGTAGCGATTTGGATGGCGGTCTTATTCCGTGGATCTTAATGCTGGCCTCGCTTACTCAGTTTGGCATCGTGTGGACGGTAAAAAATCGATAGGTTAGATGCTTGGATGTAAGTGCTCCTTTTAGGATATCCTAAAAGATACAGAAATGGAGAAGAGGAGCATGGGAACCGATGAATCAGGCGGATAGCATTATTGTTGGCGGAGGCATTGCAGGCTTACAGGCTGCCATTCAATTAGGAAGGTACGAACACCGTGTGCTCGTCATTGACGCAGGAAATGGCCGATCTTCCTTGTGCAGGAGCTATCGGAACCTGTTGGGCTGGCCTGATGGTGTCTCTGGTGAACATTTGCGCCAAGTTGGAAGAGGACAAGCGGAGAAGCTTGGTGTTACGTTTATCGAAGATGAAGTGGTACAAGCTGTGGCCAAAGGGAAAATTGGCGACGGCTTTGAGTTGTGGGGCAAGAGCGGCCGCGGCTATGAAGGTCGGACACTGCTGCTCGCGACAGGGTTACTGGACCGAATGCCTGAACTGCCAGGACTGAAGGAATGCTTAGGGTTAACGGTCTATGTCTGCCCCGATTGCGACGGCTATGAAGTCATGGATAAACATACGATTGTCATGGGCTCTGGAGATGCGGGAGCTGCGATGGCGATCAAGCTTCGCTGGCGAACGGATCGCGTTACCTATGTGAATCATAAGCAGCGGGCTGTGAGCTCTAAGATGGCAGATGAGATGCGGGAGAAAGGAATCACTTATGTCGCGGAAGATCTCGCTGAGGTTAAGGTGAAGGTGCCAGGGCGGTTCAGTGGAGTTAAGCTCGCGAGCGGAGTGATGATAGAGGCAGAGCGTGCATTCATCGCGTTCGGCGGCAATGAAGTGAAGTCGGACCTGGCGCGTCAGCTCGGCGCGGAACGGATGGAGAATCGACATATTATGACCGATCCCCGCAGCAAAATGACCAGCGTCCCCTTCGTCTGGGCCGCTGGTGATGTAGGTGTTCATGCGGAGCAAGTGTCCATCGCGATGGGGGAAGGCGCCCAAGCCGCGATCTGGATGAACAAAGCGCTGCTGCGCATGAATGAAGAAGCGAATGTCCATCGGGTTGTCATTCGCTCTTAAATTGGCTAGATGGCGGGAAGCTGGCCGCTACGTGCGCGTAGTCGACTAAAGCTTTCTCGCCAGAAGGCGTGAGATGGTAAATGCCGCGGCTCTGACGGATGAACCAGCCGTAATAATTTTGCTGGAGCAGCGAGGGGACGGCTTTGTTGTTCGTGAATTCGCGCAGCTGGCGAGGGCTTAGCGGTCCATGGAGCTTCAGCAGATGCACACAATGCAGCGATTTCTCACGGTAGGCGGTCATGAGCTTCATTTTGTTGCTGCCGCCCACATTATAGTCGCCGCTGCGTTCATGGAATTCGGTAACCAGCTTTAAGGACGCTCGTTTGTTCGATCGCAGCATATAGGGAGTAGGCTCACAGACGAGGTCGACTGTGGGCTGTTTGCGTTTGTAGAATTGTACGGTCAATACACCTAGTCCCAGCATACGACAAAGACGGCGAATGTCCTCCCATTGCAAGCGATGGGGGGCTTTTCCTTTGTTCGGCAGCTCGAAAGCGACGTACACGTCTTGGGTCAGCTTCAGCCGATCGATGGCTTGCACGAGGAGCGGGATGTTAAAGCTCTTTTTTAACTCGACAATGACAGGTGGCTCGTCGCCTCGTATAGCGACTAAATCACAGTGCTTAACTTCGCCGCGCACCGTGTAGCCACGCTGTTCGAAATAGTGTTTGACCGGGGCATAGAGCTCGGTTTCGTTTTGGATCGGCATGAGGTGATGTTCTCCTCTTCATACATGAAGTGCGACAGAATGGCTTTCATTATAGCATAGCACGTCATCCGAAATCGTAAAGTGAGAAATACATGACACTTTTAAAATTTCGGGCAAGTTATCCTTCATGGGTGCATAGGATTGTAGTACACAATTCACCATCACGAGCTGACCTATAACCAAAAAGGCAGCAGTGAAAGGAGGTACCCATGGACATATTCAAAAGAATTTCAGAGCATCGTACGGAGAAGGATTCATTGAGCTGGACCGGTACGTTCGCGGAGTACATAGAATTGCTTCGCAGTAATCCTGGACTCGCGAGAACAGCACATTCGAGGGTCTATGATATGATTGCGTCCCAGGGCATCAATGACCAGAGCGGCACCAAATCCTACAAATTTTTCAACTCAGAGATTTTCGGACTGGATCGTGCCATTGAGAAGCTGGTGGAAGAATATTTCCATTCCGCTGCCCGTCGTTTGGATGTTCGCAAACGGATTTTGTTGCTAATGGGTCCTGTAAGCGGTGGGAAATCCACAATTGTGACCATGTTGAAGCGAGGATTAGAACAATTCTCCAAAACAAATTTAGGTGCTGTCTACGCCATCAAAGGGTGTCCTATGCATGAAGAGCCGCTGCATCTCATTCCTCAGGAGCTGCGATTAGAGATCGAGCGAGAGCTTGGCGTGAAAATCGAGGGAAGCCTATGTCCGTCCTGCCAGATGCGTCTGAAAACGGAATACAACGGCTGCATCGAGGATGTACATATTGAGCGTGTTTTTGTATCGGAAGAAGGTCGTGTCGGTATTGGTACGTTTAGTCCGTCGGATCCAAAGTCCCAGGATATCGCCGACTTGACAGGCAGCATCGACTTCTCCACAATCACAGAGTTCGGCTCCGAGTCTGATCCGCGTGCCTATCGATTTGACGGCGAGCTGAATAAGGCGAACAGGGGAATCATGGAGTTCCAGGAGATGCTGAAGTGCGATGAGAAGTTCCTCTGGAATTTGCTCTCCCTCACGCAAGAGGGGAATTTCAAAGCGGGTCGCTTCGCGCTGATCAGTGCGGATGAGTTGATCATCGCGCATACCAATGAAACTGAGTATAAATCTTTTATCGCGAATAAGAAAAATGAAGCCCTGCAGTCTCGGATGATCGTCATGCCGATTCCTTACAATTTGCGAGTCTCCGACGAAGAAAAAATTTACTACAAACTCATCGGGCAAAGCGATATGTCCCATATCCATATTGCACCTCATGCGTTGCGTGTGGCCGCTATCTTCTCGATTCTGACACGTTTGAAGGAAACGAAGAAGCAAGGCATGGATCTCATCAAAAAAATGCGCATGTACGACGGCGAAGTCGTCGAAGGCTACAAAGAAGCCGATCTGAAGGAAATGCAGAATGAGTACCAAGAAGAGGGCATGAGCGGTATTGACCCGCGGTATGTCATCAACCGAATTTCCAGTGCCTTGATCCGCCAGGATCTTCAATGTATTAACGCGTTAGATGTGCTGCGCGCCTTGAAGGACGGCCTGGATCAGCATCCATCGATCACCAAAGATGAGCGCGAGCGTTTCCTCAATTTCATCTCGGTGGCCCGTAAGGAATATGACGATATTGCCAAGAAAGAAGTGCAGAAAGCGTTCGTGTACTCCTTCGAGGAGTCGGCTAGAACGATTTTCGACAACTACTTGGATAATATTGAGGCCTACTGCAATTGGGGGAAAATCAAGGATCCGTTAACTGGCGAGGAAATGGACCCAGATGAGCGCCTCATGCGTTCAATCGAGGAACAGATTGGTATTTCTGAAAATGCGAAAAAAGCATTCCGCGAAGAAATTCTGATCCGCATCTCTTCCTACTCACGCAAAGGCAGAAGGTTTGACTACAGCAGCCACGAGCGCTTACGTGAAGCGATTGAGAAAAAGCTTTTCGCTGATCTGAAGGATATCGTGAAAATTACGACATCCACCAAAACACCGGATGAGAAGCAACTGAAGAAAATAAACGATGTGACCAAACAGCTGATCGATGAGCATGGGTACTGCCCAGTCTGCGCCAATGAGTTGTTAAGATACGTGGGCAGTTTGCTGAACAGATAGAACCAGTTAGATAGAGCGAAAGGCCTGAAAGGGTGACGACCTTTTTGGGTCTTTTTGCCGTGTGCTACGCGTTTGGTGCCTATCACCTCATCTATGAATCTCTCATATACTACTTTAGCTTCATAAATAGGGAGGTGTTGATAGATCATGGCAAGAAACGCAATGAAAATGACCGGGGCTTATCTATTACTGTTCATAAGTTTTCTGACTATTATCTTGACATGGGAAGTGCAGCTGCTCTCACCTTTGGGGGGGATTTTCATTGTGGGCGTCAGTTGTATCGGGGCTATACTCATGTGGAGGGATACGACCGATTCATCATTAGAAGTTGGCGAGAAAATTGTCAAACGAGCAAAAACCGATCGTTGACCGTAAAGCGGACAAGGATCATCCCCCCCAGCAGACGAAGTCTGAGTCCAGCAAATGGAGTGATTTATTTGGGATTGGCAAAATGATGGATAAACTGCCGCTTTATAAATTATCAGCTCGTATGGCTTATTGCATGTTTTTCGATCTCGTTTTACTGTTCTTTGTTCTGTTTCTGCGGGCCATGGGTATGAGAGTGAATGATTTTCCGAATGCCTGGGACGTTCGAGTAATTGTGTTCGTGACGATCGTCGTATTTTTTGTAGGGATCAGTGATGTGATGGCGAAAAAAAAGTAGACATGTGACAGGATTGCAAGGTAAAGTCCCTTGATATTTGGGGCTCTATCTTCTTTTTTTTGAATTTTCTATGAACCGGATGTTTGTTGTTTGGATGCATTGTAAGTTTTAGTTTACAGAAAATTCATGCATATCGTTTTGTGAACTTTTTGTCGAAAGTGTAGGTGATAATGTAGATTTTTGTCGAATTATAAGATAAAATGTTTAATTTTTATGAAATACTAATTGTTTGTTAATCGTTTACTAGATTTCGCGAAAAATTCGGACATATTACAAATATTTAAATCTGATAAAAATTACATAAAAAACAGCTTGATAATAGGAACTAAGGGCTATTTCGGGTAGGCAAGCGTAGGTATATATGCTACACTTTCATAAAGAACGTCATGGTGAAAAGTGTGAATTTCTGATATTTTTTGTCGTAAAACTACGAATATAGTCCTAGAGGTTGGGGATTTCAATGATTGATATACATAGTCATATACTACCAGATCTCGACGATGGGGCCACTGATTTGGACCATGCGATTCAGATGGCTAGACAAGCGGCCCAGCAGGGGATCACGGCTGTCATTGCAACCCCGCATCATCGCAATGGTAGATATATGAATGAAGCTAGTTTCGTCAGCGAACAGGTACAACGATTTCAAGAGGAGCTCATTGAGCGCCAAATTCCGCTTCGTGTGCATGCGGGCCAAGAAGTTCGGGTGTACCGTGAGCTGATTGAAGATATAGAAATGAAGCGGACCAGCACATTAAATGGTTCACGCTACTTGCTGCTCGAGTTTCCATCTGATCGAATCTCCGCTGGCATCGAAGAGTTGCTGCATGAACTCCTGCTCATGGATATCGTACCGATTATTACGCATCCCGAGCGCAATCGAGAAATCGTGGAGAACCCGAAGAAATTGCTGGAGTTGGTCCAACTCGGAGCTTTGACACAAGTGACAGCCCATGCCTTACTGGGGGATTTCGGTCGATCCATCCAGTCTTTTTCCTTGGAGTTATGCCGGAATCATTTGACTCATTTCATTGCGTCGGATGCCCACAACACTGCCAAGCGTGGGTTCGCTCTTGCACAAGCGTATGAAGTTGTGCGAAAGGAACTAGGCCCCGATTATGTGAGCACGTTCCAAAACAATGCCAACAGGATCATACATAATTTATCTATTGAAACACTTCCTCCTGTTTGGCCGAAATCAAAATGGTTTCAGTTTTGGAAATCCAAATAAAGCAACAACAAGAAAGACCACTAATCTAATGAGGTGAATTTTAGCATGACGATGAAAAAGAAATTAGCCGTAACGACACTATCAGCAAGCATCTTGCTTGCATCCCTTGCTGGACTTCCATTAAGCGAGAAAGGGTTTGCCGATAAGTTGGGGATTTCTGTTGGGGTGGCTTCGGCTGATACAGTAGCAACTACTACTGCTGTTACTCCACTAGGTATGTTGAATGGCCTGCACGGTGAACTTGTTAAAGATGTACAAGGGTTATCTGATGTGAAAGCGACAAGAGATTATGTGGCTGCTCATAACTTTACTGATTCAGAAATGCAAACCATTCTCGGGCCTGTTTGGACGAAATTAGCTCCTGCTGGCGTAAATGTTACTCCAGTGTTTGCACTTTTTAATAGCTTGGATTTATTCTATGACGAGTCTGGAAATAACATTGATGCTTTAGTTCAAAATACAAATATTCGTGCTGCAATCAATACGCTGTTCACTTATAAATCACTTCCTGGCATTAATGATCAGTATGGACTAAGCAAACAAAGCGTAATTGATTTTCAAGAAGCAGCAATCGCAGCATTGAAATCTAAAAAAAATGACTTATTGGCAAGTGTTCTCGTAGCGTTATCTAACAGCGGCAGTACACAAGATATATTAAATACCGTAAATTCAATTGTTAAAGCTGAACTATCCGATGATAATCTACTTATTTATAACTTCCTAAAGGCTTATCATATTACCCTGGATGATCTCAATGTAGTTCAAGATAACATTGCTAATGCTGTAGGAGCCAAAGCTTTATCGGCAAGGGCAGCGCTCGTTTCGGCTGGAGTAAGATACGTACTTGCTGGAGATATCGCATACGTTCCTACTACAGTAACTACGAACTCTGTTAAACCTGGGTTGACCGTGTTTGGTTCAAATTTAATTAACAACTATTTGACTTGGAGCCTTCAAACAGGAACAGTTGACCATGTGAAATTCACAAATGATGGTACTCTTGTACTGGACGGAGCAAACGCTGGCAGCGGCAAGATTCAAGCACGTGATTCCAAATTTGGGCTTCTCTTGTATATCTCGGCCACGATATCCTTAAATAATTCATCCAGCACTGATCCTGGCACTGGAACTTCACCAGCAGATACTAAAAAGGATCCAGCAGAGCAAGGTAAAGCTGATTTAGATAAGTTGATCAAGGATCTTGTTGGTGCAACCGATGAGAAAAAATCCGAAATCTTCAAAAAAGCACAAGATGCTATTAAAAATGCCATCGCACAACTAGCCACACTTGACCTGAAATCATCGATTAAAGTAGAAGGTAATGTAGCGAAACCGACGCTGAATAACGCTGATCTTACAAAGAAAATGAAAGAAGTTGCCGATAAAGCCAAGGCACTGAATGATCAATTGCAGAAGTTGAACCCACAAGCGAAACCAGAGAAAGTCGAGCTGAAATTGGATTTTGGTACAACCACTGCCAAAACGACTGAAATTCCGTTCGCTAAAGAATTGCTTGATTCTGCGAAAGAGAATGGTATTGATACCGTATCCGTCTCCATGAATGGTCTTACATTAGGTGTTAGTCCTACAGAGTTTAGTAAAGATACGACGCTAAAGGTGTCTAAACAAGATAAGACTGAAGCAACGGACGTAACAAAACTAAATGTTGTATCTGATGTATTTAATTTTGAATTTACATCTGGCGGAAATGAAATTCACACATTCAATAAGCCTGTTACTCTACAACTTCCAATTGAGAATACATCCAATGTAGATACAGATTTGCTGACCCTTGCGAAAATTATCAATGGCAAATTAGAGTACTACGGCGGTAGCTATCAAAACGGCACTTTTAGCGCCAAACGTAACGGCTTCTCCACGTATACCGTTGTTGAGAATAAAGTATCTTTCGGCGATACAACATCCGTTAAGGCATGGGCTGGTCGACAAATTCAAGTAGCTGCGGCAAAAGGCATTCTTGAAGGTCGTGCGGAGCAAACCTTCGATCCGAATGGATTTGTTACACGTGCTGAATTTGCGAAAATGATCGTCAAAACATTCTCCTTGCAAGATGATCAAGCAACTGAAAACTTCGCTGATGTGAGCGATTCCGACTGGTACAAAGTCTACGTTGCATCTGCAGTTAAAAACGGCATCGTGAACGGCAAAGAAGCGGGTAAATTTGACCCTAACGGTAAAATTACGCGTGCCGAAATGGCTGTTATGTCCTCCAGAGCGCTTGCGCTTAAAGGCGTAACGCTAAATCCAGCTAAAGTGGATGAAGTTCTTAAAGGTTTCACGGATGCAACAGCGATTAACACGTCTTTGAAAGATGGCGTTGCTCTGGCAGCAAATGAAGGCATCATTATCGGTGAAGAAGGCAACGCATTTAATCCAAATGCTAACTCCACTCGTGCACAAGCCGCTGTTGTTATCTATCGTTTGCTGAATAAATAAGCAACTGTATATTTCAGGAGGAATCCTCATCTCTACCAGATAGAGGGGGATTCCTTATCTTTTCTAATAAAAATAATGAAGACCAGCGACCAAGATGAGACATGACATCATGTAGACGGAGGGAATGGCATGGAACTGGATTTAAAGGATTACTTGAAAATTATAAGGAAAAGGGTGTGGATGATTGTCGCAATTGTTGTTGTAGCAACAGTATCAACGGGGATTATCAGCTTTTTGTTTATGGAACCGATCTACCAAGCTTCGACCAAACTAATTGTCAATAAATCCAATGATCAAGTAGGCGTCTCCCAAGTTGACCTGAATACAGTCAATTTGAACATTAGACTCATTGATACATACAAAGAAATCATTCGTACACCGCGAATTATGGACAAAGTCGTATCCGAATACCCACATTTGAATATAACAGCCGAGCAGCTTGTAGAGAAAGTGAAAGTGAGCTCAGTTAACAATACACAAGTTATGACTCTCATTGTTCAAGATCCTTCGTATACACGGGCAGCGAGCATTGCAAATGCCGTGTCCATCGTATTCCAAGACGAGATTCCGAAGATTATGAAAGTCGATAATATTTCTTTGCTGAATGAAGCCAAAGATATGGAAGGGCCCATTCCAGTTAAGCCGAATAAAAAGTTAAATGTCGCGATCTCCTTTGTCGTTTCGCTGATGATTGCGTTAGGTGTTGCCTTCTTGTTGGAGTATTTGAACGATCAACTGACAACAGAGGAAGAAGTAGAGCAGTACTTAGGACTACCTACCTTAGCCATGATCACCAAGATGAAGCCAGAAGACTTCCAGAACCATCACAGCAAGCAGACCAATGAACAAAGAGTGGGAGGGCGTTCCGATGTCAAACTCAACCAGTAAAAGACCGATCATCACACATCAGAATCCCAAATCTCCCATTTCGGAAGCGTATCGCGCACTAAGAACCAATATTCAATTCTCATCGATCGATGAGGAATTAAGAGTGATTATGGTGACCTCCGCAGGTCCTGGAGAAGGGAAGTCCACCACACTCGTCAACCTAGCCGTAGCTTACGCGCAATCAGATAAGAAAGTACTCATCATCGACGGTGATCTTCGTAAACCAACCATGCATCACACCCTGCGGGTATCGAATCGTTGGGGGCTTACCAATCTGCTTACGAATCAACTGACCGTTCGTGAAGTATTGCAAGACACGTTCATTCCTAATTTGCAAATTATTACATCAGGCCCTATCCCGCCGAATCCTTCAGAGATTCTGGCTTCCAAGAAGATGCTAAGTGCCATCGAAGAGCTGAAACAGCAGTTCGATATTATCCTAATCGACGCTCCACCTGCTATCGCCGTGACGGATTCGCAGATCATTTCTACGCGTGCCGATGGGGTTATCCTTGTCGTCAACTCGGACAAAACGAAGCGTGATGCTGTAATGAAAGCGAAGCAAAACCTTGATAACGTTCGAGCTAGAATACTCGGCGTCGTTCTGAACAATGTGGATCGTAAGAACAAAGATGCATATTACTATTATTACGGTGAAAGTCAATAAGAGCTAACGCAGACCATTCCATTGAATGACACATCTTTTTACTAACTAGGTAATGTCTACTATACCTCTATCATTGTAGATACTCGATCATGCTGTGGGCGGCTTGCCGCCTTAGATGTATATCATCGGTGGTGTGATGTGAGGTGGGGTTAAATGCCCTATGTTTTTCATTAAAAATCCGAGGCATATTTTCTTGGAAAAGAAGATATGCCTGGTTTTTTTAAAGGAAAACTTTAAAAAAATAAAGGATTGTAGTATATAGCATACGAAGGAGGAGCTACTATGGAAAAGAGAATTAGAAAAGCGATTATCCCAGCTGCTGGCTTAGGAACTAGATTTCTGCCTGCAACCAAAGCGATGCCGAAAGAAATGCTTCCGATCGTAGATAAACCAACCATTCAATACATCGTTGAAGAAGCCATTGAATCTGGTATTGAAGACATTATTATCGTAACAGGTAAAGGGAAAAGAGCGATTGAGGATCATTTCGATAGTGCTTTTGAGTTAGAGTACAATTTGCTGGAAAAAGGAAAACACGATCTTCTTGAAGAGGTTCTTAAGCCAGGTAAAGTTGAAATTCATTTCATTAGGCAAAAAGAAGCCAAAGGCCTGGGTCACGCAGTATGGTGTGCTAGACGTTTTATTGGTAATGAACCATTCGCTGTTCTACTAGGAGATGACATTGTAAGCGCTGAAACACCGTGCCTAAAGCAATTAATGGATCAATTTGAATTATCTCAATCCTCGGTAATTGGTGTTCAACCCGTTAGCGATCAAGAGACCAAACGGTATGGTATTGTTGACCCCATTAGCAAAAATGGTGACTTGTACAAGGTTCGACGCTTTGTAGAAAAGCCTGCCCCTGGCACGGCGCCTTCAAATTTGGCGATAATGGGACGCTATATTTTAACTCCAGAAATATTTGATTTTCTCGAACTTCAGGAAACAGGTGCAGGCGGGGAAATCCAATTAACAGATGCAATCTCCCGACTGAACGAGATACAGGATGTATTCGCCTTCCAATTTGAAGGACAAAGGTATGATGTGGGAGAGAAGCTTGGTTTTATTCTCACTTCGGTCGATTTCGCTTTGAAAAATGATGAACTTAAGGCTCCGCTTTTACGAGCCTTAGAAGATGTTCTTCATAGAGAAAAGCAGTTACAACTTACACATGGCTAGGAGGCAATCAGATGCCGAATATCTCCAGAGATACGCTGATGGTGGAGAAAGATACATACTATCCTATCAATATATTAAGGACCGTACATCAACAAAAAACTTCTTATTTATTTATTAAAAGGATATTGGATGTCCTTGGAGCACTAGTTGGGATTATACTCATCTTGCCTGTGTTTCTGATTTTGGCGGTTATGATCAAGCTTGAAGATCCTAGTGGCTCCGTATTTTTTTATCAGATGCGCGTAGGCAAGGATGAGAAGCAATTCAAGATGTATAAATTCAGATCGATGGTTTCCAATGCGGAAGAATTGTTAGAGGGCTTGTTGGATAAGAACGAGATCGAAGGTCACATGTTTAAAATGAAAGAAGATCCTCGGATAACAAGAGTGGGAAAATTTATTCGCAAAACAAGCATGGACGAGCTTCCACAGCTATGGAACGTGCTGATCGGCGATATGAGTCTAGTTGGCCCACGTCCACCATTAGTGAGAGAAGTAGAACAATATAGTGACTATCATAAACAACGTTTGCTTGTAACGCCGGGGTGTACGGGGCTATGGCAAGTAAGCGGGAGAAATGATGTTAGCTTCAAGAAGATGGTAGAGCTTGATTTGAAGTACATAAAAAATAGAAGTATTTTATTGGATGTTAAAATTATTTTGAAAACGTGTAAGGTGCTTTTAGGATCAAAAGACGCCTATTAAAAAAAGATAACATTTGAGGTGTTCCATGGATTTAGGAGCTAAAATATACATCGCTGGACATAGAGGATTAGTTGGATCTGCTATTTTAAGAGAGTTACAAGCGAAAGGCTATACCAATTTGGTCTATCGAACGAGTGCTGAATTGGACTTAAGGAAATTTGATGATGTTGTAAAATTCTTTACTGCAGAAAAGATTGACTACGTCTTCATGGCTGCTGCCAAAGTTGGCGGCATTGTCGCTAATAATGAGTATCCAGCTGATTTCATCCGAGACAATTTGCTAATTCAGACCAACGTTATTGATGCAGCCTATAAGTCGGGCGTTACGAAGTTATTGTTCCTCGGATCAACTTGTATTTACCCGAAGCTTGCCCCACAACCGCTAAAAGAAGAATATCTGTTAACGGGTGAGCTTGAGGCTACGAATGAACCCTATGCGATTGCCAAAATCGCTGGTATTAAAATGTGTCAATCCTATAATCGACAATACGGTACAAGGTATATTTCTGTTATGCCGACCAATCTATATGGACCTAATGATAACTTCGATTTGGAGTCATCTCACGTCATGCCTGCGTTGATGCGGAAAATTTATGAAGCCAAAGTGAATCAGTCACCACAAGTTGAAATCTGGGGCACAGGTACACCAAAGCGGGAGTTTCTTCATGCGGATGATTTAGCTAAAGCATGTTTATTCCTCATGAATAACTATGAGAGTAATGACATTATTAATGTTGGTGTTGGTGAAGACATTTCCATTAAAGAGCTGGCCGAAACCATTCAGAGAGTGGTTGGTTACGACGGGGAATTATTATTTAATACAACCAAACCTGATGGTACACCTAGAAAGCTTGTTGATGTAACTAAGATTTCAAACCTAGGCTGGAAAGCGGAGATCGAGCTCGAAGCAGGAATCCGTTCAGCTTATCAATGGTTTATTGAACATCATGTCGCAGTTGCGAAATAGAAGAATCACCACGTGGAGGATATGACAATGAAAACAGCATTAATTACAGGCGTTACTGGGCAGGATGGTTCCTATCTAGCAGAGTTTCTATTGGAAAAAGGATACCAAGTGCATGGTGTTATTCGTCGTAGTTCTTCCTATAATCAAGAGCGTTTAGAAGATATTCTTGATGAGGAAGCAGCGAATGCATTGTTAAACAATGGGGATTTCCATCTGCATTATGGTGACGTAACTGATACTTCTAACGTGATTCGTTTAATTAGTGAAGTTCAACCAGATGAAATCTATAATCTAGCAGCACAATCCCATGTCAGAGTTTCCTTTGATATGCCAGGATACACATTGGATGTAGATGGCAAAGGAACACTTAACATATTGGAAGCAGTTCGAATTTTGGGATTAACTGAAAAAACGAAAGTTTATCAGGCTTCCACATCTGAACTATATGGAAAAGTTCAAGAAGTACCGCAAAAAGAAACTACTCCTTTCTATCCGCGTTCTCCATATGGTGTCGCTAAGATATATGGGTTTTGGATTACAAAGAACTATCGCGAGTCATACAATATGTTTGCTGTAAATGGTATTTTATTTAATCATGAGTCAGAGCGCCGCGGCGAAACATTTGTCACTCGTAAGATATCACTCGCAGCTGCAAGAATTGCGCAAGGCAAACAAAAGAAAGTATCTTTAGGCAACCTGGATTCTTTGCGTGATTGGGGCTATGCCAAAGACTATGTGGAATGTATGTGGCTAATTCTCCAACACGATCAACCAGAGGACTTCGTCATTGCAACTGGTGAAATGCATACGGTACGTGAATTTGTTGAATTAGCTTTTAACCATGTTGGTATAGAAATAGAGTGGACAGGACAGGGTGTTGAAGAAAAAGGTACTAACAAGGCCACAGGTGAGGTTATTGTGGATGTTGATCCTAAATTTTTCAGACCTACTGAAGTAGATCAGTTGTTAGGAGATCCTACGAAGGCAAGAACATTGTTAGGTTGGAATCCAACAAAAACTTCTTTTGAAGAATTAGTACGAATTATGGTTATAGCAGATATGAAGAAGGTTGAGAAGGAAGATAGAGTTAAGAAGATGTTTGATTAGAGAAAAGGCATTTTTAAGAATTTTGGTAAGGTTAACGAACTTTTATTGTCCTATTATAATATTCCATCTCAGGGCAAATTTAAATTTTAAAATGGATTTAATGAATCTAATTAATTGATTAACTTGCTGCTTGTAGAGAAGGGGAAATTTATGAAAACAAAATTAATGATTGTTGTTCAGTCTCCTGGTGGAGTAGAGAGATATATACAAATGCTCTTAAAATACTTAAATAGGGCAAAATACGAAATTATTTTGGTTTGTTCTTTCGACTTTAAGGAGAAAAATTATATAAATCTCGTTGACACATTTGTAAATATAAATATGTGTCGTGAATTGAATTTGAAAATTGATGCAAAAGGCGTATTGGTACTTAGAAAGATTATTAAGGAGTATCAGCCGGACATTTTATATTTACAGAGCAGCAAAGCTGGGGCACTAGCAAGAATATCAGCTTTGGGTATAGAGACTAAAGTTGTATATAACCCTCATGGTTGGGCATTTTGTATGGATACTAGCAATAAGAAAAAAATATTTTATCGTATAATAGAGAAGTTCCTTGCATTTTTGAAAACAGATTCAATTGTAGCAATTTCAGAATGTGAAAAGAAAAGAGCAATTCTAAATATGATTTGTAAACCGCAAAAAATAGAGAAAATTCTAAATGGAATTGATATAGAACAATTAGATTCTGAGTTAGTTGATAAGAGAACTGCTAGAAAGAAAGTGGGAATACCCGAAAACTCATATGTAATCGGTTTGGTTGGTAGAATTTGTTACAACAAAGCTCCGGAAATTTTCCTTGAGGCAGCATCCAAAATTAAACTGAAAATACCCAATGCTTTTTTTGTATTAGTAGGTGACGGACCAGACCGAAGCAGAGTGGAAGAATTAATAAAAGAGCATAAGTTAGAAGGTTGTACAATGATAACTGGCTGGACAGATGCACCATTTTTATATCAATGCTGCTTTGATCAAGGGATGCTGCTAACAAGATGGGAAGGCTTTGGATTGGTTTTAGCGGAATATATGTTAGCTAATGTTCCTATAATTGCAACCAACGTTGATTCAATACCAGAACTAATTACAGATGGAGAAACAGGTTTGTTAGTTAAAGTAAATGATGCTGATAGTACAGCGGCTGCGAGTATTAGAATATTTAAAGATAAAGAATTAAAAGAAAAATTAATAAAGAGTGGAAACCAAAGAGTAAGAAAAAAATTTAATGTGAAACGTGTGGCAGAAGAACATGAAAAGTTGTTCAACTCTTTGGGTGCTTCATAGAGGAGTTTATGTATGCCGAAGATTTCAGTAATAATGGGTGTTTATAATTGCAAAAGTTTTGATGCATTAGAAGCTAGTGTTACCTCGATTATAAATCAAACATTTAATGATTGGGAATTTATCATTTGCAACGATGGTTCAACCAATGAAACATTGGAAGTTTTAAAAAATATCGAAGAAAAAGATGGTAGAATTAAAGTTATAACTTATAAAAAAAATCAAGGGTTAGCATATGCATTAAATGAGTGTATTAAAGTTTCGGCAGGAGACTTTATAGCACGTCAAGATGATGATGATGTATCAGATATTCATAGATTTGAGAAGGAAATGAAATATTTTGAGAGTCATCCTGATATTTCAATTGTTGGATGCACGGCCTCTGTATTTGATACCAATGGTACATGGGGGAAATTTAGCGTTCCAGCCAATCCTAAACCAAAAGATTTCTTTTGGAATAGTCCATTTATCCACCCTTCAGTCATTATTAAAAAGGCAGATTTGCAGAAAGCCGGATGTTACAGGATTTCAAAAGAAACTAGACGATGCGAAGATTATGATTTGTTTATGACAATGTACTCGTTAGGAATGCGGGGACATAACATTCAAGAAGAATTATATCGATATTGTATTATTAATGGGAATAACAAGCATAGACCAATGAAATATCGAATTGATGAGGCTAAGGTTAGATATATCGGATATAAAAAAATGGGTCTCCTGTTTTATGGATTACCATATATTGCAAAGCCTATTATTATTGGCTTAATGCCACAGAAGTTTTTTAAAAAAGTTACTAAGAAACAATATGCATAAATTTTTTGAATGTGTGGAGATCGTAAATGAAGATTCTGTTTACTGTTGAAAATTACTACCCCAAAATGAGTGGGGTTCCAGTAGTTGTAAAGTATTTAGCAGAAGGTATGGCAACCTTAGGGCATAACGTTACAATAGTTACAAAGGAGGTAGATGGGACTCCAAAACGGGAGGAAATTGGAGGAGTACAGATTGTTAGAATGAATATTTACTACGATGGCTTGAAACGATTTCGCGGAGAAACAAAAGAGTATATTGATTATGTTAAAAATTTTGATTGTGATGCAATCATTTTTCAATGTAGTCAATGTATTACAACGGATCTTCTACTTAAAGAGTTACATCAAATTAAAGCTAAGACTATCTTGCACTCTCATGGATTTTCTGGATTGACATTACAGCCTTTTAGAAGAATGTCGACTCTCAAAAATACAATTGGAAATACATTTAATTGGATAAGATGGAATGTTTACTATGCTACAACTTTCAAAAAGTTTGTTAAAGAGTTTGATGAGACTGTTTGCTTGTCTGAGGTGGATAGTAGTAAATCTTACTTGGATAAATATTCAAAAAATCAAGTTCGTATCCTTTCAAATGCATCAGAAGATATTTTTTTTCAGTTAGATAGTTTTAATAATCCAATTTCAAAGTATACCCAATTGATAAATGAAAACTACTTTATTAGCGTAGCAAATTATTCTGGATATAAAAATCAGAAGGGGATCTTAGAACAGTTTTACAAAGCAAAGGTGAATAATTATGATATGGTGTTTATTGGAGGATCAGAAAACTATTATTATAAGTCATTGTTACATTTTAATCATAAATTATCGCTACAACATGGAAAGCGAAACGTACACTTTTTGACAGGGGTGCAGAGAGAACACATCCCCAGCATAATGAAAAATGCTACTTTCTATCTGGTAGGAAGTACCTTTGAAGAATTTTCAATATCACTGATCGAATCAATGGCACTGGGTGTTCCATTTATCAGTACAAATGTAGGAAATGCCCGAGTGTTACCCGGTGGAATTACAATAAGCGACTTAAGAGAAATGCACAAAATAATTAATAGTCTGCTGAGTAATTTTAATAAGAGATCTGACCTAAGCTACAAGGGAAGAGAATATGCTCTAAAATCCTGCAGAATAAACGAAGCAGTAAAATGTCTACTAAATATTATTGCAATGTAATAAATCCAAGGAAAATGCTTGAAAATTGATTTATTATAATAGTATATTGGATTAGTTTGTTAAAAATTAAATCATGCTATATGCTGAAATATGCAATATATTTGATGGATATATTAGTGAATGGAATTAGAAAGTTATTGAAAGGATTTATTTTATGCATAAATTAAGTCAGAGGACAATAGTAAAAAGAATTCCGAATTTTATTATAGCTTTTATTTCTTTTGCTATTAGTATTTATGTGTTGAATAATTCGGAGTTTTTTCCAGGTTATTCGGTGTATTTCATAGTACCATTTGGGTTTTCAATATTAATGATTCTATGCACAAATATTGATTTTACAAATTTCAAAATGATTGGTCCTTTTATTTTTAATATGTCTATGGTTATTAAATACTCCTTACTTCCGCTTATTGCTTGTATTAGCCAATACTATTCTCGTTTTGGGGTAACCCCCTCAGCTGATAATATTAGAAGTGCGATTTTCCTTACATTCTATGAAATGATAGTTTTATGCATTTTTGGAAATTATTTATCAAAGACATATAAAAGAAAGTCAAATAAAGTTGACCAAAATAATAAACCATTAAGAAGTTATTTTATATTCAATATAGTTATTTTGTTAGGAATTCTTGTCGCAGTATTTATACCTGAAGCAATAGCTGATTATAGATTCCTTTTTAATCAAGATGATTTGGCAACAAATATTAAAGTAAACTTCCCGTTATCGGGGCTTTTTTCTACTGTTGTAATTTTTGCTAGATATTGCTTGGTGTTAATTGTGATTAATTCATGTTTTAAAAGAAATCGAAAGCAATTCAGTTACATGAATATAGTTATATCAATTATAGCTGTTAGTGTAAATGCTCTCATCGTTTCAAATCTTAGTCGTGTTGGACTTATATGCCCATTTATAACTTTTATGGTGTTATTGTTGTTCTTATATCCTGGAAAAAGAGAACGCAAAGCAATTTTGTTTGTTATGAGTGGAATTATTACTATAGGCCTAATATACCTTACAGGAGTAAAATTCTTTGGTGAAGGGCGTGGTGAGGTTAGTGATAGCACAAATATCCTTTTTTGGGGCGATACAATTAATATGTATTTTATGGGTGTAAAAGAAACTGCAATTGGAATAATGGCAGTTGATACCATAGATGTTACTTATGGATTTTTTAGAATTTTTCTATTACTGAACGATGTCTTTTCTAATGTTGGTGGAATAAGTAATTTTACTGTTTCAAGCATTAATTCAACAACTCTTTATAATTTGGTATATTTTGGTAGCAATATTTCAGTAAGTCAGATTGTGCCTAATATATGTGAAGGCACTTATTATTTTGGTGGATTATTTGCTCCAATTTGGCCATGTATTTTTTTATATTTGGCATATAAATTTAGTTATAAAATATATGAGCAAATTTACATTGATAAACGATTTGTATATATTTTTGCTAGTGTGTATTGCGGTATGCTACTTATGTTGAATACGAGTATGATAATTTATGCAATTGTAAATGTAAGTTTCCTTTTTGCTGTTGTTTCCAAGATAAATAGAATTATTTTATTTAAAAAGCATAAATCTTCTATTATTTAGTATACATCTAGAATATACAAAATAGGGTTTATCCAACAACTTTTACAAGAGTCAAGGAGTTATAAAATTATGTCTTAGGTGTTATTTTATTAAAAATTAAGGAGTACTATATATGATTGTTATTAAGTTACAGGGTGGTCTGGGAAATCAAATGTTTCAATATGCTTTCGGAAGAGCTATCCAAAATAAGTTAGGTGGAGAACTAATTTTGGATACGTCCGATTACAAATTTGATAAGTTGAGGAAACTTTCTTTGGACAACTTTGTACTTAACGAGGAGCTTAAGTATAACAATCGTGGATCTTTTAATATATTGTACGATCAAAGAACAAATTATCTCATAAAAATATTTGTCAAGTTTGCTCCCAATATTCTGTTTTCGGTACTGTCAACTTTCGGTATTTATATTTGGGATGATGCGGTGTTTAAGGATTTTACTGTTTCTTCTAGTAATAAAAATATTTATTTACATGGTTACTGGCAGAGCGAGCGATATTTTAAAGAGATATCGAGCATGATTTTAAAAGAACTTCAGGTAAAAACATCTGTTAAGGTAGACAACTTGGATATATATAACTTGATTGCAAGTACAGAATCTGTTTGTGTTCATATTCGCAGAGGTGATTTCCTTTCAAACTCTAATAGTTTGAAAGTTTGTGAGCAAGAGTATTTTTTAAAAGGTATGGATTTGATTGCTTCAAGAGTTGAAAATCCGGTGTTTATAATTTTTTCGGATGATATTAGTGATGTAAAACGGAATTTTGACTTTAAAGGGTATAATATAAATTTTGTTGAAAAGAATAATCAAGATTATGAAGAATTACAACTTATGTATAGTTGTAAACATTTCATAATATCAAATAGTACATTTAGTTGGTGGGCACAGTATTTGTCACAAAATAGAAATAAAATTGTGATTGCACCTAAAGTATGGTATACAGATGGTAAAAATAGCGATGGATTAATGATGGATAAATGGATAGTCATTTCATAAACACCTATCGATGTGACATGGTGGGTATAGATACAACTACCATTACCTCTTAAAAACACAGCACTTTATAAAAAAATTCGCATGAAAAATAACTCTAGTAGACAACAGTACAACTATTAGTAAAATATTTGTGCTGCAAGTGCATCGGTGCAGAATGGAGAAAGTTTTTGTGGAAAATATCAATATTATGGTGAAAAATGCCGCTAAATGGTCGGTACTTACAGAAATAGTTGTTAAAATTATTTCACCAATTAGTAATATGATTTTGGCCAGGATGCTAAGCCCAGAAGTATTTGGTGTTGTTGCAACTGTAATTATGATCACTTCATTTACTGATCTGTTTACGGATGCTGGATTTCAAAAATACATTATACAACGTAAATTTAAGAATGATAGTGAAGAAGATCTTTGTATAAATGTGGCCTTTTGGACTAACTTAATAATTTCGGTACTTCTCTGGTTTAGTATACTAATATTCTCTGATCAAATTGCATTTATTGTTGGTAACAATGGTTTAGGTAATGTTATTAGTTTGTATAGCAGTGTATTAATTCTAACATCATTCTCAAGTATACAGATGGCAATATATCGTAAAACATTAAATTTTAGAGTATTGTCTCTAATAAAAATAACTGCAAAATTAATACCATTTTTTGTTACCATCCCATTAGTTCTCATGGGATTTTCTTTTTGGGCACTTATTATTGGGGATATAGTAGGAGAGTTATTAAATGTAATATTATTAACAGCTTTATCTAAATGGAAACCCAAGTTTAAGTACAGTTTTCAAAAACTTTTTGAAATGTTTTCTTTTTGTGGTTGGACACTTATGGAAGCAGTTTCGGGATGGCTTGTAACTAATATCGGAATTTTCATTATTGGACTGTTTTTCAACAATTACTACCTTGGAATATACAAAGCATCTACCACAACTGTAATCCAGATAGTTTCGATTTTGACTGCATCAACTACATATGTATTATTTTCATCTTTAGCTGCTTTACAGAATGATCCTAATGCATTCAATAAGATGTTTTTGAATTTTCAAAAATATGTTGGTTTACTTTCAATACCTTTAGGAGTGGGTATTTTTGTGTTCAGAGATACTGTTACTTATATACTCCTTGGAAGTAATTGGGGCGAAGCAACATTATTGATAGGTCTCTGGGGGTTAATATTCTCTGAAAGTGTTATTTTTGCTGACTTCGGCGCGATGATTCTTTTGGCAAAAGGGAAACCACGTTATATATTTGTTTCAAATCTGATCCAAATATTATTAGTAGTACTATGCTTATTGTGGAGCAGTCGCCATGGGTTTACACCTTTGGTTTATATAACATGTTTAGTACGGCTACAGCTCCCAATTATGCAGATGTTTTGGGCTACCCGGATTACTAGAATTAATGGTAAAACAATCATAAGGAATATAGCTCCTTATATTTTTGCGTCTTTAATTATGGGGGCTACTGGATTGTTATTAATTTATTTTAAAACGAATTTTATTTTAAATCTATTTTATATTGTGATTTGCATTACCATTTATTTTAGTATTTTATTTCTTATACCATCAACAAGAAAAGTGATTTATATGTTTGTTAATAAATTCAAGGATAGTTTAATTTTATAGTAAACTCCCCTCGTCTCAATTGTCTCTACATTTTATGAATTAGGGTATCGGACGCGGTTTGCTTTTAGAAACCGAGAGGAAACTATTGATCTATTGGTTCCTTCCTTAAACTTTACATGGTAGGTGCGAAGCTTACATCAAAACCAATCATCATTGTGATCGAGAATCTAAAAGTAGACCTCAGACCCCCAATTCCCGTGAAGGCTGCTGATTGTCATATTATAAGCACTCATAGATTATATTGGGACGCAACCGGTGATTAGAACATGAGTGATGGATCAGGGTACAGGTTTATGATCTGGAAGGAGGAAAAGAAGTTTCATTAGAAAAGCTTGTTTAGCTCATAATTTCAAGTCAGGTTCAAGTTAAATGAACGAATATAAGAGAGGTTTATATTATGGGATTAACAAAGAAAAAGAGAAATTTAGAACTTGATGCATTAAAAGGTTTAGCAATTTTGTTAGTTATAATAGGACACGCAATTCAGTATAACATTAGTGATTTTAAGACGAATCCTTTCTTTAATTTCATTTATTCCTTCCATATGCCTTTATTTATTTTTATTAGTGGGATCATTTCATATTTTACGGTTAGTATTGAGTCAATTGGTGATTCTTTAAATGTCCTTGCTAAAAAGTTTAAAACTTTAGTAA
Source organism: Paenibacillus sp. MBLB1832 (assembly GCF_032271945.1). Classification (NCBI taxonomy): domain Bacteria; kingdom Bacillati; phylum Bacillota; class Bacilli; order Caryophanales; family Paenibacillaceae; genus Paenibacillus; species Paenibacillus roseipurpureus. Next base: position 4,619,167 of record NZ_CP130319.1, on the reverse strand, counting down.
TACCATTTTTATCATGGTACTTTATTGTTAACTTCTTGCTTAGAGAAGATTTTTTAAAAGAGTCATTCAGTGAGTATTCTTTGAAAATCATTAAGTTTCCTGATTTTGGATTGTGGTTCTTTTGGGTACTCTTTTTGTGCTTTCTTGTTCTAGTTTTAATAAAAACTATCCAAATATTTGTCTCAAAGATCAAAAAAGGTTTGTTAGAAGTATTCTTCTATTATTTCGTCACAGTGATTATTATGTTTTTACCTATTGGGACGCTAGGATTAAATCTCTTGAAATGGTATTTTCCTTTTTTTATTTCAGGGTTTCTATTATCAAAGTACAAAGGTTCCCTATCAAGATTCTCTGAGAAAGCGGCGCAAATATCATTAGTATTGTTCCCAATCTTATTGACTCAATATAAACGTCTTTTAGATCTTGATTTTATCCACTATCTACACGGATTGAATGGCCACATCATCATTGCAATTAATCTATCCTACCGATATTTAATAGGTTTTGTAGGAATTATGGTAATGTTTATTATTATTAAAGAAATTAAAAGGTTTAAGATCTTTGAAAAACTTGTATGGTTAGGTAATAGGACAATGGAAATATATCCATTGCAATTTTATTTTGTTAATATTGTTGGTACGAATTATGTATTAAGAAATTTAGGGGTTAGTGTGCTGACTGTTAGTGCGGCCACAATAATCAGTTTGAGTGCCTCATTGATGATTTCCTGTTTACTCATTAGGAAAAGTCAACTCTTATGTTTCTTGCTTTTAGGAATTTCAGGCAATGCTGAAACAAAAATATTTCAATCAACAATAGAATCTAGTAATACTAGGTAAATACAGCCACTTCTATTAACTAAAACGGATAAAGCAATATTTTTGTGATCGGATTATCTTATTTCTTGATCAAGTTGGATAATTTAAAATATTGTTTTATGTAAATTCGGAAACTGATTTACTAAGGTGCTCTAGTTTTTGAAAGTATATTAGTACTCATTTATATAGCTGTGCTGTGTTATTTTTTGGATTAATGTAACACCGCGTTTGGTAATTTATCTTTAGTAATAAATAGAAGCATCATTTTGTTAATACTTGAGGTGTAATATGAAAGTCGATCTAATAACACTACATGCAGTGAAAAATTATGGTTCAGTTTTACAGGCATTTGCAACTCAGGAGAAATTTAAAGAGTATGGTTGTGATGTTCGTATACTAAATTACATAAGACCGGATGTAACTGATGAAAATCTGATGACAACATGGTGTGGAAATAACTTATTAAAAAAGATTGTCTTGCTTCCTTCTTTTTATAGATGGAAAAAAATATTTGGAGGTTTTATTAGAGATTATTTGAATTTGAGCGATAAGGTTTTTTCAAATGAGGATGATTTCATCGACTTTCAAAGTGATGCTGATATTTATTGTACAGGCAGTGATCAAGTTTGGAATTCAGGTTGGAATAATGGAGTAATTAAACCTTTATATCTAAATTTTGCCCCAGAGAATTCAAGAAAATTTGCTTATGCTGCTAGTTTTGGTAATTCTGTATTGAGTGAGAACGAAGTAGCACAAACTAAAGAATTAATTGAAAAATATGATTATATATCCGTGCGAGAGGAATCAGGACTTGGCATCTTGGAAGAACAGTATATGTTTAAAAAAAGCTGTCAAATCATTGATCCTACATTAGTAATGCCTGCTTCATTTTGGAGGAAGTATACAAAAAAACCTAAAATTGATGGAGATTACGTTCTGGTATATCAGTTAAATAATAATAAGCTTTTCGATAAATTCGCAGCGGAATTTGCGAAGAAAAACAAATTGAAATTAATTAGATTTTGCACAAGATATGATCAGATAATAAAAAACGGGAAAAGTATCCTTATACCGGAAATGTTTGATTTCGTTTCATTAATCGACAATGCTAGATACGTTATTACAGATTCTCTCCATGCGACTGCCTTCTCTATTAATCTCAATACTGAACCAGTGTGTATATATCCTCAAAATTATGGGAGTCGTATAGAAAGTTTACTGAACTTGTTTGAAATTGGCAGTAGACATTTAAAGGATTATAATGATTTTGATATAGTAAATAGGCAAATAGACTTTTCTAAAGTAAATCAGATTCTTGATAGAGAGCGAATTAAGGTTGATGCTTTCTTGAAAATGGTTTTGCTTGAACCTAAGAAATCTATTGAAAAATGGATAAAATAGTACGATTTTTAGTTTGGAATAGTTTTTTGACTACTCCTGATTTAACTTTTCTCTAAATGGAATGTAAGTAGTAAATATTTAAATATTAATTTAAAGTCCGAGATGAACATTTTTTTGGAGGAGATTATCATTGAAATTAGTACTACTATCAGGCGGCTCTGGCAAACGCCTTTGGCCTCTATCCAACGACTCACGCTCTAAGCAATTCCTGAAAGTGCTAGAGAATGAGGATGGCGAGATGGAATCGATGGTCCAGCGTGTATGGCGGCAGATAAGGAATGTCGAATTATCCGACTCCACCTATGTGGCTACAGGCAAAGCGCAGTTGGATATGATCTACAGTCAACTTGGAACGGATGCCCCAATTATTGTGGAGCCTGAGCGTAGAGATACGTTCCCAGCGATTGCGTTAGCCGCGACGTATTTATACTCGATTGTTGGCGTTAGTCTTCATGAGGTCGTAACGGTACTACCCGTCGATCCTTATGTGGAGAATCGCTTTTTTAACAAGGTCAAAGAGTTAGAGCACATCGTTGTATCGTCTGGTGCTGATATCGGATTGATTGGTGTAAAGCCAACGTATCCTTCTGCAAAATATGGTTATATCGTTCCCGAACAAGAAACAAACAGTGATTCTTATAGAAAAGTCAGTCATTTTACTGAGAAACCCCATGAAGACCAAGCGAGGCTCTTGATTGAGCGAGATGCGCTTTGGAATTGTGGGGTTTTTGCTTTTAAACTGGATTACCTGATTAATCTGCTGATTGAGAAAGGCATTCCGATTCAATATGAAGAACTCGTGAAACAGTATGAGAGTTTAGTGAAAATTAGTTTCGATTATGAGGTCGTTGAAAAAGCCAATCATGTTGTGGTGGCCCCTTATGATGGATACTGGAAGGATCTTGGTACTTGGAATACGCTAACCGAAGAAGTGAGTTCCCACATTATGGGCAATGGCATGATTTGTGCTGATTCTAGGAATACGCATATCGTAAATGAGTTGGACTTGCCCGTCACGGTAATTGGTCTTTCTAATATCGTTGTTGCCACAAGTCCAGACGGTATTCTGGTTGCTGATAAAGCATCGAGTCCAAGAATTAAGGATATGATGCGCGATGTTGACACGAGGCCCATGTATGAGGAAAGACGCTGGGGTTGGTATAAAGTTCTTGATTACAGTAAGCTTGGTGAAAATCAACATGTGCTGACGAAACGGATTTGTATTGGTGCAGGCAAAAATTCAAGTTATCAATTGCACCATAAGCGCAGTGAGACATGGACTTTTATTGCTGGTGAGGGTGAGTTAGTACTGAATGAGAAGCTCATTCCTGTTAAGGCTGGGGATGTGATCCAGATCCCAATGCGTTCCAGGCATGCCATTAGAGGTATTACGGATTTAGAGTTTATTGAAGTGCAAACGGGCAGTGAATTGATTGAAGAAGATATTATCCGGCTCTACATGAGTTGGGAAGAGATTTTGGCGTTTTCCAGTTGAGTATTTTGTCCCCCTGAAGGTTGTCGTAATGGCGGCCTCTAGGGGGTTGTTTTGGATACTATCACAAATCGGTGGTGATCAATCAATGAGAAGTAGGAAGCCCAAGAAATCATGGAAGAAATGGCTGCTAGGTAGTCTAAGTGTCCTTGTTTTTATCGTGCTAGTTAGCTCTGGCGTGATTTATTATAAGATTCGTGCCATCGACGTCGAGGACATTGTAGAGAGGCATCAGCTGCCTGTAAAAGGAATTTCAGGAGCAGAATCTGCGACTGCAGTAGCCGCGGCAGAATCGAATCAAACCAAACTTCCAAGCATTCTAAGCTCGACGGTAGATAAGGCAGAGGAGTTTGCAAGCAAGCCGATTAAAACGCAGGATGCGCTAGATGTAGCAGCAATATTATTAAAGTCCGGTTTAAGCTTGAAAGAGGTCTATTACCTTACGGGGGAGGCCAAAAGCGATCTCGCAACTGAGGAAAAGCAGAAAATTCGTGATCTTTTGTTATCCAAATTATCAGATAGTGAAATTACTGCTTTGCGCCTCATAACGAAACAGTATGGTAAAGGGCTGCTAATCCTTGATCCGAATTATCCGATCGAGCTAATCGGTATCGATGATCCGGTGGAACGGAGTCGTGTTGAACAGGAATTGAAGGCCAAAAAACAGGTTCAATCAGATATCAAGCAACCGGAACCAACTCCTAGCCCGCAAGTGAAAGAGGAGCAACCTCCTAAGGAGAAGCCACAAATTGCTCAAACAGATCCTGCTGTTGTTTCGAGCTATCGATCTAAATTGGACTCTTTAAAGACAAGCTGTCAGGGAGATATTAATACTCTCATAGGAAGCGTAATTAATGCCAAGAAAGCGAATCCTGCTTTAGGGATAAAGGAGTTACAAAGTATGTTTATGGGCAAATTTACAAGTGCTGAATCGCAGTGTGATGCAGGTTTCAATGCTACGATTGCTGAAGCAGAGCGGGCTGGCGTTAGTAATAGCGATATTCAGGGCTGGAAGCAAGAATACAGTGCAATGAAGCAAACAGCACAGACCAGTGCCATTAATCAGTTAGCTCAAGCTTTTAAAAAATAATAGGGAGGGAATTCATAGAATTAAAATCGGTGCTTATGGCCTAATGAATGGCTGCAACAATGATTCCCAAGCATGATGCAAGTTTCAACCAATTTGCTAGAATAGACCTATAAAGTGAATCGCATTATTCGTAGGACAAAGGCAAAACTGATGAAAATCAGTGACGCAAAGCTAGAGGGACTAAGTTAGCGATGTCTAATAAGTTAGCCAGCCGCCGCACACGGGCCTCCGAGAGATTTACGTGGACATTCAATAGGAGGTAGATGTATTCAAATGTGGTTGATTACGATTGGGATCATTTGGCTAATCGGTTGTTTATTTTATTTAAGCGTGTTCGCGGCCGCCAAGAGAGCGGATGAGAGGCTCGCACCTGATGAGTTGTATACATAGCATGAAACGAAGAGCGCCTCAGTGAGGTGCTTTTTTTCATTTGAATAAAGGTAAGCAATCAAGCATATCGAATACATGGGAAGAAAGATAGCTTGGTTACGGGGAGCTGGTACACATTGCGTATGGAATTAGAACAGGTGCTATCTCAGGTTGTCACTCCTAGCGGTGAATTAGATGCTGCAAGGGTTTTGGGGCGTCAGGCCTTGTATACAGGCAGGAATGGCAGGGTTATAGAGCGATTTTGGATAGAGGTCGATGGTCGTAGGGAATCTTTTATTTTTAAACCTCTAACGAATGAGACGACTTGTGGACGTGAACGTTGGCTCTATGACCATGTATTAGTCTCTGTGGCTGTACGTTTTCCAAAATTGTACGCCGCGGCAGACCATCATGAACCATTACGTTATTGGGCGATTTATGAGGATATGGGTGAAATGATACATCAATTGAAGGAAGGGGATTACCTTCAGGCGGCTGCAAGTATTCCGCTGTGGCATAAGCTTCCACTGGATACAATTCCTCCAGACTTCAATGGGGATAAACCTCATCTGAAATCGCTAATTCAAGAGGTTAGGAACGGATTGAACGAGAGCCAGCGTTTGCAGGCGTTAGGGGTAGATGAACGAAAGCAAGAGACCATTGGTCATTTGTTGACTTGGATGAAGGATAGTTTTGAAACGGAGATGGTGATTTCCCACGGGGACTATCATCAAGGCAATGTTGCTCGGCGTGGAGATGAGTTCATCGTGCTGGATTGGGAGTTTATGCATGAGAATGCGGTGTTTTGGGATTTATATGGGTTGCTAGATATGAGTCATCCTGACTTTCCGAAAAAGGTTAGTTCCGCCACTCGCCTTGCTGCTTTGCAGGCTTATGTGAATCAGCGGATGTCGCTTAATTGGGAGGCGGATACGCAAACGTTTATGTTGGACTATCATCGTTATGCGTTGGTTCACTCGTTATGGATGCTGACTTTGATCGAGAAAGATCTACATAGTGGGCAATGGGATACAAGCAAGCTGCTACGCGCCCAGCAGGAGACTTTACATACAATCGAGGATTGTTTGCGTTATTGTGCGGTTGTATAAAATTAAAATGGGACTATAGACCCTGTCTTTAGTCCCTCTATATGAGTAACATGCAATTTTAAGTGAAGGTAATTTTTCTTCGTTTGAAGCCCCAACATTTAATCCATATGTTCCCCTCATCGTCTCTAAATAGCTTAATTCCAATTAATTGCAAAGGTGTCCAAATATCAGTGAAATAGTAACTAGGCATCTAACAGGCCCCCTAAGTAATATACAACTTACACAACTATACCTTATTTAGGGTTGATAGTTTGTCGAACTTTGTCGGTTTTATATTACAAAAACATTAATTTTTGCTAAATTATCCGTCCAAATGAGGTGTTTTTACGTTATTTCCCCTATACTATGTGACTTATGGACTAGAAGGGATTATAATTGGTTGTATCCAATGTGTGACTGGAGGCATGTAGTTTCGCGGCTTCCTATTAAAATAAATAGAAGAGGTGTTTGGTAAGTGAAGGTTAGTGATGGATTGAAAGCAATAGCTGGTTTATCTTTAGCATTTTTATTGGGACTCAGTGCTCAAGCATCTGCAGCGCAGGCGCCAATACCGATGGATGTTTATCAGATTCCGATGCATTTCACGTTTGATGGCAAGGAATATGCACCGCCGGAGGGGCAGCAGGGGTTTATTTATGAAGGGACGACGTATGTGCCGATTCGTTTCATCTCGTACTCGCTGGATAAGTCGGTGAGCTGGGATTCCGCGACGTATACGGTGTCCATTGGGAAACCGAACGCGTCAGATACGATTAATATCAATGAATACAAGATGAACACGCAGGTTCATGATAAAAGCGACAAGCCTTTCGACAAATCGAAGTTAACGCCGAGCCACTTGCATGTGTATAAAGAGAAGGTATCCTATGTTTTTGATGGTGTGAGCAAAAGTCCTTCGGACGATCTGCCCGGCTACATTGTAGATGGCAGTCTGTATGTGCCGATCCGTTTCTTCTCGGAGTCGGTTGGCAAAACGATTGAATGGAATCCTGAGACGTACACGGTCTCTGCGAATACGTTAGATGAGAAGAAAGAGACGGACAAGAAGCCGTCGGAAACAACGAAACCTGGCACGACAGCGCCTGTCACGGGCGGTGGCATTGTCGGAGGAGGCGGTGGCGGACCAAGCGGAGGTGCTGTGGTGAAACCTTCGTATGAGTCCATAACGGCAGAAGCTGAAGCAAAGCTCTCGAGTCTTCAAGCGGATGCTACTAGCTCACTGAGTGCGCTATATAATGAATATAAAGCTACGCATAATACGAGTTTAATTACGCAGGGGTTAGCCAAAGTTGCACAAATAGACAGCCAATTTGCTCAAATCATGAGCGAAACCCGTACGAAGCTTACCGCAAACGGGTATGACACTTCGATTATTGCAACGTATACAGCTCAATATAATCAAATGAAGGCGGACGCTCAGAGTGCGTTGCTAGGCCATTAATCCGCCCATTTTTTGGGCGTTCATTCACCGACTAGGCACCAGCACACATAATGTATAGAAGATAATTCAACTATACAAGAATGTGAGTGATTGCGTATGCCGAAGCAAGATGATCTCGAATTGCGTCCGCCAGTGGGCGGGCATATGGGAGGGATAGGGCATGGTCATGGTGGAATCGGCCATGGCCCAGGAGGAATTGGCCACGGACACGGCGGCCCAGGGCACTTCCCTGGTGGCATTGGCCATGGTCCAGGTTTCTTTCCTCACCATGGTCATGGTGGATTCAACAATTTGCTGCCATGGGTGGTAGCGCCTTTACTTTATAGCGCGGCACAACAGCCAGTCTATTACCCGTATCCGTATCCATATCCGTACCCTTATCCGTACTATCCATACCCGCCTTACCCAGTAATATAGCTTTTTCTCCAATCAAACTGTCTTCGTATAGCAGATCGCTATATGTAAGTCAGTTTTTTCTTATTTAGTACGACGACAGAATAATCCCGCTTTATAGCAAACGTAATTAAAAGTAAGGATGTAATTGATTTTTTTGGAACTAGTTTTGTAAAAAACCACAAATCAGTTATGCGGTCATTAAAACTAAGAAATTTATATACTATGGCTGGTTTTGATTTTAATCTATTTATGGAGTATACCGATATTGATTTGAATATCTATCTATAAAACACTTGTAAGGGAAATTTGTAATCTATTTTCTGGAGGAAATTTATACATCTATAAACATTATTTATCGTATTGTGCTGATTGTTTATAAATGCACTATCATAGCATTTTGCGTCAACTTGAATTTGCAGAGGTATGTCCTTTTCATTTGAAAAAATTAATTAACAGATGTCCTTCGTGTAATAATGTTATTTTATATATTTTTAGCTATAAAAGTCAGTTTCAATGTGAAAGACTTGAAAAATGTGCATCAACTTTATACGAAGCATTTGCTACGGTTAGGCAAGAAAATGGTTTAGGTGGAAAAATGGAGATAGGGATGCAAGACCTTACGAATACGATAAAGCATGCACTAGTAAAATATGGAGCAGAGTCGAAAGAGAAAAAATATTGGATTGATCTTGATACCTGGATTGGATGTGTTAAGAGATCCGGCTACATAGATTCAGAAGTTTCTTTTCAAAAAAGCTGATAGCAATCGAAATCAAAAGGCAACCGATCCCAAATGATTGGTTGTCTTACTTTGTTATTGGAGTATTTCAAAAGAGCAGCGATCCAGATTTGTTAGCATTAGCAGTTAGGCGTTACGCTTCAAGCAGCCTCGCTCTTTCTTCAATGTAGTTTTTTCTTTACGAACAATCTTAGAAGCTACATCACTATCTTAACTAAAAACTAATTTATGTAACTGGGCTCCGAAAAGACATCAAGCCAGTACGAGGAGACGGCGAAACACAATGTCGAGCGAAGTGGCGTCGCTTTGGCTAAGCGCATAGCGCATGAGTCTATTCCCATAATGATGAAATAGCATTGTGATTTTCCGCGAAATAGTTTATGATGGTGATATTCAATTCTTATAAAGGTGGAATTCGCGATGTCCATACAATCCCTTGATCGGGCTTTTGATATTCTTGAGTTGATAGCCAATCAGAGTTCACCTGTTCCTTTAAAGAATATTGCTGAAGAGATGGGACTGTCTGTCAGTACGGTGCATAACTTGGTTCGAACGATGGTAAATCGCGGATATGTCGAACATGTAAGCGCCAGGGGCGGCTTTACGTTAGGAAATCAACTTGTGGAGCTGGCGGCTAATGTCCCTTCTCATCTTCAAATTACCGAGCTCGTACGCCCTTTCGTTCTGCAGCTCTATAATCAGTCTGAGAAAGAATCAACTTATTTTAGTACGTTTAGAAAAGATGTGATTTCCCCAGAGATTTATATACCGAGCTCTTATGCACTTAGCGTAACATTGGGAGCCGATACGCTCGATAAGTTGCACACCTCGTCGCAAGGGAAAGTATTTCTTGCCTATATGACAGAAAGCCGCAGAGAGAAGTACATTAGAACGCATTCGCTAGACCGGTTGGGGCCGAATACCATAGTTGACCCTGAGAGTCTCCGTCACGAGATTGTACGAGTGAAGGAATTAGGCTATGCACTAAATGAGGATGAAACGGAGCTCGGAGCAAGTGGAATTGCCGCACCTTTGTTGCAAGAAGACGGTAGACTACTAGGAGTATTCGCCATCGGCTTGCCCTCCGTGCGAATGACAGAAAAAAAGCAGCGACTCATTTCATTGATAAAGGGAATCGCTGAGGATTCAAGGCGGCATTTGATGATGAATAGACCAGTATAAAAAGAAGAGGGACTTCCTATTGGAGAGTCCCTTTTCTTCGCTAAGGGGGCGTTAAACATGCTATGTGCTCTAGATGAAGATAGATCTAGTTAGTTGTGTGTAAGAAAACGTCGTATTTATTCCTTTCGATATGAAGTCCACATTCTTACTCTCACGATGACCGATACTTCAGGAGGCTGTTTCAAAAGCCTTGCGACGCACAGTTTGCATAACTATCGGCGATATTAATTATGGGGTCAAAGCGACTTAAAATAAATGCGTTTACTACCACATTAGGGTAATTTATTTACATTAATATAAAAATAAATATAGAATAAAGTCGTATAGTATGGTAATATAAGTTCATCATCAAAGAAAAAAAGGTGGTTGCTGTGAGCAAATCACTAAAACATGCAATCAAAGGCTAAGTATGGATTCGGGCAGTTCATTATTAACCAAATGAAGACGCTTGCTCCGAATATCGATTATACGATTGCGAACTACCCTGTCGGTCCAAGCGGTTCTAAGCCAGTGAATATCGTTCGGGGCTGCTGGCTGAATGTGATTCCTAAGTCGACCAAGCATCAGGAGGCGGCTTTCAAGCTGATGCAATACTTAACGTATGGCGACGGCATGAAGCAGTTCATAGCGGCTCAAACCAGACTGTCCACAGTGAAAAAGTACAACCAAGGTGCAGAGCTGGAGAAAAATCGTCAAGGCAATAAGTATGTCGATCAGATTCTCGAATTCATGGCATCCGGAGTCGCTCTTCCGCCTGCTGCTTCCGCCTGCTGCTTCCGCAGCGGAATTCGCTAATATTATTAAGGACATGGTCGATAAAGCGGCGTATAAGAAGCAGACGCCTGAAGAAGCATTGAAGGAAGCCGAAGCCAAAACGAACGAGGTCATTAAAAAATTTAACGCAGCAGCAACCAAGTAACAGGCGGAGGCTTGGAACGGGAGCCGGTAGTTTATCGCTGCCGGCTCTCTTTTCATATATAGTTATTAAAGGATAGGAGAGAGAGGCATGATTACTTACCACAAGCAGGTGTCTACGATTGAGGTGGATGTGCTCGTCTGCGGCAGCGGTAGCGCAGGTGTAGGGGCTGCGATAGCAGCGGCGAAGAACGGTGCCAGCACGTTGGTGCTTGAGAAGAACGGCTATTCCGGAGGGATTATTACCGCTGTGCATAACCCGTTCTTCGACGGACTGGTCGACCTGAGGACGAAGGAGGTTATCTGCAAGGGGATTGCCTTTGACCTGTACACTCGCATGGGATATGCGCGACTAACAGATACCCATATGCCGGATATTCACCAGACGGTAGACCCTGAGCTGTTCAAGCTGACCGTGGATCGCATGTACAAGCAGTATGGTGTCAAGGTGTGGTACCACAGTCCGGTGATTGATGTCGTGACAGAGGGCTCCCGAATCAAGGCGGTGCTGACGGCGAACAAGGGCGGTGTCTATGCCATTGTACCGAAGGTCGTCATTGATACGACGGGGGATGCAGACGTTGCGGCTTGGGGGGGAGCTCCATTCGAGATCAGCAGTACTCCACAGCCGATGACTCTTCACTTCCGCATAGGGAATGTGCAGGTTACGGAGGATCTGGATGAGAAGTGCGGTGAAGTGCTGAAGCGTCACCTGACAGGCGATGCACTGCGCACCTATGGCGGTCCGTGGTTTTTCTCCTTGGCGCCGGACGAGATAACGATTAATGCGACCCGCATTATCCGGCCTGCCCTGGATCCGGAGCAGAAGTCGATGGGTGAGACCGAAGGGCGGGAGGATGCGTGGCGGATGTTCGAGCTGTGGAAGCAAGAGCTGCCGGAATTTAAGAACGCCTACTTCATCTCCAGCGGTCCGGAGATCGGCGTACGGGAAACCAGACGTATCGTAGGGGACTATACCATTACGCTTGACGATATTATTAAATGCCACACCTTTGACGATGCGATTGTGAAGGGCTCCTGGTTCGTAGACATTCATCCATCTGATGGAAGTGTCGGTGTCCATCCGCATCGCAACTTCGTTCCGGTTCCTTATGATATTCCGTATCGCACTATGATTCCGCAGAAGCTGGAAAATGTACTGGTTGCGGGGCGATGCCACTCCGCTACACGGGAAGCGCTTGGCTCGACCCGTGTGACGATCACAGCTATGGGAATGGGCGAAGCGGCCGGTATCGCTGCGCGGATGGCCATTCAGTCAGGCAAGCCGATGCAGCAGATCGATGTTGCCAAATTACAGGGCATATTGGCCATCCAAGAGGTACAACAAAAACAGGCGATTTAGGAGGGTGCAGCTCGTGTCTTTGTCCGCCCATATTGAAGCGTTCGGCCCCCCCCTTGAATATCATGGTGATTGCAGTGAAACGAGCCTTCGACTTTGCGATGAATCAGCAGTTTCATCACCGCCTGACCGAGGCAGGATATGAGCATACCTACATTGAAAACGATGGTGGTCATGAATGGGGAACCGTGGAGAGGGCAATTCCTCAGGCAGTAGCTTTTGTTTGGAAGAACATATCAAAGGAGGGGTCAGTTAACTGATGAAAATAACAGACGTACAAGGGTTTACTGTGGAGCTTCCAGCGTACCAGTTCTACAGCTCCGATCAGAAGCAATCGTTCAGGGAATGGACCCTGGTGAAGGTTAGTACAGACGCTGACATTTATGGCTATGCGATGTGCCCGCGAGGCGCGATTGCCCGAGATGTGGTGCATCGGATTATCAAGCCTCTTGCTGTTGGAGAGAATGCGCTGCTGAAGGAGAAGCTGTGGCAGAAGATGTGGCATGTCGACCGGTCGGAGCAAATCCCTAACTATACCTTCAGCATGCTGGACATCTGTCTGTGGGACATTACGGCGAAGGCGGCCGGAATGCCGTTGTACCAGCTTCTGGGGGGAACGAGAGACAAGATTCCTGCCTATGCCAGCACGGTATGTTACCGGGATATTGCCGAATTCCTGGATGTGGCGGACCAGAGCAAGGCAAGGGGCTTTCATGGTTTGAAGCTGCATGCGTTCCAGGATGCAAGGAAGGATGCCAAGCTGGCGCTGGCCTTGCGGGCGCATGTGGGTGACGACTATCCGCTCATGTATGACGCGTCAGGTATATATAGCTACGCGGATGCGGTATATCTCGGGCGTGCGCTTGAGGAGGCTGGCTTCGCATGGTTTGAGGAGCCGATGAACGAGAACAGCATCAGCTCGTACAAGCGCTTATGCGACGAGCTGACGATTCCGATTCTGGCGGGTGAGATGTCGCAGGGCAAGCATTATAATGCGGCTGACTTCATCGTCTCCGGTGCGGCGGACATCATTCGTGTGAATGTTCGCAATAAGGGCGGGTTCACCGGAGCGCTGCGCATCGCTCACTTCGCCGACTCGCTGCGCATGAATGCGGAGGTGCATGGGGGAGAGCTGATCCAGCTGCAGCTGGCGCTGGCTATTCCGAATACTTCAATGCTGGAATCGATTATCTACAGCAATCCGATCGTGAACGATGAGCCGATTGACGCGGAAGGGTATGCGCATGCTCCAGAGCATCTAGGCATCGGGTATGACCCGGAGTGGCTGAAGCATCTGGAGGCAACATCCATAGCCTGGGTATAATGTAACGATATGAGTCGTCGGACTTGATCCGGCGGCTCTATTTGTATGATTGACGAATGAGTCACACAAAGTCAGGGCAGTGGAGTAAATCATACAATAAAGTCAGTAAACGATGATCACGACAATACAGGGGAATCCGACGGAAGTAACTGCAGGCTTGAAAGCGATATTGATCGAGTTATCCAAGCTGGATAGCTATGTCGACAGTAAATATTATAGGTCATTGCTGGAGCGTGTCCCCGACTACAAGCTTGAGATTCAAGAGGGAGCGGAATGCATCGCCCCCGCCTATTCCTGGACGGAAGTCATTAACGTTGAACTCCCACAGCTTCACCTTGTTTTTCCTTATGAGCTGGAGGGCAGGGGAAGAGGTAAGCTAGATGTAGCCATTCACACATGGCGTACAGCTCCAGAGAAGCAGAAAGATTATATTAGCTGACATCAGGATGGGATCTTTACCGCAAGATTAGGGCTGGTGGAGGAAGCTGCTGAGCTGAATACGAAGAAGCTGCAGAATGGCGGAAGAAGATTCCCTGTCTTCTGGGGACCCGGACACGATTGGGTTCCCGACCATAACTGGGGGGGGGAGCGGCATGATCGGGCTACAGGATATGCTGCTTCAGCAGCGAGATCATGTCGTTTATATATTCCCGACTTGGCCCAAAGAATGGGATGTTTCGTTTAAGCTTAACTTAGCCGGCCAAACGATTGTCGAGGCAGTGCTTGTTGACGGTAAAGCCAGTTGGACCATTCATTCGAAGGAATATGAATCTCTCGAAGTTGTGTGTAGTTTGTAAGAAGAATATGCGAGGCTCCTGAAATAAACCAGGGCCTCGCAGTTTTACCACTCTATAACAACCACTGGCGTTAAGTTATGCTTAATAGGTTTTGGCAGCTCGATTCGAATACGATTGCCTTCAGAGGTGAATATAATTTCTTGTCCACCATCCAACATATAAACCTTTTTCGGTAAACGCTCCTGCTCAATCTGAACGCTCTGTTCGCCGTCTATGAAGAAGACATACCACTTATTGTTGCTAACCGTTACCGGTAAGGAACACTGCTCTGGCCATGGTCCGCCCTTGGTTTGGTAGATGGCTTCGCCATTCACCTTCATCCAGCCTTCAAGCTCTCGCATTCGTTCGTAGTAGCTATCCGGCAATTGGCCATCAGGTCTTGGCGCACAGTTCAATACGGGGATTCCTCCCCATGCTCTTGTTTTGGAGACCCATGACAACGCCCAGGACGTTGGTTTGTAGCCCTCTGGTTTCTGATAGCCCCAGCTATTGTTGTTCCAGATTTGCAAGCATTCCCACCAATCGAGGAACCTTCGATCAGGGAAATTACATTCGCAAGTGTCGAAATCTCCGTCGCGATGGGCTCTGTTGTTCACCAGAATCCCAGGTTGAAGTTTGCGCAATTCCTCCATGCTAAGGAATTCCTTCTCATAACTCCCATCGAACCAAATCATATCAATCTTCCCGTATTGGGTAAGAAGTTCAAGGGTTTGATTCTTGCATGCGTAATAATAATAGTGCTTGTGGTCCTCAGACTTAACCCTGTTGGATGGAGACTTCGCATCGAAGCTCATATAGTCCCGATCAATGTGCCAGTCGGGCACAGAAAAATATAAACCGACCTTCAGGCCTACCGTGCGGCATGCTTCCACATACTCCTTCACGAAATCTCTGGATTTCATATGAGTATGCGTCCCTAACGTGCTGTATTTGCTTGGCCACATCGTGTAGCCATCATGATGTTTGGTCGTGAAGATTGCGTACGTAAATCCGGCTTTCTTGGCAGCACTTAACCACTTCACCATATCGGTTTCTTGAGGATTAAATGAATCGGCAAGTCCCCAGTATTCAGTGGGGCTCACTTTGTTTCTACCCTCATACTCCTGATCCCAGGAGGTGTTGACAATCATTGACCATGAGATATCGATTCCCCCATGAACGCTGGACATGTTCCAATGGATGAACAATCCCAAACCAGCTGTTTCAAACCATTGTGCGTCAGGGTGAGTAGAGTGCTGATGGACTTCGCCCTTATCGCTGATCCCTATTAATCCATGCTGTTGCTGTGCAGCTTCTTCATGTTCTCGCTCCTGTGCAGGAAGGTTAACCTGATCGCTCATACATTCATCTCCGCTTGTTTGGCTTTGGTTAAATCTTTTTACTTTATAGCATGACCTTGCATGAATTTCTATACGCTTCATCCAACCTCTATAATTCCCCCCGGTTTCTCCTTTAGCTTGTCGTGTTGTTTCCCAATGCTAATCCAATACAATTACATATAGACAGGTCGTTATACCTAATTGGGAGAACGACTGCGATCATGAATTGGAGGGATTTTATGAAAAGAAAACGATCATCCATGTGGAACAGGATGACGTCGGTATGTACGGCGGCAGCAGTATTGGTCATGAGCGCAGGCTCGCTGCTGATCCCGCAGAACACGGCGTACGCAGCACTTACTCCTACTGAAGAAGCACAAATGCAAACGCTTTTATCGCTAACGTTCGACAACAGCTACACCGTGAATAACACCGTCGATATCAAGAATGCACAGAATGAAACGATTGCCCAGCTAAGCCTGATCAATCAGTCTGCCAATCAATCGGCCAATTCCATCTCAGTAGAGAACGGGAAGTTAAAGATTGTAAGGGACAATCAGCTGTCCTCCTATCCGACCGTCCAGTTCAGGATCAGCAATATCGTCATGCCGGATAATACGAAGGCAATATTGGAATACAAAATGAAAACCGACAGCTGGAATACAATCGGAACCAACACCAATCGCGGTTTTCCTTCTGTAACCGTTACCAATCCGGCAAGTCTGAATTATCCAACCGCTTATGCGTTTACTGCCAATCAGACCGCAAATAACTTGACTTACAATTACGCCAATACATCGAGTGGTGGAATATCGTTCCCTACCGTTCCAACAACAAATCTGGTGGGCCAAGAAGTAACATTCAAGAATGTGCTTGACTTTGTGAACGACAGAGTTGACGCCTACTATGGACCGACGCAAATCATAAACAATGGCTATTTTTTTACAAAAACGCCTGCGGCATCGATCAACGCGGGAAGAATTCACGAAATCATCTTTGATGCTGGCTCGGTTTCTAATGGGGCAACGAACTCATCCAGTACGATCTGGCTCGATGATATTACGATTAAATATTTGCCGAAGGCTGATAATAAGTCGGACTTGCAAACGCTTTACAATGCCAACAGCAGCAAGACACTTGCCGATTGCGGTGGGCTACAGCAGGTATATTCCGACTTGACCACGGCATTGACCTACGCCAACACGGTACTGTCCAACAGTTCGGCATCGCAGTATGAGATTGATACGGCAACAAATAAATTAAAGGTTGCAGCGTTAACCGCATCCACAGCCAAGACGGATACGGATGCGGGGATGATCACTTCTTTCAATATGTCGTTCGACACGGCGATGCTTGCCGGTAAAACAACCGATTTCTTTGACAGCGACGGGAATAAGGTTGTTAGTGCTACTTTGACAAACACCACCAGTCCGACCACGAACTATGTCGGCATTGATAATGGCAGACTGAAACTGGTGAAAACAGCCAAGGATACGACGGGCGTATCGTTATCACTAAGCAACTTGAGAATGTCCCCCGAAACGAAGGCAGTCTTCGAATATACACTGTTTGCGGATAATTGGCATCTCTCCGGGACGTCAACCAACAAGAGGCTTCCGCAAGTAACTGCACTATCGGAGGAAGGCGGCACGGCGAATGCTCCTGAATTCCTTCAAAACAATTTAGGCTATAACCTAAAGACAAGCAACGCACTTGGAACTTCAGCAGCCAAATTCACATCCATGTCCTATGGGGTTATGAATGGTTCGAAGAACACGGGGATTCGTTACCGTTATGAGATGGACTTCGTAACGAACAAAGTGGATGTATACCAGAACGGAGTTCTGATCTCTGGAGCTGCAGGTACAAGTAATTTCTATAGCGCCACCGGTAACAACGTCATCTCCAAAGCCGCTACAAAGCTTGATCAGATTGTTTTCGATGTCGGCGGAGGTAATGATACGACTTCTACGGAGGTTATGACGGTATGGCTGGATAATTTGACATTGAGATATGTTCCCAAAGTCGATAAAACCTTGCTGCAGAACACCTATAACCAGTACAAAGATATAACTGGCCCGAACGAATATGTTACGCCGATGGTATGGGCCTTGCTGTCACCTGCGCTCGTCAAGGCCAATACAGCACTCAATAATGCGAATCTTAAACAAGAAGAGCTCGACTCGGTACTTATGGATTTGAAGACCGCTGCTTTTGGAATTACGGGTCCACGACCTACCGGCTACACGGCTGTTTCGGAGACGACCACCAATACGGTCTATTTATCTCCGAATGGAACCGGGAACGGATCGTCCGAAAGCACGCCAGCCCAAGGGATTCAGAACGCAATCAATACAGCCATTACGAATAGAGCGGCGGGACAAAGTACCCGAATTGTCTTGCTGGATGGCACGTATACGGAGCGTGTCAGCGTCGCAGCGACTTCTACCGGGGCCCCGCCGATTATTCTTGAAGCGAAAAACCCAGGAATGGTGAAACTTACGGGTGCCAAGCCGGTTTCAGGATTTAGCAAAATTTCTGCAAGCATCTTTAGTGCCGATTTACCAGCTGATGTGAAAGCGGGCTTGACGGTGGACGGAACGAATACGGCTCCCAACGGTCTATCTGCCAATCCGTTCGGTACAGCGGTTAAGGATAATGGACAATTCCAGAATGGCTTGATGAGATCCGGGAATTCATATTATTTCCCTGTAGATACGTTCTCCAAGATGGTTCCTGGTTCTTTCTATATCGATTATGCCGCAAACAAAATTTACGCTAAGGTACCTTCAGGAGATCCTATGTCGAATGTATCGGTTGCGGTAAGTAAAAACCTCTTCTCCATAAACGGTGTTAATAATTTCGTTTTGAGAGGCATTCGTTTTGAAGATGCAGGTTGGGCTAGCGGTGATGCAGTAACCATCTCGAATTTGGATAACGTCCTGATTGAGAAGACTACGTTCAATCATAACCGTTTCAACGGTCTGGGGATCGCCAAGCTGAAGAATGCGACTTTCCGTGAAGTCGAGATTTCCTATAACGGAAATAAGGGGGGATCGGGCTCTTGGGCTGGCTATCTACGCAATATCGTATTCGACAATGTCAAGTTCAATTATAACAACTGGGTAGGCTACCAGTTCGGCTTCACAGGTTGGGATCCAAGCGCATTTAAATTCTCCAGCGTACGGGATGGCTTGATCACTAATTCCCAATTTATCGGAAACTATGCCCACGGGGCTTGGCTTGATACCGATAACAGTCGATTAACGATCGAGAATTCGACGTTCGCTTATAACTTCAACTCCGGTATTGATTCCGAAGCCAATGAGGGCCCGATTATCATTAAGAATAATGACATCTATGAAAATACCAAGGGACTATATTTGCCGGCGTCCATGTTTACAACGGTTGATCATAACAACTTCTATGATAACGGTGAGAATATTTCTATATTCGATCACGGCGGTGTCGGAAGAGGTCCGGGAACACCAGGTCAATATGACTATCCGAGCAGCGATGACGGGTTTATGTGGAAGTCCCACACGACTTACAATACCTTCACGAACAATGTATTCCAGAATCGCGCAGACACGACGATTAGACCGCTGTCCAAAAATTTCTTCTATACCGGACAATCGAAAGATGCCGTTGGTTATACGAACTTTGTAAACACATTGAACTCTAACAACAATGTATTCTTTATGGAAGGACTTGCCGAAGCTTTCAACACCAGTTCGGGAGCGAAGGTTGACTTGAGCGGCTGGCAAGCGGCGACCGGACAGGATGCAGGTTCCAGAATCGAGAAGGTGGCAACACCCATTACCAAGCTTCAGAGGGAGCCACTCATATCCAATTTGTACAGATCGAATGTTTCCTACAAAACCAGTGAAGTCATCGATGTAGACGGCTATGTCGATGAGATCTGGAATTATACGCCAGAGATGCTGCTGAATAATCACTTGAATGGCGACACCACTCAGGCAGCGGTAACGGTTCAGACCTTGTACGATACCGGATATGTTTACGCTCTGGCAAAGCTTCCCGGCAGCTTTACCACCAATGACAGCGTCACGTTCTTCTTCGATCAGAACTATAACCGAAGCATTGACATTCAAAGTGATGACATTGCTTATACCGTAAAGCTGGATGGGACATATTCCGGACCTAACGGATTGTCGGCGAAGGTGAGAAAGGTGGACGGCCAGTACATTCTCGAAGCAGCAATGCCTGTACTGAATGATAAACTGACGGATGCTAACAAAATCGGGTTTGACGTTTACGTTAACAAAAATGGAGTCGATATTCTCTCCTGGAATGATATCGTTGGTGCAAATCGAACAGAAACGACGGAATACGGGTCCTTGTACCTTGTTTCTAGAGTGAATGAGTATGCGAAGATTTACAAAGGCACACCTACGCTTGATGCTCAGTATGACAGCATCTGGGATACTACTGAGACGCTCAAGCTTAGCCGTGTCGATGTAGTGAAGAGCACGCCTAGGGCTGACGGCGACATCAAATTCCTGTGGGATGAAGATCGCTTGTATTTCTACGCTGATATTAAAGACAGTACGATTAGCTATTCCAATGTAAACCTGTATAACCGTGACCATCTTGAAATCTTCCTCGATGTCAATAATGGCAAGACAGCGAAATACGAGGGCGATGACGGTCAGTACATGGTAGATGTTAACAATAATCAGGGCGGTAATTTGAAGGGCGAATTTAAGACGTTCACCCGATTAACAAATTCCGGATACGTCATTGAGGGCTCCATTGCCCTGAACAATGAATCTCCCTTCGATGCCAATACAGCAACGACTTCAATTGAGGCGGGACATCTGATTGGTCTTGATGTACAGCTTGGCGACGACCCGGGAACGGGCACCAGAGATTTCAATCGATTCTGGAACTATGTCGATTCGAACAAATGGCAGAACACGAACACTTGGGGTGTTGGGTTGCTTGTCGATAGTACGGATAATCCTACGAAGGCTGTGGAGAGCATCGAACCTGTACAGG
This sequence comes from Paenibacillus sp. MBLB1832, assembly GCF_032271945.1. Lineage (NCBI taxonomy): Bacteria > Bacillati > Bacillota > Bacilli > Caryophanales > Paenibacillaceae > Paenibacillus > Paenibacillus roseipurpureus. The sequence goes on along the minus strand of NZ_CP130319.1, from coordinate 4,598,393 downwards.
CAAGTACGTTTGCAGGAGTAGCACCTGTTCTGCCGAGCGTCGTAAACGCTGTATACAACACGGGCGAGGCGAAGCAACTTAGCGTGGTTTGGAATCCGATCTCACCGGCAAGCTATGCGGGTGCGGGCACCTTTACCGTGAACGGAATGGTAGCGGGTACGACGATCCCGGCCGTAGCGACTGTGACTGTCATTCCGGTTCAGGCTGTCAGCTTGAATCCCGTACAAGTTGTTACGTTAGCCGGTTGGGCTCCGGAATTACCTGCAACCGTCACTGCGGTGTACAATAACGGCACTACTGCCGCAGTTCCGGTAAGCTGGGCAGCGATCAATCCTTACAGCTATGCGAAGGAAGGAAATTTCACAGTAACAGGTACCGTATACAGCACCTCCATTTCTGCGGTGGCGAATGTTGTTGTCACAAATACCTCAACCGCTACCCTATCGGGATCTGACCGTCTAGAAGTAGGAACAAGTCTCGTTCTGAGTTACAATCTTGCAGGGGTAACGGATGTTTCGGCACAAGACATTACACTCTCGTACGACAGCTCGAGGTTTGATTTGGTCAGCGCGACAGCGGTTCCTGCTTCAACGGTAGTACAATCGGTTTACAACAGACCGGATGCAGGAACGGTGCGCTTGATTGTAACGAACGCCGGTTCCAATAATGCCATTACGGGAAATGCGTCAAACCTGTTGAACATTACCTTTATGCCGAAGCAGGCAGGTACCTGGAACATCGGACTTCAGGAAGTCATCTTGTCCAATACGGTAGGGACGGTTGTTTATGCAGCTACGACAGGGAAAACGGTCTTGATCATCGATACATCGGGTCTGAGTGCGGCATTGGCATCTGCACAAGCTATTCTGAGCTCAGCTGTGGAAGGAGTGGAGATTGGCCAATATCCTGCAGGTACGAAAGCTTACTTGAACGCGGCAATCGGAGCGACTCAAGGTGTACGGAACAGCTCAACGGCAACCAATGATCAAATTATTCAAGCGACTGCTGATCTGAACGCAGCGATTGCCATTTTCCAAATACTGGTCATCACAGCGAAAACCGGTGATTTCAACATCATTACGGGTTATGACATTGGCGATCTTGGTCTGGTTGTACCTTACTACAAAAAGCATGTAGGGGATGCAGGATGGTCTAACGTCAAGAAGTACGATATTAACGGAGACGGTGAAATCGGCTTGTATGAGATCGCCTTCATCACTAAGAAAATTTTGCGCAACTAAAATTTATTAACAAAATACGAAGAAAGAAGGCAGTTTCAAACTGCCTTTCTTTTTCCTAATGAGGGGGGTACTTCGATGAATAATAGGAAGCTGGTCTCTCTATTGCTTTTCGCTATGCTGTTTAACCTGCTTGCTGTAACGATCTATGCTGATTCCTCGCCTTCGTTCGTGATCGTCTCGGATCAGAGCATCGTGGAAGCAGGACAGGAAGTCAAGGTTACGCTGACAGGAAGCAATATTACGGGCTTATATGCCTTTGAATCATACGTGACCTTTGATTCCACCAAGTTGGAATTTGTTCGAGCCGAGGCTAACACCACCACCTTTAGCATGAGTGCGCAAACCAACGAGAACAACACACTGTGGGTCAGCTTGGTGAAGTCCTCCTATGGTGCGATCCCTGGTGGGAATGTAATGATGGTTAAACTGGTATTTAGAGGGAAGACGGTGAATTCCGGAACGGATGTCACTCTAAACTCCATGCAAGCTCTATCGGCAAATACGTTAGCCTCTACCAATTATGTAGTCAATCAGAAAGCGACGATAACAGTCATAGCGTCTACATCGACTTCGACACCAACTCCATCACCATCAGCGTCACCATCACCATCGCCATCGCCATCGCCGTCACCATCGACAACCATACCATCATTTCCGGCGGCTATGATAACTCCTGCTCCTTCAACAACAATTACCCCTAAGCCTACACCAACTCCAACGGCTAGTGTAGGAACAAACGCTGGACTCATTGAGATCACGCCTATAAAGTCAGGTAGCACGGCTAAGTCAGTTGTGGATGCGAAGTCCTTGAACCTGGCCTTAAAGCAAACTGACAGTGGGATGAATGTTGTTGTAGACGTAAAGCCGTTGGTCGGAGTAAAGGAATATCAGCAAATCTTGCCTAAAGAAATGGTGACTGCCGATACAGCTACTCAGAATGAATCGAATCGGAAGATTGAATTTGGCACCCCGATCGGTCGAGTCATCATACCTGACAATATGTTCAGAATTCAGGAAGTAGAGCGTGCAGCCCAAGTGGCCATTACGATCGGGATAGCTGATTCAAATAAGTTGAGTGGAGAAACAAAGGGGAAGCTTGCCAATAAACCGATTATTGAACTGAATGCATCACTTGATGGAAACGTGATTTCATGGAGCAATAGTGATGCACCGGTAACGGTAATCGTCCCTTATTCTCCGACAGTTGAAGAATTGCTGGATCCCGAGCACATCGTCGTCTGGTATATTGACGGGCAGGGGAACGTGAACCGGGTGCCATCCGGAAAATATAATTTGGCCACTAAGACCGTAACCTTCACCACTTCACATTTCAGTACCTATGCGGTAGCCTACGACGTGAAATCATTCTCTGATGTTCATGATGCTCCGTGGGCCCAGAAGGAAATAAGCGTCTTGGCATCTCGTGGAGTAATAAATGGGACCTCAGATACCACCTTCGCACCCCATGACAAAATAAAACGAGCCGATTTCATCAAGTTGTTGGTGGGGGCACTTGGCTTCAGCGCAGAATTCCAAACCAATTTCGATGACGTTTCGCCGCAGGATTACTACTATGAAGCGCTCGGAACCGCCAAAGCGATCGGACTAAGCGAAGGTGTTGGAAGTAATCGGATCAATCCAAAGGACTATATCACGCGACAGGACATGATGGTTCTTGTTTCAAGGGCGATTAAGCTCGCCAAGAAGGGGAGCCTGGAAGAAGATCAGGAAATCTTGAAACCATTCAAGGACGCAGCTTCGATTTCGGACTATGCGATTGGAAGTGTAGGAGCTCTGGTTAACGCGGGTATTGTACAAGGGGATGGGGGAAGCATCCGGCCGATGGACAACACGTCAAGAGCAGAGTCTGCAGTACTGCTATATCGAATTACGAATAGACCGTAGAGGTAAGAGAATAAGCGGGTGGCCCTTGGCTACTCGCTCCTCATACTCGAGGAAAGGAGGAGCAAGGTTTAACGCATACAACCATCTAATAGAGGGAGTGAATTGTAAATGAACATTTTTCAAAAAAAGCTGTCGATTGCGTTTTGGACTTTATTTTTAGTAAGCGTTTTCACTGTCAGCGCATCTGCAGCAGGAAATACGTACTATGTCAGCTTATCCGGCGACGATACCAACTATAACGGACTATCCGTAAGTGCCGCTTTTGCGACGATCAAGCATGCCGCGGCAGTTGCTGGACCAGGTGATACCATTATCGTTCAGGACGGTACCTATTACGAGGACGAGATCAGCATTAGCGGCAAAGCCGGGTCAAACACCAACCGATTCGTACTCAAGGCTGCTAACCCGCGCGGTGTAAAAATCATAAGCCTCAACGATTTCAATGCCATCAACATCATAAACTCCATTGGTGTGACAATTGAGGGCTTGGACGTCACGTTCTCGGATACGGTAGCTTATCCTTACTTCGGAATATATGCGGGCAACAGCAGTCGGGTAACGATCAAGAATAATGCGGTTTACAATGCAGGCAGCTCGGGGATTCAACTGAACACGTCCGACAACCTTCTGGTTGAAGGGAATGTCGTTCGGGACAATGCGAGAACCGGTCCGAAGAACGGCAGCGGTATCTCCATCTTTCATCCCGTTCATTTCGAGACCTATACGGATGATTATCATATCATTATTAGAAACAATATCTCTTATAACAACGCGACTGAGAACGATGCGGCTTCCCCCACTGATGGAAATGGAATTATTATGGATGATTTCCAGAATGGGCAGGGAGGGGGAGAAGCAGGCGGTTATTCATATCAATCCTTGGTTGAGAATAACCTCTCGTTTCATAACGGAGGAAGAGGGGTTCATGTTTATTATTCGAACAATGTCACCGTAAGAAACAATACGTTGTGGAAAAACAATTTCGTTCTCCACAAATATTATTCCTACTTAGGAGACATGAGCGTCGAGCATGGCTCTGGGAATACGATAGAGGGCAACTTCATCTTCGAGCGACCCGAGAATACGCAAGGACATGCGCTCTGGGATAAAGATACGGGGGTAAATACGTACCTTAACAATCGGATTGTTGGCGATCCTGCCTTTCTGAATACAACCAATTCCCTTACGACCAACGGCTCAACCGGCAATACGACGGTATCGAGTATGACCGCTTCGGCGCAAACGAGCGGCGCCTCCTCTCTCACGCTTGCCGACGATTTATCGGTCCGCGGCAACCCGGGATATGCAGCTTCTACTGTTGTGAACTTTACGTTCCAAGCAGGATCGGATACGCATACGCATTCGACGCTGTTCGGCCTTCTGCCCCAATCGAAGGATGCATATACGAATATGTCCGCCTCCAAGGCGAATTTCTGGGGAGGAGGAATTACCTGGAATTCTTATGGCTTGACGAACACGAAGCAAGATAGCTGGGCTGCTCTGTACAGCGTGGACTTCGGAGATAGCTCTTCACAGGGATTACGTTGGAAAGCCAATCTAGGAGTAACCGACACGTATGCAGGAGGTACGATTGAGGTGCGTAAGGATAATAAAGCGGGCCCGTTGCTGGGCGTGCTCAACATCGGGTCGACGGGGGCGTTCGGTACGGCACAGGACCAATTCGCGATACTGGATCCGATAACAGGTGTTCATGATATTTACTTGATTTTTAAGGGCAGTACGATTACTACGTGTAATCTTTACAACATGCAGTTCAATCGATCGTTAGTAACGAATGGCTCCTTCGCGAGCGGTGTGACCAGTTGGAACAAAGCAGCCTCGACGTATACAATTGCTCAGGAGACTAGCGTTACCCGCAGCGGCGGTAAATCGGCCAAGGTTTCAGGCCGAACGGCATATTGGCATCGAATACAGCAGCAAGTGCCAATGGTTGCAGGTAAGACCTACCAGATCAAAGCTTGGGTGAAGACTGATATCCTGACGGGCGGTAATGACCAATTCTACATCCAAGGCATCTTTACGCCGAGCGGGCAGCCCAGTCAATACGTCAATATGGTGGTACAGAACGTGACGACGACGGGCTGGATCCAACTAACGGGCACCTATTCGGTTACGGAATCCGGTACCGCAATGATTGCCATCTATAATAGCGGAACAGCCGATTTTTATGTAGATGATGTTTCGGTCGTGGAGCAATAGAATACAACGTGTTATGTCCCTCGTGTTCGCTAACAAAGCAAACGCGGGGGCTTTTTCATAATTGGCATCCTCTTTACTTTCACAGGGTAAGTAGCGAAATGTGTCAGGTTGTTGCAGGAGGGAATGGGGGGTATGATGGTTCAAAAGTCAAAAGTAGATAGGAGACCTTTCCATGCATACGAATATCGATTCAGAGGCGAAAATTACAATTTTCGTTGAGGAAGTATCGGATAATTCCTTGATTGAAGCAATTGAAAGCGCACCCAATGGGAGCGAAATCATTCTTCCCGGTGGCACCTACTATTTAACAAAGCCTGTTGCCATTCATGGAAAGAAAAACCTCAAGCTCCGTTCGCGGGAAGGCGAGCGAGCATCCCTTGTTGGAGGAGTTCCCTTAAAGGGATGGACTCCTTACAAGGAAGGCATTTACAAGATAACCGTTCCACATACGTTTAACGAACTCTACGAGAACGGCAAACGAAGCACCTGTGCGAGATGGCCGAAGACCGGTTACTTGAGATCCAAGGGGAATGTCCCGGACAACTTCAAGGCCAGCTTCCTCTACGATCGTGAAGATATTCCTCCGCTATCTAGCGTTCAGTCTCTTAAGACGCATCTATGGCCTTCTGGTCCGATGGGTGAATTTAATTGGCACAGTGTCGATATGCCGATACGAATTGATCAGGAAGAGCGTCGTGTTACCTTGTCCCAAGACACTTGGTACGCGCTCGGTGTGGGCACGCGCTATTATATCTATAACAGTCTGGAGTTATTGACGGAGCCGGGTGAATTCTTCTTGGATCGGGAGCGTATGGAGCTCTACTACAAGCCATATGTCCTGCCGATTGAGGAACAGATGATCATCATGCCTACGGTTCGCGATATTTTCCATGTACAGGATAGTGAGAGCATTACAATAGAAGAAATGGATTTGTCGTGCACCGATATGCTTGACTTGATCTATGAAGAACGAGAGGATCAGGATCACGCTGCTGTATTCATTCAACGTTCCCGTAATATCATGATTTCAAATATGCGCATCTATAATACCGGCCTCAATGGCGTGACGATGTATCACCATACCGAGAATGTAACCGTACAGGGCTGCCATATTCATCACATCGGACATACAGGCGTTCGGGGAATGGGCAAGAAGCACTCCCGTCACACAATTAATAAAGGGCACACCGTAGTAAATAATCATATTCATGATCTGGGCATTCGAGTCGGGCAATGTGCGGGAGTGCAGCTCATGTATGCGGGCGAAAGCGTCATCATGCACAATCGGATTCACGATTCGGTAAGGTATGCGATTAGCTTGTTAGGCACCGCACGGCACATTGATCAGACCGACCCCTACTTTGGCGGCAAAAAGGTTCAGCAGCACCTGCTATATGAGTTTAATCATACCCGAGACAACTATGTTGCCTTCAATGAAACGTTCCGGTGCTGCACGGACTCACAGGATACTGGCGCGATCCAGGCCTTTTGTTCAGGGCCAAATGACGTTTTCTATAATAATATGGTACATGATCAAGATGTTCCGTTCTCCTTCGCAAACGGGATTTACCTAGATGACAATTGCCATAAATATCGCGTCGAGAAAAATTTGGTGTACAGGCTGAACCATAATGGGGAAGGTAAGTTATCCTGTGCGATTGTAGCGAAGGGAACCGAGAATGTCATTCGAAATAACCGAGTGGTCGATTGTCATATCGTAGAAGATGGTGGAGTCATTTCTACCTTCTCTATGGGGCCTAAGGAAAACTTTGACATTACGATCGAGGAGAATGTATTTGCGAACAACACAGGCGGTATCCTTACGTCGGCGGACTGGCAATACAATCGACTGGAGAGATGTGACAACAATTTGTATTTTAACGCAACTGGTGAAGGATACCATGTGATCGGTTATGAGGGCAAGAAGGGGGAACTTTCACTCGAAAAGTGGAAGCGGGCAGGATATGATTGGAAATCCCGGATCGCGGACCCGCGATTCATCGATGCGACGAACGACGACTACCGGCTGCGCTATGATTCCGATGCGTTCCTCTTAGGTCAAGATGAAATTAACATGAAGGACATTGGTGTGATGGAATCTTACCGGATGGAAGAGCCGGGTAGGGTGGTCGCTCTATTTCCTTGGTCCGGGAATGAGAGATCCTATCTGAACTTGAAATCAGGTGAACAAGGTAAGCTGGTCTGCTTTGGCAGAACCGACAATGGGATGTTAATAGAATTGACCGAAGCGAAATTGTTGGCAGAGGGTCCAGAAGTTCTTGTGAACCAGTCCGGACTTGTGACTGGAGTACGCACAGGAGCGTGCCGTATCCGAATTACCTATGAAGGACTTACCACATATCATGATGTCTTGGTGGATGATAGGCTCAAGGAGGTGTGCATGATAAATCTCCCTGCCACAATGGCTGTCGGCGAGAGTCTACAACTGAATGTAATTGGCCGGACTCACTTGGGTCAATCCATCAAGCCGCTTCACGTATCGTTCCGAAGCAAGCATAATCTAGTATCCGAGAATATGTACAAAGTCATTCGTCAGGGGGAGGATATCGTTAGCGCTATCGCCGTCTTTGAGGACCAGACCCTCGTGCAGGAATTTACGGTTCTTATCGAAAGTGATGTTCTGAAGGGCGTGGAGCTCAAGTTGCCGAAGCTGGCCTCGATTGGAGAAGTCGTTCCGGTGAAGGCCGAAGGCGTCATGTACAGCGGCAGCCATCTTCACCTGAGTGAGTTCCAGGTAAAGGTTGAGGACGCCCTGGTAGATGGACAATCCATCACATTCAGGTCCCCTTCGGAGCAGAAAATCACGGTGATTGCGGATGGATTTACCGACAGCTCTGTAATTCGGGCTGTTCCGCAGACGAATTTGCCTGAAGGATGGATGTTATCGAACTATGGGGATGCTCAAGGGGCCATCCACTTTGCCGATGGGCAGTGGACCCTGTATTCGAACGGGTGCAACATCTGGTTTGATAAGGACGACTTTACCTTCCTTCATAAGGAAATCGCTGATTCAGCAGACGTTGAGGTCAGTATGAAGATCCAACATATAGAAGAAATTCATTCCGATAGTCAGTGTGGTATTTTGCTGCGAGCCCATCATGGAGTGGACAGCCGATGCGTCAATCTCAGGGTTACCCCGGAAGGGAGAATCATGCTTGCTGCTCGACTGGAAGATGGCGCCGCTGTAAGGCCGATTGCCGGTGCGCTGTCCGAATGGAAGCAGGGAGGCAGTCAGAACGGTTCGGTTATTAGTGAAGTTACGGAGCAGTTGAAGGCGTTCCCCGTATACCTCGTGCTAACTTATCGAAACGGTACGGCGACAGCCTACCTGGAGGATGAGCGGGGAAGTCAGAAGATCGGCGCTGTGGAGATTGAACTACCGCCAACAATACTGGTCGGAGCGGCGTTATTCTCTATCGATCCGAATCGATGTACTTCAAGCAGTTTTACCTTTGAAGTGAAGAGATGAACTTAGGAGGCGATGGAGCATGATGTCGAAGGTCTTAAGCTCAAGTCAAATCGAGCAATTCATTGAAATGGGTTATGTGAAGGTGGAGGAAGCTTACCCAAGAAAGTTCGCTCTAACTGCGCAAGATCGACTATGGGAAAGACTGGAGCGGGAAGGTATTGATCGTCAGGATCGCTCTACATGGACGGAACCGCTTATCAGCATTCAGGAGCATTATAGTTCCGAAGAGTTCCATCGATGCAGCACGCGTCGGTTGGCGGATGCTGTTAAAGATTTGATTGGAGTGGGTCGACTGAAGGACTGGCAGGTATATGGAGACGATGGCTCCTCTACGAAGTGGGGCTGGTGGCCGGTCAATTTCTCGCTTGGCGCTGATCAGCCTTGGACCGTGCCTCATGAAGGTTGGCATTGGGATGGCCAGAATTTCCGCCACTATGTGGACGCTCCGAATCAAGGCTTGCTGTGCCTGTGCTTATTCTCGGATATCGGTCCTCGGGGTGGAGGAACGTTGGTTGTGGAGGGCTCTCACAAGCCGGTAGCTAGTTACTTGCAGCAATATCCTGAGGGGATTGAGTTAGGGCCTGCTATTCGTGAATTTCGCGGCAAACACAAGTATTGGGTCGAGCTGTGCAGGCCCTTCGAAGCAACGGAAAAAGTTGCACTGGAGCGAGTGGAGAGGTTCATGAATACCTCCTATATCGATGAGAACGGTTTTCATTTGAAGGTTGTTGAAACAACAGGTCAAGCTGGCGATGTGTTTCTGTGTCATCCATTCCTGTTCCATGCTCCTTCACAAAATCATTCAGGTGTCCCGCGATTCATGTGCAATCGGGTATCGCCGCTTGAGGAGCGTATGAGGCTTCAACGGAAGAACAAGGCAGACTATTCCCCGCTGGAGCTTAGTATTAGAAATTCTATTTTTTAGAAGCGAGGTGAGGAGAGCCACGATGACACAGAACATTCGATTCGGTGAAGGCATTCGGGTCCTCCATGAAGGACCTGCGGTACAGTCCGTAGAGGACAGAGCAGACTATGCACACCGTATCACGCTGGAATGCTCCAAAGGGCTTCCGGCTGCGACACGTATCCGGCTTGTCATGGGGGACTTCCGTCTGCTTTTGAAAAAAATGGATCATTGGTGCATGAATTTACAGCAAATGGAGCTTGATGGAGAAGGTGAGGTCGTCGTTAATCGTACGTTCCAACCCGGATTCTATGCAGGTACAAGGCAGACCGGTGCAGGTAGAAATTCGTACGAAGCCGATGCCTGATCAGCATGGAAGGCTGTCCGTGAGCATCTTCATGAAGGATCAATACGATAACCCCGTGCCGATGGAAGCGGGAAGCGTTCGGATCGAGACGATGGGGGACTTCGACAATCTTCAGGAACGACTGGAATGGACCCTGTCACGGAAGGGGCTCCTCCTGCTGCACGGTGTATGTTACAAGGGCAAGCAGTCAGGCAGAATCAAGGTCATCGATGAGGTGACAGGTTCGGAGATGGTTTCCCACGCGATCTTGCCAGGTCCGATTAACGGCATGCGTCATTCCTTCGGCGAAATTCACTTTCATACAGGGATTTAGTTTGACGGAGACAGGCCGCTCTATGAGGCTTATACGAATGCTCGAGATTATTTACAGTTGGATGTCATTACGGCAACCGAGCACGTCCATCCGCTGCACCAGTCTTGGGCCCACATGCTGCAAGCCGGGGAGTTTTTCCACGAGCCTGGCAAGTTTATCCCGTTGACCTCTTGGGAGGTAAACCTGCCGGATGGTCACATCAACGTATATGCCAAAAGTACGGAGACAGAGATTGCCTGGTCCGACATCAGCCGCGATTGGGATCACGTCGCGGAATTCGACGATCCTGAGGACATCATTACAGCTGTGCACGTGACTATGTCTCCGAAACATCCATCCTTTGACTGGAATCGGGCAGGGAAACGGCTGCGTCTGGTTGAGATGCTGCAGGAGAGAGGGTGCAGCGAGAGTAACGAGCCAGATGCTTTATGGGACATTAATCCCGACCCCAACAAGCTTGACGGTTCCGTTCGTACGGCGCTTGCCATGGGGCATCGTGTTGGTTTCGTCGGTGGCACAGACAACCACCTGGGCTTTCCAACCCGCAGTAACACAGTGGCCGGGTATGTCGGTATGACCGGCTTCATAAGCCCCGAGCTGACTCGGGCGAGCATATGGGATGCGATGAATAATCGCCATACGTATGCCACATCGGGTGTGCCGATCTTGTGTCATTTTACAATCAATGGGTCCTTGATGGGCAGTGAGTTGAAGCTGGCTCCTGGAGAAAGGGCGTTAGCTAAGCTTCAGTTGTATGGAACGGCTCCCATTGACAGAGTGGAGCTCATTTCGAACGGTAAGACAGTCTTTACATGGGAACCTCATGCTTGGGAGGTCGACCAAGAGGTTGAACTGGAGTTGCCTTCGTAAGGAAGCGTTTATTATTACGTTAGACTGCATCAGGTAGACGGACATCGTGCCTGGTCCAGCCCCATTTGGATAGATCTATAAAATAAGAAATCAACAGGGATATGTATAGATTTGTTCTTTATATTGTCTGGTTGCCCGTACCATCACATTGGAGAATAATAAAAGAAGACTGAGAATAGATAGAGGAGGATTTGTCACATGGGACAGTTTCAATTAAGCGCTTTCTCCGATGAAATCGGTGGAGACCTGGAGTTCCAGATGGACGTTCTGGAGCAGTATGGAATTAAACATATCGAGATGAGAGGGGTCAATGGGAAGGGCCTCGTTCAGAATACAAGGGAAGAAGTTCTGGGTATCAAGCGACAACTTGCAGACCGAGGCTTCAAGCTATCCTCAGTCGGATCCCCCATCGGCAAAATCAAAATAACGGATGACTTCGAGCCCCATCTGGAATTATTCCGTTATACGCTCGAGATCGCCGAAATCCTGGAGGCGCCTTATATCCGCTTGTTTAGCTTCTTCATTCCGGAAGGAGAGAATCCTGCCATCTATCGGGACGAGGTGCTGCGGCGAATGAGTACACTCGTCAAGGAGGCGGAAGGAACCGGGGTTACACTCTTGCATGAGAATGAAGCGAAAATTTACGGAGATACGCCTGAGCGCTGTCTGGATCTGCTAGACTCCATCAACAGCCCGCATTTTAAAGCGATCTTCGATCCCGCTAACTATATCCATTGCGGGGTAAATTGTTACCCTGACGCCTTCTACCAAATCAAGAAGCATCTTGCCTACATGCATATCAAGGATGCTACGCTAGAGCCGCGCATCACGGTTCCGGCCGGTTATGGTATTGGGCACCTGTATGAAATCTTGAATGAGATCCATTCGGAAGGCAAGCCGATGTTCTTGTCCCTGGAGCCCCATCTATCCAAGTTCACGATCGAACAATTTGCGAAGCTCGAACCGAATTCTCCGATTATTCACATGCCGGAGGGCGGAGCACGTACGTTCGCGATGGCGGCTACATCGCTTATCAAACTCATTCGACGCATCGAAGAAGAGGCGAAACAGGAGGTATAGACCATGGAGAAGGTACGCATTGGAGTAATTGGGCTTGGTATGGGAGCTATGCATGCCAAATATATCGCAGACGGTGAGATTCCCGGGGCCGAGCTGACGGCGATTTGCGACCTTGATGAATCACGTATTGCCTACTGGCGCGATCAATGGCAGGACAAGGTCGCCTATTTCACCGATGCTGAAGCCATGATGGATTCCGGTAAGGTGGACGCGGTTATTGTGGCCACGCATCATTATCTGCACCCCGTGCTGGGGAAGACAGTGCTTGAGAAGGGCCTGCACCTTATGGTCGAGAAACCGGCAGGGGTCTTCACCAAGAATGTGAGAGAGCTAAACGAGTTGGCGGAGCAATGCGGAAAGGTGTACGGAATCATGTACAACCAACGTGCGCTTCCCCTGTATCAAAAGCTGAAGGACTTGATCGATTCCGGAGAGCTCGGCGAACTGAAGCGCACGAATTGGATCATTACCAACTGGTATCGTTCCCAGTCGTACTACGATTCCGGCGGTTGGAGGGCAACCTGGGCCGGGGAAGGCGGGGGAGTGCTGATTAATCAGGATCCCCATCAACTTGATCTGTGGCAATGGATCTGCGGCATGCCCAAACGCGTTCGTGGCTTCTGCTACTACGGTAAATTTCACGATATCGAAGTGGAAGACGATGTAACGGCATTCGTGGAGTACGAGAACGGGGCGACGGGAACATTCATTACATCTACCGGAGAGACACCGGGAACGAATCGCTTCGAGATTTCCGGAGATCGCGGCAAAATCGTCATTGAGGATAACAAATTAACATTCTGGCGAACTCGAGTCTCGGAGAGGGAATTTAATGCAACGTTCAAGGGGGGCTTCGGCCAACCGGAGAGCTGGAAGTGTGAAGTTCCCATTCCGGAAGGGGATAAGAGCAAAATCGCTCATCGGGGCATTACCGCCAACTGGGTGGAAGCGATTCTGAAGGGGACGCCGCTAATCGCCCCAGGTGTGGAAGGGATTAGGGGGCTGTCGATCTCCAACGCCATTCATCTCTCCTCCTGGACGAATGATTGGGTCGAGCTGCCTCTGGATGAAGATTTGTACTATGAGAAGCTGCAAGAGAAAATTGAACAGTCTACTTTCCGCAAAAAGGTAAAAGAAGTAGTATCGTCTGACTTGCAGAATTCATTTTAAACGATTGACTGTGGGATTGGAGAGGATATGGGATGATATACCATGTATCTCCGTTAGGAGATGATCTACAGGGCAACGGTACAGCGGTCAAGCCTTGGAACTCGGTGGCTTATGCCGCGACACAAGTGGCGGCTGGCCATACGATCCGCATAGAGGAAGGCGTATATCGGGAGTTCATGTCGATCAATCTGGGAGTAGGCGTGAATCTGGTAGGGGCAGGACCTGACAAGACGGTGCTCCAGGCGGACTTTCCTCACGCCTTCCTGATCCGGTTAATTTCGTCCTCTAATGAAGACGGTAACCAGAGAATAAGCGGATTCACGATCGACGGGATGAACAAGCAGCTTCAGGGTGGCATCATCGTTTCCGGAGTCAACCATGTGACGCTTCATGACGTCGATTTTGTCCGCTGTCGGATGACCGGTTCCTTGTTCACAGACAATTACAGGCGGCTGCAGAAAAGAGGCGGCGAGCCCAAGCGATATATTACTGGCTCGAACATTCATAACTGCCGCTATATCAATTCTTCCGGCATTGGGGATCGATATGTGGACGGGACCAAGTGCGGACTAGCCGGCAATTTGATGATTGCCGGTCTGGACGGAGCAGACATTCATCACATCACCATTGAGGATTTGGGAAGTCCAGAAGATGAGAACGGGTATGGGATCAAATTCTGGCAGGACGGTTATCTCAAGAATGTAAAGATTCACGACAGTTTCATCCGAGTGAAGGAATATGAAGATTATTGGGGCGCCAATTTCTCGGTGGAACTATGGAACATCGGCCCCGGCTGCGAGATCTATAATATCGACTGCAACACAACCTTGTCCCTCGGTACATTGGAAGATGCTTTCCAGGCGAAGCACACGCACGATTGCAACCTGAAGGTCCACGATTGCCGAGTCGTAAGTGAGCGGTTGGGGGGCATCCCGCAGACTGCTGTCGAAACTGGAGCGTCAGGCACGGAAGTGTACAACTGCTACTTCGAGAACTTCTGCGGCGGTGTAGGCTTCTGGCATTCGCACCAGGAAGTGTGCCGGAATTTCTACATTCATGATAACGTCTTCGTCATTCCAGAAAGTATTCATGGGGTTCGGAATGAGAGGGTACAAGGACTTCACGCCCCATGGGGGATGTTCTTCATGTTGGTCGGGAATTATGAGCATGTTAGGGTCACCAATAATATTTTCAAAGGGTACGGGATGGGAATTCGGATCGGGAATGTAGGAGAGAGAACGGTCGACGGATTCAAGCATCGGGATGTTGTGATATCGGGGAATCGGTTTATCGATACGCAAGAGTACCTCCTCAGAATCGATTCCAATGATAATGATTTGATCAGTACGGACTGGTACAAAAAGTGTCTGGAGCAATTCGTTGTGGAAGACAATGTAAGCAACCGAGATGTCCCATGGACCTATTCGAGTATGCCGGAGATTCAAGCCCGCTTTGACCAATTGATCATGTTCAAAAACAATACGATACAGCATGATCTATTGGCCTCTAAATTGCCTTAATATTGTCTCTTCACTGCAGAGTCTTGAGCATATATTTTTATTGATGGGAAAGGATGAACAACATTGGCCAGTATTACCTTTGCCGCAGTTGGATTGAAGCACAGCCATGTGGGGAGCATGATGCGAAACCTCATCGAAGCGGGTGCTTCATTGAAATGGATTTATGATGATGACCCAACCACACTAGCATTCTACGCAGCTCAATTCCCCCAAGCTCGGGTCGCGCGTGAGGAATCGGAGGTATTGGAGGACCAAGAGATTAAGCTCGTTGCCAGTGCAGATATGCCGTCCAGACGATTTGCGCTTGGTAAGAGGGTTATTCAAGCTGGTAAGGATTATTTCGTAGATAAAGCCCCTTTCTCTACATTAGGGGAGCTGGAGCAGGCAAGGAGTTTAACGGCGCAAACAGGAATGAAATACGCTGTGTTTTATAATGAGCGTATTATTTCCAAAGCGGTTGCCCATGCCAAGCGGCTTATCGAAGCAGGAGAAATCGGTAGAGTTATACACATGACTGGTTTCGGACCGCACGCGATGGGAAACGATAGACCAGATTGGTACCATCGCAAGGTGAATAACGGTGCCATTCATATCGATATCGGCTGTCATCAGATTGATCAGTTCTTATACCTTAGCGGAAGTCAAGATGCTAGACTGCTGGAGAGCAAGGTGGTCAATTTTAATCATCCTCAATACCCGGAATTGGACGATTATGGTGATGCATCCTTCGTAGGGGATAACGGGGCCTTGCTATACTATCGTGTAGATTGGTTCACTCCCCGTGCGCTAGGGACTTTTGGTGACGGTCGTATTTTTATTCTGGGAACGGAAGGATATATAGAACTGCGTAAATATATTGATGTGGCACGAGGCAAAGCAGGCAACCAGCTGTATCTTGTGAATCAGACCGAACAGCGGCATTTTGACCTTAATGATCAGCCGGGTACCTCATTCTTTCGAGATCTGATTCAAGATTGCCTGAACAGGACGGAAACGGCGAGCGTCCAGAAGCACGACTTCAGGGTAGCGGAGCTGAGTATGCTGGCACAAAGAGATGCTAAGGTCATGACTAATCATACATATGCGGAAAAAGGAGTATAGGATGATGCGTAGTGTTGGGTATGGAATAGTAGGACTGGGCGTGGGAACCGCTCATGTGAAGGCGGCTCTGAAGGCTGAGGGATGCCATGCGGTGGTTATTTGTGACAAGGATGAAAAGCGCTTGCACGATGTCGGAGACACCTATGGAATACCGAGGGAGCTTCGATTCGCTTCCCTAGAGGAAATGCTTGAGAAAGCGCCCATCGATATCGTCAGTGTTTGTACGCCAAGCGGCTTACACCTGGAGGTGGCCGAAGCTTGTATGAAAGCGGGCAAGCATATTCTGGTCGAGAAGCCGGTTGAGATCACGCTTGATAAAATTGATGCCATGATTGATTCAGCCAAAGCATATGGGGTTAAAGCAGGATGTATATTCCAAACTCGCTTTCGTGAAGGAAATCAACGGATCAAGAATCTTCTTATGGAGGAACGGCTCGGTAAGCTAGTAACAGCGAATTTTCATGTGAAGTGGTATCGGACGCAGGAGTACTATGGGTGGAATGGAGGTTGGAGAGGGACCTGGGCTTTGGACGGAGGGGGCGCTTTAATGAACCAATCGATCCATACCGTCGACCTCATGCGATGGCTGCTAGGTCCGATCAAAAGTGTCTTCGCCAAGGCAGGCACCTACGGACATGTGATAGAAACGGAGGACACCGCCGTTGCTGTTGTAACTTTCGAGAACGGAGCTATCGCAACCCTAATCGGAACGACATGTGCATACCCAGGGCTGGAGGTTTCGGCACAGATCCATGGCTTGAAGGGCAGCTATTACGCGAAAGATGGGGTGATAGAGCTACTGAAGCTGGAGGGAGAACCTGAAGTGGAGCTGAAACAAGCCGAAGGAGCTTCCGATGTAGGTGGTGGCAGTTCGAATCCAATGTCGATCTCCCTAGAGGGTCATGCCGCACAAGTTCAGGACATGATTACAGCTGTGTTGACGAATAGGTCCCCGATCATAGGCATTGAGGAGGGCCGCGAAGCTGTTCGTATTATTCTGGCTATCTATGAATCAGCAAGAACGGGTAAGGAAGTTTTTTTGAAAAGATAATAAAGTATAAGTTTCACTTTATACAATTGCTTATCTTTCTCCATAAACGCTACCGTCCAAGAAGGACGGCGCAGCCGTTTATTTTGGTTAATAAAGTGACTTTTACAGGACCTAGCCTAATTGTCGGCTAGGTCCTACATAGATTGTAAACACGAAAATTTGTAAGCGAACACACCTCTTTACTTTATCATGCCACTCTACGAAATCTATCGGGTTGTTTCTAAGATTCTACTCATGTAAACTATAGCAGTAGGTAGTGAACGGAGTTCAGTTAATGTGTTTTCGGAATGACTCAAATGTAAACGCTATCAAATTGTTTCGACAGTGGGTGATCGCATGAAAAGAGCTTTTTTATGGTTGGACAACATATCTCTGAACAAGAAGCTGTTCATGATCTACGTCCTCTGCATATTTGTACCCATCATTACTTTCGTAAGTCTTTTTTACAGCTCAATGAATAGGGAGCTGAAGCAGAAGCGGGTCTCTGAGCTTAATGAATCCTTGCTTCGAATCAAGTACGGGATCAGCAAAGAGATCGAGATCGCCAAGTCGTTATCGGATCGACTCCTTCTGAATGAGTCTTATTACACATTATTTGAAAACACGGAGGAATCGGTGGCTAGTCGATATGAGTACCGTAGGAAATGGGATCAGGCCATCCAGCAGCATCTCGTTTCAAACCCAAAAGTGGACAACATCACCCTCTATACAACCAACCATTTACTGTTCTTCGGCGGCTCCATACAACCCTTGACCGAAGCGAATAAGAATGAGAGTTGGTATAAGGAACTCGTTGCCAGCGGCAAGAACATGATTGTTACTACCATTCCCGAAACGGGTAGAGACAAGGTGAGTATCGTACGTTATATGAATTATGCTTTATTGAATAATATTGATGTGTTGAGAATCAGCCTGGATGAGAATGTGTTTGCACAATTGGCATTGGAAGAAGCTCAGAATGCAGGGATTCTTCAAGCGGAGCTCTATGACCAGCACGGCAAACCCATTTTTACCATAAACAAGGGCATTCAGGAGCAAGAGGGAATTTCCTTGAAGGACAGCTTTGCACAATCGGGACTGCTGGGAGGCTGGTCGATTATGATACGTGGCTCTAGCTCCCTCCTGACACCCGAGCTTCAGCACTTGAAAACTCGTTTTATTTTTCTGATGATGGGCAGCCTTATGGTTACTTCGTTTATCATTTATTTGATTACCCGTTCCATGATTTATCGAATGCGTATCTTAAGTCAGCAGATGCGCAATATTAAGATGAATCGATTTGATGTAATATCTCATTCCCCTGGCAATGATGAGATCGGCATGGTTATTATCCAATTTAATATGATGGTTGCGCGTATGGAGAATCTGATTTCAGAGGTATATGAAGCAGAACTGCAGAAGAATCGGTTTCTTGTGGAGAAGCTGAATGCGGAGCGAAACGCTCTATACTCGCAGATTAACCCCCACTTCTTATACAATACATTGAATGTTATGATGGCAAAAAGCATGCTGAAGCAGGAATATGAGACTGTAAGCATTATTCGCAGCCTGTCGAAGCTGTTCAGAAGATTGACCGTGTGGGGCTCCGATCTCATCCCGTTAGGGGAAGAATTGGAGTTCATTAGGGAGTATCTGAATATTCAGAAGTATCGATTCGAGGACAAGCTGCAGTACGAGATTGAAATGGAACATGGGGTAGGCTTGTTGCTTATTCCGAAGATGTGCCTACAGCCTTTAATTGAGAATGCTTGTGTTCACGGTATTGAGAAGAAACGGACAATGGGAACGATCAAACTTCAGATATTAGACATAGAGGATACTCTATCCATTGAGATTTCTGATGATGGACCAGGAATGTCAAATGAGAAACTAGATGAATTAAAGAAGCGACTTGAAGGAAATTACGAGAACCATAAGAGTGTAGGGCTGCACAATGTATATAAAAGGCTTGGTATGTACTATGGTGATGACCTAGACTTTCGGGTGATTAGCCAACTAGGTCATGGAACCTCAATCTTCATTCGGATACCGTTACTATCAATCAGGCAGCAAGGGGATAAATATGACAATGAAACAACATAAAGTATTGCTGGTAGATGACGAGCCTTCTATTCTTCGATGGATGAGACAGGCTATTGAATGGGAGAAATATGGCTTTAAGATATGCGGGGAATGCAGCGACGGACAGGCTGCGTTGGAGAAGCTAGAGCATGAATCTATTGATCTGGTCATATCGGACATCCGGATGCCTGAGCTCGACGGGATCGAGATGATTAGGGGATATATGGGCCGACCGCAACCCAGCGCTAGGTTTATTATTGTAAGCGGATACGATGATTTCACGTATGTCAAGCAAGCATTCAAGCTGGGTGTCAGGGATTATCTTCTCAAGCCGATCGACCTTGATGAGCTATTAGAGGTGTTGGTCAAGTTGAAGACGGAATTATCTGAGGTGACAGACGAAGGCGAAGCGCTTGATAAATCGGTGCTCTCTATGAATGAGAAAGATAGTTTGTTTAAGATAAAGTGCTATATTGACCAGAACTACAAAAAACCTATTACGTTAAAAAGTCTTGCTGATCTTTTTTTTGTCAATCACGTATATCTCGGTCAACAGCTTAAGAAGTATCTGGGCACCTATTTTACAGATTATTTGCTAAAGCTTAGGATTGATGAGGCAAAGCGGCTGCTGCGCACTACGAATATGAAGATCTATGCGATCGCAATGGATGTTGGGTATAAGGACAAGGATTACTTCGCCATCAAATTTGAAGAGCAGGAGCAGATGAAGCCATCGGACTACCGAAAATTGTTTTTAAAGGACGAATCTAGTTTGCACTAAGTCCTTTAATTTAACAGGGTAAGATCTGAATTGTAACGGGTTGTTCGTAAATTTATAAAGCAGGCTCGCCACGGGATAGTAGAATCTTAGTGGTCGAGCCTTTTTGCGGTTTTGATGTACAGAAAACGGTACCAAACTCTTTTGTTTATCGGGTAAGCTCATTAATCTTCACTGGTAGGACGGGTGAATTCCATCGGCTATAATAATACTAATAAAGAAAGCGATTACTTGTTGACAAGTGCGCAATTTACCTGAAAGGGGATTTTACAATGGAACAAGCAACAGTGTTGGGAACACATGTTGTGAAAACGAATTCAAAGTGGAAGATCTTTATGAAGAAAATAAGGCAGCAGCGAGCGCTGATCCTGATCGCAATTCCTATTATTCTCTATGAATTATTGTTTCGATATTTTCCTTTGTGGGGATGGATCATGGCCTTCCAGGACTACTCTCCTGGTGATGAGCTTATGAAGAGCGAGTGGATAGGCTTCTCCAACTTCAGAGAGTTGTTCTCGAATGAGGATTTCCTGCGGGTAATCCGCAATACGCTTGCCATGAGTCTGCTGAATCTGGCAGCCGGAACGATGTCGGCAATCATGCTGGCCGTCATTATTAATGAAACGAGGAATGTCGTATTTAAGAAGCTGGTGCAGACCATCTCCTATCTGCCCCACTTCGTTTCGTGGGTTGTAGCAGCCAACATTGTCATCACGTTGCTCTCAATTGACAACGGCGTCTTTAATACAATTTTGATGAAACTTCACCTTATAGACAAGCCAATTCTGTGGCTGGCCCATGAACAATACTTCTGGGGAATTATCGCTGCAAGTGATGTGTGGAAAAATGTGGGTTTTGGTGCCATTATCTATCTGGCTACGATGAGTGCAATTGACCCTAGCTTATATGAAGCCGCCAGTATTGATGGTGGGGGACGGATTGCCAAGATCCGTTATATTACCATACCGGGAATTATGCCGACCATTGTCATACTGCTGATTATGCATATCGGGGGACTATTGAATACGGGTTTCGAGCAGCAGCTGCTCTTGGGTAACGCCTTGGTCAGGAATGTGTCGGAAGTGCTGGACTTGTATGTGCTTAAATACGGTATTAGCATGGGCCGCTACTCCTATTCTATTGCTGCTGGTATGTTCAAGAGTGTTGTCAGCATCGTATTGATTTTGATTGCGAACAGGATTGCCAAGCGGCTCGGCCAGAGTCGACTATTCTAATGAGAGGATAATCAATATGAAACATCATGCAATAATTCGAACAAAAGAGGACTGGGTTGTAGATACGATTATCTATTTTATTCTAAGCCTTGTATTGGTCACAACACTCTATCCCTTTTTGAATGTATTGGCTTTATCCTTGAACG
The DNA here is from genome assembly GCF_032271945.1 of Paenibacillus sp. MBLB1832. Lineage (NCBI taxonomy): Bacteria > Bacillati > Bacillota > Bacilli > Caryophanales > Paenibacillaceae > Paenibacillus > Paenibacillus roseipurpureus. The sequence continues at coordinate 4,576,941 of NZ_CP130319.1, read as the reverse complement.
ATGGTTTGGACAGTATGCGCGGTGGCATAACCATCTGGCCGAGGGAATTCACAACCCACTCTTATAAAATGATTCTATCTGATACTACTATTTATTCTGCAACGTTAGTATCTGTCAAGCGAACTTTATTGTCGACGACTTTAAATGTAATTGTAACGGTTATTACAGGGTATTTGCTCAGCCGTAAGGAGTTCGTACTTCGAAGATTCATGAACCTGCTACTAGTCTTCACGATGTATATTAGCGCGGGTCTTGTGCCATCCTACTTGCTAATCAAGGAATTGCATTTGATCGGCAGTTTCTGGGTGTATGTGGTGCCTTCACTAGTGTCGGTGTTTAATATCATGATCGTTCGAACTTATATTGAAGGACTACCTGAGAGCTTTGTTGAATCCGCTCGTATCGACGGCGCTAGTGAATTCAAAATAATTTTCCGAATTATTGTACCGCTGATCGTTCCGGTTATTGCGGTAATCGTTCTGTTCGTTGTTATTCAGAATTGGAATTCATGGTTCGATACGTTTATTTATGGCAATGGCAAGAAGAGCATGATGACCTTGCAATACAAATTAATGGAAATCTTGGCGTCAACAAATATCGAAGTGAGTTCCAATAATGCTGCAGCCGCTGCAGCAGATGCAGCCGCTGCTGCTGCTCAGCATGGTGAATCCATCACGCCGGAATCGGTCCGAACTGCGATGACGATCATTGTTGCGCTACCTGTCATCATTCTTTACCCATTCTTACAGCGCTATTTTGTATCAGGTATGACCTTGGGCGGTGTAAAAGAATAAGATGAGATGAGGGCAGAAACCCCTGCCCCATACAATTGTAATATGCCAATCTGCATCCATCATGGAAGCGGATTGGCTATTCCTTGTACGCCCGTCATCATTGTACGAATATTCCGGCGCAGAACATAAAGAAGATCGCCCTAGACCTGGCCAAGAAGGCTGGTTTAGGGCGATTATTGTTTTTCAAGAGAAAGAATGGGGGCTTTATTCACTGGCATGTTTATTCCTGCTTGAAATAGGTGTTGATGGGATGCTGCCTTCTCCAGATTGACTCCTGTTCCTGTTCGCTGCTATCGATATATTTACCGGAGCGCTTGCGGTAATCGGACGGTGTTACGCTCTTAAATTGTCGGAAGACCCGGGAGAAATAGTATTCGCTCTTAAAGCCTGAGTGTTCTGCAATTTGACGAATGCTGTCCTTGGTATGTGTTAAACTTCGGCATGCAAGTTCAACTCGGAGCCGCATAAGATATGTAATTGGACTGCTTCCGACATAGGAACGGAATACCCGCGAGAAATGCTCTTGGGACCATCCGGTGCTTTCGGCAATCTGTTTCATGTTGATATCCTGGGCTGCACAGCGGTGCATATATTGAACTGCTTGCATAATATTCGTCGGCAGCTTAGCCGTTTCAGACTCCGCTTCACCTGAGAGCAGATGGGTGATCATGGAGAAGAGCAGAGCGCTGAAACGTTCCTGCCATTGGAAGGGCTTTGCTGCACAGATGTTCAGCAGCTCGGAATACATGTCTACGAAGAGTTTGCTGTGCTCCAAGGTAAATAGCCGCTTGTCCGGATATCGATTCAAGAATTCCTCAAGAATCGGCCCTGGCATGAAGTGGACAAACTGATGGCGGACAGGACTGCCACCATCAATGGAATAGCCTTGAGTTACTCCAGGGGGATGAATCGCCACAAATGGCACTTGCATCGTCCAGGTTTTGTCTCCCATAAGATAGGTCGTACGTTCAGGATTCATGAAATAAATAAGCTCGTAATCCTTGAGAATACGGGGACCGTGTACTTCTTGGGCGTTCATGAAGAAGTCTCCGCCAAATCGAAAAGTTGAAAGCTGCTGCATCCCCATACTTCACCTCCCACCAAGTATTATAAGAGGATTTCCCGGCCAACCTGTGCAGATTTATAGACCGCTTCCAGGATCTGAATCATGTGCAAGCCTTGGGTTGGTGTAAAGTCTGGCTCTGTGCCTCGGAGCACTACATCAACGAAGTGCTTCAGGTTTGCTTCGTGGCCATAACCAGGCTTGCCGGCTGGAAATTGAGGCTGAACATTACACAGTGCACCATATTGCTGATTGAAGACATTCAGCTCGCGGTCCAATGTAAAGCCTGCCTTCGTGCCGCGTAGCTCCACGAAATTGCGTTCCTGCTCGATATTAGAGGCCCAGCTGAACTCGATCTGCAGAGTAGCACCATTATCAAAACGAATATAGCCGCTGGCCAGGTCCTCTACATCGAAGATCCCATCCTTTTGCATCTCGCCGAATAGGTTGCAAGAAAGGTCAGAAGCAAATTTACAATAGGTTGCGCCGCTTACCGCGACCGGTTTCGGATTGCCCATGATCCATATAGCCAAATCAATCATATGCACACCCAAGTCGATCAGAGGGCCGCCACCGGATAGCTCCTTTGTAGTATACCAACCGCCTGCCCCGGGAATGCCTCTGCGGCGAATCCAACCGCAACGGCCTGTATAGAGTTCTCCGAAATACCCATCCTTCGCCGCCTCTTTCAACCACTGAGCCTGATAGCGGTAACGGTTGTTTCGAATGACCATCAGGGTTAAACCGTTGCGTTCCGCTGCTGCTCTCATCTTCTCGGCTTCCACCGAGCTGACCGCATCCGGTTTCTCACAAATAACATGCTTGCCGGCTTCAAGTGCTGCAATCGCATACTTTGAATGGAAAACATTCGATGTACAGATCGATACTGCGTCCATGTCTGCTTGCTCCAGCATGGCTTCGAAATTATCGTAGCAAGTTGCTCCCACCTGATCTGCAAAAAAACGAGCTTTCTCAACTACAATATCACAGAAAGCAACCATTTCAACATCATTCATTTGCTTAAGCGCAGGCCAATGTGCTCCTCCGAACATTCCACTTGTACCTACAACCCCTAAACGAAGCTTTTTCATATTCCACGTTATCTCCTTAGATTAAAGTTAGTTGTTTCTTCCTGGAACCGGTTCTTGGGCCGGAAACGGCGGACGAATAGTTTCAAGCGGCACAAGACCTGGCTCGGGAGCAACCCATCGCACTGCATTAGCAATCACTCTACGTACGTACGAGTTGTAATAGGTAGGAAACGTTTCGTGCCCTGGGCGGAAGTAGAAGATCTTGCCATGTCCACGCCGAAAGGTACAGCCGCTGCGGAATACCTCGCCGCCTTGGAACCAGCTGAGGAAGACTAATTCATCCGGCTCGGGGATATCGAAGAATTCACCGTACATCTCCTCTTTCTCCAATTCGAAATAACGCGGAAGTCCTTGTGCGATAGGGTGGCCCGGATTCACAACCCATACCCGTTCCTTCTCGTTTGCAACTCGCCATAGTAGACTACAGGAGGTGCCCATAAGCTTCGTGAATATCCTGGAGTAGTGAGCGGAATGCAAGGCAATGAGCCCCATCCCTTGCAGAACACGTTGATATACTCTCTCCAATATCTCATCCTGGACCAGACCATGGCCTGTGTGGCCCCACCATAGCAATACGTCAGTGTTGTCGAGTACCTCCTGTGTCAAGCCATGCTCCGGCTCGTCCAGCGTGGCGGTATTGGCTTCGATACCGTACTCTAACAATCCTTCCTTTATGGCATTGTGAATTCCATGCGGATACACTTCTGCGACCGTCGGATTGGATTTTTCATGCATATACTCGTTCCAGATTGTTACTTTCATTAGGATACCTCTTTTCTTATTTTTAAAAGTGGTTTGACAGATTCAGTATCAGGGAATTCCGTGATATCGACAATGCATGGATATGACAGAAATTTGCACTATTTTGATAAATCTAATTCATGCAATAACTTATATCGAAAGATTCAACATGGCTATATACAGGGATTATTCTTCTACTGGCGCGGGCAATGGCAAGATAAGGCTGCTTATTTTTTGGACGCTGAAGCGACGATGGACTCTGGTAAAGTTGATGCGATTATTGTGGCTACCCCTCATTATCTTCACCCTGTACAGGTAAGTATGGCTCTGGAGAAAGGCTTGAAAGTATTGGTAGAGAAACCGGGGGGCGGCTATACTAAGGACGTTCGGGAGCTAAATGAAATTGCTGCAGAAAGCGGCAAGGTGTTTGGAATTATGTACTACCAGTGCACGAGTCCTCTGTATCGGAAGCTAAAGGATATGATTGAATCGGGAGAATTGTGAGAGCTGAAGCGCATGAACTGGATCATTACCAACTGGTCGTTCACAGTCCTATTATAATTCGGGCGGCTGGAGGGCAACTTGGGCCAGTGAAGGCGGTGGTGTTTCTATTGAACCAGGATCCTCCTCAGCTAGATATCTGGCAGTGGACTTGTGGAATGCCAAGCGTGTATTGGGTTTTTGCTATTACGGGAAGTTCCATAATATCGAGGTGGGGGACGATGTGACCGTGATTGTGGAATACGAAGTCTGGGCAACGGGAACGTTCATTACATCGACTGGAGACTCCCGGGAACAAACTGGTGTGAGATTACCGGAGACCGAGGCAAGATCGTTATTGAAGACGAGAAGCTGACCTTCTGGAGAAACCGTGTATCCGAGCGTGAATTTAACGCAACCCATAAGAGTGGTATGCGATGCGAAATTGAATGGCACTCCATTGATAGTGCCGGGTGTGGAAGGGATTAATGGACTTTTGATCTCTAACGCCATTCACCTCTCTTCATGGACGTATGACTGGGTTAAACTTCTTCTGGATGGAGATTTTTTAATAAGAATATTTGGGGGATAAGCTCTTTAATAACCTCACTATCCCATCTTTATTTTGTAGTATATCTAACTATATCTTGTCTGGTTGAATGAAAAGTGTGAAAACGATACTATGGATTCAAAGCGAAGTAATCGCTTACAATGAATAGAAGAAGGGGATGTACAATGAGCAAAAAAAAGGCGATTGGAATTGGTTTATTAGCAGTAATAACTACTCTTTCTCTCGTAGCATGCGGTAAAGAGCCCACTAGCAATCCGAGCAGTAGTTCGTCTCCTGCTGCCAAGGAATTAGAGCCCGCCACGATTTCATTGTTTTACAGTTCAGCGCCACCAAAAGTCAAGTTAGAAGAATCGGAATACGGCAAACAGATTTTGTCCAAGTTAAAGGTTACGCTCAATACAGAGTATGTGAGCAAGGATGCTTCAACTCGTGAAGGTGTTTTGGTCTCATCCAATGATTATCCGGATCTGATTATTCCCCAAAGCAACAGTCAAGAAAATTCAGGTCTTGGTTTGTTCTTGAAAGCAAAAGCTCTAATTCCGTTAGACGATCTGATTGAGAAGTATGGCAAGAACATCAAGAAATGGTATCCCGGAAACGAACTCGATAAGTATAAAAAGGATGGCAAATTGTATACGTTACCACTTCAGCCTGGTTATGAGAATCCTTCTACTGTAGGAAGCGGCTATTGGATTCAGGAGGCTGTATTGAAAGATGCAGGCTGGCCGAAGATCAAGACCTTTGATGAATATTTCGCATTGCTCGAGAAATATAGAGCAAAGTATCCGCAAATAGGAGGAAAGGATACGATTGGTTATTCCTTCCAGAGCGAGGGTTATAAGTTTGATTGGTTGACCAATCAAGGTGCTTATCTGAGCGGATATAGGGACGACGGCGGCTTCATGATAGACGTAAACGGTAAAAAGGCAACCGCAAAGCAAGTGGCTGGCTCGGATGTCCAAAAGCAGCATATGCAAAAAATGAACGAATATTTCAGCAAAGGATTGGTTGATCAAGAGGGCTTCGTCGATAAGATCGATCAATGGAAAGCCAAGATGTCTTCAGGTCGGGTGCTAGGTTATTATGGCGGAACCACTGAAATGGGTTCAATTAATGATGCTCTAACCAAGCAGGGGTTGGATGATCGCAGATTCGTCTACATCCCGCTGGTGTTTAAAGATGGAATTCAAGAGAAGTATTGGGGTTCCGTCGTTCCGAATGTGAATGCAGGAATCGGAATTTCCAAATCAGCTAAGAATCCGGAACGAATTATGCAATTCCTAGATGGGTTGATGTCTGAGGAAATCATGACTCTTCGCCAATGGGGAGTTAAAGATGTAGATTACACAATTGGCAGCGATGGTAAAAATACTGTGACTCCGGAACAAATTGAACTTTACAGGGATGCTGACAAGAGAAATGCAAAAGGCTTTCCTTCCTATAATCTGTTCCCACAGATTCCAAGCAGTAAAACTTTTTCTAATGGTTCTGTATATTCCATTAGTTTAACAAAAGAATATATATCAACCAACTTTACAAATAGTGACAAGGAATACTTGAAGGCTTATGGTTATACGTATTTCTCTGATGCATTTAAAAAACAAGATTCGCCTTATGGCGCTGCCTATACTGTAAACATTACTGGTGATTCCGATGCAGGCAAAGCGAATACGAAACGTAATGATATTGTAAGGACCTATATCCCTAAGATGCTCTTGGCCAAGCCAGCAGACTTTAACAAGATATGGGATGAGTATGTAGCCAAACTGAAGGATGCGAACATGAAGCCTCTCGAAGACTATATTAGCAATGCAATCACGAAACGATTAGAAGAAGGCAGACAAACGGACTAACCACATAACTGAATATGTAATTCAATAGTAAGGGCCCCCATTCATTGCCTTTAGACAATGGGGGCTCATTTCTATTGGTACATAACTCGACGGACATGGCGATCGGCTGCAGCAGGCTGGCTGGGTGACGGAGAAGAACCTCATCTATTGCATGCTTATTAGCGGATTGCCATTGTCCAAGGAGAGAGTACGCAAGGAGCTGCAACCGCAAGATTGAGCACGAAATGTAAGAAACCTCGTTGACAAAATGGCTGAATTATAATTATATTTGTATTATTAAATAATACAAATTGCATGGAGGTGGCCGTCATACTTCTTGCCGGTATTGATATAGGTGGCACCAAGTGTTCCGTCAGTATAGGGCGCAGTTGCGGAGATGGTGTGGAGCTGCTGGTGAAGAAGGCGATTCCGACACCGCAGGAACCCCATTCAGCCATCGAAGCCATACTGAAGATTCTGCAGGAATTATTAGAAGCACATCAAGACTCCGAACCGTTAGCGTCGATTGGCATAAGCTGTGGGGGGCCGCTGAATAGCCGCTCCGGCCGCATTCTCTCCCCGCCGAATCTGCCGGGGTGGGATGACATCGATATTGTGAGCCCCTTCCGGGATACGTTCGGCGTCCCCGTCGCCGTCCAGAATGATGCGAATGCCTGCGCACTGGCGGAATGGACCTGGGGAGCGGGGAAGGGCAGCAGCAACATGGTGTTCCTTACCTTCGGTACAGGTATGGGAGCGGGCTTGATCCTGGACGGCAAGCTGTATTCGGGTACGAACGACATGGCGGGCGAGGTCGGACACATCCGCCTGGAGCATGACGGGCCTAAGGGGTACGGTAAGCTTGGCTCGTTCGAGGGCTTTTGCAGCGGTGGTGGTATTGCTCATCTGGCGACACAGGTAGCCCGGCGCCGGTTATCCGAAGGAATACCTCCATCCTTCTGTCCCTCGCCAGAAGCGATAGGGGAGATTACGGCGAAGAAGGTGTTCGAGTATGCCCATACAGGCGACCCGGGGGCACTGGAAGTGGTGGATATGGTAGCCTATCAGCTCGGAAGAGGGCTTTCGATGCTGATCGATCTGCTCAATCCGGAGCGCATTGTGATCGGTAGTATTTATACGCGGCAGCAATCCTTGCTGGAGAGCAAGGTACACCAAGTGCTGTTGGAAGAGTGCCTGTCGATATCCCGCCAGGTATGCACCATCTTAACTGCCGGCCTGGGGGAAGAGATTGGCGACTATGCCGCCTTGTCCGTAGCTCAATATGCTTTAAGAACTAGCTAAGTGTGCCGAGAATATTACAATTAAGTAACCGATTCAACAGGGGGGAAGCTTCATGCTGCAGGATTCTATGATCGAACGTTGGATGTCTGGATTAATCTCCAAGTACCCAGACTTATCTTCGTGTAAAAAAGATATTGAGGCGGCATATCGAGAGCTGTCATCGTCCTTTCACAGCGGCGGCAAGCTGATGGTTTGCGGAAACGGGGGGAGCGCGGCCGATAGTGAGCATATCGTGGGCGAGCTGATGAAGGGCTTCATGTCCAAGCGGCCGTTAGGCGCTAAGCAGCGCAGTCTGCTGGAAGGTGCGAATCCAACGGATGGAGCCTATCTGGCGGATCGTCTTCAAGGAGCGCTGCCTGCCATTTCCCTAGTCAGCCATTCCGCTCTGATAACTGCTTACGCCAATGACGTCGCTCCCGACATGATCTTCGGCCAACAGGTCTATGGACTAGGACGGGAGGGGGATGTGCTGCTCGCACTGAGTACATCAGGCAACTCAGCCAATGTGGTCCGTGCTGTTCAGGTGGCGAACGCCATAGGGGTGCGAACAATCGGACTGACAGGCAAGGGCGGCGGTAAGCTTGGGGAGCTGTGCACCGTAACGATTCGAGTGCCGTACAATTTGACCCCGGACATTCAGGAGAGGCATCTTCCTATCTATCATACGCTCTGTATGATGGTTGAGCAGGAGTTCTTCGAAGCTTAGTCTTTCTTGACATTTCCAGCAAATCATGTTGTATTTAATGAAAATACAACATGCCAGCTTGTAAAGGCTGCTTGTAAGAAAGGCCGGTTCGCATGTCGCTTTTTCTGCAACTGAAGGATCAAATGATCAAACACATCCTGGACGGCACCTATTCGGGTGGGGAGCCGATTCCTACGGAGCAGGAGCTGTGTGACAAGTACCAGATTAGCCGGGTGACGGTGAGGAAGGCGTTAACCGAGCTGAAGCAGGAAGGACTTATCGTCAGTGTGCAAGGGCAAGGGACCATGGTATCCAAGCGGCGGGGGAGCCATAAGGGCTCGCTCGATATGATTGCTCTGGTGGCGGCGGTACATAACCCATTCTTCGCCGCTTACATGGAGCATTTCGAGCGTGTCGCCGAGGAATCGGGGTCACTGGTTTTGTTCAAACAGGATTACGAGGGCAACGCGCTGGAGTCCAGTGATCTGTTCTATCGTTTGTTCAAACGAAACATTCGTAATATTGTGTACTGGGCACAATCGGAGAAGCTTAATCTCGAGCTTTTACACCGGATACGGACCATTGGCATGAATCTGGTCATTTTCGATCAGAGCTTCAAGAATGAAGTCGCCGATACGGTATGGTTGGATAACCGTGACGCGGTCGTGACGTTATATTCCGCTCTGCAAACCCGAAGTAATGCGAACATTCACTTGATCGGGTTTGACGGTCCTTATGTTCCAAGTGAGGCACGCAGGCAACAGGCTTACTTGGAATCCAGCAGTGGCACAGGCTTCATTCATACCATACCCCGCAGCCCGCATGTACATTCTGAGGTTCGCGAGCTCCTGACGCACTTGCACCAGCAGGACTTGCTGCCGGGAGGGTTGATTTGCTCTAATGGGCAGCTTGGACTTGCCGCTGCTGCATACCTGCAAGAGCAGGGACTTTCTGACCGGGTCGTACTGGGGGCCATCGATTACTACCCTGAGATGGCAGCCTATCGGATGCTGGCTTATCGGCAGCCGATGAAGGAGCTCGCAGCCAAGTCTTACCAGCGACTCATGGTTCAGAACAACCAAGGTGAGCTCTGGCGACCCGAGCACTTCGAACTACAGGGAGAGCTGATCGTATGCGGCGAGTAGACTCGGACTCCATAACATGAACAGGAAGCCCCACATCCATGTGATGTGAGGGCTTTTCGATGTTCTGCTCGGACAAGGCAATATTGTGATATAAATGACAAAATCAAGGTATATATGTAGAGGTATAATGTGACTTATAATTATATTGTTAGATAAATTAAATCAAAATTGTGGTATTTCTAATTCAGAATGTAGAGAAATGGGTGAACGAATATGGAGTATAACATTCTAGGAAAAACAGGCTTTCGCGTATCTCAATTGGGACTCGGCGGAGCACCACTCGGCGGAGACTTCGCAGATGGAGTGACCGATAAACAGGTCACCGAGGTGGTGCATCGCTCGCTGGACCTCGGTATCAACTTCATCGACACGGCCCCGCTCTATGGCAGAGGCGAGAGTGAGAGGCGGATCGGCGAGGCGTTGAAGGGGCGCAAGCGCGATTCCGTTATTCTAGCATCGAAGGCCGTAATGCGCGGAGAAGCGTACAACTATGAGAATACGATTCGCTCGGTGGAGAACAGCCTGAAGCGGCTGCAGACGGACGTCATCGATCTGTTGCAAATTCATGAGCCTGACTCGTGGAACTTCGATGAGGTCATGAACGGCTGTTACCTCGCACTTGTGAAGCTGAAGGAGCAGGGCAAAATTCGTGCCATTGGAGTTAACGGAAGAGACTTTGATGTCCTGCTGCCCTATCTGGAGACACGGGTGTTCGATACGACCCAAGTGTTCAGCAGGTACATGCTGATAGACCATTCGGCAAAGGATGAAGTGTTCCCGCTAACGCGTGAGCTCAATATGGGCGTGATCAACGGAAGCGTGTTGGGCATGGGATTGCTGGCGGATGCACCGGCGAAGTTTATTAAACAGCCGATGATCGACCTAGCGGAAGAGCGGAAGGCGAAGCTTGCATTCCTTCGGAAGACCGATCCGAAGGGTTTGATCGAACCGGCGATGCGCTTCAGCTACTCCTGCCCGGACATTCATGTCACGCTAACCGGAACGACCTCGATTCGTTCCTTGGAGCTCAATGCTGCGTATTGTGATGGCAAGGGCTTGCCGCAGGAGGATCTGGACCGCATATTCGCCGCATTCCCTAGTGATCCGATTGAATATCGAAATTAAATTTCCAGAACAACGGGGTAGTTCTCACAATCAGTGACGTATGTCATGCTTGTGAAAGCTACCCCGTATTTTTGTCATGAATTGTCATCTACCATCAGGCCTTGTCCATCAGGTTAAGATAGTTTACATTCACGTTAAGAAAACGTACGTATGCACTTAATAATTCAGGTATTCTCTAGTTGAGACAATTTACACAATCACAGGAGGAGAGCACGAGATGAGATCTAGATTTCACGATGCAAGCGATCGGTTCTGTGACTAGGGGTTTGGCATATTCGTTCATTGGGGTCTCTATAAAATTCCTGCATGGCATGAGCAAATTCTGTGGAGAGGGGACATGACGCGCTCCTCCTATGAGAAACTCATTCACGAGTTCAATCCGGTGAAGTTCGATCCGGAAGCTTGGCTGGATGTGGCGGAGGAAGCAGGCATACAGTATCTCTGCTTTACCACGAGGCATCATGACGGCTTCTACATGTGGGATGCGGCGCTTTCGGAATATAAGATTACGAACACGCCTTAAGGTCAGGATGTGCTGGCTATGCTGGGGGAGGCTTGTTACCACCGAGGAGGCTGCTCAGGGAATCCTTATGATCCGTATCGGCTGACATTCAACTCACCTCTCCTCAGGGCCGTACCATCTCATCAGCTTCTGCATACGTGAACGATAGTGGCCTGGCGTTTCATTCATCTGATTCTTGAAGGCTCGGGTAAAATAAGCTGCATCGCCCAGACCGCACTCATAGGCGATGGACTCGAGGGAAGCCTGGGTCGTCTCGAGCAGTGACTTCGCCTTGCGAATGCGCAGTGAACGAAGCATATGCATCGGCGTCTGTTGAAAGTGCTTGTAGAACAGCTTGTCGAAATAATTTGGATGTAGGTGCAGCAGGGAAGCGAGGTCTTCTCTCGTCACCTTGTGCTTTATCTGCTGCTCCATATACCTGATTACCTCCATAAAGCGATCCTCCTTGGAGTTCAATGCCTCCGGGCGGGGTTGCCTTCCCTCCGCTTCCCAGCCCAGGATCAGCTGCTTCACCAGCTCGAGAATGCCGGTGAATAAGTGAAGGGTTCTCAGCGGTGTGTCAGGGTCGTTCCAGTGCGCCAAAAGCTGTCCGAACAATGCCCGGTAGGACTCCGGCTGAGAAAGTGTCACCACGGGAGCCACAGGCAGTATGCGGAACAAATCGAGATGCTGCGATAAGGTGATGTCGAGGAACAGCACCTGATGTAGCCCTTCCCCCGCATTCTCTTCGTCAAAGGGGATGTGAGGTGGATGAACCATGACCTGTCCGGGAGCAGCTGTGTACCTATTCCCTCCCGTGCTCATAGTCACCGATCCGCTCACAACGTGGCTGAGCACCCAATGGCTCTTGGTCATATCCCGAATCCGCAGTCGGGAGTAAGGAGCCTGTTGAACGAGAAGGAGGGATAGACCGAGCTGCTCGTCCATACTCGCATTGCTGTGTATTATCATCTATACATCTCCATTATACTGGTGGATTCAGACTCGCCTCACGGTAGATAGCAGGTGTCATACCTACGATTCCGCGGAAGCGTTCAATGAAGTAGCTGGGGTTGCCATAGCCAACCTCGAAGGCGATTTGTTTAATCGTCTTGTGAGTGACGATCAGCATCTGCTTCGCCAGCTCGATGCGCATCTGGGCCAAATAATCCAATGGCGGCATTCCGAAATGCGCATGGAAGGTGCGGCTGAAATATGCGCTGCTGACGCCGCTATGTGCTGCCAGCTGCTCCAGTGTCAGCGGCTGACTGCAATGCGAGCGCATATATTCGGCGGTGAACTGCAGCCGGTGCTCCAGCCTGGCAGAGCCAGAGGAGGGAGGAGCGGCCGAATGTGTCAGCAGCTCCAGCAGAATTCGGTACAGCGTCGAGCTCACGACCGGGAGGTTGGCTGCATCATTTTGTCCAGCAAGCTCCCACAGCGCCTCGATCAATGGAAGAATTCGCCTGCCGCTGTCCACGGGAATTCTCCAGGGCTCTTCTCCCAGGATTTGCTTGTGAAGCAATGCGCGAATCCCCTCTCCCTTGAAATAAATCCACCATACCTCCCACGGCTCCGCAGCGTCTGCTTCGTATCGCTGAATTTGATGTTCCGAGTACACGAAGCCTTCCATAGCCCCGATCGGTATCTTATTGGTTGCTGTATGTACCCAGCCGCGGCCGCGAACAGCTAGATGTAGATTGTAAATATGCTCAGCGTACCTGTTTCCGGTAACACGATGCTTAGGATCATCCTTCACCTGTCCTACAGCGATGATGCCATAGGGGAGGCTGTCCATGGCAGGTAAATGAAAAAAACGGCTCGTATGCATAGGTTGGCCTCCTATCGCAAAATCACGATATGCTTCGCAAAATCGATGTATCTCCATTGTTCTTTTTCTATTATATAATAAAGCTGTCAAAAAGAAATGCGCAAAATTGACATATGATTATGGGCAATGGATCGCAGAGGAGGACGTAAGCAAATGACGCAGCAAAGTAACCGCATTCCTTCCGTTGAAGCATCGGCAAGAGTTGCACCTCCCGGGTGGGCACTGCAGCAGCAGTGGATGTTCGATGCGCTGAACAAGGCGGCTAAGGAGTTTATTTCAAGATATACACATCCCGACGGGACACTGATTTGGCGCAAGGACTGGCCAGGTATGGATGGCTCGGACGACCCGTATGAGGCGTTCATGAACCTAGCGCTGCTGTACGCCCTGGGTGGAAGCAGCGAGCTGCACGACATCTCCCGCAAAATTTGGGAGGCTATCACTTGGCAGTGGACCGAGTATGGGCAAATTCACCGGGAATTTGACGCCTATTACGATTGGATGCATCATGGCGAAGGCTATCTGTATCTCTACTTCCTGGGGCTGGCCGGACCAGCGACAATGAAAGACCGCCAGCGTGCGGTTCGATTCGCTAAGATGTATACCGGGGAGGATCCTGAAGCGCCAAACTACGATCCGGAGAAGAAGCTGATCCGTTCCCCGTTGACCGGCAGCAAGGGCCCGCGCTTCGTGGTGAATGAGGAGGATTGGAGCACGCATCGCGGCATTCTCGACAATTATTTGGCTCCTTATGAGGACATTCCGGGAGTCGACTTTGCCAGCGGCAAATGTCCATGGTCGAACGATCAGGTATACCGACACATTCTGAACTATATGAACCAGAGAATGAACCGTGGAGATATACCGCTCAATCTGAATGCAACCGGTCTGGTGACGCATGCTTATCTCCACACAGGAGACGAGGCGTATGTTAGCTGGGTGTCGGATTACCTGGAGGCTTGGCAGGAGCGCACCAAGCGCAATGGTGGAGTGATCCCGGATAACGTGGGGCTGAACGGTGAGATCGGCGAGTACAACGATGGCAAGTGGTGGGGAGGCTACTATGGCTGGAGATGGCCGCATGGCTTCAAGACGATTATCGAGGCCGTCACGAATGCCGGAATGAATGCTGCGCTCTTAACAGGCGACCTATCGAGGTTGGACCTTGCCCGCTCTCAGCTGGATGCCCAGTGGCAGCTGCGCAGGGAAGAGAATGGTGTCTGGGTCGTGCCGTATAAGCGGTTTGATAACGGCTGGAATGACTGGAAGCCGGCCTCTCCCAAGTTTCCGGTCTATCTCTGGGTCATGTCCATGGAGGAACAGGATTTGGAGCGGGTCGAGCGCATTCCGAAGGATCACGACTGGAATGAGATTGTCATACCAGTGGTATCCGGCAAGGACCATGCTACTGGACGGGAAACGAAGCATTATATCGGCAATACGCAGCCATGGTTCCAGTACATTCGCGGCTTGAACCCAGGCTATCCGGAAGCGATTCTGACCGCAAACATGAAGCTGCTTGGTCAGCAGCTGGACAAGATGCGCTCTTCGGAGGGAGACCCATATGAGTGGAGCAATCTCTATAGTGAAGGCAATTTCTCCAGCATTCATGCCTGGCAGGAGTTCTGCCCGATCTACTTCGAAGGGTTGGTGCAGTTGACGCTTGGGGGTCCGATGCATATTAGCCATGGAGGGCTTCAGCATGCACGCGTGAGGTATTTCGACGCCTTAGCGAAGCGTCCCGGGTTGCCTGCAGGGGTGTCGGCACTCGTAGAGGGCTTGACGGCGGACAGCGTGACGCTGCAGCTCGTGAATACGAGCTTCTTCGAGGATAAGGAGACGATCGTGCAGGCAGGAACCTTCGGAGAGCATCGCTTCCTGCACGCGGTATCGATTGGCGAGGACGGTGCAGAGGGCACTCCTGATGAGATTAACGGTCGATGGCTGCAAGTGAAGCTCCCTGCCGGCAAGGGAATTAAGCTACGGATCGCCATGGAGAGGTATGTAAACAAACCCAGCTATGAGATGCCATGGTCGGACCTGGAACCACGAGACAGTCTTCTATACGGAAGAAGTTTGTAAAGGAGGAGCCGAAGCATGTATTTGGATAGTCACGTTCACTTCTGGCAGCCCTCCCGAGGCGATTATGGCTGGTTAAAACCTGAGAATACCCTGCTTTACCGCGATTACTTGCCGACGCAACTGCTGCAGGAGCTGGAGGGACTTGGCGTGCAGGGCGTCATCGCCGTACAGGCGGCCCCAACAGCAGAGGAAGCGGAGTACTTGCTGCAGCTGTCGGACCGCCATCCCTTGATTACAGGGGTCGTCGGTGGGCTAGATCCCTTGGCAGTCGACTTCGCCTCTCAATTGAACCGCCTGGCTCAGCATCCGCGGTTCCTAGGAATTCGAGTCAATGGAGACCGGTTCGAGCAACCTGCTTTGGTTGAACACTTGAGAATACTACAGCAATTGGGGTTGACGTTGGATGTGCTGGCGGGACCAGGTCATCTGACGTCTGTGTATGAATGTGCACGGCAGCTGACCGGGCTGCGCATCGTAGTGAATCATCTGGGCCATCCAAATACGGCGACTTTGGAGTTGTGGACTGCAGGCATGAAGCAACTCGCCGGGCTTCCGGACGTGTCGGTGAAGCTGTCCGGTATGGTGACTCAAGTCAGGGAAGAACGAGTGGAACGGCTGACGCCGGTCATTCGCATTCTGCTTAAAGAGTTCGGTCCATCCCGCTTGATGTTCGGGAGCGATTGGCCGGTTGCCCTGCAGGCCGGAGGATATGAAGAAGTAGTGAAGCTGTTTGAAGCTGTCCTTCATGGCAATGGACTGTCTCCGAGCGAGCTGGACATGATCCGCTCCCGTACGGCACAGCGAGCGTATGGTTTGTCGCAGTAGGAAGGAGACCGTAGGATGAAACGATTTATGTATTTGTCGATGCTAATCCCAAGCTTCACGGAAGCATCGATCGCAGGCATGATGCAGCGGCTGGAGGATCGCGGACAGCAGATGAAGGAACAGGGGCTGGTCACTTGCTCGCTCTTTCAGCTCGATCAGTGGATATGCACGTATCTGGAATCGGAGGATGGCTCGCAGCAGCTGCCTTGGGAGGAAATTGCGGAGGGATGGCTGGAGCGTTGGCCTTCGCCGGCGGGTCCATGTCTGGCTGTGCGCATGCCGGATATTTATCATGATGGTGTACCGATGGATCGTCAGTCCTGGAGAGACGGCAGAACGATTGAGCGAAGAGTCGGGTCGCTGGCCCGCTTGAAGTCCGAGTATGTGTCGAGCTATGTGTTCTATCATTATCAGGTGCAGGAGGAGAAGCCGGAGCACTTTAACAAAACCTATACGATCGGATTGTACGATGGCCTGATCTTCTCTTACGCGGAGCACCCGTCCGTCGTTAGTAGGGTCAAGCCGCAGGGCAAGCTGTCGACGAGCAATACACCGGCGAATTGGCACGAGGTGATGGAGCCGCATTTTGACCATTGGACGGATGCATCCGGCGAACGGACCCCATGGCGTCCGATGCGGCACCTGATTACGATTGAATAATATGATGCTTGCTGCCCTGGGCTCCCGCCGTCCTGCATCAGGCGCCGTGGGCTGCCTGTGTGGCAGCTTCGTTATTTCAGTAGGAGGGATAAGAGGATGAGGTCAACCAAGACCAACTGGCTGGATATGTTTCCTTATGAATTTCAGGAGAAGCAGAAGGAGCTGCCCATAGTTTACCAGCCTCTTGGTATATGTGAGCCCCACGGTCAGGTTGCTGCCCTGGGTCTGGATACCTTCAAGGCTGAGCACTTATGCCGCACAGCCGCTTTGGAGGTTGGGGGTATTGTCGCACCCACTCAGGGATTTCACGCTCATGAAGCCGGCGCCTCCGCCAGGTGGCTGTATGAGAATGTAGGCGAAACCGACCCATTGATGACTTCGTTACCGCCGGAGCTCATGTACAAGACGTTTTTATATCAGCTGCGTGCCTTCTACAATACCGGCTTTCGTGGCATCATTGCCTTATCGGGACATGGCGGGGCACATACGCAGGATTTCAAGCGAATAGCCGGACATTTTGCAGAAGCAACCGGATGCCGGGTTTGGTACGGTACGGATTTTGAGCTTGCAGGTCCTGCATTCCCAGCTGATCACGCAGGAAAATATGAATTATCCACGCTTATGCATCTGCGTCCGGAGCTAGTGGATCTGCAGCTTCAGTCTCTGGAGCAGCAGCCCGCTTCCGGTGGCAGGCTTGCTATTCATTCTTCAGCCCATGAGGCCACCGCGTCTTATGGACGAGCTATTGTTGAATCGTGCGAGG
This sequence comes from Paenibacillus sp. MBLB1832, assembly GCF_032271945.1. Lineage (NCBI taxonomy): Bacteria > Bacillati > Bacillota > Bacilli > Caryophanales > Paenibacillaceae > Paenibacillus > Paenibacillus roseipurpureus. The sequence continues at coordinate 4,559,449 of NZ_CP130319.1, read as the reverse complement.
CTGCGATTGTGAAGCTGGTGCGTGAAATGGAACAAGAACTTCAGAGTGGTCATGCTGAAGAATGTCCACGACTAGATTATCAAGCAATTGAAGCGATGTGGACCCAGCTGCTTCAGCAGCCATGGGTAGGCTGTAGTCCCCGAGTGGGGCAAGTGGAGGTTCCGTCACACTCACGCTGGAAGCCATATGAGAGGGCAATTCATTCGCTGTAATAGCTGTAATATTTTCATAATGATGCAGGAGGTATCTTCATGGATAAAATGGTATTCACCAACCCCGTTCTACCGGGTGATTACCCGGACCCATCGGTGGTACGGGTGGGTGAGGACTACTACATGGTATGCTCTACGTTCCAGTATTTCCCTGCAGTCAATGTGCTGCATTCACGCGACTTGGTTCATTGGAAGACGATTGGCCATGTCATTGAGCGCCAGGAACAGCTTGACCTGACGGATATGCCCGACTCGTTCGGCGTGTATGCTCCAGATATTTCTTATTATGAAGGCAAGTTCTGGGTTGTGGTTCCGTATTATCACGGACAACCACGCTGTACGAATATCGTCTACTGGTCGGAGCGTCCGGAGGGACCCTACAGTGATGGTGTAGCACTCAATCACCATTTCATCGATCCGTCCATCTTCAATGATGATGACGGCAAGCGCTACTTGGCCTGCGGAGGCGGCTGGGTGCAGGAGTTAGCCGCTGACGGGACGCATTTGCTTGGCGAAGCGAAGCAGGTGTGGCCGGGTACGGGCGGTGCCGCACCGGAGGCTCCTCATCTGCTCAAGAAGGATGGCTGGTACTACCTGATCCTGGCAGAAGGGGGGACCTTTTTCGACCATATGGTGACTGTTGCTCGCAGCCGCTCGGTGTGGGGACCCTACGAGGAATGCCCTTACAATCCGATCTTGAAGCAGCAAGATCCGGAGAAGCGCATTCAGAAGACAGGTCACGGCAAGCTGATCCAGGATCCTCAGGGACGCTGGTGGTTCCCGCACTTGGGCGGCCGGCCGCTCAAGCCGAACGGCTCGACACCACTCGGTAGGGAGACGTTCCTGCAGCCCGTAGAATGGACCGAAGATGGGTGGCCAATCATAGGCGATCATGGAACCCCAGTTGAGATTATCCATCTGCACCCAGAGGAAGTCTCCGCCGTCGCAGACGATATCCATTCATTTGTCGATAGGTTAGATAGGAATAAGCTGAACCCTACCTGGGAGTGGGTACGACTCCCCGTCTCCGATGGGTATCAGCTCGGTATTGACGGCTTGGTGCTGCAATGCAAGCCCTACCTGCTAAATACCCCTCAGCCTACTTTGATGTTGACACGCCGTTGGCAGCATGAGGCTTTCCAGGCGGAGACGGAGCTACGCTTCTTCACGCGGAGCCGGGGGGAGGAAGCAGGCATCCTGCTGTACAGAGACACTGATGCCATCCTGATTCTTTCGGTGCGCAATGGATTAGGGCAGACAACAGGCTTGCCCTTCGATGTGAAGAGGCTGCATGAGAATCAGGAGCTGGAAGGGCTCTATCTTCAGGTTGACCGTTATGAGCACGGCAAGCGTAGGATGCTGCTGCAGCAGAAGCTGCCTATAGGAGAAGGGGACAGTGTCAGGCTGCGATTGAGCGTAGATGTACGAGCCGATGTCTGTACATTTGCCTATGCAGCGGGGGCAGTGTCCAGTGATTACACCCCGCTTGACTTGACTGTAGAGGCATCTTATCTGTTTCCGGAGAAGGCCCATAGATTCCTGTGCTTCACCGCTCCTAGGGTAGGCATCTACGCCCGTGGAGTACTCGGTCTCGAACAAGGGTATGCAGCCTTCCGAGAGTTCGTATATACGAAGGCAGACTAAGCGGACCGAGTAAGGTTTTATAATGAACAAACCCATTATCTGGCGTTAGCCAAGGTAGTGGGTTTTTGTTTATCTGTGCATTTACTATTACTGCAGAGTTACTTATTTTAAATCGGGATGAATGTAAAAACAGTTTGTGATTTGTTATGTTTTTTGAATTATGTGGCGTTCGCTCCGGAGTATACAAGCTTAGGCGTAAATAGTACAAAAACAGCTTACGCCCGTTCATGGTTTTTGTTGTAGCTGCTTACTATAATGAAGTCGAGCATGAGAGAAAATTCATTGCAAAGGGGCAAGCGGCCATGAACGAGAAGCAATTAAAGCAATTTAATGAGGAAGGGTATTTCATCATAGAGAATCTGTTCTCGGCACAGGAAATGGATGAGTTGACAGCACAGATCGACCATTATGTTGATGAGCACAATGAGAAATTGAAGTCGGCAGGGCAGACCAAGGATGGAGTCAGCCGGGCCAACGAGATTATGTTCACTCCTCATCTGGTGAAAAAGAATGCGCTTTTCCAACAATTCTGCGCCCATCCTAATTTCGTTGATCTGACCACTCCTATCCTGGGAGGCAATGTGTCGCTGTTCTGGGATCAGGCTGTATATAAGCATCCGGAGACAGCCAAGGACTTCCCGTGGCATCAGGACAACGGCTATGGACTCGTATTGTCCGAGGAGTATGTGACCTGCTGGCTCGCTCTGGAGGATGCAACCATAGAGAACGGCTGTATCTGGGTGATGCCACGGACGCATAAGGACGGTATAGTCGAGCATCAGAAAACTCCGATCGGCTGGCAGTGCTATTTCGGAGATGACCCAGGCATTCCTGTGGAGCTGAAAAAGGGCAGCATGGTTGTATTCTCGTCACTGCTGTTCCATCGAAGCGGCCCGAATGTGAGCAATTCCGTTCGCAAAGGATATATTCTTCAGTACATTCCTTCCGGAGTGAAAAATATCAAGACCGGCGCAACCTTTAAGAAGATGATCATTGCCAAGAACGGTGAGGCTGCATTGGATACGTCGATGCTGGAGGGACAGGACCACAATGCTGCCGTCTAACGCATTCGCCAATTCAGGCGTTCAGGTGTCCCGCATCGGTTTCGGGGCGATGGGATTGAATGGCTCCTTCGGTGCTCTAGAGGAGAAGGAGTATATCGAAGCCTTGCTGCGCTCGTTCGAACTAGGAGTCACGTTCGTTGATACCGCGAGAGCCTACGGCACTTCTGAGGAAACGATCGGAAAGGCCCTTAAGGAGTGGAACGGCCCACGGCCCTTCATTGCCACCAAGGTAAAGCCCTGGGGCAAAGGCGGTTGGGGCAGTCCGATCCCGGTGACGGAAGCGTTCCCCCCAGGCTCAATTAGGCAAAGTGTGGAGGCATCACTACAGGCACTGCAGGTCGAAGCGTTGGATCTGATCCAAATGCACCAATACTGGGGAATCTGGGACGATGAGCCATACTGGCTGGAAGAACTCATTCGGTTGAAGGAAGAGGGGATGGTTCGTCACATCGGCGTATCCATTCCTGACCACCGCCACGATATGGCGATAAGCTTGGTTCGATCAGGGCATATACAGTCAGTACAGACCATTCTTAACATATTCGACCCGCTTGCGCTGGATAATCTCGCGCCTCTCTGTGAGAAGCACGGGGTCGCGCTAATTGCTCGCTGCGTTCTGGATGAAGGCGGGTTAACGGGATTGCTGAGAGAAAACACCATTTTCGGTGATCGTGATTTCCGGAATGGGTATTTTGATGCCGGGCCCAGGACCGAGTATTTGGCCAGGGTGGAGAAGCTGAAGGAGTTTGTACCAGCCTATGCCAATTCGTTGACGGCGCTTGCGATTAAGTATGCACTGCATTATCCGGCCGTCACGACGGCGATTATCTCAATGCAGGTCAAGTCCTACGCAGAGGAGAACATCGCTGCTCTTCTGGAGGAGCCACTGCCTGAAGAAGTGTTCGATCAGCTTTTCAAGCAACATCGATGGATTCGTAATTTCTATCAGAAAAAGTATTGGAGATAATAACGAGCTTTGATGAAGAGACCCATGCTTGTGCTTGGGTCTCCTTCGTATTCTAGGATTTATTCCTTCGATTTATTTGGTGGGGTTACAGAGTGCAGGTCTTTTAAGTAATAACTATACTCACAACCAGTACCAGATTTCTTATGACCATGCTGAGCCCGTTTGAAACCATAATAATTTAATATGAGTTTCATTGCTCCAGCTTCCTTTATTAGATGTGGAAAATTTAATATTCATATCATTAATGAATTCAGAACAATTACACCTAAAACCTTTGAGAATTTTATAATTAACATAATTAAAGGTAATTTGCTGGCCACACTTGCTACAATTGTTCCTTAAATCACATAAATGGAATGGGCATCGATGCAATAGACTGAATTGGTGAAAAAGGCTGTGGTGTCCCATACACAAACATTTCTCGCAATATGTAAGGTCGGACCTTATTAGATAGTGATTGTAATCAGTATTTGAAAACATTCCAGTTAGTCTAGTCAAGTTTTGTTTAGATTGCTCCAAGATTTCATATTCAATTACAGAAACGAGATTTTTGAGATCAAACTCACGATGCAAATCTCGGGAACTAATAAGGTTCGAATATTATCAAAGACACTAAATGGAGATTCATAAATAGATAGCCAATCTTTTCTCCAAGTAATTCTTTCCTGCATAATATCATCCCCAATTTATACGAATACAACGATAACAAGTAGAGAAAGGTCTCAGGCCTTTCTTTTTTTATTAATAACATTCCTGTAACTTTTCAGAAAGATTGTAATTATCATGTTTGATTGTTAGGTTAAGTTTTGGTAGAAACGTGAGCTTATTTACGTTTCTTAAACTGCGGCTTTTACCAGTTGTATTTCCATTTATGTATTGTGACAGTTCACTACGATTAATTAAATTGGAAATCTTTATGTTCTCTATAATCGACCAAATTGATTCGTAGGGTCTTTTCCATTCCTTGGGCCAGATTATGTTAGTGCCCATGCCCATATTAATATCCCCCAAAATGAGATTCTGGATATAGATATTTCCAGCATATAGCAATAGTTATACATGAATTTCCTCTATTAATGTGATATTTACGTCGTAGATATCCCTTTCCCCTGAATAGTGGGATTTTCTTGTCGCTAATGAGGGTATTTTCTTGTCGTTAGTACAACGACATGAAGGTACCTACAATGAAACCTTGTTAAATCAAGTTTTTTTGTGTTTGTAGGGATTTTCTTGTCGTTTTTTTTGCGACAAGAAAATCCCTATAAAGTGTGCATTATGACTCATTCGTGACTATATTGAACCTCAGATGAGGGATTTTGTCATACTGCTCGAATCCATTAAGAATTTTAGGAAATATATTCCTACATGCATTCTATGTGGCCTCGATATATTGGGCAGCCTTCTTGGCAACAAGGCTGTAGTTGCCTGTTTTGACTGCTTCGCTTGTCAAATCGGAGCCGATGCCGACGGCTACTGCGCCAGCCTGGATCCACTCGCCGAGGTTGCTCAGCGAGCTCAGCCAGCGGCAGGCACATACCAAGGTCACGGCCGAAACGGTATCGAGCGGTCAAGCTTTTTAATTGATAAGAATGGAGTGTTAGTTAAGGAGTGACGTAAAGTGAAGGTAGCGAAACACGTCGCTGATGTTTTGAAATTTATTCGACAGTGGCCAAACGATCATTAATCACTACTCCATCACAATTATCTTTCTGTTTCAACAGTGTGTTCATGTAAATTAGCTGGCTTTCACCATCGGAGTCCAGTGACAAGCCCCGCTTTCCTCCCATCTTACCAAATGATTATGCTTGATTATAGACGACCTCTGCCAGTACTCTTTATAATTGGAGAACACCTACAAAATTCGGGAGGACGTTATGAAGAAACAGAGTAGTCCTTATTTTATCCGTTTGTTTATTTTCAGTCTCTTGCTCGGCTCATTACCTGTAATGGTGGTGAGCCTGTTCTCTTATGTACAAGGATCGGCGACACTGCAAAGTAAAGTGAACGAAGCGAACATGCAGACCCTTCAGCAGACTCAGCTGAGAGTGGAACAAATGTTAAAGACTTTGGATCATTCCGTTACACAGTTAATTAGTTCGCCTTTGGTTGTCAACGCAATGAGCTTACCTTATCGCAGGGAAGATTATCCTCTCTATAACGAAATGTATCAAGCTATGGTTCGAAGTCAGATTTTTGAGCTGTCGATACGTAATATGACAGTGCTTAATTTAAAAGGCGAATGGGGTATCGATAACACTAATATTTTCACTTTTGACGAAAATCGAGGAATGGACCGTCTGCTTGGTTATACTTCATTGCCGCTATCTTCTACGTGGGTGACTGAAGTAGGAACGTCCCTGGAATCATCCAATCTCCATCTTATCAAGAAGATACCTCTTAACTCACTTCAAGCAAATGGCATGGCGGTTGTAACGGTTTCATTTGAGGATCTGTCAAAACTCCTCCTTACTAAACAAGGGGCGGGCCGCATTGGTGTTCTTGACACTGAGAACAGGCTTATCTCGAATGATACTAGCCCGAATTCGCTTCTTTCACTGCTGCTTCCACAGATGAACTTCCAAAGAGGGGAAGAAGGGCAATTCAACCTTAAGGCAAGTGGGGAGGAGATAAGTATTATTTATAAAAAGTCGGCCTACAACGGTTGGACTTACGTTTCCGCATCATCTGTTTCGGATTTAACATCAGAATCTCGAGCCATGGGATTAATTACGGTTGCTACATGCCTTTTATTACTGCTAGTGACTGGAGGACTGGCCTTACTAGGTTCTCGTCAATTCTATCGTCCTCTTCAGCAGCTTGTGGCAAACTTTATGAGCACAGCGGAGCCGAATGCCCCTTCTGAAAAATATATGGATGAGTTCGTATTTATCGGTAACCGCTATCAAGTCATGTCGCAGAAGCAGTTCCAGTTAGCTGAGCAAGTAAAAGGACAAGTCAGGGAATTAAAGCAATTTTTTGTTCTAAAGCTTTTACAAGGAGGAGAGAAAGATTCAGAGGTTGCAGCTAAGTTGCAAGAATACGGATACCCAACGGATTGGAGCTCTCATACTGTCCTCGCTATTCAAATTGATACTTTAGAAGGAACCCGCTATGAGGAAAAGGATAGAGATTTACTTCTTTTTGCCCTTCAAAATATTGTAGGTGAGCTGATTCCACGACAAGAACGGCTAGAACCGGTGTTATCAGAGCATTCACAGGTAACAATTGTTAAAGGTATGGGGATTTCGGAGGGCCAAGACACTGAATGGAGACAAAGATTCCTTCGATTGACAGAACAGATTCAAGTTGCAGCAAAAGAATATTTAGGGCTGCCTGTTAGCATTGGAGTTAGTAAGCCTCGTAGAAGGCTGCAGGATGCAAACTTTTCCGTTAATGAAGCGTTGGAAGCTCTACGGTACAGAATTCGGACTGGAATTCAATCTATCTTGTTTTTTGAAGATGTAAATCCTGGTGGGGCTGTGGCAGGTATATATCCTGAACGAGCAGCCAAGGAGCTATATGACGCGGTAAAAGTTGCCGACTTGACTAAAGCAGTGGAGGAACTGGAAAGGTGCATAACTTTTATATTTGAACGAAAAGCAGACTGGCGTCAATATCACCTCTCTCTAGTAAGGCTCTATTCTACTTTAATGGAGTTGGTCCCTGAGGATGGTCAAGCGGAGTCTGAGACTGCTCATGAGAGGGAGAAGGGATTGTTAGATAAGGTCCTTGAGCTGAACTCACAGGAAGAAGTGAAGAGCTGGTTTCTGGAAACGGTTATTGCACCCATTGTAAGCAAGCTGGAGGATCAGCGCAGGTCGCATGCGAAACAAATCTCTGATCAAGTTGTGGAGATGATTCACAATGGCTACGACACAGAAATTACTTTGGAGGGTTGCGCTGCGCTGCTTCATTATCACCCAAATCACCTGGGTCCGCTCTTCAGCAAGGAGAAGGGAATCAGTTTCAGTGAATACTTACAGAGCTACAGATTGACCAAAGCCAAAGAGTGGCTTGTAGAGACAGACATGAAGATTATACAGATTGCCGAACGATTAACGTATACCAATCCTCAGAACTTCATTCGTTTTTTTCGCAAAATGGAGGGGATGACCCCGGGACAATACCGTGATCGATTTACTAAATGAACAGAGAGGAGGCTGCCCCGGTGGGCAGCCTCTTGCATTAGCTGTCGTAAACACGCCGATCATGATCATGGTATGGATACCTGAGGTCTTAACGGGCGTATTATGTGCTTAGCATAGTTCTCTATGATCCAATAAATCCAAATCCAATATTAGTAGACAGGATGCCAGTCCGAAATTTGCGCCTTACTGCTCATTTCTAAAGATTATTGAGGCACGATAATAAGATTATAAAGCCTTAATCGAGGATCCAAGTGCTAAAGATTATCCTCGGATTATAGACTTGCAGCTCCGTCTGACTTATCGTGAAGACAACCAAGTAAGGCAATCATGATAACGAGGTGGAGTGGATATATGCATTTTGTGGAAGATAAGCTTTCTGTGTCCCGAGCGGAACTTGTATCAGGAAGAACACGAATACGCTTGCGTATTTATAAGGATCGATGGTTGTACTTGATGTTACTCCCGGGGTTATTGTACTTTCTGATTTTCAAATATGTCCCAATGTGGGGGCTGCTGTTAGCTTTTAAGGACTACCAGCCGTTTCTGGGTTTTTTTGGAAGTAAGTGGGTGGGGCTGAAGCATTTCCAAAGGTTGTTTCATGATCCCGTGTTTTGGATGCTGCTCAAGAACACATTGATTCTGGCGGGATATAACATTCTATTCTTTTTTCCGGCGCCGATTGCTTTGGCTTTGTTGCTTAACGAAGCGAGAAATGAGAAGTTCAAGCGATTTGTGCAGACGGTCATTTACGTTCCCCACTTTGTATCCTGGGTTGTTGTTGTCGGAATTGCATATACATTCTTTACGGTGGATGGAGGACTGGTTAACGAAGCCATCGCTGCTTTTGGCGGACAGAAAATAAATTTTCTAGTTAGCGCTGATTGGTTCCGTACGATGATTACCTCGGAAGTCATCTGGAAAGAGACAGGCTGGGGCACCATTATTTTTCTTGCGGCTTTGGCGGGAGTTGACCCCCAGTTGTATGAAGCTGCCCGAATGGATGGAGCTGGAAGGCTTCGGCAGCTGTGGCATGTAACATTGCCTGCCATTCGCTCAACGATCGTTATTCTGTTTATCTTACGTTTAGGCACGTTTCTGGATACGGGATTTGAGCAAATTTTCTTAATGCTGAATGCCATGAACCGCGAGGTTGGAGAAGTGTTTGATACGTATGTTTACACAGCGGGCATCACACAAGGACAGTTCAGTTTCAGCACAACCGTAGGCTTATTCAAGTCGCTTGTTGGATTTCTATTAATTATAGGGTCCAATCGGCTGGCCAAAAAATTTGGAGAGGAAGGAGTATATTGACCATGAAAATGGAACAAAGCTGGAAAGATCAATTGTTTGAAGCGATCAATTATACGGGATTGAGCCTGGTGGCCGCTGTCATGTTCCTTCCCTTTATTTACATTGTGTTAATTTCCTTCGCTACGGAGCAGGAAGTCTTGGCAAAGAGCTTTATGCTGGTCCCCACAGCGTTTTCTTTAACTGGGTACAAGTATATTTTTTCCACGCCAGTTCTGCTTCATAGTCTAGGAGTTACAATAGGAATTACGGTAATTGGAACGCTGGTCAATCTACTGCTCACTGTGTTGATGGCGTACCCGTTAGCACGCAAGGACCTTTACGGTCACCGTATTGTTATGCTATTGATCGTCTTTACGATGGTGTTTAATGCGGGGATTGTCCCTACCTTTCTTATTGTAAAAGGGTTGCACCTTACGAATAGTTACTGGTCGCTCATTCTGCCGACTGCTATTAGCGCATTCAATCTCATTATCATACGCAATTTCTTCATGAGCCTCCCGGACGGTCTGGAGGAATCGGCCAAAATGGATGGTTGCAATGATGTAGGTGTACTCTTCCGAATCGTCCTTCCTCTTTCCATGCCGGCAATAGCAACATTCGGTTTGTTTTACGCGGTAGGACATTGGAACACATTTCTTAGCGCTATTCTCTACATGAACGATTCGTCAAAATGGCCTATCCAGGTGCTGTTGCGCCAGATTGTCATTCTTTCGGAGAAAGGCTTGGCCGACATGAGCGAAGCACCGCCTCCGCCGTCTAAAATTATCAATATGGCGGTTATCGTCGTTTCAACACTGCCAATCTTATCGGTGTATCCTTTCCTGCAAAAGCATTTTGCCAAAGGGGTTTTAGTGGGCTCTGTGAAGGGCTAATTCATATAACAATCGAGGAGGATTTTAAAAAATGAAACGTATATCCCAAAAACTTCTGTTATCAACAACATCCATGATCTTGTTGACTTCTGTTCTTGCTGCCTGTGGCAGTCAAGGGGAAAAACCAGCTAAATCTCAGGAGACACCCAAAGGGCCGCTGACCGTGAGCATGATGAACTGGTACAATACACCCGAGCCACCCAAAACGGACAATCCTATTGTTAGGAAAATTGAAGAGTTGACTAACACCAAGCTCAATATAACCTGGATTCCGGCCTCCGCATACAATGACAAAATTAATGTCTCCATTGCCTCCAATGATTTGCCAAAGGTACTGATGGTGCTTGACAGTAAATCTTCCTCGATTATTAATGCGGAGCGATCGGGTATGTTTTGGGAAATCGGACCCTTGCTTAAGTCCTACCCTAACCTGGCCAAATACAATGCCAATGAAGCAGTTCTGAACAATGTGTCGGTAGATGGAAAAGTATATGGATTGTACAGAGCGCGTGCACTGGCTCGTCAAGGGGTTTCCTTCCGTCAGGATTGGTTAGAAAATTTGGGACTTGCACAACCAAAGACGATAGACGAGCTCTACAACGTAATTAAATCGTTTACTCTAAACGATCCCGACAAGAACGGAAAAAACGATACCATCGGTCTAGTTGAGGCAGAGGATTCTGCATCAGGTGCTGCCGCAACGGGCTTGTCCGGATTCCCGACGATTGCTTCCTTCTTTGGTGCCGCAAACCAGTGGGAGTTTCAAAACGGTAAAGCTGTGCCGATGTGGACGACCAAGGAAAACATGGATGCCATGAAGTTTTACAAGAAGCTCTACGATGAGAAGTTAATTAATCTTGATTTTGCAGCTACTAAGACCAGCAAGCAGAATGAGCAGTTTTACCAAGGCAAGGCTGGAATGGTGTTTAATACGTTAGATTTCATTATTACCGGGGGGAATGAACTGAAAAAAGTCAATCCCAATGCCAAATTAGATATTCTGTCCAAGATTCAGGGGCCAAAGGGAGAACGTGTCTTTGCTACATCGGGTTACAACGGAATGTTCCTGTTTCCGAAATCTACAGTAAAGAGCGAAGCCGAGCTGAAGCAAGTACTCGAATTTTTCGATAAGCTAGTGAGCGATGAGATGTTGTCGACCTGGACATGGGGAATAGAAAATATGCACTTTAAAAAGGATGCTAACGGAGAGCCTGCTATTTCCGATCAAACTGCTTATACGAACGATGTTTCTCCAATAAAGCAGCTTCCTTCATATGATGGTTCCCTAATGATCTGGAAAGGAAAGGGAGCCGCGGATAACAAGTTCCGTACGATGATGAAGGATAATCAAGCGATTGCTGTATCTAATCCTGTAGAGCCATTAATCTCGCAGACCGCTGTTGAGAAGGGTACGGAGCTGAATAAAATCATCTCTGATGCTCGAGTGAAATTCATTCTGGGCAACCTCGATGAGGTCGGCTTCAACAAAGAAGTAGAGAAGTGGCGTGCGCAGGGCGGAGACAAAATGATTGCGGAATATAGCGAGCAGTACGCCAAGCTGAAGAAATAGAGGTGGAGTTGGTGATTGACACAATTTGTAACTCAGGTCTTTTTACTTCCTGGACAGACCCAGTGTCTGGTATTCAAAGTTGGGTGCTGACTAAACAAATCGCTCCCTTGCAATCCTCGTTCTATTTTACAAACCGAAGCTGGACGGAGGATGGACGTTTCCTATGGCTCTATGTCGCCTACCCTCCTTCAGGGTCGGCGAATTACGGAAGAATGCTTGCGGTTATTGACTTTGTGGAAGGAACGTTTCAGGTGTATCCGGAAACAAATTTTCTTGACGCATCACCAATGATAGACCTCCATACGGGCGAAGCCTACTGGATTTCCGGGCTTGACTTTTGGAAAAGGGGCCCTAGACCCTCTGACGGGGTCATCAAGGTTAATTCGTTTCCCTCCGAATGGAGCAACTTTCGTCAACCTTACCGAATATCTACGCATCTGACGTTATCAGCGGATGGAAAATGGCTGGGAGTTGATGCTCAAATTGGACATGACTGGTACTTGGGTGCGGCGGCTGTAGACGGCAGCACTGTAGAGATATGGCAGCAATTCGATCGCTGCTATAACCACGCACAATTTTCACCTACAGATTGCGAGCTTCAATTAATTGCTCAAGATTGGTGGTTTGACGCTTCGACAGGCAGCAAGGGAAGTGCAGACAACCGCATGTGGTTGCTCCGTCGTGGTGAGAAGGCATTCCCTTTGCGTGAGGACGGCTCTGCGCAGCAAACGCATGAATGGTGGAGCGCGAACGGAGAGTATGTCTGGTATGTGGATTACGAAAAAGGCACGGAGCGAATTCATATTGCTTCGGGTAAAGTAGAAAATATTTGGCCAAATGGGACCTGTCATTCTCATGCAGATACAACACAATTTTATGTTGTCGGGGATATAGGGACGTATGATTGGAAGAATGGCTGCCGTGTAGCCTTCTATAATCGAAAAACGAACAGAGAAATTAATTTGGTTTCGGATTTGCCATATACGGAACGTACACGCTACCATACGGACCCACATCCACAATTTTGCCTAGGGGATCGCTGGATTTGCTCTACGACCACGGTGCTTGGTTCAGTTACCCTAGCGTTAACAGATGTCAATCAGCTCATTGCTGCTACGTCTTAAGGCGGAGGTTATTTAGATGAATGTAAATGAAAACGAACAGTATGACATTGTGATCGTAGGTGCTGGAGTCGGAGGGATTTGTGCTGCATTGGCCGCAGGAAGGTTGTTTCAGAGAGTCTTGCTCGTGGAGCAGAATGAAGGTGTTGGAGGCACAGGAGTTTACTCTAGCGTCTCCTTGGTTTGTCGATTCCGAGCGCTCGACGGAAGGCCCATTAATAATGGCATTCATCGTGAACTGTTTCCCGAAGCTTACTCTCACTTTAGTGAGGAACGAGTTCCCACGTATGACGAATTCGAATTAAAATCCACGTATGAGCGGTTATTGGCTAAAGAATCATATATCACAGTCTGGACCTCTTCCTGCTTGCTCAAGGTTGACGTGAAAGAAGGGGCTGTCCGGTCAGTCGAGATTGCAAGAGATGGAAATCCTGTCTTGGTTAGCGCTGCCGTCTTTCTTGATGCTACGGCAGATGGAAATTTATCGGCTTTGGCAGGAGCGGAATATCAAAAGGGACGTCGTGAAGACGGCAGGATGCAGTCCGCGACAGCAACTTTTCGAGTAAGTGGTTTTCATTCGGAACTGCTCAAGGATCCGAATATTCATACGTGGAACGGGATTCGTTCTCTTCGGATGGAGTTGCTTCCGTACTACCAAAAGATGAAGGAAGAAGGGCGGACCCAGAATCCCAGACCTGCTATAACATGCTTTCCATATCCAGATGGAAACTCCATATTGTTTAATTCCACGGCTGTGGTGGGTGTCGATCCTACCGATCCGGAGACGGTGGCACATGGGATGGAAGAGGGGACGAGGCAAGCTCGTGAACTCTTTGAAGCTATAAGTCAACATCCTGCATTTGCTGCCGCCAAACTGGATTACGTAGCACCCAAGCTTGGGGTTCGTGAAGGCAGGCGTATCATCGGGGAGTATGAAATTAGTGCAGAAGATTGCCTTAACGCTCAAAAATTCGATGATATGGTCGCAGCATGTGCTTACGAAATCGATTTGCACAACCCGCTCGGCGGTGCGGCAAGTTTGGTTCGTATTCCAGATCCAGGCTACTATCACATCCCGTATCGCAGCCTTATCCCTATAGGGATTTGCAATTTGCTGCTAAGCTCACGCTGCATTAGCGGCTCCTATGAAGCGCACGGTTCCTATCGAGTCATGTCAGGTGTTAGCGCTATTGGGGAAGCAGCGGGTATAGCCGCGGCCCTCTATTGCTTTCAAGGCAAGGAGGATGTAAGAGAAGTCAAAGCCTCCCACATTCGGTATGTGCAGCAGTTACGAGGGCAATTTGTTGAAGGAGAAGTGGAGCCATTCCCACTACCATTGAAGTAAAATGAGTTTGATTAGTTCCTGGTTGAAACAGATAGAATTGGGTTTCAACCAGGAATATTACTAACTAATTTGAAAACGGTTACCATAATGAGGGAGGATAAATTTATAATGAGAAGATGCAAACGTGTACTTGGTGTGGTGGCACTAGCAGCAGGACTTAGCCTAGGGGGGTGGTTCCCAAATCATGCAGAAGCAGCTCCATATACAGCTTCCAAGTTAGTAACAAATGGGGATGGAAAGACTTACATGGAGGTGAACGGAAACCCATTTTTGTATTTAGGTATTCAAAACTTGGGACGCATCCAGACAATTGGAAATACAAGTCTTTTTGCTACACCGATGCCGGAAAGTTGGTTGGAAAACGTATTTGAAAAAACGCAAGCTGCAGGGTACAAAACCATACAGATTGTGGTGAGATGGAGCGAAGTTGAACCTTCGCAACAAGGGACGTACGATTTTCATTTAATAGATAAGTACATAGACTGGGCTAATGCATATGGATTATATCTGGATATAGTATGGATGGGATCAAACTCTGTAGGAGGTACCAAGCTTCCTGGCTACGGCACAAGTGGCTGGAGGTATGTGGCACCTGTATGGACCCATGACAAGAACAAGTACTGGGGAGCCGGAACAGCCAAGTTCAGTAGTGAAGTGTTCAGTCCATGGCTAACTGGTACGGATGCGGAAAACCTGCATAATTGGGAAAAATCAGCTGTTCGGAACCTCTTTAATCACATCGCTTCCTATGATACCAATCACAGAACCATTGTATTTCAAGTCAATAATGAACCAGACCAGCATGCAAATTGGACTACAAATAAAGCTGGCGTAATAGGGCGTTTGGATGATTTGGCGGCCGAGGTAAAAAACTCTAATTATGTCGTAGCAACTCGTGTTAATCTCACAGGTAAGGAGTTGGATGGTGATTTAAACACGTCACATATTGATTTTAATGGAGCAGATCCCTATACAACATCTGTCAATGAAATTGCTAATCTGGTACTGGATACGGCGAATAGTCGAATGCCATACGTCGCGGAAAACAATGGCAAGTTTGGCAATGTCACTTCGCTAATGTTAACAGCATTAGTCAATGGTGGATTTTATGATACGTTTCAGTTGGATGATCACTTTACTGACAAAGGTCTCTATGATCCGTCTGTTTCCTATGTCAATTGGACCCTTGGCAACATTCCAGCTCTTAGACCTGGTGGGGAGAAGGTGAAACGTCTAAACAACGCAATGCTGCAGTTTAACCGAATTATTGCGGCAGCAAGCAAATCCAACATGGCAGGCTTTAATATTGAGACTGACAACCCGGTAAGTAGTTACGATGCTATGAAAATAGCTGGAGGTTACACGATAGGATTTAGTGCAAATGACTCCTCCGTTGCGCTAGCTGTGAATAAAGGTAATGACTTGTTTGTGGCATCCGATACGGCAGGAACTACCACGTTCAAGACCGAGATGCAGCCCGTATCCGTTCAGAAAGGATACATGAGCGGAAGCACGAACCAGTGGGTGTCTACCGGAAATAGAGGTTATACGACTAACAGCGACGGCACCTATAGTATTACCTACAATGCCGGCGAGGCTCTACGAATCACAATGCCATCGGTATTCTTATACGAAGCTGAAGGGTTAAATACATTAGTCTCTTCCGGAGATAGCCATGCTTCATTCGCAGATGGAAGTCTAAGTGGGGGAATGGGAGATAAGTTTACTGGAGATGGCATTGGAGATTATATTCAATACACTATAAATGTTCCCTCACCGGGTACTTATGAAGTCAGGGTCCGCAGCAAAAACCAAGTATCCCGCGGCAAGTTTCAATTGGCTATAAATGGTTCCAATCAAGGCAATGTTATTGATACGTACTCAGCAGCTAACAGCTATGTTGAGTATAGTCTGGGAACGTATAATTTCACTCTCGGAGGTAGTCACACTTTTAAATTCTTAATAACCGGCAAAAATGTAAGTAGTACAGGTTACACGCTAGGTTTAGATTATATAAAGCTGGTTAACTAGACTTAAAGAGAGGGTATTGTTTTGACGAATATATAACTTTGGAAGATGCTGAGCCAGGTGTTCGCAGAATGCAATTTATACGTTTCGTACTTTAAATCCATGGTATCAAAGCCGCAGAACTCGGAGAACTTGTTTAGCACACCGACAATCTGCCCTTGTATAGCTATTTTTTCCAAATGCATTAGTTTTGCAGTATCGGCCACGGCACAGTCGCCATCAGCTCTCGGGCTTTGGCGGCTGTTTTTGTTAAATGGAGCTGAATCAAAGTATGGAATATCTTTTACAATGTTAGCTTATTGGAGTGTTTGCCAAGATGCTACAATCGCGTATTCGCGGCTCTTTCATTTTCATTTGATTTAAGACTGATGTACATAGAAAAATAGAATCTTTACTTTTCACATTTGGGGGACTTTCATGTCGCATTGTTCGTATTTGGGTGATATTCTTGTCGTGAAATTCTTTCGTTTTTATGATTTGGGGATATTCTTGTCGCTAATGGGTATAGATTCTTGTCGTTAGACTCCAGACACTTTACTCCGTCTTTCCAGACACTTTACTCCGTATTACCGGCACTTTACTCCGTCTTTCCAGACACTGATCGCTATATGTAAGGCAGTCGTTGTAAGGCAGTTTTTCTTATTTAGAATTATTATAAAAAAGGTTGACTTGTCACGTTTATTATTTATAATAATTATTATCTAATATAAATTATCAAAAAAAGGAGGCAACAACGATGTATGACGTCATTATTATTGGAGCTGGACCCGCAGGAGCCTCTGCTGCGATCTACACAGCTCGAGGAAACCTGAGAACGCTGGTGATCGATAAAGCGCCGAATACGGGAGCGCTAGCCATTACGCACAAAATCGCCAACTACCCTGGGGTAACAGGCGAAATGACAGGGCGGCAGCTGCTCGATACGATGCGTGAGCAAGCGACAGGCTTCGGGGCTGAGTTCATTCAAACCACGATTACCGCGATGGATGTAGAGGGAGAAACGAAATTTGTCTTCACGGCGGACGGGATGTTTGAGGCGAAGTCGATTGTGATTGCAACGGGTTCGAAAGGTCGTAACCGCATGCTGCCAGGCGAAGAGAACTTGCTAGGGCGCGGTGTTAGCACATGTGCCACATGTGATGGTGCCTTTTTCGAGGGGAAGACCGTGGCTGTCATCGGGGATTCCGAGGAGGCGCTGGAGGAAGCGCAAGCGTTAAGCAAATTTGCTCAGAAAATATATTTCGTCGTGTCGCGGCCTGAGCTGCAAGGCGTTCACCATATGCCGGAGCTTGTGAATACCGAGATGTTCTACAAGGCGAAACCGCTTGAGGTGTTGGGGGAAAGCCAAGTCGATGGTTTGCGCATTCGGAAGAGCAGTGGCAGCGAGGAAGTGCTGCATGTGGATGGCGTGTTCGTTTTCCTATCTGGCAGCAAGCCAGGGACCGATTTCTTGGAAGGACAAGTCCCTCTGGATGCCGAGGGGTTCATGATCTTGGACAGCTCGATGCAATCGTCGGTTGCGGGGGTTTTTGGAGCGGGTGAAGTTCGACGCACACCTGTGAAGCAAGCTGTTGTAGCCGCAGCGGATGGAGCGATTGCCGCGATGGCGGTCGATAAATTTATTAATAAGCGGGCCCAATTGATTCCGCAATACAAATAATATTTTAGGAGATGAAGAACGATGTCTAACGTAATCGTATATTCGAGCACGAACTGCCCTTATTGCCAACAATTGAAGAAGTATCTAACCGATCAGCAAGTTGCCTATGAAGAAAGAAACATTGATCTGAACGATCAATATGGTCAAGAATTGCACGATATGGGCTTAATGTCGTTGCCTGTTACGGTGATCGGTGAGCACAAAATCCTTGGGCTCAATGTCACAAAACTCAAAAAAGCGTTGGCCGAAATCGCCAGCTAATTCAACTTAAAGGAGAGAACATCATGACACAATTAACTGTACAAGCCCCTGCTTTTGCTAAAATAGGACTGCCAGCGCCGAGCTTCTCATTGCTTTCGACGAAAAATATGGACACACTCGAGGAGAAAATCTCACTCGAAGACTACCGTGGGAAATGGCTTGTGTTCTTCTTCTGGCCATTCGATTTCACCTTCGTATGCCCGACGGAAATCACGGCTTTCAGCGATCATTATGAGCAGTTCCTTGATCTCGACTGTGAGATCGTCGGTGCATCGGTAGACAGCGTCTACACGCACCGTGCGTGGACGCAAACACCGCGCGATCAAAGCGGTATCGGCCCTGTGAAGTTTCCGCTGGTCAGTGATTTCTCCAAGGAAACGGCGCGCGCCTACGGCGTGCTAGACGATGAAACAGGTGCTGCGCACCGCGGCTTGTTCATTATTGATCCAGATGGCGTGCTGCGTTACCAAGTGGTCACGGACATGAATGTCGGCCGTTCGGTTGACGAGACGCTTCGCGTTCTGCAAGCCCTTCAGGCTGGCGGATTGTGCCCAGCGAACTGGAAGCCAGGCGATCGCACGTTGTAAGTTAATCAAGCCTCAACCTCTTGGGTTGGGGCTTCTTCTTTTGCAGCTAGAAATCAAGTATAATGGAGCGACTACAGGATGATAGCGAGGTTCGATGCAGCATGGCGTCCATAGCGGACAAGTTGTTTATGGGTTCTTTAATATTAATGATGATAGCTGTCGTCGTGAGCGGCGTTGGTTTTCAATTCGTAAATTGGAAATCACAAGTGACAGATGAGTTGGAGGAAGAGACGAAGACGAGTAGCGGACGGAAAAAAGCGGTCATGGACCGCCAAGATCGAAGCCTGAAACGGATTGGCCGTTCTTATTTGTTCTGGATTGCCCTAGCTGGCATGCTCATCTCCATTGTGCTCAGTTATTTGTGAAAAAAAGCGTAGAGTCCCGCATGTCGCGATGGGGATCTACGCTTTTTCTTATCATCAAATCTAACCAATTTCGTCCATGCATTGGCTGCAAACTAGCTTGCCTTTGAAGTAGCTCATATTCTCGAAGTTCCCACAGAACACACAGGCCGGCATGTACTTCTTCAAGGTAATTCGCTCTGGATCCACGTAGACTTCAATGGCATCCCCGATCTCAATGTGGAGCGTCCGTCGAAGCTCAACGGGGAGGACAATTCTTCCTAGCTCGTCCACTTTTCTTACGATTCCTGTCGATTTCACGTATGTAGCCTCCTTAATGGGATAAATAAGCAAATCCGTGTTGGTTAATCAATCTATTCCACATTTGTACTCAAATACCTTTTTTTAACTCTGCGAAAATTATAAAACCAAAGAAGACCGTCCAACAAGCAGCAGTGACTACTTGTTGGACGGTCTTCATTTATATGCTTCAGAACACGAGCAAGCTTGTCCCCGTTATTCCACGAGTTTTACATCTACAATAACTTCCAAGTCCTGTGTCCCCGAGCCGCGATAGACGCCTTTGACCGGCACGATGTCATTATAATCGCGCCCGTGCCCTAGCTTAATATAGCGCCAATTGACTTCGCAATTGTTCGTAGGATCATAGCCGAACCAGCCTGCGCCTGGGATGAGGCACTCCACCCAAGCATGGGAGGCTTGGGTGAAATCGGCATTGCCTCCGCTAAGGTCGCCGACAAAGTGATACCCGCTCACATACCTGGTGGGTATGCCTTTATCACGACAGATCGCAATCATGATGTGCGAGTAGTCCTGACAGACGCCACGCCGCAGCTTCAACATTTCTCCGACTGTCGTTTGCACAGAAGTAGCCGAAGGATCGTAGGTGAAGTCGCGATGAATCGTCGAATAGATCGTTGTGAGCAAGTCGTGCAGACGGACACCATCGTCCTGAATGCTGTCAGAATAAGCCTTTAATTCAGGCGTTAAACTTGTATAGCTGGTGCATAGCAGGTATTCCGCGTACTCATTTTGGAACGTGTCACTGAAGCGCTGATCTTTCTCTTCATAGGGAGAAGAAGGCGAAGCTTCCCAAGGATCGCTCTCGTGGGTCACGACGGTGGATACCATTTTGATCGTGAGCTCGCGATGTATTTTATTTACCGTAAATGCATGTACGCGATTGTTGAAATAATCCGAATAACTGAAGAACGCAGAAACAGGATCTGTCGTTATCGCATGGTGGTAGCAGGATTGTCGATGATCGGTTAGCGGCGTGAGGCGGATTTCATTGACACTGTCCTGCGCGGATTCGGTGTAAGAATAGCGGGTAATATGTGTGATTTCCAGCTTCTTCATGCGATAACCTCCTCTCGTGAGGGGAAAAAGACTTTGGACATTCGCGCGCCCATGAGGTTGCACGAATCCCGAAGTGATTGTAAGGTGGCTTCTAATTTGCCAGATTGCATGTCATCTTCATCCATGCAGGCGAGATTGGCTTTCACTTTGCCTGCCAGCTTCTCAAGCTTGTGGACGGCGTTGTTTAGCTCAGGATCGTCCAACTGGATACCTTTGAAGGATCGCTCCAGTGATTGAATAGCAAAGCTGACCGACCGCGGAAAGGTTTCATTAAGCATCAGAAATTTGATGATCGTGTTTAAATTGACCGTATCCGCGTACTCTTTCCGGTACGATTCGTAGCCGCTGACCGATTTCAGAACGGCGAGCATGAGCGGATACGAGTTGAAGTCTTCACGCGCATACTCAGCACAAAGGGATTGTAGTAAGCGCAGCAGGTTCTCTGCGCGCTCTAAGTAGCGTCCAGCTTCGACGAAGTGCCATTCATTCTGACGCGGCATGACGGAGGTCGCGGCCCCTTGAAACATCGAGAGCGTATCTCGAATGAAACGATAGAACAGATGCGGAGAATCGTTCGTAATATCCCGCACTTCTTTCTCTTTCAGCCATAAATAGAGGCCATTCAGAATGTCCCATAGTTCAGAGGGCATTTTCTCCCGAATATTACGTAGATTGGCGCGTGCATGATTGGTGCAGGCAAGCAGTGAGTTCGCATTATTTTTATCTAATGTAATGTATTGAAGGACGTTCTGCTCGGTGAAGTTTCCAAATTGCTCCGTGAATGCGGTGCGATCTCCGATGGTGTCGATTAAACGGCTCCACGCTTGACTGCTGCTGCCTTCCCTGTCTTCCCGGATATGATAGTACACGTCGATCAGTCTCGCGTGATTTTCGGTTCTCTCGGAATAACGACCGATCCAGAATAATGCTTCCGCGGTACGTCCCATCATCACCATAGCCAACCGCCTCCATTCAATTAGTTGATCACAATTAACGAATGACCCACGTATCTTTACAGCCCCCGCCTTGGGAGGAATTCACGACAAGAGACCCTTCCTTCAACGCCACACGTGTAAGTCCGCCAGGAATCACTTGAATGTCCTCGCCCGCGATGACAAAAGCGCGCAGATCAATATGCCTTGCCGCCATCTGACCATCCAGCATCACAGGTGCTCTTGATAATTGAATGGTAGGCTGCGCGATGTAGCGGTCCGGGTTTGCCAATATTTTAAGACGAAAATCAGCCAGTTCACTGTCAGAGGCCGAAGGCCCAATCAGCATGCCGTAGCCACCAGAGAGCGACGTTTCTTTCACAACCATTTCGTTCAAATGCTGCAGGACATGATCCCGTTCATCGGGTCTCGAGAGAATGTAGGTAGGCACGTTATTCAGAATCGGTTCCTCATTCAAATAGTAACGAATCATGTCGGGCACATACGCGTAAATCGCTTTGTCATCGGCAACACCCGTGCCAGGCGCATTCACGATGTTGATGTTGCCTGCCCGATAGGCATTCATGATGCCAGCGACACCTAGCATGGAGTTAGGATCGAAGGCGAGAGGATCTAAGAAGTCGTCGTCAATGCGTCTGTAGAGCACGTCGATTTGTCGTAAACCTTTGATGCCGCGAATGTAGACTTTGTGATCGATGACGACGAGGTCGTGGCCCTCGACAAGCTCTAAGCCCATTTGCTGCGCGAGGAAGGTGTGCTCGAAATAAGCGGAATTATAGCAGCCTGGAGTTAAAAGTCCGATGACAGGATGTGATTTGCCTGAGGGACTTAGTTTGCGAAGAGCAGATAGAAATACATTTAAACTATGTTCAATATCTTGAATAGCATGACTGAATACGAGTTCTGGGAATAAATGTGTCATGATCGATCTGCTTTTATATAAATAGGAGAAGCCTGAAGGTGAGCGCAGATTGTCTTCGAGTACGAAGTACTCGCCATGCTCATCTCGAATCAAATCGATGCCAGAAGCAGTTACATACACATCGTTCGGGATGGATAGGCGCATCATTTCAGGGCGGAAATAACAGTTGGAAAGCACCATTTTTCGCGGGATAATGCCTTCTTTCAGTATAGCCTGCTCGTGATAAATGTCCTTCAGAAACAGATTGAGCGCCTTCACGCGCTGTTTCAAGCCACGCTCTAATTTGAGCCATTCGTCCTGCGGAATGATTCTTGGGATAGGGTCGAAAGGGAGCGTACGCTCTAGCGCTTCACTCTGATCGGGCGTATAAAGGGTAAAGGTGATCCCTTCTTCCATCATTCTTTTCAAAGTTGCAGATTGCCGTTTGTTCAGACTCCCTGCTTTCATGGACATGAACTGCCGGAATACACTTTGATAATGAGGACGAACCGAGTAGGCATTCATAAACATTTCATCAAAAAAAGGACGAGGATCGTAAGGGGTTGTGACCAGATTCTCAGGTTTGGACATGGCAGCTCCCTGGTTTCATTCCAAATGCTATCGGCGGCTGCGTAATGCGAGTGTCCGAAGCAGAAACCAGGCCTCCTTTCTGATCATAGTTCTTCTTTTGTCAGGTAATATAACGTTTATCGATGAAAACGAGTGGATTTCTCTATATTTTAAATTTTTCAGAAAATTATGTCAACATGCATGACATGTAAAAATACTTACATTTCTCGTGTTTATTTTGTAAATGTTCGGATTATTCATGAAAAATTCAGTTGTACAGCTTGATTAATGGAAAATAAAGCTATAAAATGTCGAATAAGATGAATGTTAAATAAAGTCACACGAGATGTGGCGCGAGGGGGATGCTGGATGTTTGACTGGCTTGGATTTAAGAAGGGTTTGCCATTATGGTGGTCGTACCGCTTGAATCGTCATATGAAAGAGGACGTCGAGCATATTTTTGAAGGGATTGCCCATACGCGAACGGAGATTCTAGTCAACTGGGCTCATGCGTATTGGTCCCATCTGGACCGCTTACTGGATCAATTAGCGATGAGTGAGCCCGCTGCAGAGCCGTTGCCGAAGGATCCTGCTGTAACTGCCAAATTGTTGACGGCTGCGCTCAAGAGCGGCTCCGATTTTTCTGAGGTTTTTATCATGGATGAAAAGGCGACTGTCGTTTATTCCACCTATCAACCTCATGTAGGCAGATCGTATGCGTCTGGCGGTGTATTGGGGAAAGGGCTGGACGCATCCAGAAAAGGGGAGAAATGCTTATTCGGTCCGTTCTCCGATCCGCTGACGCTCGAGATTGGTCCAAGCACTTCGCCCTTTCACGATGCGATGACGATGGCTTTCATCTCACCGCTTATGGTTGGTGGACAATGGAAAGGCGCGATCTGTGGCCGCGTTCCGAACGATGTGCTGGGGGATTTGATTCAACGTGAATCGGGCCATGTCTATCCAGACTCTGGTGATAACTACGTATTCATGGCGAAGCCGAAGTTAAATACACAGATTGTTCCTGGAACTGCGCTGTCTCGCAGTCGATTTGAGGATTTGACGTTCACGCATGGCGATAATTTGAAAGACGGCGTTCGTACGGATTACGGTATTGTAGGTGTCAAAGCGCATACGGAGCTGGAGCTTGTGTTCACGGATCCTGCAACGGGACAGCTCCATCCCGGAGTTGCAGGAACAATTGCTAAAGGAAATAATCTATTCGTCGAATTCCCAGGATATTCGGATTATCGGCATATTTCTGTCATCGGAAAAGGTGTAACGTTTCAACTGCCGCATTGCTCGGATGTTTGGGGGATGATGTGTGAGGGAGATCTGGAAGAGGTCTACCGGATTCGCTCACTTGATTGGAAAATGTTTAGCTTGCAGCTCGGCTTCCTCGCAATGTTCATGCTGCTTAGCGCAGGCGGCTTCTGGCTGCTGAATGGCCATGTGTCCAACCTCGTTGGTGCCTCGATCATGGCGGGGGCCAGCGTACTCTTTGGCGGGATCGGCGCTAGCGTAATCCGGCGCAAGGGCAGTAAACCGATCGCGAGGCAGCTTGCGCAAATTAATAAGTTCATCCGCATCAACGCAGAGGGAAAAGGCGATCTCACTCAGCGTCTCAACGTCGGTGATTTTGCAGGTGATGAGACCCGAGAGCTGGCGAAATGGATCAACAATATGATTGATTCCTTGGAAGGCATTATGCTGCAAGTGAAGCAGGCAGCTGCGGAGGTGCAGGTCAGTCAAGAACGGCTTAACGATTCGACGGGTTCGACAGAGCACTCCACAGGTCGGATGAGTACGAAAATCCATGATATGATTCGCTCCCTGCGCGGTCAGCTCAAAGATATCGATGTCGCGAAGGATGTTACGCAACATATGAGCGGAACGTTGCGTGAGCTGGAGCAGAAGGCGTCCGATCAAATTGCGGTAGCGCAGGATGAAGTGGAACGCATCGGGCAGAAAATGACGGATATTTCGGCGAAGGTTGCCGAAACGAATACGACGATTCAAACGTTCTTGCAGACGACGCAAGAAATTCCGAAGCTGCTCAAAGTCATTGAAGAAATTTCGGCGCAAACGAATTTGCTGTCGTTGAACGCATCCATTGAAGCCGCGCGCGTCGGCGAACACGGCAAAGGGTTCGCCGTCGTTGCTGGCGAGATCAGGAAGCTCGCTGACTTGACCAAGAAGTCAACGGCAGAGATTAATGAGACGATCGAGCATATCGAGCGTCATGCGCATGAGGCCTTCATCTCCATGGAGGAAGGCACGAAGGTTGTGCAAGAGGGGACGCAGATCGTGGCTGCGGCCTCCGAAATTCTGAGCAGCGCGAACGCTCACGACACGATGAAGACCCAGGTCGTGGAGGAGGTCGTCGGGCTGATGGAGAAGATCGCGGCGGTGAGCAAGGAAAACCGCCAAATCTCTGCACAGGTGGAACATACGGTGCAGGATTTGCTGCAAGATATGCATCATGTACGCCAAACGACAGGCGATGTGGGCGCGATTACGCAGTCTATGCTGCTGCTGGTGAATCAGTTCCATCTGACCGAGAGTCGTGTTCGATAAGGAGATCATCCTGACATTCTTTCGCATGATAACAGCCCCACCCCGCATACAATGATAATGCGGTATGGGGCTGTTTGATGCATACGTAGAGAGTTTCCAAAGAAACTTTAAGGAGGATGTCGAATGAGTGACCGTTTGAGCATTCAAACGAATCGGGCGGGAAATATGAATCCTAGTGAATTTATAAAGCTGGCCCAGCGTTTGAAGGAGGAGCATGTGCAAATGCGTGAGCAGCTCTCCGAGATTCGAACGATGGCTGCGGCTTTGTACGTCCTTGACGATTGCTCAATAGGCATGTGTCGGTTGATTGATCTTCAAGATCGCATCCTCTCGCTTGTTGAGGAGTTGGAACAGCATTCGGAGTGGGAAGAGCAAGAGCTATTCCCGAATTTGCAGTCGTATTTGCATCCGACGATGGCGATTTCTGTCTCGAGGTCGGTACATGTGTTGGAGCAGGATCACGATCTGGCGAAGAAAGTCGTACAGTCGTATGTGAACGGTGTCAATGCGATGAGTGTCCCGATTGACATGGACTTCGTTCATGTGATGGCGTCAGAGTTGTTGACCGCTTGTCTCATTCTGCTGAAACATTTTACACTCGAAGAGGAGCTTGTGTACCCCCTAATGGATCGCATCGTGGAGCAGATCTCGTGAAGGTGTTGAAGCACCAACAAACACAGGAGAATTGGACGATTTCCTCGTTAAAAGATGAGTTCCTGCCATTAATTGCAGGAACTTTTCTCGTGATAGAGGTCAAAATCACCGATGGAAAAGGATGATCCCAATTCGATTACATACCTTCCCAGCGGGTTAATGCAAAAATGCATCTTTTTTTACTTCTAACCATCCATTCTGGTGAATTGATGCAAAGATACATCATATTCCTGCAGTTTGTACTGAAATGGCCGAAATCGCCACTAAATGCTGCACTTTTGCATCAATATCCGCCAAAACACCTAACCACAACAATAATCCTGCACATTTGCATCAATCTCTTAACAAGCGGGGGCAGAGGGTAAAAGGTAATAGAAAAACTCCAGCTCATCTCCACCTTGCCCGAATGATTGGGAGAGGGTGAGAGGGCTGGAGTTTTTCGTTAAAATTAAGCTTCCAACGTAGCTAACGTTTTCTCTTCGCACTCCTTGGAACAGAAGCTGTCATGCTCCTCTTCACAAGCTTCACAGCAAATATGCTTCAAGTGGCAGAGATCGTTGGCGCAGTTAATATAGCGATCTTCGGCGGTTCCGCAGTGGTAGCATTTCCCGACGATGATATCTTCTTCCGTCCTGTTAATGGGTACCGAGATCCGCTCGTCGAACACGTAGCATTTGCCATCAAACAGACGACCCTTCACGTCCTCATCTTTACCGTACGTAACGATTCCGCCGTCTAGTTGATACACCTCTTTGAACCCCTCATTAATGAGGAAGCCAGAAAGCTTCTCACAACGAATGCCGCCTGTACAGTAAGTCAGAATCGGTCTGTCCTTAAAGTCTTGAAGATTGTTGCGAATCCACTCAGGGAATTCTTTCGTAGTCTCTACTTCTGGACGAATCGCGCCGCGGAAATGACCGATATCATACTCATAATGGTTGCGACCATCGAGTACGATCACATCTTCCTGTTGAAGCTTCTCGTACCATTCTTTCGGTTTCAAATGCGTGCCAGTCAACTCGTTCGGGTTCACATCTTCTTCCAATCGGAACGTAACAAGCTCTTTCTTAGGGCGAACAAACAGTTTCTTGAAAGCATGTCCTTCGCTCTCGTCAATTTTATACACGGTATCTTTAAACAATGGCATGAGGTTCATCATCGCCATGTAAGCGTTCGTTTGCTCCACAGTTCCAGAGAGTGTGCCGTTAATGCCTTCAGGTGCGATGAGAATACGCCCTTTAACGCCTAGCTTTTTACAATATGCTAAATGTTCCCTCGCCAACGCTTCGTGATCGTGAACGGCGACGAATTTATAATACAACAAGATGCGGTATGGAGCGCCATGTTCTGACATAATGAGTAACCACCTATACGAATAAAATGACATGCTCGTTATGCCCTATGGGATAGGGCATACGCATATAGTGACATAAAATCACGTATTTTTCAATCAACCAGCAATTTTTGGATGGTTTGCTGCGCGGCGGATAGTTCAAGTGACAGTTTGTCCAGTTCTTTCCTCTCCAAGGGGTCCCATGCTGCCGCGCCAGATGCGTGCAAGAGGCCCACTTGGTGTTCGAGTAAGCTTGCCGCGGCGAATACGCGATTAGCGGACAAGCTGCTTGCGGAACCCCGTAAGCTGTGCAGCAGTCGCAGCGCTTCTTCACGATTTCCTTCCTGCAGGGCAGTCGTCAGCCCCGCGAGTTGCGGTGGGACTAGCGTAAGAAATTTCCGAAGCATGTCGCGGTAGATGTCTATTTTGCCGCCGATGCGTTTCAGAGCTTGCCCAACATCGAGATCCCGCTCTGCACGCTCTTCCTCCGTGGCTCGCGGGATGACCTCTAAGATAACGGTTAGTAGGCGTTCTGGAATGATGGGTTTTGATATCATCTCTGTCATGCCAGCCTCCATACAGGCGATGCGATTATCCGAGGTTGAATCTGCCGTGATCGCAATGATGGGGATATGTCGCCATAACGGTTCTTGACGTATGCGTTTCGTTGTTTCGATTCCATCAAGTCCAGGCAAATGAATGTCCATGAGGATGACGTCGTAGGCATGGAGCGCCAAATCATGCAGTGCATCAAAGCCGCTGCCAGCGATTTGAATGCGGCAGTCAAACATGCTCTCCAGCAGGGAGCGGGCCACGGTCTGATTGATTTCATTGTCCTCCACGAGCAGGATTTGCAGGGGAACTCCGTTGTTGAATACGGGAGGTACGTCCAAATCAGGACGAGAAGCTTGATATAGAGGCACGGCCTCTTGTGCTGCATGCTCAATCATAGCACCCATCTCATTTGGCGCCAGGAACGACGCCAAGGTGCGATAAATCAAATTGCGATAGAGCGGCTTTACCAAGATGGTGTCAGGCGCAGCGGCGGCAGGAAGTTTCTCTAGCGCATCCCTGCCAGCTAACGACGTATAGATGATTGTCCGCGTTCCCGCGCGTTTGCACGTATCGAGCATGGAGAGCCATACGTCTTCGCCATACATGTCATCGGCTTCCATATCGAGCAGAACCACGTCTACGGGAGCTTCCTTCAATTGCAGATGAGCTTCCTTCCATGAATGAACGCCATTCGCGTCCGCACATCTAGCTTGTAAGCACTGGACCATCATCCGATTCAGTATGGGATGATCTTCAACAATCAGGACGCGAAAGGGCAGAAGCGTCTGTGTTTCTGGCAACGGAGGCTGCAGGCCAAAGTTGAGCGTGACGACAAACTGGCTGCCCTCACCCTGCTTACTCGTAACTGCGATGGAACCGCCCATGTTCTCGATGATATTTTTGGAAATCACAAGTCCGAGTCCTGTTCCGCCATATTTGCGGCTAGTTACTTCATCCCCCTGTACGAAGGGTTCGAATAAGTTGGCCAGCTGGGCCTCATTCATGCCGATTCCCGTATCGGTAATCAGGAAGATCAGTGTCACGTTCTCTTCGGAGAGCCAGTCGACTTGCACACGTAACGTTACACTGCCTTGCTCCGTGAATTTAATGGCATTGCTGGTGAGATTAAGGAGCACCTGATAGAGGCGCAGCGCATCTCCGATCAGTCCTTGGGGGATCTCAGCCGAAATATCGCAAATGAAATCAACGGGCTTATATCCAAGTAAAACACTGAGCGTTTCACACACACGATCCGTGGTCTCGTCGAGTTGGAACGGTGCATGCTCTATGATGAGCTTATCTACTTCGAGCTTCGAGAAATCCAAAATGTCGTTGATGATATGCGACAAGGCGAGCGAAGAACGTGAGATTTTGCGGATATAGTCGGATTGCAATTCCGTCATGGCTGTTTTCTCTAAGAGATGCGACAAACCGACGATCCCGTTAAGCGGTGTTCTGATCTCATGGCTCATTCGCGCTAGGAATACGCCTTTGGCCAGATTAGCTTCTTCGGCTTCTTGCTTCGCGAGGATCAACTCCTCTTTGGCACGTATGAGATCGGTAATATTTCGTGTAATAGCTGAGAAATACACGTCTCCATTTTCCATTGGAAAGTGAGGGACGAGGATCAGTGAGAGGATGAGGCGCTGTTTCCGCTTGGTCATAATCTCCGCCTCGAATTCCCAGAAGCCACACGCCAACGCGATATTCAGGCCATCCTCCAAATGAATCTCGCTCATAATATCGACCAATTCACTAAAATGCTTGCGCTCGTAAGACTCTCCTTCAAGCCCAATCGTTTGCATACAAAACGGATTCATATAGAAAATGTACCCCTCACGGTCAAAGGTGAGAATCGCGTCTCTCGCACTTTCTACGATGGTCAACAGTCGCGCTTTCATCTCGTTGCTTTCTTTAATATCGCTGATATCTCGTGCGATGAGTACGTAACCTTTCAGTTTACCATCAGGATGGGTAATACAGCTCACACTAGCTTGAACATAGAGCCGTGTACCGTCTTTGTGATACCACGTCCATTCCGGGTCTTCTTTTAAATGACGCAGGGAGCGAATAACGAGTGCAGTACAATCCGCAGGTACGTGTTCTCCTAGCTCTGAGGAGTACTGCGCAGCGCGTTCCGTTACTTGCTTTTGATCCAGCCAAAGGAGCGGAGTAGCTGTTTTGTGGACCTCGGCAAGTGGATAGCCCAGCATTTCTATGGCTCTCCCATTGAGGTGGTTGATCAGAAAATTTGGATCCATCACGATCATGGCGTATTGATTGTGCCGAATGAAAGCATCGAAGGGGTCGAAGAGCTCCCGCATGTTTTCCATCATTCCGTTGACGGAAGCGGCAAGTGCTCCAAGTTCATCTTTGCTTTTGAACACGATGGGCTTCGTATGGAAGTTTCCCGCAGCAACCGCCTCCGTCACGTGCAGGATTTGCTTAATTCGCTTGAGGATCAACGTATTCATCGTGAGATAGATAAGACAGAAGATAATGAGGATGGTCATCACGATTAAGCCAATGGTCCACCAAAGTAACGGACTGGTTGGCGCTTCAATATACGTAATAGGCATCGAGTATACGAGGAACCAATTCAGGCTAGGCACGCGAGAATAAAACCACCTCGTCCGTTGCCCGCTGATGAACGATTCATCGATATATCCCGTTCCCTGTTGAACTGCTTTCTTAAAATGGGGAGCTAAATTCGGAAAATCTTCGAAAATATTCCTCGTAAGTATAGTTTCAGGATCATTGTCGTACAGGATTAACCCTTCTTGGTTAACGACGAGAATTTCTCCGCTTTGGAGCGGAGCGATCAGATGGTTTTGAAAGGTCGGCGCAGCGTCCAGTGAAACATCAATGACACTCGTCACTTCATGTCGAGGATTGAAAATAGGCGCAGTGATGGAGATCAAATAGCTGTTTTTCATTTTGAATAAATGAGGGTCAGCAATGACGGTTTTCCCTTGAAGTGCTTGTTGGAATCGGTCTTCCTCAGCGATAGATACCGTTTTACCTGATGGAAATCGCAGTGTGCCATCCAAATCAGCAACAGCCATCGTATGGTAGAGATTCTCGTTGGTTCGCAGCTCTTGGGCTAGAAAGCTTAATCGTTCCGCGAGTGTCCCAGTGGTCATGATATTGACACGGCTAATGAGCTCGACTTCGGCCACCCGTATCGACAGGAAATCATATAAATTTTGAGCAGAGTTCGATACGGACGTTAGGTATTGATCATTCATTTGGCGGAGGAGCTTCGAACGGGACAGTTGGTAATTCGTTACACCTATAAGGGTAAGGGAGATAGAGGTAATAAGTACTAGCGAGGAGACGACTTTGAAACGCAAGGATGATCGCATGAACGGCCTCCGGACACAGGTAATTGTTAGGAAATTTCATAGTTTTATAATGCGCGTAACCGAACAAATTTAATGAATTTAAATTAAGATTTACCCATTGGACCTCATGTGTATACACCAAACTTGATAACCATAAATGGAACTCTAGGGGGAATTCAGGAATGCAGCTTTCAGTTCGAACGAAATTAGTCACAGTTTTTGCAATCATTTTGTTGTTAGTTGGGGGAATAAGCTGGACGGATCTAAGCCGTATGGGTGCTTTGAAACAGACGAACGTGCAACTTGCCGGGAATTGGATGAACGGCATTCAAACGATCGAGGACATTCACTATAATTCGGAGCATATGCTGGCTTTGTACTTTCAGAAAAAATTAGAGCCAGATGTGAAGAAGCATGAGCCCTTCGACACAGGTTTGACTGCGAGCATTACACAAATTGACAATTTGTTAGCAAAGTATAAGGATACTGTAGCTAATGACGAAGATGAATTGAAATTACAGGAACTAAATAAGAATTGGGACGCTTTTAAAGCGGCATTTCTGACCAATAAACAGTTGACTAGTGACCCGAGTAAAGCGAAGGAAGCAATCGAGAGTACCCAGATCATGACAGACGCGTTTAAGAAAATGCAGCCGTCGATAGCCGAACTGGTGGCTTTTAATCAGAAGGGCGGCCTGTTAGCAGTAGAAGATAGTGAACAAGTGTATCAAACTTCGATTCGAACATCGGTTATGGTCTTGTCGGTGTTGATCCTATTCATGCTGGCGACCTGTTACTTTCTAGTGATGAATATATCAGTGCCTGTGCGCAAAGCTTCACAAGCGATGAATCGGATTGCGAATGGTGATCTGACGGTTGAGCGGATTGTGGTTAAAAATAAAGATGAAATCGGCCGCATGATTGGGGCTGTGAATCAAATGGTGAACCACTTGCGTGACTCTGTGGAACAAATGCAGATCGCATCGACGAGTGTGGCGGCTTCTTCGCAGCAGCTCTTTTCCAGTTCGGAACAAAATACGTCGGCCTCCCAGCATGTTGCTGTGTCGGTACAGGATTTCGCTAGCGGAGCTGATACGCAAGCTCAAAGCTCTGTGGAGTGTGGACGAGCGATGGAAGAAATGGCAGCAGGGATTTCACGGATTGCTGAAACAACAGCGGATGTCTCGGAGTTGTCGATGACGGCTACGCAATTAGCCGAGCACGGTACGCAAGCCATGGGACGTGTTGTTCATAAAATGCAACAGGTCAGCACTTCTGTGGATGAAGCTAATGAAGTTATTCATGAGCTGGAGCATCACTCCCAGAACATTGGACAAATCACAACGCTCATTGGTCATATTGCGTCCCAAACGAATTTACTGGCATTGAATGCAGCCATTGAGGCTGCGCGTGCTGGCGAGAGCGGCAGAGGCTTCGCGGTGGTTGCGGGCGAAGTTCGGAAGCTGGCTTCGCAAACGGATGATTCCGTACGTGAGATTTCCGATCTAATCGCGAATATGCAGCGTGATTCAGCTCGTGCCGTTGACGTAATGAACGCAGGGCGCAAGCAGGTGCAAGAGGGTATGAATGAAGTTGGCGTGGCTGAGCAGGCATTCGGGCAAATCGTACAAGCCTCGCAAGAAGTCGCGAGCAAAATTCAAGAGACAGCGGCGGCTGCTGAACAAATGGCAGCAAGCTCGGAAGAAGTTGCAGCCACTGTGGCGCAAGTGGGCTTCGTTGCACAGCAAACATCGGGTACTGTGCAGTCTGTTGCAGCAGTGACAGAAGAGCAGCTAGCTTCCGCCGAGGAGATCACAGCTTCTGCCAAGAATCTAGCCGTGATTGCCACGGACTTAAACCAAGTCGTGAATTCGTTCCGTCTTAACTAATTTCACTGAAATTGTGAAAAAATTGTGACACCCAGACTTTTTCCCCAGCTCATTCGTTTCGATAGTGTAAAGGTTAGAAAAAGAAGAGATAACATGACGATTACAATGAAGGAGTGACGGGGAAATGAGAAAAAGTCCGTGGAACATGTTGAAAATGGGTGTTGTCAGCTGTGCGCTGATCGTAGGTGTGAGTGCTGCGGTGATACCAGTGGCGGGCATTGCTTCGGCAGAATCGGCTTCATCGCAAGAAGAAACGGCTCAGCAAGTGAATTCGCCAGTTCTTGCGGCACCAGTCGGTGTCAAGGATGTCGTGCTCACTTCAACAAGCGCAGATGTGACAACGAACATCAAAGTGCCTCAGTTAACGGGGATGCTCGATGTGCAATATCAAGGTGAGTTGAACGATATCATTCTCTCCCATGCGAACAAGGATTTGGCGGCCTTGGAGAAAGCAGCTGGGGAGGATTCGGCTAAAGCGAAGGAAGCCGGTTTTACATTCCGTCCTTACGGACTTACGATTACGTATGCGTTAAAATCGGACGGCACAGGCAATCCAGCAGGTGTGATTTCCCTTGAAATTACTACCTACGCAGCAACAGGCGGGACGGGGATGCCTAGGCTGGACACCTACAACGTGCTCAATGCTGAGCATGCGCAGCGTGTGACGCTGCAAGATTTGTTGGGCGCGAATTACAAAGAAACCGTAGATGCAGGTGTCGTTGCCAAAATCGCGGAAAAACCGCAAAATTACTTCAAAGATCAATTCAAAGGGATTAGCTCCGAGCAAGGGTTTTATGTGGAAAAAGGAGATGTGGTCGTTGTCTTCCCGAAATATGCGATCGCGCCAGGATCATCTGGAAGCCCAGAGTTCCGTTTCACCTTGGCTGACAATTTGACCATTACCCCGACTGAGCAGCGGGCTAAAGTCGAATTGGCGACGAACGAAGTGGTCGTTAATGCGGACGGTGTTTCCCTGGTTCCATACCGAAAAGTTGCCGAGGGGTTAGGTTATACCGTGACATGGAACCCAGACACTTATTCAGCTGAACTGACAAAAGGTGCGCAATGGACGAGTGTTACGGTTGGCAAGGACAGCTATTTCTTCGCGAAAATGGCCCCTAAATCCCTCGGCGCTGCACCCGTGATCATCAATGAATCCCTGTATGTGCCCATTGCCTTTGTGACGAACATCTTGCATGCCTCCGCTACGACAGATTCGGCTGGTCTGCACATCGTGGAATAAAGCTGAAGCCTCTACTTGCCTATTGGAATAGGCGGGTGGGGGTTTTTGTTTGTGGTGGGGGGCGGAAGCGGCGGCAACCGCGAGAACGCGCGCTGAGCTGGCCGAAATCGCCATCTCAGCGGCTCCTACGCCGAAGATCGCCCGGAGCCTCCCAAAATGGGAGGTTCAGCACCCAAACTCGCCCCGGCCCCCACTTTTTCCGCACACACATTTGTAAGCGTTTGCATATACTAGAACATCATGAATAAAGAGGAGTGTTCGCTTATGTATTTGAGAAATTGTCTGTCGGCGATCATGGGAATCTGGGTTCTTCTTAATCCATGGGTGTTTGGTTTCGGGGATGTGACGAATGCGCTGTTCGGATGTGCGATAATCGGGAGTCTGCAGTTTGTATGTTCGATGTTAGTATTGGGCAAAACTGGGGATCATATGTGGCAGAACTGGGCCTGCGTGGTCACAGGTGCATTAAGCATCGTTCTTCCGAATGTGTTTCAGCTGGGGATGCTGGCTTTCCTTTCCTTCATCTTCTTCGGATTCATGACCATTCTGGTGAACTATGCCAATATATACCCAGATTCACAATGATTGAAATTCGCCTATTGCATCATGAAATTAATTATGTCATAATGACAATATAAAAATAAACAAAAGAGCTCTAATTAAACTGCTGAACTGTACACTTACAGGTAGGCTATTCTTTTTAACATTTGATAATGTCATTTTGAAAATATAAAAATGAGGCGATGACCATGAAAGCATTAATTGTTATCGATTATACCGTTGATTTCGTCGTTGGAAAGCTGCCATGCGGGGAGCCAGCCATCGCCATTGAGCAGCGCGTATGCGAGTTGACGGAGCAATTTGTAAACCAACAAGATTACGTTGTTATGGCAGTTGATTTGCATGAAGCGGAAGATCCTTTTCATCCTGAGTCGAAGTTGTTCCCTCCGCACAATATTCGAGATACTGAAGGGCGAGCACTCTATGGAGAATTGAAAAGTGTGTACAATCATCGCCACAATCACATGGATTGGTTGGACAAAACAAGATACAGCGCCTTCTGCGGGACGGATCTTGAACTGAAATTGAGAGCGCGCGGGGTGCATGAGCTGCATTTGGCGGGGGTGTGCACGGACATTTGCGTCTTACATACCGCGGTTGACGCGTATAATAAGGGCTTTGCGCTTACCATTCATGCGGATGCTGTTGCCAGCTTTGATCACGAGGGTCATGCTTGGGCTTTGAGGCATTATGAGCAGACGCTAGGGGCTAAGGTTGTTCGGGATTGGTCAAATTAAAATGAACGAATACGGGAAATGTTCTTAGGAGAGGTGGCGTTTTAACATGGAGAAGGCTAGGAATGAATTGACCCTGCATACGGATAAATATCAAATCAACATGATGTACGCGCACTGGATGCATGGGACCCATACGAACAGAGCAGTGTTCGAGATGTATTTCCGGAAGCTGCCTTTTCACGGTGGATACGCCGTATTTGCAGGCTTGGAGCGCGTGATTGATTATTTGCAAAACTTGCGTTTTGGCGATGAGGAAATCGCGTATTTGCGGGAGCAGGAGGAAAATTACCAAGAGACGTTTCTCGAAGCGCTGCGCGGGTTCTCATTTACAGGGGATGTGCACGCGGTTCGCGAAGGCACCCTCGTATTTCCAAACATGCCGCTCGTGCGTGTGGTTGCTCCGATGTGGGAAGCCCAGTTGATCGAGACGGCGATACTCAAGTTCGTGAACTTCCAAACGCTCATCGCGACGAAAGCTTCGCGTATCAAAAGCGTCGCCCAGCACGACGTGCTGCTGGAGTTCGGCACGCGCCGCGCCCAGGAAGCGGATGCCGCGATCTGGGGCGCCAGAGCCGCCTATATCGCGGGCTTCCACGCGACATCGAACCTACGCGCCGGGATGCTGTTCGGCATCCCGACCAAGGGCACCCACGCGCACGCGTGGGTGCAGGCGCACGACACGGAAGAGGAAGCCTTCCGTGCGTACGCCGAAGCCCTGCCCGAGCAGGTGACCCTGCTCGTGGACACCTACGACACGCTGCGCAGCGGCGTGCCGAATGCGATCAAGACCGCGCGCCTGCTCGCCAGCCGCGGCAAGCAACTGAACGCCATTCGCCTCGACAGCGGCGATTTGGCGTACTTGTCCCAGCAGGCGCGGCGCCTGCTGGATGAGGCGGGCTTTCCTGCGGTGAAGATTGTGGCATCCAATGACTTGGATGAACACATCATCGCAGGGCTGAAAGCCCAAGGGGCCCGGATCGACAGCTGGGGCGTCGGCACCCAGCTGATCACCGCCGCCGACCAGCCTGCGCTCGGCGGGGTGTATAAGCTCGTTGCCCGCGAGATCGACGGCGAATTCGTGCCGGTGATTAAGATTTCGGGCAACCCCGAGAAAGTGACCAATCCGGGCTTCAAGGAAGCCTATCGGATTGTTAACCGCGCAACGGGTAAAGCGGAAGCGGATTACTTGGCTTTGCAGGACGAAAATGGCATTCGACAAGGGGCGCGAATTAAGCTGTTCGACCCCCTCCACCCTTACATCTTCAAATATGTAGAGGGATACGAAGCGATTCCGCTGCTTCAACCAATTTTCATAGATGGCAAGCTCATTTACGAGCTTCCTAGCCTGAATGAGATTCGTGATTATCATGCGAAGCAAATGCAGACCTTGTGGCCCGAGCATGTGCGGCTGCTCAATCCCGAAGTGTATCGCGTGAATTTGAGCGAAGCCTTGTGGCAAAAGAAAATGGATTTAATACATGCTCACGCCAATCCATGACGTCCCTCTTATTCGATTTTGATTTCCCATGTTTTTATCATGACGTCCCTCTTCTTTTATCGCAACAAAGAAATCATTTGATACACCTCGCGGTGGTCGCCTGGCAGCAAGAAATTCGCCACTTTGAGTTGGGAGGAACCATCTCCGTCAAGGAATAGCCCATCCACGAGCCCATTGTCCCCTACTTGCTCTTGCACAGCTGTGCGGAATTCCTCCCCTGTGCAAGGGGTTGGCGCCACAACGAGATACACGTTGTTCAATCGATCATACACAATGCCGGAGCGCATGCGCTTCTCGGTAATGACGGGCATTTCCTCCGAAATGGCTTGATCGGCCCATCCGTATGGATTCGTAAGCCCCATGGAGACGCCGCCTTGCGCCCAATAATGGCTGCGATCCATGACTTTGAGTTCACTGGCATTTTCAACGACTTGGATGGTAAACGTTTGTGCTTTCTCATCCCACACGAGCGTTCCGCGCTTCCGATCCGTATTGTACCAGCCCGATCCATAGTCGCCAGGTTGTCCTTTGACAGGGTGATCGTTCATGACGGCGATGCTCAGCAAGTACCCTTGCCAGAAGAAACCGCCATTAATCCCATTATCGGGGCGTTCCGTTACATTCGCCGTAATCGCTTTAAGTCCGATATTCGTTGGCAGTGTCTCGATGATATGCAGCAGGACGCCATTACTGGCGGGCTTGATACTATAAGAGGTTGCCGTTCGCAAAGGGCTATGTGGCAGTGGCCGATCATGAAGTCCCCATATTAAGGTGCCTAGGAAACTGAGCGTAGTGATGAGGAAGTAGAGTAGTAGGAGGACAGTATGTTTTCGTAGAAAGCGGATAACGTACATAGCATCGACTCCATCCTCGTAGTAATGATCTTCTTTCTATCAGTCTATGAAAAAGGGAAGGGAATTATGCTTGTAATCGCACAAAATACCCCTGAGAAGGATAGAAACTCTCTATCATTCTCAGGGGTATTTTCTTCTATGTACGCAAGCGATTTAAAAAATCGGAATACGCGCTTTATTTCCATCTGTCGCATAAAGGATTGCTTCTGAGCTAAACAAATCTACACGTTCTATGGAATTAACTAAATTCATGGTTGTGAATTTGTTATAACGAAGAGCGTTGATCAAAGAGGGAATTAGCTTGTGGTCTGTGCCTACAAAATTGACTGAAATCGGTTTCTTGTTCCATAAAATATTCATTCTCACTTCAACACATCTCCTTCGAATAGAATTATTAAGTGATATTAAGATTATCATAACTTTCTCAATAAGTTCGTCGATTGCTGATGTCGGATTTCCACTAGTTCTGTCAACTGTAACAGACTGTTTTCCACACTTTGAGTAAAAGTGTAATCGCCTTGCATTTTGTTATATGATAAGAGAAGTTACGTTAAAATTTGGAAGCGGAGGAGTTGGATCGTGGTTATGGAGTCGTCACCTATTGTGATTGAAGCGGATGAGCTGGTTAAAAATTATGGCTCGTTTCAAGCCGTGCGATGCGTTAACTTTCAGGTCTACCAAGGCGAAGTCTTCGGGCTTCTTGGTCCTAATGGCGCAGGCAAAACAACGACGATGGAGATGATTGAGGGACTGCGCAAACCGGATGGCGGCCGTGCCATCGTTGCTGGGTACGATACGCAGAAAGACCTAGCAAAGGTCAAAGAAGTGATCGGCGTTCAGTTGCAATCGACATCGCTTTTTGAGCTGCTGACGGTTGAGGAAATTATGAGAATGTACGCCAGCTTTTATCCCAACTCAGTTCCGATTCAGCCGTTATTAGCGGATATGACATTAACTGACAAAAGAAAGGGCAGAGTCAAGCATTTATCCGGCGGGCAAAAGCAGCGATTGGCGATCGGACTGGCGCTTTTGAATGATCCTAAAGTTATTTTCTTGGATGAACCAACGACAGGATTAGATCCCACGGCGCGGCGGACGCTTTGGGACATTATTTTGAAGTTGAAGGAACGTGGTAAGACGATTGTCCTCTCCACCCACTATATGGAAGAAGCACATGTGCTTTGTGACCGCATTTGTTTGATGGATCAGGGGAAAGTGGTCGCACTCGACACACCGCGGAATCTCGTGCGAAGCTTGCAATCGGATAGCGCGATTGAGTTCCGACTGCCTGAACTCGATGAAGTGAAGAAGGAGAGTGTGCTGGCGGAGCTTCACGAAGTTCGTGAGGTGAAAGGGATTGATGTGCGCAAGGACGTATTCGTGCTGTACACGGATAAGCTGCAGGACTCCTTAATCGATCTGATTGAGAAAAGCGCAGGCGGCAAACTCGAATTCACCGATCTGCAGACACGGACAGCTACGCTGGAAGATGTGTTCATTTCCATGACGGGAAGGAGCTTGAACGAAGAATGAATGCCTATATTCAGTTGACGCTCAGTCAGCTTCGTTTTTTTGTAAGAAATCGTCAGGTACTTATATTCACGCTGTTTATGCCGTTATTTTTCATGATTATGTTGGGCTCATTTCTTGGAAAAGGCAATGACATTACCTTGGATGGCGTCGTGATCGACCAGGATCAAAGTGCGGCATCGCGAGTGATGGTGGAGGCGCTGCAATCGAATGCCATTTTGAAGCTGAAGCCTTCGGAAGATGTGGATAAATCGCTGGAGCAATTGAAGCACGGCGATCAGAAACTTGTTATTATTGTGCCAAAAAATTACGGTGAAGCCGTTGGCGCGAAGGGGGCAGACAGCACGAAGGCTAGCTTCCTGCAAGTGTATTATGACCAGACGAACCAGCAAAGCGCTCAAATCGGCTTGCAAACGGTGAATCAGGTAGCGGATGGCGTATCCAAACTATTATCGAATTATATGCCGATTGTTCGAGTTGAACCCATTGGCGTGCAAGCCTTGCAGCTGCGGTATATTGATTTCTTAGTGCCAGGTATCTTGGCCATGATGATCATGTCGAACAATTTGAACGGCGTTTCTGGTCAAATTGCTTCCTGGCGAGAGCGCAGTGTCCTGCGTCGGATGCAGAGCACGCCGCTGAAAGCGTCGACCTTCATTGCCGCGCAGATTACCGCTCGCCTCGTCATGAACACCGCGCAGGCGTTGATCGTTCTGCTTGTCGGCTCGTTAATATTCGGCACGCAAGTGAACGGCTCTTGGGCCCTTCTATTGCTTTTTATCGTGGTGGGGACGCTCACCTTCATGTCCATCGGCTTCATTATCGCGGGTGTGGCGAAGACGCCAGAAAGCGCTGGGCCGATTGCAGGCTTGATTTCGTTTCCGCTTATGTTCTTGGGCGGGGTGTTCTTCCCTGTGTCCAGCATGCCGGCCTTCCTGCAGCCCATCGTGAAATCCATTCCGATCACTCAACTCAGCACCGCCATCCGGCAGGTTATGAACGTGGGGGCGGGCTTTGGCGAGCTCTGGCAAGAAGGGCTAATGCTGGCGATCTGGTTGGTGGTGTCCTTCATCGTTGCTACGTTCACGTTTAAGTGGGAGTAAGAGATAGTCTAATCAAACAAATGAAGGGCATGAGCTCGGTACAATACCGGTCTTATGCCCTTCAAACATTCTCATCTACGCTTGAGTCCTCGCACGATACCCTCGTACTTTCCTGTCCGCGCAATGACGGTCGCCCGCATATTCCGCATCGTCGTTTGATTGATTTTCCAGGTGTGCCTAGATTGATTCGCTCTGCGGATAGCGGCGAAGTGAAGCTTACCTACGGTGCGCGTCTTACCGCCACGCTTCCACACATCCTGAAGAAACATCATGTCCGATCCGGCGCGTATTCGTTTAAATTTAACGCGGGGGAAGAGACTTCTCCGGAATACTAACGTCGCCCCAGCTACAGAATTCTTCTTTCCTTTTTTCACAAGTAAAAGCTGTTTCGTATGGACCATGTACATATAAAATTGATTTTTTCCAACGAGGTCTGCCTTCGTGCTCTCTGCCTTGTGGACCGCTTCCCCTAAGTAAGCAGGTCCATAGTAATCATCATCATCAAATTTGGCAATGTACTTAAAGCGGGCTCTACGAATGCCATAATTCAGACATTCTCCCAAATAAGCTTTCTCTGGCAGCTTAAAAACAGAAGCCTGTACGCCCTTTCGTTTCGCATAGGCTCTGTAAGCGGAGGGTTTCATCCTGTGGTGATTCAAGACGATAATTAATTCCCGGCGGGACCATGTCTGATGTCGATAATTGCGAATGATATTTTTCATAAAGTCGGGCTTATTCGTTACCGTAATTACCGAAACACCTGCGTGGCGACGGAGTTGCTTCTTCGTTTTCACTACCCAGCCCCCTTTTCCTCAGCGATATCTGAGATATAGTGTATTCTTCCTCTCTATAAATGTTCAATGATAGGGATACTTGCGGATTTCTGATATGCAAACAGATGAACCCAAACCCTCTACAGGAAGAGTCATATGATAAAGGGATTACAGGAAAGTGAGGCGATTATGTGGGGGAATTTTTGACGAGGAGACAAACATACACAAGAATTCGATACGCTTTGAATCATAAAAAACCGTTATCGCTAGTCCGAATTGGTGATGGTGAGAATATTTGCCTATCTCAGAAATCGCTGTGGTCCATCAAACGTGTGATGAAGGAGCCTTGGGTTAAGAGGAAGGATAAGGGGGTAACCTTGCCTAATCTTCGACTACGCAATCAGATGGTAAGCGAAATTCGAAGAGCTTCCATAGTTGGCTTATTGTCGCCAAACGATACATTGATTCGGGCGCCGAGGTATCAGAAGCGTCCACTAACTAATAAGGTGTTCGCCTACTTCCGTATATCCCCTCGTTTGACTTGCAATGCTTGCATCAATCGGTATGCCACTGGAGACAAAGACTTCTGGAAACTGTTGAGGGGCAGAAGGATCTTCATCATCAGCAAGCACGCCAAAAGCATGAAGAAAAAATTGCGGAAAAGAGGGTTAAACGTAGTCGGAACCCTTTCCTTCACCCATTATAAACAAATCAGCCATACCGTCGATAAAGTCGGAGCCAAACGGCACACCTTCGACTTGGTTCTCATCTCGACTGGTGTAAATGCGGTCATTCTCGCTCCTAGAATCGCGAGGAGAACACGGAAAGTTGCCCTCGATTTCGGCCAATGGCATAAAAAGCATAAAGGACCGGCTTAAAGATCAGCCGGCCCTTT
The DNA here is from genome assembly GCF_032271945.1 of Paenibacillus sp. MBLB1832. Lineage (NCBI taxonomy): Bacteria > Bacillati > Bacillota > Bacilli > Caryophanales > Paenibacillaceae > Paenibacillus > Paenibacillus roseipurpureus. Next base: position 4,516,968 of record NZ_CP130319.1, on the reverse strand, counting down.
TTTTGCCTTAATGGCCACCGCCGCCTAAGCGGACAACCTTGGCCATTCCTACCCCTTCATAGCCATGTGTTGCATTTCTCGTGTCATAGACAAGCTTCGCTTGCGCAAGAATGAGGGAAAGTGGCATCGAAGAGTGGTCCGTAGCTAGTATCACAGCATCCATTTCTGCCAAAAGCTCAGGTCTTAGCTCCACACTGTCCCATAACTCGCCACCCACTTTTACGTGTGGGATATAAGGATCGTGGTAGACGACATGAGCTCCCAAATTTTGCAGGACTTGCATCAATTCAAGGGCCGAAGACTCACGTGAGTCGGCGATGTCCTTCTTATAGGCTGCCCCGTAAACTAACATCCGGGTATGTTGTAATGTCCTCGTATTTAAGAGCTTCTGAATCTGACCTGCAATATATTGGGGCATACGGTGGTTGACAGATTGCGAGAGTTGAATGAATTCAGACCCTAGCCCATACTGCCCAATCTTCCATTCCAAATAAATAGGATCAACTGGAATGCAGTGTCCTCCAATCCCTGGTCCTGGATAAAAGCCAGTGAACCCAAAAGGCTTCGTTTTCGCCGCTTCAATCACTTCCCAAATATCCAGATTCAGCTCATCGCAGATGATGGCCAGTTCATTGACGAAGGAAATGTTGACCAATCGATAAGCGTTCTCCATGATCTTGGCCATCTCGGCCGTTTCCACGGTGGAGACCGAATGAATAAGGGGAAATACACCTCTGTATAGTTCTTCGACTCGCTCCAGACAGGCTGGTGTCATCCCGCCAACAACCTTCGGGATTTTGTGACATGGAAAATCCTTGTTACCAGGATCAATTCTCTCAGGCGAGTAAGCCAAATAAACGTCCTGCCCAATCGTCAGTCCGATTCGCTCCAAAATCGGGGCAACAACCTCCCTGGTCGTACCTGGATATGTTGAGCTCTCTAGGACGATCAGCTTTCCTTTGGGAACAAGCAAGGAGATCTCGGAAACAGCTTGCGTTAAATAACTTAATTCTGGCGTCCCCCGCTCACTAAGCGGGGTGGGGACACATACGATGAAAGCATCCGCTTCACCCATTTCTTGATACCGATCCGTCACTGCCAACCGCCCAGTCGAAAGGGCTTCCACAATTTCAAAATCCCCAATTTCTGTAATATAACTCGTTCCTGCCCTTAATGCTGAGATCTTCTGAGCATCTACATCAAAGCCCACGACACTGTACTCATTTTTTAACATATGCAAAACCAGCGGAAGTCCAACATACCCTAGCCCGATTATGGCTATGGTTCGCATCCGAGGACCGGTTTCACCCACATCCCGCTTGATCGTCACGCCCCATCCATCCTTTCAAACTATTCTTTCAGACTAGTATATGAAAGAACCTTTGATCGGCTTGGACATTGTCCTATTGATTGAAATTGTATTTATGGTGGTGGTGCAATGCAATTTAACACCAAAAAACCGCCAGGATCTCCTGACGGTTATACATCCCCTTACAAAAATCTTCGATGATGCTTCTTCCCATCAAAACTAAACAGCACCGGCTTATCTTCCACCATCGTATGCATATGGATCGATTTGCCCCACAGCTTGTAGATGTAGGGGAGCGTGCGCTCCACATATTTCAAATCCAGCTCCACACCTTCGTACATGTGCTTCAAGTACAATTCCCCGTTCCGCTGGTAGTCACCATCCTCGATCACGATATAAGGGAATCCACCGTTAACACGGGAGTAAATGAGCTGATCCCGCGTGTTCTCCCACGTTTTATCCGTAATTTTCCACTCTGGACCTTTCTTCTCAAATACGTACAGGTCCAATTCCTCAACCAACGGTTTGTTCAAATAGTTGCGGATAAAGGACGTGTCGGATTCGTACTCGCGGACCTCGAATATTTTCTTCCTGCCTTGCCCAGGCGTGCGGCCGTGTCGGCGAATTTCCTCTTCCGTCGGGGAATCCCACCGCTTTTCGATGTCTTCGAATATTTTGACTCCGAGATAGTAGGGATTCAAGGAATGCCGCGACGGCACGACGACGGAGGAGTTCAGCTTAGAGTACTCAATCGTCTCTTCCTCGGTCAAATCCATTTCCCGCAGAATATGTTGATGCCAGTATGAAGCCCAGCCTTCGTTCATGATTTTCGTTTCCATTTGCGGCCAGAAATAAAGCATCTCATCCCGCAGCATGGTCAAAATATCCCGTTGCCAGTTCTCCAAGTAAGGAGCATGCTCTTCGATAAAAAGGAGAATGTCCTTCTCCGGCTTCGGCGGGAATCGCTTCGCTTCTTCTTTTTCCTGTGCGGTGGCAGGTTTGTTTCTACTGTCTAGGTCCCATAAATCCTCGTAGCCATACGTTGCTCCCGTCGGAGACGAAGGCGAAGATGCCCTGTTCATTTCTTGACGTTTACGGGTTTGGCGGTATGACAAGGTCAAGACAGGGTCAATATGCTCTTGAATCGCCAGCACTGCATCAATGAATTGCTCCACCTCGTCGATGCCATGTTCGATTTCGTATTGGCGAATGCGCTCAGCGGTGGCTGACATGCTCTCGACCATGTTGCGGTTCGTTTTGGCGAAACGCGCGTTGTTCTTGAAGAAGTCGCAATGCGCCAGCACGTGCGCCACAATCAGTTTATTTTGAATGAGTGAATTGCCGTCGAGAAGAAACGCGTAGCAGGGGTCCGAATTGATGACCAGCTCATAAATTTTGCTCAATCCGAAGTCGTACTGTGTTTTCATACGATGAAAATTCTTACCGAAACTCCAGTGACTGTAGCGCGTTGGCATCCCATAGGCACCGAACGTGTAGATGATTTCTGCTGGACAGATTTCATATCGCATCGGATAAAAGTCGAGCCCAAAGCCCTTCGCTATCTCCGTAATTTCATCGATCGCATACTCCAGCTGCTGGATGTAGGATTTGCTCACTGTGCAGGCACTCCTTCCTTTTTGGTAAAAAAGGTTTTCAAAGCTTTATACACTTCACCTTTTTCACGGATGACATAGTGTAGAAATTTGGGGTTATTAATATGTCGGAAGGCTGACATCAAGGTTGAGCTGCGATTGTATTGATTGACTTCACCGTATCCAAACATGTTTGAACGCTCCATCAACTGCGTAATCAGCTTCACACAGCGTTCGTTATCAGAGGTTAAATTATCGCCATCGGAGAAATGGAACGGATAAATATTGAATTGCGACGGCGGGTAGCGCTTATCGATAATGTCTATGGCGGTTTGGTAAGCGGACGAGCAGATCGTTCCACCGCTTTCACCTTTCGTGAAGAACTCTTCCTCGGTAACCTCCTTGGCCTCTGTATGATGGGCGATGAACACAATTTCCACATTCTCATATTTCGTGCGCAGGAAGCGGGTCATCCAGAAGAAGAAGGAGCGGGCTATGTACTTCTCAAAGGAGCCCATGGACCCCGAGGTATCCATCATGGCGATAATCAGCGCATTGGAATGCGGCTTCTCGACTTCTTCCCACGTCTTAAAACGAAGATCATCGGGTGAAATGTGATGGATGCCAGGCGAGCTGGAGCGTGAGTTGCGCCGCATATTTTCAAGAATCGTCCGCTTCTTGTCAATGTTGGACATGATCCCCTTTTTACGAATATCGTTGAAGATGACTTCCGTTGTCGTCATATTTTTCTTTTCTTTTTGAAGCAAATTCGGCAGTTCCAGCTCTGAAAATAACATCGCCTGCAGCTCTTCCATGCTCACTTCCGCTTCGTAATAGTCCTCGCCGGCTTGATCGCCTGCGCCTTCACCCTTTCCTGGCCCTTGCGCGGGCTGCGGATCCGTCCCTAAGACATCGCCAACTTGCGAGTCACCGTCTCCTTGACCCACATGCTTGCCTTTGTTGAAGTTGTAGCGGAAGCGGTATTCATCGAGGCTTTTTATCGGCACCTTGACGACTTGTTTTCCATTTGACATGACAATGCTTTCGTCCGTAACGAGATCGGGGAGGTTCTGCTTGATGGCCTCTTTGACCTTTTCTTGATGCCTGTTTTGATCTTGGTATCCTTTGCGATGCAGCGACCAATCCTCTTTGGAAACGATAAATAACGGCTCTGTCATGGGGACACCTCCTTGGCGTTTATGGTAAGCGGGACGCGATTCAGACATAAGGAAATAAGGCTTGTTACTAAATATATTCAGGAGGCGGGTGGATATGAAGTTGGCGGCCCAATTTTTATCATCCCAAAAAATCACAACCGGCCTTTCCAGTATTTCTATGACTGCCTGATTTCCCGCGATTGTATAGGGAACTGGGGCAGTTTTTTTATTACAGATCAGGCTTGGCAATACTAGGAAGGATGTATACAATAGAACAGAAGCGGCCAACTGGATAGAACAGAACAACTGCTTTTTGTACATAGTTCCTGGGTAGCAATTAATCTGATGTGATATAGGTGACACATGTGGAATTTTAGAGTAGCCAGTCGTACGAAATGGACAGCGCTTGCAAGCCTATTGATACTCATTTCCGCAGCAGGCGGCGTTTTAGCGTACTTTGGTCTGTACCGAGACAGTGATGGCGGATTCACCCTGCACACGCGATCGATGTATCAGCCGGATGTCGTTGTCATAGGTACAGAGCTCGAAGGCATGTATTTGGCGCAAAAGGCGAAAAAGGAAGGACTCGACGTTCTGATTCTCGAGACGAAGGGGAAGCTGGGCGGGCAGCTGATTCAAGGTGAAATGCTTTATCTCGACGGCACATATGATGATGAAGGAAAACCGCTCATGCAAGGCGGCATGAAGGAGCTGTTCGACCAATATACGAAAGGTTCCATTCGCAAAAAGGCGCAGTTCGCTCATTATTTCCACGGACTTATTGAAGGCATACCGATAGAGAAAAATGTGATCCTTAGCGATGTGCAAGTGTCGGATGGCAAGGTTGTTTCTTTTACTTATGCCAATGAGAGCGGCGAGAAGCGGAAGGTGGAGCCTTCCTATGTCGTCGATAATTCCGAAGACGCAGCGCTCATCCGCCAATTAGGTGTACAGCCGCTTCCTGGCTTGGAATCGCTCTATGGGGGCAAGGATCGGGAATATATGAGCGGCACCTACATGATGAAACTCAAAGGTATCGATTGGGATACATTTTCTAAGCATTTCTGGTCTTTGGATCTAAATGAACGGGCACATCTCTACGGTCCTGAGAGCTATATGGATGCCCATATTGCCTATGGATTTCCGCCGATCGTCGCTGCCTATTCATTGCATAACAAGTCTGAACTTAATTTGCGCGGATTGAACATTCTAAATCAAGGCGATGGGGAAATCATTATTAATGCCCTGCAGGTGTACGGCATCGATCCGAGTCGTCAGGAGACCATTACGAAGGGGCTGCAAGAGGCCAAGGAGGAAATGCCTTACATTCTTGAACATCTCCGCCAGAATCTGAAAGGCTTCGAACATGCGGAATTAAATGGCGAGCCTAACGATTTATATGTACGTGAATACAACCACTATCCGACGGACTACGTCCTGCAAGTATCCGATTTAATGAGCGGTCGGATGTTCTGGGATAACGTTTCCATCGGCGGTTATTTTCTTGATATTCAAGGCTCTCGTTCCAATCGAGAGGGGCTGGCTATCGGACGCCCGGATAAGTACGGAATTCCACTACGCAGTTACTTGCTGAAGGATTATGAGAACGTCGTCACCACAGGAAAATTGGTTGGAGCGACCGCCATTGCCTATGGCAGCGCGAGAATTCAACCGAATGGGGCCATGGCTGGGGAGTCGATTGGTGTCTTGATGGGTGAGCTGCGAGGCCGAAGTCTGAAATCGACAACAGCCGAGGAGATGGCGAAGCTTCATCATCGGATGGAAGTTAAATATCACATTAAGCTGTCTAACCAAACTGCGAACAATAAGATCGAACACCTTTCGGAGGCAGAGAAGTCAGAGCTTGATCGTGGAATTATTACGTTATTAAAAGGAAATACGGTTGCACATCATCTGCCGTTCATACATATCAATGTCGAAGGTCGTGCCCTTGCGTTTAAGGGGATTAAGCCCATTGCCATAGGGGGCATTCCGTGGGTGCCGATTCGTCAAACGTTCGAATTGCTCGGTTATGAAGATGCCCAGTACGATGAGGTGAATAAGCTCATTCAGTATTCCGCACAAGGGAAAAAAGGGAACATACCGACGTCCAATGTCAAGGTGTTGAACAATTTTGAGCTGGTAAGCCTGGAGGAGCTTGGACATGCTTTAGGCTTCCGCTGGGCGTGGAATGATGCGCGAGATGAAGTAAGCATCACACGCCTGTAAGAACCTGCCCACACCATATCAGCCTGCATGCAATAGTCTAAGTCTATATGACTTAGAGGAGGTGCATGTCATCATGGTGAAACCGATTAAGCAACGTGTATTTGCCATTCGCAAGGTGGCGAAAGTGATGCTGCCGTTTTATCGGAAAATAGCAAGCAATCGTTCCTTCTCGCTACAGTGGGCCAAAGCGGTTCGAGAAGCGGACGTTGCGCAGATGAATCAATTACTCCGCTCTGCTATCGGCGCTGAGCCGATCTCTTCACTTGCATCAAACGGTGTGGGGTGGTTTGTTGATTTTCCGCTGCCGAAACCGCTGTTAGTCATTACGAACGGGACGACGATTCGTCCTGGGCAAGTTCAATTTACGTTCAGCGCGGTGATCAATCGAGCTATCTCACAGGCTGTCATCCCATTTTATCGGGAAATCCAATGTAACCCAAGGTACGCCGCGCTAATCGTAAAGGCAATTAATACGAAGAATGAGGCATTGTTGAATCATTTGGTGCGAAGCACGATTACGAGTCGTCGTTTAGTTTCCGTTCATATCGATTTCTCGGGTGTGTTCCTTGGATTTAAATATCCGTGGAGTAAGTTCGTGTATTTGAACGAAATTTTCCGCGAACTGGTGATGTAGGGGCATTGTCTAACCCGCGTACATGGTGGCGTTGCCATAAATTTCTTCCTTCGCCTCTAATCAACAGGATGCATTTCGTAGTATAATGTTCCTATTGATCAATGGAGGCACATATATGACATTAATTAAATCTTTACAAGCACCCGATGAATTTACGGGGTTTTACCTCATTAAAGAATTGGAAGTTAAACAGACGAACACAACGCCTGCAAAGGATTTCATGGATATCGTACTCTGCGATGCTAGCGGTCAAGTATCCGCGAAAATGTGGGATGTGAGCACCGCGGATAAGGAAACCTTTTTCCCAATGACCTTGGTCAAGGTCCAGGGACTTGTCCAGATGTATCGGGAACGCTTGCAAGTGAAGATCGGCAAGATCCGCAAAGCCAAGCCAGAGGATGGCGTTCAAATGACGGATTTTATCCGTTCTGCTCCAATTAGTCCTGCTGATCTAATTCATACCATTCAGAACGTCCTGGCTAGTATTACGAATGCCGATATTCGCTCGATCGTTTCCTTCTGTGTTGCCAAAGTCGGGGATAAACTGGATCACTATCCAGCGGCCAAGACGCATCACCACGCGTATTTCGCAGGGCTTGCCTATCATATCGTGCGCATGTTGGAGATTGGCGAATTTATCTGCAAGCAGCGTCCTTTCCTGAATGCGGACCTGATTAAAGCTGGCATTATTTTGCATGATATTGCCAAGCCAGAGGAAATGATTGCGCAGCTCGGCATTGTTTCTGACTATAGCGTGCAAGGGAAGCTGCTGGGTCACATCTCCATGGCTTCGAATTGGATTACAGAAGCCGCCATCCATCTCGGATTGGATCTTCAATCCGATCTCGTTCTTGGCTTGCAGCATATTGTGCTCTCACACCACAACTTGCCAGAGTGGGGAAGCCCTGTGCTGCCGCAACTGCCTGAAGCCGTAGCACTGCATTACATCGACTCGATGGATGCCAAGCTGCAAATGGTCGAGGATACCTTGCTGATCACACCAGAATCCGAGCCATGGACACCGATGATCCGCGGGTTGGAAAATAAAGCGATGTACCGCCTGAATATATAAGCCTGTAAAACGCCTGCTGACATCATCAGCCAGGCGTTTATTTTCATTTACATATTGTTTACCTTACAAAGCAGGAAAGCTTTGCAACCTTGTCGAATTATAAAAAAAATATTAAAAATGTAAAGGATTCACTCGCAACTAGGGGAAGGTGAATGCATGCAACTTATGCAACTTATCTATCAATTTCGCTGGAAAATATGGCTAATTGCCATTTTCAGTTTTTTAATAATGGACAATCATGCATTCGCGCAGCAGTCTGAAGAAATGAAAGCGATTCCAAGTTGGGATATGATGTGGGGCCAGCCTGGGGATCGCATTGAAGATTTAATCTTTTCCCCTGCCAGTGGTAAATGGATGACTTTCACAAGCAACGATGAGATGCTGGATAAACCGGCCGATATCACGACGGCATGGATTCGTATAAAACTACCAATGCAAATTCCGAAAGATTCGGGGCTGTATATCGATGATATGTACACGCAGCAGGCATCGATTTATATCGGTGATCGACTCGTAAGGAATGTCAAATTTGATTTCCCTTACGATGAGCAAAGAACTCTGCTCCCATTAAGTACCGAAGATGCAGGGAATTTCGTTTATCTTAAACTCCAAACCTCGATGGAGAGACTGGGGATTCATTCCGAGATACGCTTAGATCACTATGCCGAACTTACACGTGCTTTCATCTTCCGAGATTTACAGAATATTATTCTTGGGTGCGCGTTTCTGTTCATTTCTGTCATTATGCTCATTTGTTCTTTCTTTCTTAAACAAGTGCAGCGTTCTACATGGATTTCCCTGTGCTTGATTATCTTAACGCTAGGTATGATTTTCCTCACCTATTCACCGTTTTTATACGCGAATTTCACTCAATTTGGGAGCATTTTCGTTGATCTATTCGATGTATCATTAGCTGTTTTTTTACCATCACTCACGTACTTTTATGAGAAAGTATTCGATAATGGCCATTTCAAATGGATACGAAATTTCCGTAAATTTCAGATGGTATACTCGTCGATCTCTATTATTTTTATGTTGTTTAATCAATTGAATCATTACCGGTTTGTTCAACCCTATTTGTTCTTTACGGTTACCATCCTAGGAATCATTATGATTTTCCAATTTATCGTGATCATAGTATTATCGATTCTTTTCGTTATTCGTGGTAATAAGGAAGCTGTTATTTTCTCCTATGGATTCGGAAGTTTTGCTTTGATGGGGGTGTTCGACCTCATTCTATATTTCGCGAACAATCAAAAGTATCAGTTTTTCTTATGGAAAATTGGCGTTGTTGGCTTCATCATTGCGCTTATCGTGATTCTGGGCCGACGTTTTGCGATTAATCAAGAGCAAATGTCGAATTATTCGAAGGAGCTTGAATTCTACAACCATCAGCTTCAGCTAAGCGAGAAAATGGAAATGATCAGCTCCTTGGCGGCTTCGGTTGCGCATGAAGTAAGAAATCCTTTGCAAGTTACACGCGGGTTTCTGCAGTTAGTTGCGGCAAGAACGGACGACAAAAATAAAGAGTACATGGGCATTGCCATCGAAGAGCTGGATCGGGCATCGGTGATTATCACAGATTTCTTGACGTTTGCGAAGCCCCAGCTTGATGAGCTTGTCTCCTTGAATGTCAGTAAGGAAATCAGTCAAATCGAAGGCATTATTATGCCGCTGGCTACGCTGAATGGCGGTCATATCTATGTCAGCATTCCAACGGATTTGCATATCCTTGGCAATTCGTCCAAGCTCAAGCAAGTCCTGATTAACATTATTAAAAATAGCATCGAAGCGTTCCAGGTCGATGGTCAAATTCATATCTGGGCCTATGAGAAGAATGAGGAAGTGTTCATCCATATTAAGGATAATGGCGAAGGTATCGAGCCGTTGCAGTTAGCGAGATTGGGTGAGCCTTACTATTCGACGAAAACAAAGGGGACGGGCCTAGGACTTATGGTTACCTTCCGATTAGTGGAAATTATGAAGGGGCAAATCGAGTTTAAGAGCCAGAAGTTCGTAGGGACAGAGGTTATTATGAAGTTTCCATTGTTTACCGAAAAATGAGTTAAAAAAGGGTGCTCTGCTGAATCAGCAGAACACCTTTTTTTTATACTACCAAACGCATTCGACCCCGTCTGAAGCTACTAATACTTTGGCAGGATTTGTAGGAATAACAAGCACGAATTCCGTTGATGTTTCTTCAACCGCTTTTACCTTAATGTCATCAGGAAGTGTAATGTTAAATGCTTGTTTGAGCGCTGCTTTAGGATTTGCTAGAAGCTGGTTCTTGAAGGCTTCGTCTTCCCAAGCTTTTTGAATAATTTGTGCTTTTACGCTTTCATTTGTTGACATTAGAATCACTCCTGATCAATTGGGTATTTTTTCCTACATTTCAAAGTATATCATATTAAATTGTACTAATCTATCACTTTTTCTCAGAATTAGACAAAAAGTAATAGAACCCGCCAAAAACAAGTGTCGATCTTTTCCCTTTTATTTCCTGAGCAACACGATGAATGTTTTGTACCAGGGAATCATGGAAAGCTTCTAGCTGATGCATCGGGATCGGCAGCCTTTGTAAGCGATCATGGTGGCTGTTGCCAATCTCGCCATAGACCGCAAGAAAGTCACACACATATAACTGTTGATTTACGATATCAGGCGTTAGTTCGCTAATGGAAGCCAATTGCAGATGCTTTCGCATGGAAGCTAGCAAGCAATTATAGGATCCTTCTGCGATATCCTCTTCCCAATCCGCCCAATCGTCGAGCATTTGCAGGGTCACCAGTGACTGTTCAACAGCTTCGGTGACGACTGGTATAAGATGCGCTTGATTCGTAAGAAGCAGCGCGCCTGTGCTGGCATTTTTGACTGGACTCGCTTTCCGAGCAATTTGCAGACGATCTTCGTGGAAGTAATCAGATTGCTGTTCATTCGTGACGCTTCGGGACCATTCTGTGACATAAGTCTCATAGTAGTCCCAGAAAGACGAATCCGCAGGGAATAACTCGCGGTAAATAGCCAGGAAGCGCATATGAAATAAATTGGCTAGCGGCAGCTTGCTCGTGTGTTCACCTTTGGACGAGTCCATAATGTCATCTTGAATAAAATAATAGAGCATGACAAATACATTTGCTAGTGACAGCTTATTGAATGTTGCTGGGGGGAGCTCGCAAATATCTTCCATCCAATAGGGAAGGAGATAGCAGATATAGTTTTTGGAGCTGCTTTCATCATTCGCATCGAACTTGGCCAAGTAGGCGAGGCCAAGTTGATTCATGGGAGATGGGAACTGGCGAATCAGTTCTTTGGCTTCATCAAAAATGAGGTGTAACTTGGGTTCATGTGCTTGTAACCAGTTCAACGTTCTTCAATCCCTCTCTGTAGGAAGTTGCTTTCATATTTAAGCTGTTTGCGGGAAATCATTGGGTGTAATTCCATTATACTTCTTAAACAACCTATAGAAATAGGAATCGTTGGTAAATCCTGTTTTTTCTGCAATTTCTGCAACGGAAAGAGACGTGCTCAGAAGCAAAGATTTGGATTTTCTCATCCGAACATCTTGGATAACATCGGTTATGGCCACCATCGTGTGCTGTTTATACAATCGACTGATATAAATGGAGGACATGGCGAGCTCATCGGCAATGGAATTGAGCGATAGATTTTGATTCGCATAATCCCGATCAATAATATCATTCATCTTTTTAATGAGATCTACATGCTTCGAGCTTCGCTTCTCATCCAGCTTTTTCTGGAGCTTTTGGAACACGTCGATGAATTGCGCGTTGATCTCATCCATCGTTTCGACATGCGTCAAGGAAGCTACTGCAGCATCCAAGTAGAGCGGGAACGCCAAAGCGTTGTTTTTACCACAATAGAAAGTATAAGTTTTCGCTTATCGAAAACGTCTTGCTATTTGGCGATAAAACCCACCTCTAAACGCGGTCGCTCATCCTTGAATGGCCTCGATAGAGGTTTTCTCATTAATCGTCGTCAGCACATTATTGACCGTAAGCGTCAAGTGAGAGATGGCTAAATGGACGACGGTATAGGGATAGAGAGCGGTTTCACGGACGATATCTAAATAGATGCTTTCAGCTTCCTCGGAGTCGCCAGTCATTAGGCAATCTACCAGCTGTTTCTCTTTTTGCGATGGAAATTTATATTCTTTCGTGCGGTATGCGATGATCTCCTCCGACCAAATGATACAGCCATGGCCGCGACACAATCGATGATAGGATGCTTCCAGCAGCTGTTGGTAAAGCTGGCTGCATTGTGTGGACTCCTCTTGAAACGGGCTAATCGTCATAGAGACGGACAGCTTAATGAATGATCTAATTGAAGCTTGCATGGTGTTCAGCAGCTCAATGAAAGCAGGTTGATCCCAGGTGTAATCCTTGTCTTTCGCGGAAAGCAGCAAAATAATATGATCGTCACCCATATCAATTGCTTATGCGTGGAAGGAGGCATTGCTAATCTCCGTGCAAATATTCATAATCGCATAGCGTAATAAGGTAAGCTGGTCCTTGTAGATGCGAAGACTTTCTTCGTAAATAAGCTGGCTTTGAAAGATTTGAATGCAACCGTCAAATTCAATTTTACAACATGGACAGATTGGGATCAAAAATATAAAATCGATGGCAAAATATACACAGTCCCAGCCACGTACAAAGAGTATGTAACGACTGGCTTCATCTCGCGGGAAGATCTCAGAGAGAAGTACAATTTGCCCAAACCGGATTCACTTGCGAATTTTGAAGCGTACCTCGCAGGTATTAAGAAAAATGTTCCAGACATGGTGCCGTTAGCGGCAAACAGTGACGTGAAAGGCAGCCTCTCGGATCAATACAAAAACTTGACGATCCATCCAGCAGGCGCACTACCTTACGGCATTCAAATTCCGTATAAAAATCCGACCGAAGTGACGTCATACTGGGGCTCTCCAGAACACCTGAATGAGCTGAAAACAATGAAAAAGTGGCAGGATGAGGGCGCCCCCTTGGTGTGGCGCTCTTTCGCATCTCAATAAGGTTCTCTCATTGACATCAACCCGATTCCTTGGTTAAATTGGAAGCAAATCGATTGTTCACAATATGACGAATGGAAAGGAAACGGCCATGAGTAGTAACGAATTTTTGAAACTGGAGAATCAGTTGTGCTTCAGCTTATATGCGAGCTCACGTGCAATTACGCGTATGTATCGTCCTTTTCTGGAGGAGCTAGGCCTCACCTACCCGCAATATCTCGTGCTGCTTGTTCTCTGGGATCAAAAGGAAAGCACGGTGAAGGAGCTCAGTGAGAAGCTCGATCTGGACTCGGGTACATTGACGCCTATGCTTAAACGCATGGAAACGCAGCAGTTGCTCGTGCGGAAACGTTCGCTGGAGGATGAGCGCGTAGTGTTAATTCATATTACGGAGATGGGGCTCGCCCTTTATGAGAAGGCGCTCTGTATCCCGCAGACGTTATTCGCGTCCAGTGGTTTATCTCCCGAAGAAATCGCGAATTTCAATGCGCAATTGAAGCGTATCATTTCAAGCGTGAATGCCTTTACATAAGCCCAAATAAAGGAATTCACCTACGAATACGAATCGAGGCTTTCCAATGAATTATTTTGTATTTATTCTCGTTAACAACATCGTTCCGATCAGTATTATGATCGCCATTGGCGTGGCGATGTACCGCGCCTTTCGTATCGATATTCGTACATTGTCGAAGCTGAATTTCTACGTATTTTCGCCCGCTTTAGTGTTCGTGAAGCTCTATGAATCGGAAATGAGCCTTTCCGTTCTGATGCAGGTCTTACTCTTTTTTGTTATTTTCTTTAGCTTGCTGTTCGCCATGATCGAAGTCATCATTCGCATTCAGAAGCTGAAGCGCGGGATGCGTATCGCTATGCGCAATAGCGTCATCTTTTATAATAGCGCGAATTATGCGCTGCCGTTGAATCAAACCGTGTTTGGTGGCAATGCGTATACGTTATCCATTCAAATCGTGATCATGATTATGCAAACGCTCATTCCGAATACGTACGGCATTTATACCCTGAATGCCCACAAGGCTTCCTGGAAAGCTACGCTGAAAACGATTCTTTCACTTCCCGTCATTTATGTAATTCCAATAGCCTTATTGATGCGTTATTGGAATTTGCCGATTCCAACGTCGATTCATTTGCCGTTAACGTATATCTCCAACGCTTTCATGGCGACGGCTTTGCTCACGTTGGGTGTGCAGCTTGGCGCGATGAAATGGGAGTTTCACTTCTCCAATGTGCTCTTATCGAATTTGCTTCGATTAGCCATCGGACCGTTGCTCGGATTCTTCGTCGTGTGGCTGCTAGGCATTGAAGGATTAACCGCGCAAGCTTTGGTTCTTTCTTGTGCGGTTCCGACCTCGCTAAGCAGCGTACTTCTGGCAATCGAATATGAAAATGAGGCGGAATTCTCCTCACAAGCGGTATTTGCTTCGACATTATTCAGCTTATTTACGATACCGATTGTCATCTATCTGTTGGATTTTATTTGAAGATTTGTGGGAATGAATATCATTAGCAGGATTCTCGACAATTTTCGGCGAATGGGTACGTATACCTAAACTTATCCAATTCAAGGGGGATTTTGAACGATGCGTTATCAATTTTGCCAGTACGTCACGATCGTGGATATGAATGATGAAATCTTATCTGAAGTGTTGTTCGAGCATGGGGAATATGAGGCCAATGCTGTGAATATCGGTTCATCCGTTGTGATTCATCAGCTAGGTTTGCGTCAATTCGATGTTGTGTATGATAAGCGTGAAGGCAAAACAATCCGCTATAAAGTGATGGATATTGAAGTGAATTTAATTGAGCAACCGACCGTTACTCGCGTGTTCTTGGAGCCTGTTCGTTTAATTGTGGGGCAACATGATATTGGTGAAGTTGAGTAAATGTCAGTCGGTCTTTGAAAGGAATTACGCAGAATGATGAAATTATTTGTGTTACTCGGAAGTTTAAATGCGTTTCTATCCGTTGCGCTGGGCGCATTCGGAGCTCACTACTTGAAGACGAGAATTCCGGATAAAATCGACGTTTTCCAAACAGGTGTTCATTATCACATGATTCACGCTGTGGCCTTGCTTGCGATCGCGTTGCTTTCGGACAAGCTGGGCAATACGTCCATGGTCAACGCGTCAGGATGGGCGATTTTCATTGGTATTATTTTGTTCTCAGGCAGCCTATATGCGCTAAGTTTAACAGGAATCAAGGTCTTTGGACCTATCACACCGCTGGGTGGATTGAGCTTTCTAGTCGGTTGGGTCCTGCTTGCGATTGCTGCGCTCAAATAATAATCCCGAAAAGAGACAGAGAAATCTGGCTCTTTTTTCTATTTTGTGGCGTCTTAGCAGGAAATGGCGCATAGTTTGTAGAAGTTAGTCAATGATTGGTAACTTAAGTTGAGCGGGATGGACTAGGCAAGGAGGCCACAGAGTGAGAAATAGGCTCTATATAGGTGTGTATGTGGTAGTAGCCATATTCGTCATTCTTTTCATAAAATCATATGCGGCGTGGATTTGCTTAGTAGGGGGCCTCTTTCTTCTCTATTTTCTGCGTGGAAGAAAAGCGCCGCCTTTACAGGGGAGTTCAAGGGAATTACCCCGCGATCACGCCTATCTAAGTGTGCTGGATTCGTTGTTTGAGCACAATCCGAATGCGATTGGCATCTGTGACGATGCAGGCAATTTCATTCGAATGAATCAAATGGCGGAGTTCATGTTGGGTTATGCCGTCTCAGAGCTGATGCATCGCTCCTTCCTGAGCATCGTGATCGAGGAGCAGCTGGAACGTACGCAGAGTCAATTGATGGAGAGCAGCCAGGGCATGCCCTTCACGTTCGAAACGTCGGTTTATCATCAGCGCGGCTATCGTGTCGATTTGCATGTGACAGCAGTGCCTGTTGAAATTCATCGGAGTGCAAAGGGGCATATTCTGATCTGTCAGGATATCACAGAACGCAAACGCGGCGACGAGCAAGTCCGCTATATGGCGTATTACGATGATATGACGGGCTTGCCGAACCGACGGTTGTTCAAAGACAACTTGAACGAGCGTCTGCGTCAGTTGAAGTCGGATGGCAATAAAATCGCCGTATTCTACTTGGATATTGACCGCTTCAAGCTGGTGAACGATAGTTTCGGCCACGACTATGGCAATATGCTGCTCTTACAACTAGCGGAGCGTTTCACGCGATGCCTGACCAAAGAGGACTTCTTAGCCCGGACAGAAGGCGATGAATTTGCATTTTTCTACTCCAATGTGGAGGATGCTAACGATGTGATGACCGTGATCGCGGAAATTAATCGCGTGCTGGAAAAGCCGTTCCTGCTTGAGCAATATGAGCTGCATGTCACCGCAAGCATTGGGGTTGCGATCTCATCCGAAGATTCGGACGATGCGGATGCACTCATGAAATATGCGGACATTGCGCTGGCAAAAGCCAAAGAAAAAGGAAGAAACGACTTCCAAATGTTCAATGCCGACATGAAGTCCACATCGATTAACAGGCTGAAGCTGGAGAACGAGTTGCGCCGCGCGCTAGCGAATGAAGAGTTCGTGCTCTATTATCAGCCTCAAGTTGAGATTGAGTCAGGACGTATTGTCGGCGTGGAAGCATTAATTCGTTGGATTCACCCAGAGAGAGGGCTAGTTTCGCCGAATCATTTCATTCCGTTTGCGGAAGAGAGCGGCCTCATCGTCCCGATTGGCGAATGGGTGCTGCGTTCAGCCTGCAAGCAGAATAAAGCTTGGCAAAACCAAGGATATGAGCCGATTCCAATCTCGGTCAACTTATCGATGCGTCAGTTTTTCCAACACAATTTGAAGGGGAAAATCAGTCATGTGCTAGAGCAGACAGGGCTGGAACCGCAGTATCTAGAGCTGGAAATTACGGAAAGCATGACGATGGATGTCGACCATGCGATTCAATCTTTGCTCGAACTCAAAGAGCTTGGCGTGAACGTCAGCATTGATGATTTCGGGACAGGCTACAGCTCGCTCTATTACTTAAAAAAATTCCCGATTGATAAATTGAAAATTGATCGTTCCTTTGTACGAGATATTATGGTGGATCCGAATGATGCCGCGATTGTTGCGACAATTATCGCGATGACACACCATTTGAACTTGAAAGTCATAGCGGAAGGTGTAGAGAACGAAGATCAATTGAACTTCCTCTATCAGAATCGCTGCAATGAGGTTCAGGGTTACTGGTATAGTCCTCCTGTGGATGGCAACGAATTGGAGTACATGCTTAATCATGGGATTCCTGTCGCGTCCATTGCAGCTGCAGGTGAATAGAAGAAGGTACCTTTGCGATTAGGCAAAGGTACCTTTTTTCAATCCGTAGCAACGAAATCCTCGATCTCGTTTAGTTTAAATAAATACACTTTCTTCTCGTCTACATGGTAGACGGTGACATTTTGAGAACTCGTATCGAAATTCAAGATGCGGCAAGGCAGGCTTAATTTGATGCCTTGTGCTTTGATCACCGTCAGCCGAATCAAGGTGTTATTGCTCTTGAAGCTTTCTAGCTGCTCCACAATCTTATTGTTGGTTTCCGTCACGCTCGATTTTTTGGCACTTGCGTTGGAGGCTGCAGGTTTGCTCGGTGCAGGACTTGCTTCAGCCGCCTTAGTGCCAGATTTATCTGTATGTATGGAAGTTGGGCGCTCAGGTTGCTTGTTCAGCTCAATAAGCTGTCCAAGCCCCATGCCTTTAAGAATTTGATAATCTCTTACGGTATCTACGTTCAGGAGATGGAGGAGCTTCTCCATAGCAAGGCCATTGGTTGCCTCTTCAATTAAGATCTCTACGGTGAATAAATGTCCATTCTTAGGACTCTGATTTGAATTCCGCTGACTCATATGGCCTCCTTACAGCACAAAAATTGCTCATAACTTAAATATATCACGATATCATAACCAAAAGTAGCGTCCTTTTCACAACAAACTGGAAAATTACACAGAAACTTTACAACGTTTTCACACCGTACTAGCCGCGGGCGCATATACTACCGTAAGACTGCGAAGAGGAGCTGTGCAGAGCATGATGCGCGTAGAACCCATTCTTCTTGAAGGACATACAGCAATCGCGATAGAGGTCAAATTGCCGAAAACGACCTTGCTTGTGGTGACGACGGATAAAGGCTATATTATGTGCGGTGCCCTCGATGTGGCGCTGCTCAATGAACGTTTAAGCGACCGGAATATCGTGGCGGCGCGAGCGACAGGAGTTCGTACGATTGAAGAACTGCTGGAAGCACCGCTTGAATCAGTTACGTATACAGCGGAAGATCTCGGTATTGTGGCTGGCATGACAGGCCGCGACGCGATATTGAAGATGATGTGACAAAGCATACAGCATAAGCTTAAAACGCTTGGGTCTCAAGGACCTGAGCGTTTTTTCGTTGTCTTTAGGAACAAGTTGCGCTAACAATGTTGTGCATATAAATAAAAAATACACATTTCCTCCAATTTCCTAGGATAATTATGAAAGTGACGGTTGTCATTTTATTGACCAAGTGTTAATATATGAGTCGTCCATTACATAGAACGGGGGAAATGAAATGAAAAAATTAATGATTTCTGTTGTAGCAGCAGCTTTAGTTTTTACAATGGCAGGTTGTGGTTCCAAAGACAGCGGTGGTTCCAAAGTTAAATTTGCAACAGATGCAGCTTATGCACCGATGGAATATATGGATAAAGACAAGGTGACAGGTTTTGATATCGACTTCCTTGCAGAAGTAATGAAAGAAGCGGGTCTTTCTTACAATGTAACAAACACAGGCTGGGATACGATGCTGACAAGTGTTCAACAAGGGAAAGAATATCAAGCGGGCATTTCCAGTGTTTCCATTACTGATGAGCGTAAACAAACATATGACTATTCTTCCCCATATTTTGAATCCACGAACATGATTCTTGTTAAAGAAGGCAGCCCGATCAAAAATGCAATGGATTTGAAAACGAAGAAAGTTGCCGTTCAAATATCAACAACAGCAGACACGTTGATGACGAAAATTATGGGCGCTGACAACAAATCGTTGAAACGTATGGATAACAACACACTAGCACTTTTAGAACTTGAGAACAACGGCGTTGACGCGGTAGTCGCTGATATTGCTATCGTTCGCGAATACGTTAAAAATAATCCAAACAAAAAATTCGTTTCGATCGCTGACCCAACGAATTTTGAGTCAGAGTACTACGGTATCCTGCTTCCTAAAGGCAGTGACCTTAAAGCGAAGCTTGATCCTGCAATCAAAAAAGTGATTGAAAACGGCGCCTACGCGAAAGTATACAAAAAATGGTTCGGTCAAGAACCTGATACGAAAAAATTGCTCGAACAAAAATAAACGTTCAAAAGCATGCGTGATTTACCCCTGCGCATGCTTTTGTTCTGTGAGCAACACAATAGAAAGAAGAAAGGACGTGCGGAATGGATTTTCGCTGGGATATTATATTTGATTATTTGCCTTTACTGATGAAGGGAACGGCTTGGACGATCGGCATCTCGATTCTATCGATTTGTTTCGGTTCTGTTCTGGGTCTTGCCGTTGGTTTAGGCAAGATGTCGCACCGCGGCTACTTAAGATGGCCCACGAGTATGTACGTTAACTTTTTCCGCGGCACACCGTTGCTCGTTCAAATATTGCTCGTTCACTTCGGTGTCGTGCCCTTATTCTTAGGTTCAACAAACGCAATTGTAGCGTCAATTGTAGCTCTATCCTTAAATTCGGCAGGTTATATGGCCGAGATTTTCCGTGCCGGTATTCAGTCCATTGATAAAGGTCAAACCGAAGCCGCGCACTCCTTAGGCATGACGCATTTCCAAACGATGAAATCCGTTATTTTGCCGCAAGCGATTAAACGCATGATTCCGCCATTCGGCAACGAATTCATTGTACTTATCAAGGATTCTTCGCTATTCGCCATCATTGCCGCTCCAGAATTGATGTATTGGTCCAATGCGATGCGCAGCCAATATTTTAAAGTGTGGGAGCCGTATTTGACAGCTGCCTTCATCTATTTCATTCTTACCTACTCTCTTAGCAAGCTGCTTGGCTATATCGAAAGGAGAGTATAACGATGACGGCTATGATTGAAGTTAGAAATTTGAAAAAAGCCTTTGGTGATAACGTCGTTCTTCGTGACATAAGCACGGATATTCAGCATCAAGAAGTGCTAGTTGTGATTGGGCCATCCGGCTCAGGGAAATCTACATTTCTTCGTTGTTTGAACCTGTTAGAGGAGCCTAATGGCGGTTCGATTAAGATTGAAGGTCGCAACCTCATGGATCCGACGAACAAAATTAATGAGATTCGCATGGATTTGGGTATGGTGTTCCAGCGGTTTCACTTATTTCCGCATATGAAAGTCATCGATAATATTATGCTGGCTCCGATGCAAGTACGGAAATGGCCTGAAGAGAAGGCGCGAAAGAAAGCGCTGGAGCTTCTTGCCAAAGTAGGCCTTGCGGATAAAGCCAATGCGCTGCCAGACTCCTTATCTGGCGGTCAGGCGCAGCGTGTTGCGATTGCTCGCGCTTTAGCCATGGAGCCGAAGATTATGCTGTTCGACGAGCCGACGTCTGCGCTTGACCCTGAAATGGTCGGTGAGGTACTTGCGGTTATGAAGCAATTGGCCAAAGAGGGCATGACGATGGTCGTGGTGACGCATGAGATGGGCTTTGCTCGTGAAGTCGGCGATCGCGTCATGTTCATGGAGCAGGGTGTCATTGTGGAAGAGGGTACGCCTGGGCAGATTTTTGAGCATCCAACCCAGGAACGCACGAAGTCGTTCTTGTCAAAGGTATTATAAGGAATACAAGAAGAGAGTCGCTTGATGCGGCTCTCTTTTCTTTTTTCTATGAATAATTCGTCCTGGAAAAAAATCAGGTATTGACTTCATACATAATTTACCATTAAACTTATATCATACTATTCCAATTGGAATTATAAAATATCCTAGGAGGCAGGCTCATGTCCGATTTTAAACGCAAGCACTTACCGGAAACATTAGCGATTCATGCAGGTCAACAGGTTGATCCTACGACCAAATCGCGGGCAGTCCCTATTTACCAAACAACGTCTTACGTGTTTAACGATACTGATCATGCGGCTAACTTATTTGCACTCAAGGAATTTGGCAACATTTATACCCGGATTATGAACCCGACGACAGATGTCTTCGAGCAGCGCATTGCAGCATTGGAAGGAGCGCCAGCTGCACTAGCCGTAGCATCGGGGCAAGCCGCGATTACTTTCTCTATTTTGAACATTGCCGAGGTTGGTGACGAGATCGTTTCCGCATCCGCCTTGTACGGTGGAACTTATAACTTATTTGCGAATACATTGCCCAAGCTGGGGATCTCCGTGAAATTCGTTGATGCGAGCAACCCTGACAACTTCCGTGGTGCGATTACGGAGAAAACGAAAGCGATCTATGCCGAATCCATCGGAAATCCTAAAGGCGATGTCCTGGACATCGAGGCTGTCGCGGCGATTGCTCATGAGCATGGCATTCCGCTAATTGTTGATAATACGTTCCCGAGTCCTTATTTGCTGAGACCGATTGAGCATGGGGCTGATATTGTTGTTCACTCGGCAACCAAGTTTATCGGCGGACATGGTACGACGATTGGCGGTGTCATCGTAGATGGCGGGAAGTTCGACTGGGCAGCAAGCGGCAAGTTTCCTGGTTTGACAGAGCCAGACCCGAGCTATAACGGATTTAAATACACGCAAGCCGTTGGTCCTATTGCTTATATTATTAAAGCACGTGTGCAATTATTGCGAGATTTGGGGGCATCTCTATCCCCGAACAGCTCTTTCCTTTTACTACAAGGGTTAGAAACACTGCACCTGCGTCTGGAGCGTCATAGCTCAAACGCCTTACAGGTGGCCAAATATCTCGAATCTCACCCGTCCGTAGAATGGGTTAGCTATGCGGGTCTAGAAAGTCACCCTTCCTATGCACTAGCTCAGAAATACTTGCCAAAAGGTCAAGGCGCGATTTTGAGCTTCGGCATTAAAGGCGGCGTAGATGCTGGTAAGAAACTGATTCATGCCGTCGAGCTCTTCTCCCATTTGGCGAATGTGGGCGATTCCAAATCGTTAATTATTCATCCTGCAAGTACGACACATTCGCAATTGAATGAAGCAGAGCAAGCTTCAGCGGGTGTGACTCCTGGTCTTATTCGATTATCGGTTGGAACTGAAGCGATTGAAGATATTATTTATGATTTGGAGCAAGCGATTGCGGCGAGTCAGAAGTAAACGAAACTTGAAAGCATGACGTGTACCGAATAAAATATGAGAAGGCTGCGATTTAGGAGCTCAACCTAATGCAGCCTTTTTTGGTTGAAACTTTTTCATGGAGATCACAGTCTATAGTATTGTTAAACGCTTTTACACATCAAGGAGGCATGACGACTAGAAATGAAAGTCCAAATGAAAGCCAAATCGTACGTATCCATCGCCATCCTCATGGCGTTATTCCTTGTGGCTGGTTGCGGAAATAAGAGTGAAGTGACGCCTAGCAACTCACCTTCACCAACCGCGACGGTTACTGCATCACCCTCACCGATTGTAAACGGAGGCATTACGCCAGAGGCAACGCCAACGACTCCAGCTGCGGTGACATCGAAGCCTTCAGCTAGCCCATCAGCTTCTCCTGCGGCAAGCACGACGCCAGCTAAAAATGGCGCCATTCAGGTGGTTGCCAAGCCGGAAAGTATTACCGTGCTTGTGAATAAGATGAACTCATTGCCATCGAGCTATGAGCCGACGGATCTTGTCTATCCCAATATTGCCTTCACCTTTACAGAAAAAATTGAAAAGCGTAAAATGCGCCAAGTCGCGGCCACCGCGATTGAAAAGCTTTTCGCTGGTGCATCGAAAGATGGCATTCAATTAGCAGGAGTTTCAGCTTATCGTTCGTATGCTACACAGAAAGCTGTCTTCCAAAGCTATGTGAAGAAGGACGGCGAAGAGAAAGCCAAAACGTACAGCGCAGTTCCAGGAACCAGCGAACATGAAACAGGTCTTGCGATCGACGTAACAGGAAGTAACGGCAAGTGTGCGGCAGAGGATTGCTTCGGAGGAACGAAGGAAGCCTTATGGTTAGAGAAACACGCGGCAGAGTACGGTTTTATTGTTCGCTACCCACAAGGGAAAGCAGCGATTACAGGCTATCAATATGAGCCGTGGCATTTGCGATATGTAGGCCTCGATGTGGCGAAAGAAATCCAATCGAAGAACTTAACGCTGGAAGAGTATTACCAGACGGTTCCAGTCGCGAAGTAATGCAAATACCCCCACAAGGACTACACACGATGTAGCCTTTGTGCGGGTATTTCGTTCACCAGCCTCGTTGATAAGGCTGGGGTGGCGCAAGCTCAACACGTAAGTCGCGAGCGGCTGTTCTAGCCCAATAGGGGTCCCGCAGCAGGACCCTGCCCAAGAAAATGAGATCCGCACGGTCGCTCTGAAGGATCTCTTCGGCTTGCTGCGGTTCTGTGATGAGTCCAACCGCCCCGACGGGAATATGCGCTTTCGTGCGAATTTCTTCAGCGAACGGCACCTGATAGCCTGGGAACGTAGTGGGCACAATCGGCGCATTGCCGCCAGAGCTGACGTCTATTAGATGAACACCGAGTTCCTTCAGTTTCGTGGCGATGTAGACATGATCCTCGGGTGTAAGACCACCTTCCGCATACTCATGGGCCGAAATACGAACAAACAATGGACCCTGCCACCTTGTTTGAATCGCTTCAACCGTTTCTCGCAAGAAACGGAAACGTCCCTCTTGGTCACCGCCGTACGCATCTTGGCGATGATTGGAGAGTGGCGATAGGAACTCATTAATGAGGTAGCCGTGCGCCGCATGAATTTCAATGACATCGAATCCGGCTCTCTTTGCGCGCTCCGTTGCATCGGCGAAGGCCTGAATCGTGTCTTGTATATCCGTAAGCGTAGCTTCCTCTGGCGTTTTGAACGAATCAGAGAAGGGGATAGGGGATGGTGCGATGCTCGGTGTGTCGAGCACAGATTTTCTGCCTGCATGGGCCAACTGAATGCCCGCATGTGCACCGTGACCATGAAGAGAGTCCACAACACGTTTCAAACCTTCGATATGTGTATCGTCCCAGATGCCAAGATCGCGTGCAGAGATACGTCCTCGCGCCGTGACTGCTGTTGCTTCTAGTATAATTAGCCCTACTTGGCCAACAGCCCGGGTCGCGTAGTGAACGTGATGCCAGTCTTTGATTTCACCTGAATCGTCAGAAGCATACATGCACATGGGCGACATGACGATGCGATTTTTGAGGGTTAGGCCAGCTAGCGTGTAGGGTGTAAATAACATCAGAGATCAGCTCCTTACGCGGAAAAATTAATAATAATTATTCAATTGTATACTATTCGTATTGGAATTAA
This sequence comes from Paenibacillus sp. MBLB1832, assembly GCF_032271945.1. Lineage (NCBI taxonomy): Bacteria > Bacillati > Bacillota > Bacilli > Caryophanales > Paenibacillaceae > Paenibacillus > Paenibacillus roseipurpureus. Next base: position 4,492,500 of record NZ_CP130319.1, on the reverse strand, counting down.
CAACTTTAGATGCGTACTCGTTGAAAATACTTGACGAACCCGTCTATCCATCTTAATGTTTGAATAGGAGAATCTATTCGTTGATGTCGTAATTTTGCACCTCCATGTGTCGCTAATTCGAAATTTAATAGCCTCCAATGCCATGTTACAATGAAGCCAAGTCACTTATTTGGAGGTCATTTACGATGAAAGTAGCTATGCTAAGTTTTTGGCACGTACATGCAAAGGATTATGCGAAAGAGGTAAACGAGCATCCAGATACGGAGATTGTTGCGATCTGGGACGAGATTGCTGAACGAGGGCAGGAAGAAGCCGAGAAACGCGGCGTAACGTTCTACTCCAGCTTAGATGAGCTTTTGGCAAATCCAGACATTGAAGCGGTTGTCGTTGATACACCGACTAATATGCATCGAGATGTAATGGTCGCTGCTGCGCAAGCAGGTAAACATATTTTTACAGAGAAAGTCATTGCGCCTACACTTCGTGAAGTGAACGAGATCCTGGCTGCCGTCGAGGAAGCTGGCGTCACGTTGACGGTTTCTTTACCTAGATTAAACTCCCCATCTACACTAGCGATTCAAGAAATTGTTGAGAAAGAGCTGTTAGGGCAAGTTACCCTTGTACGTACGCGGCTTTCCCATAATGGCGGTATCTCTACGACAGCGAATCCGAATGGATGGTTGCCGCAGCATTTCTACAATGCAGAACAATGCGGCGGCGGTGCGCTGATTGACCTGGGTTGTCACCCGATGTATCTGAATCGTCTACTGCTTGGTTTACCAGTTGCTGTAAGCGCTTCGTACGGGTATGTAACGGGCAGAGAAGTCGAAGATAATGCTGTTTCCTTGCTTCAATATGAGAACGGAGCGCTTGGCATTGTAGAAGCGGGCTTCGTGAATGCATTCTCGCCTTTCGTGATTGAAGTTCATGGCACTGCAGGGAGTGTCCTATTCTCCGATCATGATGGCCGCGTTTTGTTTAGAACGAATAAAGAGGAAGGGGCCTCAGGCCAATGGATCCCTTACGCATCCCTGCCTGAGGCAAGGCCGACAGCCTTCCAACAATGGGTATCCCACATTCAGAATGGAACGAAAGCGACTGAAAATATTCAACTAGCAGTAGACTTAACGAAGTTAATGGAAGCATCGAATCGATCGGTTGCCAGCAAAGCTCAAGTTCGATTGGATTCCTTAGCCAACTAAGTCATCTTGCTGGAAAGGAAGCGGTGTTCAGCCCTATGAGTCAACCCTTTTACTTCGAACCGATGCTGGAAAATCCGATGGCCTTAGATCGCCTAGATATAAGCTTTCGTTGGGGGGCATATGGACTTCGAGTATTGCGCTGTCACCTGACTTCCTTTCCCGCAGGAGCTGTCATTGATTATCATCAGCATTCCGAGTATGAAATACATTATATCCCTTATGGCAAAGGGAGAGTCATTCTGGACGGGATCACACATCCGCTGCATGAAGGGCTGCTTTATGTCACCGCGCCAGGTGTGATTCATCGCCAAGAAGCCGACGAGCAGGAAGCGATGGGCGAGCTTTGTTTACATGTCGATATCGTGAAACTAGCCCAAGAGTCGTCAACTACCCCTATGACCTGTAGTTGGGGGGAGCAAGCGGAAATCGCAGAGGCCGAAGCGTGCCTCGGACAATTGGACGGTTTGCCGCATATTCCAGCGGTAGATCGGCATGACGCGATGAAATGTTTTCTGGTCGCTTATGAAGCGTGGCGGAACAATCAACTGGGTCAATACACAACGATCAAACAATCCATCGTCCAAATGCTGCTGCGCACAGTGAGCGCGTATCGCCCTGATCAGCAGGGAGTCCATTTGCCCGCGCGTGATATGAAAAGCTATCGCTATCAGCTGGCGATTCAATTCATCGCGGATAATTTCCGCCGTCCCCTCACGCTAGAGGGCGTCGCGGAGCGTATCCAGATTAGCTCGAGGCAGCTGCAGCGCATATTCAAAGAGCAGGCCAACGTCTCGTTCAGCGACTACCTGGAACAAGTTCGTCTCAAGTTTGTATGCAGCGAGCTAAAACAGACGACGCTCACCTTGGAGAAAATCGCCGAACGAAGCGGGTTTACGTCCAGCAATTATTTGCACTATGTATTCAAAAAAGCACACGGCACAACCCCTAACGCTTACCGCGAGGGCAGGGTGCTCCAGCACCAATAAACAAAGAGCTGTTCGGAAGTAGAATTTCTACTTTCGGACAGCTCTTTTTAACTTTCCCCAACCGAGCCCCCGCCGGTCCGTTCAGCAAGCTAACTGGATAAATCCAGTTATTACGAGGGTTATTCTCCATACAAAGCGATCTAAGTGGAAAACTACAGTTATTTCTGGTCTAAAATAAAAAAATCAATCAGATCACGGAGATTAACTGTACATTTCCATTTAAAAAAGGGGATCCTAGGATCCCCTAACCCATTTATTCAAAAAGCTTACGTAAATTCTCGGTATAAGGCGCCTGCACAATCCCTTTTTCCGTAATAATCGCGGTGACATACTCGTTCGGCGTCACATCGAACGCTGGATTGAACACCTTCACGCCTGCTGGCGCTGTGCGCTTGCCGAAGCCTTGCGTGATCTCGTCCTCGTGGCGCTCCTCGATCGGAATATCGCCGCCTGTCGGCGTATTCAAATCAATCGTGGACATCGGACTCGCCACGTAGAACGGAATACCGTGCGCCTTAGCTAGTACAGCTACACTGTATGTGCCGATTTTGTTCGCCACATCGCCGTTCGCCGCAACGCGGTCCGTTCCGACGATGACCGCTTGGATCCAACCCTTCGCCATGACCGCGCCGGCCATGTTGTCACAGATCAGCGTGACGTCCACGCCAGCCTGCTGCAGTTCAAAAGCAGTTAGTCGCGCGCCTTGCAGCACGGGTCTCGTTTCATCGGCGAACACTTTGATGTTCAGCCCTTGCTCCTTCGCCAAGTAGAACGGCGCTAACGCCGTGCCGTACTTGGCGGTTGCCAAACCGCCGGCGTTGCAGTGGGTCAGCACGCCGAACCCATCCTCGAACAGCGTGAGCGCATGTTCGCCAATACGGCGGTTGGTGTCTTCGTCCTCCGCCTGAATCCCTTGCGCTTCCTGCAGAAGCGCAGCCTTGAACGCAGCTGGGCTCACGCCCTCGGCTGCCAAGGCCTCGGCTCTCGCGCGCATGCGATCGAGCGCCCAGAACAAATTCACCGCCGTCGGACGCGACGTCGCCAGATAATCCGCCTGCTTCTGGACTTCCGCCAGAAGCTCCTCAACTGTAGCATCCACGCCGCGGATGCCCAGGTAAACCCCATACGCAGCGGCGATCCCGATCGCAGGTGCGCCGCGAACTTTCAAGTGCCGAATCGCTTCCCACACCTCAACGGGTGTCTCCAGCGGTAAATATACGATCTCCTCTGGCAGCAATCGTTGATCAAGCAGATCAAGCTCCTGCCCATTCCAGCGCAAGGATTGCAAAGCGCTTTGCATGTCTACGTTGTTTGTCGTTGTTGTCATAGTACAAAACCTCTTTCTGTTGCTCGTGTTGCGATGTGAATAAGTTCATCAATCGACGTTACTTGACGATTGGCACGAATTGCAGCGGTACCGATCGTTAGCGCCAGACGCTGTGCGCGCTCTCTAGCGGCAGCATCCCCGATTTTATCGATATCTGCGACATGGGCAAGACCGACAACGCGGCGAACCATTTTGGCGCCAGCGAAGCCGACGGTGTCACGCAGCAAGCTTGCTACGAAGTAGTCTTGGTAGCCTGGCGTCGCGAATACGCGGTCAACCCCGTGTTCTTTCCATAACGCGCGGAAGTTTTGTTCGAAATGCGTCCATACATCCTTCACGGTTTGAGTCAAATAAGCGCGATAAGCTGCACGGCTTGCCTCGTCTTTGCTCCATCCTTCTTGTGCAGCGAAGTTAAGCAGCAGATTCGCCAAAACGGCGCCGATATCAAAGCCCATAGGCCCATAAAATGCAAACTCGGGATCAATCACTTTCGTGGAATCTGGCTTAATAAAAATACTGCCAGTATGCAAATCCCCGTGCAGCAAAGCTTGCGCCCCAGTCAGGAATTTGTTGCGGAGAATAGCGACTTCCAAGTGAAGTTCTTCATCTGCCCAAAGCCCCTCGACAGCATCACGAATGGCAGCTTCGAAATTGTTCGTTTCCGCATCACGATAAGGATCATCGAAGATCAGATCTTCGGTAATTTTGCACAGCTCTGGATTAATGAAACGTCCAAGCTGGAGCTTCTTTTCTTGTTGATTTTTGCCTAGATCCGAAGTGAAAAAGAGTGTATGAGCTAAGAAACGCCCAATATGCTCAGCAAAAAGCGGGTACTGATTGCCCTCGATCAACCCTCTGCGCATGATGACATGATCGCTGAGATCTTCCATCACCGTAAGCGCCAGTTCAGCATCATAAGCATATACATGCGGAACTAGGTCAGGAACGAGCCCTTCTTCAATGATCAAAGCTTCGCTCTCAATACGAGCGCGGTCCAGCGTAAGCGGCCAGGACTCTCCAACAACTTTGGCATAAGGTAATGCCTGTTTTAAAATAATACTTTTTCCAGTAGCCGCTTCCGTTATACGAAATACAAGGTTTAAATTGCCATCGCCAATTTCCTGGCTAGCCAGCTCTGCACCTGGTTGAAATAATTGCGGGATACGGCGTGCGTATTCGATCGCCTGCGCTTCCGATAAAGGATGATACGTTGACATGGTTAAACCTCCTATGGATGATTGGAATTAATTCCAACTAATTTACTGAGTATTAATAGTCTTTCCCTAGTATAAGGCAAATTGATGGCGCATGAAATACACTTTTTAGAAATGTCGTATATTTTCCATAAAATCAGCGGAATATTGGGCTAAATCGAAATTTACACAATCTTTATTTTGGTAAAATACGGCGAAAATGATCCGCAGTTATCCTAGAAACAAAATGGTTTCCGAGGATGGTGTCGAATGAGACTGAGGGATCTGATCGTTGCAATAGCCGTATGTTTCGCTTTCTTATGCCTAGCCTATCAAGCAGAAACGCCTCATCCAGTCACAGATCCGAATCCAATGAAACAGAATCAGGAACAGTTTGCCCGCATGCAGGAAGGAATGGCCTTGAAATAAAGGCTGTTCTTTTTTTATTTTTGGCCTAATAAATCCATATTGTATTTGTTTTGGCAGGAAAGTTTATTTATAATAGATGGATTAATGAGGAGAACGAGGAGCTGTATGCTATGGGGAATGCAAAGGCTTTGAAAGAATGGGCGTCGGCTGTTAAAGCACTGGAAGCGGGCTCGCAAATTTTTATTATGCGCAAGGGAGGCATTATTGAAGAAACAAGGGATTTTCAAGTCGTTTCGGACGATTTTTTTCTCTATCCCACCTATGAACACCAGAGAAAAGCGTTGTTAAAGGAGCCGTTCAGCGGACTGATTGATGAAACGTTAGAAGGTTGGAGCGCTGAGGATACGCACGTGACAATCCGTTCCTTCGCTAGAGTCGTGGAGGATATTGAAGTAAGCGACCAGGAACAACTCAATCACTTATTTCCATTTCATATATGGACGGAAAATTTCACAGAAGAACGTTTGAAGTGGAAACGTAAAAACCCGCTGCATATTATGATTCTAAGGGTGTACACGCTGCACGAACCCATTCAAATTCCGATCGAACAGGCCTATATTGGCTGCAAATCATGGATTGAGCTCGGAATTCCTGTCCCTGAAGAGTCCGCTATGGCAGCAGTGTTGAATGAGGACGAATTCACTGAGCGAATTGCTGAAATTAAACGTACTTTGGCATAAAAAATACGTAGCAATTCACAAAACAGTCTCCTTTTTCATCCGATTGCCCTTTCTTGATTTGTTTCAGTAAGTTATAATAGAATTATTCTAATGAGAATCAATGATAATCAATTAAAAAAGGAGAGACTTTGACTCCGTCAAAGATCCCTAATAAGGTGAGACTTTGACTCCGTCAAAGATCCCTATAAAGGGTTATCATTTATCTAGTACATTCAAACATTATGGAGGCTTAAAGAAAATGGCAAATTCATCAACATTTACAATAGACGGTCTAAGAGCGAACGTCGAAGGAAAGGAAATTTTGAAAGGTCTTAGCCTTGAAATCAAAGGCGGCGAAATTCACGCGATCATGGGGCCGAACGGTACGGGGAAAAGTACGTTGGCGTCCGCGTTGATGGGCCACCCGAAATATGAAGTTACCGAGGGTTCCGTTACTTTAGACGGTGAAGACGTTCTTGAGATGGCAGTTGACGAGAGAGCACGCGCTGGTCTGTTCTTGGCTATGCAATACCCAAGCGAAATCACGGGCGTAACGAATGCTGATTTCTTGCGCAGTGCGATGAACGTTCGCCGCGGCGAAGGTAATGAGATCTCCTTGATCAAGTTCATCCGTCAAATGGAAGCGAAAATGAAGCAGCTTGAAATGAACCCTGAGTTCATGCACCGTTATTTGAACGAAGGCTTCTCCGGCGGAGAGAAGAAACGTAATGAAATACTTCAAATGCTTTTGCTAGAGCCTAAATTCGTTATTCTTGATGAAATTGACTCCGGTTTGGATATCGATGCTTTACGTATCGTTGCAGAAGGTGTAAACGCAATGCGCAGCGAAGAGCGCGGATTCTTGATCATTACGCATTACCAACGTTTGCTTAACTACGTTAAACCAGATTTTGTACATGTTATGATGCAAGGCCGTATCGTGAAATCAGGCGGTCCTGAACTTGCTGAGCGTCTGGAAGCGGAAGGCTATGACTGGATCAAAGAAGAACTCGGCATCGTGGATGAAACTGTTGGTCAAGATACGGAAGAATTCAAAATTCCAATGAACACGACTGCGCCGAAGTACTAGAGCGGAGAGACTTTGATCTTCGGGTCAAAGATACTTATAAATGGAGGAAATCATGAGCACTAAAACAACACTTTCCATCGATTCTAATGCTGTTACTGAGCTCTCCCGCAGCAAGCAAGAGCCAGAGTGGATGACAGCCCTTCGTGCAGAAGGGGCAGCATTAGCCCATTCGTTGGAATTACCTATACTAGAAAAAACAAGAATCGACCGTTGGAGCGTTTCCTCCTACGGTTCCCATAAAGAACAAGCAGCGTTGAGTTCCTTAGACGCATTACCTTCCGTAACGCAAGGATTAACGAGCTCTGATAACTTGATCGTGCAACGCAACTCGGGCATCGTATTTAGCCAAGTTTCCGAAGAATTGAAAGCGCAAGGCGTTATTTTCACTGACCTCGAAACAGCGGTTCGTGAGCATGGTGATCTTGTGAAGCCTTACTTCATGCAGGCTGTTAAAGCGGATGAGAATCAGCTGACAGCGGTGCATGCGGCATTGTGGAACGGCGGTATCTTCCTTTACGTTCCGAAGAATGTCGTTGTGAGCACGCCGCTTCAGGCTTTGTTCGTTGCGGATGATGCTGAAGCGACTTTCGCACCGCACGTCTTGATTGTTGCTGAGCAGTTCAGCTCCGTCACTTACGTTGACAACTTCGTCTCCGCGGTTAACGGCGCAGCGCTTGTACAGAACGGAATCGTGGAAGTATTCGCGAAGCCTGGTTCACGCGTGAACTATTCATCCATTCACAGTTTGGAAGAATCCGTGACGGATTTGACTTATCGCCGTGCGATTCTGGAAGACGATTCCCGAATTGGCTGGGTTGTCGGTGAGTTGAACTACGGAAACTCCATGTCCGATACAACATCTATTCTAAAAGGAAAAGGCTCTGATTCCGATGCGAAAGTCATTTGTGTCGGTACGCAAGAGCAGAAGCTGAACTTGACGACGCGTGCCGTTCATTGGGGCAAAGCTTCGACGAGTGATATGATTACTCGTGCGGTTATGCGTGATGGCGCGACAGCGATCATTAACGGGATCACGAAGATTGAAAAGGGTGCACAGGGCTGTAATGGTCAACAAACCGAGAAAGTCTTGATGCTTAGCCCGAAAGCGCGCGGCGACGCGAATCCGATTCTTCTCATCGATGAAGATGACGTTAAAGCGGGCCATGCAGCGAGCGTTGGTCAGGTGAATGCAGAGCAAGTTCACTACTTGATGTCTCGCGGAATTACGAAGGAAGAAGCTCAACGCTTAATTATTTACGGATTCTTGGCGCCAGTCGTTTCCGAAATTCCAGTGAAAAGCGTTGAAGAACAGCTGCAAAGCTTAGTGGAGAGGAAGCTAGGACAATGATAACTGCCGAGATACGTGAACTTTTTCCCATTCTGAAGCAAGACGTGAACGGTCATCCACTGGTTTACTTGGATAGTGCTGCTACTTCCCAGAAGCCTATTCAGGTGATCGAGGCACTGAAGCATTACTATGAGTGGGATAATGCGAACGTTCATCGCGGGGTTCATACCCTAGGTTCCCGAGCAACAGATGCGTACGAAGGAGCAAGAGCCAAGGTGGCGAAGTTCATCAACGCAGCGAGCGAGCAGGAGATTATTTTTACAAGAGGCACGACTACTGCAATCAATATTGTGGCGGCGAGCTATGCACAATCGGTACTTCAGGAGGGCGATGAAATCGTCCTTACCCCGATGGAGCATCACAGTAACCTGATCCCTTGGCAGCAAGCTGCCAAGAAAACAGGCGCCATTTTGAAATATATCCCGTTGCAGCCGGATGGATCTATCACGATTGAGGATGCTGAGAAAACGATCACGGATCGTACGAAGATCGTCTCCATCGTCTATGTATCTAATGTGCTCGGTGTCATTAATCCAATCAAAGAGATTGGACAGATCGCCCATAAACATGGTGCGAAAATCATGGTCGACGGTGCCCAAAGCACGCCGCACATGCCAGTGGATGTTCAAGATTTGGATTGTGATTTCTATGCGCTGTCTGGACATAAAATGTGTGGACCAACTGGAATTGGGGCATTGTATGGGAAGAAAGCTTTGCTTAATAACATGGAGCCTGTCGAGTTTGGCGGCGAGATGATCGACCATGTCGATCTCTACGAGTCAACTTGGAAGGAGCTGCCATGGAAGTTTGAAGGCGGTACGCCGATGATCGCTGGTGCTGTTGGTTTAGGTGCTGCCATCGACTTCTTGCAGGAAGTTGGCATGGATGCGATTTTCAAACATGATTTGGAACTAACGAATTATGCTTTGGAACGTATGAAGGGTATTGAAGATTTGACGGTCTACGGACCGCTGACGAATCGTGCAGGATTGATTACGTTTAATCTTGGCGACGTACACCCGCATGATGTTGCCACCGTTCTAGATGCAGAAGGTGTTGCGATCCGTGCAGGGCACCACTGTACACAGCCGCTCATGAGATGGCTAGAAGTAAGCAGCACAGCTCGTGCAAGCTTTTATTTATACAATACAGAGGCAGATGTAGACCGTCTTGTGATGGCCTTACAGAAAACAAAGGAGTACTTCGGCCATGCAATTGGATGATTTATACCGTAGAGTAATTATGGATCACTATAAAACACCGCGCAACCGTGGGAAATTTGAGTCAGGCGAGGCCGTAACCGTTGATCTGAACAACCCGACCTGTGGGGATAAAATTTCACTGCAAATGCAAGTGGAAGAGGGTATCGTGAAGAACGCGAAATTCACAGGCGAAGGCTGCTCGATCTCTCTATCCTCTGCTTCCATGATGACGGATGCGGTCAAAGGGAAGACGATCGAGGAAGCGCTGAAGATGGCCGACGATTTCTCTGGCTTGATGAAAGGCGACCCTGTCGAATTCGAATATGAAGACATTGAAGCTTTGTCTGGCGTGAACAAGTTTCCCGCTAGAATCAAGTGTGCGACCCTAGCGTGGAACGCTCTTCGCAAAGGGATCGAGCACACGCATAAGACCGATAACTAACGCATTCGCGATGGAATAGGTAATCGAAACGCAAGTAAACATCATATTAAGGAGGAATCAACCATGGCAAAACAAATGCCAGATCTCGAGGATTATAAATATGGTTTTAGAGATGAGCACAAGGCCATTTTCCAATCAGGTAAAGGCTTAACTCGTGAAATCGTTGAAGAAATCTCAAGAATTAAAGGCGAGCCAGAATGGATGCTGGAATTCCGTTTGAAATCTCTTGAGCAATTCTTCAAAATGCCAATGCCGCGCTGGGGCGGGAACATGGATGACTTGGATTTCGATGATATCCAATACTATGTGCGTCCATCCGAGAAGCAAGGTAAAACGTGGGAAGAAGTTCCTACAGAAATCAAAGAAACGTTCGACAAACTGGGTATCCCAGAAGCAGAGCAAAAGTTCCTAGCAGGTGTATCTGCTCAGTATGAATCTGAGGTTGTTTACCACAGCATGCAGAAAGAGCTTGAAGATCAAGGTGTTATCTTCACTGACACAGATACAGCTCTTCGTGAGTATCCAGAATTATTCAAACAATATTTCGGAACGATTATTCCTCCTTCCGATAACAAGTTCGCTGCATTGAACAGCGCAGTTTGGTCAGGTGGATCTTTCATCTACGTACCAAAAGGCGTGAAATGTGAAATTCCGTTGCAAGCTTACTTCCGTATTAACTCCGAAAACATGGGTCAATTCGAGCGTACATTGATCATCACCGACGAAGATAGCTTTGTGCACTACGTAGAGGGCTGTACAGCTCCGATCTACAGCACGAACTCCCTGCACAGTGCGGTTGTTGAGATCGTATGTCTGAAGAACTCCCGTGCTCGTTACACAACGATCCAGAACTGGGCGCCTAACATCTACAACCTCGTTACAAAACGTGCGGTTGCAGAAGAAGGAGCTACGATGGAGTGGGTTGACGGTAACATCGGCTCCAAATTGACGATGAAGTACCCAGCGGTTGTGTTGAAAGGCCGCGGCGCTAAAGGGATGGTACTTTCCATCGCTGTAGCGGGTAAAGGTCAGCACCAAGATGCTGGTGCGAAAATGACGCACTTGGCGCCTGATACAACGTCAACAATTGTGTCTAAATCGATTTCCAAGCATGGTGGTAAAGTAACATATCGTGGTTTGGCTTCCTTCGGGCGTAACTCCCAAGGCTCTAAAGCGAATATCAAATGCGATACGCTAATTTTGGATAACGAGTCCACATCCGATACAATTCCTTACAATGAAATCATGAACGACAACATTACGCTTGAGCATGAAGCGACAGTTTCCAAGGTTTCTGAGGATCAATTGTTCTACCTCATGAGCCGTGGTCTAACAGAAGCAGAAGCGACGCAAATGATCGTTATGGGCTTCATTGAACCATTCACCAAGGAACTTCCAATGGAATATGCCGTGGAAATGAACCGTCTCATCAAGTTCGAGATGGAAGGGTCCATCGGTTAATAAATAGCAAAGCGTGCCCGAGATGATCTCTCAGGCACGCTTTTTTTAACCGTTAATTCGTTTGCGATTCTGCGTAGCGGCTGTTTGCAAGGCTACATAGAACGATTGGATATTAAATTTCTTCTTAAACTCAAACCGATACGTCGCGGTTGAAATAGTATTGGCTCTGTAATAGGGCGATGTGATGTAATGAATGGTTAGTTCGCTGTCGTCAAATCCTGTACCGCCTGTTTCCATGGACACTTCATAAATAGAATCGAGGTCAATAGTGGAAACCTTTGTTTTTTTGCCAGTTACACCTTGATGGTCAATGATAATGATGCGTTCATCTGTGACGACGAAAGTGTCCCTTACGAGCTTAAAGCCTGTTGTGATCGTTTCATTCGACATCAGATAAGAACCGTATTGAGCACTAAGCTCCTCCACGGAAACTTCCGATAAATTGCCTAGTAATCCACTAAAAATACCCAAGCTTATCACTCCTCCCAAACCAATATATATATGTGGTAATTCCACATTTAGACTGTGAATCCTGCTAGTTGACTCAGTCTTCAGACTGATTATCAAAGGGCTTTTCGGTAAAAATTCGTAATGGCTCTGCATGCATATTTGACTTGGAGTTGTCTCACCCTATAAAGGATTCTAATGCGTTCCTGAAGGAGAGAGAAACTCATGTGGAGTAAGTTAAAAGCACCTGCAATAGGAAGTATGGTCGTCATGATGGCGATTACGACGGCTTGCGGGAAGGATAATACGGGCACACGCGTTGTACCTTCAGCGAGTCCGACCAATGTTACTTCTGGGGTAACAGGTTCGAGTAATTCCACTGCCAAAAGTTTGTCACAGGCTGGGAAAGAGATCGTTGCCCTTGGCACGAATGATGTTACGCTGCCCATGAAAACGTTTGGCAGTGTGAAGTATGTTTCTGCTCAGGATTTGATCAAGACATTGAAATATCAATCCGAATGGGAAGATTCGGGACGTAAGCTTATACTTGGAGAAAATGACGCGAATTTTGAGTTAATCATAAACTCCACTAAAGCTGTTAAAGATGGAACAGACATCACTCTGAGTCAGCCCATTGTGAAAGAGGGGGCTATTGCGTATTTGCCGGTTACTGACCTAGCTGATTTATTCCAAGATGATATGTCTTTTGAAGTGCGTTCTAAAGATGTACTCATTCATAGCACGCCGATGGAATTGATCGAGAATGAGGACGATACAAGTCCAAGCGGAAATGCTCCAGAACTAGATTTCGCTGAAGACCCAACGGATCCATTCAGAGGAGAGGACACGTCGGCCAACCCAGCCATGATGTCAGATCAGACGTTGACGGATAGGCCGGTGTGGTCTCAATTCGATCAAGAGGATGCCGTCCCTGTTCTAAAAAACATTGATGTTAACGCGATGATTCGGAAAGGTAAGCAATATTTAGGTGTAAAATATTTATTTGGAGCAAAGCCATATCCACAGACGGGACGTTTCGATTGCGCTTCTTTCACGCAATATATTTTCGGGAAATACGGAGTCAAATTGCCGAGAATCTCTCGTCAGCAAGCGGCATTAGGTACGTTTGTTTCTCGGAAATCGTTACGTAAAGGCGATCTGATGTTTTTCTATGTCCCAGGACGCTTCAAAACGAATAAAACCGTAGGTCATGTCGGTATTTATATCGGCAACATGCAAATGCTTCATTCGTCTCCAAAGCCTAAAAACGGCGTTCAAATTACGAACATCAACAAGCCTTACTGGAAGAAAACGTATATTAAAGCAAAGCGATTTGTCTATTAATAAATGAGAGCCTATCCTCTGGATAGGTTTTTATTTTTTAGTAATTTGAAACAAATACATAGTTGGTGCGTTTTACATAGTAGTATGTTTTTTGTAAAGGAGGCAAGGAAAGATGACAATTGTACTTTATGAGAAATTAGTTAGCGGGCAGTTGGTCAAAATTGGCGAACGGCCATGGGATGATGGGCTGATCCAAGCTCTGAATGTAGCTAATTTTATTCTGGTCGCAGGCAAGGAATATGAGATGATCGAGGGCCGACTGAACTTGGATCTCGATGTATTTGAATTGCTGCTTGTTGCTGTAAGTACGGAAGGAGGAGGGAGCAAACAGTGAAACGACCGCTTAAAGTTCTGTCAGCTTCACTGAGCTTCATTCTCATGAGTCAACTGCTGCTCCTCTCCGCAAGCGCCGCAGAATCGCCTAATCCCAATGCGGGATCCGCGAAATTGGTGGAGTGGTCCAGCGAAGAAGTGAAAGCGTACTTCGATCCACAGGTGGATTGGAATTTGCCCATACCCTCAGATAAGGGTGCAACGCCTTCACCTACGCCAATACCATCAGGAACAACCTCAGGAGGATCGGGAAGCAGTACAACGCCGATTATTGTGAACAATGTTTCAGGCGGCGGCTTTGGATGGGATGACTTGCTGCTGTATCATCTCATTTTCAATACGGTAAGTCCTTATTCCTCAAGCAGTTGGGGAAATAATCATCGTTCTTATTACTATCGTTCTAATACGCCATACGTGAATAAATCGTATCAACCAAGCTCATTCACGAATCGTTCCACAACGAAGACACCAACGACGTCCAGCGGCAGTGGAACATTTACATCGAATAAATCCACCACGAGTTCGAAATCAGGAACGACAGGATCCGTAAGCAGTTATTCGGGTTCAAGTGGAAGTTCAACTTCATCGAGCTCCTCGAAGTCGACATCAACGGGCACAGGAAGTATTGGCGGCAAATCAAGCGGTTTCAGCTCATCATCCAGCTCAAGCTCTGGGGGTTAAGGCATGATCTTTGAAGTGATAGGTCAGCCAGCTTCTGATCGTGATGCAAGAGTTCAGCAACTAGCTGAACTTGGGTTCAGGTGGGCTAATTTGGAAGAGGAAGCCTACTGGATTGATCAACTTATCGTTATGGAACATGCAGTCTATGAGGAACTTATTGCTGCTGCAAAGAAGCTGTGGCTCGTGTTCGATAAAGCGGCCCGTAGCCTAATAGGTTATAGAGAATGCTACGCCAATCTCTCGATTCCCGAGGTGCTCTGGGATGGATTGGATCGACTTGAGCCTGGAGAAGAAGGCGTTATCAGTCGTTATGCCAGATTTGATTTTAGTATTAATATTGAAGGTAAGATCAAGCTGCTGGAGCTGAATGCGGATACCCCCACAGGCTATGTGGAGGCGGCAATTGCAACCCCATGGCTATGTGATCAATACGGTCTAGTCTCGCCGAATGTAGAGATGAAAGAGCTTGTACGTCAAGCATGGGCGATTGAGGCCCCAACGTATGCAGCCTGTGTAGGCTATGGACAACATATTGAAGATACAGGGACGATCGATGCCCTTGTCGCGCACAGTCAAAGAGAGATGACCTGCGTAAATTGCTTGGATGTATGGATTGATGATGGGATCGTCAAGGTAGGAAAGGATCAAACAATTCAGCGTATGTTCGCCTTATATCCGAAGGAGTGGATGGGTGTTGACGACGGCGGAGAGGCACTATCCTATGCCATTGAAGAGCAACTGGTTCAGTTGTTCAATCCGCTGCATGCTGTTATTTTGCAATCCAAAGGCTTACAGGCCTTGATCTGGCAGTTGCATCTGGAGCGCTCTGAGCTGTTTACGGAAGAAGAGCATGATGCGATTGCGGCATATATGCTGCCAACGTTCACAGAGCCTCATCTGGAAGGGAATTATGTATCCAAGTCGATGTTCGGCCGCGAAGGCGGATCCGTGGAAATCTATGATGAACATGGCGAGCTGGCACATAAGGATGAGGCAGGCTTTGATACGAGCGTATTTTTCAAACGTGTCTATCAAGGGCGGGCTGATTTGCCTGAGCTTTCTTTTGCTCATGGTCAGGGACATCTATTAACAGGGTTATTCGTCCTTAACGGTACGCCGTGCGGTCTACTCGGCAGAGCTGGCGGTTTGATTACAGGAAATGCAAGTCAATTTGTGGCGATTGGAGTGAAAACGCCTTGAAACAAGCACGATTTATGCTTTTTGCAATAGGAATCATCGGTGTGATCGTCATTATTTGGATGATCAGCTTGGCATTCGATAAGAAGCCTTCGGTTCTAAGTAAATCAGTGACTACGGTCGCCTCAGGTAACGCAGCTACGATAACTAACTCTTCCAACGGTGAGGTACCGTGGGATTATCAGGTTCAGCAAGTGAAGGTCGGCGATTTGATCGACGGGGACATGGTGCTATTGCCGAATAATGAACGAATCTCCAATGATCAGAATTTTGCGACGGGGGACAGCATCTATGTGCTAAACTATATGTTCGCAACGATGAAAATAGATAGTCAAGGGAAGAACGATGTGACACTTTCGCAATGGAAACCGATCAAGACGTTTAAAACCAAAGAAGAAGCGGATAAGGATATTTCGGAATTGAAAGTTGAAATTAAGACGGATGTTAAGCTAATTGGTGTGTATAAAACCGAACTGGAAGGCAAATCACGCTTCTTCGCTGTCGCGGAACTGCCAACTGGACAGAAGGTGAAGCAACCGATTCCCGAAGAGCGCTATAAGTCTTTTAAGGATAAAAAGGAAGTTAGTGTTGTGCTGGAAGAAGTGCATGATTATACGAATTATGATCAATCGATGGCTAAATTTCGGGGGTGGGCGGAGTGATCGTGTTGGATTTGCTAATCAGTCTTTGCGTTATTGTCCTGCTGCAGTTTGCAGGAATGTATATCTTTAGTTTGATGACGCCATACCGCGATATGGAAGAAATCAATAATGGCAATGTGGCCGTAGGCATTACGATGGGCGGTAAATTCGTTTCCACAGCTATCATTCTAGGTATTGCCGCTTATACGAATGCCTCCATCTGGCATATGGGCCTATGGTTTGCAGTCGGTTACTCATGTTTAATAGCCTCATACTGGGTGTTTGATTGGTTAACACCTGGCATAAAGCTATCCCATCAGTTGAAGCAAGGCAATATCGCGGTAGGTACCTTGCTTGCAGCTGTATACATTGGCATCGCCATATCTGTCTCCTCACTCATTATTTAAGAGAGCTAGATCGCGATCGTCGTAATTTCGACATTTGCTAATTGAGACATATCAAGGAATTGGCCATTGATGTTAATGAGCGGTCGGAAGAAGTCTGTCGGGTTGGTCATAATGATCGTGCCCTCGCGTCCATCGCTCAGAAACACTTTTTTACCGATAAAATTCGGAATCATGTTTCGGATAAACACTTGAGTGATTTTCGGATCAAGCTGGCCAAAGCTCATGCGATGAAGTTCCTTCAGTACATAAAGGAGATCCCGTCGTTGCTGATAAACACGGCTGGAGATCATGGCGCTGTAAATGTCCGCAACTGCGATAATCCGTGAGTACGAATGAATGTCGTTACCGAATTTGCGAAGCGGGTAACCTGTCCCATCCATCCGTTCATGATGCTGCAAGGCCACAAGAGCCAACGTATCATCCTTCAGTTGTTTCTTGATCATGTCATATCCGTAAATGGTATGCTTCTGAACTTCTTCGAATTCATCCCTCGTTAGCTTCCCAGGTTTATTCAAAATATCTAATGAAATCTTGCACTTCCCTATATCGTGCAAATAACCTGCTTTGCCAATGATTAAAGCTTCTTTCTCGCTTTTGTTCATCCATTTGGCAATGTAATACGATAACATACCTACTTGAACGCTGTGTTGAAGCGTGTAATCATCATCGCTGTTTAGGGAAAGGAGCAAGGAAACGACGTCATTTTCTTCTTTGATGCTTCCAATTAATGGATTGAAAGCGGATTCCACATTTTCGTTTTGAAGAACGCCGCCTTTTTGAACCGTATCGAAAAGTTCTTTGATGCCATCAACCGCGCTGTTGAATAAGTCGATCTGCAACATATTGGCTTGACGAACAGGCGCTTCTTCAACGACTTTCTCAATTTCACTGACTCTTGGGGCTATATCAACGTAATCCACGCTATGGCGATTAAGCATTGTAATGTCCCCTGCATCGAGCACTGTGCCTGATGAGAGGAGATGCAGACCTACGGAATTGTAGGAATCGGAAATCAATTTGTCGCCAACGATAAGTTGAAGCACATGTACTCGCATAGAAGCTCCCTTCCAAGTCCTGTAATCATGTAGGTATATTGTAATACTACATCCCAATATAACGGCTGTAAAGACTTTTAGCCTGAATTAGGTCTTCAGTCCCTTGTATGAGAACGCGGCCGCCCGGGAATAAAATGATTTGAATATCGGAGGATGGATGGAATTTCAAAAGAAACTTATTTTTCTCGACGATTCCAAGCGGCGTGAGCCGTTCTTCCCAGTATTCCAGGGGATGTGTGCTGGGCCTCACGGGATGGATCTGTACCGAATTACGGCCGCAGAGAGATTGAATGGTGTCGCTCTCCAAGTGTGCATCTAAATAATCAAATTGGTGATGGGCACAAGCTGGACAATCTGATTTCTTAGCCCCTGAGACCCTGATGGCAGAGTTCTGATTGAACCATAAGTCCCATTGCTGCATGCTAAGATTGAGCTGCTCTTTGGCGCCTACGAGCAGTTTGAGTGCTTCTGTCGCCTGAAAGGATGCCACAACATGGATAATGCCGCTAATGACGCCAGCGGTATCACAGGTGTCTGTCGTTCCAGCAGCAGGAGCTTGCGTGAATAAACAGCGCAAACAAGGTGTTTCACCAGGGAGAATGGTTAAGGAAACCCCTCGAGAAGCGACTGCGCCTCCATAAATCCAAGGGATGCCTAATTTGTTGCTGACATCATTCAGCAGGAAACGGACGGCAAAGTTATCGGTGCCATCTAAAATAAGGTCCACATCATGCAGCAATTGCTCAGCATTCGTGGCATTCAGATCAGTTACATGGGGATCGATGACGATGGAAGAATTGACGAGACGCAGCCGATTAGCGGCTGCAATCGCTTTGGGCAACGTAGCTGCAGCGTCTTCTTCGTCATACAGCATCTGACGTTGCAGATTCGTTCTATCGACAAAATCACGATCGATGATACGAACATAACCTACACCGGCACGCACCATATGATTGGCAAGTACGGTGCCTAAGGCACCCATGCCAACAATCGCGACTCGACCGTCGCCAAGCTTTCGCTGCCCTTCGATGCCTATAGGAGCAAAGAGTAGCTGTCTCGAGTAGCGCGTATCGATATCTGGTGCAGAAATGTCATGTAGATTTGTGTTCAAGCGGAATCATCTCCGATCAATTAATATTCTGTAAGGGGCGTTTCGAGCGGATTCCATGGTCCCGTTTGACTGCCTTTCCATTCGGAGCCGTCTTCCCAAATTTCTTTCTTCCAAATGGGGACAATTTGTTTCAATCGCTCAATCGCATAGCGGCTCGCGTCATAGCAAGCGGCCCGATGAGGGGACGAGACTGCAATAACAACACTGGCTTCGGCAATGTCCACACGACCGAGTCGATGTGTAATCGCACATAAGGTGCCAGGCCATTTTGAGGCAATTTCCTCACCGATGGTGGCCATCATTTTCAGAGCCATAGGTCGATATGCTTCATATTCTAACAGCACTGTTCGCTGTCCAAAGGTCATTTCTCGTGTAGTACCAATAAAAGCCAGGGAGGCCCCGTGGTTGGGGTGGTTCACTTTAGATGTAACGGCTGTGATGTCGATCTCCGTGTCGGTAATCTCGTATAGTGAAGGCTGTCCGCCAGAAACAGGTGGAATCAAAGCGATTTCGTCAGAAGCCGAAAGGGTATCTTGATCACCGGCATACGCTTGATTTTTAGCGAAAAAACAAGTCGCTACGAGCGAGGAAGCAGTGGGATAATCCTGCGTAAGCTTCAGCTTCAATTCAGCAACCGTGATGGATTCTTGATCCAAGGACACGACGAGTTTCGTAGTTCCGAACAGATCAACGAGACCAGCAAAAAGTTGGATGTGTAGGTTCAATTTTGTTCTCCTAAGGATAGATGATAGAATCCCTTACAGCATATCATATTTTGCCTGAAAAATGGTATAATGGGTAGTGACTTTTGGCTGAATCAGCCAGCGGAGCGGGAGGAGAAGATACAGCATGCATGCACCAATAAGCATTCAAGTAACGGAATTACATATCGAGAATGAAACCTACACGGTTGAACAAATGGTGGAGGCGGCCAAACAGCAGTTTCGAGTGGAAGATCGTGTGCCTTCGGTCCAGGGAGATGCTTTTGATCTGAAAGATTGGCATCGAAATTGGAGAATCTCACATTCCATGGAAGGTATCGCGGAGCCAACGCATGTGCAAGTAGAAGCGATCGATGAATTTCAAGCACGGATGCCGTGGTCGCAAGTAGATCAAGCACTGTTTCTATATGCACAGGAGGGGCAGCCGCTCAAGAAGGGCTATCCAATACGGCTTTATGTTCCCGATGGCAGCAGTGAATGCCTGAACGTCAAAAGTATTGTGAAAATTTGGTTCCTGCACGATGCCAGCTTAGGGGAAGAAGCGACATATGGCTTTAAAAATAAAGTAACCCTGGATGAGATGAAATTGAAGAAATGACTGGGGAGTTTCCTGCATAACATAGAGACATGCTAGGATCTGGTTATTACGAAACGAGGTGAGCGGAATGTCTGACCCCTTGCAGCGGCTAGTCATTTTACATACGAACGATATCCATAGCCATTTTGAACAAATGCCGAAAATTAGCGCTTATTTTGACCGTGTACGCCGTCATTGGCAGCCGCATCAAGTGTTGACACTCGATATTGGCGATCATATGGATCGCATGTTTCCGGAGACGGAAGGGACGAATGCCATCGCGAATTTGGAAATTATGAATGCGACAGGCTATGATGCCATGGTGTTAGGCAATAATGAAGGCTTGACCTTTACGCCAGATTGGCTCAGATCTGTTGTGCTTGAACATGCGAAATTTCCGATCATCGGCAGCAATATTACCGACATGAAGACGAATGAGACACCCGATTGGATGCTGCCTTCGCTCATCTTAAAGAAGTCAGGTTTTCGAATCGGTCTTATTGGCGTGACCGCAGCTTATCAGGATTATTATCAGCTTCTGGGCTGGTATGTAACCGATCCCATGAAGGCTGTCAGCGCGCATGTCCGTCAGTTGAGGCCTCACGTAGATATCGTGATCGTGATGTCGCATTTGGGCTTGCGGACGGATCAACGTATGGCTGAGGAACTTGAAGGCATTGATCTGATTCTGGGCGGTCACACCCATCATCTGCTGGAAGAGCCGCTTTTGCTCAGCGGCACCTATATTTGTGCGGCCGGCAAGTTCGGTCAGTACGCCGGCCACATCGAACTTGCCTACGATCCGGCGCAGCGCCGGATCGCCGAGCTGAACGGCCGCGTCGTTCCGATGACGGCCGAAAGCGAAGAAGACAGCAGCGTCACGACGCTGCTGGAGCACTACCGCATCGCCAGCACAGCGGCGCTGGCGGCGGAGGTCGCGCAGCTGCGGCAGCCGCTGCGCCTGGATTGGTACGGCGAATCCCCGCTCGGCAACTTGCTTGCCGCGGGCATTCGCCGCTGGACCAGCGCCGAGATCGGGCTGGTCAATAGCGGGCAGCTCCTTCAGGGACTGAAGGAGGGGGGGCTGACCCGGGGCCGGCTGCTGGAAATCTGCCCAGGCCCGATCAATCCGTGCCGCATGGAGCTCAGCGGCGCGGACATCCGTCAAGCGCTCGAAGAGTCGCTGCTTGACGAGTTCATGGAGAAGCCGATTCGAGGCTTCGGCTTCCGCGGGGAGGTGCTCGGCGTGCTCTGTGTGGACGGGATGACCGTCCACGTTGACGCTACGCGCCCTCCGTATGAGCGTATCCTCGCCGTGCACGTTGGCGAGGAGCCGCTGGAATCGGAACGATCGTACATCGTGGGCACGATCGATATGTTTACGTTTGGCTCTGGCTATTTATCCTTGAGCCGCGGCAAGCAAATTGTTTATATGCTGCCAGAATTCATACGCGATGTATTGGCCGATCAATTACAGGATGAGGCGGCGATCGTGAGCGCTCATAACAGTAGATTCACAGGAGTTGTCAGACCCCTCATGTAGGGGTTAGAATAGATTGTTGGAATGAAGAGAAAAATGCAAAACCACAGAGCAGGGGGCTATTATGCATACAATTTTTGAGGCGATCATTATTGGGATCGTTGAAGGGTTAACCGAATTTTTGCCCGTGTCCTCGACAGGACATATGATTTTGACGCAAAGCTTGCTAAACACACAAAATGATGAAGTCATGAAAACCTTTGATTTCGTTATCCAGCTTGGTGCGATCATGGCGGTCGTCATTATTTATTGGAAGCGAATCCTCTCGCTGTTCGGTCTTGTGAAGCGCAAAAGCGAAAGCCGTACAGGAAGAAAACTGAATTTGCTGCACATCCTGATCGGGATCGTGCCAGCAGGTGTGATCGGCGTCTTATTTAATGATGTTGTGGATGAAAAATTGTTTAACACAACGACCGTATTAATCGGACTCGTCCTCGGGGGCATTCTGCTGATTATCGCAGAGCAGCGCAAGGAACAACCGAAGACGATGGTGCTGGATGATCTGACTTATCGTCAGGCTTTTGCCATCGGCTTATGGCAGCTCGTGTCCATTTGGCCAGGATTCTCGCGTTCAGGCTCAACGATTGCCGGGGGGATGCTGTCTGGTGTAAGTCGCGCAGCTTCAGCGGATTTCACATTCATTATGGCGATCCCGATCATGTTCGGCGCTTCGGGTGTGTACTTCCTAAAGAATTATGATGCGATTTCTTCGAATGATTTGCCCTTCTTTATCGTCGGTTTTCTTGTAGCCTTCGTCGTTGCTCTCTTGGCGGTTGTTTCTTTCATTAAGTTCGTACAGAACATGAAATTAACATACTTTGCCTATTATCGATTCGTTGTAGCGGCTGTTTTTGCACTCTACATGTTTCTGAAGTAGAAATTACTGTAAAACTAGCGAACCGCGTCGAATGACGCGGTTTTTTGTATTGAACTTTTCTGTGAAATCTATTACATTTAAATAGAATGTAATGTGTACCTATGCGGGGGTCCTGAAATGCTGTTAATGCCGATCAACATGTGTCACCCTGGAATGAGGCTGGCAAAGAATATATACAACGACGATGGCATGGTGCTTCTGGCCGTTAATGTAGAGCTGACACAAAGACTCATTGATCGGTTATTTAGTTACGGCATCGACTATATATATATTGAAGATGCTAGAACGAACGATATTATTCAAGAAGATGTCATTCAAGATGAAACAAGAACACGAGCCGTGTCTGAGATTCGCAATACCTTCAAGAAGGTCATGGAGGATTCGAATAAGCGGGGCGCTGTGAACTATTACGATATCGGTCGGAATTTCCGTGATGTCATGAAAATGATAATTGATGATCTAAGCGCCCATGAGGGTGCGATGGTCATGCTGAATAATATGAATGTGAAGGATAATTATCTCTTTCAGCATTCCGTCAACGTAAGTATTTATGCCATTATGCTAGGGATTAGCTACGGGTATAGCCGAGAAAAACTCGAAGCATTGGGTCTAGGCGCTTTACTGCATGACATCGGTAAAACGAAGGTGCCGCTCGGCATCCTGAGAAAACCGTCACAGTTAACGCTAGAAGAATTTGCTGAAATGAAAAATCATACGATCTATGGTTTTAACCTTTTAAAAGATGAACCGAATATTCCGCTCTTGTCCGCGCATTGTGCTTATCAGCATCATGAACGAATTAATGGCAGTGGATATCCGCGAGGTATTAAAGGGAATGAAATTAATGAGTTCGCCCGTTGGATTGGTCTTGTTGATTCGTATGATGCCATGACCACGACCCGCGTATATCGCAGACCATTGCTGCCGCATGAAGCGATGGAGCAGTTGTTCGCAGGCTCAGGGACGATGTATGATCAAAGTCAAATCGCCTTGTTCCGAGATAAAATCGCCATTTACCCATTAGGTATTACAGTACGGTTGAATACGGGTGAATACGGCATCGTTTCGAAGTTGAATATGGCCGTTCCCCATAGACCTACAGTTCGTGTCTTGCAAAACGAAGGCGGAACGGTATTGAAGGAGCCTTATGAAATTGACCTCTCTTTGAGATTATCAATATTAATCTCAGAAATTGGAGAAATTAAAGTAAGTGAATCCGAGCTTCATGAAGATATACCAACAATCTTTTAAACATATAAATAACACACAGCATGAAGAACCTGGGAAACCAGGTTCTTTTTGCAAATTTAGGCAGGTAGAGGTGCCACTTACGACTCAAGGAGGAAATACGATGCGGGAATCAACGACGAAGGGCTTATTTTGGAAATGGGGAATGGCGATGTATCGGTTTCGCTGGATTGTGCTTGTCGTGGGCATCCTCCTCATGCTCAGCTTTGCTGTATTTGCTCAGAAGACACCTGGCATGCTCAAAGATAATGGGTTTACCCCCAAAGGAAGTGAATCCGACACAGGGTTGATTCAGATGCATGACGAGCTTGGTGTGAGTCGCACGCAATTGAACCTCGTTTATAGGGGAAAGACGGTCTGAACCTGACCGATGAGGCTGGGCAAAAAGCCATTATGGATTCCCTGACCGATTTGAAACAGGTCCCCTATGTTGACAATGTGTCCTTCGTTGCCGCGCCTCGTACGGAGGGTCATCAGGATGTCCAAGCGGTAGTCGTGTCCTTACAGGTAGAAACGGATGATGCGCTGGAGAAATTTCCAGAGTTGAAAAAGCTTGTCCATGCCCCAACGGGGATGGAGGTGTTCGTCACGGGAGGGCCCGCCATTCTCTATGACATGCAGCAGGCGAGCAAGCACGATATTGCCAAATCGGAAGCCATCGGATTGCCGATCGCACTGCTTGTGTTATTGGTTGTTTTCGGCACGTTTGTCGGGGCGATGCTGCCGATGATTGTAGGGTTGATGAGTGTCACATTGACACTCGGGGTCACTTATTTTATAGCACAGCATCAGTCGCTCTCGAACTTCCTGCCCAATATGGTCACGATGCTTGGCTTAGCGGTGGGCATTGATTATGCGTTATTCTTGGTGAGCCGGTTTCGTGAGGAGCTCAAAACGGGGGTCAGTGTAGGCGAAGCTGTTGCGATGACCAGTCAAACTGCGGGTAAATCCATCTTTTTCTCAGGGATTGCGGTTCTTATTGGTTTATTAGGCATGTTGTTTGTGGATTTAACGTTTTTCCGTTCCCTCTGCATTGGCGGCGTCATTGTCGTCTCGATTTCCGTGATTGTCGCCAATACGGTTCTACTGGCACTGCTTGGGATGATCGGTCACCGCATTAATTCATGGCAGGTTATACCAAAACGTTTTCAGAAGAAAAAGACGTCTCTTTTCTGGGAAGGGATCGCGTATAGCGTGATGAAACGCCCCGTATTCTTGGTAATTATCGTGGGGGGTGCTTTAATCTACAGCATGCTGCCCATTGGCCATATGAAATTAAGTGTTCCGAATGCGGAAGTTCTTCCGCCAAGTTATGAATCCCGTTATGGGGCGGAGTTGATGAAAAGTACCTATGATTCGCGTTATATGGGGCCTTTACAAATTGTTCTTCATACGGAAGAAGCGATTTGGAGCCAAGGCGCGATAAAACAAATGAAGACGTACAGCGATCGTGTAAAAGAGATCAATGGTGTTAAAGAAATACAAAGTTATTTGAGTGTCCTTGAACAGAAAAAAGTGAATGCTGCAGGAGCGCTTCGGGAGGAAGAGCTTGCGAATATGCTGCAAAGCCCCGATGTGAGGGAGCAGCTGCAGGATACACAATTAGCGAAGGGGCACACCGCCCTGCTTGTTGTGATTCCTTCCTTGGATCCCGATGATACGGCAACGGATGATCTTGTCAGAGACCTGAGAAAGCTCGAAGTAGCGGGTCTCAAGGCGAATGTGACAGGCGGTTCTGCTTACCGGTTAGATATTATTGATCGGATTCAGAAAGAGATTCCGGAAGTGCTTATTTTCGTCATGGGCATTACCTATATCGTCCTGCTCTTCGCATTCCGCTCGGTCTTGCTGCCCCTTAAAGCGGTGCTTATGAATATGCTCAGTCTTGGGGCGAGTCTTGGGGTCGTTGTTTTGGTTTTCCAACATGGTGTGATGGCTGATATGCTGCATATCACTTCGATCGGGTATGTAAGTGCAACGCTGCCTGTTATTATTTTCTGCGTCGTATTCGGGATCTCGATGGATTATGAGGTATTTCTCATTTCACGCATCATGGAAGAATATGAAGTGAGCGGTGACAATGAGAAGAGCACGGCGGAAGGCTTGAAGAAGACGGGAAGTTTAATTACGAGCGCAGCATTTATCCTTGTCGTCGTGGTGGGATCATTTATTTTTACGGATATTGAAATTATGAAGGCGTTGGGTTTAGGGCTTGGCCTGGCCGTCCTGATTGACGCCACCATCGTGCGGGTTATGCTCGTTCCTGCGTTGATGAAGCTGCTAGGTGAAGCGAACTGGTGGGCGCCAAGATGGCTCCGCCTCAAGACACCGTCGAAATTGGAAAAGCTTTGAAAAGGAGCGGCAATTCCTGTGGCCGTTTCCTTTTTTGTGAATCATAAGTTACAATAAAGGGCATAGGTATAGGCATAATAGGTAGTAAATGCAGTTGAATAGGAAATGATAGGTCAGGTGTAACAGCATGAATACGAACGTAACACACTCCATTTTACCGGAGATAACCCCCGCTTATGACCCTTGGGATCCCATTCGGTCGTTTCGGAAATATGGGAAACATGTATTAACCAGTGTTGAGCTTACGATTACCAATCTGTGTAACATGCGATGCGAGCATTGTGCGGTAGGGGATTCCCTGACGATGACAGAGGGAGAGCGCATTCCGCTTCCTGTTATTTTGAAAAGGCTGGATGAGATTGAGCATCTAGAAACGATCAGCTTGACGGGAGGGGAACCTTCCTACCATATCAAAATCGTAAAAGATTACATGCTGCCCATTCTCAAATACGCTAGAGATCGAGGCATTCGTACACAAATCAACTCCAATCTAACGCTGGATTTGGAGCGCTATGAACTGCTGGCTCCTTATCTAGATGTGATGCACATATCATTCAATTATTTGAATGCGAATGATTTCCATCAAGTTGGCTTCGTGAACTCGGCGCGTCCTGTCGGTCAAGCAACCGCGGCTGGTATGTATGAGCGCATGGTGAACAATACGATCGCCTTAAGTAAAGGCGGGTTGTATGTATCAGCTGAATCAATGATTAACACGCGCACCCACAAGAAATTGCCGGAAATCCATCAACTGATTCATGAGATGGGCTGTAAGCGTCATGAGGTGCATCCGATGTATGCGAGCTCTTTCGCCTCTCATCTGCCGATGGTTACCTTGGATGAGTTGCGTACAAGTATCCACCGCTTGCTGGATGCGAGAAATCCTGAGATGTGGATGCTGTTCGGCACATTGCCTTTCTTTGCTTGTAATGAGCTAGAAGCGGATCGGGCATTGGTCAAAAGGCTTCGCGAAGAGCCAAATGTTACGGTGCGTAACGATCCGGATGGACGTAATCGTCTGAACGTCAGCACCTTTACGGGGGAAGTATTCGTCACCGATTTTGCCAATGAACCGCCGTTAGGAAATTTGCATGAGGATGAGCTGGATACCATCTTTGCTCGTTGGGAGAATAACCCGCTGAATCAACGCGTGAATTGCTTCTGTAGTGCCGCAGCCTGTTGCGGGCCGAACTTATTAGTAGCGGATTCGTATTATCGAGCCGTGGATTTTAAGAGCCGTAAAGCCATTATCTAAACTTCTTTCTGAAGGAGATACATATCTTGCATACGTCATTTGACATCGGTTCCATTGCATTCAATTTAGTGATCGTGGTCTTGCTTGTTCTGCTCAATGGATTCTTCGTTGCTGCAGAGTTCGCCCTTGTAAAGGTTCGGCATTCGAGAATTCAACAATTGGTGAACGAAGGCAGCGGCAAAGCCAAATACGCAAGTATAGTGACTGCCCAGTTGGATACGTATTTATCTGCGACACAGCTCGGGATTACTCTTGCTTCACTGGGGCTTGGTTGGGTCGGTGAGCCGGCAATTAATGAATTAATTATGGAGCCTTTCTTTCATAAAATTGGTGTAGAAACATCGGTGTATACGACGACGCTATCGTTCGTGATCTCCTTCGGATTCATTACGTTTATGCATATTGTACTAGGCGAGCTTGCGCCGAAGTCGTTTGCCATTCAAAAAGCAGAGCTAACTTCCTTGTGGCTGTCAGCCCCATTACTGTATTTTTACAAGCTATTCAGACCGATTATTTGGGTTCTCAACGGTGCGGCGAATCGCTTCCTTGCGATGATCGGCGTTGAACCAGCGGGTGAGCATGAAGCGGCTCATACTGAGGAAGAAATTCGAATCCTCATGGATGAGAGTGTCAAAAGCGGCCACATCAATGAAGATGAGATGACGCTTTTCGATAATATTTTCGAATTTTCCGATCTAATCGCCCGCGAAGTCATGCTGCCTAGAACCGATATGGATTGTTTATATGTGGAAACGAGTTTTATCGATAATTTACGCATGGTGCATGAAACGAAACATACGCGATATCCCGTAGCTAGTCAGGATAAGGATCACATTGTTGGTTTTGTACATATTGCTGATCTGCTTACTGCGGACCCTGATGTTGAGCAGGAAATCAAGACGTTCATTCGTCCGATCCTGAATGTGCCTGAATCCATGGAAGTTAGCCGTATCTTGAAGCTTATGCAGAAGAAGCATTCCCAGGTCGCCATTGTCGTAGACGAATACGGTGGAACAGCAGGGTTTCTGACGTTGGAAGATATTATGGAAGAAATCGTTGGCGAGCTGCACGACGAGTTTGATATCAATGAACGTCCTGGTGTGGAAGTCAAAGATAAATACACATCTGTTGATGGCCGCGTTCTTCTCGAAGATTTGAATGACATGCTGGATCTTCAAATTGAAGATGAGGATGTTGATTCTATCGGCGGCTGGTTGTTTAAGAAGGTGGAAGGCGCGCCAGTGAAGGGCAAAAAGATCGTATACGGCAACCACATGTTTGAGGTGACCGAAGTCGATCGCTTGCGCATTGTTCGCATACATATTACGAATTGTGAACCATTAAAACAAGGAAATGATTAATCGGAGGAGTTCCTATGTCGGCTAAGACCGCCATACTTATGGCGATTGGACTAGTGCTGTTGTACATATCGTTCACCATAGGACTGCCGTTTCTGCTTGCCTTGGTTACAGCCATTTTTCTAGATCCATTGGCAGTACTTTTCATGCGCGTCGCGAGAATGAGCCGATTTGTATCGGTAACCATTGTAAGTACATTGTTTACGCTGCTGATGCTGGCGCTTATTTATTTTATTGGGATGAACGTGGTCACAGAGCTGATTGATCTAGGCCGCAAGGCACCTAATTATATGGATGAAGTCAATAAGTATGTGGATCAAGCTGTCGTACGTACGCAGGTGTTCTACGATTCCTTGTCACCAGAGATGGCTGCCCAAGTACAAACCTGGGTGGAACGCAGCACCGAAACGTTAACGGGCGCACTGACGAGTGCGTTGAGCGGGATCTCTAGTTTTTTCCTGAATATGGCGGGGAAAATTCCTAATCTCTTCATGCTGCTCATCGTCTATGTGATCGCCTTGTACCTCTGTATGTACAGTTTGCCGAATATGAAAATCGCCTTCCTCTCCATATTTGAGCCGAGATCTAGTGAGAAAATGGGAAATGTGCTGACATATTTACGTGAAGCGATTTTTGGCTTCATTCGAGCCCAGCTCATCATGGCGATCTTCACCTATTTGGTCACCTTCATCGGATTGCTCGTTCTGAGAGCGGAGTATCCGCTGGCGATTTCACTGCTCGTCATGGTGATGGAGTTCGTACCGGTTATAGGAACAGGGCTCATTTTCATCCCGTGGATCATTTATCAGCTCATCATTGGACATACGGGAATGGGCATCGGTTTGTTGGTCCTATTCTTAGTTCTCGTCATCTTCCGTCGCATCATCGAGCCTAAAGTGCTTAGCGATGCCGTTGGCATCAATTCGTTAGCTGCACTTATCTCGTTGTATGTCGGCTTCGAATGGCTGGGCTTTGCAGGGTTATTCCTAGGACCGCTAGTCGTAATCATCTATCAGTCCCTGCGGAAAGCAGGCATTCTAAACTTCAATATCAAGTTGGAATCATAACAAGAAATCATCTCTTTTTGAACGGCTGACAGCCATCGGAAAGAGATTTTTTTGTTTTTTGGGACAACAAGTGCTGCATGTCTCCTTGGAAAAAATAAAAAAATGGTGCTTTTGGTCAAGTTGGGCCGCATATAACGTGTGATATAGGCTCTATGAAGGAGGAGACGTATGTTTACACAATTTAAGCCGTATTACCCTTACATCGGCCCATGCGACCCCTGTCCGCCCATTCGGGTGAAATGGTACAATACGCCGCCGCAGTTATATATCCACTTCCAGCCACCAGGATTACCCCAATTCAGCCCGTACGATGCGTTGCAAATAGGGACACTCTGGCCGGCGTTATATGGACCTTATCCGATGCCGATGCAGGTGCAGGAGCCTAGAGCGGCAGAAGGAGGCGAGTCGTCATGAGCGAACACGTATTTCCCGACTCGTATTATAAGCAGCTTCGTGATTTGCAAGCGGTAGATTTCGTCTTAGTGGAATTGACCTTGTACTTGGATACGCATCCGGACGATTTAGCCGCAATCCAACAATACAATCAATTTGCTCAAAAGCGCATACCGATGGTACAGCAGTTCGAGTTGGAGTTCGGCCCATTGATGTCATACGGTCACAGCTTTACGAGGCAGCCTTGGCAGTGGGGGAATACCCCGTGGCCTTGGCAAGTTTGAGGAGGGGGTCAGCCGATGTGGATTTATGAGAAAAAGTTGCAATATCCAGTGAAGGTGAATAAATGTGATCCCCGCATGGCCAAACTGCTCCTCGAGCAGTATGGAGGAGCCGATGGCGAACTGGCCGCGGCGCTTCGTTATTTGAATCAGCGGTATTCGATTCCAGATAAAGTGGTTGGATTACTGACAGATATCGGGACAGAGGAATTTGCCCATCTCGAGATGATTGCGACCATGGTGTATAAACTGACAAAAGATGCGACGATGGAGCAATTAAAAGCTGCGGGACTTGATGATCACTATGCTGCTCATGATCGCGGACTCTTCTATCAAAACGCAGGCGGTGTGCCGTGGTCGGCTACGTATATTCAAGCCAAAGGCGATCCGATCGCGGATCTCTATGAGGATATTGCCGCGGAGGAGAAGGCGAGAGCGACGTACCAGTGGTTAATTGACTTGACGGATGATGTGGATTTACAGGATAGCTTGAAATTCCTTCGGGAGCGGGAGGTTGTGCATTCGCTGCGCTTCCGAGAAGCCGTGGAGATTCTGAAGGAGGATCGCGTGCAGAAGAAGGTATACTAGGTAGCGGGCGGGCTGCCAGAGCCGGTTGGGAATGGGAAGTGGATGTGCTACATAGCACTCTTTGATGTGGTATAAAACGAGCTTCCTGCACATGCGCAGGAAGCTCGTTTGTTTCTAAGCATCTTTTACGTTCGTGCCGCGCACCCAAACCTGCTCCAGCTCCAGCTCTTGGCTGACGAGGAGCAGATCTGCTTGCTTGCCGGCTGCCAGCGAGCCGTGCGTTGCCTCGAGGCCTAGCAGCCGCGCAGGATTGCCGCTGGCATAGCGGCTTGCGTCTGCAACGCTGACGCCAACCTCGCGCACCATAAACCGGAGCGCCTCGATCATCGTCAGCGTGCTGCCGGCGAGCGCGCCGCCTTCCGTCAGTCGGGCCACGCCCGACTGCACGGTGACGGCCTGGCCGCCCAGCTCGTACTGCCCGTCGCCGAGCCCGGCGGCGGACATGGCGTCCGTGATCAGCAGCAAGCCATGCGGCTGCTTCACCATCGTCAGCAGCTTAATCGCTGCTGGGTGCACGTGAATACCATCGGCGATAATCTCGCCGCTGATGCGGGCGTCGGTGAGCACCGCACCGACGGTACCAGGCTCGCGATGATGCAGCGGCTTCATCGCGTTGTAGGTGTGCACCGCATGCGAGAGCCCAGCAATCACCGCCGACTGAATGTCGGCGTAGGTGGCGTCCGTGTGGCCGCATGCGGCAACGATGCCATGATCGCGCAGCCACGCGATCATCTCAAGGCCCCCTTCGCGTTCGGGGGCCAAGGTCAATTGCTTCATGAGCTGCGGGAAGCGCTCATGCCAGTCTTGCAGCCAATCCAGCTGAGGGGTGACCATCAGCTTCGGATCTTGGGCGCCAGCCCATTTTGGCGAAATGAAAGGGCCTTCTAGATGAACACCTAAGAGCTGTGCATAAGGCATGGGGCGCTCCATATAGCTTTGAACTTCACCTAGCACTCGGTCAATCGCTTCGCGCGTTGCAGTCATGGTCGTTGCCAGCATGGATGTCGTTCCATGGGACGCATGGAAGCGGGTAATAGTATCCAGCGTTTTCGAATTTGAATCCATGAAGTCAGCGCCATTGCCGCCATGCACATGAACATCGATGAATCCTGGCAGCAGCCATTTGCCATCCGCATGAATGTGAGCAGCTTGAGGACCAACGCTGTCTGCCTGCCAACCCGAGGCTTCTCCGACATACGTCAGTATGCCATCCAAAGCATGAACTACACCGTTCTCAATGACCCCTTGTTCCGTTACGATTTTAGCGCCTGTGATGAGTAGCTCGCTCATTCAAAAAGCCTCCCTGCTTCAGCATCAAGCAACACAACCAAATGTGGATGAGTTTGAAGCAGTGTAGCAGGCACCTCCGTTGTAATCGGACCTGTAAGGGCACGATGAACGATCTCGGCTTTATCCGCGCCGCGAACGATTAGGAGAATGGTTTTGGCCTTCAGGATTGTACCAACACCCATCGTTAAGGCGTGAGTAGGCACTTCATTAATGGAGTCAAAGTAACGGGCATTCGCTTCGCGCGTCTCATCTTTCAGTTCAACGCGGTGCGTACCGCTGATCAAGGAGTCGTCGGGTTCATTAAATCCGATATGGCCATTATGTCCAAGCCCTAGGATTTGCAGATCGATTTGCTTCGCATCGTCTAGAAGTCGATTGAATCGCTCACATTCCTCATCTAAATCAGGGGCGTTGCCGTTGGGAATATGGGCAGATCCAGCAGGAAGATCGATATGGGAAAATAAGTGCTTTTGCATATAAGCGTGGTAGCTCTCCGGATGATCGGCAGGAATGCCTACATACTCATCGAGGTTAAAGGTTGTGACGGTTTTAAAGCTGACACGGCCCTTCTCATAAGCCTTTACCAATTCTTCGTAAATACCGACGGGTGTACCGCCTGTAGCTAAGCCAAGAACGGCTTTGGGCTGCATTTGGACCAAAGAGGTAATAATACCAGCTCCAGCCTCATTCAGTTCTTGTTGATTTTCAAAAATGTGCAAATTCATTTATAGTTCCTCACTTTCATACGCGTAGTCTTTGTAAGCTTTCGCCCATTCAATATGCCAATATTTAGATAAGTTTCAATTCATTTTGCATAAAAAATTCATTTTTTGATCAAATAATTCTCATTTCAATCATAACTGAAACTTGAAAGATGAGCAATATGCATTTTCCAGTTCGGATGATTGACTTACTTGGGGATGTTTGCCATCCTTAACGTAGACTAGGATAACGAATCTATACCCTTTAAGGAGCTTGAAGATGAATACACAGAAACTATGGCCAGAAGCGATGCTTTTCGATCTGGATGGCACGTTATTTCAAACAGAGACCTTGCTGTTACCGGCTTACCATGCAACTTTTG
The DNA here is from genome assembly GCF_032271945.1 of Paenibacillus sp. MBLB1832. Lineage (NCBI taxonomy): Bacteria > Bacillati > Bacillota > Bacilli > Caryophanales > Paenibacillaceae > Paenibacillus > Paenibacillus roseipurpureus. The sequence continues at coordinate 4,459,313 of NZ_CP130319.1, read as the reverse complement.
ATGAATTAAGAGCTAGAGGCTTCTATGAAGGTGAAACGCCGCCAGAAGAAAGGATTCTAGGAGCGCTAGGCATGCTGCTTGAGCATATCTGGATGCGGGTGATGCCAGAGGCTCCTCTTGCTACGCATCAGGAAGCAGACCGCTTACTGATTAAATATCAGGTGCAAGGATTAAAAGAGGGCCGCGGCGTGTTATATGAAGGCGTTGCTGACACCTTACAAAAGTTGCATGACAACGGCGTTCGTTTATTCGTAGCCAGTAACGGCTTAGAGACGTACGTGAGAGAAGTGATCGCAGCCAAAGGGCTGGGGCATCTGTTCGAAGGCTTGTACAGCGCAGGTGAGTATTTGACACGTTCCAAGGTTGATTTGGTTCGTATTGCACTCGAAAAGCACGGCATCCAATCGGCCTGGATGGTGGGGGATCGCTCCTCCGATGTGGAAGCAGGACTTCGCAATCAACTCACGGTTGTTGCCTGTGATTATGCCGGCTTCCGGGAAGCAGGCGAATTGGATGGCGCACATATACGAATTCGCCATTTTGCAGATATTTTAACCCATTTAACGTAATCCTCTATCGTCTGTCGCAAATGGGTAAGGGTGGGCATACACTGTAGCACATTGAGATAAAGGTGCTGATCCGAGAATGCCTTCTTTTGTAGGGATATTTAATATCATAAGGAATGAAGGAAACCTGATAAACGGGGATACGTGTGTGATTGCACCAACTAGTGCGTCGAAAACCTATACAGGTGCAGGCGGAGGCATTACAGGGGATTTTTCGATCTCGACAACCTTGTTCAGCGCTACCGTCACACTCGACCCCGATGTCATTGAAGCGGGAGCGAATAAGACAGCGACGGGTACGTAAGCGATTCTTTAGTTGTGAATGCTAGGTAGGGTGAGTCCGCTCGCCCTCTTCGTGTTTAGTAGCTTGAGTTGAGATGGAGACTATTGACACGGGATATACGGGATCATTATTATTAACATATGAATAACTGCTCATATATTATGAATTTCTAAGCCAGGGAGGTTAGGCCATGCATCAGCACGATTCGGGAAAACCACACGCCTGCGAACATGAGCATGGGGACGCGAACCACGATCACGCCGGACATCAGCACCATCATCCCACACATGCGCACAGTCACGCACATGCGCACTCCCACGATCATCACGGACATGGCCATGGACATCATGGACACCATCATCATCATGGGTCTGCAGGGAATAAACAAGGTCTTTGGATTGCACTAGGGATTACCGCGGGCATCATGCTGTTGGAGTTTGCGGGAGGCTTATGGACGTCCAGCTTAGCGCTGCTGTCGGATTCGGGCCATATGCTAAGCGATGCTGGCTCTCTCGCTCTCAGTCTCTTGGCAATCTGGTTTGCAGCGAAGCCGACATCTTCTTCATTATCTTTTGGATTTCATCGTGTAGAAATACTTGCCGCGCTGTTTAATGCGCTAACACTATTTCTCATCGCAGGATTGATCATTTGGGAAGCGATTGCGCGATTCATGCATCCAACGACCGTCGCAAGCGGCTCTATGATGGTCATTGCCAGCGTTGGACTCCTCGCGAATTTAATAAGTGCATGGTCGCTGATGCGCAAAGGGGATGTGCATGGCAACTTGAATTTGCGCAGCGCTTATTTGCATATCCTTGGTGATGCACTAGGCTCGGTAGGCGCCATCATCGCGGGAGCTGTCATGCTTATTTTCGGCTGGTATATCGCGGATCCGATCATCAGTATTGTTGTGTCGCTGCTTATTTTGAAAGGCGCATGGAGTGTGTTGAAATCGACGCTGCACATCTTGATGGAAGGTGCGCCAGGTTCAGTCTCCATGGGCAACGTTAAGCAAGCGTTGGAAGATATTGCAGGCGTTGTAAATGTACATGATTTGCACGTATGGACGATCACGTCGGGCATGATCTCCCTTAGTTGTCATTTGCTAATTGAAGATGAGGGCGACAGCCAGGGTATTCTGCAGCAAGCGATCACACTCATTGAGAAACAATTTGGCATCGCGCATGCCACGGTTCAGATCGAGAAGTCCATGAATAAACACGGTGAACTTCTCGTTTAATCGTGTGAGAGGCGAGGAGGTTTACGATGGATAAGGGATTGGTAGAGATACGGTCAGAGGCGAGATTAGGCGTTGCGGACTGTGCGTGCGAAGGGGTCGATGGTCCTGGACAGGAGTCGATCAGCCAATTGAGCGATGCACAAGCGAGTGGGCTGGCCGACATTTTCAAAGCTTTAGGTGATCCTACCCGTGTGAAAATCATTCATTACTTGCTGCCGAAGGAGCGCTGTGTGCATGAAATTTCATCCCATATCGGGATGGAGCAATCCGCGGTATCACATCAGCTGCGATATCTAAGGAATGTGCATATCGTGAAAAGACGCAAAGAAGGCAAAACGGTGTTCTACGCCTTGGATGATGAGCACATTGAACAAATTTTCGTACAGACGATGGGGCATTTAGGTCATCGTACACCCTTATAGCATAAAAAACCTGAGCAACAGAGGTGGTTCAACCCACTTCGATTGCTCAGGTTTTTTTAATTGTGTTCTATGCTAGGCGTCAAGTCTTCCGAGATTGTACCGCGTTGCTTTAGCATCCATAGGGCATATTCGACAGGTCTGGAAACGGCTTTCTGGTAAACCGCATGTTGGCCGATTCGGCGAAACACTTCACGTGAAGGCTTCGGGTTGACTTCCAGCAGCCAAACACTGCCTTTCGGATCAACGGCGATATCCATACCCAATTCACACAGTTTGCCGAATTTCAGTTCTAAATAGTCTGCAAGCTTATAGGCGAAGTCGCTCATCTCTGCCTTGATGGCGTTGATCTTCTCTTGGGAAGTGAAGCGGTAGCCGAGTAATCGATCTTGCGTTACAGCAGTTCCGCCCCCATGCAGATTGGAGGTGATGCTGCGATGCGGTCCTATTCGGCCTGCGCAGCCTGTGACCTCCCATTCGCCTTGCCCGTTCTTCTGAATGAGTAAGCGATAGTCATGGACGCGTCCATCGTTAAGCGTGAGGTGAATGCCTTGCTGCACAACATAATCGGGACTTAAGCCGAGCGAATGCAGCTTAATTGCTAATTGCCGTTCATTGGCTTTGTACGGTGCGATGATGGAGCGGTGCTGATTACGACCTTGCAATAAATAGAGGTCAGGGCCTATTTGCTCAATGCGCAAGATCCCTCTTCCCCCAGTTCCATTCTTCGGTTTGACATAAATCAATTTATATTTCTTCAAGAACCGCATGAGTTCTTGGATTGTGCTGAATCGGACCGTTGCAGGTAAATAAGGGCGAATGGATGAGCTTTTTGAAAGCGTTTGGTGCATGTTCCACTTATTCGCCAAAGGTTTGCTCAAATAAATGAGATTATCATGTCGAGATCGGAAAGCTTGAAGCATACGATAATTCGCGGCAGCTTTATAGCGGCAGCGGTCATAAATGATGGGCGGTAGTGTTCCTTTTTTGCGCACCCATCTTCCTCTTGTCGCATCAAAGGAGATCGTCCGAACCGTGTTCCCCTGTACATCCGAAGGAGTAAACACTTCCACTTGAATGCCTATTTTCTGGCCTTCTTTACTTAATGTTTTGAAATACGCAAGTTCTTCCAGTCGAGAATTGTTTAAATAAATAGCGAGTACGCCTAGTCGTTCGTGAGCCAAGCATAATCACCTTCTTCTCCGATTATTAATCAAATGCAGGCTGTATTGGATAATGCGATCAAGCGATTTTCGGCGAATTTTGGGTTCGTCGAATTTCATGGGCTTCGAATTTGCTTCAAAAAACCAGATATGACCTGACGTGTCCACACCGATATCCATCGACATTTCGCCGAGTGTGGCGCCCGCTGATTTCTCAATTTGGGTTGCGATCGTGATCACGGCAGCCCCTACGCGCTTTAGAATGGCATTCGCTTCCCTTAATCCAAAAGCATGCGTTAACAGCTTGCGAGGATCATCAATGGAGCCGCCGCGCGGCACATGCGTAGTTATGCTAGCTTTTCCCGCGACACGTGCGCCGATCCCTGATACGCTCCAAAGGCCCTTGCCCGTCTTCTGCACCAATGCACGAAGATCATAGGCTCGTTCATTGTATCTTGCAAGCGCAATACCTTGCTGCACGATGTATTCTTGATCAATGCGATGCCGATTCCATTCATCCCAGACCTCATTCGGCGAGTCATGGTAGGTGTGCACCATTTTTTTATCCTGCAGATAGCTGAGGCAGTAGGATAACTGATTGCTGTTTTTGGCTGTAATGCGTTCCACACGCATGATGCCCTTGCCCGCCTTGCCTCTCTCTGGCTTCAAGTAGAGAACCGCGTGTTTTTCCAGTGAATTGGAAAGGACGGATGCGTCGCTCAGTTGCTTCGTATCTGGAATAAAGGATTTACTTTCTTTGGCATTGTTTAACCAGCTGTAGAGCGTCCATTTATTGAAAAAGGAAGGGTTGAAGAAATGAATACTTGTGCTGCGTCTACAGGCCTGTATGGTTTGCTGAACCTCGGGTCTCATCTCCATTTTTCGATACGGAATACGGTTATACACGACTTGAGGAGCGGGAACAAGTTCCCTGCTCCATTGTTTGGTTCCCTCGTGAAAGCGATAGCCATACATTTCGGTACTCGAGATTTGAAAATCTTTGGCTGTTACCACATAAACGTCAAGCCCGTATCGTTCACCCGTTCTGATCAAATCTAGAAAGTTGTTTAAGTTGCCGCGAAAAACGCGAGAACTGTCTTTTACGGTAAGAATGGCTAATGTGGGGCGATGTTTGGTCGTGTGAAGGGTAAAACTCATTAGTTCTCCCTCCTTGTGCGGAAGCGGGCTAAATAGAGACAATGCTCATAGACGTTTTGGATGGTCGCAGCATCCCCGTCTTTGAGGGACGGGTGTTTGAAAATGGATCGTCCTGGCTTGGCATTCGCCTCGAACATCCATACGTTTTCATTCTGGTCAATACCGATATCGAAGCCGAGCTCGCCGAGTAAATGATCGTAATTTTTCTCAATGCCTTCGGCCAGCTTAATCGCCGTTTCTTTGGCGTTTTCGAGTATTTCTTCTGCACGGCCCCCATACACAAGCCGGAGAACCTGCTCCGGTGTCATCAACTGTCCGCCATTGCGAATATGCGTAGTGACGCTGCCTTTACCTGATTTCTTGGCGCCAATTGCCCCGACAACCCATTGGTTGTTCCCGTTTTTCGTCAGGTGGAAGCGGAAATCAATCGGACAATTGTCAATCTCAATGAGCCTGATGCCTTGCTGTGCAACATACCTGGCGAGACGCCCTCGCCCAGTTCCTAGCATTTGCATTAGCCCTTCGAATTTTGAATACCGAATCAGGACATTACGGTTTCCCTTCCGAAAACGCACGAAATAACCTCGTTTTGGATTGTACGTGACACGATAAATACCAATTCCCAGGCTGCCCGCCGTTGGTTTCAAATAAATAAACTTATGTTTATCCAGCATTTCCTTAATGTTTTCTGGCGTAGGATCGATCCGAGATTCGGGAACAAATTTAAAAGCCTCATCACCGTCTAACATTTTATAAACGTCCCATTTGTCAAAGAAACTCCAGTTAAAAAGAGGGACGCCTCGACGGACGAAACGACTTTTGAAGCTCTCCATGCTCGCAGATTTGTCCGCAGCCCGGCTTGAGAGGCGATTGTAGATGACGTCTGGCAGAGGAAACGTTTTGCGCATCCAACCTCCACCTTCTTTGGGGATGAGTCCTGTTACGGTTTCATCGACCCAGTTCACGCTTCTTGGTGAGAAAGCGAAGCTGAAGGAGCGATTGGAGGATGCGTTGATCACTTGTCGGATGAAGCCAGTCTTACTGCCGAAAGGCGATGTACTTCCTTCTACATTGGTCAAAATACCGATGACGGGACCGATGCGAAGCTCTTTATTTGCCGTTGCAGCAACTAACACATTCCCTGTTCGCGGGATGCGTAGAGAAGCCATTAGCGTAAGCGGGATGTACATATGCTGACCACTTTTTTTGATCAGACGGAGCGGCAACGTTGTGCTTTTACTGCCAACCTTTACAGCTATTGTTTTGTTCCCGGTTAACCGTAAAGCTTTGGCAAGATCACTCGTTAAGTACACCGATCTATCTGTTCGCTGCACGGCGTGGAGCATACACGATGTCAAACTCATTAGGTTACCCTCCTAAACTTGTTACCCTAGGGGCTGCCCTTATCGAGACAGGCAGAGATGTGCTGCCCCCTAGTGCATATTCAAACAGGGCTAAGCCTGCTAACGCTCAGCTGTTTGTTTAGCAAAAAACCAGCATATTGTATTGGATTCGCAATGGATTTGATTCGTGCGCGTTCGTTACCTAAACGGGCAAAAATAGTTCTGCCTGGTTTCGAGTTGACCTCCAGAATCCAGATGCGACCGCTGGTATCGATACCGAAATCAATCCCCAGCTCGACAAGCCGACCGTGGTACGCTTCGAGATGCGAAGGCATGGAACGGGATATTCTCGTCATGGTTTCCATCAACTCGTTCGTTCGCTCTGCACCGAATTGACTGGTGAGAAACGTCGTCGCCTCCTCTGTGGAGCCGCCGCCATGCAGGTTGGAGGTAATGCTTCCGCGTTTGCCCATCCGAACGGCCATACCGGTAATCTCCCAAGTGCCTTTACCGTTTTTCTGCACGAGAGATCTCACATCATAGGCCATGCCATCCATGGTTTGAAGAGTCAGATATTGTTGCAGCAAGTAGGGACGTGATCCAATTTGTTTCTTCAGCCAAGCCCAACAGGAATCCTCATCTATGCAATCATGTTCAAAGGGCTGATTGCGCCCATCTCGTCCTTGGATATGAAAGGTGTTGCCGTGTTTGCGAAGATGCATTGCACCTATGCCTTGACTGCCGCCTTGCGGCTTCAAGAAAGCATCGGTATGCTGCCCAAACCAATGATCAAGAAGTTGCCGATCCTTTAGCTGGTAAGTTTTGGGGAGGAACTTCTGCAAGGCAGGGTCTTTTTGCAAAATCTGACCGACTTCCCATTTGCCGCTTAATCCATAGCCAAGGAACCGAACGGAAGGGTGATCTCGCAGCTTGCGGACATGGTGTTGATAGTGAAGATAGCTTTGTTTCGTAGCGAAGAAGCAGCGATCATAGACCAACGTAGGAAGCGGAAGCATTTTCGCGGTCCATGCCTGAGTTGCGGGTTCATAGCAATAACCTCGAACCATGCCTAGCCCCCAGTTAATGCGATTCGGTGAGAAAACAAACACATCAATCCCTTGTTTCCTGCCGCAAATGGTTAAGTTCTGATAGAAGCTCGAACTAGCAAAGGGCAGTTCTCTTTGTAATTCGGTCACCATAATCCCCAACAAGGGGCGATGTGTTTGTAGAAACATTAGTCACCTCAGAACTTCGCTAAATAACGAGCGTATTTCACTAATTGCCGGACAGACGGCCTTATTTTGTTATCATTATTGAGGGCTGTATTATCATCCTTAGACGGTTTGGAATTGACTTCCAACAGCCATACACGACCGGATCGGTCAACAGCAAGATCAATCCCGAGCTCTCCAAAATGGAAAGGGATTTGCGTTTCAATGCCTTTGGCGATATCCAAAGAGGCTTTGCGCAGCCGTTGGATAATCACTTTACGCGTCGGCAGGGAGAAGGAAGCTTTGGCTAGAGCTTCAGGAACGGTTGAGAGGCTGCCGCCGCGGGCGAGGTTAGAGACAAAATGCTGCGAACCTGCGATGCGGCCGACGATCGACGTAATCTCCCATTGTCCCGTCTCGCCTCGTTGAACGAGCGCACGGAAATCAATGGGGTTTCCTTCTGTTGTGATCAGATCAAGGCCTTGCTGGAGCTGAAAACGCTGTGTTTTGAGCTTTCCTGCGATGGACTGAAACGCCGATAAGAGAGACGGGTACGTTTGTCTGCGAACACCAGCAAGACTCGTGACGTGCGTAGAGTACGTTTCTTCACCTTCTCTTCGAATCCGAATGATGCCATTGCCGAGGCTGCCTGTTATCGGTTTAAGAAATAAAACGGGATGGCGCGCAGCCATTGTTTTTAACATTTGGAAATTTTTGAACAGATGCGATTCGGGCAAGTAGGTATGCAAAGAGCTGTCTTTGCGCAACGCATCAAACACTTCCGTCTTGTTTAAATATTTCTCATTGAAAATGACCGTCCCATAGCGAGATTTCACATCTTTCATAAATTGCTGAACATTGGGCATGTTCTCGTACTTACGTGAAGTAAGACGGTTGTAGATCACATTGGGTATCGGGAACGTTCTCTTACTCCATGAACCATCGACATACGAATAGGCGTCAATTGTTTGTGCATTGGGATGCATTTCTTTTGGCGGGAAAAAGCAGACAAGAGCCCCAAATCGCTCACTAGCCGTCGTCAACTCTTTGCAAAAAGTCGTCATCGCCCCAAATGGCTTGCTAGGGGAACTCGTGTTTACGCGACTAATCATGACGCCTATTAGCGGTCCAATCGAGAGCGTATTCACTTGCGGTTTGTAGTGGAGATTAAGCCGAGCCCCTTGGTGCAGCCCTATTCTGGAAGCAAAGTCAGGATCTATACGAAGACTGCCAGGCACTGCAGCGACAATCACTTTGCCTTCCTGCTGCGATGAGCCAAATCGCATCGTGATCGTTTGATGGGACGGAACTTTCAATTTCTTTGCAATGGCTTCACTTAGCACAACGGTCCGATCATCCAAATAGATGCTGGTGCTTTGAATGGATACGCCAACTTTCGTCCTGATCAATCGTGAACACTCCTTCCAGCATCTGAAATGGCATTGCTGCTTAAGCAAAGTAAACTACTCCATCATATGAGGACATATTTCCCTTGGTTCCTAGGCATATGGCCGATTGCGCCCAATCTTCAGACCTAACTTCAGGAAATATTCAGCTATCATTTAGATGTTTCTCAGGCTTTTAGGCTTATTCGCACGTATAATGAACATAGATTCAGATTGATAGAGATGGGGTGAAGCCGCGATGAAAGTAATTTCCAAATGGACGAAATGGCAGATTGGATTCGTCATCTTACTTGTGGTGGTGTATTTATTTCAGGAAGTGAAGGACAGTCCCCAATTCTTGAAAGCTGTTCGTGAGGCTGCAGCCTCCAAGTTGACGAATACACCGAAAGTTGCATCCGCTATGACCGAAAGTGTGCCACGGGTTCGTCCTATGACTAACGGCTCCGAAAAAATTGAGCGTAGAGGAAGCAGTCGAGACTCATTGAACTCGTCTAGCGGAACGGTCTCGCCTACGCAGTCTCATACCAGAAGTCATGCATCTTAACCGGAGAAGCGGATAGGAAGGAGGTGCCCCATGTTCCATGAGCTCACTTTTCGAGCGATGAATTCAGATATTCAGGTGCTCTTAGAATCGCCAGCATCAATAGCCACGCTGGAAACACCAATTTTAGAAGCATTTTGGGGCGCAGAGCAGCGTTTTAGCCGGTTTCTACCGACGAGCGAGTGCTCATATCTCAATACACATAGCGGTCAGCTTTGTATTGTTTCCAGCGAAATGCTGGAAGTTTTAGAGGCTGCGCAACATTATCAAGCGCTGACAAACGGAGCATTTAACATCAGCGTTGGACATGCGTTGCAACGAGCGGGATATACGCAGTCATTCGAGACGTTGATGGCTAGGGGATCGCAATTCGATTCTCATGAGCTTGATCTGAGGGCTGGAGCCCTTGATCAACTTATGCCCGTGTTAAACATCGATGCTAAAATGAAATCTTTCCGCATGCCAGATCACCATCAGCTTGATTTCGGAGGCATCGTAAAGAGCTGGACGGCGCAGCAAGCGGCTGCTAATCTGCGTCACACCGAGCAAGTACCCAGAGGCTTGATTCATGCAGGCGGCGATGTCGAGGTGTGGGGCGGTTCCTCCGAGCGAGAGCCTTGGATCGTCGGCATCGACAGTCCCGATAACCATCCAGATATAAAGAAATCCGCTCAAGAGGTGTGTGTTCATCTACGTGCCGGCGGTGTTGCCACATCGAGCACACGACGCAGGCGCTGGGTTACGCGTGAGGGGGAGATGCATCATTTGATCGATACGCGATCAATGCGCCCCAGTCAATCGGATGTGGTACAAACCACGGTCGTTGGTCCCGATCTCGTCGCCTGTGAAGTGTGGGCCAAAGTACTCTGTATGCTTGGGACAGATGAAGGCGTGCCGCTGTTTCGGCAGCGGGCACAAGGGATGGAAGCACTGCTTTATCAAGCGAGTGGAGAAATATGTGTAGTGAAAGGGCAGAGAACGACGAATGCGATGCATTGGTCGGGTTTGGAAGGAGTGAAAGAGCTATGATTGATTTCTTCGTGTCATTGCCGACATGGATGTTGATACGCGTCTTTGGAATGTCGGCCTATATCGTGTTGTTCTTGGGTATGGCACTCGGTATACTTTACAGTTATCCGCAGTGGAAAGGGGCCAGGAAAGCACAAATGCTTCGCTGGCACAAGTTCGCGAATATAACGGGAACGGGCTTGGCGCTGCTTCACACGGTTCTGCTTATTATAGATACGTTTATGCCCTTCGATTGGGCAGAGTTAGTCCTCCCATTTTCGGCCAAACATAACCCGATTCTCAATGGGATTGGCACACTAGCCCTCTACGGCTTGCTGTTGGTGTTATTTACCACAGACATTCGAAATATGCTGAAACGTAAAGTGTGGTTAGCCTTCCATTTTTTATCGTATCCCATTTATATCTTGTGTGTTTGTCACGGTTTTCTGCTCGGTTCGGATAGTAAGCTTGGCTGGGTTTCTTTTATGTATGGGGCTACGGTTCTCATCTTGATCGTGTTAACCGCGGCGAGGTTTCTCATGGTTCCTCGCAAACGGCAACTGAAGTCTGTACATGTATCGAAGCAGCTTTAAGGAAGAGTCCTTGATCTCAGGTAGATCGGGGCTCTTTTTCGTTCATGCTTATTGCGAAACATGTCGAAAATGACTATAGTAGAAAGGTATTTATTAAGAAAAGAGGATTGGGATTCCCCATGGCAAAAGCAAAAATTACGGAACTCGATATTGTCAGAGCGATCTCTATCCTTGCGGTTGTTTTAATCCATGTGACAGCCGATTGGACGGTAGATCCAGCTTTGAAAGGCAGCAGCACCCAGTTATTCATTTTATTTCTGAACAAAATAAGTTATTTCGCTGTGCCCGTATTTATTTTTCTAAGTGGCATCGTGCTCTTCTATATTTATGAGGATAAATGGAGTGCGAAGCAGGCGGGCATATTCTATTGGAAGCGTGTTCGACAAGTGCTTGTTCCTTATATTATCTGGTCGTTTTTCTACTATATATATAATCCATGGCTATGGACGCCGGAGCATCCCTTGAAAGTAGAGCTGGACGTATTCCTGGAGCAGTTAAAATGGGCGGATTCCGGCTATCACTTGTACTTTATGATTATCATTGTACAGTTCTACCTCTTGTTCCCACTCCTGATGTGGGCGGTGAAAAGCGCCGATTGGTTCCGTAAAACGCTCGCTCTCTGGGGGTTGGCCGTCCAAGCAGGCGTTTACTGCTACAGTCATTGGATTGGGCCTATCGATCATAAGCCAGAGCTTTGTATCACGTATTTCGGCTTCTTCCTCATTGGCGGAGCCATTGGTTTGAATTATACGAACTTCCGAGCGTGGCTGGAGCGTCACAAAGGTTGGATCATTCCTGCCTCGATACTATGTGGAATTCTTTACGCGGGACTCTACATTGCGGCCTCGAAGGGGCACAGCATCGAGAACACGTGGTTTGAGATTGCTTGGGTGCTGTATAGTGTTGGCATCGGTGTGAGCCTGATTTGGATGGCCAAAGAGGTATTATTAAAATGGAAGCGGGTGGGCCGTTTCTTCGTGTCGCTCGGCTCGGTTTCCTTTGGCGTTTACCTCATGCATCCAGCCTTGCTTTCCTACTGGAAATACAAGGTTCATATGCCTGGATCGATCTTGATGTTTAATGTGTATAATGGCATCGTGTTTGTACTGATTGTGGCGATTCCTTGGATACTGACCTTGTTGTATCGTAAGGGAAGAAAGCTATTGTTGAAATAAGACAGATGACCTGGCCGAGGGTGGCTGGGTCTTTTTTGTTTTTACTCTGTCGAATGAGAGAAGGTTTTTTCCAGGTTATGTCGAAAAATAATGAATATAATGGAAAAACGCTCACTGAAAGGTCGTGATACCTTGTCCGTATTGCATTCGAATTCATCACATAAAAGCAAGGAGAAGAATAATCAGAACTCACAACCGAAGGAAAGCTCATCCCTTCAACATAATGGCACAGCACCATTGCAGATGGTGCTAAGTCAACCTTCTTCACCCGTCATGCCCTCGAACATTATGCAGCTCCAGCAAATGTACGGAAATCGGGCGACAGAGCAATGGGTAAAATCTCGTTCCCAATCTGACCAGCCGATTCAACGCGTACAGAATAAGACGGGATTGCCCGACCAGCTAAAGAGTGGTGTCGAAAGTCTCTCTGGCTATTCATTGGATGATGTGAAGGTACATTACAATTCGTCGAGACCCGCAGAACTGCAAGCTCTTGCTTATGCGCAAGGCACGGATATTCACGTTGGCCCTGGTCAAGAGCAGCATTTGCCGCATGAGGCTTGGCATGTTGCGCAGCAGAAGCAAGGTCGGGTCAAACCGACCCTTCAAATGAACAAGGATGTACATATTAATGATGATGCAGGGCTAGAACATGAAGCCGATCAAATGGGTGCGAAAGCGATGCAGCTCAAGTCTGCGGATACCGCTATGGCTAGTGCCAGTGGGCATGGGGGAGCGAGTGTCGTTCAGCTGCGCGGAGAGAATCCTTATGCCCAGGGAGGAACACACGGAGGGTGGGATTTGACCGCCCATCACATTGTGGCTCACTCCAAATTGGAAGGCGCCTTAGAAAGATTGAAAGAAGAAGAAAAAGAAGGAAGGGGTACCCCCTATACGGATGTCTTAGTCCATGCAGTCCCGGCTAAGCTTACGAAAGGCATGTTAGATAATTTGAAAGTTAATGTGGCAGATTCCGATGAGAAAAGGGAAGAGTACAGACAGATCTTATTGGATAAAAGCAGACCGAACGACGAAGAAGTTCATAGTATCAGACTTGGGGATGTGCGCAAATCATTCGTCGAATGGCAGGGCGGCAATCAATTTATGGGACCGAATACGTCCATTCGCGCAGAACCTTCCAAGAAAAAAGACGGCACCGATTTCGATGGCAAATATTTTGGCAATTTGTCCACGGAGAACTTTAATAAATTGACAACATTGGGCGATAAATTGGGTTCATCGGTTGGCATAGACGAGCTTCAGAGAAATATGAAAGCGATCCTGGATATTACTAAAAACGAAGTGCCGAATGTTTTCGACGCCAGCAAATGGACAGAAGTAGGTTCCCTTGCTACGCTAGTTGAGCTTTCCAAGGACACGGATCTGAATCGCGACCATATTCTGGGGTATTCCTTCTTTAAATTGGGCTTGGATGAACTAGGTTCAGGCAAAAAGTATGATCAGATCACCAATTCTTCCGATGGATATAAATTCAATGGCGAGTCTATGGAGCTGCAAACGAAAAGTACGACGGGTTATATCCCGATCGAAAAATCGCAATCCGTTATCCCAAAAGCAAGCACCAAGGCTCTTGTTACTGCGCTTAGCGAATTGAGCGTTACCGTGACAGCCAAAGGAGATAAAGAAAGTGAAATCCCGATTGATAATGACCTCATTACCAAAGTAGAGGGTAAGAAGCCAATGTTTAAAGTCAAAGGTTATGAGGACAGTATCCCATGTGTGAAAATAGAAGGCACGAAACTAACCATTGCAAATGGCTTAATGGGCAGTAAAAAACTGAAACCGGACGCCAAATTGGACTCCTTGTACCAGTATCTCGAGAAAGCTGGAACGGCGACATCCAGTTACTTGCCTAAGGAGCTTTATGATGCGTTGATGGCTAAAACAGTGTCATGAATGAAGAAGATCGCCAGACTTGCCTGTTGAGCAGGTGGTTGGCGATTTTTTTGGATTATTTATAAAAAAGTGACGAGAATGGACGAAAGGGTTATTATTTTTTTCATACTGATAAAAAATGAAGGACGTGGTCTGTCTATGAATGATGTCATCAACCTCCTGCTTCAACATCGCTCCATCCGTAAATTCAAGGATGTGCCTTTCAGCCGTGAACAGCGCGAGGCCATACTGAGTGCCGCGCAGGCGGCCTCCACATCGAGCAATATGCAGGCTTACAGTGTGATTCACATCACCGACGCTGCATTGAAAAGCCAGCTAGCCGAGCTAGCCGGCCAGCAAGCTTACGTCAGCGAGTGTCCGCTGTTCCTCGTCTGGTGCGCAGACCTGCACCGTTACGCGGAAGCGGCTCACCGCCACGGTGACACACCCATCACAGGCAATGCGGAGAATCTCATCATTGCCACGGTCGAAGCTGCATTAGCTGCGCAAAATGCAGCGATCGCCGCCGAGTCGTTCGGCCTCGGCGTCTGCTACATTGGCGGGCTGCGCAACAAGCCCGCCGATGTCTCCGAGCTGCTGGGTCTCCCCCAGCTCGTGTACCCGGTCTTCGGCATGTGCATCGGCATGCCGGACCAAGAGCCGCTGCATCGCCCGCGGCTCCCGCAAGAAGCCGTATACCACGAGAATCGGTATACGGCCAACCCAAGCGCCGTCTCGGCGTACGACGAGACGATCCGCGCTTACATGCACCGGCGGACCAATGGCAAGGTCGACACGACCTGGTCCAAAGAAATGGCCGCGAAAGCGTTGCGCCCTAGGAAGCATATGAAAGCCTTTCTAAGCAGTCAAGGCTTTGACATGGAATAACACAGTCCTAACGTTCATATTCCCATAACTTGTCTCATACACTGGTAGTACGTAGTGAGCGAGTTTTGGTCATTTTAAATGAAAGGCGTGTGGATGAAGTGAAAGGTTTCAAAAATGTGTTGTACATGGGCGTGGCCGTAGGCATGCTATTTTACTCGATTCCAAAGCTGCAGTTCCGTGATGTCGGTTCCCTCCCGATGGTGTTCAGCGTCATTTGGCTCGTGATGGCGTTGCTCATCATCGCTGCTCATTTGCATCAAATCCTTGGCGTAGATGAAGAAAAACGCAAACAACAGCTCCGCATCAACCGCATGAAGAAATGGCAAATGGAGCAGCTCGTTCAAGGCAGAAGAAAGCTGCTGCAATTTCGCAAGTAAGTCGTTTTGACATCGAACACATGTTTGGTATAATGAAAGCATGCAACCAACTAGGGTTGTATGCTTTTCTTTTTTGCGGAAGCCCTCATTGTTCTTAAGTCTGGGAGCGCGTATACTAGTAGTACAGAGTAATACAGGATCTCAGGGGTGAGGTGTAACAGTTGGACACACAGTCAGTCGATCATTTAACGAAACATGAACAGATTTTGCGGCATATCGAGGATCTGAAGCTAGGAAGTCGGATTTCGGTGCGTAAAATCGCCAAAAATATGGAAGTTAGCGAAGGCACCGCCTATCGTGCCATTAAGGAAGCGGAAAATCAGGGATTAGTCTCAACGAAAGAGCGGATTGGAACCGTTCGTGTAGAGAAGAAGCTCCGCCAGAACATTGATAAGCTTACGTTTGCCGAAGTCGTGAATATGGTTGACGGACAGGTGCTTGGCGGTGCCAAAGGGCTCCACAAAACTTTGCACAAGTTCGTCATTGGCGCCATGGAGCAAGATGCGATGATGCGCTACATTGAAGCGGGCAGCTTGCTCATCGTAGGTAACCGAAATCGAGCTCATATTTGCGCATTGGAGCAA
The DNA here is from genome assembly GCF_032271945.1 of Paenibacillus sp. MBLB1832. Taxonomy (NCBI): domain Bacteria; kingdom Bacillati; phylum Bacillota; class Bacilli; order Caryophanales; family Paenibacillaceae; genus Paenibacillus; species Paenibacillus roseipurpureus. The sequence goes on along the minus strand of NZ_CP130319.1, from coordinate 4,443,462 downwards.
GGAGCGGGCGTTCTCATTACGGGTGGTTTCAACACGAGCACGGAAGTGAAGGTGTTGGCGGACGAGTTAGAGCTGCCGATTATATCCAGCAGTTATGATACATTTACCGTCGCATCCATGATTAATAGAGCCATCTACGATCGTTTGATTAAAAAGAAAATCATGCTGGTGGAGGATATTCTCACCACAGGTGCCGCCCTTTTCGCGCTGAAAGCGAACAGTACCTTGAAGGATTGGCAGCGCATGTCAGAGGATACGGGCTACAGCCGGTTTCCAGTCGTCGATGAGTGGAATCGCATTATCGGTGTCGTCACCTCGAAAGATATGGTTGGCGCGAGCTTGCAGCAAACGGTGGAGAAATTAATGACGCGCAACCCCCTAACCGTTTCCCCGCAAACCTCGGTCGCATCTGCTGCTCATATGATGGTGTGGGAAGGGATTGAACTGCTGCCTGTCGTGGACACGAATCGCAAAATTGTCGGCGTCCTCAACCGCAGTGATATCCTGAAGGCGATGCAGTCGATCCAGAAGCAGCCGCAGAACGGAGAGACTTTTGAGGATTTGATCTGGTCGGGGATGGAAGAAGTGCGCGATGAGCGAGGTAAATTGCAGTTCCACGGTATGATTACACCGCAGATGACCAATCATTTAGGAACCGTTTCAGAAGGCGTGTTAACCACGCTTATGACACAAGCCGCCTATCGCATCGTGCAGGAGCATAAGAAGGGCGATCTCGTCATGGATAACATGTCGACCTACTTCCTCAAGCCGCTTCAAATTGATTCCAAAATAGAAATACGACCCACCATCATTGAGGTGAGCCGTAAATTTGGCAAGATCGATGTAGAAATTTATCATGCGGGAACATTGGTTTCCAAAGCGATGCTGACCGCACAAGTGATCTAGCGAAGCTGGCGATCCCAATGCCCGTGGTTGCGAATGCCAACGAACACATTAAAGACGCCGATCAGCACGAGAACGGTTCCGAAGATCCGGCGGAAGCTGGATTCGCTGAAGAAGAAGATTTGCGTAATCGCAATCATCACGAGCATGAAGCCCATGCATATGTTCATACGAGCGGTATATAAGCCGCGCTTGGCAGGATCACTTTCTCTTCTCGAACGAACGCTGTAATAAAGCGTGAAGCCGAGCAGTAAGCAAATAAGAATAAAAAGAATCGATTGAATGGCGAACATAGCGATATTCCGTCCCTTATCGTTGATTTTAAAGTTAACTTTAGCGATTTTGACGGGAGATTGCAAGATTCGCCATCGAGGAATCCTATGTTTTTTTCTCCTGAGCTGTAATCCAAATTGTTAATTCAGTCTGAATCAGGACAATGGATTTGACCTCGACGATATATTTTTTATCATGCAGAAAATACGTGCGCTGCGTGATTATCCGTTCATAAAGCGGCTGCGAATCCCGCACGAAGGTTGCTTTTTGGCCGATGACAAGTTTTAACTCGCTTTTGACATCGCCTTCGATTTCCTTCTGAATGTCCTCGCTGATGAGTTCGGCTTCCGATTTTGGCACGAGATGGACATTCACCACACTGACTAGTGTTTGTTTATTTTTTGTCTTGTTTAAGCTATCGATATCAGCTCGCAGATCAGCATTTTCTTCAATATATTTGTGCAATTGAATGTATAGCTCATTATACGTGTGCTGATGAATGCTCATATAGACGGCGCTCCCTACGATCGCTCCCGATAAGAAGATGCCGAAGCTCGCAAGCAGTCGCTGATATCGGGCAAAAGGAGGGACTCTCAAGGCTGATGGCCTCCCTTGCAGATCATTTGTATCAACGCAGTCCCGAATTGAGCTCCTGTGAAAGCAACGACAATATACACAATTTGCTTAATGGCTGGATTCAAATGACCAATGGCCACATGGCTTTCAATATAGCGGATAGGATCAATCGTGCCGCCGACGGCAGCGACCATGGCCCAAATCTTAATACTTTCCGAAATGTGCAGCATTTTCTCCGTGGGAGACTGCAACGTCAGCACGGCGGCGATCCCGCTCAACATACTGCCTCCAAATACAACACCAAATGCAATGCAGAAATACATGATGATACTTGCCCAGAAGCCAGCCATGGCCCGATCGCTTCCTTTCAACGTGAGGTAAGAGGAGTTCCAAGGACAAACTCTCTTACTACTCTATGGGACTGCCTGGCCTCAATATGATAAAATAGAAGGAATATTTCACTCGAGAAAGGGGGAACCCGCGGATGAGTTCGTTTGTCCATCTGCATGTGCATAGTGAATACAGCTTATTAGACGGTGCGGCACGGATGGAGGAGCTTGTGTCACAAGCGGCTCAGCTCGGCATGACCTCTTTGGCTTTGACCGATCATGGCGTTATGTATGGCGCAATCGCTTTCTACAAAGCTTGCAAACAACGTGGCATCAAGCCGATTATCGGCTGTGAGGTCTATTTCACCGCAGGTTCGATTCGGGAAAAAGGAACACGGCAAGAGCAGCCGATTTATCATCTAATTTTGCTGGCTAAGAATGAACAAGGCTATCAGAATCTCATGAAGCTCACATCTATCGCCCATTTGGAGGGCTTTCACTATAAACCGCGTATCGACCTTGAACATTTGGCGAAGTATGCCGAAGGACTCATTTGCTTGAGTTCTTGTTTGGGCAGCGAAGTGTCACAGCATTTGCTTCATAATCGGTACGATGAGGCCCGCCAAGCAGCGGAGCGGTATCACGCTATTTTCGGAGACGATTATTTCCTGGAAATTCAAGATCATGGCATGATCGAACAGAAGAAAGTTATGGCATCCATGATCGAGCTCAGTAAGGAAACGGGCATCCCGTTGATAGCGACGAACGATGTTCACTATGTAACGGAACCTGACCATGTCATGCAAGATATCCTGATTTGTATTGGCACAGGCAAAACCGTCGAAGATACGGATCGACTCAAAATGGGCACAAGTCAGATGTATTTGAAAAGCGAGGAGGAGATGAGACGATTATTTGTCCATGTTCCTGAGGCGCTTACGAACACAGCTGTGGTTGCTTCTCGGTGCAATCTCGAACTGACGTTCGGGAAGTCAATTTTGCCAAGCTTCCGTCCTATCCCTGAGGGGATGACGGCGGGTGACTATTTGCAGGAGCTTTGTCGGCAAGGCCTTGAACAGCGTTACAGCTCCAAGCCGGAATGGAGCGAACCAGGGAGCAGTTCTCTGAAACAACAAGCGGAAGAGCGACTTGCTTATGAGCTTGGTGTGATCGCGAAAATGGGCTTCTCTGATTACTTTCTCATTGTGTGGGATTTCATCCGATTCGCTCATGAAAAAGGAATCATGACGGGCCCTGGACGGGGCTCATCGGCAGGAAGCTTAGTCGCATATGTACTTCGTATTACGAACGTAGATCCGTTGCAATATAAGCTGCTGTTTGAACGGTTTTTGAACCCAGAACGGATCACGATGCCCGATATCGATATCGATTTCAGCGATGAACGCCGGGATGAAGTCATTGACTATGTCGTGGCCAAATACGGTCATGAGCATGTCGCGCAAATTATTACTTTCGGTACGATGGCGGCGAAAGCCGCTGTACGCGATGTCGGGCGCGTGCTGAATGTTCCGTATGGCGACGTTGATCGAGCAGCGAAGGCAATTCCGAATCAACTTGGCATGACACTGAAGGAAGCGCTGGAAGTAAGCGCCGATTTGAAAGGCATGGTAGCCAGACAACCTAAAACCGCAGAACTATTAGATATGGCGATGCGCGTTGAAGGCATGCCGCGCCATGCGTCCACGCATGCTGCAGGTGTCGTCATTTCACGTGAACCATTGACCCAATATGTGCCGCTTCAAGAAGGCACAACGCAGACCGCGCTCACACAGTATACAATGGAGCATCTGGAGGCGATCGGTCTTCTTAAAATGGACTTCCTCGGCTTGCGGACGCTTTCGATTATTGAACGTACCGTGGACTGGCTGGAGCAAATGGAAGGCGTGCACATTGTCTTCGACGAGCTTGAAATGGACACGGACCCTTTGACCTACGAGATGCTCAGCCGAGGTGAAACAACGGGTGTTTTTCAGTTGGAGTCAACAGGCGTTCGTAAAGTGCTGAAGGAGCTGAAACCCTCCGAATTCGAGGATATTATCTCGGTCCTTGCTTTGTACCGTCCAGGTCCGATGGAGTTTATTCCCAAGTACATTGCAGGCAAGCATGGGCTTGTGGAGGTTGCTTATCCGCATGCGACTTTAGAACCGATTCTTCGGGATACGTATGGGATTATCGTGTATCAGGAGCAAATTATGCAAATTGCTTCCTCCATGGCGGGATTTTCACTAGGAGAAGCGGATTTATTGCGTAGAGCCGTATCAAAGAAGAAGCGGGAAGTACTGGATGAGGAACGAACTCACTTCGTCTCAGGCAGCTTGCGCCAAGGCTTCACGGCGCAGGAAGCGAACCTGGTTTATGATATGATTGTCCGCTTTGCGGACTATGGTTTCCCGCGTGCGCACGCAACGGCCTACGGGGTGCTTGCGTTCCAAACTGCTTATCTCAAAGCTCATTATCCGATTTATTTTATGGCTTCAATGTTAACGGCGGTGATGGGCAACCACCGTAAGGTAGCCGAGTATGTCGACGAATGCCGACGCGTGAAGCTCGCGGTTTTACCGCCAGATGTGAACGGAAGCAGAACCGTGTTTACACCTGATCCTAGCGCGGGAGCGATTCGTTTCGGACTTGCTGCGATTAAGAATGTGGGAACGCAAGCGATTGATGCTATTTTGAGCGAGAGAAAGAAAGGACCTTTCGAAAGCCTGCTGGATTTCTGTCGCCGTGTTGATCTGCGTGTGTGTAATAAAAGAGTCGTAGAATCCCTGATTCAAGGAGGGGCTTTCGATTCGCTTGGCGGCCACCGGGCTCAGCTTCTAGCCATTCTGGATGAAACGATTGCGTCTGCGACGAAATGGCGCAAAGAACGGGACGATTTACAGCTTCATCTCTTCGGGTTTGTCGAGGAACCGAACTGGGAAGTTGAAGTGCCGAATATCCCGCCTATGCCGCAAAGCAAGCAGCTTGAGCTTGAGAAGGAACTGCTCGGGATGTATATCTCAGGTCATCCACTCGACACCTATGTCGAAGCATTAGCTGAGATCGATGCCGTGCAGATCCATCAATTAACCGAGCTGCCGGATCACAGCGATGTTCTGGTTGCGGGCATGATCCTCTCGAATAAGACGATCGTGACCAAAAAAGGCGACCCCATGGCCTTCATGGAGCTGGAGGATCGCATTGACAAAGTCGAGGTGGTCTTGTTCCCCGAGACCTGGAAGAAGTCGGCTCCGCTTGTGGGGAAGGGCAGGCTCGTTCTCGTCCGCGGGAAGCTGCAGCTTCAGGACGAGGACCCGCCCAAGCTGCTCGCGGAGCAGCTTGCCGCGCTGGACGACCCAGAGGCCGTCCAGCGGCTTCGCCGGCAGCCTGCGGCTAGACGATCCCCTGACGAGGTCAGGGGTCGTCCGCAGCGCCAGGCTGCCCCAGCGAGCGGCGCGCGCAGCGCCGCTCCAACGCAGGCGGCCCCTGCGGGTGGCCGCCCTGACACAACGGCGAAGCCGCAGCGCGTCTTCGTCAAGATCACGGCTGACTGCGAGCAGCCGGATAAGCTCTTGCAGCTGAAGGCGCTGCTGAAGCTGCATAAGGGACAACTTGCCGTTGCACTTTTCTATGAAAGAGGCAACAAGCTGTTAGCACTGAGCGACCAGTACCGCGTCGATCCGAATAAAGACCTCATCCGCATGATTGAAACGATCATGGGCAAAGATTCGGTCCGGGTGAAGTGACAAAATTGTGGTAAATCTATCTTTCTCCGCATATGAATAGGAACCCGGCTTTTCATGTGCACATCCCATTCTTGGATAGGAGGAAGAGGTATGACGGAACAACATATGATTCAACTTCTCCAGAAGCGCGGCGTGTCTGTTGATCAAGTATCAGCAATTGTTTACAAACTGCAGAAGCCGTATAATGATCAGCTTACGATAGAGGAATGTGCGGACAGTGTCATGGCTGTGCTAGCCAAGCGGGAAGTGCAATTTACCTTGTACACCGGCATTGCGCTGGATGAATTAGCAGAGAAGAAGCTGCTGCCAGAGCCTTTGCAATCGATCCTTGAAGTGGATGAACCGCTATACGGCGTAGACGAGACGCTGGCGTTGGGGATTGTTCACGTCTACGGGATGATTGGATTAACAAGTTTTGGATATTTGGATAAAGAAAAAATTGGCATTATTCGTGCTCTGAACGATGATCGAAATTCGGTTCATGTCTTTCTAGATGATTTGGTCTGCGGTTTAGCCGCCGCGGCTTCAGCTAGAATCGCTCATCAGAACGAGCGTGCGCCTGATTATAGCTCTAAACAACGTCTGGACTAAGCGATTTAGTTCAGGCTTTACTTTGTTTCCTCGATGTGCGCTGTTGCGGGCAAAAGTGGAATTATGCTATCATTATTGCATTGTGTGTACCTATGCGTATAAAGGATGTCATGATCGTCTTTACTTCATTGCCCTATTGGTTGTAGTTGCACGTCATAGGAGGTTTATTCATGTGGACGGTGATCTATATTGCTCCTACTGCGAAAATTGCAGAGCGGATTAAACAAAGACTCACAGAAGAAGGATTTCTAGTCCAAGTCAGGAGCATCTCCTTATCCAAGAATCAATTTGAAATTGTCGTTCCCGAAGGCGAAGTCGAAGAAGTACAAGAAGTGCTCAATTCTATTTTACATAGATAGTGGAAGTAGAACTAAACCGTGGCTTGTCGTGGAAGTTAGATCATAGCCAATTAGGGGTGGAAATGTGTCAGTGTTAAAGGAGTTATTTCAAAAGCGAAAATATGCAACGATTCCTTCCGAGAGAACGAAACGGGAAATACCTGAGGGTTTAATGAATAAATGCCCCAAGTGCGGCACGATTCAGACAAGCAAAGAGCTTGAGAAGAATCTGAAAGTGTGTACGGCTTGCGGGTATCATTATCGATTAAGCGCATCGGAGCGAATCCAACTGACGGTGGATGAAGGTCAATTCGTTGAATTTGATGCCGATATGATTTCTGAGGATCCTTTGCAGTTTCCTGATTATATCCAGAAATTGGACAAAGCCAAATCGTCAACCAATCTGCAAGATGCCATTCTTACAGGTCAAGGAACCATTGGCGGATTTCCGGTTATTATTGCTGCGATGAGTTTTGATTTCATGGGAGGCTCACTAGGCTCCGTTGTCGGCGAGCGTATTACGCGAGCTGTTGAAGTTGCGATTGAGAAGAAGCTTCCTGTTCTCATTTACTCCACGTCTGGTGGAGCGCGTATGCAAGAGAGTATTCTTAGTCTCATGCAAATGGCCAAAACAAGTGCTGCATTATCCAAGCATAGCGAGGAAGGCGGCTTATTCATTTCGATTATTACGGATCCGACTTTTGGCGGTGTTTCAGCAAGCTTCGCGATGCTCGGCGATATTATCATCGCAGAACCGTCCGCTTCATTCGGTTTCACAGGGCGCCGTGTTATCGAACAAACGATTAAACAGAAGCTTCCTGATAATTTTCAAACCTCAGAATTCAATCTCGAGCATGGTCAGCTCGACAAAGTCGTCAATCGTAAAGATATGAGACCGACGTTAATTAAGCTGCTCGACATGCATGGAACGAAGGGGGACGCAGTTAATGGCGGGTGAAATGCCGTTTGAACAACCGCTAGCGGAGTTGAAGAGTAAGATTGCGGAGCTGCGCAAATTTGGGGCAGAGAAGCAGATCGATTTTTCAGAAGAAATTCGTCGTTTGGAAGAAAGATATGTGCAGTTGGAAGACGAGCTCTATGCGGGTATGACTTCCGCAGAGAAAATGCAGCTTGCACGTCATCCGCAACGACCAACGACGATCGATTATATTAGTTCGATTTTCACAGATTTCATTGAGTTTCATGGGGACCGCCTATATGGCGATGACCTTGCTATTGTCGGAGGAGTCGCCAAGCTTAACGGTGTTCCTGTGACTGTAGTCGGTCATCAAAAAGGGAAAGATACGAAGGACAACATCGCCCGCAACTTCGGATGTCCGCATCCGGAAGGGTTTCGCAAGGCTTTGCGTTTAATGCGTCAAGCGAACAAGTTCAAGCGTCCTATCGTCACATTCATTGATACGAAGGGAGCATTCCCTGGGAATGCTGCTGAAGAGCGCGGTCAAGGAGAAGCGATTGCCAGAAACTTGCTGGAAATGGCCTCTTTTCGTGTGCCGATCATCTGTATTGTCATTGGTGAAGGCGGAAGCGGCGGTGCGTTGGCACTTGGTTTAGGAAATAAGGTCTTAATGTTGGAGAACGCGATTTACTCAGTTATTAGTCCTGAAGGCGCGGCTTCGATTCTATATAAAGATGCTTCTAAAGCTTTGCACGCCGCAGAAGCGATGAAAATCACGGCGGATCACATTCTAGATCTGGGCGTTATCGATGGAATAATTCCAGAGCCGAAAGGCGGCGCGCATCGTGATGTGGCGACACAAGCCGAACACATTAAAACAGCGATCTGGGAACAGCTTCAGCATTTGCTTACGTTGAACGAACAAGAGCTGCTCGAGGACCGTTACCGTAAATTTAGAGAGATCGGTCGTTTCTCATTCATTCAGGAGGGTATTCCAAGCCATGCGTAAAACGAAAATTGTCTGTACGATTGGACCAGCAAGTGAATCACAAGAAAATCTTAAGAAGCTATTATTAGCGGGCATGAACGTTGCCAGACTGAACTTCTCCCATGGTGATTTTGAGGAGCATGGCGCACGTATTCGTAATCTTCGTGCGGCATCGGCGGAAACGGGTAAAGTAGCCGCTATTTTGCTGGATACCAAAGGTCCTGAAATTCGTACAGGTAAGCTGAAAGAAGAGCCGATTGAGCTTCTTCAGGACAAGCATATTATTTTGACTACGGAAGAAATTCTCGGGGATGCAGAGCGTATCTCGGTAACGTATTCGAACTTGCCGCGTGACGTTGAAGTAGGATCCACGATTTTGATCGATGACGGTTTGATCGGTCTTACCGTTGTTGATATTCGCGGAACGGAAATCGAGTGCCGTATCGTCAATGGCGGAACGATTAAAAGCAAAAAAGGCGTTAACGTACCAGGCGTGAAAATCAGCCTTCCAGGTATTACTGAAAAAGATGCGAATGATATCGTGTTCGGTATTGAACAAGGTGTAGACTTCATCGCAGCTTCTTTCGTGCGTAAAGCAAGTGATGTCATGGAGATTCGTGAGTTGCTGGAGCGCCACAATGCGACGCATATCCAAATCATTTCTAAAATTGAAAACCAAGAAGGCGTAGATAACCTAGATGAAATTCTAGAAGTATCTGATGGTTTAATGGTTGCTCGTGGAGATCTTGGTGTTGAGATTCCGGCTGAAGATGTGCCAGTTGTACAAAAACAAATGATTAAGAAATGTAACATCGTAGGTAAACCGGTAATCACGGCTACGATGATGCTGGATTCCATGCAACGCAACCCGCGCCCTACACGTGCGGAAGCAAGTGACGTAGCGAATGCGGTATTCGACGGAACGGATGCTGTTATGTTGTCTGGTGAAACAGCAGCAGGGAAATACCCGGTTGAATCCGTTGAGACGATGGCTCGTATTGCTGAGCGTGCAGAAGCTGCTTTGGAATATAAAGAAATTTTCCTTCGTCAAGCGCAAGCACAGCAAGTGACTGTCACAGAAGCGATTTCGCAAGCTGTTGCCAACTCCGCATTGGAATTGGGTGCGAAAGCAATCCTGACGGCTACAGAAAGTGGATACACTGCGCGTATGGTATCCAAATACCGTCCGAAGTCCCCGATCATTGCTGTTACGCCAAGTGAGCAAGTGATTCGCCGTTTATCCCTCGTTTGGGGTGTTATTCCGGTTTTGGGAACACAAGCGAAAACAACAGATGAGCTATTCAACCTAGCGGTAGACAGCTCCATCAAAACAGGCATCGTTTCCCTGGGAGATATCGTTGTTATCACAGCAGGCGTGCCAGTTGGCCGCTCTGGAACAACGAACCTGATCAAGGTTCATCACGTTGGTGAAATGATTGCCAAAGGAACAGGGATCGGGATGCAGACAGCAACTGGAACAGTAGTAACGGCTCGTACACCAGAAGAAGCGAATGCGAAAATGGTAGACGGTGCTGTACTAGTAACGATATCGACGGATCGAGAGTACATGCCGGCTATTCAAAGAGCATCTGCCTTGATTACCGAAGTTGGCGGTATTACGTCACACGCGGCTGTCGTTGCACTTAGCCTTGGTATTCCAGTTATTGTAGGTGTTGAGAACGCTGTTGAGTTAATCAAAGACGGTACAGAAGTTTCGATCTACCCAGAGGTAGGCGTAATCTACTCGGGTCAAGCGAGCGTACTGTAAGTCATAGGAAAGAGTGAAGCGAGGGGAATCTTGCTTCACTCTTTTTTGCAACGATCAAGGAGGGGGAACCAGGAGCATGAGTCAGGAACGTTGGCACCAATCACAATTGCGCGTTCGTTATGAGGAAACGGATCAAATGGGCGTTGTGTATCACGCTAATTATTTAACGTGGTTTGAAATTGGACGTACCGAGTTGATTCGCGATTTGGGCTATCCGTATCGTAAAATTGAGGAGAAAGGACTCCTGCTTCCCGTAACTGAAGCGGAGCTCAAGTTCAAGAGGCCAGCGCGTTACGATGATCTCATCGGGATTTATACGCGCGTATCGCAAACGGGTTCAGTTCGACTGCAATTTTCCTATGAAATCCGGAGAATCCTTGAGGGGGAACCTGAGGAATTACTTGTGACAGGCACATCCCATCATGTTTGGGTGAATCCTTCTTGGAAGCCTGTACGTATAGAAAAGGAAGCGCCTGATTTATGGCAGGTGATTACGAACTATACGGATGAAGGAGGCTAAGTGATGTTTCGATGGATGCTAGCTATTTTTATTCTCGTTCCCGCGATTGAAATTACGGTGTTAATCATGTTGGGGCATTTGGTCGGAGGCTGGTTGACCTTCTTGTTCATCATCGCAAGCGGTGTGCTTGGTGCGTATTTTGCCAAGCGTGAAGGCCAGAAGGTGCTGGCTTATGCGAAATTCGAGTTGTCACAAGGTCAACTGCCTGCGGGGCAGCTTCTGGATGGTATCTGTATTTTCCTAGGCGGGCTATTGCTCATCACACCAGGATTTGTCACAGATATTTTCGGATTCATGCTCGTCTTTCCATATACGCGGCCGATATTTAAAATGCTGCTGCTCGCCCTGATCCGTAAGCAAATCGGCAAAGGCAATATGCATATCATTCACCGTCGATGAAATAAGGCTCGGTTTTCACCTATTTAGGTGAAGCCGAGCCTTTTTGTATGTATGCCGCGATATCATGGAATAATCGGGCTCGATAGAAAGCGGAGAGCAAGATAAGCGACACAGGGCCGATGATGAGCCCGAGCAGTCCAAACAATTTGAGCCCAACGAACATGGCAACAAGTGTGGCGAGCGGATCCAAGCCAACGGATGAGGCGAGCACTTTAGGCTCCATTATTTGACGTGCAATGACAATGACCCCATACAATACACTAAGACCGATGCCAAGCACGATATTGCCTTGCGCGAAGAACACGTAGAGAATCCATGGAACCATAACGGCACCCGTGCCTAGATATGGCATTAAATCAGCTAATCCAGTTAACAATCCAATCGTGATGGCGTAATCCACGCGAAGGACGAGAAGTCCGATGATGACAACCAAGGCAGTCAATGAAACGAGGATCAATTGAGCTCGGATGTAACCGAATAAGGCTTTCTGCAAGTCCGTTCGAATCAGCTTCGTCGTTTTGACAATAACGTCGGAGAAGATGATTTTATAGCGCTTATTGAGCCCATACCAATCCTTGCTGATGAAGAAGGTGGCTAGCATTACGATGATTGTGATCGTAGCTATTTTCGGCAGCGATGTTAGAAAGGCTTTAAGCGCCGAGAACACATAGGTAATTACTAGCTTTGAGATGTCGGCAATCGAGCCAGCGGAAGAGGACAGATTCGTGTTGACCGTTTCTTGGTATTTGGGATTATTTTCGAAAAATTCATTGACCCGCTCTATCCACTGTTGGAATGTAATCGAGTTTATGAAAACATTAAATTGCTCCAGCCAGCGATTAATTTGAGCTTGAATATTGTCTGCCAGTGAACCTAACTCAACGACGATATTCGCAACCAATAGAGTAATGGCGGTCGCCATCGCGCCTAGGAATAGGAACATGGATATGGTTACGGAGAGCCATCGCGGCAGTTTTAATTTGAATTGAAAGAAATTAACGATTGGATTCATCATAAGAGCAAGGATCCAGCCGAAAATAAAAGGGTAAATGAGTGGGATGATATAGAAGAAGGCCAGAGACAGTAAACCGACAATGATAGCCACCCATATGCCTCTAAAAATTTGGTGAACGAGTCTCGGGTTCAGGATACCCATCGCAGCAATCACTCCTTGTATCAAGTCCTTTTCATTGTAGCATGAACATGGATAAATACGGAAATAACATGAGATTTACAAAATCTTAATATAATGAATTACGTGGATGTGGATTGTCGCTCTATGTTACGCATAGTACAATGAAGATAAGATGATGACTAAAAATGGAAAAGTAATGGAGGCTTTATGAGTATTGCGCGCGAACCAGAGCTGAAGGATCTGAAAGAACTCAAGGAAATTAAAGAAATTTCAACCAAGTACATTAACCGTGATTTGAGCTGGATCGAGTTCAATTGGCGTGTGCTTGAGGAAGCGCAGGATGCGAGTACACCGCTGCTGGAGCGTGTGAAGTTTCTGTCTATCGTATCGAGTAACCTCGATGAATTCATGAGTGTTCGTGTCGCAGGTCTCAAGGATCAGATTAAAGCGGGTTATACGAAAAAAGATTTCACGGGCTATACGCCGGCAGGTCTTATTAAACGGATTATGAAGCGTACCGCGAAAATGGTAACTGAACAGTACAAATCGTATCGCGAAGTGACGCGGCTCCTGATGAAGGAAGGCATCGTTTTCACCGAATACGAAGATTTAAATACGTCCCAGAAGAAAGCCATGGACGCTTATTACCATGATATTGTTTTTCCCGTTCTGACCCCCATGGCGGTGGATCAGAGCCGTCCGTTTCCGCTTGTACATAATCAGTCGTTATATTTGGCTGTGTTGCTAGTGCGTGAAGGTGAAGATCTGGATGAAGAGCCGTATTTCGCAATTGTCCAAATTCCGAGTAACTTGTCGCGTTGCATTCATGTGCCAACCAGATCGAACAGCAAGAAAACGGAGTTCATTCTGCTGGAGGAATTAATTGAGCACCACATTCAATCGTTGTTCAGCGGGTATATTCCGATTTCTGTACATGGTTTCCGAGTAACCCGTAATGCGGATCTTACGCTCAACGAAGAGGGCGCAGAAGATCTCTTGGAAGAGATCGAGAAAGAGCTTCGCCGCAGACGCTGGGGCGCCCCTGTTCGTCTAGAGGTGCAAGAAGGGATTCATCCGTATGCACTTGCTCAGTTACAGGATGAGTTTGAGATTGAGGATCAAATTTTTGAAATTGACGGTCCACTCGACATTACTTATTTCATGAAGTTGGCCAATTCGTTGAACGGCTTTGATAATTTACGCTATCCGCGCGTTGAGCCCAAATATCCAATTGAATTCGAGGATACTACTGACTTCTTCAGCATTCTCAAGTCGAGAGATGTGTTAGTTCATCATCCTTATGAAAAGTTTGATGCGGTAACGGATTTCATCGTTCACGCGGCCTATGATCCGCATGTGTTAGCGATCAAGATGACACTGTATCGTGCCAGCGGCCAGTCGCCAATCATCCAAGCGTTGGCAAGAGCAGCGGAGTCAGGTAAGCAGGTCACGGTGGTCGTTGAGCTGAAAGCTCGATTTGATGAGGAACGGAATATCGCTTGGGCGAGAATGCTGGAGAAATCGGGCTGTCACGTCGTGTACGGTCTTGTTGGACTCAAAACACATGCGAAAATTACCCTCGTGGTCCGCCAAGAGGAGAATACGCTCCGACGCTATGTCCATGTAGGCACAGGAAATTACAATGACAGCACAGCACGACTGTATACGGATGTCGGTTTGTTTACGAGCAATAGTGTCATCGGTGAGGATGCTTCCGCGCTATTCAACGAAATCACGGGCTATTCCGCACCGCATGACTGGCAGTCGTTTGCCGTGGCACCGACCGATTTGAAAGATAAGCTGTTTGAGCTGATCGCTCGTGAATCCAAGCATGCGAGGGCTGGTCGTCCCGCTCGAATTATCGCGAAAATGAACTCGATCTCGAATCAGGAAATGGTGGATGCGCTATACGCAGCATCTCAAGCAGGTGTGAAAATTGAGTTGATCATTCGGGGTGTCTGCTGCCTGCGCCCAGGCGTGCCAGGTCTCAGTGAAAATATTACCGTACGAAGCATTGTAGACCGCTTTCTGGAGCATTCACGCATTTATTATTTTGAAAATGGCGGTCATGTCGATGTCTACTTGTCTTCGGCTGACTGGATGACACGTAACTTGACGCGTCGGATCGAGCTGATGTGCCCCGTACTGGATCATGAAATGAAGAAAATGATGATTCAAATTCTGAATGTTTCCCTTCATGATAATGTAAAAGCAAGGGAGCTCATGTCCAATGGCATGTATACGCGCATAAAAAATGAACTGACCCCGTATCGGAGCCAGTTCGAAGCAATGCGAATTACATCATGGAAAAAACGTTGGATGGAGTAGTCAGTTTCAAATCCCACGTTTTCTCGAAATCTTTGGTTACCGTAGAAAGCTCTCTCAGCTCTAGCTGCGGGTCATACTCACAAATCATGTGCAGCATCAATGTGGATTCCTTGAAATGAAGTCGAATCTCCTTCACAGGCTGCGTTTCGCTAATGTCTAGGGCGCGCGCGACGCTAAGGAGAGTCCCTAATTTTACGATTAAAGCCGTGTCGGATTCGAGTAACAGGTCCTTGTAAGGGATAACCTGCTGCGCGGTCCGGCTTTTTGTTTTGTACGTAGCAATGAGGGATGCAATGACGATTTCACGGTGACTAAGGCCGTCTATATGCGTTTCTTGCATCATATACTGCGTATGTTTAAGGTATTGGTAGTAATGCACACTAACGCCAATACGGTGCAGGAGGGCCGCTGTGTGCAAATAGGTTCGGCAGCGTGTATCAAGCTCCTTCGAAACGGCAATGGTGTCAAATAGCTGCAAAGCAAATGCATCGACATGCTGAACGTGCATGCGCGCAGCATTCGGATGGAGAGCTAATATATTCTGTAGGCTGGCCTCCAGCACATCTGACTTAATGGGTTGCTTTGGGTTGATCGTTTCGAAGAAGAGGCCATCACGTAAACCTGACCCGCTAATGATACAGGAAGAAGCTTTCGCAGCGGTAAAGATCGTCTCCAAAATAAGCAAGCCAGGGACGATAATGTCCGCGCGCTCCTTGGCGAGCCCATCGATTTTCTTGCGTTTTTCTAAAGGCATGCTAGATAAAAGAGTAAGGAAATGGCGAAGCTCACTGGGCTTCATCACATAATTATGAGCAAGCTGGATCGGATATTTATTGCCCTTACGGCTCATTTTGCCAAGAGTCCGAATGGTGCCTCCGAGCCCAATCATGGGAAGACCTGACGAGTCCGCGATCCACGGATGAGCGGATAGGGCATCTTGTACCATTGCTCGAATGGTGGACATTTGCTGATCTGTTAAATTCGCACCTTGCATGTACTGGCGAGTGGTATTGACGGCTCCAAACGGGAACGAGTGGCTGTGGAGCAATTGCCGATCTTTCACCAACGAGACCTCGGTGCTGCCGCCGCCAATATCGATAATCATCGCGTCCTGTATATCGATGGCGTTCATAACGCCGAGATACCCGTATCGCGCTTCCTCATAACCGCTTAGTACTTCAATGCGAAGCCCGGTTTGCTCTTCAAGAACACGGACGATGTCCGCTGTATTGGCGGCATTGCGAACTGCAGCAGTCGCAACCGTTCGAATCGTTGTAACCTCATGTACTTTGCACAGCCTTGTATAGTGGTTCAGGATCGGGAGGATGGAAAGAATGTCTTTGCTATGTAAAATGAGATCGGGACCCATACGCTCGCTAAGCCGCGCTGAATCTTTGTGCTCGCACACGACACGATAGGCTCCTTGAGAATTGGTTTCATAAATAACCAGTCGGATGGAGTTGGATCCGATATCTATGATGCCGAGCTTTGTTGTCAGAGGACTCATCTAAATTCTCCTTTCCAGCCAAGTACAGGAATTCATTGGTTCCATTGTATCAATCTCGATGGAGGTCTACAAATTTTTCCTCAGCTTCTGCATAATTCGGTGGATTTAACAAAAACTTGTATCGTGTGTTGGGATGACTGCAATCGGTGACGACCAGTACCCATGGTGCGAAAATTCCGCCAAAAAGAAAAGTTATGGTAGTGAAAATAAAGTTCTATGACCTCATTTATTCACTTACCAAGTAAAATACTTTATTATTAAAAGAAGAAAAACAGAAATAATTGCTAATAGAGTAGCTAAGGAGAGATTCCCATGTCTGCAACCAAAGGTTTAGAAGGAATTGTAGCCACAACCTCGTCGATCAGCTCCATTGTAGATGGTGTGCTTACGTATCGCGGGATTGATATTGATGACCTCGCTGAAAATGCGACATTTGAAGAAGTTATTTATTTGCTTTGGTTCGGGAAATTGCCTACACAAGCTGAGCTTGAGAAATTGCAAAGCGACCTAAACACATTCAGTAAAGTACCTGATGCGGTTATCGACCTTATTCGTACATTCCCGAAAGATGTTAATTCCATGGCAGCGCTTCGTACAGCTGTTTCTGCCCTTGCGCTTTATGATGAAGAAGCGAACGATGCAAGCATGGAATCCAATGTGCGTAAAGCGATTAAGCTGCAAGCACAAATCCCTGGCATTATCGCAGCATTCGCCCGTATTCGTGAAGGGAAAGAGCCAGTTGCTTCCCCAGGATATTCGTCCGTAGCTGCTAACTTCTTGTTCCAACTTACTGGCGCAGAGCCAGATAAAGTTGCTATCGAAGCATTAGACAAAGCGCTTGTTCTGCATGCTGACCACGAGTTGAATGCTTCTACATTCGCAGCCCGTGTTACTGTTGCAACGCTTACAGATATTTATTCGGGTATCACTTCCGCAATCGGCACGCTTAAAGGACCTCTTCACGGTGGTGCGAACGAAGCGGTTATGGTTATGTTGGAAGAAATCGGAACTGTTGAGAACGTTGTTCCTTACATCAACGGCAAGCTAGAGCGCAAAGACAAAATCATGGGCTTCGGACACCGCGTATACAAAAACGGCGATCCACGTGCGAAGCACTTGCAAAAAATGTCTTATGAGCTTGGTAAATTGACAGGCAATTTGAAATGGTACGAAATGTCCATTAAAGCTGACGAGTTGGTAACAGGTCTTAAAGGTTTGAAACCAAACGTTGACTTCTACTCGGCATCCGTATACACTACGTTGGAAATCCCACGCGACTTGTTCACGCCGATTTTTGCGATCAGCCGTACCTCTGGTTGGGCTGCTCACATCTTGGAGCAGTACGAGAACAACCGCTTGATCCGTCCGCGCGCTGAGTACACAGGTCCTGTTAACCAAAAATATATTCCAATTAGCCAGCGCTAATTGCTAATGTTTCAAACTCAAGGTGCGGGCAGTTCGGTACCCAGCCCCAGATTCTCTGGGGGAGTACTGAACTCCCGTCGCTTTTTGTGTGCCTATTACATAGGAAAATAGATCAGTTTTAACACATTAGAGGAGGAACTAATCATGCCACAATTCGAAACTTACGAACTTCCAACAGAAGGTCAAAAAATCACGATCGAGAACGGTGTACTTCAAGTACCTAACAACCCGATCATCCCTTACATCGAAGGAGACGGTACAGGTCCTGACATCTGGGCTGCTTCCGTACGCGTATTGGATGCGGCTGTTGAGAAAGCATACAAAGGCGAGAAAAAAATCGCTTGGTACGAAGTATTTGCTGGTGAGAAAGCATTCAACAAATTCAACAACTGGCTGCCAAACGATACACTAACGGCAATGCGCGAATACATCGTGTCCATCAAAGGACCTCTTACAACGCCAATCGGCGGTGGTATTCGTTCCCTGAACGTTGCGCTTCGTCAAGAGCTTGATCTGTATGTATGTTCCCGTCCAGTTCGTTACTTCAACGGTGTTCCATCCCCAGTTAAACGTCCTGAGCTAGTTGACATGGTTATTTTCCGTGAAAACACAGAGGACATCTACGCTGGTATCGAGTGGGAAGCTGGTTCTGATGCAGTTAAGAAAGTTCTTTCCTTCTTGCAAAATGAAATGGGCGTTAAGAAAATTCGTTTCCCTGAAACTTCAGGTATCGGTGTTAAACCAGTATCTTCCGAGGGTACTGAGCGTTTGGTTCGCGCGGCAATCGAGTACGCGATCAAACATGGCCGTAAAACAGTTACATTGGTACACAAAGGTAACATCATGAAGTTCACAGAAGGCGCGTTCAAAAACTGGGGTTATGCGCTTGCTGAAGCTGAGTTCGGCGACAAAACATTCACATGGGCACAATACGACCGCATCAAAGAAGAGCAAGGCGCTGAAGCAGCAAACAAAGCTCAAAAAGATGCTGAAGCTGCTGGCAAAATCATCGTAAAAGATGCGATTGCTGACATCGCGCTTCAACAAGTATTGACGCGTCCTACTGATTTCGACGTTATCGCAACCTTGAACCTGAACGGTGACTACCTGTCTGATGCACTAGCAGCACAAGTTGGCGGAATTGGTATCGCACCAGGAGCGAACATCAACTACGTGACTGGTCACGCAATCTTCGAAGCAACACACGGTACAGCTCCTAAATATGCTGGTCTTGACGTTGTAAACCCAGGTTCCGTTATCCTTTCCGGCGTTATGTTGCTTGAGCACCTTGGCTGGTTGGAAGCGGCTGAGCTGATCTACAAAGGCTTGGAAACATCCATCAACAACAAAACAGTAACGTATGACTTCGCTCGTCTAATGGAAGGCGCTAAAGAAATCAAGTGCTCCGAGTTTGCGAATGAAATCATCAAAAACATGGCATAATTTGACGTAAGTGTTTGTAAGAAAAGACTATAACTCGTATAGGAGGTCTTTCTTAATGGCTATTCGTCGAAATAAAATTACGGTTGTTGGTGCTGGGTTTACTGGCGCAACAACAGCGCTAATGCTAGCACAAAAAGAACTTGGTGACATTGTTCTGCTCGACATCCCACAATTGGAGAACCCTACGAAAGGGAAAGCGCTCGATATGCTAGAAGCCGGTCCGGTCCAAGGCTACGACGCTCAGATCACGGGGACATCCAATTATGCGGATGCGGTAGGGTCCGACATCGTGATAATCACAGCAGGTATCGCTCGTAAGCCTGGGATGAGCCGCGATGACTTAGTGAATACGAATGCGGGGATCGTGAAGTCCGTATGTGAGAACGTCAAGGAAGTTGCTCCAGATGCCATCGTGATCATCTTGAGTAATCCTGTTGACGCCATGACGTACGTCGCGTATCAAGCGCTTGGTTTCCCTAAGCATCGTGTAATTGGTCAATCTGGCGTTCTAGATACAGCTCGTTACTTAACGTTCATCTCGCAAGAATTGAACGTGTCTGTTGAAGATGTCAAAGGTGTCGTGATCGGCGGTCACGGCGATGACATGGTTCCACTCGTACGCTACACGTATGCGGGCGGCGTTCCAATCGAGAAGCTGATCCCAGCAGATCGGATTGAAGCGATTGTCCAACGCACACGCACAGGCGGCGGTGAAATCGTGAACTTGCTCGGCAATGGCAGTGCCTATTATGCTCCAGCAGCGTCACTGGTTCAAATGACGGAAGCAATTTTGAAAGACAAAAAACGTATTATCCCAACGATAGCGCTGCTTGAAGGCGAGTACGGTTATGACAATCTGTTCATGGGTGTTCTGACGATTCTAGGTGCGAACGGCATCGAGAAAATTATGGACATCGAACTGACGGACACGGAGAAAGCTGCTTTGGATAAAACGGCGGAATCCGTACGTAACGTCATCAAAGTGGTAACGGGGTAAACGATATACGAGGAAAGGCCAACCTTCTGGAAATTCGGAGGGTTGGCTTTTTTTTGTATCGATAAACAAGAAGATGTTTGACCATTCGCTATTCGTTGAGCATGAAGCCTTTGAAAATTAATCCCATGCATAGTTGTTTGTCTTGACATTCATAATATAATGGGGTATGTTTTATATGTTCAAATGTTTAAGTATTTAAACTAATAAACATATACTTGAAGATCATATATAAACTGGAGGCGTTACAAATGACAAAAACAGTGTTAATCACAGGAGCTACGAGTGGACTAGGGAGTGAATTCGTACAATTATTTGCAAAAGATGGATATGATCTTGTACTTGTGGCGAGAAATGAAAAGAACCTTGAGGAAATCAAGCAAACTTGGAAGGATGTTAATGTTACTATCCTGCCTAAAGATTTGAGTGAGCCAGGAGCCGCTAAAGAAGTATTTGAATTTGTCCAACAAAGAAATATTACAGTGGATGTACTTGTTAATAATGCTGGTTTCGGTTTAATGGGGAAATTTGACGAATTGGATATTCAAAAACAAGTAAATATGATTCAATTAAACGTAACCGCTCTTACAGAGCTTACCTACTACTTTCTGAAGGGCATGAAACATAGAAACCATGGTAAAATTATGAATGTTGCCAGTACAGCGGCATTCCAACCCGGTCCTCTCATGGCCATTTATTATGCAACCAAAGCTTTTGTCTTGTCATTCTCAGAAGCTCTTGTTGAAGAATTAGCCCATACAAATATTACTGTGACAACGTTGTGTCCTGGAGCAACTAAAACCAATTTTGGTGCTGTAGCCAGTGTTGAAAGCACGAAAATGTTCAGCAATGCCATGGCTTCCGATGTAGTCGCTAAGGAAGGGTACGAGGCGATGTTGAAAGGAAAACGAGTGGTTATTACGGGTGCTCTAAACAAGGCAGGAGCGCTTGGTTCAAAGTTCCTCCCTAGAAGTGTAGCCGCGAAAATTGCAAAATATGTGGCAGGAGAGAAATAATTATAGGAAGTAGGAAGTGACCTATGACCCAGACAGCAATCGATGTATTCAGATCATGTATCCCTCTTTTCCAGGCGCTCAGTGATCCTGCCAGACAAGATATCATTATGCAATTAGCAGCAAATGAATCCTTAAGTGTCAATGATATTGCGGAGCAATCACGACTTTCTAGGCCAGCTATTTCCCACCATCTTAAAATACTGCGTGATAACAAGCTAGTACTCATAGAGCAGAAAGGTACGCAGCGCTACTATTCTCTGTCCTTGGAGCAAAGTGTTGAACAATTAAAAGAACTTATTGGGATTGTCGAGAATGAATGTCTATAATTTAACTGAAAGCATGGAGAAACCTACGAGTATGCGTAGGTTTTTTTTCATTTTATACCCCAGGCTGAGTCATCAATTTTCTCGTTCAGGTGATAACTATGCATCTTCAGATATTCTTTAGATTTATCCACCTATATTCCTCAGAAACTTTGTTTATGATTATTTCATCAACGAATGGGAGGTTAAATCATGAACGAAACAATCCTACAACTTGTCCATGATTATGGGTATATATTTTTTCTGCGCATTCTGTTTTGGGCCATTCGGGTTTCCAATTCCGAATGAAGTCACCATTCTAGCAGGGGCAATCCTGATTGCGAATACCGATTTAAATCCGTGGTTGGTCTACTTGTTTTTACTGTGTGGATTATTATGTGCGGTTACTATGGGCTATATCCTGGGGAGTCTATTCGGGAAGAGATTCACTTCCAGGTTTCGAAAGAACCGTTATTTGAGCAAAGCGGAAGAGCTGTTTCACAAATACGGATCAATAGCGATTTGCTTAGCTTATCTTTTGCCTGTAGTTCGTTACTTCATTCCTGTCTTGTCAGGAATCAATCGTGTATCCTACCGTAAATTCGCCTTGCTTTCGTATACTAGCGCATTTGTGTGGACATCGGTTTATTTTACCGTTGGTTTATTACTTGGCAATCATTGGTTGCATGTTCCCTCTTTTGTTGATGTGGAGTCGATGATGATTGGACTCTTCACTACTTATTTCTTCTTCTGCTTGGTCAAAAATCTTGTAGCAATCTATGGGAATGGACAGTCAAGTATGAGTCATTCAAGAATTGAAAAAAATAACGGTTAAGGGGGAATTATGATGACACAAGCTAATTTCATGCTTTTTTTAAAGAAATTTATGAACAATCCCAAACAAGTTGGCAGCATTTCGCCGAGTTCACGTTTCTTGGCTAGAAAGATGGTACAGTCTGTTCCCTGGCATCAGGTAAGAAATGTGGCAGAGCTTGGTTCGGGCACAGGCGCAATTACTTCGTGGATTTCATCTTATGTATATCCAGAGACCAATGTATTCCTGTTTGAAAAAGAAGGACAAATGCGAAGTCAGCTACAGCGGAAGTACGCTGGGTTTGCGTGTCACTCGGATGCGTGCCAGTTAACTACTACGATTAGCCGCTATGCCATTGACCAGTTGGATTGTATAATTAGCGGATTGCCTTTTTTTAACTTTGAAAGGAATTTGCGCGAGACTTTAATGAAGCAAATTAAGCAGGCGCTGAAGCCTGATGGTCATTTTGTAGCTTTTCAATATTCATTGCAAATGAAAACTCATTTTATGAAATATTTTGACATCGAAAAAATATCGTTTGTTCCTTTCAATGTCCCGCCAGCATTTGTGTATGTTTGCAGGAAGAGAGCAAAGGATGGCGAGTTGTAGAGGGGGAGTACGAAATAACTACAATATTAGTGGTGGATGATGACGCCGAAATTAGAGATGTAATTCATATTTATATGAGAAATGAAGGATACAAGGTCATAGAGGCTGAGAACGGACACAAGGCGGTAGAAGCAATGAAGGTTCATCCTGATATTTCACTCGTTATTTTGGATGTGATGATGCCCGTCATGAATGGCATTCAATCGTGCATGCGAATTCGGGAAACCTCAACCGTTCCTATCATTATGCTCTCTGCCAAAGATGATGACTTGGATAAGATTACAGGCATTTCAATCGGAGGGGATGATTACGTCACGAAGCCATTTAATCCACTGGAATTACTTGCGAGAGTAAAGGCGCAGCTTCGAAGGCAGTCGTACTCCTCACCAGAGAGGGATGTGTAAACGATTGCTATACAGGAACTACTCATCGATAAGACCAAACACTTCGTTTCAGTGAGAGGAAAGCAGGTAACACTGACTCCGCTTGAATTTGCTATTCTTGAATTGCTGGCAAGCTATCCAGGACAAGTGTTCAGTGCAGAAAAAATTTACGAATCCGTGTGGAAAGAATCATCTGCCTATACCGATAATACCGTCATGGTGCACATTCGAAATTTACGGGAGAAGATAGAGGAGACGCCGAGAGAACCTCGCTATATCAAGACCGTTTGGGGAGTGGGGTATAAAATTGAAAGATAAGTTGCCCATACTTTTTAAACGGAAGAACAGCATTCAGGTGGATATGATCTGGACCTTTGTGATAAGCATGTTCATTGCTTTAATCATTATCGCAATAATGGCGAACCTCTTTAATCGTTATAGCGGATATCGCTATATTGTATATCTTCCTTATTTCAATGTAGCGGCGTACATTCTTGCATTTATTGTTTCTTTTTTTATTTTAACACGACGTGTGGTAACGTATTTACGAACCTTAGAAGAGGGGCTCTCCATCATCGCGGAAGGAAATTTAAGCTGTAGAGTACCTATTCTTCGAAAGGACGAGATTGGAAGAGTGGCCTCTAGTATTAATCTAATGACGGAAAAATTAGAGAAACAGATTCAGAAAGAGCGCGACATCGAGAAATCCAAGCTTGATCTGATCACTGGTGTGTCGCATGACTTGCGAACGCCATTAACAAGCATTATTGGCTATTTGGATTTACTGAGAACAGGATCCTATCAAAATAAAGATGAATATGACAGATTCGTTAAGAACACGTATAGCAAAGCCATCCATTTTAAAAAAATTATTAGATGATTTGTTTGCCTATACAAGGTTAACCTCCACCAATATGAAGCTAGATCTTAAACCTGTTGATATTCATGACCTGATTCATCAATTACTCTTTGAATTTGAGCCCATTGCTATGGAGCATGGTGTATCGATCGTTCGAGATTGCTCACGTATGCATGCTGTTGTGATGATAGATAGTGATAAATTTGTGAGAGCCCTCGATAATTTACTGATGAATGCTCTTAAATACACCATAAAACCAGGTTCAATACGTGTTTATACACAACTGGATGAAACCAATTTCTATGTTACTGTTGAAAATAATGCAGAGCCGATAACAAAGGAGCAGGAAGTGAAGCTTTTTGACAGTTTTTATGAAGTGGATGACTCCAGGCAGAGCGAACAGATCCAGACAGGTTCAGGATTAGGTCTTTCCATTGCCAAGAATATTACGGAGTTGCATGGAGGAACCCTTGGACTCACACATCAAGATGGTGTCTATCAGTTCACAGTTAGGATGCCGCGGGGCTCCGAATAAGGGGATAAATTAGACACATTTTTATGGACAAATCGTGAAATGGCCAGAATGTTGATATCGCTTTCTTGTTACACCTGAACCTATTCTGTATACTACAAGAGAATGATTTTTATTTAAAAATGGCGGAGGTTGATTCGATGTATCATGTTTTGATTTTTTTACATGTGATTAGCGCTTTGTTGCTTGGTTCTTATGTTGTGTTCCCTTTCCTTGTGGGACGAGCAGGAAGTTTGTCTGGGGCAGCGCAAGAAAGTTTCGCGGGATTGCTTGCGTCGTTGAACCGCGTTGGCCAATTTTCCTTGATTGTGACTTTCCTCTCAGGAGGAGCGATGATTAGTCAACTAGATCCAAAGCCTTCTGCCCTGTGGATGGCTCTGGCAACGATTCTGCTTGTAATCGTGGGTGCGGCTACAGGCATGATCGGCGGTCGTATCAAAAAACTGAAAGCGAGCAGCGCAGCAGGAAAAAGCACAGCTGCGGATGCTTCGAAAATTAAAGCGTTTAGCTGGATTGCTGCTATTGCAGTTATCCTTGCTATTTTGATTATGACAAATCCTCAAATCTTGTCGTAAGCGAAACAAAGGATACAAAAAGAACCTCTTATTTCGCATAGCTCATGCGGGATAAGGGGTTCTTTCTTTGTGATACACCTAACTGGGATCTGCAATATCTAACGTGATTTCATCCAGTGTTTTCTCGAAGGACGCGCTCATATTCTCGAGGAAATAATCGACTTCCGGCATGTTCATTTTCTGCAAGCTTTCCAGCACCTGCTGCTTAGCTACGATAAATTCACGGTTGCCCGTGGAGAGCTCGGTCAAGCACTTGATGTAGGCTTCGAGCAGATCGGCAGCTTTTACCCAACGATAGAGCTCAGGATCTGGATCCTGAATGAGACCGCGGTAGATGCCGCTAAGCGCCGGCGGAATTGTGCTGATCAAGCGCTCAACAGCGACTTCTTCAATTTGCCGAAAATTACGTAGGATTCGCTCATTGTTGTGCTTCACAGGCTGAGGAATATCGCCAGTCAGTACTTCGGACGCATCGTGGAATAGCGCAATGGAAACGACGCGATCCGTGGGCACGCTGCCCCCGAACACTTCATTGGAAATCGTGCAAAGCATGTGAGCAATGGAAGCCACGTAGAAGGAGTGCTCGGCGACATTCTCGCGGCGCATGTTCCACATGAGGCTCCAGCGATCAATATATTTGAGACGATATAAGTAAGCGAAAAAGTGATGATGCATGGGGCTGAGCTCCTTCATGTTTGAGTTGAGGGGCCGAGTAACACGGCCCATTATTTGACGCTCGGCGCCACCCGCGCCGCCACCTTCCCGGTGGCGGGGGTGTAGACGAGCGGCTGCCCGATCAGCGCTTGCAGATCGTCAAGCGCGATCGTGACCTGCCCGTGCTCGCGCAGCACGGGCTGCCGCAGCCGGACGCGCGCGCCGTCCTCGCGCGTCGCGGTCTTCGCATTCACCCGCAGGGTGAATGCTTGTTGCCCCAGGCGGAGGCGCAGCTCTCCGCCTTCCGCACTTGCGCTGCCGCCGAGCTGCGCTGCGGCAGCGGCCGCGTCCACGCGCAGCGGCGCGCTGCCCGGCTGCGCCGTAACCCGGCGCTGGATCGAGCGCTGCAGCCCCTCCGGCGTGATGCCGGGGCTGCCCGCGTTGATCCGCGGGATGAGCAAGTGATCGGCGCTGCGCGTCGCCATCTCGGGCGAGATCGTGAAGGCGTAGCGGATGCCCGCCTTCGCCACTTGCTCCGTCGCCGCTGGCGACGTGATGCCGTACGGGTACGCCATCGCGTCGAGCGGCGCATCCGTCAACCCCGCAAGCTTGCTGACGCAGGCTTGCGCATCCGTGAACACACGCTGCTGATAAGCAGCAGCGTCCTCGCCATCAAGCCTTCCAACAAGCGCGGCTTCCCCATTGGGCAGCTTATGGTGAAGGTTGTCCGTGTGGCAGCCGATATCGATGAAATTGGTCGCATGCGTCATTTCACTGATCTGCTCCTTTGACATCGAAGGGATGTAGGAGGCCAGAGGATTAGCAAGATCGGTCGTGATGACGAAGTTCACAGCGGGTATGCGTAAGCTTTTCAGAATCGGATAAGCCCCTGTATAAAAGCTCTGGTACCCGTCATCGAAGGTGACGAGCACGGCATTTGGCGGCACGGTGGCCCCAGCCATATAGGCTTTGAACTCGTTTAAAGTGATAAAATGATAGCCATTGCTGAGCAGCGTTTCTAATTGATTTTGAAAAAGGACCGAAGTGATCGTGCTTGAACTCGTATCCGTATCATGAATGTGATGATACATCAGGACTGCCACTTGATCTTGATAGTAAACCGTGTCGGAACGCTTCGCTTGAAGCGGTGTCAGCAGAAGTGTGAGCCCAATCAGACTGATAAGGGCCGTGAGCGCAAATCTTTTGTACATGTCAGCGAATCTCCTTGTTTTCCTCTTAAGTACCATCGAACTGTGCCTAAAAGGTATGGTATAATAAGTAGTAATGTTCATGATTATGTGTGTAAGTGAGAGAGGAGCTAGACAGCGTTATGCAGCATTTTTATCAAAGTGTTTATGATCTGATTGTCGAAACATCCACAAATCTTCCAGGCGATGTGCGTCGTGCGGTTCAAGCCGCGCAGGAAAGAGAGGATAAAGGAACGCGTTCAGCGTTATCCCTATCTCGAATTGCGGATAACATTCACATGGCGGAGTGCAATGTATCCCCAATTTGTCAGGATACAGGAATGCCAACGTTTATTATACACTGTCCAGTTGGGGCAAACCAAATCGTAATGAAGAAGCATATCCTAGACGCGGTTGCGAATGCAACGAAAGCAAGCAAGCTTCGCACGAACTCCGTTGATTCTTTGACGGGGGCGAACAGCGGGGACAATCTTGGACCTGGTACGCCTGTCATTCATTTTGAGCAGTGGGAACGCGATGAAGTTGAAGTGAAGCTCATTCTCAAAGGCGGCGGCTGCGAGAACAAGAACATCCAATACAGCTTGCCAGCTGATCTTGAGGGCGTGGGCAAAGCGGGCCGCGACTTGGACGGTATTCGCAAATGTATTATGCACGCGGTTTATCAAGCACAAGGCCAAGGCTGCAGCGCGGGCTTCATCGGTGTTGGGATCGGCGGCGATCGTACAAGCGGGTACGAGTTGGCGAAGCATCAATTGTTCCGTCAAGTTGATGATGTGAATGAGCACCCTGATCTTCGCAAAGTGGAAGAATATGTGATGGAGCACGCAAACACGCTCGGTATTGGTACGATGGGCTTTGGCGGTCAAGTGACGTTGCTTGGTTGTAAAGTTGGCGTGATGAACCGTTTGCCTGCGAGTTTCTTCGTTTCTGTTGCCTATAACTGTTGGGCGTTCCGCCGTCAAGGCGTGCTGTTGAATCCAGAAACAGGCGAAATTAACGGCTGGTCCTACCCGAGAGGAACGGAAGTTTCGTTCCAAGAAGCTTTCGAAGCAAGTGCGGAAGAAGCTAGAAATACGCCGCAAGAGGAGCGTAAAGAGATCGTCTTGACGACGCCGATTTCGGAAGAGCAGATCCGCAGCCTGAAAGTAGGCGATGTGGTTGTGATTAACGGAACGATGCACACGGGTCGTGATGCGCTTCACAAACATTTGATGGATCATGATGCCCCAATTGATTTGAACGGAGCGGCTATTTACCACTGTGGTCCTGTTATGAGCAAGGATGAGTCGGGAGAATGGCACGTGAAAGCGGCAGGACCGACGACGAGTATCCGTGAGGAGCCTTACCAAGGCGAGATTATTAAGAAATTCGGTATTCGCGCTGTCATTGGTAAAGGCGGCATGGGTCCGAAAACGTTGGCTGCCCTGAAAGAGCATGGCGGTGTGTATTTGAATGCCATTGGCGGCGCCGCACAGTACTATGCTCAATGCTTCAAGAAGGTAGAAGGCGTAGACTTCATGGAATTCGGTATTCCAGAAGCGATGTGGCACTTGGAGACAGAAGGCTTCGCAGCGATTGTGACGATGGATTCCCATGGCAACAGTCTGCATGCGGATGTTGAAAAGAACGCCTTTGAGAAATTGGCTGCGCTGAAAGAGCCAGTTTTTAAATAATGGACGATTTTCACATTTACAAAAAAATAACTGGATTGTTCCTGGAAGAAAGGGTTACTATTTAGAGTAGCCCTTTTTTCTTATTTTACTGAAAAAGGTACTGACTTATCACCTTTCTGGAGGTTAACGCATCCATGACGAAGTTTCGCGCCAAGCTGACGTTTATTCTAATTGTATTAATTGGAAGCTCGATGTTAATCGCAGGTATTTTTATGGCGAAGGTGCTCGAGAACTCTCACGTGAAATCGCTACAAGAGAACATGGAGCGAGAGCTTAAAGTGATTGCATCCAGCGGAGTCTGGGATTATCAAGGGACCGAGAGTGAGCTGTTTCAATTCTACACGGCACAGGCGCATCGTTTGAAAGAAGCGACCAATGAACGCATGACCTACGTACGAGCCGATGGGAAAGTACTGGGTGATTCTGACCAGCTTCCTGAGCAAATGGACAATCATTTGAATCGTCCTGAAATTGCAGCTGCCATCGCAGGTGGAATTGGTTACACAACGCGCTACTCCGACACGTTAAAAGAGAAGATGTTGTATGCGGCTATGCCCGTGAAAAATCCAGCCAAGGTAACCATTGGCTACATACGTATATCCATGAGCTTGGAACAAGTGGATCAATCGATTCGAAGCTTGTGGTATTTCCTCATTTCGGGATTGCTCCTTCTGTTCCTAGTTGCAGGCGTTGTGAGTTATCGAATCGCGAAGAGCATCACGCATCCGATCGAGAAAATGACGAAGGTTGCCCAGCAAATTACGAATATGAACTATGAATCACGCGTTCCGACCTACCAGGATGATGAAATTGGACAATTAGGCGTTGCTATTAATCGCATGTCCGAAAGCTTGCAAGGGCAAATGGCCCGTATTCAAGAGAATGAGCGCAGGCTGCAAGGCGTGATGGAAAATATGATGAGTGGTGTCATGATGATCGATCGTGACGAGCGCATTATGCTGCTCAATCCTTCTGCAGAAACGATTCTCGGCTTCTCTTCGCAGGAGCTGTTAGGGAAGAAATATAATGAAGCGAAGCAGCAATTTGAATTTACGAAGCTGATTCAAGAATGTATCGAGCTGCAGGAACCGATTTCCGATGAGATGATGTTCTATTATCCATCTGAGCGTATTCTTGACATTCATTTGAGTCCGATCGCGCACGAGGATGAGGAATGGTCGGGCGTATTAATCGTGCTGCATGATATTACAGCGGTGCGTCGATTGGAACGGATGCGCAGCGAGTTCGTGGCTAACGTGTCGCATGAGCTGAAGACGCCGATTGCGGCTGTCAAAGGGTTCGCCGAAACGCTGCTGGCGGGGGCGCTGAATGATAAGGAAACGGCCGTGTCGTTTCTGCAAATTATTTTTGATGAGAGTGAGCGGTTGAACCGGTTGATCGGGGACATTCTTGAGCTATCGAAGATCGAGTCCAAGCGCATTCCGATGCATTTCTCGCCGGTATATTTACCAGAATTTCTGGAGAGATCCTTGAGTGTTCTGCGCAAAGAGGCGGAGAAGAAGCATATTGAGCTCACTATGCAAGTGGAAGAAGATATGTATATCGAAGCCGATGAAGACCGTTTACGGCAAATTATTATCAACTTGTTGTCCAATGGGATTGCTTATACGCAAGAAGGCGGGAAGGTCAAGCTGCGCGTTGAGCCGCTGGATATGAATGCAGATGGGGATTACGAGCGTCTTCGGTTAATCGTGACGGATACGGGGATGGGGATTCCGAAGAAGGATTTGCCGCGCATCTTTGAGCGTTTCTACCGTGTCGATAAAGCCCGTTCTCGCAGTTCAGGCGGTACAGGCCTCGGCTTGTCGATTGTGAAGCATCTCGTAGAAATGCATAAGGGGACGATTCGCGTTGAGAGCGAAGTCGGAATCGGGACCAAATTCACAATTGAACTGCCCGTTATTCATTAATTAGCCTGGAATTGCCGCTTATTTACACCACGATGATGATTCGTTTACAATGCCTTTACAAACGTATGTTACACTTGGCTTGTGCAATGTTAAAAAACTGTAAATACGGGGGATCCCATGGCGCAGAAAATACTTGTCATTGAAGATGAGCCGACCCTGGCTCGATTATTATCGTATAATCTTTCTCAGGAAGCTTATGATACCAAGGTGATTGACCATGGTGGAGACGGCCTGCAAGAAGCCCTTCAACAGTCCTACGATTTAATCATTTTAGATATCATGCTCCCGGGTCTTAATGGATTTGAAGTGCTCGCTAAGCTGCGGCAAAAGGGGAACCGCACCCCGGTCATCATTCTGACCGCACGTAACGCCGAAGACGAAGTCGTGCAAGGCTTGAAGCACGGGGCTGATGATTATATAACAAAACCATTCGGTGTAGCTGAGCTTCTTGCCCGCGTTGCGGCAGTCTTGCGTCGAACACAATCCGATGAAGTGGCTGGTGATGTGTCCAAATCGAATGAGAAAGTGATTCAAGCCGGCGAGCTGCGGATTTATCCTGAGAAGTATGAAGTGATGCTTGGTGGGGAATCGATTCCGTTACGCCCGAAGGAGTTTGAAGTGCTGCTCTATCTCGTGCAGCGTCCAGGTGTCGTCGTCACGCGCGATGATCTCATGAACATCGTCTGGGGCTTCGATTATATTGGCGGACAACGTACGGTGGATGTCCATGTGAGTTCCTTACGCAAGAAGTTGGAAATGAACCAACAATCAGTACAAATTGATTCCATTCGCGGCGTTGGGTACAAGCTGGTCGCGACAATGATTAAGAAATAAGAAGCATGGGAGCTGGTCAGCCAGCGTCCATGCTTTTTTCGTTAGAACACAATTGCATACAATCACCGCATAATCGGGAATTTTATTGGAAGCGGCCTCTTGGTTATAATTAGGCAATAGGAACTGGTGGCCACAACCATCGGAATGAGCTGGTAAAAGTTGAAGGAGGAACATCATGTCTACTAAGTATCGTATCGCAATTATTGGGTGTGGAGGTATTGCCAACGGCAAGCACATGCCAAGCCTTAGCAAGTTAGACAATGTGGAAATGGTTGCCTTCTGTGATATCGTCTCCGAACGTGCACAAGAAGCAGCGGCGAAGTTCGGGAAAGAAGATGCGCGCGTGTACGAAGATTATCGTGAGGTGCTGGAAGACCGCTCCATTGACATTGTTCATGTCTGCACGCCAAATGATTCCCACGCGGAAATTACGATTGCTGCATTAGAAGCGGGCAAGCACGTTATGTCTGAGAAGCCAATGGCGAAAACGGCAGCAGATGCAAGACGTATGGTTGAAGCTGCGAAACGCACTGGCAAAAAGCTGACAGTCGGCTACAACAATCGCTTCCGCGGCGATAGCCAACATTTACATAAGCTTTGCTCTGAGGGTGAGCTTGGTGAGATTTACTTCGCGAAAGCACATGCGATTCGTCGCCGCGCAGTCCCAACATGGGGTGTGTTCCTTGATGAAGAGAAGCAAGGCGGAGGCCCGTTAATCGACATCGGTACGCATGCGCTCGATTTGACGATGTGGATGATGAACAACTACGAGCCTGCTGTTGTCTTGGGGACTTCGTACCACAAGCTGTCTCAGCGTGAAAATGCCGCGAATGCATGGGGACCATGGGATCCAGCGAAGTTTACGGTAGAAGATTCCGCTTTCGGTATGATCACCATGAAAAATGGCGCAACGATCATTCTAGAGTCAAGCTGGGCGTTGAACACACTTGAAGTAGATGAAGCGAAATGTACCCTTTCGGGTACAGAAGGCGGCGCAGATATGAAAGGCGGACTTCGCATTAATGGCGAGAAACACAGCCGTTTGTTCACGACCGAAGTGGAGCTGAATGCCGGCGGCGTTGCTTTCTATGATGGTAAAGCAGAAGTCGCATCGGATCTGGAGATGAAGCTATGGATTCAAGCGATCGAGAATGACACAGATCCAGTTGTTACACCAGAACAAGCGTGTGTGGTATCTGAGATTCTTGAAGCGATCTATGAGTCAGCGCGCACAGGTAAAGCTGTTTATTTCGACTAAATCAGACCTATTTCCTGGGAAATATTTCTTGCATGAAAAATCCCTTCTTCCGATTTACGTTATCGGTTGAAGGGGTTTTTCGTTGTTTTACGATGCTCGCCTGGCGTTGTGCCTGTGCGTTGTTTAAATATTTTGGAGAAATGATGTAAATCCGCAAACCCACAATAGTCTGAAATGGATTCATGGCTGAGTTCTGTATTCGAAAGTAATTCCTTCGCATGATGGATGCGCATTTGTAATAAATACTGATGCGGTGAAGTCCCGTATCTTTGCTTGAAGAGGAAACTGAACCTAGAAACGGATAGATTCGCTCGCTCCGCCATGTCTTCTACTGAAATAGGATCACTTAAATGACTGGAGAAGTAGGAGGTGATCCAATTTAAGGTTGGAGTCGGTGAAGGGACATCGCGCTGATAGGCTTCCAAAATAGAAATGATAATCTCTAGCATAGCGTGCTGAGCCTTGAGATGAGAAATGGGATTATCCACCTTGACAAGTTCAATGGTTTGCAACAGCTTTTCTTTAATAATAGAAGGGTTCTGCGGCTGAACGTTTACAGGTACACGAATGCCAAACAAGTCATAGATCGTGGGTTGCATTAGATGCGTGTAGGCAGAGAGGTCGATTTGGCCTGGCCGCGTAGGGAAGCTGTCTTCCCGATTCACATTATAGGCGATATCAAAATGTAAATAAGGGGTAACGGTGCGAGTCAGTCCCTCTAAAACGAGCAGGCTGCCTGGCTGAACGAGGCAGAATTGACCAGGATAGAACATTAACTTCTGATGATCGACCCAGAAACAGCAGGTCCCCTCTTGAATGTACACAAGCAAATAATCGAGAAGTCTACGCTCGGGATAGCTCCAGGGCTTGCGAACCGCATAGTCACATTCCCTGATAAAAGGAACGATTGATGGAGCATGTAATCTGTTTAACAGCATGCTAGATCCCCGCTTTCTGTAATTGGAACGGTAATAATTGCTCTACTCGCATGATGCGCCTGTTCTTATTGTAGCCTAGGGATTTTTAGGATTCCAGTTGTTTTTGACAAAACTATGATCTGGTTTGACAAAGAATCATCGCAAATTGGACCTTATAATAAAGCTATAAATAGACAAGTTGAGGTGCATAGCGAATGAGTAACCTAGAAATTAACCAACTGAATGAACTACCTTTAATTGAGGACAGTTATGAGTTATCACAGGAACAAAAAGCGAGCTATCAACGAGACGGCCATATCGTTCTTCGCGGGGTTGCGAGCGAAGCTGAGATTCAAGTTTATGAGCCTATCATTTCAAACTTGGTGAGGACCTTGAATAACCAAGATAAACCGCTTGAACAGCGTGATACGTATGGGAAGGCGTTTATTCAGATTTCGAATTTGTGGGAACAAAGTGAAGAGGTTCGCCGTTTCGTATTTGCAAAGCGTTTTGCCAAAATTGCTGCGGATTTAATGGGTGTTGATGGCGTGCGTATGTATCATGATCAAGCCCTATATAAAGAGCCGCATGGCGGACATACTCCATGGCACCAAGATCAAATTTATTGGCCGTTGGATACAGATAAAACGATCACCATGTGGATGCCTCTCGTTCCGATTTCAGAAGAAGTAGGGTCGATGACTTTTGCATCACAATCGCATCACATGGGTTACATCAATAAAATGGTTATTTCTGATGAATCTCATCGCACTCTTGCGGGATATATCGAAGCCAAAGGCTTTGAGACCAAGTCGCATGGCGCTATGAAAGCTGGGGATGCCACGTTCCACGCTGGTTGGACGCTGCACAGCGCGCCTGGCAATCCAACCGACACCATGCGCAAAGTCATGACAGTCATTTATTATGCGGATGGCTTGCAGATTGCTGAACCAGATAGCAAAGCACGTGAGAGTGACTTGAAACGGTGGTTTCCTGGCCAACAGCCAGGGGAACTAGCTGCTTCAGATTTGAATCCGTTATTGTATAGCCGTAGTTGGAATCAAAAGAATATCTAAATACCTCGTCTTAAAATAAGAGCCTGGCCTACCATTTTTTTGTGGCAGCCAGGTTTTTTGTTTATGAAAATTTAACTTCAAAAATTGGTAAAAAAAGAGGTGGGGTTCTAGCGAAATCTAAGATAAAATAAGATGGTATATAGCATTTTTAAGAGGAGGGATTTCGTGACGTGGACACGTAGGGAATTGAAAGAAAGAGAGAAACAGGTATTACGACTTCATACTGGCGAGCATTTCTCGTTAGCTTGTTATTAGCTATTGTCAGATATTTCCTTATTATCATACGACCAAAGCTCAGCTTTACCTGGCCCTGCGTCAGCGTGCTTTGAAAGAAGGCATATGCATCGCAGAAGAACTTTAACTTACGTTAATCTAGTTATTAGAGGAGTTGATTATTGTGCCCACACCAGTTACTGTTCCCACGTCTCCAGTTACGATTGGCACTTCGAAGCATGCGATTACGATGGTGATGGGCATGTGGCTCATTATCGGACTGTTCATCGATGGGTTCGCGCATAACCATGGGGCCGTGGAAACCTTTTTCACGCCATGGCATGGCATTCTCTATTCCGGGTATTTGGCATGTGCGATATGGATTTTCCATATGATTCGCAGCAATAAAATCAACACGATGTCTGCGTCATGGATTGAAGCGATTCCAGCTGGATATAAGCTGGGCGCATTCGGTGTAATTCTTTTCTTTTTCGGCGGACTTGGGGATATGTATTGGCATACGGTATTCGGCATTGAGAAAAATATCGAGGCGCTTCTAAGTCCAACGCATCTGTTGTTGTTCTCGGGCGGATTGTTGATCATTACAAGTCCTTATCGGGCTTTAAGTCACGGAGAGAAGCGTGCAGCGCCGACATTCCGCCAGCTGTTGCCTGCACTAACTTCAATTGCACTCACGTTTACCGTGATGGCGTTCTTCCTGATGTATGCCTGGTCGTTCCGGCAGAACTTATGGATGGCGCGTGAGGAGGACGCAATTGCGAGGGCAGTCGTTGATTTCCTCATCACGACGATGCTGCTCGTCGTTCCGTTGATGGTCGTACTGCGGAGATGGAAGCTGCCCTTCGGAACCGTGACGTTCTTCTTTCTATTCGAGTCGTTCTTCCTCGCGGTTCTGGACGGATTCGAGCAATATGGATCCATCATTATACTTCTCATTAGCGGCATCATTGGCGATGTGATGTTCCGTGCTATCAAGGATAGAGAGACTACGGATTGGAGATACAAAGCGGTGTTCTTTGTGCTTCCTGTTCTTGTCTGGAGCTTGTATTTTGCAGGGTTGAAGCTATTCGATACGCTGGATTGGGCGCCTGAGCTATGGGGCGGCAGCATCTTCCTTAGTGCCCTCTGTTGCATGGGCCTCAGTATTCTGGCTGCCCCAGTCGAATCCCGCTCACGCAAATGAAAATCAAGCTATTCCTTCTAATCTCACTAACGGTTACGCTCACTGGATGTGGGAAATCTGCTTCCATGACCATCGATATGTCGGATAACTCGGGTATGTCGGGGATGGTCATGCCATCGCCATCGTCCCATCAACATGCCAGCGAGGCGATCGCTCATTTCTCCGTAGATTCGCCGAATTATTTGCCGAAGGAGAAAGCGAACATTGTTATTCTGATTCAGAATAAATTCAAGCGGCCTATCGAGCGGTATGAGGAGATGCACGAGAAACGGATGCACCTTTTTGTGGTCAGTCAGGATTTGTCGTACTTTGAACATCTACATCCGAGCTACGCGGGCGGCGGCAGGTTCGATGTTCAAACTTCGTTTCCGGCAGGTGGACACTATCAGCTTATCGCTGATTTTATGCCAACGGACTTTGGTGAAACCGTGCAATCGCATTGGGTGACGATTAACGGCAAAGCCCCGAAGCCGATCAAGCTTCATCCAGACAACAGCCTAACCAAAGTTGTCGGAGACAAGGAAGTGACACTCGCTTTCGACCATCTGATGGCAGGTATGCCACTGGATATGGTGTTTACGTTTAAGCAAGCAGGGACGAGAGCGCCCGTGACGGACCTTCAGCCTTATTTAGGCGCTGCAGGTCATGTGGTGGCCATCAGTGAGGACGGGAAGGAGTTCGTGCATGTGCATCCCTCGAATTCGGAGCCAACCGCAGGTCCCACCGCGGCGTTCAAGATTCAATTCCCGAAGCAAGGGATCTATAAAATTTGGGGACAATTTCAGCAAAATAACGAAGTATTCATCGTGCCTTATGTCATTCAAGTGAAGATGTAAGTCTGCTGTGGTACAATAACCCTATTACCCAATAGGAGTGTGTGGAATGACAGCTTCACTGAATGAGAAAGAACTTGTCCAATTCATCATTGGCAAGACGAAAGCAGATCCCAAACAAATTGAGCTGGTGCTGAAGCACGAGAAGGCTTATATCGCCAAAATCGAGCAAAGCTCGAAGGGCGAAGTGGATATCGACATCGATGACGTCATCGATCATATATTGAGCCGACCGGATGTGAAGCTAAGCGAGCTTGCGGTAGATACGATTTTGGAAGCGGAAATGGAATACATGATGAAGAACGGATTTGCAGGTTATATGGACTAAATTAACGAGGCCAAGCAAGTTAAATAAGGGATAAGGGGTAGCCGAGAGGTTACCTTTTTTTTGTCTTATATGCGTTTGAAAACGCTGACAGCTGCGAGATAGTCACTTAAGCAATAGAGAAACATTTTATTGACTTAAAAGTTAATTGGTTAATCAGTATTGACAGATAGGGGGGCGGATTGCATAATGAAAATAGAATTATTTAGTTATTTAATTAACTTTTAAATTAATTGGAGGTTACTTACCGATGACGAACCAACCGAGAGCTGAATATCCTAGACCGCAATTCATGCGCGATAGCTGGGTGAATTTAAATGGGGAATGGGAATTTGAATTCGACGATGCGTCTATAGGGTCAAAGCAGAAATGGCATGCGGGCGATCGCGCTTTTTCTAAGCGCATTCAAGTACCGTTTGCCTTTCAAAGTAAATTAAGCGGCATCGGCACGAATGATTTTCACGATACGGTATGGTATCGCCGCGAGCTAGTGCTTCCGCCAACTTTTTCTAATAAGCGTATACTGCTGCATTTTGGCGCGGTGGACTATGAAGCATCTGTGTGGGTAAATGGTGTTCTTGTCGCGACCCATGAAGGCGGACATACGCCATTCCATGCGGATATTACGGATGCTTTGCAAGAGGGTACGAACATCCTTGTGGTGAAGGCTGTTGACTTTGGCAAAGACGTTACCTTGCCGAGGGGTAAGCAGTACTGGAAGACGGATTCTGCAAGCATTTTCTATACGAGAACAACAGGTATTTGGCAGACGGTATGGATGGAGGCTGTTTCTGCAGACGCTTACTTGAGCAAGGTTAAAATGACTCCTGATATCGATGCCAAGCAGGTCGAGATCAGCTATGTACTTGGCGGTTTGGAAGCTCAAACTTCCGTGGCTTATCAGCTAAAAGTATCGATTTCCTTTAAGGGTGAGTTCGTTTCGGAGGATACGTATAGTGTTCGGGGCGGTTCCGGCACTCGTAAAATACGGATTGACGATTTCAATGATCATGGGCTCGGTGGTTGGTGGTCGCCGGAGAAGCCTAATCTCTACGATGTTACGTTTACGTTACTTGCCGATCAGCAGGCTTTAGATGTAGTTAGCAGCTACTTCGGCATGCGCAAAGTGTCGATTGAGGATGGCAAATTGTGCTTGAACAACCGTCCTTATTTCTTGAAAATGGTGCTGGACCAAGGCTATTTCCCAGATGGCAATTTAACGCCGCCGAGCGACGAGGCGATCAAGCAGGACATTGAGCTTACGAAAGCCATGGGCTTTAATGGTGCGCGTAAGCATCAGAAGCTCGAAGATCCAAGATACTTGTACTGGTGCGATGTTTTGGGCCTTGTCGTGTGGAGTGAAGCCGCGAATGCCTACGAGTTCTCGGATACGTACGTGGGACGATTCACGAAGGAATGGATTGCCTCGATGGAACGGGATTATAATCATCCGTCCATTATTGCATGGGTTCCTCTGAATGAGAGCTGGGGCGTGCCGAACATCCAGATTGACCGCAAGCAGCAGCAGCATGCGTTGACGATGTATCATTTGACCAAATCGCTCGATGCGATGCGTCCTGTTATTTCAAACGATGGCTGGGAGCTCGTGAAGACGGACCTGTTCGCCATTCATGATTATGAGTGGAGAGAAGAAGTGCTGAGCGAGCGATACAGCTCGAAAGAGAAAGCGGTCCATGCGATGCCAGCCAACCGCCGTCTATTCGTGGAAGGCTTCCCGTATGAGAATCAACCGATTCTAGTGACCGAATTCGGAGGCATTGCCTACAAGAAGAGTGAATGGGAAGGCTGGGGATATTCCGGGGCCGACAGTGATGAGGATTATGAGCAAAAGCTGCGCGCCGTCATCCGCCCTCTCCTGAACTCAGGTGTCGTTCAAGGGTATTGCTATACGCAATTAACGGATGTTGAACAAGAGATTAATGGACTTCTAACGTACGATCGTAAGCCGAAAATTGCATTGGAATTGATCAAGGCGATTAATGATCGCCAATAATAGGAAGGCCGAGGCGTAGTTGCCTCGGTTTTTTGCGTGGAGATTTCAGGGGAATTATGGTATTAATGGAGTAGGAAGAGGAGCGATTTGCCCCTTGTTTTGTCAGATGTGTTATATTTCACACCGGAGGTAACCAAAATGAATCCTATTTTAAATCAAATCGGAACTGTATTCATCCCCGTAAGCAACATTGAGAAAGCACGTGATTGGTATTGTGATATTTTGGGGTTACCTGTCGATGGAGAGATATTATTTGGACATTTGTATGTCGTACCTATGAATGGAACCAGTATTGTTTTGGACAGTAAGATTTATTCAGAGGAGAATGTATTTAGAGCACCGGCCTTTCATTTCAATACAAACAATATAGAAGAAGCTTATGCGTTTATGAAGTCAAAGAATGTAGATATAACTACACAAATTGAACATAATCATTGGTTTAATTTTAAAGACCCTGATGGAAATCTATTAATGATCTGCAAATGCTGATGAATGAAATAAGTAGGAATAAAATCTAAAAATGGGGATTTGAACTAAGTGATTTCATATAACATTTGTTTCATTAAACGTAACAATGAAATATTATTACTAAATCGTAATTTTAAGCCTTGGATGGGTTGCTGGAATGGCGTAGGGGGAAAGATTGAATCGGATGAATCACCAAGAGATTCAATGATTCGTGAAATTTACGAAGAAACAAACATGAAAGAATATGATCTACAATTTAAAGGACTGATTACTTGGAAGGTAGATGAATCAGATCTCGGTGGGATGTATCTTTATGTTGCGGAAGTACATGATCAATTTATATATGAAACACCTATAAAAACAGATGAAGGTTTACTAGATTGGAAACCAATAAGCTGGATTATAGATCCTAACAATATTGGTATCGCGGCTAATATCCCTATAACCATCGAGATGATTTTGAATGATTCTAGCAGTTATGATCATCACTGTATTTATGCTAAGGGGAAACTTATTGAACTTATTTCTAACAAGATTGATTCCAATTTTGAAACTAATCAAGAACGAACAGAAGAGTATCTTGGGAAGTATGTAAAAGAAGACAGCGGCATTCGATAACACCTCATCGTCGTATCGGTCGCTACAAATAGGTTTTACAAAACAAAGAACCCAATATTTCCACATTGGGTTCTTTATGCTTCATTAACGACTACTCATCGGGATGCTCAATCCGAATAACAATAACATTCGAAAGTACGGTTCCTGAATGAACAGGCTCATTGACGTGGAAGTCATATTTCGCTGCAACACGAAGCGTAAGGCGTCTGGCATTCTGATGATGTCGGATGATAGCTTGATACACGATGATAACGGTAGCGCCAGGGGCTACACGGCCAATCGGCAAAGGCTGATTCACATCGACATACTGGACCTGAACGCCGCCTACGAACAATGTGCCTGGCTGTAAAACATTCAGAGGGGAAATCCAGTCGAGCAGTGATACATGGTCTGCCGCAAGATTTCCAGTATTGGTTACTTGCATGTGGTAATGAATGACCGTGCCAGGATCGGCGTGAGTAGATGCTGCCGACAACTGGATGTCCATGATCGGTCGTAAGAGCTCGACATGTACAGTATTGGACAGGATGCGATTCGAAACGATGCGATCATCTGACAGACGGAACGTAAACTGGATAGTAGATTGGCTAGTAAGCCCTTTCTGATCAGGTGAGATGGCGAACGAGTTGACGGTGACCTGAAAGGTAACATGCCATGTCTGATGAGACTGCAAGTTGCCCAGCGGCACACTTGGCGGAAGAATGGGCTGGCCGAAGGGAACGCCATTGATGACAAGCGAGTTGACGACATAGGAGGTGCCTTCGGGAATGAAATGGGATAGCCAAACATCTGTGGCTATATTGCCATGATTAGTGATTTGGATCAGATACGTTAACGTGTCACCCAGTGTAGCGCGATGTTGCAGGACCGATTCAACTACGGTCAAGCAAGGATCGAAGACGTCTAGCGAGACGGCGTTCGATACGATTTTTCCTTTATGATCACCCTTTACATAAGTAAGATGGGAGCGATTAACGATGCACCCCTCAGGAGGAACAGCGGTGATGAAGGCTTGAAACTGAATACAAATGTCCGAATGAGCAGGAAGGTTTCCTAGATGGATGCCATCTACTGGATTCGCATAGGGATGGCTGATTTGATCGATTTTCACACTACCCGCGACAAATGCAGTTCCTTCAGGCATCACATCCGTGAAGATGGCATGATGGATCGCATACCCTTCTTTATTTTTAATAGTGGAAATGAAGGTGATCGTATCGCCAACATATGTTGCTGTTGTGTTGGCTTGTTTGACTAAATAAACCTTGGTTTCTTTAAAAGGTATAATAACCGTATTCGATTTCGAGCTGCCTGTTACTTCTCTACCGCTTGGCGTGTGGAAGTAATAGGCAGCGGTTGCCTGATTTTTGAGCTGCTGGCAAGCGGGTTCTTCCACAACGATGACTTGAAAGGTTACATCAAGAGATTGACAGACTTTGAGTAATCCAAGTGGAATCCCTTTTTCTGGGGATGCCATCGGCAGAGGGATACTATCAACGATTACGCTGTTCGGAATAAACGATGTGCCTTCCGGCATGGTGTCATAGAGGGTAACTTGAGCATCCAAGTTACCCTTATTGGCGACTAGCACCGTATACGTGATGACCTGGCCGATCTCGGCCTGTAAGGCATTTACTGTTTTCAGAATGGTAATAATGGGGCCAACCAATGGCGTATCGACGATGTTGGAGAACGAGTGGCTGGTACTGCTGCCTGAGCTAAATCTGACGATAGATTGATTAATCAGGTGTTTCGTAGAATGGGATTCGTCCGTCATACGACGGTCACCTCGAACTTCACTTCAACGGAGCCGCCAGCTGGAATTGAATTAAGCGGGATGCCTGTGCTCGGATTTAGAGTTGGTTTCGAAACGCCATCCACTTTCACACTGCCTGTAATAAATGCAGTTCCCGTTGGAATCGGATCTGTCAGCACGACATTGTTGACGGCTTCTATGCCAGAATTCGTGACAACGACTTTGTACAAAATGGTATCGCCTACAATGGCATCGACGGCGTCGGTACTTTTCACAACGGTTACGTTCGGAGCCGATACGGGAATGATCAACACGTTGGAAAGAGCGGTGCCATTTAAAATACGGCCATCTGGCGGTGAGTACGTGTAGTTGGTCGTCGCTTGGTTGGACAGTAGCTGAGGTGATGGCAGTGCATCAACGGTGACTTCCAATGTAATTTTCACATCAACGGAGGCACCTGGCGCAATAGTACCTGCGTCTATACCTGACGATGGATCCACACCTGGCTGCGAAACCCCATTAATTAGTACACTGTTCGGAATGAAGTTTGTGCCTGTCGGAATCGTATCGAACACAGTAGCTTCTGCAGGCAGATTCCCTGAATTATGAAGCGTGATGGAGTAAATGATCGTGTCGCCAACCGTCGCATTCGTTGTGTTCGCGCCTTTGAGCACAGAGAGAATAGGCTGATATACAGGAATAATGACGTTATTCGAGAAAGCAGTCGCCGCGAAAGCGCCCGATGTAAAGTTGACGGAGGATTGATTGGTTAGCTGCTGTGTTGGCGGCAAGGCGTTTACGGTCACATCAAACTTGACGGACACGAAGTTGTTCGGCAGAATCGAGCCGAGAGAAATGCCATTAGTTGGATTGGCAGTTGGTGCCAATACGTTATTGATATACACGGTGCCGCTGACGAAGCTAGTGAAGGCAGGAAGCGGGTCAAAGAATTGCACATTGTTGATAGTTGCAATACCTGAATTGGTGACAACGGCCTCGTACGTAATGACATCGCCTACAACCGCATCTGTGGCCATGGAAGATTTGTCGACGGTCACGTTTGGCGCAGAGACAGGAATTGTCACGATATTGGAAGACGTGGAGCCTGGAATGACACGACCGTCTGGAGGCGTAAAAGTAAAGTTGGCTGTCGCTTGGTTCGTTAACACCTGTGGTGTTGGCAAGGAGACGATGAGTACACCGAAGGTGATCATGTCGGTAGCACCTGGCTGCGAAGTGAACGGAATGCCGACAGAAGGATCTGCGCCAGGTTGCGTAACACCGTTAATCACGACACTGTTCGGTTGAAACATGGTGCCGTTAGGAACCGTGTCTAGCAGTGTGACAGAAGCAGCGATATTGCCGGAATTTGTTACATTGATTTTGTAAATAATCAAATCACCAATGGTTGCATTGGTTGAGCTTGAGCTTTTCACCGCCGCAAGAATCGGCTGGTAGACAGGCGTCGTAATTGTATTCGAGAAAGTAACAGCAGAGAAAGCGCCAGACGTAAAGCTGACCGATCCGTAATTGTTCAATTGAGCCGGATCTGGCAAAGCGATGACTCTCACATTAAAGGTGATCGTTACGATTGCACCCGCAGCAAGCGTACCTAGCGAGATGCCTGCTACCGGGTTCGGCGGTACAGGCGGCGTTGGTGCTCCAGTAATCACGACACTGCCAGGGATGAAGGCTTCTCCAGATGGCAGAGGATCGGAGAAGACGACATTATTGATTGGAGCAATGCCGTTATTGGTAATAACGAATTTGTAAGGCAGGATATCGTTAACGACAGCATCAGTTGCGGTGGTGCTTTTGACAATGCTGACATCAGGTGAAGATACGGGAATCGTGACGGTATTGGAATGCACGCTGCGGTTGAAAGAACGTGAATCCGGCAGTGTAAATGAATAATCGGCCGTTGCTACGTTGGTTAACACTTGTGGATTTGGCAGAGAATCAATG
Source organism: Paenibacillus sp. MBLB1832 (assembly GCF_032271945.1). Lineage (NCBI taxonomy): Bacteria > Bacillati > Bacillota > Bacilli > Caryophanales > Paenibacillaceae > Paenibacillus > Paenibacillus roseipurpureus. The sequence continues at coordinate 4,399,243 of NZ_CP130319.1, read as the reverse complement.
ATGACCGAGAAAGTGATTTGAAGCGGTAGAGGGCTTGGATCCACCGTTCCAATGGAGAATCCCGCCGCTGGGTCTGCCCCTGGCATAGGCATGCTGCCAACGAATACGCTGTTCGTTACGAATGTCGTATTGGCAGGAATCGTATCTGAGATCGTAACCGCCGTTGGGTAATTCCCCGTATTAAAGACATTTAAGGAGTATACGATCGTGTCGCCGACAGTGGCATTGATACTGTTTGCGCCTTTTTGGATAGAGATGATTGGTTGATAAACTGGTGTTGTGATCGTGTTCGAATTCGTTGTAGCTGAGAAAGCACCTGACGTAAAGCTGACGGATGCAAAGTTGCTTAGCTGAGCTGGGCTTGGCAATGCAGTGATAAGTACGTTGAATAAAACTGTAACCGATGCGCCGACACCAATCGTACCGAGGGTAACACCTGTCGCAGGATTGGGAGGAACAACGGGGGTAGGTGCTCCAATAATTACAACGCTGCCTGGCACGAAGGTGCCGCCACTTGGAATCTGATCAGAGAACGATACGTTGTTAATGGCTGCAATACCGTTATTCGTAATGGTTGTGCTATACGTAATCGTATCCCCAAGGGTTAGGGCGGTTGACGTTGTGCTTTTGACGACAGCTACATTAGGTGCTGAGACTGGGAACGTTACCGTATTAGAAGTCGCACTTCGTGTGATGGTCCTGCCGTCAGGCGGCATGAAGGTGTACGCAGCGGATGCTGTATTGCTAAGAACTTGCGGGCTTGGTAAGGTATCGATCAAGACGGAAAATGTAACGGTTTTGAAACTGCCTGCGTCAATGGTGCCAGCATGAATACCTGTAATCGGATCCGCGCCGGGTTGCTGTGAACCGTTCACTTGCGCACTATTCTGAACGAAAGAGGTCCCATTCGGAATCGTGTCCGTCACGATCACATCGGCTTGCAAATTCCCAGAATTCGTGACGACGATTGTATACACAACGGTATCGCCGACGGTGGCATTGGATGTGTTCGCTGATTTCAGCATGGAGATATTCGGTTGAATGACAGGTGTGACAACATTGTTGGAGGAAGAGGAACCAGAGAACGTTCCGGATGTGAAACTGACACTCGATTGGTTAATGATTTGTGATGTTGGCATTGTGATGATCACCTCAAATGTCACGGTCACTGGCACATTCGGAGCCAGCGTACCGATTGGAATACCGGTGGACGGATTCGTGTTCGGCGATGTGACGCCGTTCACTTTCACGCTTCCGGGTATAAAAGAAGTGCTGGGATCGGCAATGCTGGTCAAAATGACATTGTTGACGCTGGCGACGCCTTGGTTGGTCACAACAATGGAATAAGTGACCGTATCCCCCTGAACGGCAGTACTGACATTGCTGGTCGTCATGACGGTCACGTTAGGAGCGGACACGGGAATAATGACCGTGTTGGAGCTTCCTGAACCTGAGAGCGTGCGGCCATCGGTGAGTGTAAAGGAGTAACTTGTCGTCGCTTGATCCACAAGCTGCTGCGGGTTCGGTAACGAATCGATCTCCGCTTCGAAGGTCACGATCTTAGCGCTGTTCACAGCAATCGTCCCGATCGGAATGCCGCTAACGGGGTTTACGCCTGGCAGCGGGACGTTATCGACGATACAGCTATTGACAATGAAGGTGCATCCGTCTGGAATATTGTCAAACAAGGTGACGTTGCCTGCGATACTTCCCGTATTGCGTACCTCGATGGAGTAGATGACAATATCGCCAAGAACGGCTAGCGACAGGTTGGCGCTTTTGAGCAAGGATAGAATGGGTTGTTGGATGTTGGTGATGATAGAATTAGAGAAGGTAGCCCCATGGAATGCGCCGGAAGTAAAGCTGATGCTGGCAGTGTTCTGAGCTTGTGGAGGACTGGGAACAGAGGTGACGGTTGCCCGAAACACGACAAAGGTGGTTACGCCAGGATTAATGGAGCCAAGCGTGAATCCAGCAGTCGGATCGGCGTTCGTTCTCGGTATGCCATCAACCCTTACACTGCCCGCTTGGAACGTAACTCCGCTAGGAAGAGGATCATTCACAACGACGTTATTCACCATGACAACACTATTATTAAGGATCTCTAGCGTATAAATCAGTGTCTCTCCAACAGCTGCATACGTCAGATTGACGGACTTGCTGACGGCCACATTGGGAGCAGATGCTTGAATATCAGTCGTGTTGGAAACGGAGCTTCCTGATAGGGTGCGTCCATCTGGCGGCTGATACGTGTAGTTGACGGTAGCGATGTTCGTTAGTCTAGGAGGAGAAGGCAAGGTCTGCAAAATAACTTGAAACGTAATAGTCGTTGAGCCGGCTGGCGCAATCGAGCCAATGTTAATGCCTGACGCAGGATCGGCGCTTGGGCTAGAAATCCCATTGATCATCACGCTGCCTGCTACAAACGAGGTGGATGGCGAGATGACATCGAAAACGGTAGGTTGCACAGTGATGTTGCCTTGGTTATTGACCGTAAGTGAATAGGTTAGCGTATCTCCTACTGTTGCGTTCGTGCTATTGACACTCTTTCCTATCGAAACAACGGCTTGATAAACAGGTGTCGACGTTGTATTGGATATGGACGTACCAGTGAATGTGCCCGAGCTGTAGGAAATACTTGCCTGATTGAGCAATTGTGCTGGATTTGGCAACGCGACCACCGTTTCCTGAAAGGTGACGGTTACGGAACTGCCAACTGGAATGGTACCCACGGCAATACCGCCGTCTGGGGTTGACGTCGGCTTTGAAATACCGCCAACGAAGACACTTCCAGCAACGAATACAGCTCCAGCAGGAACGGCATCCGTCATAATGACATTCGTGACACTTTCAACACCTGAATTCGTGATGACTGTACGGTATGTAAACGTATCGCCAACAACAGCATCCGTGACAACCGTGCTTTTGACGGCTCCGACGCTGGGCAATCGGACAGGTAGGGTGACCGTATTGGACTCCGCAGTCCCGTTAATCGTCCGTCCATCGGGTGGTTGAAACGTGTATGTACTATTCGCTTTATTTACAAGCTGGGGCGGTGAAGGCAGCGAGTTCACTACAACGCTGAACGTGACCGTTGAAGAGCCGTTTGCTGCAACAGTCCCGATATTGACGCCGCTGACAGGATTGGCACCTGGAACTGTGACACCGCCCACTTTAAAGCTGTTCACCACGAAAGTGGTACCCGTGGGAATGTTATCGGTGATGGTCATATTGGCGCCAATATTGCCTGTATTGGTGACTTGCAACGTATACGTGACCGTGCTTCCGACGGAACCGTTCGCAGTGTTGGCTGACTTCGTAATCGCGATTTTGGGCGCATAAATGGGCGTTGTTACGGTGTTTGACGGAATGACGCCTGAAATGACATCTCCGCCAGCAACGCTCTGGAACGTAAAAGCGGCTTTCGCAATATTCGCGATCTGCGAAGGTGTGGGTACACTGGTGACCGTCGCTTTGTAGGTGACGGTGATCGAGGAGCCGAACGCCAAAGAACCAAGCGGAGCACCGGCCGTAATGTCGTAGGTCGGTTTAGACACACCAGCCACAGTGACGCTACCGGCAACGAACGCGGATCCTGTTGGCAGCGCATCGGACAAGACGATACTAGCTGCACTGGCGGTGCCCGTGTTGCTGACTGTAACGGTATAGATGACGGTATCACCTACGACGGTTCCAGCGAAATTGGCGCTTTTGGTTACATTAATTTTGGGTGCATTAATATCGACTTGGATCGCATTGGCGTTAAGCACATATGCATCGCCCGAAGTGGTCAATTGCAAGATGGCGGAGGATTGATTGTTAATGAGCCGGGCAGAGACATCGACGTTCGTGATATCCCAACCTTGCCTGCCGCCGCTAATATTGGTGCCTGGCGTCCCGTTGATTTGATTCGAGGAACCAAACGTACCTGTCGTATTGAGATTCCCAGCATCATTATTGATTTGGGACGCGAAGAAATTGGTGGAGAAATTGTTCGGTCCTGATAACGCCACTAATGTGCCTGAGGTGGGACCGAATAACGCTTGGTCGCCGGTTCTGTTCGCATCTCCTTCCTGTGCGCTGAATAAAGCTCTGCCGCCTAGAGCGCCTGTTACGGGTGTTGCGAATCCTGTGATCGTGGTATTCACGGGAGGAGACGTCGATTGAACGAGCACGGCGCCAGCACGCAGTGACATATTGCGAAACGGCAAACTGGTATTCTGATAAATGACGCCAAGTGTCCAACCAGCATGGTTCGCGGTAGGATCACCAGAAATGACGATGGTGCCAACCACATTGCCAACCGTGTACGTGCCTGCCATGCCTTGCTGAATCAGGGATGTGACATTCGCGGTTCGGACATAGCCGAAGGCGCCGCTGCCCAGGTCAAATTCGTTTTTCGTCGCGTTGTCTGGGGTAACCGTTGTCGTTCCTGTAGGCGTAGTGAAGGAAACGGCATTATTAATAAAAGCACTCAAATTCACAGTGCCATTTATATAAGAGCCGCCCCAGATCAATTCTGCATACAAGATGGTACTTCCAGCAGGAAGAGTCAATATGGCCGAAGAGCTGTTTAAGGTATAATTATTGGTTGTTCCTGATGGGTAGGTTCCAAATTTGAGCGCGTTGTTGATCGTAGTAAAAGCACCAATGCTGTCTTGCGTTCCCGGTTGACCTTCCGTGTTGGAGCGGCTTAGGCCAAGGGTATTTCCGGTGAACGTTATCGCGCCAGTCGCATTGAGTGTGGCCCTGACGACGAGAGCTATGGTCGTCACCCCCTAGATTTCGTAGCGTTCTTTCAACAGTAGGCGAGTAAACGGTTTGATAGTGGAAAGTAAAATAGGCCGATGGTTTTAAGATATGATGGAGTTGCGAAAACATGATTTTGGGATAGGCAAAATCATGACTTCTTTGCGCGCGATTTTTTTTTAGCTTGGCTAGGTGCTTTTTTTGCGGGTTTGCTTGGCTCTTTCGGAGGGAGAGGCGCAGGAAGGGGGGCTGGCAACGGGGAGTCAACAATCTCACTAGCCTCAACAATCTCGACAGGCTCGAGTTGACGTCGAAGCGCAGGTGCCCATATAGGTTCCATATAAGTTTGCTTGCACAGCTGCTGCCATTCATCGGGAGGAAGTTCTTTTTTCACCACAACAAAATGATACATAATTTCACTCACCAGATTCGGCTGTACGTACTGTAACATGTCCAATTCATCTTGTTCATACAACGAAGTGGAATAGGGCGGTTCATAGAATAGCTCCATGCGTACGAGGCGAAAGTCGAAGGGAACGTCGTTCACGAGATAGTCGGGTACGGGCGGGCAGAACGTGCACCCCGATGGCTGAGCGAACGATTTGGTGAAATAGCGAGGCGTGTATTCATCGAACTTATGCTTCAAGTTCGGATTGGACATGTGGCGGAAATGATGAGCGTAAGGGGCGAGTATGCACACGATGGCCTTGTGATAACAGATCCGATACACGTCAGCCATGACAGCGAATAAATCCGTCACATAGGGCAGGCTGCGGCTAATCATGACGAATTCAACCGTGTTATCGGGCAGTGGAATACCATCATTGATATCGCAGACGCAATCAACACCAGGTGCATCGATACGATCAATGCCCCAGAAATGGTCATGCTTATGAAGCCCGCACCCTAGATCCACATGCATACGCGTTTCCTCCTTCTGCGATGAAAAACTAACTGTTGTATAATGTATGGCAACCGTTTCCTGCAGTCTCTGCTTGTGCCTACGCGCACAAAATAATAAAACGCCGTCCCTCCGACGAAGGAGTGGACGACGTTGATGTGCTACCCTTTGACAGCGCCAATCATGACGCCTTTTACGAAATATTTCTGTACGAATGGATACAGGACCAGAATGGGGACAGAAGCAACCATGATCGTGGCATACTTAATGGTTTCGCCGATCTGGAATTGGTCAGCAGCGTTGGCGCCAGTGGACATCATGTCAGTGTTATTCGCGATCAAGATTTCCCGAAGAGTAAGCTGAAGCGGGTAGAGATCGCGATCCTTCAAGAAAATCGAGGCCCAGAACCAGCCATTCCATTTCTCAACCGCATAATACAAGATCATGACCGCGATAACCGGCATGGACAGCGGGATAATGATGCGAAACAGAATGACGAAATGGTTCGCGCCGTCCATTTTGGCCGATTCCTCGAGGCTTTCGGGGACAGCCATAAAGGCTGTGCGCATGATAATTAAGTTAAACGTATTGACGGCGAATGGCAAAATCGTGGCCCATAAGGAGTCGATCAGGCCGACACCTTTCACAATCAAGTACAGCGGTACTAGACCGCCGCTGAAGAACATGGTCAGAATGACGATGAAGATGAAGACACGGTTCCACATGACATTTTTACGGGAGAGCACGTAGGCGCCTAAGGCGGTCACAATCAAGTTCGTCGTGACACCGAAAACAAGGATGAATAAGGTGTTGCGGTACCCTTTTAGAATAGAAGGATTGTGAAATACGTTCTTGTAAGCTTCGATACTGAAGCCGAGAGGGCGGTAGAGAAAGCCTTTGTGCGTAATCAGTTGTGCGCCATCACTGATCGAAGCGAACGCCACATAGACTAGCGGATAAAGGGTGACAACCACGAGCAACAGCAGCAGAACATGGTTGACGGCGATGAATACGCGATCTGAATAGCTGATTTTCATGTGAAGCCCTCCTTCTTACCATAGACTATTTTCGCTGATCCGTTTGCTGATTTTGTTGGCTGTGATGAGCAAAGCGAGATTGATCACGGAATTGAAGAGCCCGACCGCTGCACTATAACTCCAACCAAATTCGAGCAAACCTTTCCGGTACACGAAGGACGAAATGACATCAGCCGTATCGTACGTGCTTGGATTGTAGAGCAGAATAATTTTCTCAAAGCCTACGTTGAGCAAATTCCCCATACGCAGAATGAACATAATGGAAATCGTCGGCAGAATCCCTGGGATCGTAATATGCCAGATGGACTTCAGTCGGGTTGCCCCGTCCATTCTTGCTGCTTCATACTGCTCCTGATCGATGCTCATGAGCGCAGCTAAATATATAATCGATTCCCAGCCGATTTTTTGCCAAATTTCCGATAACACATATATGGTTCGAAACAGCTCTGGCTTCTGCAGCATCGCTGTATCATTCGCGCCAAAATAAGTTAGTAACGTGTTCACTAAGCCGCCGTTATTCGTGAAGTCTTTAATCATCCCAGCGATGACGACGAGGGAAATGAAGTACGGCATGTAAGTAACCGTTTGCACAAAGCGTTGAAACTTCTTGTTCGCGAGCTCATTAATCAGAATCGCCAAAATGATGGGGGCTGGAAATTCAAAGCAAAGTGTGTAAAGGGAAATGACAACGGTGTTCTTGAGAATTCGCCAGAAATAGTAGCTGCCGAAGAAATCATGAAAGTTCTGGAATCCAATCCAAGGACTATGGACGATCCCCTTCATCGGTGTGTATTCTTTGAAAGCAATCAAAGCTCCATACATCGGCGCATAGTGGAAGATAACGTAGTAAGCCAGAACGGGAATCATCATCAGGTATAAGTATTTGTTTAGCAGAAAATCGCGTTTGAAGCGTACTGGAAAGCTAGCCGTCGCTGTTTTACGCATCATATCTCTCCTTTCGCCGTGAAAATGGAATGGATGAGGGGAGGAGCTGTTGCTCCTCCGCCCTGTGGTTAGTAATTAGCGCTTGTTGAAACGATCTAAGGAAGCTTTCTTGATTTCGATCGCACGGCTTAATTTGACGGAATTGAATTTCTCTACATATTTGTCAAAACTGTCGACTGGTTCTGTACCTAAGATGATTTTCAGCGTCATTTCATCAACCAATGTGTTTAGATCTGTCATGATTTTAGCCAATTCAGTACTTTCTTCAGGTGTTGCAGTAATTGGCGGCAATTTGTGTTTATCTACATCCGTTTTGGCCCAAGTAGAAACAGCGTCACGTTGGGTTTGCAGCGCTAGATACTGCTCGATGTAGCGTTTATCTTGCACGAACGGTCCGTTGTAGTTACCGCGAATATAGAGAGAAAGGGCCTGTGCTGGCGCTAACTTATCTGGATTTTTCATGAGCAAATCCGTGTACTTCGGATAGTTGTTTTCCATGTTGTAGGAAACGCCTTCAGTTCCGAAGTTGAAGAACATGTGACCTGCATCGGAATAGCCGTAGTCAAGAAGCTTAGCGGCAATCTCGATGTTTTTGGAGTTGGCTGTAATGGCGACAGAGCCACCTGGCGCGTTGGCAGGGTCCTTTTGACCATACATCGCGATATCCCCTTTTTTCAGGACAGGGTACGGAGCACCAATGAGAACACCTTTTGGATCTTTCGCTGTAATCAGCGGTTGGAATTTACCGATACCGCCGCCTGCGTTACCTACGGTAACACCTGTTGCGCCGGAAGCCATGTTCGCATCCATCGCTTTGCTGTCGGCCGTTGCGAAGTTTTTATCAATCAAGCCTTCCGAGTACCATTTGGCAAAGGTAGCGAGGAAATCTTTGTAGCCTTTCTCCGCAGGTCCGAACTTGATCGCACCTTTATCGTCGATGAAGAAATCACGTGTCACCCCGAAGGCACTGGCAAATGCCCCGTTGCCTAATTCGTTGAACGGTCTAGGCACACTTACGACAGAGAATGCGGCAGTGGCGCCTTTCTTCTCCTTAAACGCTTTAAGTGTTGTATACCACTCGTCGATCGTTTGCGGAACAGGCAAGCCGAGGTCATCCAGCCAGTCTTTCCGAACAATCGGTCCTTGGAAGACACGTAAATAATCGTCCCCGCGGATGAAAGGAAATACATAGTAGCTTCCGTTATCGGTTTTTACTTGTTTATCAACATCAGGGTGCTCCTTGAGGTATTTCTTCAAATTCGGCGCGTATTTATCGATGGTATCATTCAATTTCAAAATGTAGCCGTCTTTAATCGCTTTCTCAGGTCCGCCAGGGAAGTCACCCTGCCAGTTATATTCAATCATGTCGGGCAGATCGCCAGTCGCAAGCAGGACGTTAAGCGCTTGTGTCGTTTGGTTCGTAGGCGGTGCTGTGAACTTGATATTGACACCGCTGACTTTTTGCCAGTTTTGGAAGAAAGGTGTATCCGCGTGAGTAGCTTTCACACCAGTTAAGTTACCAGGCAGCTCACCCCAGTAGGTTAAGGTTTTATCGGTCTTGAGCGGGTAAGTAACTGCAGCCCCAGCAGGTGCTGTTGTCGACGTTGAACCCGACGAAGCAGCGGGACTTGCCGTATTGCTAGTTGAAGAATTGGAAGAGCAGGCAACAACGACGGTTCCCATTAAGGAAGTAGCCACAAGCATCGTAACCATTTTTTTTCTGTTTGTTTTCATAAAAGACCTCCTACAAAGTTTGTCCAGCATGCTGGATTAGAATGGGTACTCGGTTTCGAAGGTTGTGTGTAGGGTTCCTTGTGTTCTGCCTTAACTATATGACTGCGCTTTCATTTTGGGTATCTTCAAAATCTCCAAACGCATCGTGATATTCACAATCCTGCTCTACAAAATATCCAATCGCTTCTTCAAAAAAGCCAATTTCGACTCGGAAAGCCCATAACTACGAGGTTTAAACGTAAAGGGGCAGCCCTTGAGCCACCCCTGATTTACGTTTACTTGTCGAGTAATTCTTTATATTTGCCAGGCGTAATGCCTTCCACTTTCTTAAAAACACGGATGTAGGCATTAATATCATTAAAGCCGACACCATATGCGGCATCTCCAACTGTCTGTTCTTTGGCCGAAAGCAACAGCTTGGACTTCTCAATGCGTACCTTATTGATCCGATCGAGCAAACCTTCCCCAACATAATCTTTGAAAAGTTTAGATAAATACGTTGCCTTTCGGTCGAAATGCGAGCCGATCATCGAGACGTTCAGGTTCACATCCGTGTAATTTTGCTCGATATACGTATTTACTTGCTCGACGAGCTGCTGCAACGCTTTCTGCTTCGTTAACGAGTTCGTATGTTGGCGCTTGGCCCCTGTATACGCGCATATCTGCGCGATCATTTCGCCTAGCTGTCCCTCCATTTCAGGCATTGTTTTACTATTCAAGAGGCGGTCCAGCTGTTTCGGGTTGCGAATGAAGAAGCTTTCCTGCATGCCGCCAGTATCGTTCAGACTTTTCATAATCGTGGCAACCAAAGCGAGCAGCAAACATTTGGTTAACGAGATTGAGATGCGAGACTCTTCAAAATTTCTCTGAATAATCGAGTGGAGCAGATGCTGAGCTTCTGTAAGCTCGCCAAATTTCAAAGCATTCAGAAATTGCTGTTCAATGGCCATCGGATAATAATACCCTGTCGGGTTATCACAGGATCGATTCGCATCAAGATCGGTATAGGCCAATATTTCGCGTCCGCCCATGACCAGCTTATATGTCATCGCATCCAGCGCTTCAAGGAAAGCCTGTGGCACGAACGTAATCTGCTCGTACACATTACTTATCGCAATGGTGAGATGGAGATCATACGTAGTCGCCAGGAAAGCTTGTGCTTCATCGGCGATACGTCGCAGCTCTTCGGTCGAGCTTGGACCGTCTTCAACAGTTAGATTGACTAGACAGGCTAGTGTATCGTCGATTTCGGCCACATAGCCGCGGTGTCGCTGGGACACAAGTTCTTCGACGACATTACTTACGATAAATTGCAGCAGCTTCCACTTCTCTTCATCAGAAGAATAGTTGATACGTTCGAAAAACGTTTCGCTTTTATCAATAATAAGCAGCATGACAGCATAGGCATTCCGATCAAACTTCATATCGAAGGTGGTTAAGGCCTCGGCGATCGGGATCGTACCGTCCAACTTGCCTTTCAGCAGCTTCTCGACGAAATGAGATCGCACGATATGGCGATGCTGTTCCACTTTGCTTTTAAAATCAGCCATTTCAATTAACGTACTATCGACAGCCTCTTGGATAAAATGAAACTCGTTATAGCGTTTGCGTGAAAGCAGCATATGCTTCTTGGAAAAGGCATGGACCAACTGCCGAACGGGATTGTAATTTCGTCTCAGGAACACATAGGTGAGGATACTGCCGCCTAACAGACTGATAAGCATACTCAGGTAAGTTAGGTTGCGGATGTGGGAGGCTTTCTGCCAATACACTTGACTCGACATGATCGAGACGTATTTCAATTTGGAACGCGGCGATTGAATGTTGAATACTTCGTACTTCTCGCCATCTGAGCTTTTGAAGTAAAAGTTCGTGTCGGTATTGATCAATTTCGCAAATGGGAAGTCAGCAGGCATTGTGGTTGATGAATTCGAAGCAAGCACCTCATTCTGTTCATTCAGGATGACGACATGGCCTTTATTGAATATTTCCATATTCTGAATCGCACCGAGAATGCGAGACTGGTCGATCATGATGACGTTCGTCGCAAGAGGTTGATCATGTTCGATGGGATACGTGCTGATATAAGCAACCGTCTTCCGCAGACTATTATCGTCGCCAATGCGGTCCATCGGAATGAAGCCTTTGAAATTGCTGCGAGTCATGATGGACTCCCAAGAAGATTTCGAAAATTGTGCGCTCTTATGTAACGTTTCATAAGCAAAATCGCTCGAACGAACGGTTTGCGGAAGAATGACAGACTGGTTTTTGTTCAGATAGATGTAGAAGGAGTCGATGAGAGGATAGGAGTTTTTGTACAGGGATAAGCTTCGTGCAATTTGATAAGCATCATAGGGGTAATCTTTGGGATGGGTTTCATATTTATTGGAGTAGAGCAGCTCTTGAATGTTGACGTTCCACATGATTTCGAAGTTCAGCTGCTCCATCGCTTTGAACTGATTGTCCATGACTTCACGCACTTGTTTCAATAAAGAGTCGTTTGCTTGTTGAATTTCGTCCTTTAGCGTCCGACTGGATTCAACATAAAGGAGCAGACCAATCGCTACAGGGAGTAACAGAACGACGAAATATGAAATCATCCAAGTAAGCACAACACTCTGTCTATTGAAAATATGTTTGAATGGCATAGGCGGTTACCTCCCGTATCAAATATCGATGGAGCAGCGAGAAGTTAGCGTGAATGCGCTCTCAATTCTATTGTATTTCTTTTCCATCGCCTGCGTCAACGAGGGAAAAGAAGTCTATCATGTGGGATTATTCAAGAGTTTTGAACCGCTGTTTACCGAAAAAGAAATAGAATAGGAACGAAATCACCGAATAGACAACAGCCGTGATGCAGAAAGCGTACGCGTAGCCGAAATAACTCCCGTATCGGAAAACAAGGCCTGTACTGACAGGTGCCGCGAGAAACCAGCCTAGGTTGAACACGGCTTCTCCCGAGCTAGAAGCAAGTCCGCGCAGCGACCGATGCACATAACTCATTTTGATCGAATTATAGAAGGGATTTGCTGCGTTCATGAGCGCCTGTCGGAATAAATATCCCCCTGAAGATAGATAGAAATTCGCCGATAATGCCGTAATGAGCAGAAATGGGATCGAGCTTAACTGCAAATAGACAACAGATTTCACTTCGCCAAAACGCTTGGCTATCATAGGGCCGATTAAGAAGGCCACACCCGTGGCAGCTTGTCCCAAAGCGACGACGATGCCAATCGCAGATTTGGAAGCTTCAAAGCGATCTTCGAAGTAGACATTTAAATAAGGAACAATCATACCCCCGCCTAGAGACGAAAGCAAGCCGAGCAAGCAGAAGATGGCGATGACCTGAATGGACGTTCGATTTTCTCGCCACGTTACCTTCCAATTCACGGATTCCCTGCGGTTTGTAGGTGCGGCCTCTTGCTCGCTTTTTTCGAATAAGGACATCGGAATAACACCAAGTGCTGCAATCGCTATGCCGAGTAAAAGGGTATATCGCAAGCTGTGAATTTCACCAAACCCGATCACATATTGAAAGAAGTCGCATAACACGCCGCCAAGCGCTATACCGATCACATTCGCAAGCATAACAAGCGCCATATTGAGGCTGAAAAGATGAACGCGCTGCTGCGGCGAAGAGTTATTCGCCATGAATGGCAGGATCGTGGCCGAAACAACAGCGAGTGCCATTCCGCCAAGAAATGCGGCAATGAGCATGCCATGTTCGACTTCAATCAAGGAACGCGCGATTAAAGCCGCAATCGTAAATATTAATCCGAAGGAAATGACACGCTTAGGTCCGAAACGATCGTTCATTATTCCTGCCGGAATCAGAATGATGGCCGCGGCTAGCGATGTCATGCCAACCATGTGGCCTACTGTCGTTTGTTCATACCCTAAACTTCGCACGTATAAGTTGTATACGAGTCCGAACATACTAATGCCCATGTTCCAAACGAAATTGAACCAGAAGAAAAGCTTAATATTGCGGCTGTAGCCTTGGAGTTGCAGCTTCCATTCACGTAGTAAATTCGTCATGCGATATTCCTGCCTTTGTATTTTGTGTCTAAATTGCAATCGCTTTGTCTATTCTACCATTGGTAAATACTTTTGAACACGGGAAAGACTTGATATTCGATCCGATCTGTATAATAATAAGTAGTCTAATCTACGAAGCAGGGAGCACTGAATTAAAATGTCTACAACAACGAGTATTGTAACGGAAGAACAAAAACCGGAAGTTGAACAGATCGAGATTTGGAAATGTAAAGGAACAGAGTGTAAAGCATGGGTTCGCAAGGAATTTGTGACGGAAGCTGTACCCACATGCCCCCTTTGCAAAAATGCGATGGTACGCAGCTATAAGCATGTCCCTGTAACGGCGAAAAAAGGGAATAAGAAATTCCTAGTTGGGAAAAAAAGATTCTAATTTACAAATAAGATAGATCAAGAGCATCTTCGGCATGGCGTGAAGAGTGATGCTCTTGATCTTTTTTTTGGCAAGTTACGGACGAGCCCAGCATAGCATGTTGGTAAGGGGGAGATGCTGTGTTTGTGCCGATCAATGAGCTGAGTGAAGATTCACAAGTGATGCTGAAAGAATTAAGCGAGCGCAAAGAAAAATTGGACAGGCTTAAACGGCTTCAGCCTTTACTCTCCATACTGGCAGGCGGAACGTTGCTCGGTGTGATCTACCTCTTTCATCGCCTAGTTATTATGAAAGCGGGCGGGAATGCGATGGTCATCTTAGATATGTTAATTTCAAATCGTTGGCTGTGCGCTCTTATGCTGGTCTGCTTGAGTCTCTTTCTCTATGCTTCTTCCAGGTCCAAAGAAACGGATAAAGCGAAGTCAAAGTATGAGGATCTGCGGACCGAGGTTATTGAACGCTTCGATGCATCTTGGTTGCGAGATCTGAAGTCCGAAGTTCGCGATCACGTTTCCCGCTATCTTTCTTCGGAGTTTGATATTAATATCAGATATAAGAGTTGATTGTGCAGGATGCAGGGGATTGAAATCGAATGAAGTACGAATGTCGGTATATCGAAGATTTGAGTGACAGATGATTCTCTTTATAATGAAGATGTGGTGGAAGTATTCATCGGGAAGGTTAACTTCCACATTCCGCAGGTGTTTGGCGAGTTAGTTTTTGTGAAATAGATATCCCCACTCGGGTTTAGTCCGAGTGGGGATGTCTTTGTTTAGTGCTGGTTCAGCACATCATGAATGTGCTGCCAAGCCCAATCCAGCTCTTCCTTTGTGATGACGAGCGGTGGGGCCAAGCGAATGATATGAGCATGGGTCTCCTTGCAGAGTAGACCTCGGTCTTTCAATGCCTCACAGTAAGGGCGCGCGTCGACAGTTAAATCAATACCTATGAATAAGCCGCGGCCGCGAATGTCCTGGATCAGCGGCGATTTGATTTCCTGAAGCCGCTTCAGGAAATAAGCCCCCAGCTCATCCGAACGCGCAGCGAGCTGTTCGGCCTCGAGCACTTCAAGTGCGGCGACCCCGACGGCGCAGCCGAGCGGGTTTCCGCCGAACGTCGAGCCGTGAGAACCTGGCTCGAACAGTTCAAGCACTTCGCGATCTCCGGCCACTGCCGAGATCGGGAACACACCGCCGCCAAGGGCTTTGCCCAGCACGTACAGGTTCGGCGTGACGCCTTCCCAGTCGCAGGCAAAGCGGCGGCCTGTGCGGCCGAATCCCGTTTGGATTTCGTCCGCGACGAACAGCACCTGATTCGCTTGGCATAGCTCATAGCATTCCTGCAGATAGCCGTCCTGCGGGATCACAATGCCAGCTTCGCCCTGAATCGGCTCCACGAGGAAGCCCGCCGTGTTCGGGCCAATAGCCTCGCGGAGGGCTTTCGCATCCCCATAAGGGATGATGCGAAAGCCAGGTGTGAAAGGCCCGAAGCCGCGTGTATATTCAGGTGAGGAGGAGAACGATATAATGGTCACAGTACGACCATGGAAGTTGCCTTCACATACGATGATTTCGGCTTGATTAGCTGGAATCCCCTTGACTTCGTAGCCCCAAAGGCGTACAGCCTTGATGGCAGTTTCGACGGCTTCAGCCCCTGTATTCATTGGCAGAATCATTGTTTTTCCCGTGTAAGCGGCCAGTCTTTCATAAAATAAACCCAGTGTTTCACTATGAAAAGCTCGCGACGTTAGCGTGACCTTCGCTGCTTGATCGAGTAAAGCTTGAATAATATGCGGATGCCGGTGACCTTGATTGAGCGCGGAGTACGCACTCAGCATATCCATATATCGCATTCCTTCGGGATCTTCCACCCAAACGCCTTCTGCTTGAGAAATGACAATTGGCAGGGGATGATAATTGTGTGCGCCAAACTTCTCCGTTTGTGCAATAATGCGGCTGCTCTTGGTCTCCATACGTGTTCCTCCTTGAGTGGGGCAGGTTAGATTCCATAGAAGTGACCTTATCCATACTGCAATTGTCTACATATAATTCATTATATTCTGAAAACTTGGTTGTTGTCATGCGATGAGGATTGCCAAGTTTTCACTTCATTTTGAAGGATGACGCATATCGCCGCCAATTCCGTTCAAAATAAGGATGTTCATTTCATTGGAAGCCGTTACCTTGGTGAAAGACGATCAAGCGCATTTTGTGCAGGAATCCTTCGAGCCTTCTCGAATTTGTCAATTGAGCCCGAATAATTAACCATATGTTAATTACCGACTTCAGAACACCGATTACGCAACATCGAGCGCTAACATGATAGTAAAGGAATGGTGTGTACGATGAACTATCGCATTGAGAAAGATTTTATTGGAGAAAAGCAAGTTCCTGCTGACGCTTATTACGGGATTCAAACAATGCGCGCGGTAGAAAACTTTCCGATCACCGGCGTGAAAATCCACGCTGAGCTGATCACCGCACTGGCAGAAGTGAAGCAAGCGGCGGCGCAAGCGAATATGGAAACCCATATGCTGCCAAAGAAAATTGGCGAAGTGCTGGTCCAAGCTGCGGAAGAAGTACGGAATGGGAACCTCCTCGAGCAGTTTATTGTCGATTCCATACAAGGCGGGGCTGGCACGTCGATTAACATGAATATGAACGAAGTTCTCGCGAATCGAACGTTGGAGCTGATGAATCAGGAGAAGGGCAGTTACTTCCACTGCAATCCGAATAATCACGTTAACATGTCTCAATCCACCAATGATGTCATTCCTACTGCGATTAAAATCGCTGCCTATCGGCTATCTGAACAGCTGCTGGTCGCGTTAACGTCGCTTCAGGCGGCTTTTGCCAAGAAAGAGAAGGAGCTTGACGATGTGATCAAAATGGGACGGACCCATCTTCAGGATGCCGTTCCGATTCGCATGGGGCAAGAGTTCGGGGCTTATGCACGCGTTTTGCTGCGTGATATCAATCGCATTAAACAAGCCTCGAAAGGGCTTTTAACGGTAAATATGGGGGCAACCGCTGTCGGAACTGGTCTGAATGCAAAGCCCGAATATGTGGAACGGGTGATGTTCCATCTGCGTGATCAGGTGGGCATTCCGATCGAAAATTCAGAGCATCTGGTCGATGGCACGCAGAACATGGATGCCTATACGGAATTGTCAGCTTCGCTGAAGGTATGTGCGGTGAACTTGTCCAAAATTTGCAATGACATTCGACTCATGGCTTCAGGACCGCGCGTAGGCTTAGGTGAAATCAAGCTGCCGCCTAGACAGCCAGGGTCTTCCATTATGCCAGGCAAAGTGAACCCCGTCATGCCTGAGGTTGTAAATCAGGTTGCGTTCCAGGTCATCGGGAACGATCATACGATTTGTTTGGCTTGTGAAGCGGGACAATTCGAACTGAATGTCATGGGCCCTGTACTTGCCTTCAACCTGCTGCAATCGCTCAAAATCTTGCGCAACGCGGCCGATGTCTTCGAGCGTTTCGCGATCGAAGGACTGGAAGCGGATCGCGAGCGCTGCAAGACGTACGTCGAGCAAAGCTTCGGCATCGTCACCGCCTTAAACCCGCACCTCGGCTACGAAGTTGCCGCGCAGTTGGTGAAAGAGGCGGTGCGGACGGGTCTGACACTCAAGGAGCTAATCCTTGAGAAAGGTTTGCTCACCTCAGAGGAGATCGAAGAGATCCTCAACCCGATTCAGATGACGACGCCGGGCATCGCCGGCGAGCGTTTGCTGCGCCACACGGAGTAGGCTGGTATCGTTGAACACCCCCACTTGAGATGGAATCAAGTGGGGGTGTTTGCGTTGCGGCGGGGCGGTTTGCGTCAGGGGCTCCGCTGAGCCGCCCAAAATGGGAGCCTCAACCCCCGCCGCTCCACCGCGCTCCGCTGAACCGCGGAAACCGGTCGTCTCAGCTCCCGACTCCAGCGGAAAGCGGCATCCCGCCCGTTGAGCCGCCCAAAATGGGAGCCACAGCCCCCACCGCGCCGCCGCGGTCCGCTGAGCCGCCCAAATCAAGCGTCTCAGCTCCCAACTCCTGCGGAAAGCGGCATCTCGCCCTCCGAGCCGCCCGAATTGGGCGTCTCAGAATCGAAATCGTCATTGCCCATGCTGAGCCGCCAAAACTGGGCGTCTCAGAATCCCAATCGCCACCTCGCCCTGCTGACCTGCCCAAAATGGGCGTCTCAGCTCCCAGTATCTCGGAATAGTAGCTAATTTCATGCTGAGCCGCCCGAAATGGGCGTCTCAGAATCCCAAACGCCGCCGCGCTCCGCTGAGCCGCCCAAATCGGGCGTCTCAGCCCGTCCCTATATGACATGGTTATTTCTTTCCCACCATGTCAACCAAAGCTCGTGCAGCTTATATCCACGGATGCTCTGTGTCCCATTGCCAGCAGGTTGGAGAATTGACTTGCTGGCCATATGTTTAAGCACTTGATAAGCCTTCTTGCGGCTGATCCCATGTTGTTCACTGACGTCCGCAGGCTTGATGGCAGAAGTTTGGTTTAGTGCATAGCGTACGATCTCTTTCTCCAGTGCGCTCATGTTCAGTTGCCTTTCAGCCGACGTTGATGCACCAAGAAATCGGCCCATAAATTGTTGCAGGAGTTGGATACACATACGTGGGCGATCTTTGACATCATCGTAGGTGAAACGCAATATTTTCCAGCCATCCAGAATTAAATGGTTCTGCCGACTCAGCTGGTCGGAGAATTGAGTTCGACTTATTTGGCTAGCGTGGGACGTGTATCCATCGATTTCAATGGCGAGTTTCAGCGAGAAGCGAAGGAAGGCGAAATCGATGAATCGGCTGCCATCGCGAAAATCTTTGATTTCATACTCGGGATGCAAATCGTCAAATTGGCCAAATGCGGGCAGCCACACGTGCTGAAGAAACAGCCGCTCTGCATGTCCATGCCCTTCCTGCAGCCGACGAAGTCGCTCACCCTTTCTCTTAGCAAGATGCAGGTTCACAAAGTGCTCTGGCGATCGAGTAGCATTTGCATTTTCAGTAGAGTTCATTTAAATAAGCCTCCTTGGCATAAATAAAGCCGCCTCTCCCGTCAGCGAATGCTGAACAGGGAAAGGCGGCGTGTGCTTCACAACCATATTTTTCTATTTTATCATAATTGAGGTACTAACAACACCGACAATATGCAAGCCCTTTCCGTCCATCTACAAAATCTGCTCCCCCAACAAAGAACTAATTAAGCTAACAGCCAACTGCGAAGTCTTATTCTCCTCATCGAGCAAGGGGTTCACTTCGACGAATTCAGCGGATGTCACCAGGCCGGATTCGTGGAGCATCTCAACGGCAAGGTGAGCTTCGCGAAACTGTAGGCCGCCTCTGACGGTTGTACCCGTTCCAGGAGCTTCAATCGGATCTAACGAGTCGACATCGTAGCTCACATGAACCCCGTCCGTACGATCTTTCAAATAGTCGATGGCCTCTTGCATGACATTTGCCATGCCTTTTCGATCGATGTCGTACATGGTGTAGCATTTAATGCCGAGTGAGCGGATCAGCTTCTTCTCGCCTTCATCTAAGGAGCGAGCGCCGATGAGCACGATGTTCTCGGGCTTTACTTTAGGCTTGACGCCGTTAATTTCGGTTAGGGAGGGATGCCCAATGCCGAGACTGACCGCAAGGGACATGCCGTGTATATTGCCGGAAGGACTCGTAGCAGCTGTATTTAAATCCGAATGCGCATCAATCCAGATGACGCCTAAATTGCGATAATGGGCAGCTAGCCCAGCCAGCGTCCCGATCGCGATACTATGGTCACCGCCAAGGATGAGCGGAAAACTCCCCTTTTTCACCGCAAGATCAACTACTTCTGCAAGTCGCGTATTAATCTCAAGTACCTCTGCCAAATAGTTTAGATTTTCTGCCTCAATCTGCTGATCAAGCGGTGCTAAAGCCACCCCGCCAAACCCAACTTCTGTAAGCGATTCGATCGTTAACCCCATATCTTCTAAATGATGCTGTAAACCCGCCTGCAGGATGGAAGCGGGCCCTTGGCTTGCGCCACGGCGAGCAGCTCCAAGATCGAATGGAACATGAATGGTCGCAATCGTTGGTTGAATGCTCATCAGATCAGCTCCTAAAGGTAGAGTTAGCAAGTCCTTATCATGAACCTGTGTATCTAGCGTATCATATTCGAGCTCAGATGAGGATAGCTGTTACATCTAATATATGATGTTACTTTTTGGGTGACACTATTTTTCTGTGATATAATGACAACAAAAAGAGTTGAGACCGTGAAACCGAATTTCAGCATGAGAAGCCAAGCCTTTTTGAACAAACATTTCTCGGGAGAGGTCATTGATTATCGGCAAATTATTGCCTTGTACGTACCGATTCTCATTGATCAAGCCTTTCTCGTTAGCCTTAATTTATTGAATACCGCCATGATTTCCTCATCGGGTGTTGCAGCGGTAAGTGCCGTGAGTATGATTGATTCGCTGAATATTTTTCTAATCAGTGTATTTATCGCAGTTTCGACGGGAGGAACCGTCGTTGTCGCCCAGTATAAAGGCAGCGGCAATGCGCGCATGTTCGCGAAAGCTGCGGCCAGCTCCGTTTCCACTGTCTCCTTGATAGCGCTTGGTTTGAGCCTTACGATTCTAGTGTTTCATCATTCAGCCCTATCGCTCTTGTTCGGAAATGCAGAACAAGATGTATTTGCGAATGCCAAAACGTACCTGATTGGAAGCTGCTTGTCTTACGTAGGAATTGCCATTGTGGAGGCTGTTTGCGGTGCATTACGAGGAATAGGAAAATCCCGAGCGTCATTAAAGCTTTCTTTGATTATGAACTTATCCTACGTCGTATTGAATGTTATTTGTGTTAACTTTTTGCATATGGGCGTACATGGTTTAACGATTGCCATGAATATTTCGAGATATGGGGCAGCTGTCATTGCACTTCTATACCTGTTGAAATGGGATACGAATTTCCAATTACGACTGAGAGATATGCTGCACATGAATATAGCCATGATTCGAAAAATAAGTTTTATTGGGCTGCCGTTTGCTGCAGAACAGCTATTCTTCAATGGCGGAAAGCTGCTCACTCAAGTATTTATCGTTAGTCTAGGGACGCACGCTTTGGCAACGAATGCGATTGGCGGCTCGTTGGCAAGCGTCTTTCAGATTCCGTCTGCTGCGCTGTCTCTGACAATGGTCACAGTAATCGGCCAGTGTATTGGCGGCAGGAACATTCAAGATGCCCGGAAATTCGCGAAGTCGTTTCTCGCGCTTTCCTCGTTTACTTTTGTACTCATGGCGCTCATCTTATTGCCTTTATTTCATCCGATTGTCAGCTTATTTCATCCCCCAGCGGATATTTTGCACGATCTGTTCATCGTCACCCTCATCAACGCCATTGCTCAAATTCCATTGTGGCCATTCAGCTTTCTTTTGCCAGCAGCGCTAAGAGCCGCAGGAGATTCCAAATTCACGTCCATGACGTCCATGCTTTCGATGTGGTTGTTTCGTGTAGTGCTTGGTTATGTGCTAGGTATTGTGTTCGGTTTCGGCATTATTGGCGTGTGGTTAGCGATGAACATTGAATGGGGCGTAAGAGGATTGGTCTTCCTGCTGAGGTTCCGCGGGGACAAGTGGTATCAGCATCGTTTAATTGAAACAGACACGGATAAAAAATAAATCAAAGGCTCGGAAGGCAGTTAACCAACTGTCCTCCGAGCCTTTATGTTTCTAAAACGCCCAGCTTCCCTTACGGAAGATCGGTTCGATTGTGCCATCAGCGTGTTCCCCGTCAATATCCATCTCGGCGGAGCCGATCATGAAATCGACGTGAATGAGACTGTCATTCAGACCAGCTTGCAGCTGCTCTTCTTTGGACATCTTCGTCCCATCCTCGATACAAGTCGGGAAAGCTCGGCCGAGTGCCAGATGGTTGGATGCATTTTCATCATAAAGCGTGTTGAAAAAGATCAAATTCGTGTTCGAAATCGGAGATACATGCGGCACCAACGCGATTTCGCCAAGGAAATGTGCGCCTTCATCCATTTCGATCATCGCTTGCAGGGATTCAAAGCCTTGCTCTGCTGTATAGTGCGTCACGCGACCTTGCTCAAATGTAAGGGAGAAGTTGTTGATGAGATTGCCCTGATAGCTCAGTGGCTTCGTGCTGCAAACCGTGCCGTTCGTCCCAAGACGAAGCGGCGAGATGAACACTTCTTCCGTCGGAATGTTCGGGTTGAAATCGAATCCGCCTGTTTCGTTCGTAGCAGAACCTCCGCGCCAGATATGATTCGGCGGCAGTTCGACGGTAAGTGCGGTGCCTGGCGCGCGGTAATGAATTTTATGAAATTGCTTGTCATTTAATTGCTCGCGCTTACTCCGAAGGGTGGCATTGTGCCCCTGCCAGGTTTGGACAGGATCCTCTTGATCGACGCGAGTCGCTTCGAAGATGGCATCCCATAGGGCAAGAACGGCGGCTCTGTCTTCCAGATCAGGAAACACTTTCTGAGCCCATGCGAGCGAAGGTGCGGCGATGATCGACCAGGTCATTTTGTAGGAGGACATATATTCGCGCCATTTCACGAGCTTAGGCCCTGCCGCTTTGCCATTATTAGCAATTCGAGTGGGATCTACGTCCTTCAACAGCTCTGGGTTATCTGCGTCGATCCATAGGTATGCGCCGTTGTTCTCAGCTAATTCGGTTAAAGCCTGTGCACGCCAAGTCGGATACTCATGAAATGCCTCATCAGGCGCGTGTGTATAGCGAATTTGTGTGCAAATTTCATCCTGCCATTCAATATGTACATGTTTGGCGCCAGCTTCATAAGCTTTGCGCGTAATGAGACGCACGAATTCAGGGTGATGAATCGGTGCGTTAATCCAGACGGTTTGTCCTGTTTGGACGTTTAAAGCTACACGTACCGTTAACTCTGCGTATTTCTCGAGATTGCTTTCGAAACCCATCTTACCATGCCTCCTATACTCATCTTGCTTGCAGTTTATCCTGCCGTCAGCCGACTGTCAAATAAATTTTACCGTCGCGTTTTTTTGAATGTACTTGGGGATTCTCCGTACCATTTCCGGAACTGATTGGAGAAATGATTATAGTTCTGAAAGCCGACATCATAGCACACTTCAGAGGCGCTGCGCACCGAATCCTGAAGCAGAAGAACAGCTTGCTGGATGCGCATGCGATTCAACGAGTCAATAATGGATAGTCCTGTACTTTCCTTAAAAAGATGGGATAACCGCGAGGGGGAAAGCCCAACCGCTTTGGCCAATTCATCGATCCGTATCGGCTGCCGCATCATCTTGGATAGCAAGTACTGAACCTCTTCAATACGCGCATCGATCTTACGTGCGGATTTCTGTGCAAGGAGCAGAAGCAGCTCTCGCACTGAAGCGATGCATAGCTCCATCCAGTAATCGCTGCGCTCCCGAGAATCGGCCAATATACGCATGAACGCATGATGAACACGCTCGCGCAGGGAGTCATTTTCGATCGACATATGCAGAACAGGTTGGTCGGGAAGCAGACTCGTTTCCGTCAAACTGTCAGGGAAGTGGATCCAGACGAATTGCCAAATCGCTCCAGGTGCGGTTCCATAGTGCTGCTGAGCGTGAGGACGAACCAAAGCGAAATCGCCTTCTCGGCAGTTGTGTGTTTGGTCTAAAGAGCGAAAGAAGCCTTCCCCTCCTAGTGTGTAGGTGAGCAGCCAATCCTCACGGCCTTGCGGGCGTTTCGTCACATAGGTATCGGTTTCTGTAAAATGCCCTGCCAATAAGTGAAATTCATCGAATTGCAAGAAGTCTTCGCCTTCTTTCCTAAGAGCAGTTATTCTGACAATTATACCAGAATGATAGCAGGATTGTAGGAGTCATTAGCACGATGCTTACTTCTTTGGTAAGGCTGAATTCCGTATGCTAAAGCTAAGATCGTTGTGAAAGCCAATATCGAAAGGAATGAATACTATGACAGAATCGAATCGTCAATTCTTATCGGAAGAGCAGAAGAAATTTTTTGCAAGGGAAGGGTATCTTGTGGTGAAAGGATTGTTTAGTGAAGAGGATCTTGCCACCTTGGATGAAACGTTCGAAGCGATTAGTCAGCAACAGATTCCTGGTTATTTCGAGCCTGATCTTCACGCAGGTGAAGAGGACCCGCTAAAGCGCTATCCGCGTGTCATGCATCCGCATCGTTTCAATGAGACAGCGAAATCGTACATGCTGCATGCGCCTGTCCTTGACGTTTTAGCAGATTTGTATGAGGAAGAGCCGATTGCTGCGCAAAGCATGTTTTACTTTAAACCGCCAGGCTCGCGTGGGCAAGCGCTGCATCAAGATAATTTCTACTTGCAGGTAGAGCCAGGCAATTGTATTGCGGCGTGGACGGCTATCGATGCGGCCGATGAGGAGAATGGCGGTTTGCTCGTCGTCCCGAAAACGAATGATTATGCGCTCGTGTGCCCTGAAATGGCAGATGCGAAGGAATCGTTCACGACGCATTATGTGAAGCCGCCGAAGGAGGAAGGCGTGCTGCCGATCCGCATGGATCGGGGCGATGTGCTCTTTTTTAACGGCAATCTCATTCATGGATCGTACCGAAATAAAACGAGGGATCGCTTCCGCCGCGCATTCATCTGTCATTATGCGAATGCTTCAGCCACGCAAATTAACCAATACTACCGCCCCTTATTTAGGCGTAATGGCGAGCCTGTAGATCTAGCCATCAATCCAGATGGCGGTCCTTGCGGCACGGAATTTCAACCGGTATATCCACACTAACACTGAATGGAAATTTGACAATTGTTTACACTAGGGGAGGAGGTGAATTGCGTTTATGCGCTATGAATGGTTGTTGGGTTTACTCTTGCTAGCCCAGCCGAAGGGGGTGCCCTTCGTACTAACAGATGATTCGAACGGGGGGCGAGTGGCCGAGATTCAGCGGGAGCCGTACGCGATCCCACTGCTGGATGTGCCCTTAGTCGATGATCAGAAACTAACTCGCTTAACGGAGCAGATGGAGAAAGCGATCTATCGAAAACCGGTTAACGCGACGATTAATGACAGCGGTGGCATCGTGAAGGAAATGTCGGGAATTCGCCTCAATCGGCGAGCATTTCGAGAACAGTTTTATAGCCGCTTTTATGATGAGGGACCGTTGAAGATGGAGCTGCCCGTGCAATTCATCTATCCCAAGGTAGACAGTGAACTTCTTGCCAGTATTCGTGTACGTCCTATCGGCTATTATGTGACCTATTTCAATTCTCGCAATCATCACCGCTTCACAAATCTCAAGTTAGCTTCTCAAGCGATCAACAATTATGTCGTACAGCCGAATGAAACGTTCTCGTTCAATCGTGTAGTCGGTGTTCGTACACCAAGTCGAGGCTATTTGCCAGCCAAAATCATTGTCAGGGGAGAGTTCTCCGAGGGAATTGGCGGCGGGATATGCCAAATATCCTCGACGTTATTCAACGCAGTGGATCGTGCGGGATTAACGATCATCGAACGTTATTCGCACAGCCGATCTGTGCCATATGTTCCACATGGAAGGGATGCCACAGTCAATTGGGGCGGACCTGATTTCAGTTTTCGCAACGATTATAACCAGCCCATCTTAATCCGGGCACGGGCCTTAGATGGGCGTGTGTATGTGAGCATCTCGTCCTCCGATGTCATTAACTATAAGCCGCGGCATGTGCAAGGCGTTACAGAAACGATTCCTGAAGAAATTGAGACACATATCGATGTGGGAGATCACAAGGACCGGGCGATGCCTTCGGAGTAGAAGGTCAAGATATGCATATTTCAAGAAATAAAAGCACGAAATCGCAAGATTCCATCCCTTTCTTTTGCTAAAATATAGGGCAGATCATTCAGCTTGAGAAGGGTGGAAATCGAATCATGAAACCGTTTTTAGATGAGAATTTCTTATTAACGAATGAAACTGCTGTTCATTTATTTCATGAATATGCGAAAGAATTGCCGATTATTGACTATCACTGCCATCTAAGTCCGAAGGAAATCTATGAGAATAAGCAGTTCGCCAACATTACAGAAGCTTGGTTGTACGGGGACCACTACAAATGGCGGATGATGCGTGCGAATGGTGTTGACGAATCCAAAGTTACGGGCGGAGCAAGCGACTATGACCGCTTTGTAGCTTGGGCTTCAACACTTCCAATGGCGATCGGCAATCCGCTCTACCATTGGTCACATATGGAGTTGCAAACGTATTTTGGCGTTCACGACATCATCAATGAACAGAATGCGCCTGCGATTTGGGAAAAAGTAAATGCGAAGCTGGCGGAAGGGAATTCGCGTGCCAGAGACCTGATTACGAATTCGAAGGTTACCGTGATCTGTACAACGGATGATCCTGTGGATTCCTTGGAATACCACATCAAGATCAAAGAGATTGCTGATTTCACGACGCAAGTGTTGCCTTCTTACCGCCCAGATAAGGCGTTAGAAATCAATCGCGCGACGTTCCTGCCGTGGATTGCTGCATTAGAAAAAGCAGTAGGTACACCGATCCGCACCTATGATGACTTGCTAGCAGGACTCGAGAGCCGCGCGGTGTTCTTCGATTCCGTTGGCTGTAAAGTGTCTGACCACGCATTGGACTACGTGCCATATGCAGTAGCGACCAAAGAGGAAGTTGACGCGATTTTCGCGGCTGGACTTGCTGGTCAGCCTGTTAGCCTGGAAGACGAGAAGAAGTACAAAGCGTACACGCTGCTCTTCCTTGGCGGCATTTATAAGAAGCTGGATTGGGCAATGCAGTACCATATCAATGCGTCCCGGAACAACAATGGACAAGCGTTCGCGAAGCTCGGCCCTGATACAGGTTTTGACTCCATCGGAGACAGCCCTGTTGCCGCTGCTTTGACAGGTTTATTGTCGTCATTAGCTGTGGCGGATTCGCTGCCTAGAACGATTCTGTATTCCTTGAATGCGCGCGACAATGAAATCCTTGCATCCTTGATGGGCAGCTTCCAAGGCGACGGCATTCCAGGCAAAATCCAGTTGGGCGCAGCATGGTGGTTCAACGATACGCGCGACGGCATGGTTTCCCAAATGAAGTCATTGGGTAACTTTGGTTTGCTAGGTCGTTTCGTTGGCATGCTGACGGATTCCCGCAGCTTCTTGTCCTACACGCGTCACGACTACTTCCGCCGCATTCTGTGTAACTTGATCGGCGAATGGGTTGAAGCGGGCGAGTTCCCGAACGACGAGCAGCTGCTCAAGCAGCTGGTTCAATGCATTTCCTATAACAATGCGAAGCAATACTTCGGTTTTTAATCACGTAAGCATAAAAAGTCTGTCTTCACCGAGATCTCTCGGGAGGACAGACTTTTTTGCAATATTTACGGTTCCCTCATTCCCAACCCCGGACCCCGTGTTTCCAATACAATATAGTGATGAAAATCATCACTTCGGATGACATTTCCGGCTAGGAACTCTCTAAAATGATGAAAAATCACCTTTCAGCAGGTGCAAGCCGCGCGGATCATCCTTTACAAGGTGAAGCGAGCTTATAGTAATTATGCATTTTAAGCGGATCAAACCTGTCGTAGTAGACAACATCGGCGAACAAGGTCGGATTTGAAAGTCCGAGTTATTTCATCA
This sequence comes from Paenibacillus sp. MBLB1832, assembly GCF_032271945.1. Taxonomy (NCBI): domain Bacteria; kingdom Bacillati; phylum Bacillota; class Bacilli; order Caryophanales; family Paenibacillaceae; genus Paenibacillus; species Paenibacillus roseipurpureus. Next base: position 4,371,813 of record NZ_CP130319.1, on the reverse strand, counting down.
AAACGTTCAAAGCGCTTAAGAGCCTGACACCTACGGAGTATCGGAAAATGATGACAAGCCCAGATGCGTCAGCTTCCGGCATTCCAGCGGAGTTTGCGACGTAACTTGTTTGAATACGCGGCCGAAATGAGCAACGCTATCGAAGCCCGCTTGCTCAGCAATATGAATGACCTTCAGCTTCGTTTCCCGAAGCAGCCGCTGCGCTTCACGGATTCGAATATTGTTCAAGTATTCAACAAAGGAGAAGCCAGTTGTTTCCTTGAAAGAGCGGCAGAAGTAACTAGGACTTATATGAAATTTGTCTGAGATGGACGCTAAATTCAGACGCTCATGGAAATGCTCGTTGATGTAGGACGCGATTTCGAAAATTTTGGGATTATGCGCCTGCGGATGCTCATGCTCGTCCACGGGATTCATCTGCTCCATCAGCCGTGTGCAGGCAACGAGCAATTGTGTGAGCAGCGCTTTGCTGTTGAGCTCCCACCCAGGCAGTGCCTGCGACTGCTCGCGCAGCATGCTGAAGAGCAAGTTCTCGATGAGTGTCCGATTCGCACCCAACAATGTGAAAATATGCTGCTTCTGTCTGAATGGAGCGAGTGCAATCTCATGGGTATCTTTACCCATTGTGTGGACCCAGCTGTCGTCGAAACTAACGAGAATTCGTTCATGCGGCAGCGCGTTCGCGTCCAGCGTTTTGTGCAGTTTATTTTTATCAATAAAAACGAGATCGCCTTCTTGCATGAAATAGGAACGATCCTGGATGAAATAGTAACGTTTTCCATTAAGTAAATAGTAAATTTCATACGTGTCATGAAAATGGTTGACTGGCATGGAGAATTTATACTCCCTGCGAATCCGTTCAATTTGGTAAAACATGGCAGGCACCTCATCTGTTGGTATGCTCCTTTCATTTTACAGCAAGATATGCAAGGAAATAAAGGTATTAAGTAATATTTGATTAGAAACACAACAAATATTGTATTAATCTTGCAGTAAGCGTTAAGGAGCATGCCATTACGAAAGGGGATTCATTCAATGAAAGCCAAAACACGTTATGCACTTGTAGGAACCGGGGGACGGGCTGAATTTTTCTACGGCGCCATGGTCAAAGATTTTCAAGAGACGTCAGAGCTTGTGGCGATTTGCGATAGTAATCAAACACGGATGAACTTTACGAATAACTTGCTTGCTGGAAAATATGAATATCATGCTGTTCCAACCTATAAAGCGGACCAATTCGAGGAAATGATTCGTGTGGAGAAGCCGGATTATGTCATCGTGACAACGGTCGACCGCACGCATCATACGTACATTATTAAGGCGATGGAGCTAGGTTGTGACGTTATTTCCGAGAAGCCGATGACGGTGGATGAGGAGAAATGCCAGGAAATTCTCGATGCGATCAAACGGACAGGGCGCCAGCTGCGTGTGACGTTTAACTATCGGTATGCCCCGCATAACACCAAAGTGCGCGAGCTCATTATGGATGGTACGATCGGCGATGTGCATTCCGTTCATTTTGAATGGCTGCTGAATACGGAGCACGGTGCGGATTATTTCCGCAGATGGCACCGTGATAAGCGCAATGGCGGCGGTTTGCTCGTTCACAAGTCGACTCACCATTTCGATCTTGTCAATTTCTGGTTAGGGACGCAGCCTGATACGGTTTTTGCCATGGGAGACCTAATGTTCTACGGGAAAGCGAACGCGGAGAAGCGCGGTGAAACGAAGTTTTACCAACGGGCAACAGGCAATGCCTATGCGAAGGAAGATCCGTTCGCGTTGCATTTGGATACGAATGAGCATCTCAAAGGTCTTTACTTGGATGCGGAGCATGAAGATGGGTATCAGCGCGATCAGAGCGTATTTGGTGATGGAATTAGTATCGAGGATACAATGGGCGTGATGGTCCGTTATAAAAATAAAGCGATTATGACCTACTCGTTGAACGCATATTTGCCTTGGGAAGGCTTCAACGTGCATATCAATGGCTCTAAAGGCCGCATCGAAATGCGTGTTGTTGAGAAATCCTATGTGAACTCAGGCGGAGATAAGGCGGATGAGGGTGCGTTGAAGCATAAATCGATCAAAGTTTTCCCGATGTTCGCAGCGCCGTATGAGGTAGAAATTGAAGAAGGCGTTGGCGGTCACGGAGGCGGAGATCCTGTGTTGTTGAAAGATATTTTCGATAAACCGTCGGATGATCGTTTCAATCGCGCAGCTTCGCATGTCGATGGCGCTATGTCTATTCTGACGGGCATTGCGGGCAATATCTCGCTTCGTACAGGCCAGCCTGTTGCGGTGGATAAACTAGTGAAGTTCTAAGGTGAAACGAGGGAACGCGATGTGGCATCCAGATGCTAGTATGGAGGCGCTCTATCAGTTGTATGAAGAGAAACGGGCGCGACAGCGTAAGGATTGGGCAGAACTGACCCAGGAGCAGATGAGGATGGAGCTTGCCCGGTCGTTAGAGGTTCCGCTGACGGGTGACGAATTGCGCCCCGTCCTTCTGGAACGGGTGGAGCTCGAAGACCACGTTCGCGAACGCATTGAATTCGGTACGCTGATGGGGATGCGCGTTCCCGCCTATGTCCTTCTGCCGAAGGGAAAGGCAGGGAAGTCTGCTGCTGTACTAGCTCTGCATGGGCATGGCTATGGCAGCAGACAGATTGTCGGTTTGAACGCAGACGGTACAGAGCATGTGAGGCCGTATGATCTCCATGGGAACTATGCACTGGAGCTGGTGCGACAAGGATTTGTTGTTATGGTGCCTGAAGTTCTGGGCTTCGGTGATCGAAGATTGGAAGCGGATCGGCAAAATGGTCAGGTTGGAAACAACTCTTGCCAGACCCTGGCATCCCATTTCATGCTGTATGGTATTTCCTTGGCAGGTGTTCGAGTCCAAGAAGCTCGACTTGCGTTGGATTATCTAGCGGGTCGTGAAGATGTAGATGCAAGCCGTATCGGCTGCTTCGGCTTTTCGGGAGGCGGACTGCTTGCGACATACTCGTCGGCACTTGACGCGCGGATAAAGGCGACGGTCTTGTGCGCTTTTGCCAATACGTTCAAAGGCAGCATTATGGCGGTTCGTCATTGCATCGATAATTATGTACCAGGTGTGCTCGGCTTTGCAGAGCTGCCTGACTTGATCGGATTGCTGGCTCCTCGTCCTCTGTTTATCGCATCGGGCAAACAAGATCCGATCTTCCCGATCGCAACGGCAGAGGAAGCTGTTTCGCAGGTGCGGCGCATCTATGAGGAGGCAGGCGAAGGGGACCAAGTGGGCGTTCATCTCTATGATGGCGTACATGAGGTGAATGGGAGTCAGGCGTATCCGTGGCTGGTTGAGGTATTGAGAAATAAGAAAGACGACTGAACGCGTTCAGTCGTCTTTTTACCCATTATTTCACGCGTTCACGTTTAATGCTTTCAATTATGTCCATCCGCTGTAGTCGTAATGCCTCGGAACGTATGGCGATGTCTGCCATCCTCACGAATGACGAGATCCGTCAAGTTCCAACGCCTCTTCTTTCTTAATCCTTCTAACTATGCTAACCTGATAGGATGGATTACTGGCATAGGAGGTGAGTGTGGTTGAAGCGCATATTAATAACAGGCTATAAGGCTTCGGAGTTGGGCATTTTTTCGATGAAGCATCCAGGTATTGCGATTATCAAAAAAGCGATTCAAAAGCGGCTCACGCCTTTGCTGGAAGAGGGTCTCGAATGGGTAGTTGTCAGCGGGCAATGGGGTGTGGAGCTATGGGCGGCAGAAGCTGTTCTGGAGCTGAGAGAAAAGTTATATCCTGATCTGAAGCTTGCGGTCATAACGCCTTTCCTCGAACAGGAAGAGAAATGGAGCGACGATAAAAAGAGCAGCTATGCCAGTGTCATACAGCGTGCGAACTATGTGAACAGTGTGACGAAGACGAAATATGAGGGCCCATGGCAATTTAAAGAACGCGATAAATTTGTGCTGCGGAACTCGGATGGCATCTTGCTTGTCTATGATGAAGAGACGGAAGGTTCTCCGAAATTCATGAAACTGCAAGCTGATCAGTTAGTGGCCCGGCATGCATATACTGTGATCACGATTAACGCGTTGGACCTGCAGAATGTCTCAGAGGACGAGCATGGCGACTACGCGGGAGAGCTAAACGAAGATAAATACGAAGATTCGGGCATACATACAGATAAATGGCATTTTGATGATGATATATAAAAAGGACGCTTCACAGGTCGATGGACCGCGGTGGCGTCCTTTTTCGTTCAGAATTCAGTATAATCGCCCAATAAAACAAACATAAAAATAATTATTCAAAAATAAACAAAGACATGATATGATGAAACCATCAAAAACAAACATAGGGAGTAAAGCGGTGAGACTTTGATCTTCGCTCAAAGATCCCTATATTAGGAGGGCTACAAAATGGTTGCGAATTTATGGGAAGCGTCAAAAGCGAATGCACTATCAAAAGGTGTAGAAGAAATTGTGTATCGTTCTAACTTGCTCGGAACGGATCGCGCTGTTTGTAACTGGGGCGGCGGCAACACGTCTTACAAAACGATCGAGAAAGATTTCCGCGGTCGCGATGTGGAAGTGATGTGGGTGAAAGGCAGCGGATCTGACCTTGGCACAATGAAAGCAAAGAATTTCACAGGCCTGCGCATGGAAGATATTCGTCCATTGATCGAGCGTGACGAAATGTCTGACGAAGAAATGGTTGCTTATCTGGCGAATTGCATGATCGACAGCAAACATCCGCGTGCTTCCATTGAGACACTTTTACATGCCTTTTTACCTTTCAAAAATGTGGATCACACGCATCCTGATGCAATTATTTCCCTCTGCTGCGCACACAACGGACGTGAGCTGGCGAAAGAAATTTATGGCGACCGTTTCGTATGGGTACCTTATGTGCGTCCTGGCTTTACACTTTCCAAAATGATTGCAGATGGCGTTCGTAACAATCCGAAGGCCGAGCTTGTTCTTATGGAGAAACACGGTCTTGTTACATGGGGCGAAACGTCCGAAGAGAGCTATCTCAAAACCATTGCTATCATTAATGAAGCAGCAAGCTTCATCGAGGCTCGCGTGAACGAATCGAACTTGTATGGCGGTTCCAAATATGAAACACTTAGCGTGGAAGCACGCAACGAGCTTCTAGCTCAAGTTTTGCCAATCGTACGCGGTGCGGTAAGCAACGAGAAGAAAATGATTTTGACAACAGATAGCGCGGATGATGTGCTTCAATTCGTGAACAGCCGTGATGCAGCAACGCTTTCCCAAGTTGGAGCAGCTTGCCCAGATCACCTTGTTCATACGAAAATGAAGCCTCTATATATCGACTGGAATCCGAACAATGGTGACGCAGCTTCCTTAACAGCAGCATTAGTTGCTGGCATCGAAGCGTATAAAGAAGAGTACAGGGCCTATTTTGACCGTAACAAAAATGAAGGCGACGTGATCAATGAAGCAGCTCCGCGTGTTATTCTGATTCCTGGTATCGGGATGATCAACACAGGCAAAAGCTGGGCCATGGCGCAAGTAAGCGGAGCGCTCTACCATCGTGCGATTTCCGTTATGAGAGGCGCTACAGCGCTCGGCACGTTCGTATCCCTTAGCGAAAATGAATCTTTTAATGTTGAGTACTGGCCTCTTGAACTTTATAAATTAACACTTGCTCCTGCAGAAGCTGAATTCTCCCGTCAAATTGCATTCATTACTGGCGGTGCTGGCGGAATCGGAAGCGTAACAGCTCGCCAATTCCTCAAAGACGGCGCGCACGTTGTGCTGGCTGACTTGAATTTGGAAGGCGCACAGAAGCTTGCAACTGAACTGAATGAGCAATATGGCGAAAACAGAGCAATTGCAGTTCGCATGGACGTAACAAAGGAAGAAGAAGTAGACGCAGCGTTCCGGGAGTCCATTCTTGGCTACGGCGGTATCGACATCATCGTGAATAACGCGGGTCTTGCGACGTCGAGTCCTTTCGATGAGACATCCTTGAAAGAATGGAACCTTAACATGAACGTGCTTAGCACGGGGTACTTCCTTGTTGCAAGAGAAGCGTTTAAAATTATGAAAAAGCAAAGCATTGGCGGCAGCATGGTATTCGTAGGCTCCAAGAACTCCGTGTTCGCAGGTAAAAATGCGTCTGCTTACTCCACAGCTAAAGCGGCTGAGATTCACTTGGCACGTTGTATTGCTGCAGAAGGCGGCGAGTATGGCATTCGCGTGAACTCCGTATTGCCAGATGCGATTCTGCAAGGTTCCGCGATTTGGAACTCCAACTGGCGCAATGAGCGCGCAGCTGCTTACGGCATTGAACCGGACCAATTGGAAGAGCACTATCGTAAGAGAACAACGTTGCTCGTGAACATTTTCCCGAAAGACGTTGCAGAAGCAATTGTATACTTCTCATCATCCAAAGCAGCCAAAACGACTGGCTGTATGTTAACTGTTGATGGCGGCGTACCTGCTGCTTTCACACGCTAATTCACCCTTAGGAGGCAACCAAACAATGAGCGATAAAGCCTACGCATTATTTGAAGAACAGCAAGCCCTGAGAGGGATCGATCTATCAGCTGTTAAAGCGAAATTAAAAGCTCTTAGAGTTGAGACGCCTTCATGGGGATACGGAGACTCAGGAACACGCTTCAAAGTGTACAAACAAACAGGCGTCCCGCGTAATCCTTTTGAGAAATTCGAAGATGCGGCGCAAGTTCATAAGCTGACGGGTGTATGCCCGTCGGTTGCGGTCCACATTCCATGGGACAAAGTCGATGACTATGCGAAGCTGAAGCAGCATGCGACTGACTTGGGCGTTTCTATTGGTGCGGTGAACCCGAACCTGTTCCAAGAGGATGATTACATTTTCGGAAGTGTAACGAACTCCAATGCGGCCATTCGTCGTAAAGCGACGGATCACTTGCTGGAGTGTGTGGACATCGCCAAAACAGTTGGCTCGGATGTATTGAGCCTGTGGTTCGCAGACGGTTCCAACTATCCAGGTCAAGTCGATATCCGAGCGCGTAAAGCGTGGATGTACGAGGCGCTCAAAGAAATGTATAACGCAATGACGCCAAATATGCGCATGCTCATCGAGTATAAGTTCTATGAGCCAGCGTTCTATCACACGGATTTAGCTGACTGGGGCATGGCGTTCAATTTGGCCAACAAATTGGGCCCGCAAGCTGAAGTGCTTGTAGACACAGGTCATCACCCGCAAGGAACGAACATCGAGCACATCGTAACGTATTTGTTGGATGAGAATAAACTAGGCGGCTTCCATTTCAACTCCCGTAAATATGGGGATGATGATTTGATCGTTGGATCTGTGAATCCTTATGAATTGTTCCTGATTTTCTATCAAATCATTGATGCAGCGAATGATAAGAATTCATTGATTCGTAAAGCAGCTGACAATATTGCTTATATGATTGACCAAAGTCATAACATCGAGCGTAAAATTCCAGCGATGCTGCGTTCCGTTCTTAACGTTCAAACACAATACGCGAAAGCACTGCTAATCAACCTGGAAGAAGTGAAAGCTGCGCAAGAGAATCAAGATGTGCTTGGCGCTGAAGATGCTGTACGCTCAGCATTTGAGTTTGATGTAACGCCGCTTCTTCAAGCCGTTCGTGAAGAAATGGGCGTGCCGGTTGATCCGATGAAAGCGTACTTGGCTAGCGGCTATGACGAGAAAATCAATGCGCGCGGCAAGGGCGGTGCGAGCTGGTGAGTTCATCATCGACCGTTCTGGCATTTGATTTGGGGGCAAGCAGCGGCAGAGCGATCGTCGGACGACTTGATTCCGAAGCGGGCCGTATCACGATCGAGGAAATTCACCGCTTTTCGAATGATCCAGTGCGGGTGGGCAACCACCTTCATTGGGACATTTTGCGGTTGCTTCATGAGCTGAAGCAAGGCATTTTACAAACGAAACATCGGGGCTACACAGCAATTGAGAGCTTGGCCATTGATTCATGGGCAGTCGACTTCGGATTACTGGCTGCCAATGGCGAGCTGTTGGGGAACCCATATCATTATCGGGATCATCATACGGATGGCGTCATGGCTAAAGTGATCAGCGAAGTAGGTCGTGAAAAGCTGTATGCCGCAACAGGGCTGCAGTTTTTGCAATTCAATTCAATTTTTCAGTTGTATGCGTTAAAAGACAACAATCCCGAGCTGCTTGATCGCGCCGCAACATTTCTTATGATTCCAGATTTACTGCGCTATTTCTTAACGGGAGAGAAGCACAGTGAGTATACCAATGCGACAACGACACAGTTGTACAATGCAACCAGCTTAACGTGGGATACACAGTTGATCGAGCAGCTGGGCCTCCCAGCTTCGATCTTCCTGCCGCCCGTTGCATCAGGGTCGCGTGTGGGTGCACTGAGTCCATCTGTTTGCGAGGAATTGGATGTCCCATCCATTCCAGTCATCGCCGTTGGCGAGCACGATACAGCGTCAGCTGTCGTTGCGGTTCCTGCATTGGACGATGATTTTGCCTTCCTGAGCTGTGGTACATGGTCATTGCTTGGTTCCGAAACCGATAATCCTGTTCTCACCGAGCAAGCGTTAGACTGGAATTTCACGAATGAAGGCGGCGTTTACGGCACCAACCGCTTATTGAAGAACATTATGGGCTTATGGCTCATTCAAGAATGCAAGCGCACATGGGAAAAAGAAGGGAAAACGGCCAGCTTCGCAGAGCTTGCGAAGCAAGCGGAATCTGTGAAACCGTTCCAATTCTTCATCGATCCGGATGATGATATGTTCTTGAATCCAGCGCATATGCCGAAGCAGATTCAGCACTATTGCCGTGTCACAGGTCAGGTTGTTCCTGAAACGGACGGAGAAATTGTACGTTGTATCCTAGAGAGTTTAGCGATGAAATATCGCTTTATTCTGGAGCGAACGGAGCAGCTTACGGGCAAGTCGTACCGCGGCCTGCACATCGTCGGAGGCGGCATCCAGAACGAGCTCCTGTGTCAATTCACTTCCAATGCTACAGGACGTGAGGTATGGGCAGGTCCTGTTGAGGGTAGTGCGCTAGGAAACCTTGTAGTACAATGGATAGCACTAGGGTATATCGCGAATTTGCGCGAAGCCAGGAAGCTGATTCGGAATTCGTTCCCAGTCAAGACGTATCATCCAACGGGTGGCGCGGGCTGGCAGGCGGCGTATGACAGGTTCTGCACAGCGGCCTCCCTATAGACGGTGAAATGAGGGGTAACGATGCTTGTAGCGGAGAGATGGCAGAGAATCGTTCAATTAGTAAATGAAAAAGGAAGCATGCGCGTCACTGAGCTAAGCGAGCTGTGCCAAGTGACCGAAGAAACGATTCGTCGTGACTTGGATCGGTTGGAAAGTGAAGGCAAGCTAATGCGCAGTCATGGCGGCGCTGTCAGTGTGAAGGAAGCGCAGACGGAAGTGCCCTTCCTGGAGCGGGAAACAGCGCATGCAGATTTTAAGAACAGCATTGCGAAGCAAGCTGTTTCACATATTGGGGAAGGGGATCGCATCATTCTTGACGCGAGCACCACGGCTTGGTATATGGCGAAAATGATTCCCGATATGGCCATTACCATTATCACGAATTCGATGAAGGTTGCCTTGGAGGTAAGTGCCAAGGAGAAGATACAGGTCATCTCGACAGGCGGTTTGCTTTCGCCGAAGTCACTATCCTATGTAGGACCTTTATCCGAGCGATCGCTCGATATGTATCACGCGCATAAGCTGTTCCTTTCTTGCAAAGGGGTCCATGTCCAGCGAGGCATTAGTGAATCGAATGAGCTGCAAGCGCTCATTAAGCGCAAAATGATCTCCATCGCAGACGAAACCTATCTGCTTGCCGATCATAGCAAATTCGGTACGCAAGCGTTGACGCAAGTAGCTGGGTGGTCAGACATTCAGTATGTCATCACGGATCGCCTGACGAGCAAAGAGGCGCTTAATCGGATCAGTGATAAGGGCGTACAAGTACGCCAACTAGAATAACAATGCAAACAGCCGCCCCACGTGGTGTGGGCGGCTGTTTGTGCTATCTCACATACCACTCGCCAGACACCCAGTCCGTGGATTTCCAACGAAGAACATCTGGATTCGCCAGATGCATAATTTCCTTGAGGAAATCGAGCTGCTCCAAGTCGGTCATCGGCATAAAGTTTTTGGCGATCGCCAAATTTTGCTCCAATTGCGCCATCGACTCCATACCAACTATGGCCGTTGAGATCGGCAGTGACAGTGTGTATCTCAACGCCTTCTCGTACCAAGGCGCTAATTTACCGAGTGCCATGACTTTCATGCCAATGATGGCAATGCCTTTCTCATTCGCTTTCGGCAGAAATTCATGGGCAAAGCTGTATACCAAATGATCAGCCGCCGATAGAGCGACAAGCGCGCTGTCAAATGGATAGCGATCAATCGCTTCCAGCTGCACTTTAGGATTCGTATGACCGCTGATCGAAATATGCTTGATCATGCCTTGGTTTTTCGCCTCAATTAATGCCTCGAGAGCGCCCCCTTTGGCGAAACACTGATCGAGCTCTTCCATTTTCATAACGTTATGCAAGCGCCATTCCTCAACATGATCCGTCCCCAAACGCTGAAGACTCGCTTCGAGCAGCCGCATAGAACCATCACGTGTGCGATCATGCGTCTTCGTGGCAATCCACACCTCGTTTCTGCGGTTATGCAGGGCCAAGGCTTTGCCTAAGCGCTCTTCGGATTGCCCAGCAGAGTAGCTCGGCGCCGTATCAAAATAGGTGATTCCTTCATCAATGGCACGATTTACAATCTGAATGGCTTCCTCTTCGGAGCAGTTATGCTCATCGACGATCCGCTGCGCACCAAAGCTTAATATCGAAAACTGCTGCCCTGTAGAGCCAAAAGGCCGTTTTTCCACTGCCATCATTCCTCCTCATCAACAAACGTTGGTCATTCTGTACTATCGTTCCCCTAATATCTACCAAGACATACCAATTTTACTACGTCTCCCCTATATGTTCTACAAGATCGTATCAAGCAGGAATTTACGCCTATTTGGTGTAATTTTAAACGAACAACGATATACCAATTTTCGTCATAATTTGAACACTTTTTACATGATATACGTGACTTTAGTCCTACTTTTTTTCGGAAAGGGATTGTAGTTATGCTCATTTCAACTTATGATGGATAGTAGAATATTCGATGGCAGGTAATGATGTTGTTTACATAAAGATTGGAAAAATAGAGAGCATACGGGGTGCTTATACATGGAAAAATCAACGATCATTGGAGTCGTTTTGGCCGGTGTATCCATTGGATTCGGGATGGTATTAAAAGGAGCTAGTTTAGGGGCTTTGCTGAACCCAGCGGCTGCTTTAATTATTTTTGGTGGAACGGCTGCAGCGTTGTTCAATGCGTTTTCACTGGAGGAGATCAAGAAAATTCCAGGGCTGCTCAAAATCATTTTTACCGAGCAAGCGCTCATGCCCAAGAGAGAATTGATCGAAAAGTTCGTTGACTGGGTTTCTATTACAAGACGTGAAGGGCTGTTATCCTTGGAGAAGCAAGCGGAAGAGCTTTCGGATCCTTTTATGAAAAGCGGCATGCGTCTCATTATTGATGGGAATGATCCTGATTTCGTACGCGACGTTCTGTTGGAAGACATTGCAGAGATGGAAACGAGACATAAGAAATATGCCAGTATTTTCACACAAGCTGGAACATATGCCCCGACGTTGGGGGTTCTCGGTGCCGTTGTAGGTCTTATTGCAGCGCTTGGGAATTTGAGCGAAGTTGAGAAGTTAGGACATTTGATTTCCGCAGCTTTCGTTGCAACAATGTTCGGAATTTTCTTGGGGTATGTGGTATTTCACCCTTTTGCCAATAAGCTCAAGACGAAGTCCAAAAAAGAAGTGGAAATTAAGCTGATGATTGTGGAAGGCCTCCTCTCCATTCAATCTGGGGTATCGGCCAATTCCGTGAAGCAAAAAATGATGATCTTCGTTGCGAATAAAGATCGTGAGAAATTTGAAGAAGGTGAGAAGGAGGGAGGCGCACGTGAGTAAAAAGAAGAAGCATGAGGAACATGAGGAACACATGGATGAAACCTGGCTTATTCCTTATGCGGATCTCCTAACACTGCTTCTTGCCTTGTTTATCATTTTGTTCGCGTCGAGTCAGGTGGATTCCAAGAAATATGATAAAATCATGCGTTCTTTAAATAGCGCGTTTAGCGGGGGCGAAGCGCCCTTCGCCATGTCAAACTTAATTCCGATTGAGGATGCAGCGAATTCAACGAAAAACAACCAGAAGAACCAGAATCCTCCTACCAAAGAAGAGGGCAAGGTAGAGAGCCAATTAGCTGCGAAGCTCGAGAAGGAAGAGAAGGATCTAAATGAATTGAAGAAGAGCATGGATGCCTTCATCAAAGAAAACAATATGAGTGAGCAGCTGACGACGAAGCTGGATAACGAGAAGCTCACCATCACGATTAGTGATCGCGCATTGTTCGATTCGGGTTCAGCAACGATCAAGCCGGAGTCGCAGAACCTGGCCATTTCGATGTCCACGTTGCTCGGCAAGTATCCTGGCTACCAGGTGGAAGTGGCTGGACATACGGATAATATTCCGATCCATCGCGCTGATTTCGAGACGAACTGGGATTTAAGTGCGAAGCGTGCCGTCAATTTCATGAAAATATTGCTAAACAACGTGAACATTCATCCTGCTTCCTTCTCGTCGGTCGGATATGGCGAGTACCGTCCAGTTGCCGACAATGCGACGCCAGATGGCAGAGCGAAGAACCGTCGGGTAGAAGTGAGCGTCCTCCGTAACATTAAGGCAACCGATCAAATTGCCAAATAAACTTCAAATAAGAAGAGCCGAAATCCTATAAGGGACTTCGGCTCTTTTTGACCACAATAGAAAGTATAAGTTTTCGCTTATCGAAAACGTCTTTCTATTTGGCGATAAAACCCACCTCTAAACGCGGTCGCTCATCCTTGAATGGCCTCGATAGAGGTTTTCTCATTATCCAATCTCAATCCAAGATTCCGCGATTTGAAATTTACTTATCTCCTTAAAAAGCTGCTGCGCTAGCTCCAGAATATCGTCCGATTCTTCGGCGATACGGTGGATGGAAGCATCCTGCTGGATGCTCGTGGAGTTCACTTCTTCAACCCCCGCAGCGGTTTCTTGGGCGATGGCGGCTACGAACTGGACAGAGTCCACCAGGCGATCGTTCTTGGATTGGGCTTGCCCAATCTTCTGATGAATCTGCTCAATCTGTTCACGGATGCCCAACGTGGATTGCTCAATGCGATAGAAGGAACCGAACGTTTCCTCCACGTGACTTGTTTGCGTTTGCGCTGATTCGCGCGCGTCTACCAGGGAGTGCTGAAGCTCAGCGATCTGACCTTGCAAATTTCCGATAATCGCGCTGATTGTTCTCGAAGAGCTATTCGTTTGCAGGGATAGTTCTCTAACTTCATCGGCAATGACAGAGAACCCGCGTCCATGAACGCCCGCTCTTGCGGCTTCAATGGCTGCATTTAAGGCCAGCACGTTCGTTTGCGTGGAAATGTCCGTAATCGAACGAACGATGGAACCGATCTGATTGGAGCTTGCGTTCAGCGTTTGCATAGCGGTGTCGACCTTTTGCAGTAGAAGCTGCGACTGCGCAGACGAGGCTTTGAGTGCCTGGACGGAAGCAGTTCCTTGCTGCACACCGACGGCCGCTTCATCGCTGCTTCGTTTCATATCGTTCGTGTAGGCACGGATACCACGGATTTCCGCTTCCAATTCCGCAATTAACACGGAGCTGATCTCTGTTTTCATTGCTTGCTCGTCTGCGCCCGTTGAAATTTCATGGATCGCTTTCAGAATATCCGTATTTGCCGAAGCCGTTAATTGGGAGAAGCGATGGAATTCATGGGAGTGATCCGACAACGAGGATGCGATCACTTTGGTAGCGCCAAGCATATGGCTGACTTGCCTAATCATGACGTCAAAGCTATTGCTTAACTGACCTAGCTCGTCTTTGGCTGTCGAGTTAATCGTCTGTGTCAGATCACCAGCGGCGATGCGCGATACAGCTTTTTGCAGGATGGAAATCGGACGTGTGAAGGATGTAATAATGAGAAAGGCAATGATCATGGTAAGGAAAAAGACGACAGCAGAAGCGATGAGCATGATGGAGCGGCTATCATCTAAAGCTTTGGTGGACGAGGCAATGGCTGAAGCGGCCCCATCTGCATATGTAAGGTAAAACTTATCAACTAAACCGAAGATACGATCTTTCAGCTCTTGGGATTCGCTATATAAGTACAACAGATTGATCTGCAAATCGGCAGGCTTCATAGCCGTATCCTGAACCATTTTCGCAGCGGTATCGAAATTGTTAATGTAATCAACGGAAGCTTGAATCAACTGGCTGCGCCATTTCTGCTGATCCGTGGTACTGGCCGTATTCCCAATCCGCGTAATCATCTCATTATAAGGTGTACGTTTACTATTGTACTTATCGATAAATTCTGGCTTTTTGGAAATCTCGAGCCCCGATGCGATGATGTTCATCTCTTGAACCATGTTTTTAAGCTCAAGCGCCATTACTTTCAAATCTACTTTATCGTTCTGATCGGTCATATGCTGTTTGATTTGTGTCACCTGGTACAGATTGAACAAGGCGACTGCTAAGAAAATAAGCAGAACCCCGCTGAAGCTGACGACTAGCTTCGTACGCATTGTTAAGTTCGACAATTTGAGTTTATTCATATGAATCCCTCCTATGTATAGACAAGCTTAGACATTTTTCTATCTAATTACTTATTAATATAGGGGGCTTCTATTAACTAAAGCGTCGAACTGTGTTAACGATTTGTAAATTAAAAGTTTTACATTACGTTAACGTTTCGCGGGTTTGGATTTTACATTCGGTTGGTACGATGTAGAAGTAAGGTCGTTCGACACACGCATGAGATGGGGATCGAACTTAACCAAAGTATAATCATAAATTCAAAGGAGGACATGCTAACTATGTTTAAGTTCATGTCGAGAAAAGGGATTACAGTAACACTTACAGCGGTTTTGATGATGGGGTCTTTGGTAGCTTGCGGTACGAAAACAGAAACGAAAGATGCAGCAGCAACAGCGGCGGCAACAGCGAAAGCAAGTGAAGCTCCTAAGAAAGAAATAAGTGGAACGGTTACTGCTTCTGGATCAAGCGCACTTCTTCCTTTGGTTAAACAAGCAGCAACTGAGTTTATGGAAAAGAACCCGAAAGTTACGATTAACGTAACAGCAGGCGGTTCAGGAACAGGAATCAAGAACGTAGCAGACGGTACATCCGATATCGGAAACTCCGACATTGAGCCAGGGGCTGAGTATAAAGATAAAGGTCTTGTTGACCACCAAGTCGCGATCGCGCCTTTCGCGCTTATCGTAAATAAAGATGTAAAAGTAGACAACTTAACGAAACAACAAGCAACAGATATTTTCACTGGTAAAATTACAAACTGGAAAGAAGTCGGCGGAAATGACGCCAAAATCGTGCTTGTTCACCGTCCAGAAAGCTCAGGATCCCGTGCACTTGTGAAACAAATCATTTTGGATGGCAAAGAGTTCTCCAAAGACGGTATCACGCAAGAAAACAGCGGTGCTGTGAAAACAGCGGTTGCTGGTCCATCAGGTTCAGGTTCTATTGGTTATGTAGATACACCATACATCGATGACACTTTAAAAGCTCTGAAAATTGATGGCGTAGCATACTCCGAAGAAAACATCAAAAACGGCACATACAAATTGTTCGGTGTTGAGCATATGTACACCAAAGGTGAAGCGAAAGATGCAACGAAGGCATTCATTGACTACATCACGACCAAAGAATTCCAGGGCAAACAAGTTCGTGATTTGAAGTTCTTACCAGCTGACTTGTTGAAAAAATAAGATCAACCTCATCAAGAGTGTTTGCATCCCTATGCAGACACTCTTTTTCGCATTTACAAAATCAAAACTTTTACATTCCCTTAACATTTCATTTACGATCCAATGACATTCGTATTCTATGATAGTAGTAAGTTCTTGTGTACCAGCAGAGAAGGGGGAATCACGCAGTGAATTCCATGATAGATCAACTAGCCAGTGTCAAATCAGATGAAGGTCGCCCTGTCATCTCCAAATGGACTCAAAATCAGCATCGACAAGATCGTCTCATGAGATGGATTTTCGTCGGCAGTGCTGCCCTTGTATCAGCCATTATTTTTTCAATTATTGCTTTCGTCGGTATGCAAGGCATTAAGACGTTTCAGGACGTGAGTCCATGGGAGTTTTTCTTCTCGACGGACTGGACGCCTGGTCAAAATAAATTCGGAGCTTTTCCGTTTCTGTACAGTACGCTGCTCATGACACTTGTGGCTGTCGTGATCTCCGTGCCATTAGCTTTGTCCGGCGCTTTATTTATGGCGAAAATCGCGCCGAAATGGATGCGTGAAATCATGCGTCCCGCGACTGATTTATTCGTGGGCATTCCATCCGTCGTTTACGGTCTGATCGGGATGACGGTGATTGTTCCCGCGCTCGGCAAGTTGACAGGCGGGATCGGCTATGGGATTTTGCCAGCGGCGATAATCTTGGCCATTATGATCCTGCCTACGATTCTTTCAATCTCGGAGGATGCCATTCGTTCGCTGCCCGGAAGATTGGAAGAAGCGTCGCTAGCATTGGGGGCAACACGGTGGCAAACGATGTGGCGCGTGCTGCTGCCAGCGGCTAGACCTGGGATTCTGACTGGGATCATTCTCGGCATGGGCCGCGCCATTGGGGAAACGATGGCGGTATTCATGGTCATCGGGAATTCACCGCAAATGCCGAAATCACTGTTAGATTCAACAACCGTCCTAACAACGGCAATCGTTAAAGATATGGGAAATACCAACTACGGATCGGCGTGGAACAATGCGTTATACATGATGGCTTTGCTGTTGCTCGTCATCTCGTTATCGCTCATTCTCATCATTCGGATCGTGGCTAAGAGGAGTGAACTGAAATGACAAGTAAAACAACAGACCGCATTGCAACCATCTACTTCTGGACATCAGGTATTGTCATTATTGGCATTCTCGCTTGGTTTCTCATCCGGATTCTAGGGGATGGGATCCCCCATCTGTCCTGGCATTTCATCTTCGGCAAGCCGGAAGAGATCAAAGCGGGCGGCGGCGTAGGACCGCAGTTATTTAACTCCTTCTATGTCCTTTTATTATCTCTTGTGATTTCGATTCCAATCGGTTTATTTTCTGGTATTTACTTGGCGATTTATGCGCAAAAAAATGGGTTTACCGACCTCGTCAGAATCTCGGTCGAGGCGTTATCTTCGGTACCGTCCATCGTCTTCGGACTTTTCGGATTTCTCTTATTCGCCAATTTGCTTGGGCTTAAATTTTCGATTCTTGGCGGCGCGGCGACGGTTGCGCTCCTGAATTTACCCGTCATGGTCCGGGTAACGGAGGAAGCGATTCGTACCGTACCTGACTCCTACTGGGAAGCAAGCTTGGCGCTCGGCTCTACGAAATGGCAAGCGATTCGCAAGGTACTGATTCCGGCTGCTTTACCGAGCCTCATTACAGGCATTACGCTAATTGCCGGCCGTGCGTTAGGCGAATCCGCGATTTTGATTTACACGGCGGGACTTTCCGTTTCACGCTTTTTCCCAGACTTCAATCCGCTTCGCATGGGTGAAACGTTATCCGTTCATCTGTGGTACGTGGGCGCTGAATCCTTAGTGCCAGATGCCAAGGGCATTGCCCAAGGAAGCGCAGCGCTGCTCCTGATTGTCGTACTGCTCTTTAATCTGCTCGTTTCGATACCAAGTCGAATCTTACAAAAAAGACTTTCCGGGGGGAAATAACACATGGCTATTGCGACGAAGTATAAAATCAAAGCAGACAAACTCAATTTGTACTATGGGGAAAACCACGCCCTTCACGATATTGATTTAAACATTGAAACAGGCTCGATTGCTGCGTTGATTGGCCCTTCAGGCTGCGGGAAATCAACGTTTCTTCGCACGCTGAATCGGATGAATGATCTCATTGATTCCGTGCGAATCACAGGCAATGTTGCTGTTGATGGTCACAACATTTATGGGACAGAGTCTGATGTCGTTTCCTTGCGCAAACGCGTCGGTATGGTGTTCCAACGCCCGAATCCGTTCCCGATGAGCATCTACGATAATATCGCCTACGGACCGCGGATTCATGGCACGAAGAAAAAAGCTGTGCTTGATGAAATTGTAGAGCGCAGTTTGAAGCAAGCAGCATTGTGGGATGAAGTTAAAGATCGCCTCCACAAGTCAGCCATGGGGCTGTCAGGCGGGCAGCAACAGCGTTTATGTATCGCTAGATTGTTGGCTGTTGAGCCAGATGTTCTGCTTATGGACGAACCGACCTCTGCCCTTGATCCGATCTCAACGCTGAAAGTGGAAGAATTGACTCAAACGTTGAAAGAGAAGTATACGATCATCATCGTGACACATAACATGCAGCAGGCAGCGAGAATCTCGGATATGACCTCCTTCTTTCTTAACGGCTATTTGGTAGAAACAGATAAGACCGATAAGATCTTCACGAACCCGAACGATCAACGCACGGAAGACTACATTACGGGTCGTTTCGGCTAACAACAATAGAAGGAGAGATACGCATGGACGCCAGACCAGGATTTCATCAATCATTGGCCTTACTACAGCAAGAGCTGCGCAATATGGGAGAGAGCGTAGAGGAATTAATTTATAAATCAGTGGAATCATTGGCGAAGCTGGATGAAAACACGGCCCAGCAAGTCATCCTTAAGGATGATCAGATTGATGATTATTTAACGACAATCGATGAGTTGTGCTTACGACTCATTGCCTTACAGCAGCCGATGGCGAGCGATCTTCGGATTATCGGAACAGCGCTGAAAATCGCAACGGATTTGGAACGAATCGCGGATCACGCAGTGGATATCGCGAAGATTACGATTCGTTTCTCTGGCGAGGAACTCGTCAAACCACTGGAAATCATTCCTCAAATGGCGGAAATCGCCATTGAAATGCTGCATGAGAGCCTTCTATCGTATACAGAGAGGGATGTACATAGAGCGGCATCTCTCGCTGAGAAAGATGATAGGGTTGATAAACTGTACAGCACGATTATGCAAGAAATCATGGGGATGATGGGAACGGATTACAACCGTAATCGTCAACTGACTCATTTGCTGTTCGTTGCGCACTTCTTAGAGCGCGTAGCGGATCATACGACGAATATTGGCGAAGGCGTGATCTATATGGTCACAGGCAAACGTAAAGACTTGAATGTGTAAGTAAAAAGGCAGTTCCTCCTTGTAGGTTCATCTACATGGTGGAGCTGCCTTTTTGGTTCATCTGCAACTGCACGTGCTACCGAATCGGGAAACGAATCACGAACGTAGTGCCGTTCGGACTAGAGTGTACTTCGATCGTAGCTTGGTGTCTTGCCGCAATACTATAACAAATGGCTAAGCCGAGACCTGTCCCTTCGTCTTTCGTCGTGAAGAAGGGCCGCCCTAATTTCTCCAAGTGTTCGGCCTTAATGCCCGTACCTTGATCAGCAATGAGGAGAACAACATGTTCGGCTTCTTGATAGGTATTGATCGTCAATGTGCCGCCAGCTTGCATCGCTTCAAGCCCATTCATACACATATTCAGGATGAGTTGGCGCATTTCCTTATCGTCTAGCTGAATCAACGGGCAAGGACCGAATTGCGGATTCACGTGCTTGCCGGACATGACAGCCTCGGCCTGAATTAACGGCATGAGACTTTCAATAATCCGATTCAAGCTCTCAGGACGCTGATAGGACTGTTTGTTCTTAGCAAGCGAGAGATATTCGGTAATAATCTCGTTGGCTCTATCCAATTCCTCCAGCATGATAGGGATGTATTCTTTTTGCATATGACGGTCATTTTCCCGAAAAAGCTGCAGGAAACCGCGAATTGTCGTCATAGGATTACGTATCTCATGGGCAATCCCTGCGGCCATTTCTCCGACCAGATTCAATTGCGCTAAGCGCGCCATTTCCGTTTCGAATCGCAGACTCTCCGTTATATCCACAGCTACTTGGAGCAAACAGCTTTCATCTTCGATATCAATAATTTCCGTGGAGAGAAGGGCGGTTCGAATCTCACCGCTTTTCGTTTCGTATCGCACTTTCTCATTGCGCACAATATCCCCTGTTTGGGTTCCATTATTCAAATCTACACGCAAAAGATCCAGGGTTGTTCCGATAACTTCGTCACCATAACCCGTATGCTGTTTCCAACTTTCATTCACATCGATATACGTGAGATCAGGAAGACGACGAATGGCCATTAAGGAGGGGGAGAGGATAAACATTTTCTTGAAATGTTCCTGGGAGTTCATTAACTTCTCATGGGCGTCCACCAACTCGGAAGTTCGTTCTTCCACCCAATTTTCTAACAACACATTTTGTTGAATTAACTTCTCCTCAGCTTCAGCTAGTTTCCGATTTGTTTCTTCAAGATCCAATGTTCGTTTATGTAAAAGCTCGCTTTGATATTTAAGTTTCTGATGGTTCAAATGCATATTAACGAAGCCATCGACCTTCATGCGAAGCATTTTGGGATGGACAGGCTTAAATAGATAGTCGATGGAACCTACGTGGTAGCCGCGCAGCACATGCTCGATGGAAGTGCTCAGGGCAGTTAAGAAAATGATCGGGATATCCTGACAAGCTTTGCGTTGCTTGATCAACTCGACCGTTTCGAATCCGCTTAGACCAGGCATTTGTACATCCATCAGAATGACAGCGATATGGTCGGCAGGCTCTTTTAATAAATAGCGCAATGCTTCCTCCCCCGATTGCAGCGAGATCACATCATAGGAAGAAGAGGCTAAAATACTATTAAGTGCCAGCAAGTTTTCATAGCGGTCATCTACCGCCAAGATTTTTACTTGATGTTCCATCGGATGTCCTTTCTGTGCTTGTACAGCCTGTACGCACCTTACTTTCCTCTCTTTATTTTTTCGAGCAAAAAGTGCAATTCCCTCTTTTTTCGTCAAACTCTTTACATACATTTTACATATGGATAATAAAGCCGCTCATTTGATCTGATAGACTGAGAGTAGAGGCATATTAAACTAAGGGATGATGACATGGGCACACAGTCAGACGTATTCGAACAGTTCCAAACCATATTACGAGAACAACGTATCCATGCTGTTTACCAACCGATTATCTCCCTTCACGACGGTGGCGTGATGGGCTATGAGGCGTTGAGTCGCGGACCAGAACATAGTCCCTTTCACTCACCGCTAGAGATGTTTCAATTCGCGGAGCAGCAGGGGGAACTCTACAAACTTGAGCAGCTAGCGCGAGAGAAAGCGATACAAGGATCGATTCTCGAGCATGAGCAGCAATTATTGTTTATTAATATTTCATCGCATGTGTTGGAAGACCCCGGATTTGTCCCAGGCAAAACGTTGGAGATTTTGCAGAAGTTTGGACTGCGCCCAAACAACGTCGTCTTCGAAATTACAGAACGAAGTTCCATCGAGGATTTCACCTTGGCCAAGAAAATATTGGCCCATTACCGCATGCAGGGATATCGCATTGCGATTGATGACGCTGGAGCGGGTTATTCGTCCTTGCAAGCCATTGCCGAGCTGCAGCCTGATTTTATCAAAATTGATCGCTCCCTCATCGAGAACATTCACCGTAATAAGGTAAAAGCCTACATACTCGAAACGTTCGTGACGTTTGCGCAGAAAATGAATATTTCATTGATCGCCGAAGGCATTGAACAGGTTGAAGAGCTGGCCAAATTAACGCAGATGGGGGTTCATTATGCACAAGGGTATTTGCTGGGCAAGCCTGCCTTAACAGCAGCCAAAGTGCAGGATACGCTTAGAACGATTATTTGGCAGCATCGCAACGTACAAGGAGGCAATATGACTTGGCATATCGGTGGCTTGAAAACACCTGTGGGCATTTTTCATACGAAAGTATTGATCTCCGAAGTTGCCGATTATTTTAAAAGAAATCAAGAAGCCGTTGGCGTCGTTATTGTGCAGGACGATTGCCCGAAGGGGCTTGTCATGCGTGATCGGCTGTTTCAGCATTTGGCGGGGCAATATGCCTATTCGCTGTACTGGAACCGGACCATTGACAGTGTTATGGATGCTTCGCCTTTGATCGTGGATGAGCAGGTGGCCGTTGAACAAGTATCCCTCTTGGCGACTTCACGCGCGATCAACCAGCTGTATGATTTGGTCATTATAACGAGCGATGGCAAAATGGCAGGAACGGCTTCGATTCGAACCATTTTGGAGAGCATCACGAATGTGCGCATGGAGTCTGCGCGCGTGGCGAATCCACTGACTGGACTGCCTGGTAATTTGCAAATAAATCGGGAATTGAACAAGCGGATCAAGGAAAATGAAACGTTCCATGTGATTTACGCGGATCTGGATTACTTCAAGTGGTTTAATGATCGATTTGGATTTCAAAAAGGGGATCAGCTCATTCAGTACACCGCGGATGTGATG
Organism: Paenibacillus sp. MBLB1832; assembly: GCF_032271945.1. Classification (NCBI taxonomy): domain Bacteria; kingdom Bacillati; phylum Bacillota; class Bacilli; order Caryophanales; family Paenibacillaceae; genus Paenibacillus; species Paenibacillus roseipurpureus. The sequence continues at coordinate 4,349,234 of NZ_CP130319.1, read as the reverse complement.
CAGCAGGCGATTGCCTTTTATGGCACGCCGAACGATTTTGTGGGGCATGTGGGAGGCGACGATTTCATCGCCATTTCGACGACGTTGGCGCCAAAGCTGTTATGTCAGGAGATGATTAATCGCTTTGAGTCGGGGGTGCGCATGTTCTATGAAGATGTGGAATGGGAGTATGTCTTCGATCGCAGCGGTAACCAAGTGAGAAGCGAGGGGGTCACGCTTTCATTATCACTTGTGATATGCAGTTGTGAAACCCCCATTTCCCTCGAACACATTTCACAAACAGCAGCGCAATTGAAGAAGCAGGCCAAGGCGCATAAGGGCAGCATTTACTGTTTCCAGGCTCTCGGCAGCCAGAGTCCGATCGGGATCTCTTCATCAGAACGTATAGATTAGCTGTTTAAAAGAACGTACGATAATGACCTTCTGTTTGCCGATGCGCCTCTCCGAAATTTTTTTGATATTCCCCGGATGTATCCACACGGCGTCCATTCCCGTTGATGCGGCGCCCACCACATCATTTCGCCATGAATTTCCGACCATTACACTTTGGCTGGGAACGGTGCTCATCGCTTTAATAGCTCCCTCAAAGATAGCGGGATGCGGCTTACGCGGACCGTCATTCTCCGATGTGAATAACCGTTCCTGATCAAACCATGGCGATAACTTCATTTTCTCCAAATTGCGTTGCAGACGCTTCCGATTCCCATTCGAAATAATCGCTAGTTTGTACTGCCGAGACAGCGCTTCTAACGTATCCTCCACCCCAGGGAATAAGGCGACAAAGTGATCCTCCCGTTCCTCAACTTGATTGAAGAAAGCTCTTGTGAATGCAGTATTGACACTAATAGGATAAGGCTGCAGCGCCCGAACTAAACAAATATGGCGTAATTCATCAGGGGAGATGGGACTTCGAATGGGGGTTTTGCGATGGCGGCTCCATTCCGACTTATAGCTGAGCAAGGATTCTTGTGCACTCATTTTGATGTCGTCAGCGTCCCAGCGAGCCGTGAAATCTTGCATCACCTCCTGAAAAGCGGAATCAAAGCATTGCCTGCGGTCGAGGATGGTATTGTTCATATCGAAAAAAATGACCTTTTTACGCGCAGGTGAGAAAAAAGGGCTCATACGGAGATCCTCCTTTTGAAGACCGGGCCATCCTAACGTGCTTCCTTACATGTTTATGTAGGGAACCGTTTTTTTATTTTAATTTCGTATGCTATGATGAAGGAAGTATGTCTAAAATTGGGGTGGAACTTATGGATAAGCTTATTATTATTGATGGGAACTCAATTGCGTTTCGTGCGTTCTATGCGTTGCCGCTGCTCAGCAATTCTAGCGGATTACATACCAATGCGGTCTATGGTTTTACAACCATGCTGCTCAAGTTAATTGAAGAAGAAAAGCCAACCCATTTCCTCGTTGCATTTGATGCGGGGAAAATCACGTTTCGACATAAAGAATATACCGAATACAAAGGCGGCCGCGAGAAAACGCCATCGGAGCTTTCCGAGCAATTTCCTTTGATCAAGGAACTGCTGAAAGCTTTCAAAATCCCGCAATTCGAGCTGTCTGGCTATGAAGCGGACGATATCATCGGCACACTGACGAAAGCGGCGGATGAGAAGGGTGAGAAGGTCCTGCTCGTTTCAGGAGATAAGGATATGCTGCAGCTTGCGTCTGATCACGTTACAGTAGCGATTACCCGCAAGGGAATCAGCGAGATGGACCGATTTGATCCAGAAGCGATTAAAGAGAAATACGGCCTCACCCCGAATCAAATTATTGATTTGAAGGGTCTCATGGGCGATACGTCCGATAATATTCCAGGTATCCCTGGTGTAGGTGAGAAGACCGCACTTAAAATGCTGCATGACTTTGGCACTGTCGAAGAGGTGTTAGCGAACACAGCAAGTCTGAAGGGCAAAATGAAAGAGAAAGTAGAAGAGCATGCTCAGAGTGCGATCATGAGCAAGGAATTGGCGACCATCTACCGTGAAGTACCGATGGAAACCGCTTGGGAGACATTCCGATACGATGGATTCGATGGACAAGCATTGTCCAGTATGTTCCGTAAATTGGAGTTCAAATCGCTGCTAGAGAAGCTGGATTTCGGTGCTGGCAGCGCGGAGCCTGAAGTAGAGCTGGTTGTGGAGAGTCTGGAAGCTGTTGCAGTGACAGAAGATAACATTACTGCGTTGATTTCCAAATTGGATGATCATGCGGCAATCCATGTCGAGGCCGTTGGTGAGAATCCGCACCAAGCTGTCATGGTCGGAATTGTGTGGTTCATCGACGATGGTGTTGGGAATAGATCCTACTTTGTGCCGTTCGCTTTGTTGCAAAGTGAGGCAGGGCGACCGCTGCGCGATTGGCTTGGCGATGCGTCCAAGAAGAAGCAGCTCTTCGACCTGCACCGCGCGCAGCTGGCGCTGGCTTGGCAAGGTATCCACCTCGCGGGGGTGGATTTCGATGTGCTGCTGGCCGCGTATCTCCTCGATCCGACAGAGTCGAATCTCACGCTGAGCGGCCTGTCTGTGAAGTACGGTCTGCCGTCCGTGAAGGCAGACGAGGATGTGTTCGGCAAGGGCGCGAAATTCCGCCTGCCGGAACTGGCTGCGCTTAGCGACCACTTGGGTCGCAAAGCGATGGCGATGGCGCGCATGGTGCCCGTGCTGCGCGATGAATTGGAGAAGGGCGAGATGCATCGCCTCTTCTACGAGCTTGAACTGCCCCTCTCCGGCGTGCTCGCGGAGATGGAGATGCGCGGCATCGCCGTGGATGCCGAAGGGCTTAAAGCGCTCGGCGTGGAGCTTGGTAAACAGCTGGACACGATCATGTCCAGCATTTACAAGCTCGCCGGCGTCGAGTTCAACATCAACTCGCCGAAGCAGCTCGGCGAGATTCTGTTCGAGAAGCTGGGACTGCCAGCTTCGAAGAAGACCAAGACCGGCTACTCGACAGATGCCGAGGTGCTTGAGCGTCTGGCCCCATACAACGAAGTTGTGGGGCAGATCCTGCATTACCGCCAGTTAGCGAAGCTGCAGTCGACGTACGTCGAGGGGCTGCTTAAAGAGGTGCGGCCGGAGACAGGTAAGGTGCATACCTATTACCGACAGACGATCGCCGCTACGGGTCGTCTCAGCTCCCAGTTCCCGAACCTCCAGAACATCCCGATTCGTCTGGAGGAAGGGCGCAAGATCCGCAAAGTATTCGTCCCATCCGAGCCTGGATGGTACATGCTTGCTGCGGATTACTCCCAGATCGAGCTGCGCGTGCTAGCGCACATCTCGCAGGATGAGAAGCTGAAGGAGGCTTTCCTTCAGAATATGGACATTCATACGAAGACGGCGATGGACGTCTTCGGCGTAGAAGAAAGCGCTGTTGACTCCAATATGCGTCGTCAAGCAAAGGCCGTTAACTTCGGTATCGTTTACGGGATCAGCGATTATGGTTTGTCTCAGAACTTGGACATTACCCGTAGGGAAGCCGCTCAGTTCATTGAACAGTATTTTGCGGTATTCCAAGGGGTTCGCAAATATATGGATGACATTGTGAAAGATGCACGCGCCGACGGCTATGTAACGACCTTGCTGCAGCGTCGACGTATGCTTCCTGAAATTACGCATTCGAACTTCAATATCCGTTCCTTCGCGGAACGTACCGCGATGAACACGCCGATTCAAGGAACGGCTGCGGATATCATCAAGCTGGCGATGGTGCAAATGGCGGATCGATTGGCCAAAGAAGGGCTGAAAAGCCGCATGCTGCTTCAAGTACACGATGAGCTCGTGTTCGAAGTCCCAGCAGATGAGCTGGAGACGATGAAGCTGCTCGTGCCTGAAGTGATGGCAGCAGCGCTGAAGCTGGATGTACCGCTGCGTGCGGACGTTGACTTCGGACTCACGTGGTATGACGCGAAATAATCGTATGGATTGTTTTAAACTTTAATGCGAATGCTTACGAAGCCAGTTTTCTTCGAAAACTTTTAGGAGGTGGACACCTTGCCTGAATTACCAGAGGTCGAAACCGTCAAGCGCACGTTAAATGAATTAATTCGTGGGAAAACGATCGCCCACGTGACCGTCAGGCTGCCTCGAATCATTCAGAAGCCTGATGATATACAACAATTTGAGACTTTCTTACAGGGCCAAACGATAGAAAGCATCGAACGCAGAGGCAAGTTTCTTCGTTTTGTGCTGACCGATTATGTGATGGTGTCTCATCTACGCATGGAGGGCCGTTACGGCCTCTATGACGGCGATGACGAGTTGGAGCCACACACTCACGTCCTATTCCGTTTCACAGATGGAAGTGAATTGCGGTACAAGGATGTCCGTCAATTCGGTACGATGCACCTCTTCCCGAAAGGGGAAGAACTGACATCGCCGCCACTAGTTAAGCTCGGAATTGAGCCTTTGGATGAAGCGTTCACCTTCAAAGCGTTCAAAGCCCAGATTGCTCATCGCGCCACGAAGATCAAGCCGCTGCTGCTGAACCAAGCATATATTGTGGGCATTGGGAATATTTATGTAGACGAGTCCCTCTTCTTGGCAGGCATTCACCCCGAGCGGGAAGCGAAATCGCTGAGCAAGAAAGAGTTGATGGGGCTGCATGAGGCGATCGTTCGTACATTACAGGAATCTGTTGATGTTGGCGGTTCTTCGATTAAATCGTATGTGAATGGACAAGGCGAAATCGGCCTTTTCCAACATCAATTGAACATTTACGGTAGAGGGGCGCAGCCTTGCAAAACGTGCGGCACTGAAATCGTCAAAACTGTTGTCGGCGGCAGAGGGACACATATTTGTCTGAAGTGCCAGCCAATCAAGCAGGGCAATTCCCGAAAGAAGTCTGAGAAATAGGCACATGAAGCGTATCCTCCCCATATGATATGGAGTACTTAGCCTAGATGAACAGCTCGCTGAGCTTGTGTTTAGGTATAACGCTTAGGAGGGTTCGTATGCTCCCTGTCATTTCTCTGCTTATTTTGGCCTTTGCGGTCTCACTAGACGGGTTCGGTGTTGGCGTGATGTATGGGCTACGTAAGATCCGCATACCTCTGATTTCAATTGCGATTATTTCGCTCTGGTCTGGCATTATTGTCTTCAGTTCGATGCAGATCGGCGTTCTTATGTCTTCGTTCATGTCTCCTTCCATTGCGCGGCGAATCGGCGCAGTCATTCTGATTGGTATCGGAATCTGGGCACTGATCCAAACCAAGCAAGATCAGAAAGCGCAATTGAGTTCCGAGTCGGGCGTGCTTTCACGAGAAGAAGCCGCAGTTAGCAGCATGTCGTATCCTAATTCGCATAACCATGCGGGTGTGGCGGAGCCGATTACGTTTGACACGCTGCAACGAACGAAAGAAATTGTGAATATTGAATTGAAACGATTCGGTCTTGTGATTCAAATCCTGCGTACACCTTCCATTGCGGATGTTGATAAATCAGGTAATATCTCAGCTTCCGAGGCCACATTACTCGGTTTAGCGCTGTCTCTGGATGCGTTTGGCGCGGGGATCGGCGCAGCGCTTATCGGTTTTGTTCCTCTTTTAACAGCATCGGTCATCTCGCTTTCCAGTGGTTCTTTGCTTGCGATTGGTTTGCGAATCGGATTTCGTTACGCGGAAATGAGCTGGATGAAGAAGCTGTCAATTTTTCCAGGAATCGTCCTTATTGTGATGGGGCTTATGAAAATGATATGAAAACCCGACTTTATGAACACGCACTATAATCGATCTTCATGTTTAAATACGTTTAGGAGAGGTCGCCTTATGAATATCGGTCTAACAGGTGGCATTGCCTGTGGAAAAAGCACGGTTAGCCGCATGCTCGTTAGCCGCGGTGCTCTATTAGTAGATGCGGACCAGATCGCTCGAGACGTTGTAGAACCTGGCAGTCCTGTTCTCGAACAGGTTGCCTCTCACTTTGGACAAGTTGTGATAGGCTCAGATGGGTCTTTACAACGCAAGAAACTAGGCGAAATTATCTTCGGTTCCCCAGAAGCGCGCAAGCAGCTGGAGGCGATTCTACATCCTCCGATCCGCGCCCGCATGCGTGAACAAATGACGTCGTATGAACTGGAGTACCCCACAAAGCTCGTCGTGGTGGATGTTCCTTTACTTATAGAATCTAATTTAGTGTCGATGTTTCAAGAAATTATGGTTGTCTACGTACCTCGTCCTGTGCAATTGGAACGGTTGATGGCGCGCGACGGCTTATCCTTAGAGACGGCTCAGCTTCGACTGGATGCGCAGATGTCCATTGAAGAGAAACGTAAAATGGCGGATGTGGTCATTGATAATAGCGGCACTTTGGAAGAAACCAACAAGAGGGTTGAGCTGTTTTGGGCAGGGAAGGGATTAGCATGACGTTTTTTCGGAAAAAGCGAATGTTTGCACTTCTGCTAATCGCTTTTGTCATGATTCTCTTCATGAATAGCGCGATTATCGGCAGAAAGCTATACCCAATCTATTTTCAGCAGGAAATCAGGCAGAGCGCGGCGAAACACAATATAGACCCGTTTCTGATTGCAGCTATCATCCGTGTAGAAACGAATTATAAATATCATTTGGAATCAAGCAAAGGTGCTTTAGGGCTTATGCAGCTCATGCCAGAAACGGCGGAGTGGATTGTGGAGTCTTCGGATTTGGGGCCTCTTACCCAAGATGATTTGCTTCGTGCTGACATTAACATCTTATTGGGATCGTGGTATGTGAATTGGTTGATCAAGCATTATAATGGCAATGTCGTGTACGCGATCGCGGCGTATAACGCTGGTCAAGGCAATGTGAATAAATGGAAAAATAATGGTGTGTGGGACGGGACGAATACCAATATTAGTGATATCCCGTTTGGGGAAACGAGGCATTATGTACAGCGTGTACTGTACTACTATGAGAAATATACGATGTTGTACCGGGAACAATGGGGGGGAGAAACAAACAAAGAAGCATTGGACTAGCTCCGAATGGAGCGAAGAGTCCAATACTTCCCATTGTGCAGAATCTATAACTGGTTAGTCCAAGATTACTTGAATTGACCTGCTAGAGATTGTTCTGCAATTTGTACCAGGCGACGAGTAATGCTACCACCAATAGAACCAGTGTCACGAGAAGTCATGTTGCCATAGTAGCCATCTTGTGGGATAGCGATACCTAGCTCCTGAGCTACTTCGTATTTCAACTGATCCAAGGCTGCATTTGCTTGTGGAACGATCAGAGTATTGCTGCTGCGTGAGCTCATGTCTGTTCACCTCCTTGTCGGTTGGTAAATCTATTGTGTGCAGTACGCTGAGTTTCAAGACATGTAACATCTGGTAAAGAAATGTCCATGAGAGAAAGGAGTGGAAAGCGAATGAAATGCCCATTCTGTGACCATTCTGGTACGAAAGTGCTTGACTCCAGGTCCGCCAATGAGAATAAATCCATTCGTCGCCGTCGTGAATGCGAGAAATGTGCAAGAAGATTCACAACCTTCGAAATGGTAGAAGAAACGCCTTTAATTGTGATTAAAAAAGATGGAAGTCGGGAAGAATTTAGTCGTGAGAAAATTTTACGGGGCTTAATACGAGCATGTGAAAAGAGGCCCGTTTCGATGGAGCGCTTAGAAATGCTGGTCTCAGAGGTTGAAATGCAGCTTCGCACGACAGCTCATGCTGAGGTTGATAGCCTTGGCATTGGTGAAATTGTGATGGAACAATTGTACCCTGTCGATGAAGTGGCCTACATTCGCTTCGCCTCTGTATATCGGCAATTCAAAGACATCAATATGTTTCTGAAAGAGTTGACACAAATTTTGGGAAAGCATGATACCGGGCTGCTTCGCGATAAATAGAAGTGTCTGGACAGAATTGAAAAAGCCGCTCGGCTTCGTGGCAAGATCACGAAGCTGGAGCGGCTTTTTGACAATTGTATAGATGCCTCCTCATGAGGGCTATGCAACGACAGAATAGGCATTGTTTTTTTTCGAAATGTGACAAAAAAATAAAAAAAGACTGCGGTTATCCCGCTGTCTTTCTCTAAATGATCCCGCATAACCCAATAAAAACGCGACAAATCGGAAATTTGAAAAAAAATTTATCTATAGACATCAACCGACTGTATTTTTGAATGGGATAAGGCATAATTCGGTTATTGAGTACGTTTGTCCAATTCACTGCGCAGAAAATGAATAAATCGAATCGCTTCCTCAGGTGTCAGAACGATGTTATCAAACGAAAAGGAGAACATGTCCAATAACTCACTCTCTGGAAGATGCAGATGATCGATCAACTGTTTCACGTCTTGACTCATGTGACCATCGATGACTACTTTATCCATGATGCAGATTTTCCTCCTTTGTCGTTCTGTCAATATCGGACGGAGGGCGGTAGCTGGCAAACATATTGAACACCTTGAGATGGGCTTCTGTCATACCTAGGTGTAGGTGCCAAATTAGTCCCTGTAGCTTTGCGTCACCATTTTTCAATGGTTTTGCCTTTATCGTACCGATATACGCGTATATCCAAACTATATCATAGGTTATAGTGTTTGACATGCCCCTATTATATGAATTCGAAGGATGGTTGAGACATATGTCCGTCATGAACCCTATTTCTGGTCAAATCTCGAAGGAATTGGATATTGTTAAAGTTGCGAATGAGCTTGGGATCGATCATGAACGATTGTTGGCCTATGTGTACCAGCGATATGAAGCGGTGAAACCATCGGACGAGTCGGAAAGCGCAAGTGTAGTTGATTCGAATTAACACATAGATGCATGGAAATTATAGAAGCAAAGAAGCACCACAACGTGTGCGTTGCAGTGCTCCTACTAAACATGGATTATACCATGATTTTGCAAATGTCATTCGTGAATTCTACTGGATCTTGCAGCGGCAGGCCTTCGATCAAGAGTGCTTGATTGTACAACAGTGCTGTGTACAGGTTCAACTTCTCTTTATCTTTCTCAAACGCATCTTTCAAGGAAGCAAATACGTCGTGGTTGACGTTGATTTCAAGCACTTTCTCTGCTTTAACGTTCGGATTGTTCGGCATCGCGTTTAGGATTTTCTCCATCTCGATAGTGACATCACCCTCAGTGGATAGGCAAACTGGATGCTTCTTCAGGCGTTTCGACGCTTTGACGCTAGAAACCTTGCCTGCAAGCAAACCGTTCATGTATTCGAACAAGTCCTGATTTTCCTTTTTATCAGACTCAGATTCCGTTTGGTTGTCTTCAACATCAATACCCAAATCCCCGCTTGAAACGGAACGGAACTCTTTCTCCTTGTAAGTCATGATCATTTTGATTGCAAACTCATCAATATCATCCGTGAAATACAGAATCTCGTATCCTTTATCTGTCACAAGCTCCGTTTGTGGAAGTTTATCAATGCGTTCCATGGACTCACCAGAAGCGTAGTAGATATACTTCTGATCCTCTGGCATTCTTGATACATACTCATCCAACGTTACAAGCTTTTTCTCTTTTGTTGAAGAGAACATGAGAAGATCCTGCAAAAGCTCTTTATGCGTACCATAATCGCTGTATACGCCGAATTTAAGCTGTCTGCCGAAGGACTTGTAGAACTGCTCGTATTTCTCTCTCTCGTCCTTCAGGAGACTTTGCAACTGGCTTTTAATTTTGCTGGAAATGTTCTTGGCGATCAGCTTCAATTGGCGGTCATGCTGCAGCATTTCTCTGGAGATGTTCAGAGACAAGCTTTCGGAATCGACCATCCCTTTGACGAAGCTGAAATAGTCAGGCAGCAAATCTGCGCATTTGTTCATAATGAGAACGCCGTTCGCGTAGAGCTCCAAGCCTTTTTCGTACTCTTTGGAGTAGTAGTCGTAAGGCATGTTCTCAGGGATGAAGAGGATCGCTTGATACACCACCGCGCCATCAGCACTAACGTGAATATGCTTCAGCGGCTTATCGAAGCCGTAGTGCTTCTCGTGGTAGAACTTCTCATAATCCTCAGGTGTCAGCTCGCTCTTGTTCTTTCTCCAGATCGGCACCATGCTGTTCACGTGCTGCTCTTCTTGGTAGTCCTCGAACTCGCTTTCGCTGCCTTCTTTGAGACGTTTGCCCGTAATATCCATTTTGATTGGATAGCGGATGAAGTCGGAATATTTCTTGATAATCGCTTTGAGGCGGTATTGATCTAAATATTCATCATAGTTGTCATCTTCCGTGTTCGGCTTGATGGAAAGGACGATTTCCGTACCAACTGTGTCCTTGGATGCCGTATCGATCGTGTATCCGTCTGCGCCGTCGGACTCCCATTTGTAAGCAACATCGCTGCCAAGCGCTTTACTTGTCACTGTGATGTGATCAGCTACCATGAACGCAGAGTAGAAGCCTACACCGAACTGACCGATGATGTTGTGACCGTCTTTGCTTTCATTTTCTTTCTTAAAAGCAAGGGAGCCGCTCTTCGCGATAATCCCGAGATTATTTTCAAGCTCTTCCTTTGTCATCCCGATACCTGTATCGAGGATCGTCAGAGTGCGCTTTTCTTTGTCAGCTGTAATCTTAATGAAGTAGCTATCTTTGTCAAAAACGTGCGAGTCGTCAGTAAGCGCCTTGTAGTAAATTTTGTCAATGGCATCGCTAGAATTGGAGATAAGTTCTCTTAGAAAGATTTCACGCTGCGTGTAAATCGAGTTAATCATCATCTCCAAAAGACGCTTGGATTCGGCTTGAAACTGTTTCTTTTCCACGGATAAATCTCCTTTCGATATGTAAAAGAGTAGGCGTCTGCGCGCCGTTAGCACTCGCACCCTGTGAGTGCTATACACTAATTTTATATCATCCCTGAAAATTAAAGTCAATTGGTGGTTGTGGGGATTATACAGTAAATGATGATAGCTCCCTGACTGCAGTTATCATCTCTTGCGCACAATTTACAGTAAAGCGGAACATCACGACGCTATTTGACTCAAGTGCAGCGATTTCCCGCCGGCACGGAACGTAGTTCCGCTAATTAGATCAATATGACAAGAAAACCTCTAAAATCATGCGTTTAACGCACTCACGTTCCGCCTGCCTGCCAAAACCATCAAAATTCACAAAATAACGTACTCACGTTCCGTCAACGTGCTCATTTCCCAATTTTACTTCTCCGAAGCTTCGCGAATATCGCGCACCTCAAGAATCGGCTTCGCGAAGCCATGCTGCGCGACGTTGATCATCGCTCGTCCGACTTGCACAGAGTCGGTAATTGAGTTAGGGAACCATTTTTCCAGCAACGGATAAAGGGGTCTCATCAGCACATAGATGGCTTGGTACACCTTGGTCTTGGACTTGACGCCATTCTTTGGGATTATCCCGCCAGGGCGGAACATGTAGGCCGCTTTGAACGGCAGCTTGAGCAGGTCATTTTCGGTTTTCCCCTTCACTCTTGCCCACATGCTGCTGCCCTGCTCTGTGCTATCGGTGCTAGCCCCTGTAACGTAGATGAAGGTCATTCCTGGCTGAATATCAGCTAACGTTCTGGCGATGTTCATCGTGAGGTCGTATGTAATCGCCCGATATTCATCCTCACTCATGCCCACCGAGGACACGCCGAGACAGAAGAAGCAGGCATCCACGTTTACCAGTTCATTTTTCAACTCATGCAGCTTGGTGATATCCGCTAGGACATGTTCGCGCAGCTTCGCATGTGTTTGGTGGGAGGCGCTCCGAGCAATGGAAATAACTTGCTGGACTTGAGGGTCTAGTAAGCATTCCCGCAACACGCTTTGACCAACCATGCCCGTCGTTCCGAATAGTAATACGTTCATCCTATTCACTTCTTTCCTATGAACTAGTTGTGATGCAAGTATCATACTAAGTTTTGATGTATTCGTATAGTTTGGCGCAGCAAAAAGCCGTACCACCACCGACCTTTCGGTCCAGCGTAGAACGGCTCCACGCCTCTTCGTCTTACAGAGGCAAATCCCGCTTGCGGAAAAGCACAATCGCGGCTGCATAGGTCACGATGCCAATTGCGGCTAACATTAACCACGGGAAGCTTAAGCTGGCCTTTCCTTCAATGACACCGCTAGGATCATAGAGCGAGAAGTAACTCAGGTTACGCAGCCAATGGATGGAATCGCTGAGTTTTCCAAGGAAATCCAAGCTGAAAAATCCGAAGGTCAACACGGCTGAGATGCCTAAAGCTCGTTTCTCGTCGTTCGCCAGTGAGGAGACGAGGAAGGCGATGCCGCCGACGGCAAAGAACAGTAGGAACGCGGCGATGTTCATCTCCAAGTAAGCACCGCCATGAAAATCGCTCAAATCCCCGATAAACAGGGCATAACCCGCAAATCCACACAGAGTCGTCACGGTCATGATAAGCAATAAGCCCGTAACAAACACCGCTGCCTGTGTCAGCGCAACAGCGCCGCGTGTGGTCGGTACCGATAGTAAGTATGCCATCGCACCTTGATCGACAAGCTTGGCCATAAGCTGCGTTGTGAAGAGGATGCAGAAAATCGCGACGATCACGACAAGCAGCAGCCCATAAAACTCTCCAGAAATGAAAGCCTCCACCGTACCAAAGCCGCTGCCTAAGTTGAAGGCGCTTGTCAATCCTTCAGGTAACGACTTAATCATCTCATCAAGAGCGGCATTATTGCTCGCGAAGCTCGGAAATAACCAGAACATTAACAGGATATAGAAAGCTGATCCGAACGCATAGTTCATCATGACTTTGCTATGAATGCTCATCATATGCTTGTAGAGTGCGGTATTCATGCGATCGTCCCCTTCCGGTCATAGTAGTTCATGAAGATATCTTCCAGACTTTGGGTGAACACATCGAGATTACGGATTCCATATGGAGTGATAGCAGCTAAAAACTGCGCATACTCGCCCTGCACGGCAACACGCACGCGAAGACCTTCACGGGATTCAATGTGTATGCCAGACGAAGCCGCGAAGGCATCCGCATCCACCATACGTTCAAAAGTAACTTCGAACAGCTTGCGCTGCATGGACTGCAGCTCATGTATATCCTTCACGGTGATGATTCGACCGTCTTTAATGATGGCAGCTCGATCGCAAGTGCGCTCGATCTCTTGGAAGCTGTGAGAGGACATCAGGAACGTTGTGCCCCGCGCTTTCTCCTCCAGCACCAAGTTGATGAACACCTTCTGCATGAGCGGATCTAGTCCTGAAGTCGGTTCATCCAGAATGATGACTTCAGGTTGATGCATGAAGGCGGCGACGATGCCGACTTTTTGTTTCATGCCTTTGGACATTTTGCGAATGGGTGTCTTCACATCGAATTGAAAGCGGTCGATCAGCTCATCGCGCCGTTCGTTCCCCTTCATCCCTTGCAATTCCCCCATGAACGTGAGAAATGAAAGGCCTGTCATGCCTTCAATAAACGCGATTTCTCCAGGCAAATAGCCCAGATAACGCTGCACCGTGCCTTGTGCGCTCCAGGTGTCGAGTCCACCGACGTGGACAATCCCTTGGTCTGGTTTCATGAAGCCCATGATATGCCGAATCGTCGTGGATTTGCCAGCGCCGTTCGGTCCGAGAAATCCGAATACTTCGCCCTTTTGCACGGAGAATGAGACGTCGAAAATGCCTTTCCCGTTTGGAAAGGTTTTGGTTAACTGATGAACCGTTAACATGAACAGCCACCTCCATGGATGGAAAATCTGAGTGCGAAGTTATGAAATAATATTTATTATATATTTCAAAACTAATCTTACTCCTGCCCCGCGCATGCCGTCAATACTTATGAAATATATTTATGTTATAATTTCATTATTCCATGAATCAGGTGATAATAATGAACGGTTACGAGAAGCGAGCCCAGGAAAAAAAAGATAAAATCATGGCAGCAACGTTAGATTTCTTGACCACATCAGGCTCAGCATCGATGCGAATTGCCGATATTGCCAGCGCGGCAGGCGTGTCACAGGTGACGATCTATAATTATTTTGGCAGCAAGGAAACATTGGTGAGAGAAGTCTTCATCGCTTATGTGCGAAAGACGATTGATGAGTTTGCGGAATTTCTTCAGGGTGAGCATACGCTCAAGGAGAAAATTGAATATATTATTTTTCAGAAAAAGAAATCATCCCGCACATTCGGCCTTCAGGTGATTAAGAAAATGTGGCAGGAACAGGAGCAAGATGTGGAGCTAGCTGCTTTCATGAAGGATGAGTACATGACTAAAGGCATGCCGCTCGTGGTAAAGCTGATCGAAGATGGGAAGAAGTCTGGCGAGATTTCGGAAAAGCTGTCTACCTCCACGATCATGATGCATATGCAGATGTTGACGAATCAAACGGATATGATTTTTGCATACGCCGAGCAGCATGGGAATGTCGATAGCTTGATTGAGGAAATGGTGCATTTATTTTTCTATGGCATTAGCTCATAGGCGATGCAGCTTGCGATAAGAAGAGGGCGTCATTCTCATTCGTTTGGTGAAGACGCGGCTCAAATAGAACTCGTTCTCATAGCCGCAATGGCCAGCAATTTGTTGAAGCGTCCAGTCGCTGTCCAGCAGAAGATGCTGCACCTTTTGCAGGCGCAGCGCAGTTAAGTAATCGATCGGCAGCATGCCGGTCGATTTTTTAAATCTGCGAGTGAATTGCACCTGCGTTAGCCCTAAGGTTTGGGCAATTTCTTTCATGCTGCATGCGAGAGCTGCTTGTTCATGAATGATCGCCGTTGCTTGTTGAATCAGAGGATCTTTATGTGTGCCCGGTTGAGGTGTCCAAGGTGAGGCAGCATCTGGGCTTGCCGAATAGGCTTCGTCAATGACAGTCATCCACAGATCCGTCAACACATGTTGACGCAGAGAAGCCGCTAATGTGATATCATGCATGTACCATTTTTTCAAATGCGCGTAGTTGGAGGATAAACGGTTAAAATCAGATAGGGTTATTTTGCCTGAGAGATGGGTTTTATCTACTTGGATCGGTTGGTTCGTTTCATCTTCCCACTGCAGCAGAATGACATGAAAAGTGAGGGGGTGAATGACTTCTCTCTTGAAGTTCACGTGGGGTGGACACAGCACCATATCTCCGAAAGTCGCGCTTCCGATCTCCTCTTGAATCTCGTAGGTGAAGCTGCCATTTTCCACGGCAAACAGCACCCAGTAATCATTCGTATCTTCTGGCAGCTGAAAGGCGGCTTTCTCCTTCCAGTACATATGCGTAAGCAATTTTGGGCGTTGGGTGATCATGTCTTGAACTCGCATCATGCGCATAATCCTCTCTTTTCCTCTGCATGTACTTCAAATTCAGATACTTCTATTTTAAATCATAGGTGGGCAAGAATGTAGTGGCGAATTGAAATTTTGTATAAGAAGTTGTTAAAAGGGTGCATGGATGAAAGGGCTGTGCTTCTAATAAAATGAAGATAATCTTAGCTTCACTGGAGGTTATCTGATGAAAGCAGAATTAGTAAAAAAGGATATGACGATCGTCGGTGGCGGTCTTTCTGGGGTCTGTGCAGCAATTGCTGCGGCTAGACTGGGCCAGACCGTTGCACTTATTCAGAATCGACCTGTACTGGGCGGAAATTCCTCCAGTGAAGTTCGCGTGTGGGTATGCGGAGCAACGGCACATGGCATTAATCGTTTTGCACGAGAAACGGGAATTATGGGCGAGCTGTTTGTGGAGAATCAGTTTCAGAATCCAGACGGAAATCCGTATATGTGGGATCTCGTCGTCTTGGAAGCGGTTCGTGCCGAGCGCAATATTGCGTTGTATTTGAATACTGATGTGCATGAAGTCGAGGCTGATGGGGATGAAAATACGCGAGTGATCCGTTCTGTAACGGGCTGGATGATGGGCTCGGAGCGGCGAATTCGCTTTGAGAGTGAAGTTTTCTTGGATTGCACGGGAGATGGGCTGATCGGTTTTTTGGCTGGGGCCAAATACCGAATTGGACGTGAAGCAAAGTCGGAGTTCGGGGAGGACTGGGCGCCAGACGTTGCGGATGGCATTACGCTTGGGAGCACGATTTTATTTTATACAAAGGACGCGGGGCGTCCTGTGAACTATCATCCGCCGAGTTTCGCCAAGGACATTACGAAGACCTCGATTCCGATTAAGCGTGTGATCCGAAGCGGGGATTCGGGCTGTCATTATTGGTGGATTGAGTGGGGCGGCGAGTTGGACACGGTGCACGAGAACGAGCGAATCCGTGATGAGCTCTGGTCGGTGATTTATGGCATTTGGGATTATATCAAAAATTCCGGTCAATTCGAAGCGGAAACGATGACGCTGGAATGGGTTGGGGCTCTGCCTGGCAAGCGGGAGTATCGCCGTTTCGAGGGTGATTACATGCTGAATCAGAATGATGTGATGGCGCAGGAGCCGTTCGAGGACCGCGTCGCTTTCGGCGGCTGGTCGATAGATTTGCACCCGCCGCAGGGGATGTACGCGAGAGAGAGCGGGTCGAAGCATTTGCATGCGGACGGTATTTACCATATCCCATTCCGTTCGCTTTACTCCGTGAACGTTGCCAACTTGCTGATGGCAGGGCGCAATATTAGCGCCACACATGTCGCCTTCGGGACGACGAGGGTGATGGCGACTTGTGCTGTCATAGGGGAAGCAGCGGGAACGGGGGCTGCACTCTGTGTTCAGAAAGGAATCTCGCCGCGCGAGTTGGCTCAGAAGCACGGGAAGGAACTGCAGCAAGTACTGTTGCGTCAAGATGCTTCCTTGATTGGGGTACGCAACGAGGATGAGCAGGATCTCGCGAGAAGCGCTCAAGTGAGTGCGTCATCCACGTTACGGCAGCTTGCCGTTGAAGGTGCGGTGGAGTCGCGAAAGCTTGAGACGGACGTGGCTGTTTTGTTTCCTGTCGACCTGTGTGTGAACGGGTTCGAGTTGCTTGTGGATGTAAGGAAGTCGACCATCCTGCAGGTTGAGCTGTGGGAAACGGGCAGGGCCGAGAACTATGTGCCGAAGCAGTTGGTTTGTAGGGAAGCTGTTCAAGTAGATGCGGGTGAACGGCAATGGGTGCATGTTCCGCTCAGCTGGCGGCCAGACGTTGCGCAGAATGCGTTCGTGATTGTCAAAGCGAATGAACACGCGGTGGTGTATCATTCGGATCGGCAGCATACGGGGGCGATTGCTTTTGTGCGAGGCGAGAAGCCAGTCGTCGATCCGAAGCTGGAGAACCATCAGCCGGACCAGCCTGTGGTGCAGTGGAGCATGAAGAACGGCGTGGATCGCAAGCCGATCTGCTTCCGGCTGTCATCGGAGACGGAGGCTTATGCGGCTGCTAAGGTGACAGACGGATACCTGCGCCCCTACGGCGGTCCGCACCAATGGATGTCGGAGCCGATGATCGCGGGACGTGAAGAGTGGGTCGAGCTTCGCTGGCAGGAGGCGCAGCAGCTGCGGCAGATACAAGTCACATTCAATGATAATGTGCACGAGGATTTAATCAATTTGCACGCATTTCGATCGAGCGACGAAGTAAGGCCAGAGTTGGTCAAAGAATATCGGTTGGAAGCTTGGATCGAGGGAGCGTGGCAGGTGTTGCGGCGGGAAACGAACAATCGTCGACGCACGAGAAGGTTGGAGCTGGAGGAGGCGGTTACCACCGATCGTTTACGGATCGTGGTGGAAGCGACGAACGGGAGCGCTTGTGCGGAGGTGGTGGAGGTGCGTGCGTACGGTTAAGGGAGTGAATACCCCCCAAAGGGACGTTATTGCACCCAAATCCGTTAAATTGTTGAGAAATCTACAATTATGAATTAACATACAGGATGTAGTTCATCCAAGTGATAGGAAATCTTAGGAGTTGACTGTTGCATCATGATCAAGAAAGAAATCGCGCATATACGCAAGCAATTTAAAATGGATACCGAAATGCTTCATATTTTTGATATTTTCAATGTGTATATCATGAAAGAAAACAACGAGATCTACCATTACGAGCGCCACCCGTTCGCCCTATTGGACAGGGAGAAGCAGGAGCTCTATATGGCCAATTTCAAAAAACTGCTGACCGGCGAATTGGATCAGAAAATGTTCGAGTTAAAGTTTCAAGAGGAAGCGGAGCAGCCAACGCAGGTGCTTCTCCATCAAGGTTTGGTGACCGGTAATGCAGAAGAATGGCAAGATCTGATGCTCCTGTTGGTGGAGAAAATGTTGGTGGATACGAAATACGAACAGGATATGGTGGTCACTTTTGTCCGCGGACAATATTCGAAGCCGACCAAGAGCAGGAACGAAGATGCCATGGAGAGCGAAAAGAATGAGATGTTCGCGAATCTATTCATTTTGTGCAGCATAAATTCCACGGAAAAACAGCGAAAAACGCTCATGTTTGATTATGTCGAGAGGGAATATAAATATAATTTCATCGCAGATCCGATCGTCAAATTGAACACGCCAGAGCAAGGTTTCTTTTACCCTAGCGTGACGGACAACTATTCCGATATGAATCGCATTCTGTATTGCGCGGGGAAAGCGCACGAACCGAATCCGCATTTCATTGATAAAGTCTTAAATGCCGAGCAGACCGTGACCGCGTTAGAAGAGAGAGCTATGTTCGAGGACATCGTGAAGGAAGTTGCTGGCGAACATCTCGATGCCGCTACGATCGCTCAAGTGTACGAGGAAATTCATCGGGTCATCGAGTCCAACGAGGAGGAAGAGCCTCCAAAGCTGGATTATAGAGATGTAGAACGTATGCTATCGGTAAGTGGCGTGGAGGACGTGACGCTGGAAAAGGTGGAACGCGCGTTCCAAAATGTTGTCGACGACAAAAATTATGAACTCAAAGCGAGCAGCGTCATTCCGAAGTTTACATCAAAATCGATTAAGATTGATACGAAGGTAGCCACGATTACGGTCAGTCCGCAAGATTTAAAATATGTGAGACAGGTAAATTATCAAGGAAAACGCTGTATCATGATCGAGGTCGACGAAGACGTCGTGATCGAAGGCTTTACGCTCAATACGGAAACGTTGTAGAATCAAATTTAAAACGGAAACAACAAACGGAGCGCAGCTAGTTTGCTGACTCCGTTTTCTCTTTCAGACTACCCCTTCAACCCCGAACTCGCAATCCCTTCAACAAACCATTTCTGACAGACGATCACAACGATTAGCAGCGGAACTAGCGCTGAAACGGAGGCGGCCATCGTCAGCACGTAGTTCGTTCCGAACTCCTCCACATAGCTGGTTAATCCCAGCGGAATGGTGTACAAGGCTTTCTCGCGCAGCATGATCAGCGGATTCTCGTAATCGTTCCAATGCCAAGTGAAGGACAGAATGAGCAGAGTCACCAACGCTGGCTTCGTCAGCGGCAAACAGATTTGCCAGAAAGTCCGCCAGTACCCAGCGCCATCAACACGCCCTGCTTCCAGCAATTCATTCGGTAAGGAGATGAAAAACTGCCGCATCAGGAACGTCCCGAAAACCGTGAACAAACCTGGCAAAATAAGCGATGCATGCGTATTAATCAGCTGCAGCTGATCGAACAGAATGAAACGTGGGACAAGCAGCACCTGCCCTGGAATCATCATCGTAGACAAATAGAGCAGGAAGAGGAAGTTACGGCCTTTGAAGCGTATTTTGGCAAAAGCGAAGCCAGCCATGGCACTTGTGAAAAGGTTGCCGACAACCGTAATCACGGTGATTTTGACCGAGTTCCAATAAAATAAATAGAATGGGTCCGTACCTGACCAGACTTTCTTATAGTTCTCAAAATGCCATGTCGACGGGATCCACTCGATTGGATATTTGAACACCTCGCCGTTGATTTTGAAGGAGGTGGAAATCATCCAGATGAAAGGCAAAATCATAAGGACAGAAATGCCAGCCAAAAGAATCGTAAGGATGAGTTTGAACCACAGCCGTGTTCTTTCTTTTCGAATGAGAGAAGTTTTACTAGCAGATTGCACGGGTACGCTTGTTTCCATGGGGGAGTCGCTCCTTTACGATTAGAAGTGTTGCTGCCAACGTTTCTGGCTTTGCCATTGAATGATCGTGACCACGAAAATAATCGCGAATAGCACCCAAGACACGGTAGCGGCATAGCCCATTTTGTAGAAACGGAAAGCAAGCAGATAGATGTGGTAGGAGAGAACCATCGTGGAATCCACAGGTCCGCCTTGCGTCATAATATTGACAGGTCCGAACACTTGGAAGGAACCGATAATGAGCGTAATGGCAACGAGAAACGTCGTTGGTGTGAGCATGGGTACTGTAATTTGAAAAAACTGACGTAAAGTCGAAGCCCCGTCGATATCCGAAGCCTCGTATAAATCTTTGGAAATGCCTTGCAAGCCTGCTAAGTAAATGACCATCGAGTAGCCGATCGTTACCCATACTTGCATGATGATGATCGCGAAGAGGGCAGAATCTGGACTGGATAGCCAACCAGGCGGATGGGCGATGCCAACTGATTTTAGAAAATGATTAATCGGTCCGTCGGAAGCTCGGTACATAATGCTCCAGATCACCGAAACGGCAACCAAGGAAGAGACATAAGGGAGAAAAATGAGCGTACGCAGCGTCTGCTTAAAAAACACATATTTGTTGAGAATGACGGCAAATAGCAAGCCGATGACGATGGAAGCGGGAACGCTGACGAGGGTGAACAACAAATTGTTTTGCAGCGCTTTAACGAATTTGGGGTCGCTGCCTAAGGCTTTGAAATTATCGAGCCCGACCCATGTTATGCCTGCAAACCCTTTCAAATACTCCCAATCGACGAATACGAGATAGAGGCTAAATAAGATGGGCAGCAAGATGAAGATGAGATACCCAGAGAAGTTAGGCAAAATGAATAGGTAACCTGCAAGGTTTTCCCTGAATTTCGCTGGACGCCAGAATGGCTTCATGTGGTAAGCACCCTTTCACAGTCATGTGTTGATCTAACTTTACCAACATCCGAACCGCAG
Organism: Paenibacillus sp. MBLB1832; assembly: GCF_032271945.1. Lineage (NCBI taxonomy): Bacteria > Bacillati > Bacillota > Bacilli > Caryophanales > Paenibacillaceae > Paenibacillus > Paenibacillus roseipurpureus. The sequence continues at coordinate 4,328,366 of NZ_CP130319.1, read as the reverse complement.
TAACATAGCGTGAACGTGATTCTTTCTGGCGTTTGATTGAAAAAACCTCCAGCCTTGAGTGGCTAGAGGTCTTCATGGACAGAAAGGGAAATGCCTTACTTTTTAGCGCCTTTGATCGAAGCGTCAGCGCGTGTTTTCATCGTTTCCAGCGCCTTATCGATCGGTTGAACACCTAGGAGATATTTTTCCATCTCATCTTTGAAAATAGCTTTCAACTCCGTTGGAACTGGCACATTGTAGGATGTTGGGAACGTGTAGCTGCCAGCGAGCAGCGCCTTCAAGGAATCTTCGTCGATCAAATCTTTGGCATCGCCGATCAGGATGGAAGCAATTTTGGAGGCGTCGGCTTTTTTATTCGTCGGAATCCGTCCGCCAGGCACCATGGACATATTGCCTTCTTGCAAATACCAAGACATGAATTTCATAGCTGCTTCTTTGTTCTTGCTGTTTTTGTTAATCGACATGTAGTCGCCCATACCGCCGCCAGGGTTGACGTTGCCGCCAGCCGTGAATTGCGGATACGGCGCGAAGGATACTTTGAAATCATGCGGGAAGCTCTTCGTATCTTTGATGTAACGAATAATATAAATTTGGGAGGCGGCCATCGCAGCTTTGCCTGTCAGCAGTTCATTTTGTACCGTAATTTTACCTGCAACGGCTTCCGAATATTTCATCATCACGCCTTTGCTCTCCAAGCTTTGCTGAAGCTCCAAGCCTTTCTTCGCTGCTGGGCTGTTGAAATTGGACGTGCCGTCAGCGGTAATAAACCAGTCTTGCGGCTTCGACGTTTGCAGCACCAAATCACCGAACCAAGCAAGCGCAGGATCTAACATCGTGCCTTTGCGATCGCCTTTGTTCAATTTCGTCGCCATCGCGCTGAAGTCATCCCACGTCCAAGCGGTTGGCAGCTTCTCGCCAGCTTCGTCTAATGCTTTTTTGTTGAAAAGAACAGCACCTAAATTCTTGTTGGCAGGCAAATAATAATATTTGCCGTCTGCGAATTTCTTAATGTTGGAGGCGCCGATGATGCCTTCGACATCAAAGCCGACTTTGGCGATCAAATCGTCCAGTGGCTCCGCCATGCCTGCGGCTTGTCGTTTGGTAATTTTATCATCACCATAGTTCATAAAGATATCAGGCGCATCTGTATTCGAGAGCAAAGCTGTTTCCAGCTTCAAGTTGCCTGGATCGTCGTTTACATAGCGCGTATATTCGACTTTGATGTTCGGATTCGCTTTATTCCAATTATCGACGGCTTCTTGCGGACCGCTTTCTGGCGGTACCCCGCCCCAAAATTTAAGTGTAACTGGTTTCTGTGCTTCAGGTGTTGGTGTAGCGGCTGCTGCGGTTGCAGCAGGAGCGATCGATGCAGAAGGTGTAACTTCAGCTGTCTTGGAACATCCAGTTACGAATACGCTTACAGCCAATGCGAGCGATGCGCTCATTCCTAATACTTTCTTCATGTGTTCATCCCCTTTTCTTTTGGTAGCTAAATCGTAATGCAAATGTTCCCAAAAAGACACGGAGTATTCTTTACGAAGTAAGCATTATTCTATGATGTTCGCTGACCGAAGATTAGCTTGCGGAACTCGGTAGGATACATGCCCTCCATTTGCTTGAAAATGCGGCTGAAATGGTTCGGATCGGCATACCCGATGAGCTCGGAGATTTCGAATATTTTATAATCGGGATTTTTGAGCAGCTCCCGCGCATTTTTCATCCGAACATTCGTCATATAATCGGTGATCGTTTTGCCTGTTTCTTTTTTGAAAAGAATGCTTAAATAATTCTCGGTATAGCCAACCGTACTCGCCAAGTCAGCCACTTTCAGAGGTAAATTGTATTCGGCCATAATTTGACGGATCACCGCTTGAATTTCGGGGCGAAGTTTCTCTTTGCCATGCTGGCGCTTGTAAGCGAAATAGACGGGTAGCCAACCACGAAACCATTGCGAGATATCTTGCAAAGTTTCGGCGTTTCGAATGACATGGTACGGATACTGCTGTTCATGCAGCGTGACCGAGTAGATGTCTCCGCCATCCGCTTTCAAGCAGCGGGCGAACATGTGCAGGAGACTCAACCATTGTTCACGCAGCATGGCCGGAGGAATCGTTTTCTGTGCACTATGCGCATCCGCCCAAGCGAGTACACGCTCTAGTAAGCCCGTTTCATTGCCTTCTTCGATGTACTTGCTCCATTCCTCTTCCTCCCAAGGTTCGGACAAGGTAGGCGGGGTGAGGCTGAGCTGCTCGTAATGGATGATGCATCCGCCGCCGTAGTAGAAGCGATAGCTTAGCGCATGATCGGCCTTCTCAAAGGCAGGATGCAAGGACAGGGGATCCTCCCAGGGCGGGGAGACGCCGATGGCGAGTGATATTTTTAGAAAAGCTTGAGCCGCATTCTGCATTTCCTGCAACATATTCACGTTTAGCTGACCCGTAAGCACGCAAAACTTCCCCGCTGCCACCTCAATAAGCTCGCCATTCCCGTATTTCTTGAGAATTTCATTCAGAACATTTTGCACGGTGTAGGTCAGAAGTCGATCGCTTTGAAAGCGGTTATGCTGCATTAGGGCTTCATAATCTTCGATTTGGATAACGGCTGCTGATAGCGGTGGGAGAAATGGCTCCAGCTGAAATTCCCGCCATACTTGCTCGATTTCTCCTCGGGAAACGTGACCTAGGAGCATCTCGCGAAGCCGTTTTTCCTTCACTTCCTTGCTGTATTGATTCACTTTCTGTTCCAGCTGCGTGCGCGCGTTCTGCCCTTGCTTTTCAATGTCTAGCTGCTCTTGAATGGCTTCCAGCTTCTCTTTGAGCTCAGACGGATTAATCTCCAGCTTCGTTACATATTCGATAGCCCCTAGGCGAAGCGCTTGCTGAACATAATTGAAGTCGTGATGGTTGGATAAAATGAGACATTTGATCGCAGGCCACCGTTCACGGATTTGCTTCAACAATTCTAGCCCGTCCATCTCGGGCATCCGAATATCGGTCAGAACGACATCGCACGCTTGATTCTCTAATATGTGCAAAGCTTCCACGCCATTCGCGGCTTCGCCGATTACTTGGAAAGCTTCATTGCCTCTTGGGATGATTGTCTTCAAGCCAATACGCACTAGAATTTCATCATCCACGATCAGAATTCTCATTGTCGGTTGGCCTCCTTTTCAAGGGCAGGATGAGTTGTAAATGAACGCCTTCCCCTTGTATGCTCGAAATTTGCATGCCATATTGCATGCCGTAATGCAGCTTAATACGTTCATTCACATTGCGAATGCCGATGCCGCTGAATTTGGCGTGGGGTTGATTCAGCGACGCTTCGACCTTTTGGATCATGTCGGGGCTCATCCCGACGCCATTATCTTTCATACTAATATGGAGCTGCCCGTTCACTTCTTCCGCTTGAATATCGATTAGAAGCGGGAATCTATTGCCATGAATGATGCTGTTCTCGACAGCCGGCTGCAGCGTGAATTTCAAAATTTCACAGTCGAGCAGCTCGGCAGGAATTTGGGAAGTGAACGTAATTTGATCATGATAACGAATCTCCTGAAGGGACAGGTACACTTGCAAATAGTCCAGCTCTTCCTGCAACGTGACGAATTCCTGTTCATTTCGCATCGTGAAATTGAGTAGTTTCCCTAATTTCGTAATCATTTCGCTAATGTGTTCAGCCCCCGAAAGCAGAGCCATCCATTTAATCGAGTTCAAGGTATTGAGCAGAAAATGCGGATTAATTTGCGCTTGCAGTGCTTGGAACTGAGCTTTCTGTTTCCGGCGCTGTTCATCGTAGAGATCAGAGATGAGATCTTGAAGATGAAGCACCATCTTGTTGAAGTAGCTGCCTAACATGGCGATTTCGTCTTCGCCTTTGATTTTGACCAAGGTATTAAACTCACCTTTCCCGACCTTCGTCATGGACTTGGCGAGTTGTTTGAAAGGACTTGTCACGCGCAGCATCAGCAAGATGAAAGCTACGGTGAAAAGTAAGAACCAGGCGATGACCCAAGAAATGGATTTATCTTTCTCGCGGCTTAGCTGTGTGGCAAAGTTTTTTTGATTCATGAATTGTACGAGCTTCCAGCCCAACTGGGGCACATTCGCATCGTTTACGAGGTAGACATGGTCATTGATTTTAACCTCTTTGATGCCATTGCTGTTGGTTCGAATTTGCTGTAGAGCATGGCTGGTCAATAGTTGGACGGCGGAGTCATCGCCAATGAGTAACTGCTCGTTCTGATCGATGAGAAAGGAAATAATGCCGGATTCCTGCTGCTTGCGCAGCTCATTGTTTGGATAGAAGAAGACAGGCGTCGGCACACCAATAAGAAAAACGCCATAATTACTCGTATAGTCACCGTTAATTTGCCGTGTCATGACGATGAGATCTTGCTGGCTGTTCTGCATGCGTAGCGTGTAAGGCACCGTCCAGTACGGTGAACCGTTCCGCTCAATGGTCCGTGTGTACCAGCTCTCTTGCTGGAAAGCTTGCACCTTCGTCGGTGTAACAGCAGACCAGGTCGTATGCGTAAAGCCGCGATTATCATATAAGCCGAGTTGTGTCGTATTGTCGAGGAGAAGATCCTTGACGTTGGACAGTTTCTTCTGTAAGGAAGTGAGTTTAATAAAGGAGCTATAATTAGTGGACCAGTCCGCAGGCTCTTTCAAAAATTTCTCGGTCTCTGGATCATTAATAATGAGACTCGAAGCCGTAATCATGCGAACCGCCATGTCATTCATGGCATTGGCTTTCTGGGTAACCGCCGTTTGATTGGATTGATTGAGCTGCATTTGCACGATATTTTCAGAAGATTTATAGAACCGATAAAGGATGATCACGACGGGGAGAATGATCAGCAGAAATAACGAAATTAATATTTTCCCGCGTAGTGTCTTAATAGGGCTGCGAAGTTTCTTCATCTAGGTCACCATTACCTATGTTTTCGGATGCGTTCACTTCTATCATACAACGGGGATAAGTATCGTGCTAGAGAGATCGAGGCGAGACGTGGGATTGTCAAGAATATGCCGAATAAAACAAAGAATTTGCATGGTGGAGGGGAGGTGTGCATGAGGATGCCGAATTTGGTTGTTGTCGGAGGTGGAGAAGGAACGTGGATGCGATATTTGAGGTCAAATGATCGTATGCCCCTCCTCATATCAAAGGGGCTGCCCTTTTCGGACAACCCCTCTTTGTCGCATCTAGCCTTCGTATGCTCGCTTAAGCCCAGCGATATCAATCTTCTGCATGCCTAGCATGGCATTCATGACACGCGCTGCTTTGGCGGGATCTTGATCTCCAAGCAGCTGACCAAGTGCTGTCGGGATAATTTGCCACGATAGGCCGAATTTATCCTGCACCCAACCGCAGCGCTGCGGTTCGCCACCCTCACACAACTTCGCCCACAGTGTATCGACTTCTTCCTGTGTTTCACAATTGACGAACAAGGAAATGGCAGGGGTAAATTTGAATTGCGGTCCCCCATTCAGAACCATGAATCGTTGATCGCCTACAAGAAAGGTGCCCGAGATTAATTGTCCTGTGCGAGAGCGGTTTTGGCTTTCGATTCTCGCATCGGCAAAAACGGTGATATAGAAGTTCATGGCCTCTTCGGCGTTGCCGTCGAACCACAGGAATGGACTGATTTTTTGCATGAGCGGAGCCTCTTTTCTAAGAATTGGACATGATCGGAGTAATTGAGGTAGAGGGATAAGGAGGTGTTAGCCACCTCCTCAACCATCCTGCCAACTTATCTATGCTCGACTAAATCAATCGCACCTAGCACGACATGAGCGAGACCGAAGCCAAGCACACCAACACCAAGAAGCTTATACTTACTTTTCAGCATGGTAGCTCCAGAAGCAGATACGACAGTTCCAAGAACGGCAGGAATTAGACCTTCGCGCATGAATCATCTCTCCTCTTATGGTTTTGTTTGGCAAGACAGTTTAGTTTGGATTTGAATCCCGTAACCTATACCATTCGCGTTGCTATTTTGTTGATTGAAAAAGCTTAAATCCTCGAAGCCGACCTGCTCCGCAATGGTTAAGTTTTTAACGTGCCCGCGACTTACACCAACAGAGACGGATCACTTCGTCTGCTTCAACATGCTATCAACCGGTTTACTCAGCAAATTAAAAATAAACTGAGGCGCGACGCGACTCATGAGTTTCAAAAAATTGCTTTGACCAGGACGAATTTCGAATCGATCCTGCTGCATACCCTTGATGGCCTGCCCGACCAAGTCGGCGACCTTCATGGCCGCAACACCTTTCATATCGTCTGGATCGAACGAATCGACCAAGGAAGTTGCTGTTAGTGGAGGCGCTAGCTCGAACACTTTGATATTCGTCTGTTTGAGTTGAACACGCAGCGATTGTGTAAAAGAATGGAGCCCCGCTTTTGTCGCGCAATACACTGGAGTAATCGGCAATGGAACAAACGCAAGACCAGAAGAGACGTTCATAATCGCGGCAGCGGGCTGTTTCTTTAAATGCGGCAGAAATTGTTTGACCATGCGGATCGGTCCATTGAAATTAGTTTGTACTTCGCGCGTGATATCCTCGAGATCGGTCTCGCTGTCATGGATATTGATTTTCCGCATAATGCCAGCATTATTGATGAGCACATTCAACTGCGGGAATTGCTTGACTACAGTATCGAAAAGGGTAGAAATAGCCTGAGGGTCACTGGCGTCGCTCTGGAAGGTATGAAGCGCTGGAAGCTTTTGCTTCGCTTGATCCAATCTAGCTTGATCTCTCCCCGTAATAATGACTTGGTTCCCAAGCGCAAGCAACTGCTTAGCAAGCTCGAAACCGATGCCAGACGTTCCGCCTGTAATCAATACTGTATTTGAATCCAATTTCATAGTGTGATTCCTCTCCCTTTTCGCATATACAACTAGCTTATCGTTCGCATGGACATGCGTCAATCCATCTACAAACAAGAAGTATGTCACATTTTTTTATAACAACGAATATAATCAATCGCAAACTCAGTAGGATATACAGGCGCAGTTCTCGAACCGCTCTCTGATGATGGGATTTCATAGATGTTCAGCATCAATTGCATCGGATATTTCGGTGATTGCTTGGATCTATGAATGAGTTTGTTATCGATATAAAAATCAACGCCTTGATCCGTCCAATCGACAGCATACACATGATAATTCGTCGGATCGATATCAAATGGTTGCTCGAAAAACTCTTCTTCCAGCAGCGGATCGCCGAATGCATGGATGCCAAATCCTAACGTACACGTGCCATTTTCAACGTTCCAACCTTTTAATTCAAATGGACAGATTTCCCCTGATCGATTCGGAAGATCCTCGAAACCAATCATCCAAAACGCGCAAACATTATTGGGATTGCCGACTCCTTTTGCCCGTAATTCAAAATACCCATATTGCGGAGTAAACAACTGTTCAACCGGTTGTTCTTCTCGAACGAGACAGTCACTTGAGAATTTGTGTTGACCATGCGCACTACCTAATGGCCCAGAAAAAACACCTGTTTGGAGGTTGCTTACCTTCACGTCTCCATTCCATTCAAGACACCATGGTAATTGGTCTTCTGTGATTTGAAGAATTAGTTGGCTATCTGCTATTGTGTAGTTGGCTTCTGAGCGCTTTCGATTGCTCCATTGAGGCAAATAGTAAGGCAGCCACTTCGCTCGGTCGAGCTTGTCTGTCTCGAAATCATCATGAAATATTAAGGTATATCCCTCTTTTTCTAGATCGTTTCTTGGAAAATCATAATTGCTCATCGATCATGCCTCCAACCCATCCATTTTTTATAAAATAGTATATCATTTTTATTGCACGAAATGGAACAAATGTTCTATGATATTCAAGTATACGCCTTATACGATGAGTTCGTTTCGAAGGGAGCCATTGACGTCATAGCGCCGCAAATCAAGCATTGGGGCCATACGGCTGGTTACTTTGGCGATCCTGAAGGAAATGTTCATTCTATTTTCGCGGTGAATCCTACGTAATTCCGTTCGCGCAGGCGAACCCGTCGGGGTTCTCTCCCTAAGGCTCCTAGAACGAAAAAAAGAACATGCCCAAAGGACATGTTCTTTTTATACGTTCTAATGGAGCCTAGGGGGATCGAACCCCTGACCTCATCGCTGCCAGCGATGCGCTCTCCCAGCTGAGCTAAGGCCCCGTGATAACGCTTTAATGGCGTCGACTTTTTGTATTATACAGGAATTCACGATGACAGGCAAGACCTGCGATTTGTTATTTTTCATGCATGTTCCTATCTTGCCAGCTGTTTGTCATTTCTGTTGCAAAGGTCGTGAAACGTTGTTTCAAGCGCAGGTTCATGCTAACCTAGTAGCATAAACTAGTTGATCGTTTGGGAGTGGAGATGTCGTGTCGAACGCAGTGTTGTATTGGCTTTTCTTGGGTATTACTTTCGCGGTTCCATTTGTAATTGGTGTAGTGATGATGCGCATGACGAATCGTTTGGGGTTCTCCTTCTTACTATCAACGGCGCTGAATATCGCAATGACAGTAGCAGCAGTATATTGGTGGAAGTCGGTGACGACGGACAAGTTCCAGATGATGTTTGGGATGGCGTTTTACGGGGTATCCGCGGTGAATGTGATGGTTCTTGAATTTTTCGCTTTATTTAGTATTCGGAAGAAATTGAATCCATAAGAGAGGGGAGCGGAATGCCGAAGTTAACCCGTTCGATGATGGTATTCTACGTATTCCTAGTCGCAGCCGTCCTCTGGATGGCGTTTATTTATATGAAGTCGGCGGAGACGTATCAGCAACAGAGTTTGAAGCCTTATTTGGAATCGAAATTTTCTAGCGCAAAGCTGAAAGAGCATTTCCCTCATATCGAGTTCACATACGACCGTCAGGTCATTTCGTGGCGAGATCCGATAAATTTCATCGAATTCATCATAAGAAAAGCAGGACACGTCAGCGAATATGCTGTACTTGCCCTGCTGTGGTCGATCGCTTTGCTTGCGAAGCCAGTGAGATTGTACATAGCGTTGTTCAGCTCCTTCCTCATCTCGATCGTATATGCGATGTCGGATGAATGGCATCAATCGTTCGTGAAAGATCGAACCGGACACGGCATCGATGTGTGTGTTGACGGAATCGGTATTCTGGGTGCGCTCCTAGTAGTGTGGTTGGTTCTCGTCATCCGTGAACGAATTAGAGCCAGAAGAACAAGCTAGTCAGCAGAACGGACACTTTCCTTTTCTTAACAGCTTTCCATTTCCAATGTTCGCGAGCTTCGCTTTCAAGCTCATGCAGCTGCCATTCCATAAGCTTCTCTGAAACGTAGAGATCTGTAGGTTGCATCGTGGTCACTTTCCTTTCTTTTTGGGATACCCTTAGTTTACGCTGGAATAAGGGGAACAAAAAGAGTATAATTGGGTTCAACGATTTCCCCTTTTATGGAAAGGACGTTGGACGATGCAGATATTGTCTCACTTTTTGGAATTGCGAGCTGGCTTTGAGCATGGGATTGAGCATCAACCGCAGCCCATTACATTGGAAGAAATCGCGGACAGATTGTATTGCTCCACAAGGAATGCGAAGATTTTATTGAAAAAAATGAGTGAACAGAACTGGCTTTCTTGGGAACCAGGCAGGGGAAGAGGCAATATTTCCAAGCTGACTTTCTTGGTGTCCTCGGAGGATATGATTTCGAAGCAAGCGATGTCGCTGGCAAGTCGCGGTGACTATTTAGGTACGATTGAGCTGATTCATCAACTCGGTAAAGGGGAAGCGCTGCAGGATTCCTTTATCGAGTGGTTGTTCAGCTTTTTTGGTTACCGTGCGTTAGAGCACGAGGAGCGCTTTAAGGATGCCCTGCGTTTTCCAGTGTATAAATGGTTGGTCACGCTTGACCCTGCTCATACGTTTTATGCGTTTGATTTTCATCTGATTGGTCATATCTTTGATACGCTAATTCGCTATAACCCGCGAACGAAAGTGATAGAGCCTCATTTAGCCCACTACTGGGAAGTCAGTCAAGATGGCTTGCATTACACATTCTATCTGCGCAAAGGGGTGCTGTTCCATCATGGTCGCGAGATGACAGCAAATGATGTGAAGTACTCGTTCATGCGATTAAAGCAGCTAGGGTCGAACGCCACCCAAGGCTGGATGGCCGAAAGCATCGAGTCGATCACTGTGCTGAATCGAAGCAGCATCAATATTGAATTGACACATCCGAACGTGCTGTTCTTAGAGCAATTGGCTCATATGTCTATGGCGATCGTACCAGAGGAAATTTGCCGTGATAATGAGGCCATTTTCGGAAGGATGCCGATTGGAACGGGGCCTTTCAGGTTGGAGCGCAATGACGATTTTATTTGCAAATTGCGAGCGTTTGATAATTATTTCGGTGTCAGGCCGCATCTGGATCAGATCGAAATCTGGCTGTTGCCATCTGACTTATCCGAGTCGCTTCCGAGTTGGGATAAGGTGCAGGTGTTTAGCCGACACTCCAATTCTCAGAAACCAGTAGGCGCGATTGATAAAGATTCGGAGTGGCACCAGATCGAGCAGTCTATCATGGGCTGCAGTTTACTTACGTTCAATCGGAATAAAAGAGGGCCTCAGCAGCATACGAATTTTCGTAAAGCAGTCGATCTCGTGCTAGATCGTGAGCGCATGATCGAAGAGCTTGGGGGCTTCCGGGAAGCCCCTGCCAGAAGCTTTCTTCCAATGCTAGAGTCGCAATCGAAGTCCCTGACCGATCAAGAGGAGGCGAAGCGCCTTCTGGAAGAAATGGGCTACCAAGGCGACAAGCTCCGCATGTACGTCTACAGCAACAATAACGAGGATGCCAGATGGATTTGTCGGCAATGCGAAGCGATCGGGATTCCCATTGAGATTACGATACGAAGCGAAGCGGATATGATGCAGCTGAGTACGATCGAGGAAGCGGATCTTATTTTCTACCACATTTGCATGGAAAGTCATTATGATCTTCATATTATTCAGACGTTGAAGCAGAGCAACAGCTATGTTAGGGCGCATATGAATAGAGAACGAGCTGAGTGGGTGGATGCGAAAATAGAGGGAATTCTGAGCAATCCAGATGTGGATGCGCGCATAGCGGGCTTACATGACATCGTGGATGAGCTGCAAGCGGAGAAATCGTTCCTGTTTGTGCTGCATCGATCTCAACAAACCACGTATCACGACTCGATTAAGGGTGTCACAATCAATGATCTAGGCTGGGTGGACTTCAGGGAAATCTGGTTCGCACCTAGCATTTAAAATGAAAAAACGACCTTACGGTCGTCTTGGGGCTGGCGGTTCAAAGCGCCGTTCCATCGCATTCCAACGGGCATTAGCCACGAAAAATCCGATGAACATGAAAATGATGAATCGAATGGAAACCCACGTGGATTCAATGGATCCGTAGCTTAGAAATTCCAGAAAGCTCGTAAGGATCGTCAGCGCAAGCCCCCATGGAAGCAGGCCGAAGTACATTAAATATTTGGAACGTCCTAATTTCTTACGTTTAAGCCATGTTGCTTTGTGCGAATCTTTCATATGGAAACTCCCTTTTTCTTTCTAGTATAGCACTGCTGCGTCTAAATTTCGAATGATAGAAGGGGATGACCAGACATCCCATAATATGGTAGTATAAGGAAGTTGAAAGGGGATATGGACTTTGCTTGGGAAACTATTTATTTTTGCACTACTCTGGCGACTTGTCGGCAATCCGTTTCTGGCTTTATTGATTTTACTCGTCATTTTCTACTTGTTGGATCGCAGATATGTCGGCATCCTGCCGAATATATGGAGGCCATTTCAATTAAAACGAAAGGCGACGAGGCTCCGTGTAGATTTACACGCCAATCCGCATAACACATCGGCAAAGCTGGATTTAGCGCGCATTCTAATTGAACGCAAAAAATATCAAGAAGCACTGCCTTACTTGGAGCAATCGCTGCCGATCATAGCGGACTCCGCTGATGTGCATTATGAGATTGGACTTTGCTTGCTGAAGCTAGGACGCATTGCGGAAGGCGAGAGGTATATGCTCCAAGCGATCGAGCTGAATCCGCGGGTCAAATATGGCGAAGCCTTCCTCCGCCTTGGCGAGGCTCTAGCTCCTCATGCGCCTGAGCGAGCGGCGCAATTCATCGAACACTTCCGCGACCTGCACTCCTCGTCGGTCGAGGCGTACTACCGTCTAGGCCAGCTGTATCAGCAGCTCGGCCGTCAAGACGATGCCAAGCGCGCTTACCGCGAAGCGCTGGACATCTACCGCGGCTTGCCCCGCTACAGTCGCCGTCAACAACGGCGCTGGGCCTGGCTGGCGCGCCTGAAATAGCATGGTTCCGCTCCTTAGCGAGCGGAACCTTTTTGCATTAGGCTCGCGTATGCACGCGCGAGCCCCCACGCCCCTAGCAGCCCGATAAGGACGGCTGCTAGGGTGTGCACATCGTAGAGCCAGATGCGCCCAGGCGCTGGCTCTGGCTGCACGCGATCCCACAGCGTGAGGATCGCGGGGTGCGCGAGATAAATGCCGAATGAGGCTGCGCCTACGGCATTTAGGCTAGTGGCGAGGCGGCTCGCCTTCGCATTTTTCCTGCTCGTATTCGCATGATGGCGGCTCGCCCTCGCCACTTGGCTGCGCGCCCACAGCACGCAGGGCAGCGGGATCGCCAGGCAATAGACGAGCAGCGTCAGCTCGATCAACGTATTGTCAAACGAGGCGATTTCAAGCTGCAGGTAGAGCATGCCGACAAAAGCAGCGCCCGACAGGAGCGCAAGGGGGATCAGCCATCTTTTGAAACGAAGCGCCCATGCCAGCATTTGCTTATAATAGATGCCCATGTAGGCGCCGAAGCTGAACATGGCCGTGTAACTGAGACATAGACTGGCATACTCAGGCAGCGGTGCGACCCAATGATGGAAGGTGTACGAAGCAGCTTGAATGCCAATACCTAGAGGAATCAGCCATTTGCTCAGACGCTTGAACTTGGTGACAGCCGTCATCACGAGCGGGAATAGCACATAGAACTGAACAATAATGATCATATAGTAGAGATGATAGCTGGCATTTCCGGATAGGAGCAGTTTAAACAGATACCAAGCGTCCACATGCACAGTGCCATGAAACATCCACTGATTATACACATAGTAAAAGATGGACCATAACACATAGGGGATTACGATTTTTTGCAGTCTTTTTGCCCAAAATACCCTTGTCATACCTGGCTCCCATCGGTCGTAATACGAGTAAAACAATACGAGTCCGCTAATCCAGATGAAGAGGGGAACTGTAAATAAACTAGCTTTATTGAGGATGAAAAAGAGGGCCTGTGAGCCCGTTCCTACGGCTAGCAGGGTCGCGTCTGACGTGCCATGAATGAGCACAACAGCGATAATTGCGATCGCTCGCACGATGTCGATTTCTGTAAGTTTTGGTTTGGATGCCATGCTCGAACTCCTTTTATTCGCTACATTCACTTTACCATGATCGCTGCAGGTAGGACAATCAGGCAGATTAGGCTGCGACCGCGCTTGACGCTGTCATCTGCCCAAGCTAAACTGTTGATAGCATGTACATTGAGATGAATCAAGAGGGTGAATGATCGTGAGTTATGAATATGTAATGCAGGCGGTTTTGCTCATATTTTTGGTAATTATCACTTTTTTTGCTATGTTGGTATGGACGAAATGGCGAAAAAGAGGACGGAGATAGATTATGTATTTTATTAATCATGAACAAATTGATCAGCGTATTCAATTTCTATCCGTGTTGGCGGAGGCCAGCCAGCAGCTGGTGGCGCGGTGGGAGCAAGGATCAAGAGACCTGGTGTGGCAGCTAGCCCAGGAGCGCGTCCTGCATCTAGCGATTGAAACCGTTACAGACGTTGGCAGCTTGCTGATCGATGCTTTTATTCTGAGAGATGCCAGCAGCTATGAAGATATCTTGGAGATCGTTCATGGCGAAGGTGCATATTCAGAGCCTTTGAAAGCGACACTGCTGGAGTTGGTGAAGCTCAGAAAGCCGCTTGTACAAGATTATGCGGATTGGAATCGTGAGACGCTTCATCCGTTAATTGCGCAAATTCCAGCAGCTTTTGAAGAATTTGCGGCAAGCGTTCGCGCTTTTATCAAGAGTGAATTGGCGTAACCTGCATACGTGTTACTCAATTTACTTATTGCCTTTGTTGCTGTAAAATGAGACCTAAACAAGGTCTAAGGGTGGTGAGAGCGTGAATCAAACACTAGAAACGTCAACGCGAAAAGTGATTCTTTCCATGCTCAAAACGCAAGGACCGTTAAGCGTGCAGGATATCGCCAAGCAGCTTGGCATCACCGAAATGGCCGTTCGACGGCACATTCATTCGATGGAAAAAGATAATTTGCTCGAAGCCACATTGATGCGGCAAGCGATGGGACGACCAACAAGTGTCTATACACTTGCGCCACAGGCGGACGAATTATTTCCCAAGAAATACTTACAGCTGACGTTGGATTTATTAGATGAGCTTTTGGAAGACGAAGGTCAAACGAAAATTGAGCGTCTTTTTGAAGGCAGACAAGATAAATTGGAAGCTCGCTATCAGCCACGCATGCAAGCCAAGGATTTGGAAGCGCGTGTAGCTGAGCTGGCACAGATCCAGAATGAGAATGGTTACATGGTTGATTGGACGGACGAAGGCGATGACCGCTATGTGCTGAGCGAGCATAATTGCCCGATCGCCAAAGTAGCGAATACCTACCAACAAGCGTGCCAATGTGAGTTGAATTTGTTTCGCAACTTGCTGGATGCCAGTGTGGAGCGTACCGAGTGCCTGGCCAAGGGTGCGAGCAAATGCGTTTATATCATAAGTAAAAAATAAGGGTTAAGCGGCGAGTGGCTGCTTAACCCTTTTGTGTTGTTTTTGGCAACCGGCGTGAGTCTTGTCTTTACATATTTGCAGCGCTCAATAATCTAACAGCCTTCTCTGTAATCCAGCCGAAATTACCAGCTTCAATTTCTTTCACATTAATCAATGAACCGCCGATACCGAGCCCATAGCAGCCGATTTCGAGGAATTGTTTAATATTCGACTCGGTAACACCGCCGACCGCCATCATCGGGATCTTGTCCAATGGTCCCATCAGCTCTTTGATGAATGGCAACCCAAGGCTGGCGCTCGGGAATATTTTCACAGCGGTCGCTCCCGCTTTCCATGCTTTCACGACCTCAGTTGGCGTCATGGCGCCAGGGAAGATGGGGACACCTTGCTCGCTTGACCACCGAATAACCTCTTCATCCAAATTCGGTGTCACGAGGAAAGCCGCTCCTGCTTCAACCGCTTGTTTGGCATCTTCCAAGTCCAGCACGGTGCCAGCCCCGATAAACATCCGATCGCCCCATCGCGTCTGAAGGCTGTTAATCATGGATAGTGCTCCCGGTGTGTTCAGGGTTACTTCCATCACGGTCACGCCACCGTTATATAACGCTTCCGCTACGGATAGAATATGCCCTTCCTTCACACCGCGAACAATCGCGATAATCCGTGTACGTTCAATTTCTTGAATACCTTGTTCTCGTTCCATAGTATGAGTCCCCCACCTAATCTCCATGCATTCATTGATTTTTATTATGACAGGTTCCAGAAATTTTTCCAGTAGGTTTGTGTCAAGACAAGCCCGACTTACCTATACTGTAGTAATTCATAGGCATTCGTCTAGAAGCCTCATCATCGCTTACCGCTTATAGAGGTTGTTCAAAAAGTCGTCTTTGATCACGAAGCAAGCCAAGAAGAATTTTCGACATCGAATCTTGCGTTCACCTTCGAAGTCCGTTGCTCATGTAGGTTTGCCTACACTCCGCTACTCCTTCTTCCCATTCTCGCAACCTTCTCGGTGCTGAAAGCCGACTTTTTGAACTTGCACGTATTGCTCATCGGAGGTGCCCCCATGACGTGGATTGAGATTAGTATCGTTAGCTTGGCAGTTGCCAGTTTGGTGCTTATTTTGTTTATCATTCGTTTCCTCGTGACGGCGACGCGAACTGTTCGTGTGCTAGGAGACTCGGTTGTGGAAGTGAAGCAGGAAATTGTGCACACAACAGAGCATACGGAGAATCTTATGAAGCAAATTGGGCAGCTTACGGAGGAGGTCCATATGCAGCTCCATGCGTTAGAACCGAGTAGGCAATCCATAGAGAAGGCTGGCGCTGCTATTGGAGATGTGGCATCCACGCTGCGTAAAGCGTCACGTCTGATAAACGATTCGATGTTTGGTGCGGAAAAGGTTGTACATACGCACCAGAAGCGTATCCAAGACGCAATGGAATGGGCAACAACAGGGTGGGAGCTATGGCAGAGATGGCAGGCGCATCGGAATGCGAAATCAGAACTTTAAGGAGTGGATAGCATATGTCCAATGGTAAAAAGGGTAAGGATCTTCTCATCGGCGCTGTCGTCGGCGGTTTAGTTGGAGCAGCGGCTGCTCTGCTGTTTGCGCCTAAATCAGGTCGCGAGCTGCGCAGCGACATTGCACAAGGGGCAACGGCTGTCAGCGATAAAACCGTGCAAGTTGCTACTGCGGTGAGTCAAAAAACGCAAGCCGCGGCCAAAACCGTAAGTACAACTACGACAGATTTCGTTAGCAAAGCGAAAGACACCGCGGCAAGTGTTGTAGACACTGTCCGCTCGTGGAAGGAAGCACCTGTAAGTGAAGAACTGGTGGAAGATCTGGACCTCGAACTCGATATCGAAGCTTCCGAAGCTGCGGAAGATCTGGTCATTGTAGGCCGCTAAGCGCTAGGCGCACAAATGAAAAAAGCAGAGGGCTCCTTGGGAGGAGAACTCTGCTTTTTATCCATAAGATCTATTACCACTTCGACGGGTCGATTTTACTAATATCTAACCCTTCCCATACATTTTTAATAACGGCTGTTTCGGGATGTTCAAATACTAACCAAGCTGTAGGAAGATAACGCTCACCGTACTCGCTTGAAGGCTTATTGATAATCGCATTATTGTGGACAAGCACGGTAGAAGCGCCTCCGTCCAAATTAGCCGCGGTGATCGCGCCGTGGGCTAAGAAAATTTCCTGAATATCATACAGCGTTGCGCCAATACTGTGCGTCTGTCTGCCGTCAATAATCGCAAACAGGATGGAACCATCCTTCGTTTGGGCCATGCAAGTGCGCGGGGCAATACCCCAGCCGTCTGCTTGGCTTTTGACTTGGCCGACCCCATTGACAATGAAGCGCGGGCTGAACGACACTGCTTCTTGTACGCCCATTTCGAGCAGCTCAGAAACCTTGTATTTGCCAGCAATCATACGGCCCATCTTATCGATTCCGACAATTGAAACCGTACCATTCATACCCTTATCATTGTAAAAAATCTTACCGCCAGAGATAACAACGCCCTCAGGTTGAAAGCCATTGCCCTCCCAATTCGGGTCGACAAATCCGCCGCCATTCACGCCGAGCACCGCGCCAGTGCGTTTAACCATGGACGAAACCTTCTCACCTTTGCCTGCCTTCTCAGGGACAGCAATGCGAAGCTTCGTGGGATCGGAAATCGTGACGAGATGCCCTTTGAAATTCGTTCCGGAGATGGGCTCAATCGTCACCAAATCCTTCTTCACAACGGTGGGTGCTACCGAAGGCTGAGGTTCAATATGAACCAGGCCTAGATCTTTCTCAACACCCATTTCATCAAATTTCTTAGAATAAGCGTTGACTCGTTTCTGCAATTCCGATGAACCAATGACATATTTGGCCCAGTCTCGGTGCTGGGTTGTAATTAACGTGTCTGCCATCATATAACGCAGATCAGTTCCTGAGGCAGAAAGGAAAAGCCAACCAAGCGCTGCTAATGAAAGTATCGTAAAACTTAGGATCGCGTATAGCGTAAATCGTAAACCGACAGAACGTTTGCGCAGCTTTCTCGTTAGGTTCGCTTCCTGCCGGGACACTGTTTGTTGAACCGCCATCGTACAGCACGTTCCTCTCTTCCAAATTTCAATCGCCCATCATCTATAAGACGAAGGAAAAAGGGAAAAGTTTCAGAAAATTAGCTGATTTTGGTACCTGACATATGATTGAAGAGGCCCGCCTCTTACTACTTCCCATGAACAGCCACAAACCGCGGCTCTATCACACGATTCCTTTTATAAGGAATCTCCACTTCTTTGCCCGTATTCTGAGCGACTCGGCGCAGGAGAAGTTCATGATATTTCTTTTGGCGGAACGCCGCAATGGTAACGCTTGTACTCACACCGAGCGGGTCAAAAAGAGCTTGCCCTCTTTCGGTTGATAGCTCTTCACATGGGAGAG
This sequence comes from Paenibacillus sp. MBLB1832, assembly GCF_032271945.1. Classification (NCBI taxonomy): domain Bacteria; kingdom Bacillati; phylum Bacillota; class Bacilli; order Caryophanales; family Paenibacillaceae; genus Paenibacillus; species Paenibacillus roseipurpureus. Next base: position 4,310,073 of record NZ_CP130319.1, on the reverse strand, counting down.
ATTAACGAATACGTCCGCATCCATTTTCTTGAAATCATGCTCCTCCAACTGATCAAGGAAATGGCTAAAGTCCAACAAGGACAACATAGGCACTTTGCGGTTGCCAATCCTGGTGTGGTAGGTCAGCTCGGTAGAGCTGATCTCAATGTATAAAATGTCTTCCAACGGCAGTGAAAGCGGTGAACGGACACATTCAATGCTTTCCTTTTCCAGATAGCCAGCTTTCTCCATAAGTTCTGTATATGAATATTTATAAGCATCCGACAGCTTTTTTAGGGTGACTGGGGACGGTTTAATTTTTTCGTTCGTGGATCGATTGCGCTCTAGTTCTAAATCTCGGATATAAGCATGGGACAGCCCGCTTTTAGACGCTGCTTCGCGCAGTGACATCTTCCCTCGCAAACTCTCTAGAAACTTACCGAATCCTTCAAATTGCTTCATCATCGTTATCCCTCCATCTATTAATTTTAATTGAATTTGCATGAAATAGAAACGGCTAGAACTTGGTATGGTGTGAATTACCTGAGTTGGCAACGGTTTTCTAATAGGATTCGTAAGCCGTTTCTGATTTTAGTAGGTAGAGTTCAGCAATCCCGTGACTTCTGATCTTACTTTTTTTATAATAGGTATAGTTAGAGAGGGGTTGACTTAAATGTCAAAGAAATGGCTGCGTGACAACGGCATGCATGTATCCTGGTTGGTGGCCCTAGTTGCAACGTTAGGAAGTTTATATTTCTCGGAAATTATGCATTTAGCACCTTGCAAATTGTGCTGGTACCAACGCATCTTGATGTATCCGCTTGTCGTTATTCTAGGCATTGCTGCGGTAAAACGGGACTACAAACTAACGATTTATGTGCTGCCGTTAACGATTTGGGGCGCGTGCATCTCCTTGTATCATGTTCTACTTCAAATGGGAGTGTTCAAAGAAACGGGAACGGGTTGCGGCCCTATCGCTTGTGACACGGACTATTTGAACTGGCTTGGATTTATTACCATTCCCATGCTAGCTGGAACTGCTTTTATCCTTATTACAATCCTGCAATTCTTAACGTATCGCGCTACGAAATAACTCCGAATGATAGAGGTCCAAGGCAGGTAATTTGTCTATCACTGTCGAAAAAGAATGAGAACAATTTCATTCCTTAACGAGGTGTCGGTATGACAACATTTACCCATAAAGCTGCACTGCTAATCTTGCTGAGCATATCGCTGGTTGGCTGTGCAGACAAAAGCCTGTCAGCTCCTATTACGAACCATAACCCTGCGAAAGTTTCACCATTACCGACCGTGATCCCTTCTCAATCTTCAACGCCAATCCCGTCCCCTGCACCCAAGCCAACACCATCGCCTGTTCTGACGCCAGCGCCGAGTGCTGCAGCGAAGCTTGTGGAGTCGCCAGTGCCAAGCGCAGCGCCGCAATCGTCTGCCACGCCGAATACGGCCAAAGCCAAACCGCTGCCCGCCGACCGAACGCCTTATTCTTGGTACTATATGAAGAAGAAAACAGGGCAAGTGCCTGATTTTCCGAAGGAAACGAAGTCTTTTACACACGATCAGAAAGCGGTTTGGGTCGGCACAGGCAAGAAAGTGTATTTAACGATTGACGCAGGCGGTCCACTTATTGAGGTAGATCTCATGTTGAAGTCGTTGAAAGATAATGGCGTGAAAGCGAACTTCTTCATTACAGGAAACAATATTAAGAAGAATCCAGACTACTTAAAGCGGATCGTAGCGGACGGGCATTTTGTAGCCAACCATACGATGACACATACGGATTTTAACGACTTAACTGACGATCAAATTCGGAAAGAAGTGACCGATTTTGAGGTGCTGTATAAGCAAATTATTGGAAAAGACGTGGGCAAATATTTTCGTTTCCCATACGGGCACTATAATGCGCATAATCTAAGTCTCGTTTCGGGGATGGGGTATACCTCCGTGTTCTGGTCGACGGCGATGCGTGATTGGGAGCCTAGGGCGAATGGCGCGGATGATCCCTATAACGATATCATGAATAATCTGCATGAGGGCAATGTGATTCTGATGCATCAGGGTGCGGTTGAAAACATGCAAGCGCTTGATCGGATTTGTAAAGAAATCAAAAAGAGGGGCTTTGAATTCGGGCTTGTAACGGACCTTGAGCCTAAATAAATGAGAAATGCCAAGATTGGATTCAATCTGGTTAGGTACCACTGGTACCTTTGAGCTTGTCCGCACATATTCTAACCATGTGGTTGAATAATTCATTAACCGGCAAAGGAAGCGGATATGTGTGCAGCAAGCGATAGCCATACTGGACTCCGGAGTCGGAGGATTAACTGTAGTCAAAGAAGTAATGAGACAGCTGCCGCAAGAAAAAATCATATATTTTGGAGATACGGCCAGGAGTCCCTACGGTCCCCGCGCTGCAAGTGAAGTTCGTCTTTTTACACGTCAAATTGTAGATTACTTACTTCAGTTCAATCCCAAGATGATTGTCATTGCCTGCAATACGGCAACTGCTGTCGCTATAGAGGATATTCGAGCCCGCGTTTCGATCCCTGTTGTAGGTGTGATTACCCCTGGGGCAAGGGCTGCAATTAAAACGACGCGAAGCGGTATCATCGGTGTGATCGGGACGGATGGCACGATTCGAAGTCAAGCGTATGAGAACGCTCTTAAAATGATATCACCAGATATTCGTGTCTACAGTCAGGCGTGTCCGCTGTTAGCACCTTTTGTTGAGAGAGGGCTGTTCCATGTTGATAGTGCCTACCGTGTCGTGGAACAGTCTTTACAACCGTTGATCGGTAAGCCGATCGATTGTTTAATTTTGGGTTGTACGCATTATCCATTTCTTATGGAATCCATTTCCCAGGTGATGGGCCCCCAAGTAAACTTAATTTCTTCGGCAGAAGAGACGGCCAGAGATATTAGCACCATTTTATCTCAGCGAGCCTTATTAACACCTTCGAGTGAAGTGCCTATTCATCAATTTTTTTGCAGCGGTGCACCTGATATTTTCAAGCAGATTGCGCAGAGCTGGCTCAGAGAACATATCTCTTTCTTACCTGTTGTGTGGCAGGTTCCTCATTTTATTTGAACGATAACCATAGACCCTTAGGGGTCTATTTTTTGTGGGCTGTGTATCGCATGATTCCTTATACAGGGGCATAAGAATAGCCATACGAAAGAAGAGTGGGGAGAGGTGATCCTTGTGCTAGGTTACGGGTATGAGACGCTGGGTGAGGAGTTGAATCGTTTAGGCAAAATATATCCCTTCTTACACATCGCTTGTATCGGCGAAAGTGTCATGGGGAGAAATTTATATGCCCTCCGCATCGGCCAGGGTGCCCGAGAGATCCATTTCAATGCGGCGATGCATGCGAATGAATGGATTACAGCGCCGCTAGTGATGCAATTCGTCGAGGATCTCGCCTGTGCGTATGCACGCGGCACGGCGTGGCGGGAGCGTAATGTGAGACGGATTCTATCCGAGTATTCCCTCTGGGTCGTGCCAATGGTGAACCCCGATGGCGTCGAACTGGTGCTGCAAGGGTTGACGGATGATCATCCGTATCGCGATGCGTTACTGACATGGAATGAAGGTTCTATTTCATTTCTGAATTGGAAAGCGAACATTCGCGGCGTTGATCTCAATGATCAATTCCCTGCACATTGGGAGGAAGAGAAGGCTAGGAGGGAGCGGGAAGGGCCAGGTGAGCGAGATTATGGCGGAGAAGCGCCATTATCTGAACCTGAGGCCGTCGCACTCGCACATTTTACCCAGAGTCATGCCTTCGAACGCGTTCTTGCGCTGCATACACAGGGAAGAGAGATCTATTGGAACTATCGCGACTATGAGCCGCCTGAGTCTGAACATATCGCGTTACTGCTGGCGCAGGCCAGCGGCTATGAAGCCGTCAAGCTGACGGGCAGCGATGCGGGATATAAGGATTGGTTCATCCAACATTTTCGCAAGCCAGGCTTTACGATCGAAGTTGGGTATGGCGTAAATCCGCTGCCTGTGGAGACGTTTGCGTCGCTGTATGAGGAACTTGTGCGGCTGCTTTTGACGGCTTTGGAGATTTAAATGGTGCAGATATGAAATAGTAGGCTAGCACGAATATGTTTCCCCTTCACGCCATGAACCGATTAGCCCAGCCTTCATATACTGGAGGGAGGAAGCTGCAGGGAGGCGTGAATATGGCACCACCTAAAGGGAAAGGCAAGTCAGTCAAGAAGAAGAAGGAACTCTCGAACCGTCCACAGTATACGATGAGGATCGTCGAGTCCGCTACGTGCTCAGTGTGCAAAACCCCATGCTCGCGAGGTATGCGCTATTTATCTATGATGTCGCAGCCAGGGGCAGTTGGCAAAGGAGTCCCATGTATTCTAACTAGAAGGAAAATAAATTAAACGCGATCCGCCTCTCGATGCCGAGGGGCGGATTTTCTTTTGCGGGGGTGCTGGCGCTGGAAGGTGGCGCCGAGCCTCCCGAAACGGGCGTCTCAGCAGCCATCCCCCGTACCCGCGCCCCAAAATAAAAAGCCCTGGGAGCAAGCTCCACAGGGCATTCAGCATGACTTGGTATATAGATTAATGATGGGGTGTGAGTAGTTTGTCTGCTAGACTTTGTTTGACTTTCTTGAGCGCGTCGGTCTCAAGCTTGTGGTTGGCATTGAATTTCGAGCCTGTTAATGCAAGCGCTTCCTTAACGGTCATTTCAATACGAATAATTTCTTCACCATGAGGAATTTGAACGAAATTTTCGGGCATTTTCATCACTCCTATGTCAGCTTTTAAAAGCGAAAACATTGATTCTACGCACTTTTAATATAACACATCATGTAAGGTTACACAAGGGGAATTCATGCCTATTTTCCAACTATTTGGAGCGGCTTGTCCTAGATTTTTGAGTAGGCCCCAGGGCGTAGAAGCGTAGAAAATTCGCCTTTTTCTCTCTTTCTCAGTATGTACCAAAAGAACCGATTTTACCCCTGTGTAGGAGGTAGAATCGGTTCTTTATCGATCTTATGAATAACAACGGAGCTCGACAATCTCCGCATGCGAGCATCCATTCGTTGCGGTGACAACAACACGCAGACGGTCAGCCCTAACCGTCTCGTCGAGCACATGGACATGATGCCGTGTATGATTTTGATTGCCTTCCGCAACGGTCACCCAAGCATCCAGCACCCGAACCTGCACCGAGTAGTCTCGAACTAGCTCAGGCATCACCTCGAACTCCGTACGGTGATGATGCAAATTAATCAAATCTTCATTGACGTCATCATTGAAGGTAATATGCACAGTACGGATCGCTTGAGGCGCTGACCACGACGCCTCCAACCACTCTTCCGCTAGCACGCCTCGCCCCGCGGAAGACCATAGATGCGGCCCGCCGTACGGCCGCTTGTAACCGTCAGCCGCTTTCTCAGCAGCATAAGCGGCTGTAGGCGAGAGAAGTCGGAAGCAGATCGGCTTCCGCAAGAAGTCCTTCGCACTCCAGTCGATGACGGGCTGCGTATGATGCATGTCTCCGAAGTCGACAGTGTCCTCGGAGGAAACATCATGCTTGAAACAAAGCACGCCGGTTCTAGGGCGATCCGATAGATGAACGGACAGCACAGGATTGCTTCTAAGCACCAGGAAAGCGTTCTGAGCTTGCTCCGGTTCCCATTGCAGCCCCAACTTCACCCATTGTTGCTCCCCCACGCCAACAGGCACAGTGACGGACGCGACCAACGCCTGCGGCACATAGTTCTGGGGCTTGCCTGTCTGCCATAATTCAACCGTAAGCTCCGTATCGGCCTCAGCATCCAAGAGCAACTCCAACCCGTCTAGACGCGGATCTACGGGCAACAGAAGCCCGACTGCAGCCCTCAGCGGGCATACGCCAGCTGACTGCTCCAGTGCAAGCTGCGTCAGCGTGCTGGAGGCGCTTAGCGCCGCGCTGCGCACCAGATCACCCTCGTCGCGGTTCGCGACGCCGAGGATCGACGCATCCTGCCGCAGCAGCGTCTGCTGCAGCTCCTGCAAGTGCTGCTGGTACAGCTCGCGCGGCGACACGCCCTTCGCTGCACAGAGCGCGGCGCCTGTACCCGCCGCCTCGCCAATGACCGCGCACGTCGCCATGACGCGCGTCGTGCCAAAAGCGACATGGGACGCGCTAATATTGCGTCCAGCCATCAACATATTCGACACGTTGGTCGAATAGAGCGAACGGAAAGGAATATGGTACGATCCGTCCATATGCATGTGCTTGGAGCCTTTCTCGGTGGCATACATACCTTGAGGCGGGTGCAAATCAATCGACCAGCCGCCGAAGGCGACGCGGTCCTCGAAGAGCTCTTGTGCAATCACATCATTCTGATTGAGCACATAATCGCCGACAAAACGGCGATATTCCCTTTTACCAGGAATCGAACCGATCCATTCCAACGTTAAATTCGCGCTATCGAATTTGCCCGAATTTTTGATATAGTCCCAAATGCCATAGATGACCGAGGATAGCTCGTCACGAATTCGCTCATTATCATGGACGGTATCATGCTCGCCGCCCCATTCAATCCACCAATACGCGCATCCATTATCGCCGCTGCGAATTACACGTTTCATGGGGATTGACGTTTGCGTAATATCTTTGGCGAAGCTAGGAGGGATATATTTTACAGGACGTCCAGCATCTTTGGTGTAGAACAGCAGAGTGCTGCCAAGTGTGATATCATCGGGAACGAGCGGTGCCCATTCTTCCTGAAATTCGCTCTGAGCTTCACGGCCAATTCGAAATTTGGCGCCTGCAAGAAAGCCGACCAAACCATCACCTGTACAATCGAGGAACACGCGGCTTTCAAAACGAATGCGACGCTCCGAGCCCATCATCCACCCCGTGACTGCTTCAATACTGCGGTTCGTTTCATCCCCCGAAGCGTCCACTTCATGGACATCGGTATTGAGGAACAACGTAATATTCGGCTCTGCCTTCACCTTTTCCAATACGACTAAATCCCAGATATACGGGTTGCCATCGATATTGCGATACTGATTTTCAATGAACAATTCGCCCATGATGCCTGTTTCACGCGCATTGCGATGGACACCGTGCGAGGTCGCGCCGCAGACCCAGACACGGATTTCACTGCTGGCATTTCCGCCAAGTACAGGTCGGTTTTGGACCAATGACACCGTTTGACCTAATCGGGCGGCAGCAATGGCTGCACAAACACCCGCGAGCCCGCCGCCAATGACGGTTATATCCGAAATTACAATTTCATGCTTCATAGTAGGAGCACCTCACTAGGTATAGAATGTCTCTGCTTTCATTTTAAAATAGGACATATCCTTTTAACATACAGTGGGTTACAATTGTCATATACTTTATTTCACGTGAAAGGGACGTGACATATGACCTATCAAGATCCAGCAATAAAACTTCTCTCCCACGTCTACTGGGTTCAGAAAAAAGAGTTTATGTACGAGCGAGACGAATACGCCTGCTGGACCTTATTTGCTGTGGAAGAAGGAAGTTTTGACTATGAAATCAAGGGAGATAAAGGCGAAGCTAGGTTCGGAGACGTTGTCATTTGTCCGCCAAGATGCGTATTTCGAAGAAAAACAAAAGAACCGCTGACCTTTCATTTTATCCAATTTATTCGTGATGAAGGTGTGGAGGGGGAAGAGGACTGGTTGGGGAAAATTCGTATAGCGGATACGTCACGCCTCGCTTCGAATTACCGTTATTTGCGCACGTTACAAGGGTGGGATGAAGCGAGTACAGGGCATAAGCTGCATTTGGTCAATGATCTGCTGCGCATGATTCGTATGGAACGGAACGTCAGGGTTGAGGCAGCAGCAGCGATCCAAGACGAGCAAATGAACAGAGCACGCAGTTTGCTGACAGGACAAGCCTTCGGCGAATTATCCATGCTGGAAGTGGCCAGCGGATTAGGACTAACACCCGTACAATTCACACGCCAGTTTCGCAAAGCGTTTGGACAAACGCCCACTGATTTTATTAGTGACTTAAGGATGACTAGAGCCAGATATTACTTGGAAAATACAACATTGACTCTCGATGTCATTGCCTCGCAATGCGGTTACGAGAATGGCTTTTACTTAAGTCGCATCTTCACGCAAAAAGTAGGGATGGCGCCCTCTGTGTATCGCAGCATGTTTCGGGTTTAATCCCGACATAACAACACCCCCAACGCTTCACGAGGAAGTTTCGGGGGTATTCGCTATTTCAATCAGGTTATGTAAGTGTTAATCACCCGTATATGGCAGTGTGCCTTCGGTGTATTCGTTCTCTGGTTTTCGAATCCAGCGTTGTAAATACCCTTGCGTGTGCAGCGCTTTGATGAGAATAATCAGTACGGGGGAGAGAATGACCCCTGCAACGCCGAACAACGACAGAGAAACGATCATGAACGCTAACGTTGTAAACGCGGATACACCAAGGGATTCACCTGTAATCTTCGGCTCCATAATTTGACGGACTAGAATAACGACCAGTAATAAGGCGCTGAGCCAGATCGCGAGCGTCGTGTTGCCGACAATAAACAAGTAAATGATCCATGGAATGAATAACGTGGATACGCCGAGCAGCGGCAGCACATCGAAGATTCCAGATAGCAATGCAATCGAGAAAGCGTTATTCACATCTAAGACAAGCAGCGCTATGAAAATCACGATGAAGGTTAACGTAATCAGCTTGGCCTGAGCTTTGACATACGAAACGATCCCTTTCACTACATTCTCTCTAAGGAAAAAGAATGCCGCTTTGAACGTATTCGGTGTTTGCTCGCTTGCAAGCCGCTTCCATGACTCAATTTCAATACTTAAAAAGTAGGCAAGGATGATTCCGACGATGAAATTGAACATGAAGGTAGAGAAGGAGGTCAAGGAAGCGACCAGTCCAGAAAGGAAAGCGACAAGCAGGGTAGACGCCTTGCCTGCGATTTGCCCAGCGTATTCCTTGGCTTTATCACTAACGTCGGTTGGCAGCGTTTGGAATTGATTATTCAACTCACTGATGCGATGAATGATCTGATCGTTGAACACGGCCTGATAATCGTCGATTTTATCGACTAAACTCATAATCTGGCTGGTGAAAATAACGATGGCTCCTGCCAACGCGCCAAGTATAACGAGCACGAAGAGCAAGGTCGATATGGCGGAAGCCAGCGATTTGCGCATCCCTCTTCGATGCAAGAAACGAGCTAGAGGCTCGATCATCATGAAAATGATCAGAGCCAGAAAGATCGGTGTGGCGATAGCGTATAGGTAACTGAATAACAGCATGAATAAGTAGACGGTAAGTGCAATGAGCGCAATATCAAAAACCGTTCGCCAATATTTCTTGTAAAAAGAGAGCATTCCCTGTTCCTCCAGATCTTATTGTTCCGTCAAAATAACCGGTCCTTGACTAGTGATCGCAATTGTATGCTCATACTGGGCTGAAAGGCTTCCATCGTACGTTCTTGCTGTCCATCCATCTTGGTCAACCTTGGAATGATATTTCCCGACGTTCAGCATCGGTTCAATCGTGAAAACCATGCCTTCTTTAATGCGCGGCCCTTTGCCTGCTGGTCCGTAATGCGGCACTTGCGGCTCTTCATGCATCTCGGCGCCAATGCCGTGACCGATGAAGTCTCTAACGACCGAGAAGCCTTGTGACTCCGCGTATACTTGAATCGCATGGGAGACATCGCCGATGCGATTGCCGACAACCGCTTTCTCAATGCCTTTGTAAAGCGCTTCTTTCGTGACGGTCAACAGCTTTTCTGCGGTTGGTGAAATGTTGCCTACGGCGTAGGACCATGCTGAATCAGCCAGCCAGCCATCAATGCGAACGACCATATCAATCGTCACAATATCTCCGTCATTTAGCGGCTCTTTCTTTGGGAAGCCGTGGCAGATGACATCATTGACTGATGCGCAAGTCGCGTAGGGGTAGCCGTGGTACCCTTTTTGCTCAGGTGTTGCACCGTTTTTAGCTAGGAAGCCTTCAACGAATTGGTCGATTTCCCATGTTGTGATCCCAGGGCGGATCATTTTGGCAATTTCTTTATGACAATCCGCCAGAATGCGGCCCGCTTTACCCATGGCTTGAATTTGTTCTTTAGTTTTGATAGTAATCATCACGTTCACTCCTCAATAAGGTCCCTAATTCATGATTATGTCCATTTTGCGGACCAAAGCTTCATTTCTTTAATAATTTGATGCAGATCCTGCCCTTTTGGTGTCAACGTATACTCGACAGTTACGGGAACCGTAGGAAACGCCATCCGCTCCAGAACGCCATGTTCTTCAAGGTGGCGAAGAATGTCTGTTAGCGATTTCGGGGAGATGCCAACAATTTGACGCTGCAGTTCGCCGAAACGCTTCGTGCCAGAAAACAATTCGCGTAGGACGAGAAAAGCCCATTTACCGCCGATGACTTCCAGCGTTCGTTCAATAGAGCATTCAATTTCCTTGGGGATTTTAGGCACATAATTGCTGAGTGGAGCGACTTTTTCATTTTCTAACGTAGACATAAGACCGCTTCCTTTCATCCAAAGTCAAATACATACTTACCTTAAGGTAAGTAGGTTAAGAAACGATAATAAGGTGCAAATGCACATACTGCTTCTTATTTTAAAGTTCCTACGTAGTTTTGGCAATAGAAGGGAACAATTTGGACATGTTGAGAGCAGGTTGATTTCATGGCGTAGATTCTTTACAATAGAATTAAAATTTATCGTTTCAGGAGATGTGTACATATGAAAGTCAAAATTTCTCGCAATGCAGCAAAAGTACTTCAATTGGAGCTTAATAAAGAAGAAAACCAAGGTTTATCAGTTCGTGTTCAAGTGACGCATAAACATGGTGATCACGCTCACTATGGTTTGGGTCTTGACGATAAAACTCCTAATGACGTTGTAGTTACCACCGATAAAGGCATTGACGTTCTTCTTGATCAATCCGAGCCGCTGCTGGATGGTGTTCGTATTGACTACTTCTACACACCGGAAGAGGGCTTCATGATTACTAACCCTAGCAAGGGGAATCACGGAGACCACTAATGCGCAACGATATTCGCATTTGTGACAAGTGCAAACACATGAAGGTGAAAACGGCCCTAGCCAAAATTGATGTGATTGCACCTGGTACGGAAGTCAAAGTCGCTTGCAAATCGTATTGCGGTCCATGTCAAAGGTATGCATTTATTTTTATTAACGGCCGCTACATTACAGGCGAAACAGAAGATGAAGCCATTGAGAAAGCCAAGAAATATGTGAAAAAATAAAAGCATCCGCCCTCGTGGCGGATGCTTTTATGCTTCTTTAAGCGATAGAGATGGCTTGTGATTATGCGTGAACAGCGGTCTTGGCAAGCAGCTTGCGTACGTATGCCTCGATCTTTTGCGGTTTCGTCGTAGGTGAGAATCGTTTAATGACTTGACCATTCTGATCGACGAGGAATTTCGTGAAATTCCATTTAATGCCTGAACCGAATAAGCCAGGGGCTTTGCTTTTCAGATATTTGTATAACGGGTGCGCATCCGCGCCATTCACATCAATTTTGGAGAAAAGCGGGAAATTGACACCGAAGTTTAATTGGCATGCTTGCTCCACTTGTGCGTCATTGCCTGGCTCTTGATCTTTGAATTGGTTGCAAGGGAAGCCAAGCACGCTAAAGCCTTGATCTTTGTACGTATCATGGAGTTCTTGAAGCCCCTTAAACTGAGGGGCAAACCCGCATTTGGTTGCCGTGTTGACAATGAGCAGAACCTGATTGTTGTAATCGGCAAGCGATTTCTCTTCACCGCGGATCGTGCGGACTTGAAATTGATGAATGCTCATAGGCTCACAACCTTTAATTGTATTTGACATAATTAAATTGTACACAATTTTAATTGAAAAGAAAAGTTATTTTTTCATCAATTGGGCCAGCGCCTCTTGGAGCTGCGGGAACTTCCATACGAAACCATGCTGCTGTAAAACCCGAGGCAGGACCTTCTGACCCTCCAACAATAGCACGGAGAGCTCGCCGAACAATAGCTTCATCATGAAGGCTGGAACTGGGAATATATTCGGTCTTCTCATAACAGTCGCCAATGTACGTCCAAATTGTTGATTCGTCACGGGATTGGGAGCCGTTGCGTTGACAGGACCTTCAATATCATCGTGATCTACGCAGAAATCAATTAAACGCACCATGTCATCGATATGGATCCATGACATCCATTGTCTGCCGCTGCCGACGGTACCTCCAACACCAAGCTTATAAGGCAAAGCCATTTTCGGAAAAGCGCCTTCGAGGTTATCCAGCACAAGTCCAACACGAACTTTCACCACGCGAGTTCCTTGGATTTGATCGGCGGCATGCTCCCACTGCTTAACAACGGATGCTAAGAAATCCGTGTTTCGGAATGGGCTAGTCTCGTCGAAAGTGTCCGTTTCTGACGTTCCGTAATAGGACATCCCGGATGCATTCACAACGACACGCGGCTTCACGTCCATACTTGCAACGAGTTTGGCAACGTTAGCCGCTGCGTCTAAGCGGGACTGAATGATACGAGATTTGGCCGCCGCTGTCCACCGCTGACTGATCGATTCGCCAGCTAAGTTGACAATGGCATGCAGCCCTTGTAGGGTATCGGGCTTCATCTTCAGATCATCCCAAGTAACCGTTGTTACACCTGGGATACGGGTAGCAGAGGAACGTGAAATGTTAATTAGCTCGTAACCTTGTTCTAACCAATAAGCGATTAATCGTTTACCGATAAAGCCGCTGCCGCCTGTGATTGCTATTTTCATCGGAAACACCTCCATACAATCAGTATAAAGAGTTCATCCAATCATTACCAATGGCAGATTTGTGATCATGATGGCATTCATTCGTTTGCAAAATAACGACACCATTCTCGCTTTTTCGTGTATAATAAGTCTTCGGTGTGTATTTATTAACCATTGGTAATTATTTGATTCATCTTCAACCATGAAGGGAGCGCGAGCACATGAATCGTGTACGTCAATTTCTACATGCCTATCATCCGATTGTACATACATTAATTTTGGGCACGGTTATGGCTAGGGCAGCTTCTTCAATGAGTTTGCCGTTCCTCGCTATCTATTTGGCTAAACACTCGGATATGAGCCCAAGTTTGATCGGGATTGTCATTGGGATGGGTGCGTTGGCAGGAACAGTAGGCGGATTTGTAGGTGGTACGTTATCTGACCGATTTGGTCGACGTGTCATCATGCTTGGGGCACTTTTCGGATGGGGCTTCGTCTTCTTAGGTTTTGGCATTGTGAAGCTGCCTGTTCTGTTTATGCTGTTGAACATGCTCAATGGGTTGTGCCGCTCGTTCTATGAGCCAGTGTCTCAAGCGTTAATGGCTGATTTAACGGAACCTGCGAAGCGGAGACAAGTGTTCTCGCTGCGCTATATGGCGATTAACATCGGTGTGGCTGTCGGCCCGCTGCTCGGCGCTTTTTTTGCGACGATGAACGGTGCGCTGCCTTTTCTGCTGACAGGCGTTATTTATTTAATTTACGGCATTACGTTGTACGCGCTCCTCATTAAATTTGGCATCAAGCAAATTGAAGGGGAGAAGAAGTCGAAGATAACGTTCGGATCGGCATGGAATGTCATTCGCAAAGACATGACTTTCCGTTTGTACATCATCGGCGGCATCATTGGGGCGATTGGCTACTCGCAGGTTATGGTAACACTCTCCCAGTATCTTCAGATGGATTTCACCAATGGTGTCAACATGTTCGCGGTGCTCATGAGCGCCAATGCGATTGTCGTGATTGCCATGCAGATTCCGCTTGGTAAGTGGGCTGAGAAGTATCCCCCGTTAACCGCGATCATCGTTGGCAACATCATGTTTGCACTCGGTGATGTGGGATTTGCCTTCTCGCATTCGCTGACTTGGCTCATCATCTCCATGGGTATTTTCACCTTTGGTGAAATTTTGAATTATCCAGCCGCTAATCTGCTGATTGATAAGCTTGCTCCAGAGAACATGCGAGGTACCTATTTCGGGGCGCAAACATTAACGAATCTGGGCCACTTTATGGGGCCTTGGATCGGCGGCTTCTTGCTTGTGTCTTTTGGCGGGAAAACGCTGTTTCTTCTCATTGCAATTTTGTCGATGGTTGGCTCGATTTTCTACTGGAGGGGCACGAAACGTCATATTTCGGTAAAAAGTTCGTCGAAAATGCAAGTTTTTTGATGGATTTCGTAAAAATGGTTCCATGGAACTATTCGAATTGTGAACGACTTCCCTTATTCTTGAGAGTATAAAGATCAACATTACGCTTTATCTAACTATTTGCTTGCACGTCATCTCGACAAAGGCAAAGCTGGCGAAAGCCAGTGACGCAAAGCTACAGGGGCTTTACTTCTCCTGCTTAGGGACAAGCAGCCAGCCAGCCGCCGAAAGATTGGGAATTCATTCAGAACCCCACTAATTCGGATCCCCTTGGTGGGGTTTTTCTCTGTCATAATTTCGATATTAAAAAATTGTAAACAGGAGGCTCACTCAGCATGAAATTGGATCATCACCCACAGGAAGAACAAAAAGCTACCTCATTATGCGGAAACCATGTTGCTCGTTTGGTGCCATCCACGGATGGACCGAAACTGATGATTAACCGCGAAGAGTACGCACTTAACGAAACTTGCTGGGACGTTGAATTGTTTCACGGAAGAAACAACAGCATTCTCATTTTTTATTGGAAGGGCGAAGTTAAGCTATCGGTGAAAATGCCCCCAATGTCGCAAATCGAAGGTTTTTTAACTAGACTTTTTCAATGCCTGACTTCCAAATTAAGAGCGGTTCAGCCTATCTAGGCGAACCGTTCTTTTTTCTCATTGTCACCAATCGACACGAACGGCTATAATGAGGCCATATCCATAAGTAGTCCTAAAGTGCTATATCGAGGGAGTTGCATGGTATGAGATTGATTACACGTTGGGATTGCATGAACAGGCTTAGGTCGTTTATGGAGGTACAAGGTGACTATACACTTCAAACAGATACACCACGTAGCAATTATTTGTTCTGATTATGAACGATCCAAGCATTTCTATGTCGAGCTGCTCGGACTTACCGTTATCCAAGAAACGTATCGTGCAGAGCGGGATTCTTACAAATTGGATTTACGGATCGGGGACACAGATCAAGAGATTGAACTATTCTCTTTTCCGAATCCGCCACTACGCGTAAATCAACCTGAGGCTCGTGGACTGCGGCATTTGGCATTCGTTATCACCAATATGGATGAGACTGTGGAGGCCTTGACACACAAGGGGATCACGGTGGAGCCAGTACGGATTGATCCAATCACGGGGAACCGCTACACATTCTTCGCCGATCCAGATGGGCTCCCCTTGGAGCTGGTTGAAGTAATAGAATGTTAATTTAGGAATAAACATAATCCTCCTCACCAATACTAAGTTTTATCTTGCGATCATGAGGAAGGAATTAACAACACATGGACATTGATGCTTTTTTGGCAGAAGTGCTTAGCTCCAATGAGGATTGGCATGTATCTACGATGGATACCGTAACGGTCATAGACCCGATTATTGCAAAAGATAATCCTGATTTTGATCCTTATGAAGAGTATCAAGCATCAGAATTTTAAGAGGTACAATAGCTTTTAAGCCTGCAAGCCCATGGATAGGGTCGGCAGGCTTATTTCATTTATTTCATGGCGTTGGAATTGCTGATTTGGTAGCGAAACGGAACGTAAATGCGCTATTTTGCCGAAATGGCTGATATTCAGGGTTTGACGGAACGTGGATACTCTATTTATCGGATTTTCGTGGTTTTTGACCACTTTCCGGCAAAATAGCATACTGACGTTCCGCTCGAGGCCCATTTTGATGCTAGAAGAAGTTGTTAGCGCACTCACGTTCCGTTTAGGAGCAATTTCAGGGCTGAAATGTCCGCCTGCCGCCGAAGTCAGCTACATGCTTATCTATCGTGTCTTCGAGGAGGTAACGGACCAAGGTATTGATACAGGTTACACTCGATTCGTCCATTGAACAGCTTGCGCTTCTTATCCGCGCGGCGATTCATATAATGCTCGAGCTGCGTAGTCGGGCTCAGAATGAACAGACTCCACGACGGCATCGGTGTCGTTAGAGCCCCGAGCTGGCGCAGCGCCAGCTCGGCATCCTGCTGTTCACCAAGCCGCTCGCCGTACGGCGGATTGGTGATCAGGCAGCCGTAATCGCCGCGCGGACGCGCCTTGGCGATCGGCTCAACCTTGAGCTGGAACTGCTTCGCCAGTCCAGCGGCCTTAGCGGCTGCCTCTGCCACTTCGATGGCAGCCGGATCGATGTCGCTGCCCACGATGTGCAGCGGCACGTTATCGCGCACGACGTCGAAGGCTTCGTCGCGCGCTTTGTCCCACAGCTTGCGGGGGATATTCCCCCAAGCTTCACTTGGAAAGCTGCGCCGCAAGCCTGGCGCAATGTTCCAGCCGATCATCGCGGCCTCGATCGGGATCGTGCCCGACCCGCAGAACGGGTCGTACAGCGGGCGGTCGACGTTCCAGCGGCTGAGCAGGATCATGGCTGTGGCCATGGTCTCTTTCAGCGGTGCTTCAGTGACCAGCTTACGATAGCCGCGCTTATGCAGGCTCGGTCCTGTCGTGTCGATCGTGAGTGTTGCGATATCGTTCAGTAAAGCGACTTCGATCACGTAGCGAGCTCCGTTCTCAGGGAACCACTCGGTGCCATAGCGCAGCTTCATTTTCTCAACAATGGCTTTCTTCACAATCCCTTGGCAAGCAGGGACGCTGGATAGTTTCGATTTATGGGAACGTCCTTCAACGGGAAACTCGGCATCATTCGGGATCCAGTCCGGCCAAGCCAGCGCTTTCGTCCCTTCAAACAGTTCGTCGAAGGTGAGTGCTTGGAATTGTCCCATATGAATGAGAACGCGATCCGCTGTTCGCAGCCACAGGTTGCAGCGACAGATCGCCAGCTCGTCACCAATGAATCGGACGCGGCCATTCTCGACGGTTACTTCGGTATAACCGAGATCACGAATTTCTCGAGCAACAACAGCCTCAAGTCCCATTGGGCATGTGGCGATTAATTCAATTTTATGCGACATAGTGTTTGTCCTTCCATCCGGGTTGTACAACGCTCAGAAAACTCATACAATAATCAAGTATAGGACAAATAGGTGACACTTACAAACGGATACTGTACAAAATAAGCGAATTCATCTCATTTTAATCACAAGGAGGTCCATATACATGGAAACCATTACAGCAGAAAGCTACATGGAAGGCTTATATCAAGAAGATACCGTTCTTGCACGGGTCAAGGAGGTCATCGTTGCTCATAATATGCCAGAGATCTCGATCGCGCCAGGGTACGGCAGATTGTTGACGATGCTAGTTACGATGATCGGGGCAAAGCGAGTCTTAGAAATCGGGGCGCTAGGCGGGTACAGCGGGATTTGTCTAGCAAGAGGGTTACAGGCTGGGGGAAAGCTGATCTCGCTTGAGTTGAAACAGGAATTCGCCGATGTGGCTAAGCAAAATGTGATCGATGCGGGCCTTGGCGAACACGTGGAGTATCGCATCGGCGAAGCGCTCCATCATTTGAACGATCTGCAAGCAAAGGGCGAACGCTTCGATTTCTTCTTCATCGATGCGGACAAAGTGAATTATCCGAATTACTTGGAGCTGGCAATTCAATTAGCGAATCCAGGTGCGATTATCGCGGGAGACAACACGCTGATGCGCGGCAAAGTAGTCGACGAGAAGCAAACGAAAGCATCCGTCCAAGCGATGCGTACGTTCAATCAACGTATTGCTACCGATCCTAGGTTGGAAAGTACGATACTTCCAGCGTATGATGGGCTAGCCTTAGCGCGTGTGAAATAGAACAAATGAATAAGAGCGAGGGGCTTTGGGCAGCCCGTCGCTCTTTTACTTTATATCTTCATGAACTTGATCGACTCGGGGTTGCAGGTTGAAGCTGTGTAAGAGGAACCTTCGACTGTGACGGAGACACGATGGGAGTTGTCTGCTGTTTCTTCAAAGTCATCGTACCGAGGGTATGCCAGTAGATGAACAAGCACTCGGCACACACGATAATGAGAATAATTTTACGCCAATTAAGTTTCATCAGAAGCTGTCCTCACTTTCCGCTCTACGCTCTATCTTAGCATGGAGTGGAAGTTATTTCCATAAGTTTCAATTCTTCTCCTCTAAATGAACTAACCCCGTCGTAATTTCTAACTCGTAACGCCGACTCCCTGGCATTCTGGCCTCGTACGCGAAACGCACAGCTTGTTCAATATCGTACGGTACACGAACGAACTGAATCGCGAATCCTGCCTGCATGGAAGTATCCGCTTCCCCCTCCAAAATGCAATAACTCGCTTGGGGAATCCCGTCATACGGCACTCCGACACTCCCCACATTGAACAGGATTAAGCCTCGCCGCTCCTTGGAAGCACCAACGCCTTTCTCAGACGGGTTATTCAATGTCAAAAGATAAGGAATATGGATATCCCCATATCCGACGATATCGGGTTCTTTGCCATCGGCAGGCGTTCCGGTCATCGGCGTATGGTGGAACATCGCAAGTCGCTCGCGTTTGGATGCCTTGCGTTTCAGGCGATGAAAGACACTTTCGGCAGATGCGTGGAACAGTCGAATACGTTTTCCGCTGAGCGTCAGATCGATCGCATAGGGGAGCTGCTTCAGATATTGCAACCGCTCATCGCCGAGCAGTTTCTGCTGCCATAATCCCTCTGGAAGCTCCTGCGGATACGTAATGCCCAGATCCCAGTTTCCTTGCACAACAGCTTCGCAGGCTTGCTTCACAAGATCAACGACCTCATTGGAGCTAGGTCCCTTGCCAACCAGATCGCCTAAACAGACGATACGATTTACCCCTCTTTTCTCGATATCTTTAAGCACAGCCTGGAGAGCTGGCAGATTGCCATGTATATCCGAAATGATTGCGATTCGTTCCAATGCAGATCTTCCTTTCTTTATTTTTCCAATAACGAGGATGCTTTGTTTCATTTATACCACACGGCATCCCGTATGAAAATGTGAGTCACTTCCTATTACCCAATAATGTCGTCTTCTGTTATAATTTGTAGGGGGAAAGGGGAATGTTTCGATTGGAATCCAGACAAGATCGTCACCGCAAGCTGAAGAAGGATCGCCAGCAAGGCCAAAAGCCTTCGCTGAAAGTATTGGGTATTTTCACACTCGCTGCAGTCGCTTGTTTTGTCATTGGGAGCGGGGCAGCCTATTGGAGCTCAAATCACAAGAACGCAGAAGAGCAGGGCGCGGCTGCAACGTCGGAAGCAGTCATCTCACCTAAACCAACGCCAACGACAGTCAATGCTTCTCCATCTGCTAAAGTAAGTCCCAAGGCTACAAGCACAGCAACACCGACAGCAACACCTACGACCCCAGTGACCGCAGCAAATTCAACGGGAACGGGCACCCAAGTGAAGTTTTCTTTTGTGGGGGACGTCATCATGGCCGCCAAAGTGGAAGATATTTTAAAGCAAAAAGGTTATGATTACCCGTACACAAATGTAAAAGATTTTTTAACAAAGCCTGATTTTACAATCGCGAATTTGGAATCACCCATTACGACAAGAGGCACCGTTCAATCCAAAGAGTATGTGTATCGTTCCTCGCCTGAGGCATTGCCAGCCTTCAAATCAGCTGGGGTGGATATCGTCAACCTAGCGAACAATCATATTTTGGATTATGGAACGGATGGCTTACTGGATACGATGAAATCGCTGGATGAAATTGGAATTCAGCGAGTCGGCGCTGGCAAAGATATAGCAGAAGCGTATCAACCAGTAATGGTTGAGAAAGACGGCTTGAAAATCGCCGTTTTTGGATTTAGCCGTGTCGTCCCTACGCAAGATTGGAAAGCGGGCAAAGGGCATCCAGGTGTTGCGGAGACGTATAGCTATGTCATGCCCGTTGAAGCGATTCAGAAAGCCAAAGCAACCGCCGATCTGGTCGTCGTTGTGACGCATTGGGGCGTAGAGCGCGATGATAAGCCTGATAAATATCAAACCGAACTCTCCCATCGCTACATCGATGCAGGAGCAGACCTTATCGTCGGCGGACATCCGCACGTGTTGCAAGGCTTCGAGCAGTACAAAGGGAAATGGATTGCGTATAGCTTAGGCAATTTTATTTTTACAACGAATGATAATCCTAAGACATGGGAGACGGTTATTTTAGAAGCTGCATGCTCCAAGGAGAAGTCCTGCGACCTCCATCTTGTTCCGATTTTGACCAAATCCGCGCTGCCGACACCAATGAACGAAGCTGATGGAAGCAAGCTATTCGAACGATTAAGTGGAATCTCCTTCGGGGCGCAGGTTGATGCGCAAGGAAATGTCCGCAAGAAATAAGAAGAGGAGCTCACCCCATATGACAACTACGATCAAAAACATTTATTGCGTAGGGCGTAATTATCGCGCCCATGCAGCAGAACTTGGGAATGATGTTCCAGATCAACCGATGATTTTTACGAAACCTACACATGCTTTAGCACAAATGGACGGGGAGTCCCTAACATTACCGAGTGATCAAGGGGATATCCACTACGAGGCTGAGCTGGTGTTACATATTGCGAAGCCATATGTGCCTGGAATTGGCGTCGATGAAATCGTCGATCAATACGCGCTCGGCATTGATTTCACATTGCGCGATGTGCAGAATGTGATCAAGAAGAAGGGGCACCCGTGGCTGCCAGCCAAGGGGTTTCTGGGGTCGGCGCCACTTACAGCGTTCCGACCATTTCCAGGCGCAGCGTCTTTAGCGGAGTCTAACTTTCAGCTTCGTCAGAATGATCAAGTCGTGCAGGACGGCAATATCGCCAATATGATTTTCGATCTACAGACAATCATCGATTATATTGCGAAGCACTACGGTCTGGGACCTGGCGATATCATCTTCACGGGAACGCCAGAAGGCGTAGGCCCTGTACGGCATGGCGACCGATTGGAGCTGCTATGGGGAGAACAATCCTACGGGGCAGTCACAATCAACAAGTAAGCGAAAAGGGCAGTCTCTTTGGTCATATAGACCTTGGAGAACTGCCCTTATTTTTATTAGCTTAATGCAACATCCGAGTACTCTTCACGAACCTTGAGAATAGCAGGCAATTGCTTGAAAAACGCATCAACGACATCGGGATCGAAATGCTGCCCGCGCTCTTCTTGAAACAATTGGAGTATACGATCCAGCTCCCATGCTTTTTTGTACACACGTTCACTGCCTAAGGCATCGAAGACATCAGCAATGGCTGTAATGCGTCCGTAGATGTGGATCTCTTCCCCTTGAATACCGCGCGGATATCCTCGCCCGTTCCACTTCTCATGATGCTCATGCGCGACGACTGCTGCGGTTTTAAGAATGTGGCGGGTGGAGTTTTTGAGCAAATTGTAGCCGATCAGGGTGTGATTTTGCATAAGCTTGAACTCTTCATCTGTTAATTTGCCAGGTTTATTCAGAACGGCATCAGGAATTGCGACTTTGCCGATATCGTGCATCGGTGAAGCCATTTTGAGCAGCTCAGCTTCCTCTTGGCTCATGCCTAATCCGAGTGCCAGTATATAGGAATACTCGGCCACACGCTTCACGTGATTACCTGTTTCCTTGGAGCGGCTTTCGCCGATTTCGCCCATACGGAAAATAATCTCTTTCTGTGTTTCTTCAATCTCGTTGGTTAAGAGAGCGGATTCGAGGGACTTCCCTGCATAGGAGGAGGCCAATGTCAAATACTCCATATCTTTATCAGAAAATTGCTCGGTTGTGGTAAGCTTATTAATAGCTTGGTAAGCCCCATGATCTCACCTTGGCTATTTCGAAACGGAATAACCATGAGTGCTTTCGTACGGTAACCCGTTTGTTGATCCGTACGCAGGGCGCCATTTTGCAAATAGGATTTATATTCCTCATTGGTATACGCATCATGAATGAATACAGCTTGATCATTCGTCACGGCGTAGCCGACGAGGCCGGCCGAACTTGGAATGCGGATTTCATCTAGACCATGGGCCACTTTGGACCAGAGCTCGTTCTTTTGTGTATCGAGAAGCCAGACGGTACAGCGGTCGGAAACAATCATCTCGCGGCCCATATCCGCCATTAGCATTAGTACTTTATCGAGTGTACGTTCATTCGCAATCTTGGCAGCGTAGTCGAAAATGACACGCAGCATTTCCTCGGGCTCCAGATCTTTTTTCAAACGTGGATTGATTGTAGTGTGCTCTTGCTCCATGTCAGCCTCCTATCGCTTCTCACCTTCATAGTATCACAAAGTTGGTTGTTTATGGTTAACAATTTGCAGATATTAGTGAATCATGTCGAATAAATGATACAATTAATCTGTGAAATGGAATAGGATCGGAAAGGGAAGAGGAGGAAACCAAAGATGGATTGGCTGCTGGGGTGCCTAGGAAGCGTCCTGATTGCAGGCGCAGCATATTGGAAGCAATCATTGTCACGATCCGGGTTTATCGCAGCCGTACTGCTAGGTATGACGATGTACGCACTAGCCAGCGCAGCATGGTTCGGGACATTAATCGCTTTTTTTATATCATCCAGCCTCTTATCTAAGCTCAAGCAAGCGCGTAAAGCGGCAGCGGAGAGCGGATATGCCAAAGGGGGAAGACGCGACGCTGGGCAAGTAGCCGCAAATGGAGGCCTTGGCTTATTGCTATGTATCGGTCACAGCATCTGGCCGAGTTCCATATGGTGGTTCCTCTATGTGGGCGTCATGGCTACGGTGAATGCGGATACGTGGGCAACAGAAATTGGAGGAATGAGCAAGTCTGTCCCTCGGTCTATCGTGAGCGGAAAGCGTGTAACGGCGGGAACTTCGGGCGGTGTTACCCTGCTGGGCTTAACCGCTTCCTTAGCGGGGGGAGCCTTCATTGGCTTGGTTGGAGGCGTCTTGCTGCATGTAGGTGAATCATCGGAGAGTACAAGCGGCGTGGCCATGCTCGTCCTCCAAGGAGCCATTGCTGGGTTAGGCGGATCACTGGCGGATTCTTGGCTTGGTGCAACACTGCAAGTGATGTATCGCTGTGAGATTTGCGACAGGACGGTTGAGAAGCCAGAGCACTGTGGTAAGCAAGGAGTGCACATCCGTGGTCTCCGAGGGATGACGAACGATCTTGTGAACGCAGGATCATCCATCTTCGGAGGGGCGTTATGTTTGATCTTGAGTATTATTCTTCTGTCTTGATTTGCTGGACAGAAGTAGCTGGTGCAGGCGGTTGTAGCGCATCATGAAGCTGCTTCTCCAATTGTTTGAGCTTCCGCTGCAGCTTGTACTGGCGAACCATCCCAAAGAGACCAACAATTAAACCGCCTAGGAGTGTCGACGTTAATATAACGAGAATTAAAGGTGTTGATGTGGTGACGAACAAGAAATTCACTTGGACGGGTTCCACATTGACGACGGCGAAAACCGCTGTAAGCAGTGCGAACACGAGAGCACTGATGAGAATCCATTGCATTTTCATAGGGTGACGTCCTTTCCATTATGGTAAAAAAGGTTGAAAGCCATTGCTTTCAACCTTTTTCGTGCATGAGATATAAGAAAGTATAAGTTTCACTTTATACATTTGCTTATAATATCGCTTACTTCGTCAGCTCTTCCATTTGATCCAGCAACGAGCTGAATACGCTCATCGCTTGCTTGATCGGCTCTGGCGTTGACATGTCGACACCGGCTTTTTTCAAGATATTCAGCGAGTAATCGCTGCCGCCGCTTTTGAGGAAGCCGAGGTAGCGTTCAACCGCTGGCTCGCCTTCATCCAGAATTTGCTTCGCAAAGGAGGTAGCCGCAGAGAAGCCCGTTGCATATTTATACACGTAGAAGCTGTTGTAGAAGTGAGGGATGCGTGCCCATTCCATCTCGATGTCTTGATCAACCACCATGTCATTGCCATGGTATAGCTTATTCAATCCATAGTAGATTTCACTAAACTCTTGCGGTGTTAAGGATTCGCCTTGCTCCGCTTTGTCATGGGTAATCATTTCGAATTCCGCAAACATCGTTTGACGGAACACTGTCGTCCTGAACTGATCCGCATAGTACGTGAGCAGATACATTTTTTCCTTCGGATCTGTTACACGTTTCAACAAGTAGTCCATGAGAAGCGCTTCGTTCAGCGTAGATGCAACCTCTGCCAAGAAAATTGTATATTGCGCGTAGCGGTATTCTTGATTTTCATCCGATAAATAGGAATGAATCGCGTGACCCATCTCATGGGTCAACGTAAACATGCTGTTCAAGTTGTCTTTATGGTTGAGCAACACGTAAGGATGTGTGCCGTAAGCGCCCCAGCTGTAAGCGCCGTTACGTTTGTTCTTATTCTCATACACATCGATCCAGTGGTTATCGAAGCCATCTTGAAGAATTTTCAAGTAATTCTCGCCAAGCGGTGCCAAGCTTTTCTTAATTTCTTCTTTCGCTTGTTGGTACGTAATGTCCATTTTAAACTCTTCAACTAGCGGTGCAAACAGGTCATACATATGTAACTCATCAACCTTGAGCAGCTTTTTACGGAGTTTGAGATACCGTTGCAGCTGCGGCAAAGAATCATGAATGGTGGAAATTAAGTTCGTATACACTTCTTTCTTGATATTGTCGCCGAACAGCGAGGATTCAAGAACAGAAGGGTAGTGGCGGGCTTTGGCATAAAAAATGTTTTTATTGATGTTCGCGGCGAGCGTCGCGCCAATCGTATTCTTGTTGTTGCGGTACGTCTCATACACCGCGTGGAAGGCGTTCTTCCGCACTTCTGGATTGCGGCTTTCCAGGAATTGAATGTAGCTGCCGTGTGTCAGCTCAACTTCCTCGCCGTTCTCATTCTTCACCTTCGGAAACTTCAGGTCCGCATTGTTCAACATGCCGAAAATCGTGCTTGGCGCACCAGCCATCGTGCCAGCTTGTGCAAGCAGAGCTTCTTGCTCTTTGCTGAGCGTGTGCGGCTTCTGACGAATCATTTCTTCTAACGTGTCTTTATAAAAGGATAAGGAAGGTTCATTCACCAGCTCTTGCAGCTTCGCTTCCGACAAGCTCAAAATCTCAGGGGAGACATAGGAGAACGCTTCGCCTACCTCGACACTGATTTTTTTGGCTTTATCAGATAGGGCTTGGTACATGGGTTCAGCTGTATCCTCATGATGCTTCATGTTGGCGTACACATAAAGTCGTTCTGTCTTCAGTGAAACTTCGTCTTCCAATTGGAAAATTTGCTTGATTGTCGCAGCATCGTTGAGCTTTCCTTGGAAGGCACTGATTTTGCTAAGCGAGCCTTTCACCTCTTGAAACTCTCCATCCCATGCTTTCTGATCAGCGAACAAATCTTCCAATTGCCAACGGTTTTCGGCTGGTACTTGCTTGCGTTCCAATAATTGAGCCATCGGAGCCCTCCTGTCCTTTTTTTGAGATTGGGGTAAGCTGGTATCCTTTGCGTGTAAATCAGCCATGGGGACGGAGCTTAACAGAATTCCCATTGCAGCCGTTACATAAATCCATCGCATAGCGGTCACGCTCCCGGCATGTTCCCATGAGGGATGATCTTGATGAAATCCCAGTTCATGGTTTTCACCTAGTATGACCGTTAATGGATGCAATTATCATTATACATCAAGATCCAACATGGAAGAAACTGAGCAAGATGAGTACGAAGGAGATCGAGACCATAACAATCGCTAGCAGGGCAAGATATCGCTTCGTTTGTGCGGGAAGGCTGTCTTTTTTCATAATTAAAATAATCGCAAGGCAAAAGGATACAATTACAAATGTGAGAATAGAGCTTGAATCGGTCATGAGAAATCATCCTTTTTCCTAGAATATGACGTTTGTATCGTAGTCCATGATACTCATTTTCGCTGTGCGGCGTCAAAATTCCTTTTTCAACCAGCATGCTGCTTAGTCGCCTCTGTCGATTCGTCCTCCTCATCTTCCTTGACGAGAATGAAGGTGCCGCGTGCATCCATTTTGACCCTGTAACGGTCTTCTGGTGAAATTTGCGCTTCCTCACTAAGCTCCTTCGGCAATGTTAATTGTCCGCTTTCTCCGACTTGCACCTGATAACCAATCAACTTCGACCATTTGCCAGCACCCAGTACGAGCACGATGAGCAAACCGATGAACAGCCACTTCCCTAAGTGATTCGTCTCGAAAAAAGGAGCCAGGAACCCCTCACCCGTTATCATTTTACCGGCGGTCAAAGCAAGCACGGCTGCGCCGAGATAGACAATTGAAGGATATTTCTCAATCCAAGCAATGAAGAGGGTGCTGCCCCAGACGACGATAGGAACACTAAAGAATAGACCTGTTACGACGAGTAGAAAATTCCCATGCGCAGCGCCAGCAACCGCGATAACATTATCTAATCCCATGACCGCATCCGCGATAATGATCGTTCGAATGGCTCCCCACATACTGTCTTTTGCTTGCATATGTTCATGATTCTTTTTCTCACTGAGCAGCTTATATGAAATCCAGAGAAGCAAAATTCCCCCGATCAAAAGAAGTCCAGGAATTTGCAAGAGTTGAACAACGATAAGTGTAGCGACGGCTCGAATCCCAATAGCACCGATTGTGCCCCATAGAATGACTTTCTTCTGTGTTTCCTTCTTTAAATTACGTGCGGCCATCCCAATCACAATGGCATTATCTCCAGCTAATACTAAGTCGATGAGTATAATGCTAAGCAGTGAAACGAAAAAGCTCGCAGACAACCAATCCATACCGAACACACTCCTTCAAGGTTAGTTTGATACATGCAAAAAGAGCCCACATCGATGTTTGATGAAGGCTCCCATGCATCAAAAAAGACCTTCACCAATAAACATGGCAAAGGTCTTGCTAACAACGTGATCGTTGCCAATAAAGCCGGGATGGGATGAGGATCCGAATTGACGACTTTACTGTATCAGCTACTCCCCTTTGGAGTATTGCTATGAGATTATAGTTTATTTATATGCAACTCATCTCAAAATAGTCAACTTTATTACACTTTCCTGAAAGCTTCCATAATCGCTTGCAATTCTTCTTCCGTTCCATCGAACTTATCTGGAGCAAATCGCTCGCTAGCCCAGTGCAGCATAGCAGGACGTCCAATGAACGTATGGCATTCTTCGCCCCATTGATCCGAGATCTCGGTCAACACAATTTTGGTTCCTTGCACTTCAACATTGAGCATGTTCCATTTATCTTTTTTGTAAATCGTATGTCTTTTAAAAGGTTGATGCGACATGGCTGTTCCCCGTTTCTGTAATAAGCTTATTCCTATATGCCATCGTAACATAATCAGCCTGTTTTTCCAAACAAGCTGTGGTGTTTGACGGGAAAAATCCCTCTTGCACACGCCAAATTCTCGTGGTAGAATTCTCCTAATCCTTTCCAGAGGGAAGGGATGACGAGCCGAGCTGAGGAGAGATGAATATGGAAACAAAGCGAGTTTATGAGCAAATTGGGGTCGCGATGACCTCGAGATCTTTGGTCGAGTACGAGAACATGTTTATGTTAGAGACGGACAGCTACATTGGAAAACGCGTGTTGGATGTTGCAGGCGGGGCCTCGTCATTTACGATGGAAGCGCGCAGCCTTGGCATTGATGCGGAGGCGGTTGACCCGCTGTACGAGAAGTCACCATCGGAGATTGCTAAGCATGGGATGCAAGAGATCGAAGTGGTCGCTGCCAAAATGGCCAAATTAACGGATGTCTATGACTGGACGTTTTACGGTTCTTTGGAGAATCACAAGGCTGGGCGTATCGTCGCATTGCAACGCTTCGTTGACGATTTCTCAAGCGAAGAGGGCAAGTCGAGATATCATGTGGGAGCTCTGCCGCATCTACCTTTTGCCGATGAGAGCTTCGATTTCGTCAGCTGCAGTCATTTTCTTTTCTTATACGAGGAACAATTCGATTATGCGTTTCATTTGGCAGCGGTGAGAGAATTGCTGCGTGTGTGCAAACACGGTGGTGAAGTTCGCTTGTACCCCCTTATGAATTTCAAGACGGTTGAATACTCGCATCTCAGTGCGTTAATCGATGAGGTAGAGAAGGATGGTTGTACCGTTCAAAAGAAGGAAGCTAAATTACCTTTTTTGCCGAATTCTCATCAATTTTTAAGCATAAAAAAGTAGTGTGCTGCATAGTGGAAAACGTTGGTACATCAACAAATTTCGGCTTGTACGCCTCGTAATTTCCGTTGATTTATCCCCCTGTTGATGGTATAATTTCCTTATTCGCCATAGATGGCGATATTTTTAGGAGGTTGTTCACTTGAAGGGTACAGTTAAATGGTTTAACGCAGAAAAAGGCTACGGTTTCATTTCTGTTGATGGAGGCGACGATGTATTCGTTCACTTCTCCGCAATTCAGGGCGAAGGATTCAAAACATTAGAAGAAGGCCAATCCGTTGAGTTTGATATTACTCAAGGTAACCGTGGTCCTCAAGCAGCTAACGTCACCAAATTATAAGATACTGGGGCTCCCTACTTATAAATAGTGTCATAGCACAAGCAAAATAAGACAGTTCTCGGGTTCACTCGAGGCTGTCTTTTTTGTTTTATTTTTTTCATTTGGTGGGAACATGCCATACCAGAGTATATCGATAATTTGCTTCGCAGCTTCTTCCTCGTAGGGAAACATTTTATTCCCGTTACCATCACGTGCGTGGCCCATCATGAGGAGTGAGGTGTAGGCTCGGGCAATTACACGAGAGTCAACGGGACCGATCTCGCCAGTTTCCGCCGATTTTCTGAATTCACTTTCCAACACATCCAGAATACCTTGCTCCGACTTTCGCATCACCTTCATTTGCTCCTCAGAAAGTGTAGCCTCCATCTTGCGCATGAAAGAATGCAGATCGAAATCAATCGCTCTCAGATGGCCGACTGTAATACCAAACAGTCGGTCACGAAGTGGCGTGGGCTCGCTTAAACGCTTAATAGTTATATGTCTTACGTTATCCATTAATTGAATCATGGAAGCTGTAAGTAAGTCTGATTTGGATGGGAAATGATAATAAACGGAAGCTTTGGTTACCTTGCATTCTTTAGCGATATCGTCCATGGAGACAGACTCGAAGCCGCGTGACAAAAACAAGGGGATGGCTGTCATCAAAATTTTCTGATTGAGAGGTAGGTCACCCTGGGAAGCACGGGGTCTGCCCAGTGTTTTCGATTTTTTTTCCATATGTGTCACTCCTGAAACGAATCTAATAAGGTGAATTTAAATAAAACTTGATTAATTAACTATACAGTATATATAATTAATGATAAGCCATGAATCATTATAACACAATACTATTTCACTTATAGGGAGAGATACAACCTTATGCACGAGAATCCTTTGTTCAGTAAGCTTGGCGGATTAGTTGCAGGCCGCCGCAGCAAATGGGTTACATTAGCCGTATGGATTTTACTTACTGGCATTTTATCCGTCTTTTTACCTAACGTCAATTCACAAGAAAATAATGCGGCGCAGCAATTGCCGAATGACGCGTGGTCGATGGAAGCCGCAGCACTCATGAAAGAACATTTTCCGAACAACGAAGGAGTACCTGCGCTTGTGGTCTGGTATCGGAACACAGGACTTACGGATGCCGACTTAGCGGGTGTACAGAAGGTAGCGAAGCAACTTACTGAAGCACCTTTAGCCGCTCAGAAAGGCGTTCCGCCGCTGCATCAGATGCCTGTGCCAGCTCTGAAAGCGATGGTTGCCAAGGATGGCAAGCTGCTCGTGTTGCCGATTTCCTTTATCGAGGGAACGGAAACCGATATTTTGCAGGAGAGTATGAAAAAGCTCGAAGAAGTGACAGTTAGTCAACTAGGCAGCGATCCATTCGAGTCTCCTTTAGATCAAGAGGGGCTGCATGCTAGAATAACAGGTCCTGTCGGCATTCAGACGGATGCTACAGCCTTGTTTAAAGGAGCTGATTTTGCGCTCTTAATGGCTACGGTGTTACTTGTCTTGTTACTGTTGATTTTGCTCTATCGTTCGCCGATATTGGCGATCATTCCGCTTATTGGTGTTGGTTTTGCGTATGGGATCATTTCACCTATTCTTGGCTTCCTGGCCAAGCAGGGCTGGATTACAGTCGATGCTCAAGCAATATCCATTATGACGGTGTTGCTGTTCGGTGCGGGGACCGATTACTGTTTGTTCTTCGTTGCTCGTTATCGTCAAGCATTATTGGCCGAAAAGGATAAGTATGATGCGCTCCGCGTCTCCTTTGGCGGTTCCACAGGTGCGATCGGCATGAGTGGACTGACGGTCATTGTGTCATTGTTAGGTTTACTTTTTGCACACTATGGTTCCAATCATCGCTTCGCCATTCCGTTTAGTGTAGCGATTCTCATCATGGCGATCGCTAGCTTGACATTAGTGCCTGCGCTGCTCGCTATCATTGGACGCGTTTCTTTCTTTCCGTTCATTCCACTGACGCCAGACATGCGCGCAGAGAAGGAGGCTCGGAAAGGAAAAAGAATTCGCGAGCAGAAGCCTGTGAGTGCCATGAACGCTGCATTAGGGCGCATCGTAACGGAGAAACCGAAGAGCGTGCTGGTGATCTCCCTGCTGATTCTGATCTCGCTCGCGGCGTTTGCGCCACAGATTAAATTCACGTACAACATACTGGAATCTTTCCCATCGTCCATGCCATCCCGCGAGGGCTTCTCCTTGCTGTCGGAGCATGTATCACCCGGGTCGCTTGCGCCTGTCAAAGTTGTTGTGAACACGGAAGGGAAGCAAGTGGATATCCCCGGTGCACTAATGAAGCTTCCGTATGTCGAATCGGTGAGTAAACCTGAAGACAGCCAAAAGGACGTCAAATACAAAGCGTTCCAACTGATTTTTAAGCAAGACCCTTATGATCTAGAAGTCATTAATCACATTCCTGAGATCCACAGCACAGCGGATTCAGCGTTGTCTGCAGTAGGTGTGGCTGCGCCGCAAGTGTGGGTTGGCGGTGAAACGGCTACACAGTATGACACCAAAACGGTCGTTGAACGTGATACAAAAATCGTGATTCCAGTCGTCATCGGTGTTATTGCGATCTTGCTGCTCCTCTATTTGCGCTCTATTGTTGCAACACTCTATCTCATCGCGACAGTGCTGCTTTCTTACTTCTCTGCGTTAGGCGCAGGATGGCTTATCCTGCATTATTTCATGGACACAACAGCCATCCAGGGGCTGATCCCGCTATATGCCTTCGTATTCCTAGTCGCGCTAGGTGAGGATTATAACATCTTCATGATTTCAAGCATTTGGCAGGAGCGAAATCGCTTGAAGTTGAAAGACGCGATACGACTCGGCGTAAGTTCGACGAGCAGCGTCATTACGTCGGCAGGCTTAATTTTGGCAGGAACCTTCGCTGTGTTAGCCTCATTGCCGATTCAAGTGCTCGTGCAATTCGGCGTGATTTGTGCCATTGGTGTGCTGCTGGATACGTTCATCGTACGACCGTTCCTTGTTCCTTCGATCACGATGCTGCTGGGCCAAGCGGTATTCTGGCCGAGTAAGGTGAAGCGAGAACACTCCGTGGAGCGAGCGGAGACATAGATTTTGCTTAGAAAAAAGAGCTGCCCGCATGTGCGGACAGCTCTTTCTTTTAGTCGATAATTTCAAGAATATCATCGATTTCCTTGCGAGCCATTTTACCAGGGCGTTCCTTCGGATGGCCAAGGGAAATAACCATGTTGATTTGATACTCGGCTGGAATCTCGAGATAAGCACGGATCTGATCTTGGGCCAACAGGACGGGGCCTGTCATTGGACATGTTGCTAAGCCTCTCGCATGTGCGGCAAGCATCAGGTTCTGTGAAGCTAGACAGGAGCTCTTGATGCCTTCTTCATCCCATACATGGTTGTCGACAAGCTGAATCGGATCGAAGATGCGATCACGGAATTTCGATTCATACGGTGTCGCTAGACAAATGATGAGGACTGGCGCATCGGAAAATGCGGTCGCATAAGGGCCGAAGGAGCGGACCAGCATACGCGCTTCTCTGGAAAGTCCTTTCTCCTCCGCCTCCGCGGCGCGAAGATGGAGCTGATCCCAAGTTAATTGCTCAATATGTTTGATTTTCTCTTTATTTCGAATGGCAATAAACTTCCATGTTTGTGAGTTCGTATCACTGGGTGCATAACGCGCGCAGTCAATAATTTCACGGATATCTTCGGTTGCGACTTCTTGCTCGGTAAAGTTACGAACGCTGCGTCGTTCTAGAACGATCGTTTTAAAATCTTCATACATCATGGTAAGGGTGTACCTGCCTTTGCTGCTCATTTTATACATATGTTCGGTCTTTTTTTTGTTACTTGGTACTAAGACTATATCCTATTATAGGGCAGATGGGTTGATAGATCAACTGCCGTTGCCGCCGCGCATACGGATTAGGATCGACCAGGAAGCGCTTCTTCATTCTGAAATAAATATGTACAGAGGAATCCGATGGCTGAGACGGTGGAAAGGCATGCGGCTATGAGGTAAACCGTGCTTCCGCCTGCTGAATTATAAATAACGCCCCCTAGCATCCCGCTAATTAATCCTGCCACACTGGACCAAGCGACTGCGAAGATCGCTTGACCTGATGAGCGGTATTCGTCCGGAATGATTTGGCTTAAATAGCGATTCGCCGTGAATAAGAAAACGCCGAAGGTTAAGCTATGCAAGAGTTGGATCCCGATGACCCAAATCGGATCATCGATGTAACTCATCATGATGAATCGAAACGCATAAATCAAACCAGCGAATGCAAGCAGAGGAAGCTCTTTAAACCGATGCCCGTGTTTGCTTAAGAAGAAAAAGACAGGAATTTCGCTAAGCGCAGATGTCATCCACGCATAGCCGATAAGGGAATCCGATGCGCCAAGCTGTCGCATATACAGTGCCAGAAATCCATCGTTGAATCGGTGTGAAACCGACATAATGACAACGAGGAGCAGGAACCAGAGAAACTTTTTGGAGCGAATGATGTTCACCATACCGCCGAATGCCATTTTTTTGCCGCCTTGGCGCGTGTCCTTCAGCAGGAAGAGAATGATGAGCGTGCAGCTGATCGTTAAAAAGAGCAGGACTGGCGTGAGTCCCGTCCCATACGCACGAAGCAGCAGACCGAAGCCGCCGGCAGCTATGGCAAAACCAATCGAGCCATAGGCGCGGAAGGAAGCGTAGCTTTTTCCGCTGCTGCGGATATGCAACATAACCTGACTGTCATTCAGAGAGTTCACAGGCTGTTGAAAGAAGAAAAACGCGGCTAGCGACACATAGAGGAGGGAGAACCACCCCGCTGTGGTGACTAGAACGGCCGTCACTAGTTGTCCCAGCACGAGAATAATCATAATCTTCTTAACGGTTTGATAGCGGTCGCTGAGAAATCCCCAAAGCAGGTTCGTCGCGATCCCAATCAGCGGACCGATGGCGTAGAGCATGCCGATTTGAATTTTGGAATATCCTTTATAGTCGAAATAAAGCGGGAAAAAGGTGACCACGATCCCCATGGTCGTGAAGAACGAAAAGGTAAACATTTTGAGCAACACATCGTTGCGTTCGATGGATTTAGATTTGGACATGGTGAATCCTCACGATTTCATTATGTATTTACTTGCGTTTGTCTAGGCTGTTGAACGTCATTCGTTCGCTTTAGTACATAAGTCACAACGAGTAATTCGGCGAGCATGCCCACCGACTGCGCGAAAGCGCCAATCATGCCGTTCCAGCCAGGAACCGTTGCAATGGCAACGATTAAGGACAGTACGGTAGTAGTAGCATTCGCAGATTGCGAGAAAACCATGATCTTGGTTTGACCGCGAAGCATAATAATGCCATTCATATAATCGAGCCATGGGAATACGATCGTCATGATCATGAAAATGCGCAAGGCCTCTAGGCTCGCTTGC
The DNA here is from genome assembly GCF_032271945.1 of Paenibacillus sp. MBLB1832. Taxonomy (NCBI): domain Bacteria; kingdom Bacillati; phylum Bacillota; class Bacilli; order Caryophanales; family Paenibacillaceae; genus Paenibacillus; species Paenibacillus roseipurpureus. Next base: position 4,276,133 of record NZ_CP130319.1, on the reverse strand, counting down.
TTCAAATCAGCATTCACACCCATGACATGTGTCATAAACCACGGACCTAGCGGTGTATAAGCGAGTATCGCGATCAGTGTTCCTGGTATAAAACTTAATACAAGGATGAATCTTCGCACTTGCCCAGCATCTTTTCGATAAAAATTGAGTACGATTTGATGAATGTAGGAGAAGAAACTCATGACCAATTGTGTTAACGAACCAGCAATCGCAAAGGATGAGATGGCTAGATGGGTATGTGTCGTTTTGCCTAACATCGCATTAATGGACGGTCCGATGATCACGGCGATGACAGATGAATATAATAAGGGTTTGTAAAAGCTGAAGATTTGCCCCTTCGTCTCGATGGGATGATTCGGCGCCTTCTCTGGAATGACACGTCGGATCAAGCTCGTACCTTCCCAAATGGCAACAGCGGCTTCGATAATCATCCCGACAAGGAAAATGATGGCACCCACACGCCCGTCAGAGACGTTGTCTGTCGTGATGAAATACAGGGAGAGCAGGTACATGGCGACAATGCGCACACCCATACCGATGGTTAGCCATTTGGTCCGCATGTTGAAAATAATGATTCCGTGAAATAAGCAGCGCAGTCCTGAGAAAATGCTTACGTACATAAGAATTCGGTACACACTTAGCGTAGATGCCAGCAGGTCAGCCTCGACGCCAAAAAAATAAACAAACACCCATTTGCCAAGCGGAGTGTAACAAAGCAAGAGGCCAAGTAGTATGATACAAGCAAACACATAAGAACTGACAACGCCCATCGCGCGAAACGAGACACGATCTCTTACAAGTGCTGAACAGGCCTGTCTTAACAGTACAACGGGTTTCTCTGTGAGTCCTAGAAGACTGAGGGGGATTGCATAGCTGGCAATGACGAGTTCGGGCTGATCCGCCCTGGCCAATGTGCTATTGATGATAACGTGTGAGAGGGTTACAAGTGTTGCCGATAGTCCGAGGGGGAGGAAAAAGGAGATGAGCTGTTTCCATGTGATTGTGTTCGCATTCATCCAAATCGCACTCCTTCGTTTTATACCAATCAATTCCTAAGTATATCAGAAATTGAAATGAGGATGACATACAATTTTAACTGGAAACCCACGGTTTGAAGTGATACATTAAAAGGTAGAATGTTTCTTGAACAAGGAACATGGTTTTGCCTGCAAGGAGGTACATAGCATGAGCAATTATTTTCAATATGATGAGCGGCTTGGCATTGAGATACCCGTTCTTGAATTGGAATGGGATCAGTACTCGTCAACGATTCGCATGGAAGTTCTCTTTCAATGGGAGCAAATTCGGGGCGTTATCCCGGATCGCATTCTCAAATTGGAAAAGCAAATCATTGAAAAACAAAATAAACTCGACGTGGAAGACGATTTTCTTACAGCCTGTACGCTAAATTCCGATATTGCTGATTTGGCTTCAATCATAAATGATCTTCATCTCTGGTTCCGAACGAATCAAGATTTAGAATCCAAAACCCACCACTAATGGAATGGTTGATAAGGAAGGGAGAATACCTGCATGCGTAGCATCAAGGATGGGAATAATTGGATTGAGACGATTGCGAAACCACTTCTAGCGCATCTGCCTGCCCTATACCCAATTGAAGAGTGGGATATGGCGATGGATACACGTATTGAAGCACTTTCACCCTCGATCATTACACAAGGAGTTCCAGAGCAACTTCCTTATGGGCAAGCGATCAAAGCGGGGCTTTTTCTTCTAAATGAAAGCTTAGATAAGGCTCATGAAATCGCGCAGGAGATTACGAATGCAACAGGCAGCTATTGGCATGCGTTGATGCACCGTATGGAAGGCGATTATAGTAATGCGAAATATTGGTTTAACGATGTTGGTCATCATCCTATTTTTTCTAACCTTATTCAATATGTGAGAGATCATTTATCTACGAAAGATTTCATGGAATTGGAGAATGAAGCGCTTCGTCATAAGCTTGAAGTCCTCGTCACATCACCCGTTTGGAATCCATGCGTATTTGTTGATGTCATAGAAATTCAAGTATCCTTAGTCCAGCATCCGACCATTGATGGTTGGTTGCGTGACATCCAGAGAGCCGAAATGCAATTATTACTTCAATATTGCTATGAACAAAGTTGTGGAGGAAGTTTGCTTGAAGCCATTGGGCAGAAATAGTACAAGAAGCCTAACGAAGGTTCCACAAGGCCCGATTCGTTTAATGCTTAGTGTGTACCGCTATATTTTACCTGAAGTGAATGAGCAGTTGACTGCATGGAAGACGAAGGCTGCAAGTATTCCTGATGGGGAGCTTCGCACGCAGGCTTTAGCCAGTATTGCGACGAAGCAATTCCATTGTCAGGGCGGCGCCGTGTATGCAACTGCTCATTTATCGATGCGTCATGTGCTTATACCGCTGATCGTAGCTTTCCAAACCATTAGTGACTATTTGGATAATTTATGTGATCGAAGTACGTCCTTGGATCCCGTGGATTTCCGCCAACTCCATCAATCGATGCTGGATGCTGTTGATCCCGCTCAGCCTCTGCACGATTATTATGCTTATCGTGAAGAGAAGGAAGATAATGGATATTTAAGTGATCTTGTTCGGCAATGCCAAGCTTCGATTAGCTTAATGCCATCCTACATGAAAGTCGCGGATCAAGTGAAGGAATTGGTGGGCTTATATTGCGATCTACAAGTGTACAAGCATATCCGGAAGGAATTGCGTGAAGCGCAATTGCATCAATGGTGGCACGATCATCATCATAAATATCGACATATTGGCTGGAACGAGTTTGCGGCAGCAACGGGGTCCACGCTCGGTATGTTTATGTTGTTTTTAGCGGCATGTGATCTAGATCTCACGGAGGAGCAGGTGGAGTCGATTCGCGAAGCCTATTTCCCATATGTATGCGGACTACATATTCTGCTGGATTATTTAATTGATCAAGAAGAGGATATTGTAGGCGGCGATCTTAATTTCTGCACGTACTATGATTCCTTGGAAATAACTGTGGAACGAATCGCTTTTATCGTAGAAGAGGCGAGAAGTAAAATTTTGTTCTTGGAACATCCGAGATTTCATCGTATGATAATCGAAGGTTTGCTTGCCCTTTATTTATCTGACCCAAAGGTCAAAACGCAACAGCAAGTGAAGAAAATCTCAAAGCGTCTCATGAAGAACAGTCCATTAACCCGATTGTTTTTCTGGATCAATAGCATGTACATCCGTACGACATCATGAATGTGATGCACACGAATTATGAAGGAGGAAGACAAATGTCAGCAGTAAAGTCAATTGCCGTTCTAACCAGTGGAGGAGATTCTCAGGGGATGAACGCAGCCGTTCGTGCGGTAGTGCGCAGCGCTTTATTCCATGGGCTCGAAGTTTATGCCGTTCAACGTGGGTATCAAGGTCTCATTAACGATGATATTCGTAAAATGGATCTGCGCAGCGTAGGCGACATTATTCAACGCGGAGGCACGATCCTTCAAACGGCGCGTTGTAAAGAGTTTATGACGCTGGAAGGGCAACAAAAAGGCGCAGAGAACTTGCGCAAACGCGGCATCGATGGCTTAGTTGTCATCGGTGGAGATGGATCTTATCAAGGCGCGAACAAATTAAGCAAATTAGGAATTAAAACAATGGGTCTGCCGGGTACAATTGATAACGATATCCCGTTCACAGACTTCACGATCGGCTTCGACACTGCGGTTAGTATCGTGGTTGATGCGATCAATAAATTGCGGGATACAATGACATCGCATGAGCGTTCTTCCGTTGTTGAAGTCATGGGACGTCATTGTGGTGAAATCGCCTTGTATGCTGGACTAGCTAGTGGTGCAGAAACCATTATCGTGCCGGAAGTGCCTGTGGATGTAACGGAAGTGGCGAATCGCATGAAGGAGAACTTCGACCATGGCAAACGCCACAGTATTATTTTAGTTGCTGAAGGTGCAGGAACTGGCGAAGGCGTTGCCAAGCAGATCACGGAAACGAACGGTATTGAACCTCGTGTAACGGTACTGGGTCATATTCAACGCGGTGGGTCGCCAACGCATAATGACCGTATTTTAGCAAGCCGTTTAGGCGATTTTGCTGTGCGTAAACTGATGGAAGGCGATTCTTCCAAGGCTTGCGGCATCATCAAAGGTGAGTTGGTTGCGACGGATATCGATCTCGTTGTCAATACGAAACGAACGTTCAACATGGAACTTTACGAATTGGCAAGCCGTTTGTCCCAATAAGTATACAGGTTCCAGCTTCTACTTGATCTTTCGTTTGGAATGATTTATAATTTCGATTCATATAGCAACATCATGTCAATGAAGAGCTTCCAACTCGGAGACGTTCATGATCGGAAAGTGAAAGCACACTTTCTCTAAATAAACCGGCACCGCCCGTTATCGCGGAACCAAGCGGATGCATGACAGCTTATGTCATCATCAAGTTGGGTGGCACCGCGAGCAGAACGCTCCTCGTCCCAATCGGACTGAGGGCGTTCTTTGTCTTTTTCACACATACGAAGAGGAAGCGGTGACGGGAAATGCTGGATATCAAATGGATTCGGAATCATCAAGAGCAAGTAAAGGCAGCTGCCAAACAAAAAGGAATGGCTTGTCATGTCGAGGAATTACTCCTCATCGATGACAAGAAGAAAGAGTTGCTTGGGCGCGTCGATAAGTTGCGAACGGAACGAAATCGTGCGTCAGATCAGATCGGTGCCCTCTTGACTCAGAAGCGAAGGGCAGAAGCGGAGCAACTGAAGGAACAAGTTCGAGGAACCAATCAAATCCTCGTGAAGCTGGAAGCAGAGTTAACAACATACATGCAACGCTATGACGCACTGATGCTGAAAGTGCCAAATCTTGTTTCGCCAGATACGCCATTCGGCGAGAGCGATCTGGACAATGTTGAACTGAGGAGGGTTGGCGAGAAGCCAACTTTCACCTTCGAGCCGCTTGATCACGTTCAACTAGGTGAAGGGTTAGGGATAATTGACTTTGCGCGAGGCGTGAAAGTAGCAGGCAGCCGCAACTATTATCTCAAAGGAATGGGGCTCTATTTGCATAGAGCCGTTCAACAGCTAGCAATCGATCTGCTGACTGATCGGGGCTTCACGGTCATGGATGTACCGTTGATGGTACGCGAAGAGACGCTGCTTAATGCCGCGTTCTTTCCAGCTGGCAGAGATCAAACCTATGAGCTGTCGGAGGACAACGCTTGGCTAGTCGGTACGTCGGAAGGCCCGTTAGTCTCGTATTATGCGGGCGAGGTTGTTGATTTATCACAAGGGCCTATTCAATTGGCGGCGGTATCCAATTGCTTCCGCAAAGAAGCGGGCTCGGCAGGTCGAGACGTGAGGGGGTTATATCGCGTGCATCAGTTTGCTAAAGTGGAGCAAGTCATTTTGTGTGAAAATGATACGGAAGAAGCGGAACGTCAGTTGCACAGCATTACGCAAAATGCCGAAGATTTGCTTGCGCAGCTTGAGCTTCCTTATCGCGTTGTTGCTGTCTGTACGGGCGATATGGGAGCCAAGAATTACAAGCAATTCGACATAGAGACTTGGATGCCGAGCCGACAAGCGTACGGTGAGACACATTCGTCGTCGAGTTTGCTCGACTTCCAAGCGCGACGCAGCAATTTGCGTTACCGTGATAAGAACGGCGAGCTGCGCTACTGCTACACGCTGAATAACACAGCTGTGGCTTCGCCGCGGATCTTAATCCCGCTGCTGGAGAATCACCAACAAGCGAATGGATCGATCTACATTCCCCATGCGCTTAGACCTTATATGAGAGGACTGGAAGCTATTCCAGCGCCATAATAAAAAGCAACTTATCCTGATACCAGTGTACAGTGATAAGTTGCTTTTTTCATTTTTGTGTAAGGACTAGTAGCCTTCCTCTAGGTTCACGACATTCATCATTTCTCCGCCGTCAAGCATCGCTCTCAGGTTATGATAGAAGATCTTGGAGACACGGTCCGTATAATGCTCAGAAGATCCTGCGATGTGCGGTGTAAGGATAACATTGCTCATGTGCCAAAGTGGAGACGAAGCAGGGAGCGGTTCTTGTTCAAACACATCAAGCGCTGCGCCCGCAATCTTACCTTCTTGGAGCGCGGCAATAAGTGCTTGTTCGTCTAGGACATCACCGCGCGCCAAGTTAATGAAGAAAGCAGTAGGCTTCATAAGCTCAATATGCTCTTGTTGCAGAAAGCCTTTCGTCTTACTCGTGCTTGGGAGCAGAACCACAATGAAATCACTGTTGGTTAGCAGGTAAGCAAGTCCGTCTTCACCGTGAACCGACATATCGAAAGCAGGTTGTGGGGTCCCAGTTCGATTGAGCCCAATGACTGACATGTCAAATGCTTTCGCTTTTCGGGCCACGGCCTCGCCAATGGCGCCAGCGCCGATAATCCCTACTGTTTTGCCGTGCAGCTCACCGAACTGAACCTGATTATCCCATACCTGCTGTTGCTGGTTCGCGTAGAGGACATTCGTTTTTCTTACCCATTGCAGCATGAGGGATAGGGCGAATTCACTCATTTGAATCGTATGTACGCCGCGTGCGTTCGTCACGACAATTCCTCGTTGTTGGAGTTCATCAAGCGGAAGCTTGTCGATACCCGCAGATATTGTTTGCACCCATTGCAACTTCGTTGCGACTTTCAAAATATCAGGGTGTAATCGGCCAGCTGAAAGGATAACATCTGCATCGTGTAGATGCGCGCCAGCCTCTTTGGAAGACGTGAACCAATGAAATTCAGATCGTTCTTGCAGGTCTTGTGGCATTTGAGCTTGCATCGAGGATAAATTCATGCCAGTCATGGCAACGATTTTGAGCATAGGATCACAACTTTCATATGTAATTTGAAAAATACCCTGAGAGCCAAGGCTCCCAGGGTCAAGTGGCGTTAGTAGTCTACCCCCGCCGTGTAGTTATTGTTGGCATTCCACAGCAGGTATTCATTTATACCGTTTTCTTTCAGTGCTCGAATTTGTTCATCCAGCTCATGCTTCCCATACTTAATGTACCCAGGAACCCATGAAGCGGTGAAATCTTGAATCCAAGGGCGAACAACAGGCTTCCAGCCCTTCTGATCGATCGCTTCCAGCTTCTTATTCGTATCTTTGGAAGCGCCATTAATGGTGGCATACGGTGCTGCATCTGGTACTTTCGAGCCGAACCAGCCCGTGCTGTAATGGCTTGGGTAAATCATAGGAGCAATGACATCGACATTCTGTGAAATTTTCTCGAAGTCCTGGCCGATACCCTCAGCTGCGGGTACAGAAGCCGCATAGCCGAAAATATCAACGGAAACGCGTACGCCTAGTGGTGAGAGCTGTTCTCTCGCGTATTTAACAAAAGACGAAACCGCATCGATTCTTGAACGCTCATCTTTCGTATATTTGAGCACGTCGGCTCTCTTTTCGAACCCTTCGGGGAAACGAACATAATCGAATTGGATTTCTTTAAATCCAGCTTTGACCGCCTCTTTGGCTACAGCGATATTGTAATCCCATACTTCCTTGCTATACGGATTAACGAAGCTGTCCGGCGGGTTTTTCCCATTTCCCCACACTGTACCGTCAGGGTTAATATAGGATAGTTCAGGTTTCTTTTTCGCAAGAACGGTGTCCTTAAAAACAACAATCCGAGCAATAGGATAAATATTGTGTTCATGAAGTGTTGTCATCAGGCCAGGCATGTTGCCGATTATTTTCTGAGTGGTTCCCATTGCATCGAGTTCAGTATTGCCTGTTTCCCAAGTAATGTATCCCCAATCATCCTTCACATCGATGACCATGGCATTCAAATCCGTATCGTCCAGGAACTTAACCAGCGTATTGAGGCGTGAACCGCCCGCGCTATGCGCAGTGGAGTAAATGCCTTTTACAACAGGAGCATCTTTCTGTGGATCGATTTTGTTAACAGGAGCGAGTGGATCAGTTTGATCTTGAGAAGGTGCTGGTGTTGCGGGCTGAACGATGGCTACCGCATTCTTCGCATCAAGTGAAGCCTGCACGAGTTGTTCGAAGCTCGCATCGGGGTTGGTCGATGTGATATTGCCCAAGATGAGGGCAAGTGAAGCAAGTAAAATTTCCATGATGAATAAGTCCACTCCAATCTTTGTTTCTAATCTCTATTATAAGGCAAGCGGGATAGTACGCCCATAGGAAATTTGTAGGCTTTTGTTGAAGCGGGTTGAAAAATGGCAAACAAAAAACACCTGGGAGCTTAGGCTCCCAGGTGTCGTCATGTTACTTGCTAATTGGTCCCGATTCACTCTTCGTTACTTCAGGATTAATTTCTTTACGTGCAATGGCTGGCTGCTCATCCGTGGATGTGTTACCGCCGTTTCCATTCGTTGCATCTTTGAATTCACGGAACATTTTGCCAAAACCTCGTCCAAGCTCAGGCAGTTTATTCGGCCCAAATAGCAGCAGGGCAACGATCGCAATAAGAATGATGTGCCAAGGAGATAAAGCTCCCATTCCAGACACCTCCATTATAAGTTATGTTAATCTCATTATATCATGGACTTATCATAACCTATATAGCCTATTTATTACAATTTTAATAACGATACAAGAAAAGGTTGCAAAAAAGACACCCTCAATGATACAGGGTGTCCTTGTGATGTTCCGAAATGCTGAATTGAATAATTTCCATGACATCTTCCGCTGCGAGTGCCTCTATACCGAACCGTAGAACGATCTCGGATTCCAACTCATGGCTGGTTAAAGAGGGATACAACTCGGGTGTTAATTTCAATACAATCCTGGATAATTTGACTGTCTCCACAAGCATCACCCTTCCAATCAGAAGATTAGAATAAGAAACACGCCTGAACCTACCATCGATGAAAACCAGAACTATATGAAATTACAATCATTATAACACAATTCAACACGGAATAAAGGGGCAGTTAGCTGATTTCTTACTTATGTTTGCGGAATTCTCCGACAACACCAACGGTTTCCACAATATTTACGAACGCTTTTGGATCAATTTCCTTAATAATTCGTTTTAATTCAACCAATTCATATCGTGTTGTAACCGTCATCAACATATCATGCTGCTGTTGCGTATAAGCGCCTTCTGTTTTGATCAAGGTAACGCCGCGAGGTATCATAAGCAGCTTGTTGATAATCGCATCTTTATGCTTGGTAACAATGAATGCGGTTACTTTAACATGACTGATATGTATCATATCTACGGTTTTACCACTAATAAAAATAGCTAGCATCGAGAATAAAGCAAGATCCCAATTATTCTTGAAATAGCCGAGTGCGACAATGACGACACCGTTCATCGCAGAGAGAATCATGCCAAGCGGGAAATCATATTTCCGTGTCAAAATCAAACCAACGATATCGAATCCTCCGCTAGATCCGCCGATTCTTAGCGTGATTCCGCTGCCGATGCCAATAAGCACACCGCCAAATACGGCACCAAGCATAGGGTCTTTGGCCACGAAATTGGTTGGAATGATCTGCATCATCCAAGTCGTTAAGACAACCGATGCGACACTAATCATAATAAAACGTCGACCAATGGACACAAGTCCCCAAATCATCAAAGGCAGATTGAACAATAAATACAGAAACCCGATGTTAAAATTGGAAAAATAACCGATGATCATGGCAATTCCAGAAACCCCGCCGCTAAGTAATTGATGGGGGATGAGGAACATATTGAAGCCAACCGCGACAAGCATTGCGCCAACTAGAATGATTAGAACATCCAGCGCCTTTTTCAAAACAAATCACCTCTAGATTAGTATGCAGCATATTGCAAGTATAATTCATTCTTCCAAAACTGCAATCATCATTTAACCAGTGGTTAAATGGTGTGGGGAATATAAAAAGCTGCGCCCCATATAGGGACAACAGCTTATATACAATCACTTGTTAGCGGCGCTTAAATGAACCGGTTTTTTTGGTTGTGCTTGGTTTGCTTGTCGTGGGTTTGGTTACTTTATTCGGCGTAGATCCATCGTTCTTCCGAGTGGTTGAACTGCTTCCCGAGCTTGGGTTGGCCGCGCCGCTTGTGAATCCGCCTGTTCGATCTGAAGTCGTCGGCTTTTTATCCGTTGAAGGTGATGTCGTGGTGCCTGCACCAGACTTGTAATTCGGTGTCTGTGTGTATCCGCGATAATCGTAGGACCCACGGTTGTTAAACCAGTTCCCACCGAATAACGATTGAAGCAGTGTTGCGGTCAAATAGCCCTGTAAGAATGAAGAATCGTAATGAGATTTAGCATATTCGATGCTGTCTATTTGTACTAAGGTATTCTTATTATCAGCGGGATCCTTCTGGATATTAATAACCTTGTCATTGTATACAAGGAACATTTGATCCTCAGATTCCTTACTTTTCTCTTTTGGCTTTTCTTTGGCAGCGAGTTCATTGGCAACAGTGGGTACGTTTTTGCCTTCAACGGCGTACACCTTCGACATGTTACTTCCCTTGCCATCCACACTAACTAACGGGTATTCGTCTTTGATGTAACGGGCAGCATCAGCGCCACATGCAGTAAGAAGCGTAATAATGAGTAAGAGAGAAAGCCACGAAGTCCATCTCTTCATGATGTGATAAGTCCTCCTTTCCGAATCAATCGGAAACCTGTTTCAATGATAGCATATGGATGTTTAAGGCGTCGATTTCAAAAAATTGATCTGATTGCCAGGTGTACGTTCCCCTTCCATAGCAACGAATTTCCCATCTTGCCATTGGAGGAAGAAGTACCGATGATCCGGTCCGAAATAACGCCAAAAAATAATATCATCGCCACTGCGGAAATCGGTATTTCCCTCCGTACGGGAGACGTCGTTGCGGTGGAACTCAAGATCAAAAGTGGCTTCGCCATCCAGCTCCAACCGTGTAGGTACGTCATTCGGGTCATCAAGCGCACCTTCCATGAAGTTGCACAGGAAACAGTCGTAGGTTCTGCCTTTTTCCACAATCAAGCACTGAATATTTTTGCCGCTTTGCAAATAATAAGCATAGCGATGCGGCGCAAATCCGCGGTCGAAATAAACGACTTTGCCTGAAATGACGTATTCTTCTAAGTCTACATTAACAATATCGCCAACGCGTGAATCTTCAAGTGGATTGCCTGTTGAAGACGTTGCAGGTTCTTGTTTCTGGCTGCGCAAAATGTTGCTGACACGTTTGAAAATGGACATGTGAAAACTCTCCTCTGTTCGATTCCGTTTTATTGTTCTCCCTATAATACGAGCGACTTATGCATTCGGTTTCGTCCCGAGGTAGGAAAAGAAGCCACTGGCAATGTGGATATCACTGTGCTATAATATTTTAGATGTTCTTAAGGGCGGCCTGTTGGATCATGGAAGATGTTAAATCGAAAGTGTAATCCACTAAGAAACTATAGAGACGGATAGGAAGTCGTACTTAAGGGTAAAAAAGATACAAGGCATTAGCCTGCCCTGTACAAAAGGAGATTGAATTTATTTGAAAACATTTCAGGAGTTTGGTTTAGACGCATCGGTATTGCGTGCAATTACAGAAATGGGCTTTGAAGAGTCCACACCAATCCAAGAGAAAACAATTCCACTGGCCATGGAAGGCCGTGATTTGATCGGGCAAGCACAAACAGGAACAGGGAAAACTGCAGCATTCGGTATTCCGCTTGTTAACAAAATCAACATTAAAGAAGAGCGCATTTCGGCATTAATCATGTGTCCTACACGGGAACTTGCCATCCAGGTTGCGGAAGAGATTGAAAAACTCGGTCGTTTCAAAGGCATTCGTTCTTTGCCAATTTATGGTGGACAGGACATCGTAAAACAAATCCGTGCATTGAAAAAGAAACCACAAATCATTATCGGTACACCAGGACGTCTTCTTGACCACATTAACCGTAAAACAATTAAGCTTGATGATGTACAAACGGTTATTCTGGATGAAGCGGATGAAATGTTAGACATGGGCTTCATGGAAGATATCCAATCCATTTTGAAGCTTGTACCAGAAGAGCGTCACACGATGTTGTTCTCGGCAACTATGCCTACGAACATTCAACGTCTTGCTCAACAGTTCCTGCGTAACCCAGAGCACGTTTCCGTAATTCCTAAACAAGTGAGTGCCCCTACAATTGAGCAAGCTTATATCGAACTTCACGAGAAACAAAAGTTTGAAGCGCTTAGCCGTTTGATCGATATGGAAGCGCCAGATTTGGCTATAATTTTCGGCCGTACGAAACGTCGTGTAGATGAGCTTGCAGAAGCTCTTCAAAAACGTGGTTACGCTGCTGAAGGTCTACATGGTGACTTGTCCCAAAATCAACGTGACAACGTGATGAGAAAATTCCGCGATGGCAGCATTGATGTGCTGGTTGCAACAGACGTTGCGGCACGTGGACTTGACGTTTCGGGTGTAACTCACGTTATTAACTTCGATCTTCCGCAAGATCCAGAAAGCTACGTTCACCGTATCGGCCGTACAGGTCGTGCTGGTAAAGAAGGTACTGCTTGGACTTTCGTAACACCGCGTGAAATTGATCACCTTCACTTCATTGAGAAGGTTACTCGTCATAAAATTAACAAAAAACCTTTGCCAAGCTTAGCTGAAGCGATCGAAGGTAAACAAAAAATGACAGCTGAGCGTATATTGGATGTTCTTCAAAAAGAAGAGCATTCCGAATTCAAAGGCTTAGCGATTCAAATGCTTGAGCAATACGATTCCGTTAACTTGCTTGCAGCTGCAATGAAATTGTTGACTGGCGACAAGAAAGATTTAACAATCGAATTGACACCAGAAGATCCAATCCGTGCAAGAAAGAAAAAATTCGACGTTCGCAGCTCAGGTCGTCGCGTTGGCGGTGGATATGGTTCAGGTTCAGGCGATCGTCGTCAAGGCGGAGGCTATGGCAGCGGTTCTGGAACAGGTGGTTCCAGCTCCAACTCCCGTTACCCGCGTAAAGATAGCAGAGACTACGGTTCAAACAGAGAAGGCGGAAGCAGCTCTTCCTCCAGAAACCGTGATTACGGCAGCAACAACTCTGGGAACCGCGATCGTTCCAGAGCTCCACGTAAAAGCGAAGATACACTTGTAAATAAATAAATCGCGGCACTAAAAAAGGCGGAGATCCTACGGATCTTCGCCTTTTGTTCACGTTATATTTTAGAGTACGAAAGAGCTAGTGATGATGACTAAAAGGATAAAAAGTACCAAGATTGCACCTGCGGATGTTCCAACTGCGTGAGACATAGTATCAACCTCCTGAAAAAGATTTGGGGGTGGGGCGATTAGACAATACTATACTATGTAAAAGAACCTAGAACGACTAGACGTCTACCTATATATTGAAAAATAGGCTATAATGAAAAACATATCGGAAATAGACATGCTCAGCAGACAGCATGCGACAAACAACGCAGAAAGTTTCCAGATGGAGACGCTAAGGAGGAAGCAGTTTTGGAGTTTAAGGGAGTTATGGGAGGGCTATACCGAATATCGGAATGGATCATGCGATTGTCCGTTATTAATTTGCTTTGGATGCTGTGCTCAATACCGGTATTCTTCTTCCTCTTTATGGGGATGGTTAGCCAGACCGAAGATGCATTGAAAGCGACTTTACCGATACTTGCCATTTTGGCACCGTTTACTTTGTTCCCTGCGACTACGGCGATGTTCGCTGTTGCTAGAAAATGGGTGACGGGCGAAGAAGATGTGCCGTTACTAAAAACGTTCTTCCGCGGATACAAAGAAAACTACTTGCAAAGTATGATAGGCGGCATTTTCTTTGTACTCATTTTCGTAATCATCGGTGTGAATTATTTCTTCTATTTGAAGCAAGGAAGTTCACTGAGAGTGCTTGCTGTCTTATTTATCGCTTTTACAGTTATTATGATGATTGCGTTATTTAATTTCTTCTCCATCCTTGTACATTTACACATGAAAATTACCCAAATCGTGAAAAATTCCATTCTCATTACGATTGGTAACCCGATTAATTCGATCGTACTTTTGATTTGTAATGCGGTAATCGTGTATATTTGTTTAACGAAGTTCAACTTCTTCTTAGTTGTTTTCTTCATGGGAAGTATTGTGGCGACGTTCTCCTTCTGGCAGTTCAATCGCAGCTTTACAAAACTTCAGACGAAACAGCAGGAGCTGGAAGAGAAAGAACAGCAACGATTGGCTGAAGAACAGGAAGCAAGTGAAATGGATGCAGATTCGCACTCCGAGAAATCCGAGGATGAAGACGCAACTGCTATTAACTTGAATAAAAAAAGTGAGAATGAGAAGACTATAGAGTAATCCTTCCCAGTTGATTATCAGCGAGGTAGGATCTATAATAAGAACACAAGAAGAATCCTGCGATGTGCGTAACGGTTTTAAGTTGTTTTAAACCAATGACTGTTTCTAGGGAGACCTATATTGAAGTGTGGCTGACATGCCCTCGAAAGGGGACCTCAAATGCACCTCTGCGGACACCCACCTGCGAGAGCGGGTTTGAAGCACAGAAACCGGACGGCATAGGCGGGTTTCTTCGTATAAAAAAGAGGTTGAACAGGCGGTTCCTGTTCGACCTCTTTTTTTTGTATTAGCTGATCGTATTTGCTAAATCCGTAAGTTGGTGGAACGTGCCTTGCAAGGTTGGGTAGAGGCTGCGATAAACCTTGTAGTAGGCCTCATATTTCTGTTGATTCGCTGGATTAGGTTCTACGCGATTCGTAACTTGAATCCAGTCTTCGCACAGTTGAGCGATATCAACTTGAAGTACGCCTGATGCGGCCATAATTGCAGCGCCATAAGCGGGGCCATCCGTGGAATTCACGGTGACAACGGGAATACCGAAAATATCGGCGATCATTTGCCGCCAGAATGGGCTGCGAGCACCGCCGCCGTTGACACGAAGCTCGGTGACTTTAATTCCGGATTCACGGATCATTTCCATCGAGTCGCGAAGACCGAATGTGATCCCTTCAAGCACAGCGCGTGTTAAGTGGGCTTTCCCATGGCGCAGATTCAACCCGATGAATGCGCCGCGTGCTTTCGGATCAGGGTGAGGGGTCCGCTCTCCCGATAAGTATGGAAGGAACAGTAAGCCTTCACTTCCGAGCGGTGCTCTTTCTGCGTCTGACGTTAAAATTTCATAAACGTCTTTTCCTTCTTCTTGCGCGCGTGCCAACTCTTCGCCAGCAAAGTGGTTGCGCCACCACTGGAAGGAGCCGCCTGCGGCAAGCATCACACCCATGCGGTGCCACTTGCCAGGCACGCCGTGACAGAAGGAATGAAGCCGGTATGCTTCATCCACTTGGTACGTGTCGTCGTGCACGAAGACGACACCGGACGTACCGAGGGCCACCGAGGCGATGCCTTGGCGGACGACGCCGACACCAACGGCGCCGCAGGCTTGGTCGCCACCGCCGACAACGAGCGGCGTGCCTGGCGCTAGGCCAGTCAGCGCCGCTGCCTCCGGCAGCAGGTGCCCGGCAATGTCGCCGGACTCATAGAGCGGCGGCAGCCACGCGAGCGGGATCTCTAACCGCTCGGCGACGGTTTGCGACCAGCTGCGATGGGCCACATCGAGCAGCAGCGTGCCGCTGGCGTCGGCCATGTCCATGCCGAGCGCGCCCGTCAGGCGCAGCCTGACGTAATCCTTCGGCAGCAGCAGATGCCGAACGCGTGCGTAATGCTCCGGCTCATGCTGCCGGAGCCATAAGATCTTGGGCGCGGTGAAACCTGTGAGCGCCCGATTGCCTGTAAGGCGACCGAGCTCGGCTTCGCCGACGGTCGCCTCGATGTAGGCGCACTGCTCCGCGGTGCGCTGATCACACCAGAGCAGCGCAGGGCGGATGACCTGCTGCGCCTCGTCCAGGAAGACCGACCCATGCATCTGGCCGGAGAAGCCAATGCCACCAACTTCAGCACCCGTGACGCCAGTGCTTGTCAGAAGGCCGCGGATACCTGCGACTGTGGCATTCCACCAATCCTCAGGTTGTTGCTCAGCCCAGCCTGGTTGCGGTTGCGATAACGGATATTCAACAGAATGAGAGCCGATGACAGTTCCTTTTTCATCTACGAGAATACATTTGATTGCTGATGTTCCTAGGTCTAAACCCATGAAATAAGTCAAGATAATCACCCTTTTTGTCGTGGATAAAAGCGAATTCTTTGTTTGTTCATTGAATATACAAAGATAAGTATACCATAGTATTCGTTCGCTGAGGTGAATTTCCTTCTTTATCTTTAACAAATTTTATTTTGTTTCTTTGTGGAATGCTTGTTTGTAAAAACTTGTCTAAAAATTTTCCCTACGGAAACATTATTTACTTTGCACATAATTGTTTACCTATAGCATAAGATAGGATTATGTAGTATACTGTCTATAAAAGTTTCCCTCGAACAACATTATTGGTCTTGAGAAAGAAGGGTAAAAACATGGAAGTTGCATATAAAAAGACTGATCAAGAAACTAGCGGCTGGAGAAAAGAATCTTCAATGCCGAGTCTCCCTGAAGTTCATCATAGTATGAGAGTACCTAAGAAAGCAGGCTTCTTCCGCAAATTGCTTGCGTTCGTTGGGCCTGGATATCTCGTGGCTGTTGGTTATATGGACCCTGGCAACTGGGCGACTGATTTGGCTGGCGGATCGCAATTCGGCTATACGTTGCTCTCTGTTATCCTCATCTCGAATCTGATGGCTATTCTCCTGCAAGCCTTGTCAGGGCGTCTGGGTATTGTCACGGGACGGGATTTAGCGCAAGCTTGCCGAGATCACTATAGTAAGCCTGTGTCGTACGCGCTATGGTTCTTGTGTGAGCTTGCCATTGCAGCCTGCGATTTGGCTGAAGTGATCGGCGCCGCGATTGCCTTGCAATTATTGTTCGGCTTGCCGTTGATTTATGGCGTTATTTTAACTTCATTAGATGTTTTGTTAGTGCTGATGTTACAGAAGAAAGGCTTTCGCTACATTGAAGCGATGGTGATTAGTTTAATTGCACTGATCATGGTTTGCTTTGTGATGGAACTCATTTTCTCCAGACCTGAGTTTGCAGCGGTAGCTGCTGGTTTTATTCCAACGACACAAATCGTGACGAATCCAACCATGTTATATATTGCTCTTGGTATTTTGGGCGCAACCGTTATGCCTCACAATTTATATTTACATTCATCGATCGTACAGACACGTAAAATTGAACCGACGATTGAAGGCAAGAAAGAAGCGATTAAATTTGCGACGATTGATTCGACGGTTGCCTTAATGTTGGCGTTGTTCGTCAATGCGGCAATTCTCATTCTTTCCGCTGCAGCATTTCACTCGGCAGGTAAGGAAGTAGCAGAAATTCAAGATGCCTATCATCTCCTGGGGCCTATGCTGGGTACAGGGGCAGCGAGTATTCTCTTCGCCGTTGCACTCCTTGCATCTGGTCAAAACTCAACACTTACAGGAACGCTTGCTGGTCAAATTGTTATGGAAGGTTTCTTGAATATTCGTTTGACCCCGTGGTTGCGACGCTTAATTACGCGCCTCATCGCCATTGTTCCTGCTATTATTGTGATTGGACTGTACGGTGAGAGCGGCGCAACAGATTTGTTAATTCTAAGCCAAGTTATTTTATCCTTGCAGCTATCCTTTGCGGTTATTCCCCTCGTTAAGTTTACATCGGATCGTAAAAAGATGGGTGAGCTCGTTATTCCATCCTGGATGGCGATTCTAAGCTGGGTTGTCGCGATTGTTATCGCGGGGCTCAATGTCTATTTGCTAATAAATACATTTTTTGGATAAATGAGATATGGCGGGGCACAAATCGGGGGAGCGATCCTCCGATTTTCAATTTCCTCTTTTTCTAAAGCATAAACAGTGGTATTATAGAGGATAGTGTTGAAATGGCAAGTGGTTTACATGCACTTGATTGAAGGGGGAAAGGCTTTTGCTAAAGAGAACCTTAATCGGATTAGTACGTAGTCATGAAACAACAGGGGAAAAAGCCAGAGATCCATTGCTTAAAACGAGATACTTTAAGTTACCTAAAGATCAGGTTTGGGAAGAAGTGACGGCGGTTTTAAAGAAGACACCTGGATATAAGCTTCTTCACGAAGTTCCGAATGTAGGGGAAATCCTTGCTGAACGTAGAACAATGACAGGACGAACACAGGATGTTACCTTGACATTGTTTGCAATAAATCCAGTAAAAACCGCGGTGGATATATATTCGGCTTCACGTGGCTCCATGGGAGATCTCGGATCCAACTATCGCACCATTCTAGATATCTATAAACAATTAGATCGTAAGCTAGCTCCATATAAAATTGATGGATAATAAAAACAGCAGGGAAGCTTGGCCTCCTTGCTGTTTTATTTGTGTATTACACTAATTTTTTAACCGCTTCTACAGCTGCTTCGTAGTTCGGGTGGGAAGTCATTTCGCCAAGGTACTCAACGTATTGAACGGTATCGTTCGCATCGATAACGAAGATTGCGCGCATATCCAATTGAAGTTCTTTAATTAATACGCCGTATGCTTCGCCGAAAGATTTTGTTTTGTAATCGGACAAAGTCACAACTTTGTCGATGCCTGCAGCTCCGCACCAACGTGCTTGAGCGAATGGAAGGTCAACAGAAATTGTAAGAACAGCAACATTCTCGCCAAGGCTAGCTGCTTCTTCGTTGAAACGACGCGTTTGCGCATCGCAAACACCTGTATCCAAGGAAGGAACAACAGAGATCAATTTCACTTTACCTGCATAATCTGCAAGGGTAACTTGTGTTACTAGATCTTTGTTCACTGTGAAGTTAGGTGCTTTATCACCTACTTTAATTTCGGGTCCTACTAATGTGATCGGATTGCCTTTGAGGGTAGCAACGCCAGTACGTTCTTGTGCCATTGAATGTTTTCCTCCTTATTTATCCATGCTAATAACAACTTACTCATTATAATCTTTTTGCAGATAAGTTGTCCAATCGGGTGTATACCGCTATAATCGGAAGCGTAGCACGGGATTCGTCCCGTTATCATGACGTGTTGTCGGGGGATTAATTTACGTGGAATTAAGACAATTGCAATACTTTGTGAAAGTGGCAAGGAAGCAGCATGTGACCCAAGCGGCGGAAGAATTGCATGTAGCTCAGTCTGCGGTGAGCAGGCAAATTCATTTGCTCGAAGAAGAGCTGGGTGTTGAACTTTTCGTACAGAAGGGCAGAAATTTGCATTTGACGTCTGTAGGAAATTTATTTTTGAGTCGGGTGGAGGGTATTTTAACTGATCTTGAGCGAGCGGTTGGCGAAATTCACGAATTTCTCGATCCTGAGGCAGGGGAGATTCGCATTGGATTTCCGCACAGTTTGGTTATTAATTTACTTCCTGCGGTTGTCGCGGCTTTCAAAAAAAATCATCCCAATGTGAAGTTTCGATTGCGCCAAGGTACATACACGTCTCTAATTCGAGATGTCTCTAAAGGAGAGATTGATCTCGCCTTTATCTCGCCTTTTCCTGAAAAGCATGAGCATGTCACGGGTGAAATTTTGCTGACGGAAGAGTTGTACGCCATTATTCCTTCTAATCATATACTGGCTGACTATACCGCGATTCGACTTGAACAGTTGAAGAACGAGCCATTCGTCATGTTTAGTGAGGAGTATACCTTACGGACGATCGTGATGGAAGCTTGTCATAAAGCGGGCTTTGAACCTAAGATTGAGTTCGAAGGTGAAGAAACGGATACGATCCGAGGCTTAGTAGCAGCGGGAATGGGTGTTAGTTTACTGCCTGCGATGGCGTTATTGGAAGGTGGGCAAATGCAGCCTGTCAAAATCCGCGTGACGGATCCGCAGGTAACGAGAACGGTGGGGCTGATCTGCCGCAAAGATGTGAAGCTGCCGCTTGTAGCAGAGGTGTTTCGACGTTTCCTATATGAATATTTCAAGTGAAAAAAGCTCTCCCGCAGGTGCATTGGCATTCCTGCTTTGGGAGAGCTTTCGTTGTTTAATTGTCGTTATTTCGACTATTCGAAATCATAATGTATTTCAGTAATTCGAGAACGGAAATGAGCGCGGCGGCAACATAGGTGAGTGCAGCAGCGTTTAACACTTTCGCGACGCCTCGTTCTTCTTCATTGGTAATAAATCCTTGTGCAATCATTTCATCACGCGCTCTTGAGCTGGCATTAAACTCTACAGGCAATGTAACTAATTGAAAAGCAACGGCTGCCGCGAAGAAAATGATGCCGAGTGTAAGGAGCATCGGGATTTGCTGGATTAGAAAGCCTGCAAGGATTAGGAACGGTGCCACACCTGAGGCGAAATTAACAATCGGGAACATCCGATGTCTCGCGACAAGCATAGGGTAATGTACTTGATGTTGAATGGCATGGCCGACTTCATGACACGCAACGGATACTGCGGAAACAGAGTTCTGAAAGTAGACGGGCTCTGATAGTCGAACCGTTCGGGACGTAGGGTCGTAATGGTCAGTAAGTGTACCTGGAACAGCTTCAACAGGCACATTGTAAAGCCCATTCGCATCCAACATGCGTCTTGCTGCTTCCGCGCCAGTCATTCGGGAGCGGATCGGGACTTGCGACCATTTGTTAAATGTTCCTCGCACTCGGAATGAGGCCCACATCGAGAGGGCAAATGCGATAAGAATTAGAAAATCCATCGGGTGAAAAAACATAGGACATTCCTCCGTAATTCATTATGAGAACGGATTTTTACCAAGAAGAACAATAAGTGCTTCAATACAAGCTGCGGTGGGTTGTGTCAGGATCCGATACAGCTTCTTCATCTGATTCGGCTTGAGCTGTTGTATGAGAGGGCTAAGTTCTTTGGCTTCCTTCATCAATTGTTCCAGATGTAATTGAAGCGATGTAAGCTTATCTCTCACAGTATCGTCGGACGACACTTTACTCCACTGCTGCATATTTGCTTTGATTTCCTCTAGTGTATATTTCTCGTTCTTCATGGATTCAATACGTTTGAGACGACTCAAAGTTTCATCACTGTACAGCCTGTAGTTCGTATCTGACCGTTTCTCAGGCTCAATCAAGTTCAGCTTGGTGTAGTAATCAATAGTTCGAGGGCTGACATCGGCAAGCTTTGCAAGCTCCCCAATTTTGTATAGCTTCTCATTCCCCATGCTAATTTCACCTCTACTCCAATGGTATGAATGACTTTCTTCTATATATAAATATGATAACTGATAGTAAACCATACAGTCAAACGTGATGCTTCGCAAACCTGACACTGGGTAATGGTGTAACAATACGTCTTTTACAACGAAAAAGCGTCGAAACACGAATTATGCTTGTTTCATGTCAGGTTATTTTTCGTTTTTTTCAATTTATTAATGAAAATCCTATTGTCAAACCCAATTAACCTGTATATAATGACATTAAGAGTTTCATTACATGTTACTTAATCTAACATTAAAGGAAGTGGTCGTATGGTTAAGAAGTTGTTGTTAGCTTTCGGCGTCATGTCATTGCTGTTCCCTACTCTTGCTTTTGCTGCGGATGAGGCAACGATTCCTCAACTTACCAGCGCAATTGATGCAGTGTGGGTTATGTTGGCAGCAATCTTAGTCATCTTCATGCAAGCTGGTTTTGCACTTTTAGAAGCGGGGTCAACTAGAATGAAAAATGCCGGTCACGTAGCCGGTAAAACGATTTTAACTTTCGGTTTATGTGCGATTGCATTCTGGGCTGTTGGCTTCGGATTTGCCTTCGGTGACGGAAATGCCTTCTTCGGAGAAACAGGTTTCTTCGTAACTGGCTTAGAAGATCAAGCGGCAGCAGCGTTCGGATCACTTTCCTTCTCTGATGTGCCAATCGGTATTAAATTCTTGTTCCAACTTGCTTTCGCGGGTGTATCCTTGGCGATTGCATGGGGCGGTTTTGCAGAAAGAGCGAAGCTTCCTGTTTACTTCATCTTCGGTATCTTGTTCACTGTAGTAATTTATCCAATCGTAGCGCACTGGGTATGGGGCGGCGGCTGGTTGAGCAAATTGGGCATGCAAGATTTCGCAGGTTCAACCGTTGTTCACTTACAAGGTGCAACAGCAGCATTAGTAGCAACGATCTTGCTTAAACCGCGTATTGGTAAATATAATAAAGATAAAACGCCTAACTTGATTCCAGGTCACAACCAAGTCTTGTCTGTACTCGGTGTTATCATCCTATGGATCGGTTGGTTCGGATTCAACCCAGGTAGTACGTTAAGCGCTATGGGTGACGGGTTCTTCGGTTACATCGCTTTGACAACGAACATGGCTGCTGCGGCAGGCGGCGTTGCGGCGCTAGTTATTTCCTGGATGTACTTTGGTAAAGCTGACATTCCTAGCATGTTGAACGGTGTTCTTGCAGCATTAGTTGCGATAACAGCAGCTTGCGCATTCGTTGACACTTGGGCAGCGATCGTTATTGGTGCAGTTGCAGGTATTGTTACCTTCTTTACAGCACAATGGTTCGAAAAAGCGGGTATCGACGATCCGATCTATGCGTTCTCTGTACACGGTATCGCAGGTATTTGGGGTACGCTTTCCACTGGTTTGTTCGCAACACCTGAACTTTCTGGTAAAGTAGGTATTGGTGGAGCTGGTTTGTTCTACGGCGGCGGCTTGCACCAATTGGGTATTCAAGCTCTAGGGGTATTCGGAGCGCTAGCGTTCGTACTTGTTCTTTCCTTTATTATCCTTGGTATTCTGAAAGCGACAATCGGTCTTCGTGTTACAGAAGAAGAAGAAATCATCGGTCTGGATCTGTCTGAGCATGGTTCTTACGGGTACCCAGAACAAATGAAAAAAGCAGCTCAAAACGGCGTGTCCGTTTAATAACACCTATAATTTCTACTAGAGCAAAGGGGATGCAACATGAATCATCTCTCAATGGAACGGGTCCTGGAACGCATCGTTCAATCGGAGCAATTCGATGAAATGCGAGTCACCAGAGATCAGGTGCATGAGATGTTTCGGGAGCATCTCCTTTTTTCCTATAAACCTGAATTAGGTAGTCAGATTAATCAGGTTCATGATGCGTTGATTCAAAGAACGATCGAGATCGCCGAGCATCTCCTTGAGGATGAGGGTTATGGGAAGCCTCCTACACCTTACGCGTTTATTTTGTTGGGCAGTGGCGGCAGACGAGAGCAAACCCTATGGAGTGATCAGGATAACGGTCTTATCTATGAAGAAAGTGACCAGTATGATCATGAGGAATTGGATGTTTATTTTGAAAAGCTGACTTCTTACATTCTCCATGGTTTGGATGTGCTAGGTTATCCGCCTTGTGAGGGGAATGTCATATCCAGCAATCCGCAATGGCGCCAGTCATTGTCTGGCTATCATGATATGATGCTTCGCTGGCTAGAGGAACCGACTTGGGAGAATGTTCGTTATTTATTGATTTTGGCTGATTTTCGCTGTATTTACGGTTCGAAGGATTTGGTGGCTAAGCTGAAACATGCTTTCTTCGATTATGTACAGGAACATCAGCATGTTCTGAAACATTTACTGTCTAATACGCTGCATCACAAAATATCGCTAGGGGTATTTCGGAATTTGATTACCGAACGCTATGGAGAGGATGCTGGCGGGTTCGATATCAAGTATGGCGCCTACATTCCCATCGTCAATGGGATTCGCCTATTGGCTATCCAAGAGGGGATTGCAGCGACTTCTACGATGGAACGGATTAGCCAGTTGAAACAATTGGGCAAGGTTTCGGAGCAAATCGCAAAAGATTGGGAAACTGCTTTTGGCATCGCCTTGCAGCTGCGGGATATGACTCCTTTTCAGATCGAAAATGAGAAATATACGACCAGAGGCAAGCTTCGTGCCGTTCAGTTAAATAAAGAAACGCGCATCTTGTTGAAGCGATGTTTGCTGACGGGCATGGATTTACAGAAATATGTGATGAAATCGATTGAACACATAGAGAGAGAAAAAGGTTAGATCTCTGTTGCAACCGTTACATGCGCAAGGCGATGTCGGTTGTCAACTTACGAAACGGAGTCCACGATTCAGGGCGTAAGGAGAGATGGCACGGATGAAAGATATGCGTCCAGCAGGCCGAATGTGGCATTTGTATAAAATGGGAGGGCTCACGCCAGCGCTTACATCGATGTTTGATGTGCAGAGCGCGCAGCAGATGGCTTTTATACGTTCTATGCTGAAGGAGCAACGGAAAGATTCCTTATTTGAAATCCCCTTGCATTCGATGGAGATAGTCGTTTTTGACTTAGAGACGACAGGATTTTCTCCCTATAACGGTGATGAAATTATTTCTTTTGGTGCCGTATCCGTTATTGGCGGTGAAGTGCAGACGAAAGAAACATTCTACCGAATGGTGAACCCGAAACGCAAGATACCTGACGAGATTGTGCAGTTAACGGGAATTACGAATGAAATGGCAAGTGATGCGCCGGATTTGATCAGTGCGTTAAGTGAGTTCTTGGAATTTGTACAACAGAAAATCTTGGTTGCGCATGCCATAGGACATGATAAAAATTTCTTGAACTCAGCTTTATGGCGAACGTCTAAAGTGAGTTTATCCCATCGTGTGTTAGATATTATGATGATTGCAAAGTGGCTCATGCCGAAAAGAAAGAATCTGAGTTTGGACTCTTTGCTTCACGCCTACGATGTTCCGGTTACGGTTCGACACCATGCCCTAGAGGATGCCTTGATGACGGCAGAGCTGTGGTCACGATTGATGAATGAAGTTAAAGCAAGAAATGTGGATACTTTAGGCGATTTATATGCCTTACTAAGCCATCATTGACCCCGAACGAGCGGAAGCTTGTGATAGGTGGTCGTGATGGTTTTTTTTAGTTGATAGACGGCCAATTCAGGCTGGCTAGGCTTTAGTAAGGATAAGATCCAATACGATGGGATCGTGTGCCAAAGGGTTTGCAAATCCCGCTCAGAAGGGATGGCTGCCGCGGAAGGATGGGAATGAAACAATCCGATCACGGGTTGCTTGTCATTTTGCAAATAGGGAAGTAATTCGAGGGGGTTGATTGTGAATTCTCTTGCTGGATCACCTGCCAGATTGCTCAAAGGGAAGAACTTGCTCGCTTGCAAATGATCACCATGGTTAACGCCAACGATAATTCCGCAAGCTTCTGCGGGGAGTGCTTCCGTGCTATAGGCCACTATGGCATCATAAAGCATGTCTGATAGATAGACGTTCACACGATCACTCCTCGCTGTAGAAAGCATGGAGTTAGTATATCATGTCTGGGGCTTGATAAAGAAGAACACCAAGGCAAGCATAGCGAGAGCTAAGGCGGATACCGTCGTGAAAAGTGTTATGTGTGAAATGCTCATGAGCCATCCGAACAAAGGTGGGCCGAAGGCAACGCCGATGAAACGAAGGCTATTGTACAAGGAAGTGATCATACCGCGCTGTTCACGTTCCACGGATCCAGTAATCATCGTGTTTAAGCAGGGGAGGAGCAAGCCAGTCCCAATGCCGCTGAGTGAAAGAAGACCTATGAATACATAGAGGTTCCCATTTAGGAAAATGGCTAGTGCAAGCGAAACGGTCATCAGGATGAGACCAATGTTCATGAGCCAGCGCATGAGCTTGCCGTTTTGTTTGATTTTAGCGCCAGTTGTATAAGAAGTTATGACAAGGCAGAGCAGCGGGATAGCAAGGACTAGTCCCTTGCGTACGCCTTCGATGTTGTAGGGCTTCTCCTCTAAGATTTGGGAGAGGTAGAAAAGGACGCCGAATAGAATGAAAAGCGTGATGGAGCCAGCGAAAAAGGCGGGCAGCAGCCAGTGACCTTTGCTTTTCAAAATAGATGCAATTTGTTTCAAATATGGCTTGAGAGACTGCGCTTCTTTCTCTTTGGCGGGCTCTTTGATCATGAAGATTACCGCCAGTAAGGCTAATAAACAAAAGATCGGGAAGGCGAAAAATGGCGCGAACCAAGTAATTAGTGCTAGGAGGGAGCCTAAAATGGGACTGACCACTTTGCCTATTCCGTTCGAGGCTTCTATTAATCCTAGCGCTTTGCTCGCTTGAGGGCCTTTGTAGATATCGCCGACGAGCGCCATTGCAATAGGGGCTGTACCGGCTGCTCCAAGCCCTTGTATAGCGCGTGCGGCGATGAGGATAGGGAAGGAGCCCCATACGGCTCCGAGGCCTGCTAGTACCCCTGCGGCTCCGTATACGATGAGGGAAGGGATGATGACAGCTTTGCGTGTGAAGCGGTCCGAGAAGTAGCCTGAAACAGGGATGATGATGCCAGCCGTTAATGAGAACAATGTGATAACCAGCGAACTTTGGAAGCGGGAAATGCCCATTTTGTCCTGCATATCCGGCAGCACGGGGACGAGCATGGAATTGCCAAGCACGAGCACCAAGGGGATGGAGGCGAAAGCAAGATATTGCCAGACGCTGCCTTTTTCATTCGAACTGGATTCTTTGCTATTGGATGGTTCATCATGCTCATAAAAATTCATTTTACCTATCGCAGACTTACCTTTATGCTTGATGGCGGCTTGTTTCATGAACGTAATCCTTTCATCTCCAAGAATAGGATTACTTTTCCCCATTTGGATGAAAGCATACTAAAGCTCGTCCCATTGGAATTTTAGGTGAAATGGAGATAATATAGAGAGAATGGAGGGGAATCGTGTGAAAAAGAATCTCATCGTCATGGCATTCGTCCTTGTTGTGGCAGGCTTGGCCATTTATCAGAATGTGCAGCATAAGGACGAGCAAACCATGATGCCGACGGAACAAGCGGCCAAGGTCAATTTCTTAGCGCCATCCTTTACCCTGCAAGGGCTCGATGGGAAGGACTATACAGTGGGCGGCGCACGTGAGAAACCGATGTTTGTGAATTTCTGGGCATCCTGGTGCGGTCCTTGCGAGGAAGAAGCGCCTGATTTGGTCAACTTATATAACAAGTATGAAGGAAAATTTGATCTCTATGCCGTCAATGTGACGCCTGGAGATAAGATGGACAATATCAAAAAATTCGTGGAGACCTACAAGTATTCATTTCCTGTGTTGCTCGATAAACAAGGCACGAACGCAGATACGTACAATGTCATTGCGATTCCTACGAGCTTCTTGATTGATAGGCATGGCGTTATTCGTGAAATCATTCATGTACTCTCGCCGAAAGAGCTCGATCTGAAAATGGCCAAGCTCCTGGAAGAGTGATGAAAGAAAAAGCTGCAAGTAGACGAGGAAAACTCGCCCTTGCAGCTTTTATTAGTGATTAACAAGTCCTAGACGTTCTTGTTGGTCTTTGTTTACTGGCTCTACACGTTGTCTGCTGATGAGCGCGTAACGTAAGCTGTCCACCAAAGCATACCAACTCGCTTCAATGATGTTGCTCGATACGCCGAGCGTGTTCCAAGTCGACTTGAAGTCGGTTGTTTCCATCAACACGCGAACTTTGCCGGCTGTAGCCCCTTTTTCATCAAGTACACGCACCTTATAATCGGACAGATGAATATTCTTAATGTCAGGGTAGTATTGAATAAGTGCTTTGCGCAGCGCATTATCCAGTGCATTGACAGGTCCATTTCCTTCTGCCGCGGTGTAAATCGTTTCACCATGTACCTTAACCTTAACGATAGCTTCGGAAACGACAGCTTGATTCGCTGATTTCTCCACGAGCATTTTGAAGGATTCTAATGTAAAGATTTCTTCAAGCCCTTCGAAAGCTTCCCGCAGTAAAAGCTCCAGTGTTGCATCTGCGCCTTCGAATTGGTAGCCTTGATGTTCCATTTCTTTGATCTTCTCAATGATTTCTTTGGTTTTCTGATGTTCCTTGTTGAAATCTAGGTTAAGCTCTTGCGCTTTCACCAGCACGTTGCTTTGACCAGCTAGTTCAGAGACAAGAACGCGTTGTTTGTTCCCGACAAGCTCAGGCTTGGTGTGCTCATATGTACTTGCATCTTTGAGGATGGCAGATACATGAATGCCGCCTTTGTGTGCAAATGCAGCGTTACCCACATAGGGTTGATTAACCGGCATATGCATATTGGCGATTTCGCTGATATATCGGGAAACCGAAGTTAGGGTTTGCAGTTCTTCTACGGAAATCACTTCATAGTGAAGCTTTAGTTGCAAGTTGGGAATAATGGAGCTTAAGTTGGCATTCCCACAGCGTTCGCCATACCCGTTAATGGTACCTTGAACTTGTCTTGCTCCTGCTTGTACGGCTGCAAGTGAGTTCGCTACACCTAATTCACAATCGTTATGCGCGTGAATGCCTACGGGAGTTGTTACACTCTTCGTTACAATGGAGACGATTTCGGAAACCTCACCTGGTAAGGATCCGCCATTCGTGTCACAGAGAACGATCCAATCTGCCCCCGCGTCTTGCGCCTTGCGGATGGTTTGGAGTGCGTATTCAGGGTTGTTCTTGTAGCCGTCAAAGAAATGCTCTGCGTCATAGATGACTTCCATGCCACTCTTTTTCAGAAAAAGAACGGAGTCGTAGATCATATTCAAATTTTCTTCGAGCGTCGTTTGGATCGCGGTGGTCACGTGGAAATCCCATGATTTTCCGAAGATCGTCGCAACGCTGGCGCCAGATTCCACGAGACGATTTAAATTAATGTCGTCTGATGCAAGTGAATCTTTGCGTCTTGTGCTTCCGAAAGCAGTAATCTTGGCATTCTTGAATGTCATGCTGCGAGCGCGTTCAAAGAATTCAATGTCTTTGCTGTTGCTGCCCGGCCATCCGCCTTCAATATAATGAACCCCAAGCTCATCCAGCTTGCGGGCAATTTTAATTTTATCCTCGACGGAAAGGGAGATTCCTTCTCCTTGTGTCCCGTCTCGAAGGGTGGTGTCGAAGATTTTGACTGATGTTGGCATAGGTTCCTCCTTCAAAAGCTAGCAAAGTGACTTCGGTGTCTGTTCTGTTTGTGAGTTAGCTTGCTTTAAAGCGCTAATGTATAATTTACGATTATAACATAAGTGCGCAGGTAATGACATCATAACGTAAAAATGCGTTTGCTTGAATGATTATTTTTTTGTATGCTGATTTTGGCTCTGAAAATCGTGTAGAACTGGGAGGAAATGTAGATGGAGTCCGTCAATCATCATTATCCCAAGCAGGGAAGAGTCATTTTACATATTGATATGAATGCCTTCTACTGTTCGGTTCACGAGGCGGTTGAGCCTGATCTCTATAAAGGTAAGCCAATCGCTGTAGCGGGGAGTGTCGAACTTCGTAAAGGAATTATCGTCACTTCATCGTATGCTGCACGGCGATTAGGGATCAAGACAGGCATGCAAGTTAGGCAAGCGATGAAATTGTGCCCCGATTTAATTCTAATCAGGCCTGATTTCGATCTCTATCGAAATTTCTCTAGAAGATTTATGGGGATTGTTTATGGATATTCACCATTAGTAGAATCTATGTCTATTGATGAGTGTTTTGTAGATATCACAGGATCGAAACAGTTCGGGACGCCGATTGAGATTGCGAACAGCATTCAGTTGAAAATCATGAAAGAGCTTGGGCTTCCTTGTTCGATTGGTGTCGCGCCGAATAAGCTGCTGGCGAAGATGGGTTCTGATATGAAAAAGCCGAATGGCATCACCGTGTTAAGGTTAAGAGATGTGCCCGCAGTGTTCTGGGATAAGCCTTGCCATTACTTGTATGGCATCGGGAAGAAAACGGCCGAGAAGCTTACTAGACTAGGGATTCACACGCTAGGACAATTGGCCGCCGGAGATGAAACGCTGTTAAGTAAGCATTTCGGGGTTTTGGGTGCGCATTTGAAGCGTTCTGCCAATGGTATCGATACATCCCCTGTTAACCCTGAACATGAGCAAAGCAAGTCGATCGGTCATACGACCACGCTGCCACGGGATTATACAGATCGTCACGAGATCCATCGTGTCATGTTAAATTTGGCGGATCAAGTCGCGCGCAGGTTGCGAAAGCAAGAACTGATGACTTCTACGATTCAAATTACGATTCGTGACCCTGAGATGAGGACGATCACGCGATCGTTGACACTTGGGACCCCGACTGAACATATGGACGACATCTATCGGACTGCTTGTCAGTTATATGATCATCATTGGGAAGAAGGGAATCCCGTTCGATTGTTAGGTATTACATTGCAAAGTTTGACGGCCAAGGAAGAATCTTACGTGCAGCTGGACTTATTTGATTATGAGAAGCAGCCGCGCAGAGAGAATTTGAATCGGGTCATGGACGGATTACGCGATAAATTTGGTGAAAATGTGATTCTCACAGCAGGGATGATGAGTGATGATCCTTCCTCCTTAATTCGGAATCATAAAGTCAGAGGAACGTCGTTGCAAATGGACCATTTGCGGAATAATCCGCTGCATAAAGAGGGAGGTGAAGGGTGAAAGATGGCGCATTCCATAGGGCTGGCGGGATATTCGAATAGTGGAAAAACGACACTGCTAAGCGGACTCGTCGTTGAAATGAAGCGCCGCGGACATCGCATTGCGGTAATGAAACACGATGCGCATGGGCATTATAAAGAAGCAGTGGGAGCGGATTCCACGGCTTTCGTTGATGCTGGGGCGGATGCCGTCATCACACTCTCTCCCGATGCGGTTCATGTGTATGAACGGAAAAATGCTCCTTCATTAGACGAGCAACTTCTTGCTTATCGGCATCTGGATTATATTTTTATCGAGGGATTTAAGCGGGAAAAACATCCGAAAATTGCCGTCTATCGTACGATAGAACAAAGCTGCATTATTTCGGAAGTGGTACCAGCACCAATCGCAATTGCAACAGATCTGGCAGTGCAAGAAGCGGAGGGGAGCTATCCGCAATTCAATTTAAATGATATCGCTGGAATCGCCGACTTCATTGAGCAGTATTTTAAAGATTGTCAATTTTAAGGTTTGAACTTTGTCCGTATTTATATTATATTTTACAATGAGGATAATTTGAGGAGGAGTAGAAACATGGCTAAGTATACATTCGTTGATAAAGATACTTGCATCGCTTGCGGCGCTTGCGGAGCTACGGCTCCAGACATCTATGATTACGATGATGAAGGTTTGGCTGAAGTGATTTTTGATGGAGATGGTAACAAAGGGGTAACTGAAATTCCTGAAGATCTATTCGACGATCTGCAAGATGCTCAAGATGGATGCCCAACTGACTCCATTAAAGTTGCGGATACACCTTTCAACTAAATCATTAGATTTTGTGGATATTCTACAAAATGTCGAAAGAGCTCGTTTCCTGTGAAGGAAACGAGCTCTTTTTTGGTCGAAAAGCGTGAAATTTGTAACAATTTATTGCCAATTCCTAGTTCCCATCTTACAATAAAGCTAGTAAAGATGGGGAGGATTATATGGGTAAGAAGAAATGGATTAAGACTTTAGTAGTAGGACTACTTTTAACATTGATATCGACATATTTCTACACGGTGAGTTCTAGCGGTTTATTTTACTTTGTAGAAGGTCCGCTCCAAGATAATTTACGCAAAGCGAAATCGATTGATGAACGTCAGCCTGATGATCGGATCAAAATTGTTAAGATCGACGAGAAATCTCTCTCAGCCATTGGGAAATTCCCGTGGGATCGAAGTACATATGCGAAAGTGATTGAAAAGCTAGAGCAGTCGGGGGTTGCGGCGATCGGGATCGACGTTGTATTAGCGGAGCCTTCCAAGAATCCAGCCGATGATAAGGCTTTAGCTGACGTGCTGGCTAAGTATTCGAATATTATTTTGCCTATTCAAATCAACTATCCTTCCAAGCAAAAACAAGCAGGCGATCTCGTTCCTGAAACGATTGATTACCCCTCCTCCACACTCACGACCAAAAGCAATCAGATGGCTCACATCAATGTGCTTGTTGATAAGGATGGCAAGGCAAGGAAGTTGCCTGTCGGCTTACCAGATATCAAAGGTTCATACATACCCGCATTTAGCGTTGCGTTAGCAAATCTAGTTTTAGATGAGAAAGAGAAAATCAAACGGGATGAGACAACGGGTGAATGGATGCTCGGCAATACCATCATTCCAACAAATGAACGGAACCAAGTAACAACGGAATTCTATACGCAGCCTAGACAAAAAGTAGATGCATCCACAGGCTATGAAATGTTATCCTTTGTTGATGTCATGAATAGTACGAAACCGTTGCCGCTAAAGGGAAGTATCGTGCTAGTTGGGCCATTCGTAACAGCCATGCAGGATGAATATCCGACACCGATCTCCTCGGTTAAGATGTTTGGGATTGAAATTCATGCCAATATGATTCAAACGTTGTTAGAAAGCAA
Source organism: Paenibacillus sp. MBLB1832 (assembly GCF_032271945.1). Taxonomy (NCBI): domain Bacteria; kingdom Bacillati; phylum Bacillota; class Bacilli; order Caryophanales; family Paenibacillaceae; genus Paenibacillus; species Paenibacillus roseipurpureus. Next base: position 4,243,895 of record NZ_CP130319.1, on the reverse strand, counting down.
GTTTTATAAAGATGCTTCACGGCCTCTTGGGGTAGGAAGTATTCTACTTATTTCATTACTAGCTATTTTCTTATTTGATAGATATAGAGGGAAGACAGCGCTTTTCATCTTCATAGGGATGTTCGTCATCTATGGCGGCATTTGGCTGGCTTTCTATACCGTGAGCTCCATCTTCATACCGCTTATTTATCCGCAATTTGCTTTGGTTTCCATTTATGTGTGGTCCTTAGTCAGTCACTATCTGGAAGAACGGAAAGAACGGAATCGGGTTACAGGTATTTTCGGGCGATTCGTTTCTAAGACGGTGGTGGACGAGCTCCTTCAATCTGGGGAAGATGTGAAACTAGGCGGCAGCCGAAAAGATATTTCACTTATCTTTGTCGATATTCGCGGGTTCACGCCGATGTCTGAACGCTTGGAACCTGAACAGGTTATTCAAGTGCTTAATGAATATTTGGATGTGTGTACGAAAGCGATTTTTAAATTCAATGGTACGTTGGATAAATTCATTGGCGATGGTGTCATGGCGATGTTCGGTGCACCGATCGAGTATGACAATCATCCAGAAATGGCAGTAAGAGCGGCTATTGAGATGAAATCTCAGGCGGATATACTTGAACAGAAATTGATCCGAAACTATGGGATTGGCGTAAAGTTTGGTCTAGGGATTAACAGCGGCCCAGCCGTCGTTGGTAACATAGGGTCTGAAGATTTAAGGCTGGATTACACGGCAATCGGGGACACGGTTAACTTGTCTGCCCGTCTCGAGTCTAATGCGAAGCCAGGACAAATTTTAATTAGTGAACAAACGTATGAACGCGTTAAAGGGCTATTCGAGATTGAAGCCATTGGCGAAATTAAGGTCAAAGGGAAAGAAAAACCGGTTGCTGTCTATGAAGTGATCGGACATTTATAATCAGGATTGCTGGGAGGCATGCAGAGTGGGAATGACGAAGAAATCATTTTTATCCGTCTTATTAAGCTTCAGTTTATTATTTAGTTTGTTATCCGTGTTAATCGTTAAGCCTGTGGATGCGAAAACGGTCCGTGTTGCGCTTATTTCTGAACTGTCAGGTGATGTCACCGTGAAAAAAGGCGGCGGCTCCAAGGTTTATGATGCTTATGAGAATATGAGTTTGAACCAAGGCGACACCGTTTATACAGGTGATGATTCTTCGGTAACGCTCAATTTAAGTAGTGGCGATGCGGATGTTACTTTAGGCGACAATGCGGAATTAAACGTTTCTGATTTGAATTCTTCGAATGGAAACAAGAAATCCAAGCTTAAAGTGTGGGCGGGATCTATGTGGGTGAAGGTGAAATCATTAGCGGGTGCTGATGATGAGTTTGAAGTTGAAACGCCAACAGCAGTCATGGGTGTTCGCGGAACGCAATTCTATGTCTTCGTTGATCCTGTATCTGGCCAAACGAAAATGGCTGTAGGTTCAGGGAGAGTTTCGGCTTCTACAGTCACATCCAATAGTGATGATACGCAAACGACAACGATTACTTATTTGAACCCTACGCAACAGATCACGATGGATGGTCGTAATGAGACGGATGATCTCGGCTTGAAAGTCGAGTTCCTGGATATCGATGAGTTTATCAAGCAAGCTTCACCTGAAATTATTAAGGAATTAATCCAGAATAAAGCTGAAATCGATAAAGAAAACGCAGAGTTTGTTGAGAAAAAGAAGAAAGAACTTGCGGATGGGAAAGTAGTGGATGACCAAACTTCTCTTTCAATAAAGAGTTTATCCGACTTGGGTAAAGTCTCGAGCAACTTAGAGAACTTGGTTGGCAACATTGCTAAAAAAGCGTTGGACGACAAGAAGTTGAGCAAGGATGAGATCGATAAAGCAGTAAAAACTGCAAATGACAAAATTACGGATACGACCAAAAAGCTAGATTTGAACAATGTTAAGCCTCTCGATAAGACTGCTGGGGTTGATCCAGATGCAGAAGCTAAGAAGCAAGAGGCGCTTAAAAAGCTGGAAGAAGCAAAGCTGAAAGCGAAGTTGGAGAAGGAAAAAGCAGAGGAAGAGGCTAAGAAGAAGCTGGCGGATGCGCTAAAAAAGCTGGAAGAGGAAAGGAAAAAGCTGGAAGAAGCGAAGAAAGCCGCAGAAGATAAGGCGAAGGCTGAGGCGGAAGCAAAGCTGAAGGAAGCTTTGTCTGCGAAAGAGAAGGAAGAGTTTGAGAAAGCGAAATCGGCGAACGATGGTAAGACGACAACGACTACTACAACTGGAACAGGTAACTCGAATAGTGGAAGTTCAACAGTTACTCCTCCATCTGTAAGCTTAAACGTTCGCGATGCGCAAACACATGAGGGAGAGGGGACATATACGACCTTCAATTTAGACGTAAACTTGTCTGATTTCACTGGAATTTATGGGGTAGAAGTTCATCTCTTGTATACAGGGGATGTTTATCCAGATTTGTCGACCGTAGAGGGAGATGGTCTGGAAAATGGAACAATTTTTGACTCAAGTACAAGTGCTGACTATTTTAATCACTATGGTAATTATACAAGTGGAGAATTCATCTATGCTGTAACGAAATACGGTACAGTTGATAACACTGTAGCATTCACTGGAGCTAAAAAGCTGGTTACTATTCCGTTGGGGGTTTATGGTTCGGGTCAAGTTTCGGTAGGTAAAATTGTGATCGTACGTAAGGATGGTACGGTAGTTACACAAATTCCAATTGATGTAACAAAGATTCTACCAGTCCATGTTGGTTCAACTAGCACATCTAATACTACTGTTCCACAAGCTTAATTTTCAGTAAGTAAAAGGAGATTCTCATGAAACCATTAAAGCATATATTTGTTTCAAGTTTACTCATTGCGACTTTCCTTGGCGGCTCATCAGCCTTTGCAGCTGGTTTGGACGCGGACGCTTTGAAAAATAGTAACGGTCAAATCCTCTCTGATGTTTCTACATTGGCGGGGATCGGAGAGTTTGACGATATCGACGGAGGTGTACTGCAAGCAGGTTTTCGCGCTCCAGGGAGCGTTTTACAGCTAGCAGACGGCAGCATTTTGGTCGCTGATTCGCGCAATCATGTGATTCGCAAAATTGCCGCTGGACAAGTAACGACTTTCGCAGGGCCTGCAATCGCTGTCTTGAAAAATGCACAAGGTTTCCCAACTGGAGGACTCGTCAACGGGAAGGCATCGGAAGCCTTCTTTAATGAGCCAACAGGTCTAGCGGTTGATCGTAACGGCAACGTCTATGTGGCGGATGCTGGCAACAATGCGATTCGTAAGATTGATGGAAATGGCATGGTAACGACCCTTGCTGGGAATGGCGTCCCTGGAAATAAAGATGGCAAGGGGGCGGACGCATCGTTTAACCATCCAAGCGATATCGCCGTTGCCAATGACGGTACGCTGTATGTGGCGGACTCCCTGAATCACACGATTCGTAAAATCGCAACTGATGGAACGGTTACTACGCTAACTGCACCTGTGAAACGCGTTATTCAAATTCGTCCAGGCGAAGCATCCTTTGCTGGGGAATTCAAGGATGGGCGTCTTGCGGAAGCTTTATTTAACGAGCCATCTGGTTTAGCAATTGACGCAAAAGGAAATCTCTATGTCAGCGATACAGGGAACCATGTAATTCGATATATTGACTTGGGGACAGGTCTTGTTTCAACCGTAGCTGGCTCAACACCGAGCTATGAGAAAAATGACCTGTATGCAGCAGGCGATTTCGCAGATGGCGATGCGCTGAAAGCAAAGTTTGATTTTCCAAAAGGAATCACTGTGACTTCAGAAGGCGGGCTTCTGGTTGCGGATAGTCTAAACCACTCTGTTCGCTATTTACTGAATGGACAAGTGTCTACTCTAGCTGGAACACTTCAAACAGGTGAAGCGGATGGTGTTGATCAAGCGGCACAGTTCTATAATCCGACGGATGTGCTGATTACAGCGCAAGGGAATATCGTTGTTGCAGACATGTCGAACAATAAAGTACGTAAAATTGCGCCGTATCAGTTGCCGTCCAGTATTGCAGCCGATTCGCAAGTGAAAGTCGTCAGTGGCAATAAGCAGATCGAATTTGATGCGCAGCCGGAAATTGAGAATGGACGAACGATGGTTCCTGTGCGGGCGATTAGCGAGACGTTTGGCTACAAAGTTTCCTATGCTGAGCGAGACGGGAAGAAGATTGTTGAGCTCTCCAAAGGCGCAGATTCCGTTGAATTGGTGATCGGTGAAACGGGCATTGTTCGCAAGCAAGCTGGAAAACCAGATGTTAGCGTGAAAACCGATGTTGCACCATATGTGAAACAGGATCGCACGTATGTGCCTGTTCGCTTCTTTGCAGAGCAGATCGGCTTAGATGTACAATGGGATGCGCCGCATCATACGGCGATTCTACGTGTGAAATCTTATGTGAAATAAGTCGACACATGGAAAGAGAAAGCTTGGCATAGGGAGTAACTCCTCTTGCCAAGCTTTTTTTATCTTCACCTTTTGGAAGAATATGCCGATAAAAAGGGAGTAAAGCTGTTAGGATTGGAGGCGATGAGCGTGAAGAGAAATCAGCGGAATGAGCAGCTAGAGCGATTTTTCCAACATAATCCGATTGAAGATCCGATGTATCTGAAGAAATATGTGAAAGATCATCCAAATCATAAAATGGCTTGGTATTTATTAGGCAGAGAGTACACGGCGCAAGGAAAAGCGGGAAAGGCTGCGTATTGCTTTGCACAAGCTGGTGAAATATATGAGGCATTTGAGCAACAGACAATCAGGCTGGAGGACGCTCCCGCACTACTGAAGCAGCCAGAGGCTGTCAAACGTCGTCGCGGCGGAAAGCGCAGACTATTGGCGCTTCTAGTAATGTTCTTGCTCATCACGCTTGTTGCTGGCCAGGATTTTGCGAATACGCAAGGCCGAGAACAGGCGTTAAGCGTACAAGAGGAAGCGAAGACAGAAACTATAGCAATGACACCGCAGAGCAGCGGGGTTGCCCATGGTCAGTCCTTGGTCTATTCGGACGGCGAATGGGGGAAGCAGCTGCAACAAATTGTGCAGTCCTCATCGGGGGGCTCTGAAGAGGTTGTCCTCATCGAAGCTTCGGGAAGCAAAGGAGGGCAATGGAAGGAGTGGCACCGTTCACTTAAGCCTATTCTTAGCGTAACCAAGCCTGCATCGGCTGGAAGCGAGGCTGCGCTGAAATACTATAATTCTCAAACTTGTGCTTGCCAGGCGGTAGATGGTTCGAGTTTGCAACCGGCGATTTCATCTTGGATGCGGGAACGCGAAGAAGCCATTGTGCTGCAGAGCGCGATTGGGGCATATCTGAGCAAGATGGGCGTCCTGCCAGATCAGTCTGCACAACTGACGAAACCGTATCCTGATAATTTGCTGCCAGGGTTAACACCTCAAATGAAAGAGGGATTTGCCGCTGCTGTAGCGCGCCTCAAGGCCGCTGCGCTTCCAACGGTAGACTCCTCAGGATCAAAGGGAGAAACGGGTGTTGAGAAGCCAGCAGGGAGCAGCACGGCTAACCCTGCGCAATCGCCTGAAGGATCTGTACGACTACCGGCATCCGCCGCGGCCCCTCTCGTAGAACCTCTCCGGATCGTAATCGATACGGAACAGCATCAACTCGCCGTTGTCAGCGGTACATTCATCCTTAGACGCTATCCCGTTGGTTTAGGTGGAAGTAAGACACCGCAGGGCGATTTCATTATTAGTGAGAAGGTTCGTAACCCAAATGGCAAATCCAATGGGGAATTTGGCAGTAGAGGGATGACTTTGTCTAATACGCTTTATGCCATTCATGGGACGAATAAGCCATCAAGTATCGGGAAAGACGAATCGCATGGATGTGTGCGGATGCTGCAAGCGGACCTGGAGGAATTATATGATATGGTACCTCAAACAACGAAAGTAACGATCGGTAAAGGGGTTTTGCCAGAGTCAACATTTGATCCTGGTAGCGGCCTTGGGGCAGGGAGTGGAGATCCTAAGCGGGCAATTCAACTGCCGTTAGAAACGAAGGATAATAATCCGAAGAAGACATATAAATGGCTGGACTAGGCATAGGTTGATTGGGAAGGGGGAGAGAGCTAGATGGAATCTGGCTCTCTTTTTAATGCTTGACAGAAAAACAGAAAGCGATTACAATTCAAATTGTGAAGAAAACAATCATTTTAAATGAATCATTTGTTCAAAATGAGCAGTAAAGCCATTAAGATAATAACTACCAGGACTATAGATCCTGTCCAGTAAATGGCTTTCATATTCACTTCATTTTTCGGTCTGCGTGAAGCTGCAACAGGTTTACGTTTGGACATCAGGATCACCTTTTTCATTAGGATTAAAAGAGATGAGACTATCATATCATAAGATAGCCTAATCAAGAAAATGAAAAATGAGCGTTTTAAAATAAGTATTGACGTTCATGTCATTTTATTGTAAGATTCAATCACACAGAACACGCAAAACAATCGAATATGTCAGTTTTAATAACATGTTACCGCAAGGGCATTAGTTATTAGAAGGAATGCAAGTCTTCTTCTATAACTATGCCCTTTTTATTTTGTCAAAAAAGTGATTTATGAAAGGGGTTGGTTGCAAACAAATTGCCAAGATTTACTGACGGGTTCAACGCTTTACCAATAAATAAAGTAGATGAATTAAAAAAGGGAGAAGATGATCAGATGAACATGAAGAAATGGTCAACAATTGGTTTGGCAACATCTATGGCACTAGTTGCTGCGGGTTGCGGGAAAGCAACACCTACAGAAACAACAAAACCAGCTGCGTCCGTAGCTCCAACTGCGGCAGCATCTGCAGCTCCAACTGCAGCAGCAGCGAAAAAACTTTCCGGTGATTTTGAAATTCAATACTTCGTTGGCGGTTACGGCGACAAATGGTGGAAAGCAGTTATTGCTGACTTCCAAGCAGCTAACCCTGATTTGAAAATTAAAGAAAGTGCGGGACCAAAAATCAACGAACAAATGAAACCCCGTTGGATCGCTGGTAACCCACCTGATTTCGTATACATCGACGGACCTGAGTTGTTCGACCGTCAATTGGTTACGGATGGCCAGCTAGATGATTTGACAGATTGGCTCAAAGACGCTAAAAACGTTGATGGCGAGAAAATCATGGATTTGCTTGCTCAAAAACCACAAGAGTTTGATGGCAAGATGTACAACATTCCTTTCGTAATGAGCGCATGGGGTATCTTCTACGATAAAGCCCTGTTCAAAGACAAAGGTTGGGCTGAGCCGAAAGATTTCGAAGATTTCCTAGCTGTAAGTGAGAAAATTAAAGGTGCTGGCATCAATCCTTTCATCCACACTGGTAAATATCCGTACTACATTAATGGTGGGGTGCTTTATCCAGCTATCGTTTCTGCTAACAACAATGACTACAAATTGCTGCAAGATATGTCCACAAACAATCTTGAAGCTTGGAAAAACCCAGCAATTATCAAAGGCTTAAACAAAATCGTTCAAATGCGCGACAAAGGCTACATCGACAAAGCATCCGTACAAATCAACCACACGGATTCCCAATCCTTGTTCCTTCAACACAAAGACGCGTTCATCCCGAACGGTCTATGGTTACCAAACGAAATGGCGAAAGACGTTCCAGGCGGCTTCGACTTCGGATTCCTTCCATCCATCACGCAAGATAAAGGTGGAAAAGTTGTAGCTAATACGTCCACATCCACTTTCGCTATTCCGAAAAAAGCGAAAAACAAAGATGCAGCTAAAGCATTCATGCAATTCGTATTCTCCAAAAAACAAGCTTCTCAATGGGCTGAGCTAAGCGGTGCTCCATCCAACGTTAAAGGTGACATTTCTTCTTCCAAAGCTCCTAACTTCGTTAAGGATGCTGCGAAATTCTTATCTTCACCTGATACTGTAGTAGTACCAACTGTTTCCTTCGCTGCAGACGTAGACAAAGCAATGCAGGATGCAACTCTTGCCTTGACAATCGGTACAATTACACCTGAGCAATGGGTAACTCGTGTAACTGAAGTTGTAGCTAAACAAAAGAAATAGGAACTGAATGAAGCAGTGCGGAGAACATCAAAGGCTTAGCTGCCTAGGGCGTTCTCCGCCATTTTAACGAGAGGACGGTGACGATCGAATGAAGACCAACGCGAAAAAGCTGAAACGGAATTTGTTCATCGCTTCATTCATCATTCCGACTTTTCTATTCTTCTGCGTATTTACGATATATCCCGTTATACAGGCGCTACAGAAGTCGTTTTACGATTGGTCGGGTATGTCTGAAAATAGCGAGTTTATTGGGTTTGATAACTTTGTTGAGATTTTTAAAGATCCAATTATTCTTAGAGCGATTGGAAATGACTATTTCCTAGTTGTAGGTAAAGTGATTGGAATTATGATTCTGGCGACATTCTTCGCCGTGGCATTGACACGTTTTAAACTGAGAAGTGCTGGATTCTTCCGTGCAATCTTCTTCATCCCGAATGTCATTTCAGTCGTCGTTATCGGTGTGCTCTGGAATTTCATTTACAATCCACAGATCGGTTTCTTGAACGCATTCTTGTCTCTATTTACCGAAAAGAAAGTGGATATTACTTGGTTAGGTTTTCCGCAACACACGATCTGGATGCTTCTGCCACCTACAATTTGGGCAGGTATCGGCTTCTATATGATCCTAATGATTGCTGCAATCGTGAATATTCCTGCTTCCTACTACGAGGCAGCTAATATAGACGGAGCTGGTCAGTGGTCGCAATTCCGCCATATCACCATGCCGCTCATTTGGGAGCAAATTAAAGTTTCCGTCGTCAATATTGTTATTACAACACTCAACGGTTCCTTCGTTATTGTTCAGTTAATGACGAACGGCGGACAGCCTGATAATACAACGCAAGTTATGGGTTCTTATCTGTATCGGATGGCATTTCAACAGTATCATTTCGGTTATGGAGCGGCCATTGGTGTCATGATCCTAATCGTGTCACTCATCACGACATTCATCTTGCAGCGTGTCATGCGCCAAGAGGCAATCGAAATGAGCTAATGCTATGTTAAACAAAGATACTGAAGGAGGGGAACCACTTAATGACGATCAAAAATCCATTAGCCAAATTGCTTGTATGGATTATACTTGCGATATGGACGGTCGCGGTGATCTATCCACTCTTGTGGACATTGCTGGACGCGCTTAAAAATAATGAGCAGTTTTTCTTGAATGCACCATGGGCGTTGCCGAAATTTCCATTACTATGGTCAAATTTCTCTTATGTATGGAGCAAATATAACTTTGGAACGTACTTCATGAACTCCATTATCGTGACAGTAGGAAGTACGTTGCTTGGGATGATCCTTTCTGCAATGACCGCGTACATTTTAGCGAGATATGAGTTTAGAGGGAACAAAATTCTCTACACCATTTATATTTCAGCCTTGATGATTCCGTTTGCGCTTGCGTTGATCCCTTTGTTCTTCTTATTAAATGATTTGCATCTCATCAACACTTGGCTGGGATTGATTCTCGTCTACGCTGCGCTCAATTTGCCATTCGGAATTTTCTTGCTTATCGGCTTCTACAAGTCGCTTCCGAAAGAAATCGAAGAAGCAGCCATCATTGACGGGACATCGCATTACGGAACTTTCTTCCGCGTTATGCTGCCGTTATCACAACCAGGCTTGATTACGGTCATGATAACGAACATGCTTAATAACTGGAATGAATACTTCTTAGGGGTCGTTCTAACGAACGAGCCTACCAAGTACACATTGCCGATTGGTTTAGCTGTTATGCAAGCAGAAATGCAATACCGTGTAGAATGGGGGCCATTATTCGCGGGCTTGCTGATCACGACTTTGCCGACTCTTATTGTATATATGATTTACCAACGCCAAATTGCAAGCGGAATTACGGCTGGAGCCGTGAAATAAGAATATGGCAATGCATAGAAAAAACACCTTACCCAAGAGGAATTTATCCTTTCGGGAGGGTGTTCTTTCTACTATAATTGGGATAGGGAAGAGCAAACAAGAAACGGCCAAACTTGTGGGCTAAAGGTGAATCTGATGAGTGTAATGTATGGTTTTCAGAAGATGGGGCGCTCTTTAATGATCCCCATTGCGGTGCTGCCGGCGGCATCCATTCTTCTTCGTATAGGTAAAATGACGTTTCATGATCCGTTCCTTGTTCATGTAGCTCAGATTTTTGAACTGGGTGGGAGTGCAATTTTTGATAATCTTCCTTTTCTGTTTGCCATCGGGATTGCGATTGGCTTAACATCTGGCGATGGCATTGCGGCGCTTGCGGCAGCTGTCGGCTACTTAGTTTTTGACAATGTACTAAAACATTTCCAAGTGGGGTCATCGGTTTCAGAGCCATTGGATATGGGTGTGCTTGGAGGAATGATGGTAGGAGGATTTTCCGCGCTGTTCTTCAACAAGTTTCAACATATTCGATTGCCGAAAGCGCTTGGATTTTTTGGAGGTAAACGGTTCGTCCCCCTCATTACATCGCTAGTGATGGTTTTCCTAGGTGTACTCATGGGTTTTATATGGCCTCCCGTTCAGAGAGAGATTAGTCATATCGGGATGTGGATTGTAGACAACGGAAACATTGGGGTATTCATTTATGGTGTGATGAATCGATTGCTCATTCCAACAGGTCTCCATCATGTCATTAACAATATAGCTTGGTTTCAAATTGGCGATTTCGTGACGCCAGCAGGTAAAACGGTTCATGGCGATATCTCACGATTTTTCGCGGGAGATCTCACTGCGGGTATGTTCATGACAGGTTACTATCCCGTAATCATGTTCGGATTGCCAGCAGCCGCATTAGCCATGGTGCGCAGCTCAGCCTCGAAATCCAAACATTTTATAGCACCAGTGATGTTAAGTGCTGCGTTAACTAGCTTTCTTACAGGGATTACAGAACCGGTCGAATTTGCCTTTATGTTTGTAGCACCTGGCCTTTACGTGATTCATGCCCTTCTAACTGGCTTTTCCATGCTGATTATGAATATTCTTCAGGTCAAAATGGGGTTCGGCTTCTCAGCGGGATTCATTGATTTCCTACTGAATTGGCATTTGGCAACGAATCCATTCTGGATTCTTATCGTAGGCGCAGGTTACTTTGTCCTATACTATGCCACCTTTCGGACGTACCTGCACTTCTTTCCGATGAAGGGCTCCGTGAAGGAAGACTCAGATCAACAAGAAGATGACCAGCAGGTAAGTTTGATTCCAAGTGAAGATCGACCCGCGGCGATTCTCAGGCAAATTGGCGGAGCTTCCAATATTATTTCCGTTGATGCCTGTATCACTCGGTTAAGATTGTTTGTCAAAGAGGAAGTTCTTGTGAAAGACAACGAACTGAAAGAGCTTGGCGCAATCGGTGTCATTCGACTTGGAAAAGGGAATGTCCATGTGGTGTTCGGAACGGAATCCGAACAAATACGTGAAAGCATTAAGCCATTGCTCCTATCCAAATAGATTAGATCAGGACAAACCTAAGTATGCGGAGGTGTCTTATGATTGAACGGACGATTATACATGTTCTTTCCCACAATGTCGTGATGTCGCATCTGAGTTCAGGTAAAAATTCCATCGCCTTTGGCAAAGGGATTGGTTTCAAAAAAACACCTGGCATGACGATTAACGAGGCTGAGATTACACAGGAATTCCTCCTACATACTTCTGAAGTGCTCAAGAATTACGAACAAATATTGAATGCAGTTGATTTGAAAATTATCGGGATTACCGAGGAAGTCATTGCCTATGCGCAAAGTATGTTGGAAGGTGACTTCTCGGAGACAATCCATGCTTCGCTCGTAGATCACATTAACTTTGCGGTTGAGCGGCAAAAGCGCGGCATTTTCATCACGAATCCTTTTGCTTATGAGATTGGTTATATGTATCCAGAAGAGTACAAAGTAGCTAAGAAAGCGGTCGAGTTTCTGAATGAGCACTTGGATGTGAAATTGCCTGAGGATGAAGTGGCCTTTCTAACGATGCATTTCAATAGTGCGCGTAAGAAAGAGCAAGCATCGGACTCACTAGCGGTAGTTCGCGTGGTTTCACAGACGATTGAAGCGGCCAAGGAGCTGGGCTTTTACTTTGATGATTCCTTCTCAACCCTGCGTTTCATCAGTCATTTAAAAGGTGTTATCGAGCGTGTGAAGCAGAAGAAAACACTTCAGAATTCCCTGCTGTCCAAGATAAAAGAAGAATACGGCGACATCTATGTGAAGGCAAAAGTACTCTCCCTCATGCTAAGTGACACATTGAAAATCGAAGTGCCAGATGATGAAACTGGCTACCTAACGATGCACCTTGAACGTCTGCTGCAACGCACAGAAGTGTAGCATAAATTGAATAGTACACATGTATTCCCTAGCAACCTCAGCGGAGCGGGGATTTTTTGTGTGAAGAGGCACTCTAGTACGACCGTGGATTGCATATTTTTACGTTGTCAGCTAAACTGACTGTTAGAGTACTTAGAGAACGGAGTGCATAGGACATGCTGTATAAGAATGTAGCTAAACCTTTATTGTTTCGAATGGATCCAGAGAAAGCGCATCATCTTACCATTGACGGGCTAAGTGTGGTTGGAAATTTGCCAGGTGGAAAGCAATTGCTGAAAACCATGTATGGCGTTTCGGATTCACCGCAATTAACCCAGGAATTATGGGGATTACGCTTTTGTAATCCAGTCGGGCTTGCGGCAGGACTAGATAAAAATGCAAAGGCAGTCAAGGGGTTTTCGCAGCTTGGATTTGGTTTTATGGAAGTTGGCACCATCACGCCGAAGCCGCAGCCAGGCAATGAATTGCCGCGCTTGTTCCGTCTTCCTGAGGATAGAGCATTGATTAACCGTATGGGTTTCAATAATGTTGGGACTGCGGAAATGGCTCAAAACTTAGCGAAAACGGGGAAACGATCCATTCCAGTAGCCGTAAATATCGGCAAAAATAAATCAACACCCAACGAGCAGGCTGAAGAAGATTATCGGGCTTGTATCCATGCTCTCTATACATATGGTGATTTCTTTGTTGTGAACATTAGCTCACCAAATACTCCTGATTTGCGTAATTTACAGCATGGGGATGATTTGAAACGATTGCTGTGGGCGGTTCGGGATGAAATGAAAGCCCAGCACACCAAGCATGGTGGAGCCGCGAAACCAGTTCTTGTGAAAATTGCGCCAGACCTTACGGATGACGAACTCGTTTTAACAGTTCAAATCATTATGGAGAGCGGAATTTCGGGTATTATCGCAACGAATACAACGCTAAGCAGAGAAGGGCTTCGCCATGTCAACCGCGAGCAAGCGGGCGGTCTAAGCGGGCTTCCATTAACGAAACGCTCAACTGAAGTGATCAAACGCGTTTACCAACTATCCCACGGGAAGCTGCCGATTATCGGTGCTGGCGGGATTTTTACTGCGGAAGATGCTTATGAGAAGATTCGTGCGGGCGCAAGTCTAGTAGAAGTATACACGGCATTAATTTATGAGGGTCCAGGCCTGCTAGGCCGTATAAATAAAGGGTTGCAAGAGCTATTAAAGCGTGATGGCTTCACACATATTTCCCAGGCAATAGGTGTGGATTCGCACTAACTTCATTCAGAATGGAGGAAAACATGGATGGATGGACGTGACTGGAAGAAGTTTCTCCTGCCTTATGAGCAAGCAGTAGAAGAGTTGAAAGTAAAGTTCAAAACATTACGTGGTGAGCTCAAAAGTCGTGAAGAATACGCGCCAATCGAATTCGTTACAGGACGCGTCAAAAAAACATCAAGTGTGCTCGAGAAAGCGAAACGATTAAATGTTCCAATGGATCAATTGGAGTCGGGCATCGAAGATATTGCAGGTATTCGAATTATGTGCCAATTCGTTGAGGATACCGAAGTACTGGCAGAACTTATTCGTAATCGACAAGACATGAGCGTCGTTTATGAGAAGGATTATATTACGAATAAAAAGCCTAGCGGCTACCGAAGCTTTCATATTATTATCGAGTATCCTGTACAAACAGCGATTGGTATGAAGAAGATTTTAGCGGAAATTCAGATTCGAACACTGGCCATGAACTTTTGGGCGACGATCGAACATTCCTTGAATTATAAATATAAAGAGCAACTGCCTGTTGATGTCAGGGCTCGTTTAAGTAAGGCAGCCGAAGCGGCTTATATTTTAGATCAGGAAATGTCGAGTATTCGCGGCGAAATCATGGCTTCTCAACGGATGTTTGAAGACAATTCTAATCTTGTGAATCGTGTGCTAAGTAATATTCAAGAGCTTTATTTCTATCACCGTGTTCGTGAAGCAGCCCAATTTCAGCTGAGATTCAATGAAATCTGGGAGACCGAAGAAGGACTGAGCGATTTATCTGCCGACATTGAGGCTGCCATTTCGAGAGCCAAAAAAGGAGACAATAGTTAATCGATGAGCCGATATGACCGATTGTATGTCGCTTTTCTGTACTATTTTAACGATCAGCGGGATTATTTCGAATGTCATGAAGTCATGGAGGAGCTTTGGCTGGAAGAAGGCCGAAATCCGTTATATCAAGGTCTACTGCAAATCGCAGTAGGCCTTTATCATCATTGGAACGGCAATATTAGCGGTTCTATTAAATTATTTCGTGCAGGGCTAGAGAAGCTGGCGCCTTATCCCGAGACCTCACTAGGTATTGATCTGGAACGGTTGCGATTGGAAAGCGAACAGTATGTGAATCAACTTCTCCATATCGAGGAAAAGCCATTTAAACCTTATGATCTGGATATTGTGGTCCAAGACCCTGCCTTGCTTGCGCTTGTGGAAGAGATGAGAATGACTCCGCCGCCAACAGAAGATCATCACTAAGAGATAAAGAAAGGACTTCACACTGTTTCGTGTAGAAGTCCTTTTGTTGATTCATTATGGCTATTTATTGTTCATATTTCGTTGGAAAAATTCTTTGAACTTTTCTGGTGTATTGCCGCCTGCACCAGCTTCTGGCACTCCGCCAACGATACGATCAACTTCAACCCCGTTTTTGTAATAGACAATCGTTGGTGTGGAGTCAATTTTGTAATTCTTCCAACCATCTTTGAATTCTTCCAAATTGAATTGCTTCACATCAATCCCGAGCTCTTTCTCCATTGGAACGAGAACTGGCGTTGTGACTTTGCAATGCGGGCAAGTTGAGGCATAATAATATTGGAAAAAGGTTTCTTTGTTTTTCAATCTTGCGTCTAAATCTTTCGGTAAAATCAGGTTCTGATAGTTCGGATCCGTTAATTGTTTCACCGTCTCTGGATTTAACTTGGAAGCAGCAACACCGTATGGATTACCTGCGTTCGCTTTATCCGAGGACTTGACCGATTGTTGATTGATAAAATACAAACCACCGAATAAAAGAACAACAATGCCTAAATAAATAAGCAGCTTTTTCATCCTTACACCCTCTCTAGTCTGTCTACTATCTACTTTCTTCTGCAAAAAGTATAGCATATCCTGTTGGGAATGCGGAAAAAAATTGGCTGTTTCGTGACAAGTCAGCTATAATACCGTTAGATTTGATGAGACGTGTACGAGTTAGGATTTTACATAGAAAGCGAAGATGTCCATGACCAAGCCCTTACCACCCCTTTTTAGGGAGAAAATGATTGATTTATTAGGTGAAAATGAATTTGAGCAATTTCTGACTTCCTATGAGGATCCGCGCTCTTTCGGTTTAAGAGTTAATACGGGGAAGGTGGACCGTGATGAATTTGCGTCACAGAGTCCATTCCATCTCGAGGCGGTGACTTGGGCTGCGGAAGGCTTTTATTATGAAGAAGGCGAGCGTCCTGGGAAGCATCCCTATTATCATGCGGGTCTCTATTATATTCAAGAACCAAGTGCGATGGCGCCAGTCGAACTGCTTCAGGTGAAGCCTGGTGAGCGTGTATTAGATTTATGTGCGGCTCCAGGCGGGAAGTCCACGCAAATTGCTGCTAAGCTGCAGGGCGAGGGCGTGCTTGTCGTCAACGATATTCATTCGGATCGCGTGAAGGCGTTGGTTAAAAATTTGGAACTTCTCGGCGTACGGAACGCCGTGGTATTGAATGACAAGCCTGAGCGAATGTTGAACGTGTTTGGTGGCTATTTTGATAAAATACTAATCGATGCACCTTGCTCTGGCGAAGGCATGTTCCGCAAAGAAGAAGAGATGATGGGCCAATGGGAGCGCCATTCTGTTCAAGAATTTGCTGCGATGCAGCGGGAGTTGTTGGCACAAGCTGCGGTAATGTTAGCGCCAGGCGGCCGTATTGTTTACTCGACGTGTACGTTCTCGCCCGAGGAGAATGAGGCGCAGATTGCGGAGTTTCTGGACAAGCATTCTGACTTTGCTGTGGTGCCAATCGAAGGATTCGCACCCGGTCGGCCCGATTGGTTGCGTGAGCCATGGTGCGATTCGAACGCGTATAGTTCGAAGGCGAAGGCGGCAGTAGCGGGAACGGCGAGGTTATGGCCGCATCGGTTACGGGGCGAGGGGCATTATGTGGCGGTTTTGGGGAAGGGCGCTGGTACAGGGGCAAGTGCAAATGCGAGTGATGTTGCTGCCGATTTTGTGGCGGCAGCGGAGAAGCGCGGCGGACGTCCTGCGCCGCGCGGGAAGGGTCGTGCCGTGGCTGCGCCCAGCACGGGGGTGAGCTTGGAGCCGCTGGAGGCGTTCTCCGGCGAGCTGCTGCGCAGCGAGCCCTTCGCCCTGGGGCGGCTCGTTTGTTACGGCGAGCACGCATATGCGTCGCCGGCGGGCTTGCCCGAGCTGCACGGACTGAAAGTCGTGCGGCCGGGCTGGTACATCGGCGCGCTGCACCGCGGCCGATTTGAACCGTCCCATGCGTTAGCCATGGGACTACGTTTGCGCGAAGCCAAGCGAGCGCTGAGCTTGGCTTCGAGCGACGAGCGAGCCCTTCGGTACCTGAAGGGCGAGACGCTCGAAGTCGCGGAGAGCGAGATTCTCCGCGACCCGCAAGAGACCCAGGCAGCCAAAGGCTACTGCCTGGTCTGCATTGACGACCATCCCGTCGGCTGGGGCAAGTGGCTCGATGGGATGCTGAAGAACGAATATCCGCCCGGCTGGAGGTGGACCTAACGGTCATGAAACAAACACAACGACTCGATAAAATACTCGCCCACGTAGGCGTTGGCTCCCGTTCTGAACTCAAGCGGCTTGCCAAAGAAGGCGCGATTTATGTGAACGGTGTCAAAGTCAAAGACAGCGGAATGCAAGTGAAGCCTGAGTCCGATATCATTACGGTGCACGGCGAAATCGTGAAATACCGCGAGTTTGTTTATCTCATGATGAACAAACCGCAAGGTGTTGTATCTGCAACTGAAGATAATCGGGATCGAACAGTCGTGGATCTTTTGGACGCGGAATATGTGCCATTCGAAGTGTTTCCAGTTGGAAGACTGGATAAGGATACCGAGGGTTTCCTTTTGCTCACGAACGATGGAAAACTCGCCCACAATCTGCTTTCGCCACGAAAACATGTCCCTAAAACCTACTTTGCCAAAGTAGAATGGGAAGTCAATGAAGCGGATCGCGAAGCTTTCGCGCAAGGGGTTACGTTGGATGACGGTTACGAGACGTTGCCGGGGATTTTAAACATTTTAGCAACAGGAAATGCGTCCTTAGGCGTACCCTCAGAGATCGAATTAACGATCATGGAGGGCAAGTTTCATCAAGTCAAACGGATGTTTCAAGCCATCGGGAAGCAAGTTGTCTATCTAAAAAGAATTTCAATGGGCCCGCTAGCGTTAGATCCAACTTTGGCTTTAGGTCAAGTTAGGGAGTTGAGTGAGGAAGAACTTCAGGCATTACAAAATGCGAATGGCGTTTAAAAATAAGCTATACAATTTTACTAGAATATGGTATTTTATTTTTGAGATGAATATGGTTTGCGGAAGTACCGCCCAGATGTCGCTGATTTTTGCGATTTTGGGCGGTTTTTGTTTTTATTGGAATAAATAGGTAGACATTGTCAGTTGTGTAATGAGATACTACCAATAATTGGGTTATACGAAATGAGACTAAGTGAAGGATGAGGCAGAAACGATGAAAAGAAAGATTCTTGTTTTAATGAGTGCACTTACATTTGCAACGACAACTGGATGTAATAGTGCTGAAATATCGGCTGCAAGTAATGCGGGGGTATCCGCTATTTTATTAAAAGATATTACAGGGCATTGGGCAAAAAGCTCAGTGGAGACGGCAACGCAAAAAGGGTATGTCGATGGCTATGAAGACCAAACGTTTAGGCCTGAGAACAAGGTAAGTCGAGCTGAGTTTATTAAAATGGTCGTTAGAGCACTCAACTTACCTGTGAAGGGTGATACTTCTGGTTCAAAATGGTATGTGCCGTTTGCTACGGCAGCGGCAACGTTGGGAATCTACAAAGGCGCGGATTTTAGCCTGGATGAGATGAATCAGCCGATGACTCGGATGGAAATGGCGAGGGTTGCCTTGCGCGCTGCCGATAAGGATTATCAAGATCCTGCGGCGATCACTAACGATCCGTCCATGATGTATAACGCGACGAAACTGGGGTTAATCCAGGGACTTTCTGGCGGGCAGCTCGGGGAGGATGAAGTTACCACTAGAGCGCAATCGGTCACGATTATTGAGCGGATTTTGAGTGTTAAAGACGGCGGCAAGTTAGAGGTGGATCGGGCGGCGGTTGGTAATGCGGAGTTGGTGTTGAAGAGAACGAATATTTTTACGATGATGCCTGAGTTTTTTGGGGGTAAACAATACAGCGGTGAAGAGTGGGATGTGAGCAAGTTAACCCTTGAAACTGATGACGGTTTGTGGAAGGGGAGCTTTGATCAGATTATTGCAATTGATTTAGCTAATCCGAATGATCCGAATAAGTACTTACTTGGGGACATGGATGATTTGCATTGGTATGATTTAAAGTCTGAGAAAACTAGTCCGTTAGTCAAAAATGGTTACATGGATAGCTATGTTATCTATTTTAAAGGGCATGTAGATTATAACAAGGATACTGAGATTTACAATGATTCTGCAAAGGAGCCGGGATTTGACCTTAATGGATTCAATAGCACTGCTAGAGAGCTAGTAGAACATAAATTAACAGGCCCGGCATCTCTGTTTCACAAGGAACTGGGAGACATACCAGCCTTTATTATGTCTAAATTGGATGTTAAATTAGATAATCATCTAAGGGTTAAGATGTATGCACCAGCAAGACCTCCACATAGTACTTACGTGCATACCTTATTAGGGGTAATGCTTCCTCGCAAATAGCGCGTTTTATATAGAAGGGAGGAAGTCACATACGTTACGCTAAAAGAAAAGTAGGCCTTTTAATTATTACCTTTTTGGTTTTGCAAATAACCACCATTCAATTTCTCGAATTTAGTTGGATGACTGCACATGCAAGTGATATAACCAGTATTAATTTAACTTATTCTGTTAATACAATCACAGGTTATCAGGCGATTTACAGTGATCAAGCTAGTGCCACTACTAACCCAATTTCTATTTCAGCACCAAACGGGCAAATCATTCAAAGTGTTGATGTTTTTCGTGATGATGTGAAAGTAGAAAGTATTCCAGAGGCATCCGGAAAAACTAATTGGTCTGGAACGCAAACCTATTGGGGATATGAACGACAAGTGGAATCCAGAGATAATGACTCATTACAGGGTTATTATGCTTGGTATCGTTATATCCCTGGGGGGGATAAAGGTGTTAAATGGTATGCTGACTTCCCAAGTGGAACAAAATCTTGTGGATCAGCACCGACTGAAAGCATTAATGGTTATAGCATGCCAATATATCCAGGATGCTTCGAAGTCAGTCTTTCACTTACTGCCTCCCGAAATGTCGCATATACGACTTCGGATAATGGAACTGTGATACCTTCATCTGTTGTCAGCAATTCCCAAATTATAGCGACCTCAAAAGTAAATTTGTTTGCGAATATTAATGGTCCTGCTGGAGTAAGTGCTGGTAGAAGCGATTATACAACTACATCAGGCACAGTTACAGCAACCAGTGCCAACAATTACACAGTGACTTATTCCCAAGACTTCGACCATGAGGGACATTCCAAGGAACTCGGAAGCCCTCCCAACGGCGCCAAAGTCATGGTTTACTACGCCGCCTTCACCGTCGATTTAGTGTCCGAAACCTACAAATACCCCGACCACATCGAAGTCACCTACTCTGGAGGCACCTCTACACCCAGCCCCACCCCGACCCCAACTCCAGCTTCTGTATCTGGGGATTTCCAAATAACCCCCTCCACAATCAATTACCGTGACAGTTTCAAGCTACACCCGTTACCTTTTACGATTCCTAGCGGGTGTACCTACACAGATCATTACTACAAAATAGAACGTGGAGGCAGCTTTGTTTACACAGCTAAGGTGTATAATCAAACGCTAGATACCTCGTATAACCAAAGCAATTATCCATCCATCCTTGCAGTAGGCTCGCATCAAATCTCCTTAATGATCGAAGCATCCTGCGGCTCATCTGGCTTTATCGCCACCAAAACCTTAACGATCAATGGCCCGTCCATCAACGGTCCTCCTGATTTCAAAATTGGCTGGGTAAAACCTTCGAACAGAAAAACGCCCCTTCAAACCGCGGTTGTGGGAGATACGTTGGATATGATCTATATCGAAGATCCCTCAGTGCCAACGCCAAGTGATCCTGATGGTGATCTCATCTATTGGGACGACTTTAATTTCAATAGCTCTGACGCGTGGACTCAAACGATCCCAGGCAAAAGTGGAGTAAGTCATTACACGGACGGCTATCATAACATCGTGATGGATACGCCTGGTTTTCACCGTGTTGAAGCTTCCATGCACGATCAATGGGGGGCTTCGACGACAAGATCTACGATCATCGAAGTGCTTCCTCCCAATCCAATTCCAGTATGTTCAGCCCCCAGCGAGATCAAGGAAAACAGAACAATTTCTAATGGTGCTATAAATGCTTCGTCCAGTCATAGTCCGGTAGGTCGTTTGATTGATCACACGAAGGATGTGTGGTCCAATCTACAAACGAGCTATGCCAATGGTACGATGTCGGATATCACAATAACAGTCACACTTGAGAGCGTAACAGACACAGCGGGATTATTATCGCTTGAAAGTTCCGACTGCCATATCACGGTACATCCGGATAAACCCCCAATAGCCAAGCTTGGGGTGCCTTCATTCAGTGTACGTGGCAATTCCACGCATATTCAGAATCAATCTTACTCCACGGATGGTGATACAATTGCTTCAGCCTCGTTTAAATACAAATATGATACGGACAATAATGGCTTCCAGAACGATGCGTGGCAAACGCTTAGTGGCGGGAATGTATCTGGTGTTGATTTTACCCCTGCCCAAATAGGCAAATATCTTTTCTTCGTTACAAGCTGTGAAGATTTCGGTCGTTGCAGTGATAACAGCACGCAGGCTGCTTCTGAAATCACGCTTGATGTGGTGAACAAGGACGGGCCAGTGGTCAGTTTCGAAGTTGAGGGCGAGAATGCACAACCAGCTATCGAACCAGCGGTGCTATACCCAGCTAGTAGAATATTGACGAGTTGGAGCCTTTTTCAAACGAATACGAATAGTGCCATTAACAAGGGTGTTGGATGGACCGCAGGAGCAGCCAATCAGCTAGCTGCAGGTTTAGGCCGAAACACGCAATCTCAGGAATACTATAATTTTAATTATGAGCAATGGGGTCAAACGCAATATCGACAATTCATAACTCCTGCACAAGATTTTGGTTTAGGTCCCAATGGACAGTCACCCTATCGATCTTTTGCTAGCTTTGGGACAATGGATACGCAGCCCCTATTAATTCCAGGGTCTACGGCAGGAACTTGGCAACCCGTGGCTTGGGGCTATGGGCCCCCTGTTTTCAAAACAACGGATACCCATATTTATTTCGGAACGGGTAGTGTCTCTTCTACTGGCGGGTATTCATTTTACGCAATGAATAAAAGCAAGATTGGGCGTTATTCAGGAACAACTGAATATTGCTCGGGGTGTATGTTCCCAGATTATGTACATAAATATTTGGACGGCTCGCCCTATGATTTTATCATCAAAGGAAGCGACATTTTAAATGGTAATTATGGCCCCCCACCGACATACAAGACGGCTGCATTTGATAGTTATGATGCTTTCTCAAGAAAGGATTACACGCACGCGTATGGGGTTTCTACTCGTACACCGTGGCAAGCTACTGTTTTAGGGTATCATGTTGCTGGGAATATCGTATATGCGAAGATACGGTATCCTGCTGAGTATGCTTATTATAGTGGTGGCGAACAGAATAACGTAAGTGTTAATTTGGTCGAGCTCCGAACATTTGATGCAACTACAGGGCAATTCATAAGCAGTTCAATACTGAATGGTTATAGCCCTTTTGACTCATCGTTGGGGAATGGGCAGGTTTATAGTGATAATTATGAGATGAGTGCCCAGAGTACTTTCCCTCCTCAAAATGTTGGAGAAGATTTAGTGGTTGTCGTGGGAGAGAGCTATTACAATGATCTTCAAGTCCGTCAAATTAATCGTCAAGGTCAAATAGTAAAGTCCGTTCCTCTAGCGAATGCGACATGGACCGATCCAGCAATTAACCCAACATCCTCGTGCAGAGACAATGTTCAAAAAAGTTTTAGGGGCGCGGATGGTGAGTTTTACTTTGTTTCACAGCAACAATGCTCGTATACGTCTAGTGGCACTCAGGTTACCGTAGCTGCTGGCGCCGCTATTATTAAGCTTAATGCTGATCTTTCATTTGCTTGGAAAACGAAACTGAAGGGAAGTCAAACCACATACGTTGGTTCTTTCTCTTATGCGCTTGGGGATCATGCTGATGCAATAATCTTAATGGTGGACAATCCCCAAAGAAATCAAATCCAAGTTCGAAGTTACTCTATGATTTATATGGGGCACCAAGCCTTTTACGAGTCCATAGACAAGACTACTGGGGTGGTTTCAGATAGCGATAATCCAGGTTGGGCTTACAATAATCAACCAACCATTAACTGGGATGGCGGTTATTCCACGGGCACACAAACGATTGAAGGTTACAACACAGTTGGTAATACAGTCAAAAACGCAGCAGGGCAAACAGTGGGTACGATCAACGGCCTAGGTGGCTTGCTTTCAATAAGTGCATTTTATGCGGGGTCAACGAATGCAATTTTCAGCTCGCAATATGTTGGTGATGGAATGCTCATGGCCTTATTCTCATCACAATTCGCAGGGTATGATCAGCATAACTTCGTGCCTTGGTTAGCCATCGGTACCCCAAGTACGACGCCAGCAGTGGGCTATCCGACGAAATTAGGCCAGTTTGTATCCGATTTTTCTGTGACAGATGTGGAACTGCAATTCACTTTAAACATGGCTAGTGCCAATGCAAACACAAACAAAGCAGGATTTTCCTTCCGTATGCAGGACCCCAGAAATCGATATGCAGTTGAAACCAATGGGTCCGTGATCTATTTGACAAAGTATGTCAATGGCGCGCCGACGGTCTTAGCTAGTGCTAATTTTCCGTTTCTAGATAATACAGATTATACGTTTGCTATTTCGATGACTGGCAATAAAATTGATCTTAGGTTGAATGGCGTACCGTATCTGAGTATACAAGACAGCACGTGGTTAAGCGGTACGATAGGGCCTTTTACGGACAAGTCCTACACGACTTTCACAAACATAATAAAGAAACCAATCACTACGCCTCAGACGGCTTGGTATGCTGGATTTGCATTGTGGGAAAGTGGATCAGCATCGGCAACAGTCAAGTACGATAACATCTCGTACACGGATTCTGAAAATGATCCCGCAAGTGGCACCTATCAATGGTTTTATAAGCACACACCTAAGTTCTTAAATAATCAAGGGCTTTCGGTGCTGGATAACCAGACTTTCAGTGGTTCGCAAACGGTGTTTGATAAGGTTGGTGTTTACGATATCACCTTATCGGCCAAGGACGATCCGAATCCTACATTTTTTTATCCTAGCATGTTATTCGAGTTGTATCGTAAATCGTCGAATCCGTTCCACTCCTCTATTGTGGTACACCGAAGACCAGTCATACTGAATTTCATAGCCACTTTGCAAGGTGATGGAACGGTGATCTTTACGGATAATTCTTACGATCCAGACCGCTACGATCCATCGACTTCCGCTTGTTCAGCACCAGATGTGACAAACATGAATTATTGTGCTAATCGCGGTGTTGTATCTAGACAATATTCCTTCGTTGATCCGAATGGAAACTTTACGTTAGGTAAACCGTCAAAACCGTCGCTATCAGGATCGTATACCGTCTATTTGCAAGTTGCTGATGAGTATGGAGCTTTGAGTGTTCCTGTATCTACGACATTTACAACTGCAACTCCTGTGCCAGCATCACCCCCAATAGCAACGTTAACGATGCCAAATGGTGCCTTTGCTAACCCGACAATGGTAGGAATTAACCCCGATATAACTTGGAATCAGACGGATCCCGATGGATATGCCTTGACTCATTATCAGGTGCAAGTGTTTGACAGCGGCGGTACTTTGGTGGTAGATAGTGGCATCGTTGATCAAAATCAACTCGATGGTTCGCAGACCTGGCATGTGCCGATCAACTTAACATTAGGTGCAAAATATCAGGTTAAAGTAAGGGTCAAAGATGTGTACAATTGGTCCGCCTGGTCGAATTTTGGGTGGATGCAGATCAATAGCGCTCCCATTGCTACGATGACCGTGCCGAATGGTACACAGGCTTCGCCTACTTTGTTTAATTCAATGAGACCGACATTGAAATGGAACCAGATGGATCTCGATCCTGGTACGACGTTTCAATACTTTCAAATTCAAATCACGAATGAGACCAATAACGTTATGATTTTGGACTCAGGTCAGTATTATCAGGGATCGACATTAAATGCTGGCAGCTGGCAAGTTAATCAGGATCTACCAACGGGTCAAAAGCTTCGTGTTCGTGTCAGGGTTTTTGATGGATTCACTTGGTCTAATTACTCTCCGCAAACCTGGATGTATATCAATCGAGCGCCGATCGCTGATTTTGATTGGAGTCCTAAGCCCGTTTGGGAAGGAGACGAGGTGCACAGTGCCAATGCTTCGATTGACCCTGACGGGGATTCACTCACATATACTTGGACCATAGAAGGGCTGAGCGGGGGGACGAAGTCGTTTACAACCACGAACTTCACGCACAAGTTCTTTGAACCTGGCGACTATAAAGTGACGCTAGCAGTCACAGACGGGATGGTGACAACGACAGCGGTTAAAACCATAACCGTATTACCGCTCACCATTCACTCGGATGTTACGTATACCGATTCATGGCTCATTTTCCATAATCAGCAGGGACATCGTACGCAAGCTGCACCCAAACAGTTTTATTCTGGTGAGATATTTGTTGTGAAAAGTCAAAGCGAAACAGCCCCAGTTGAGGAGGTGCTTTCTTGGATGGATACGGTTGGTTTGGACGGTCAGTCCTTGTATGTCTCTCAAAAGCTAGAACCAGATTCGGGCGATCCAACTCTTTACAAGGGGGAGCTATTCGACAGCAAATTCCAGTCTTTTACGGAAGGTTTGCCCAAAGGCGCGCACACGATACATTTTCAAATTCGATACCGCAATGGCATTGTGAAAACTGAAGATGTACCTATCGAAATCATTGGGAATGTTCAGCAATCGGTTGGTGTACATCGGGTTCAATAAAGAGGGACGGTTATCTTCGGATAACTGTCTTTTTTGTGTAAAAGCGGTGCCCAATGCAAGTTCCTATGGTACAATAGTCGATAAAAATGCGGAAAGGGGGCGAACCCATTTGAACTATCGCTTAGTCGCACTTGACGTTGACGGAACACTATTGACGGATGATCATGAATTAACGGATCAGACGATTGAAACCATTCAACAAGTGTATGATCAAGGGTGTCATATTGTGTTATGCACGGGAAGAGCGCCTGCAAGCACATTGCCGATTCTTGAACAGCTTGGTTTGGAAGGTACCATGATTACGCACAATGGTGCAGTGACGGTTCACGCGGATGAACGAGGTCAAAGCTTGGTGAATGAATTTTCTTTTACAGTTGCAGAAATTGAACCGATGTTGGCATACGCCCGCCGCGAGGGAATTCATTTCGATGTGTGCACCGCGTTTAATATGTTTATCGAACGAATCGGTGAGTATGAGAAAATGATGTACAAAAAGTTCCTCATTCAACCGAAATTAGTGACCTCGGTATCCGAGCTTAGTGTGCCTATTGTTAAATTTACGCTTTTTGGACAACCAGATGTATTAGATCGTGTTCAAAAAGAGTGGGAAGAGCAGAAGCTCTACGGCCATTTGCGTATGATTCGCAGCGGTGATTTGTTCATTGATGTCATGAATCCTGAGGCAAATAAAGGAACCGCCTTGAAGGCTTTGGCTTCTTCATTGAACATTGAATCCTCTCAAATTCTAGCGATCGGTAATTACTATAATGATCTAGAAATGATGAATTTCGCGGGTCTGGGGATCGCTGTGGAGAACTCGCCAGATGCCGTGAAAGAGGCCGCTGACGCCGTCACTTCTTCGAATAATAACCAAGGTGTGCATGAAGCGCTGCGCCAATATTGTTTAACTTAATATATTTCGATAAAACCTCAATTTTTGGGGTTTTTTGTCGTTTTGGGGGTTTTTAGTGCTATTAGCCTATGGTAGAATGAGGGAAAGAATAATAGATGTGGGATGTGATTTTGATTGATGAAACAAGGTAAGCTTTATTCGAAAAAAGAAAAGACGGCTGCTCTTTTGGTGAGTACTGCTTTGGTAGGTGCGCCATTTATTGTTGGGGGTTCTTATGTGTCATATGCGTATGGTACAGAAACATTGCCGTCGCCTAAGCCAGTAACTATCGTTGATGAGATTAGTAACCTAGTCGTTCCATTGCATGAAGAAGAAATTGCAATTCGGGACTTGAAAGCTATTTATGGAAATTATATTACTAATGTTTCTGTAACAAGTACAAACTCAAATAGTAGTGGTTCAGATATTGCATATAATGAGCAGGGCTATGGCTCTGCAGGACTGCTTAAGATACATCCATTACGAGTTGGAAACTGCAACGTTTACGATTTCTTTTAATCAATTTGGGACTCCTTATACGGACAACTTTGATGTAATAGTTGTTGATGAAAATGAGACTCTGGTGGAAAGAAATTTTGATATTCGAGATGTAGTAAAACAATTAACGTCAAGTCCTGCAATATCACAAGGTGATGCAAAAGAACTGTTAAAAGGAATTGGGAAAATTGATTATACTGGAAATGAGCCTGGAAATCATGCGCCTACTTTTAATCTTGCACATCCTAATCATCCCTTTACGAATCGTACAATTGAGAGTGGTTCAGAAATAGAGGTCAATTCGTTGGATGGGGACCTGTCACTCTATTTCAGCGATGAGATTGATGCATTTGAAGATGTTGTTTATGTTGATGTCATTAATCATTCAGTAGAGAATCCAGCAGCGAGTTTCACGCTTGAAAGTGGAAGTTGGGTCATTGCGGCTCATCATGTAGGGACGAGCACATTTACGGCAATTGCGCGTGACGGCCTTGGGGGTGTGTTTGAGCAGACTTTTACAGTTACTGTTACACCTAATACAGCACCTACATTGAATACATCCAATCCTGTAGTTCCATTCTTGAATCATAAAGATGCTGCTGAGAAGCTAGATCATTCCTTGATAATGTCAGGGGGGGCATTGCTGGATTTGAATGAATTTTTCAATGATACAAGCGATGACGAACTTCGTTATCAGTTGGAACTCTCACATGGGTCAAATACGGTGGTAGAATCCGTTTATGTTGACCAACTGAATGAATCATCAAATCTTGTGACATTGTTTGATATGTATGAGGTGTATCCTGAGTCTGTTGGACCTTACAAGATATCCAAAATTACAGCTTATGATGATGAAGGACTTCATACAGAGCTTAATTGTAACATTGTCTTTGATGGCTTTAACGATCAACAAATTCCTGAGAATTTAGATTTATATGCATCCAACGATGCAGGTATCAGTAGTCTAACCATTGAACCGCATACCCAGGGTTGGTTGGAAACTAGTGAGCATATCGTTCATATTTCTACAAAGTCGTACTCGGATTCCACTGTAGTGACACCGTACTATTATCATAATAATACCACTGGCCATGATTATATTAAGTTTGAAGCTGGCACGCAATCAGATAAAAGTGCAACAGTAAAACTATATACAGCGTTTACAGAGAACAGCGAGTACGTTTGGTATCAAAACGATATCCACGTTTATCTGAATGAGCCGGATCGTGATGAAGGAGGGGGCCAGAGTATATCGTTATATTCAGATTTCAAGGCAAATTTCGGCGATTATGTTTCTATGTCAACTGTTGCATCGGTAACTTATAGTTATGATTCAGGTTCCTACGTCGTAACCGTCCGTGACATTCAGAGTCCAACTGGAACGGTATTAACCATTGATCCAGATTTTGGAGCTGGCACAAGCGGTTCTCGCGTCTACACAGTTCCATTCATCAAACCAAATGAAACCAATTAACCACTTCACCACCCTAATTCAATCCCACAAACTCCAAGAAGCCGAAGCCGCGCTCTTCCAAGCGATCCGCCAGACTCCGCTGGATGCGCAGCTCTGGGTCATGCTTGGCGAAACGCTGCTGCTCCAGCAGCAAGCTGGCGCAGCGAAGCGGGTCTTCGACCGCGCTTGGCTGCTAGACCCACAAGCGAAGTGGGTTAATCCCATCTTCAAGCGCATACAGCAGATGCCACCAGGAGATCCTCGAGCAGACATCGAGGATCTCCTGTATGTTCCCAAGGTGACCGTCACCGCGGCGATTCTGTCCCACAACGAAGCTGCGAACATCGCGAAGTGTATCCATGCGCTGCAAGGCGCAGTCGATGAAATCCTGCTCGTGGATTCATCGACGGACGAGACGCGCAGGATTGCCCTTCAATTCCCGAAGGTGAAGGTGATCCCCATCGTGTGGTCGGATAACTTCGGTGCCGCACGTAACCAAGGACTTCAGCATGTGCAAACGGACTGGGTCATTTGGATTGACGCGGACGAGGTTTTGCTTCAAGAGGATGTCCACTCGATTAGAGAGGTTGCAGGTGTGTTCGACCACTTGAACATCATCCCTGCTCTGCACATTTGGCATCTCAACCGAGTGAATGGGACGATTCAGCATGATTTTTCGCAAGTCCGCATGTTTCCAGCACAACGTGATCTGCGCTACTTCGGGCGCATCCATGAGCAGATCGGTACGGCGCAAGGGATTTACCAACTCGATACGTACCGGCGAGCGGTCAAAATCCGTTTGGACCATCACGGCTATGAGCCAGCAGTGCTCCAAAGCAGAGGCAAGCTGGAACGCAATCTGCGATTGCTAACTCTGATGGTGGAAGAGGAGCCTGAAAACCCAGGTCACTGGTTGTTCCACGGGCGCGAGTCGCTTGGACTCGGACTTGAGGAACAAGCACTCTCATCATTATTAGAGGCGGAACGTCTTGGACGACAAACACCGTTATTTGGTCGAATGCCTGAAATATACCGACTGCTTATTCAGATTATGATGCAGCGAAAAAATTACTCAGAAGCGGAAGCATTTTGTCATAAAGCAATTCAACATTCCCCTGATTTCCCAGACGCCCATTACTTGCTGGCCCAGGTACGAATGCGACAAGCGGATGAGCTGCTAAAATCAGCGGAAACGAGTTTGAAACAATCACTCACCTCCTTGCCCAATTACCGCGGCAGTGTTAGTGCCGATTACCAGATTGGTGAGTGGAAGGCAGCAACAGCGTTAGGCGAATTGGCGATGCGTTCGGGGAAGTTAGCGAGGGCGAGAGATATTTTCTCGCATCATAAGGATAAGCCAGGAGCTGGGAAGCTAATTACATCGAAGCTCACTGCCATTGAAACAGAGCGTCTGAAGCTCAACACAACGCAGCAGCAACCCAAATAGAAAAAGACGATCCCCAAGCCAAAAGGCAGGAGATCGTCTTTCTGTATTCTTTTACCTATAATAGGGCGATTAGATAACGAATGCGCTAGTGATGATAACAAGAAGAATAAAAAGTACAAGAACTGCAGCTGCGGAAGTTCCTACTCCTGACATAGACATTCCCCCCCTTTCGTGGTGATTGTTATAAGATAAGATATGTACGTTGGGGCAGAAGTGTATAGACGGATATCCTGATTGCACATATTTTGGACGATGTTGGGCATTCTATAGAAGAATGACACAAGAGCTGTAGAGGAGGCGAGTAAGTCGTGGCCGATATTATGCTAAGACCCGACCTGAAAACAGCAGGCGGTGAAGTCTGCGATATTATGTACAATGGGGAGTTTGTCGGTACGTTAACGCTAGTCTACAGGGAATCGGATCGTCTCAAAGGCGCGATTCATCTGGAGAAGCAGTCCATTTCGCTCCAGGGCAAGCAGGAGGTTTACGATTATGCACAATCGTATATTCAAAGTGCGATCGATGCCTTGGGCATTTCGGAATGTGAAGTGATCGTCAGCTATAGTGATTATGATTTTGTGATTGCGACGGATCATGCGATTGGACCGTCCATCGTGGACGAGGATGAATGGACTAGCGAGGATTTGCTTCATGATGATGAACTCAATTATTCATGGTTGCGGGGAGAGCTTACCATGGTGGATAGGGAGGAGGATGAATCCGTATCCCAAATGGATATGCTGCATGACGTCAGACAGCACCAAGGCTACGAGTTGGTTGTTGTCAGTGAGAATCGGAGCAGTGTTGAGTATCATGTCTTTGAAAAGGACTCGGAATTGGTCGCAGAAGCGAATTTGCACATCTATGGGTCAGAGGTCATTGGTGAGATCATCTGGCGATTCGATCCTTTTGATGCAGAGATGGATATTGTTACGGAGTTGATAGTGGGGGATTTTGATGAGGAGCAAACGGACACGTTCGTCTTCCATATGGTCTACAATGGGGAAACGGTGGATACGGTGGAGTTAACACACATTGATATGCTGGATTTGGTGGATGAAATTCAAGGGGAAGATGATATGTGGATCCCAATGCGAGATGACTATTCCATTGTAATGGTTCGTGATGATCTGGACACGCTTTCCTATGAAATTTATCAACAATCACATGGAGATTTGCCCATTGGCACAGCAACGGTAGATATCAGCTCGCGGCAGCTAACGGGGTTTATTGATTTCCGGGAGCCAGGTGATTCGGATGACCGCGAATTAATTGCGACGCTGCTGCTGGAAGAGTTGGATAAGGAACAAGAGTACGAAACGTTCAATCTCTCCATGTTATATCGGAATAAGCTGATTGATGAGATTTTATTCGAAACCGAACAGCTGCATTAACGCGATTCCATCATTAAAATTAAAAAGGGCATGAAGTCTCAACGAATGAGACCCATGCCTTTTTCATATTCATCAACGAATTAGAAGGAGTTGGAAACGGTAATTTGATCAAGGGAGAAACGGCCTGCAGAACGAGCTGGCGAAGCAGCCAAACCAACTGCGATCAACATAACAGGAACATATCGGGAAGGAACGTTGAAAGCTTCAACGAATTTACCAGCATCATAGCCGCCCATTGGGCAAGTGTCATAGCCAAGTGCTTTCGCAGCAAGCATCAAATTCATCGCGGCTAACGAACCGTTACGGATCGCTTCATCACGAGCAACTTGCGGGTATTGATACGCGCCTTCGATTTGGCCTACAAGTGAATCCATTACAGCTTGAGGCAAGAAGCCGCCTGCTACAGCAGGGCCGAATACAGCTTGCGCGTTTTTGTTCGCTTCAAGATCACCAAGAACAGCGATAACGACGGAACTCTCCACGATTTGCTTTTGACCGTAAGCGATTGGCAGCAATTTTTCTTTCTGTGCTTGATCGTCGATCACAAGCAATTTCCAGTGTTGAAGATTCCATGAGGATGGCGCTAGGGAAGCGGAAGTCAGGATCTGATCAAGATCAGCCTTCGGAATCGTATGCCCTGCTTGGTATTGTTTAACGGAATGACGATCTTCGATGACTTTCAAAACCGCAGTTTGTACTTGTGTACTCATTAGGAATCCCTCCAAGGATAAAATAAGTTCTTTTTATTGTTGTTCATCTATCAAAAAGCATGTGTGTAATTCATTGGAAATTGATCGATGAACTGTAAACAACTTTATAACAATTTACTGTAATCATAAATGTTATAGTTAGAGTTGTCAAGAGAGTCTTTCGCGTTGTCGGAAAATGTTGGATAATGGAGAAAGAAAGGGGTTGTTCCTCTTGAAACTAACACAAAAAGAGTTGAATCATCTTATTTTTTTGAGTGAAGTGGTGTTGACAGGGAATAAGAAGAGCTTGATGGAAGAAACGCTGCAATGCTTGCTATATATCGTGAAATCACTGGAAGAAGTGGAGCTTCCTGAATCTGTCGTTGGACAAATTGAAGCGCTAACTGCTTTAATTGAAGCTGACCTCCGTGAGGAGAACGAGCGCATGCAGGAGATTCGCGGCCATCTGGATTGGATGAACAAAAAGTCACGAAATTCTTCCACGGGGATGTAGGGTGACAATCTGTCCATTTATGATATAATGTAGAGTACTGTTTTTTTTCTATTAAAGAGGTGATAATGAATGAGTTATGAAATCCCAAGAGATGTGCAAGAATTGGGGCGAGACATCCAAGAGAATCAATTGAAATATCACCATAAATCCGTTTTGGTTTCCAAAGAATTTACGTTTGACAGTGCGCATCATCTGCATTGTTATGAGGGAAAATGTAAAAGTCTACATGGCCACACGTACAAGCTGCAAGTGATTATGCGTGGAAAAGTGGATAGCCGAGGGATCGCGATCGATTTTGGAGATATCAAACGCATTACGAAAGAACGAGTGATTGATCGATTGGATCACAAATATTTGAACGACGTTCTGCCTCCGATGAATACAACAGCAGAGAACATGGTGGTATGGATCTACGAAGAGATCCACCAAGCACTGCTTGATGAAAAGCTGTATCCTGCGATTACTTTGGACGAGATTCGCCTGTGGGAAACGCCGACCAGTTATGCAGCCATCACGCGTGCGATGATGGAGGAGGACGTATAATGCGCGATATTCGCATTCCCATGGTCGAGATTTTTGAGACGGTTGAAGGGGAAGGAACCCGTGCCGGGTTCCCGACGATCTTCGTCCGTCTTTTTGGTTGCAACCTGCGCTGCACGTGGTGTGACACCACGTACAGCTACCCGCCGGCGGAAGCCGAGAACGTCATGACCATTGCTGAAATTATCAGCAAAGTTCAGACGTTCCGCTCCCGGCATATTTGCCTGACAGGAGGCGAGCCGCTCCTGTACGGCGACAAGTCGCTCGCACTCATTGAAGCGCTCGCCGCACTTGAGCAGGTCGATGACTTGCACATCGAGACGAACGGGGCGATCGATCTGGCGCCGTTCGTAGCGAAAATCACATCACCCAAGGTGCGCTATGTGATGGATTTCAAGCTGCCGGATTCCGGTGAGATGGATCAGATGATCTACAGCAACTTCGAGCTGCTGCGCGAGCAGGATGAGTTGAAATTTGTGATCGGAAGCGACCACGACTTCGAGACGGCTGTTCGTGTACTGGAGCAATATCCGACAAAGGCATTGCCGATGTTCAGCCCCGTCTGGGAAACGATGCCGCCGCGCAAGCTGGTGGACTTGATGCTGGCAGCGGGCTTATCCAAGGTGAAGCTGAACATGCAGCTTCACAAAATCATTTGGGATCCAGCGATGCGAGGCGTTTAGGCGGCAGCATCGCTCCGTTATATTTTAGATAAAGAGGTGTAAGTCATGGGTGAAATGAAGAAAAGAGCTGTTGTCATCCTGAGCGGCGGTTTAGATAGCACGACATGTATGGGACTAGCCCAAGAAGCGGGATATGACTTATTCCCGATCTCATTCGACTACGGTCAACGTCACAAGATTGAAATAGAGAATGCCAAGCAGGTTGCTGAGCATTATGGCGTAAGCGCTCGCCACAAAATCATTAAATTGGATTTCCTGCGTGATTTTGGCGGAAGTGCGTTGACGGATGATGCGATTGATGTGCCTGATGTGATGAACGGAACCGCGGCGGATGCTTCTGAAATTCCAGTCACTTATGTACCTGGGCGCAATCTGCTTTTCCTTTCGATCGCAACCTCATATGCTGAAGTAACGGGCTCCCAAGCGATCTACATCGGTGTGAATGCTTTGGATTACAGCGGCTATCCGGACTGCCGTCCTGAATTTATTCATAAGGTTGAAGAAGTGATTGCGCTAGCGACGAAGGTTGGCGTTGAAGGGAAAGGCATTACAATTGAAACGCCATTAATTTCTTGGACGAAAGCACAGATCATTGAAGAAGGCTTGAAAATTGGCGTGCCTTACGAGCTGACAACGTCTTGTTACAATGGCAAAGCGGAAGCTTGCGGTGTGTGCGACTCCTGCCGACTGCGTTTGAAAGGCTTTGAAGAAGCAGGATCGACCGATCCGATACCTTATTTAACTTAAAGCAAAAGCCGCCTGCTGGTAGAGAAATCTACGAGCGGGCGGCCTTTTTAGCTATAAACTCTGGCTTTCACCGATTTCGCATAATCCGAGGGCGACATGCCAACCGTTTTCTTAAAATCCCGTGAAAAATAATGAATACTCGTATAACCGAGCAAATTTGCAACTTCGGTGATATTGTAATTGCCTTCACGCAGATAGGTTTTAGCCTGTTCAATTTTGAGTGATTTGAAGGCTTCCATCACGCCTATTCCTTTCTGGGATTGGAATAGATCTTTCATCCGGCTTTTGCCGAGATGAAACGTTTGGCAGAGATGATCGAGCGTAAAGGAATCGGCAAGATGGTCGTTTAAATAGGTGATGATTTGCTGAACCTTCAGCGACTCGGCCTTTTCCTTTTGCAAGGAGGATTGCTTAAATTTCTGCGTTTCGGGCTGAGCACCCGCCTCTTGCTTGCGGATTAATGTGATGAGCAGCATTTCCAAATAGGATTTGATCAGTTGTTCACTGGCAAAGGGTGCTTCCGGATTTCGTTCTAATTGATGTTCTGAAGGGGAATCGAAGGGAGGGAGAAAAGCGTTAAACCCTTCCTGCGTAAGCATAGACAGCATATTGCGCTCGCGATCGGAGAGAGATACTACTTTATTCGCTAACTTCGACATGGCGGTTGACTCACACGCGAAAGCGATCACGATGAGGTTGGGCGGTTTATGCGCATGACTGACATGCACGGTATGGAACTCTTCAGGTTTATGAAAGATCATATTCCCTTGTTGCAACACATGGACGACATCATCGGCGCGCACTTCGACTTCACCTTTGTCCACATAGAGAATTTCCCAGAAGTCATGCTGCTCACCGTCGAATACAAAGCCTTTGGCATATTCAAAATAGTGAAAGGAAATCAGATGCCCGATTGAAAGGGATTCTTGTAAATAAATGCGAGGGAATTCCATGCTGTCCGTCCTCTCTAGGGGGTTATTGCTATTTTACCACAGCATATTTGGATAAAGTGCAAATAATTCGGCTGAATAGATAAATCAACGCGCCTGCTCCTCTTTTATAATAAAGCTAAGAGACGGAGGAGATAACGATGAAAAAAGGGATCAATATTTGGTCATTTCCAGGTGGTACTACAGTTGAAGACGCAATCGTTTTAGCGAAAAAAGCAGGTTTTGACGGCATTGAACTCGCTTTGAATGAAAGGGGGCATTTAAGCCTCGAAAGCTCGGAAAGCGAAATCCGCAGTTACCGTCAGCTTGCAGATGAAGTTGGTATCGAAATCAGCTCACTGGCAACAGGTTTGTTCTGGTCCTACTCCTTGACGAGTAGTCAACCGCAAACGCGTCAAAAAGCGAAAGATATCGTGAAGAAACAGCTTGAATTTGCAGCCATACTTGGCGTGGATACAATTCTGGTCGTTCCAGGTGCAGTTGGTGTGGATTTCATTCCAGATTCCGAAGTGGTACCTTATGACCAGGCTTATGACTATTCCTTGGCGGCGATTACAGAGCTTTCCAAGGTTGCGGAAGAGCTGAAAGTTTCCATCGGAATCGAGAATGTGTGGAACAAATTTTTACTATCACCGCTGGAAATGCGGGATTTCATTGATAAAGTAAATTCGCCGTACGTTGGGGCGTATTTCGATGTAGGCAACGTGATTTTCTCAGGATACCCGGAGCATTGGATTGCTATTTTGAATCATCGTATCAAAAAAGTACATTTCAAAGATTATCGCCGCGCGGCAGGCGGTTTGCATGGTTTCGTCGATCTTCTTGCTGGCGATGTGAACTTTCCGGAAGTGGTAAAAGGTCTGCAAGCCATCGGGTATCAAGACTATGTGATCGCTGAAATGATTCCTGGATACACCCATCATGGTAATCAAATTATTAATAACACATCTGGTGCTATGGATGCTATTCTGGGGAGGAAGTAAGCATGCTAAGAATCGGACTCGTCGGTTTAGGATTCATGGGTAGAACGCATTTGGAGAACTACGTACGCTTGGAAGCAGAGGGAGTTGCGATTCAGGTAGTAGCTCTATGCGATATTGATCCTGTGAAGCTCGAAGGTAATGCTGTAGCAGGTAACATTGACACGGGTGCTTCTAGCATTGATTTCAGCAAGTATAAGAAATATACGGATGTCGAAGAAATGATTGAGAAAGAGCAGCTAGATTTCGTAGACTTAGCCCTGCCGACATATCTGCACCGTGATATCTCTGTTCAATGTTTGAATGCAGGACTTCATGTGCTATGTGAGAAGCCGATGGCGTTGAATGCGGAAGAGTGCCAAGATATGATTGCGGCGGCTGAGGCGAACGGGAAACAATTGATGATTGGTCAATGTCTTCGTTTCTGGCCAGCCTATGTGTACCTGAAAGAAGTCGTGGAAAACGGAACTTATGGTCAAGCAACTGGCGGTTACTTCTACCGCGGCGGTGGGACGCCAACTTGGGGACCATGGCTGCTTGAGAAGGAGAAGAGCGGCGGTGCGCTGCTAGATATGCACGTTCATGATATCGACATGGTGAACTGGCTGTTCGGCAAACCAGAATCCGTATCCTGCTTGGCGCGCAATGTGGTTCCAGGCAGCGGTTACGATATGGTTTCTGCGAACTATAAGTACAGTGACGGCAAAGTTGTCAATGCACAAGCAGATTGGACGCTTCAAGGCGACTTCGGTTTTGATATGCAGTTCCGTGTTAATTTTCAAGGCGGCAACTTGGTATTTAACAGTGACGGCTTGAAAGTAAACCCGAACGACAGCGCAGGCTTCAAGCCAGAGTTGTCGCCAGAAATGGGCTATTATTTAGAGTTAAAATATTTCATCGAAACGTTGCTTGCGGGCGGTACGATTGTGACTGCAGCGCCATTGAGCACAAAGGATAGCATTGAAATTGCTGTGGCCGAGATCGCTTCAGCGGATGGGCAAGGGGCTTGGGTGCAGGTGAAGTAGAATGTGGGGAAACCTTGGGGGATGTTGCCAAGGTTTTTTCGATTTGTGGGGGATTTCTAGGTGGGGGAGCAGGGCTTGCAGGAGAGAGGAAGGCTTTGCGAAACAAGCGAGAATCTGTTAAGGTGAGTTTATAGCAGTGCGATTAACTTGCCCACATCGCGCGCCATCATGGCAGAAATAATCAATTACAATCATCAACCATTCTAAGCGTGAAGCACACGCCGTTAGCTCCTTTTATTGGAGTTGCGGCGTTTTTTTATTCTCTAAGGAGGCGATTGAGGTGTTTGAGAAGGAGTTTGAGAGTTTCTTGAAGGAGCAGATAAAAGGAGCCAGTGGTCAGAGGCTGGAGATGTTAGGAAGGGATTTAACGGGTACGAAGAAACTTCTAGAGGAGGTGTTGATACCTGTTTTGGGAACGTTTGATGGTTTGATGCTTGAATTTGAATTGTTGAGCTTGTCGGGGACGAAGATCTATGCAGATGTCTGTCATCCTATGCTGCGAACCGTGTTCGAGGAGGACAGCTTCGTTACACACGCTGAGAGAATTACGAGAGACCGCTTCTCCTTCGAGAGAGCACGTGCGCGTTCAGTTGCGATACTGGGGTATACATATTTTCCTTATAGTAGAGATGAGCTGGAGAAGAAGCCGATTTTCTGCCAAAGGAACTTGTATGAGTTAATAGGTCGGGTAGGACATGTGGAGGGTGCAGGGTTGCTCCAATTGCCTGTCTATGAGCGGGAGGTGTTAAGGTGCGGCATACTTAGGAATGAACCTTTTCAGCTAGCTGATGTATCCAAGTGGCTTCAACTTAGGAGAGAGGCTTGCAGGAGGGTGGTACGTAATTTGAAAGCCAATAGTTTGATAGAATCAATTGGGGGGAGCGATTTCAGGTGCCATAAATTTAGAATAACGGAGAATGGGGTGAAGCTACTGCATCGGAGGTAGGCACAAAGGCCGATTTGGCGAGATTGACGGAAAAACCGTCTATCTCGGTGCTGGATGAGGCGGAATTGGGCGAGATTGACGGAAAAACCGTCTATCTCGGTGCTGGATGAGGCCGAATTGGGCGAGATTGACGGAAAAACCGTCTATCTCGGTGCTGGATGAGGCGGAATTGGGCGAGATTGACGGAAAAACCGTCTATCTCGGTGCTGGACGAGGCCGAATTGGGCGAGATTGACGGAAAAACCGTCTATCTCGGTGCTGGACGAGGCCGAATGATGTGAGATTGACGGAAAATCCGTCTAACGCCCCATCCCGCCTCCCCACCCGCGCCCACACCCACACCAATTTTTATCATTTGACTGCAATCGCTTACGTGTTCTATGCTAGTTTCATTTGCAACTAGAGGGTGATCACGTATGAAAGGCATAGAATCAGCCGCGTCCTGGACGAAACTCAGTCTCTTCCCGGTGACCTGGCCGATTTTTATAGATTCTGTCCTGCGTATGATGCTAGGCACGGCGGATGTGTTCATGCTGAGCCGCATTTCGGATGAAGTGACAGGTGCCGTGGGTTTGGCGAATGAAATTATTGTATTTTGCATTCTGATGTTCGGGTTTGTCGGGATTGGTACGAGTGTGGCCGTTGCGCAGCATTTGGGCGCGGGGAAAGTGAAGGAAGCAAGCCATATTTCGGCGCTGGCGATCACGATTAATTTCATTT
Organism: Paenibacillus sp. MBLB1832; assembly: GCF_032271945.1. Lineage (NCBI taxonomy): Bacteria > Bacillati > Bacillota > Bacilli > Caryophanales > Paenibacillaceae > Paenibacillus > Paenibacillus roseipurpureus. Next base: position 4,204,667 of record NZ_CP130319.1, on the reverse strand, counting down.
TCGGCGCCATCGTAAGTATCGCATTAATCACCTTTGCTGAACCCTTGATGCATCTCATGAATTTGGCTCCAGAGCAAATTGCGATTGCGAAAAAGTATCTGAATTTGATCTCAGCTTTTATATGGATCGAGGCGCTTTCCTACGCGATTTCTTCCATTCTACGCTCTAACGGACATACGCGGGACGTTATGTATGTGACGCTAGGTGTGAATGTGATTCACGTCGTGGGGAACAGTCTTTTGATTTTCGGTAACCTTGGATTCCCAGAGTGGGGAGTTACCGGGGCGGCGGTTTCAACCATCGTCAGTCGGTTAGCCGGTCTCATTGTCCTTTTAGTTATCCTATACAGACGCTTGCAAGTACCAATTCTATTAAAACATTATATGAGTTTTGATCGGCGCATTATGAAGCAAATTCTCAGTGTTGGGCTCCCGGCTGCAGGTGAGCATATCTCGTGGCAGTCGCAGTATTTAATGATTTTCAGCTTTATTAATATTATTGGGGCTACCGCTTTGAGCGCACATGTGTACGTCATGAATGTGACAAACTATTTCATCTCGCTCGGCATGGCGATCGGAATGGGAACTGAAATTATTGTCGGCCATATGGTCGGTGCAGGCGCTTTCAAAGAGGCCTATCACAAATTGCTTCGCAGCCTCAAGATCACGTTTCTCGTCACTTTCATCGTGGTTAGCATCACCGCGATATTTCGGAAAGGCCTGCTTGGCCTGTTCACGGAAAATCAGGACATCATAGCGATGGGGTCGATGATCCTCTTGCTGTCTATCATTTTAGAGCCTGGCAGGACATTCAATTTGGTTGTTATCAATTCATTGCGAGCAGCGGGTGATGCTAGATTCCCAGTTTTGATGGGCGTTGTATCGATGTGGGGGATCGCGGTGCCATTGGCATACTGGCTAGGCATTCGGATGGAAATGGGCTTGCTCGGGGTGTGGATTGCGTTTACCGCGGATGAATGGGTACGAGGATTGCTTATGTATGTACGCTGGAGAAGCCGAATTTGGCAAACGAAAGCGCTCGTGAAACCTCACGGTGAAACGATCGCCAGCTAACGAAGAAGCACAAGACTCTTGGTGGGGAGGCTTGTGCTTCTTTAGTTAAACAGAGGTGACACGAGGTTGGTTGCTGGCGGCTGGTAATGCTAGTATATGCAATCTCTTGTAAAAGTTTTGGATTCGTATGGAGTTTCATAGAAAACGTGCTAGTGTACCCCTGTATAAATGTGAATCGCATCGCGGAGGAACTCAGCCGTCCCAGGCTGCTTCTCGTCGTAGTAGGCCTTAAAGCGCTCATCGGCCACATACATTTCGGCAAGCCCAGCATGCGCTTCTTTGCTATATTCGGTCCAATAGAAACAGAGCCATTGCTTGTGCAAGTCGGCTGCTTTTTGAGCCAGCTCACTGGCGGGGTCTCCTAGCTTGAAAGCTTCAGCAAGCGCAGCTGTGACCTCGCCAGCCAAACGAGTCACCTCGTCGTGCTGCTCCTGCGTCATATTTTTAACCCGCTGATTACTCTTATTGACTTGTTCGTCCCCGTATTTCTCACGAATTTCTTTCCCATATTTCGCTTCGTTCTCATCGATCAGCTTTTGCTTGAAGCCTTCGAATTTCGCTCTATCTGTCATCGTAATTCTCCCTTCATTGGCAGCGATGGTTTGCTCAACGTTGGCAATGAGCGCATCCAGCTGTCTTCGTTTGTCGAGGAGTTGCTCGCGATGGTCCTTCAGTGCACGGGTGCCGTCAAAGGTAGGCGACATCATGATCTCGTTGATTTGCTCCAAGGGGATGCCTAACTCCCGATAAAATAAGATGTGCTGAAGTCGGTCAACCTCGTCCTGCCCATAAATACGATAGCCCGATGAGTTGATTCTTGCCGGCGTAAGAAGTCCAATCTCATCATAGTAGCGAAGCGTACGGGTGCTGACCCCTGCCAACTTACCCAAGTGCTGAACGGTATATTCCATCTCTTCACCTCCTGACACCTTTACTGTAAAGCTTTACGTAGCGTGAATGTCAATACCTTATTTATAAATTAGTCCATCTGTACGAACAGCTCGCCATCGCGATCTATAACTTCATAGGATTGCAGTCTTGCGCTCGGAATATTGTGGCAGCGTCCCGTGTGCACTTCGAAGGTCCAGCCGTGCATCGGACATTCAAGCTCGCCATTCTCTAGCTCAACAGCAAATCCAGCGTGCGGGCAGCGACTTGAAAGCAAGGAATAGACACCATCTGCTTCCGTGAGAAAGAATCGTTTGCCGTTCACTTTCACTTCGGTCGGACTTGCAGTAAACTGTTCTTTATAGCCGATAAGGAATTCATTCATAGGGAAGCTCCTTTTCACAGGTTTTCTTTTTATTATAAGCCAATCGACAGCAAAGATCTCTATCGAATGGAGACTCAGAAGAAGGAGCATGATCAAATGAGCACATTGTCCCCTTTAGCAGCCGCTTTTCGCCAAACGGAGTATCCCGTTGGTGGGCATGGCCGCAGAAATTTGGACGTTTTGAAAGAAGTTATCAATGAGCTTGATGGAACGGTTGAGAGTGATATTTATGGCACCGGCGAAGGCATCGAAGCTTTTCAAGCGGAAATGGCCGCGTACTTAGGCAAAGAGAAAGCCGTGTTCTTCCCGAGCGGCACGATGGCACAGCAAATTGCCCTTCGCATTTGGTGCGATGAGGCAGGCATTCGGAAAGTGGCCTACCATCCGCTGAGCCATCTCGAAATTCACGAAGAAGATGGACTGAGGGAGCTGCATCAGATCCAGTCGATTCTCCTCGGTGAGAAGGATCGCCTCATTCGTTTAGACGAGATTCTCGAGCTGCAGGAAGATATCGCTTGTCTGCTCCTAGAGCTGCCTCAGCGGGAAATTGGCGGTGAATTGCCGCCGTTCGAAGAGCTTGTCGCGATCTCGGCGCATTGCCGTGCCAAAGGCATTAAACTGCATCTAGATGGCGCTCGTTTATACGAAGTGCTGCCGTATTATCAGAAGACCGCGGCGGACATTTGTGCGCTTTTTGACAGTGTATATATCTCGTTCTACAAAGGCATTGGCGGGATTGCAGGCGCTATTCTAGCTGGTGAAGAGGCGTTTACGGCGAAGTCGAAAGTGTGGAAAAGACGTCATGGCGGCGATCTAATCTCCCTCTATCCGTATTATTTGACCGCAGGTCACTATTTCAAGCAGCGGGTACATAAAATGCCCCAGTACTATGAGCAAGCTGTAGAACTTGCTGCGCTGTATAATAGCTGTCATCTGGTTACGACGCTGCCGCGGGTGCCTGTAACGAATATGTTCCACGTTCGCGTAGCGCTTCCGAAGGACAAGCTGGAGCCTATTCTGATCGCATTGTATGAAGAGACAGGCGTGGGGTTGAGCCACTTTTTGCGTGAGATTAATGAGCATACATGCGGGTTCGAGGTCAGCATTGGCGATTGCTATGCGAGAATTCCGAAGAATGAATTGAAGCGCGCCTTGGAGCGTTTGGATGCAAGTTTGCAAGAGGTTAATTGGCCGATGTAAAAATTCTCCCGTTTTCTAGAGCGGGGATGAATGACAATGGTCTAATCTAAGTTTAGATATTGAACCTTTTTATACGAATCATGCTAAGAGCATATAAATATCGCATCTATCCTAGCCTCGAACAGCAACAATATCTTGCAATGGTATTCGGCTGTGTTCGGATTATCTATAACAAAATGCTTTCTGATAAGATCGAGCATTATAGGCAAACAGAAACCATGCTCAAGAATACCCCAGCTCAGTACAAAAAGGAGTACGAACTGGCTAGCAACTAGCCTATAAAGCTTGGGTAAACTTGGAGCATTAGCTGCATTGATCAAGAAGCACCCACTTCTTAGTTGGTGTGTAGTTCACCAACAACTGGACACAGCTTGCTCTTACCAATACAACAATTAGCACGAACACATGGTACCACATGAAGGTCGTTATTAATGAGGTGAATATTAAGGTGTATTCGGCAATAGTGTGAGCTTTGACAATATTTCGGTTAATTAAAAGGAAGAGCCTTCGGGCTCTTTTTTTATTGGAGAAGCTCACCGTACGATTGACAACCAATCGTAAGATTCTCCCCTTTTTCCCGCAAGGCTGCTCGGAGAGATCTTACGTTTGTTCCCTTAAATAGACGGTTTTATCGGTTTTGACTGAACTTAAATCCCTGTAAAGTTAGAACCAAGGAAAGCCCTTACATCCGAATGAAAAGGCATTCAATTCAACCATAAACCAAAATGAGAGAGGGTTGTGTATCACCATGAAAAAGAAATTTACAAGCTTACTCACCGCAACATTATGCCCCTTCCTGCGTTATTCGGGAGTCAGGCCCAGTGGGGGAGCTCGCATACGCTCGGCTTATCAAGACCTGCCGTACCGCAAGCTGCCGCAAACGGATAAATACGCGACGATGTTCACAACGCTCTCCGAGGATTTGCAAAGTATCGTTATGAGCGGGCTGGATCCAGAGGAAGGGCTTGTGCAGCTAGAGAAGAAAATGAATAGTATTCTGGCAAATTAGATAAGATGAGCTAATAAACATTAAGGGAGCTGAATGGTTTGAACATCATTTTTCATGGACAGAGCTGTGTTGAAATTGAGTTCGAGGGGCATACCATCATCATTGATCCGTTCTTAACAGGCAATCCGCTCGCGACCGCTAAAGCGGAAGATATCAGGGCTGATTATATTTTGGTCACGCATGGGCATGGAGATCATGTCGGAGATACGATATCGATTGCCGAACGCAATCAGGCTACAGTCATCGGACCGAATGATTTGTGTAGGTATCTCGGGTTTCAAGGGGCCAAAACGCATGGTATGGGGATCGGCGGGGCGTTCCAGTTCCCGTTTGGGAAAGTGAAATTGACACTTGCACTGCATGATTCTTCGTACAGTCCATATGGAAGCACGGAAAACATCTATACAGGCATGGCCAGCGGCTTCCTTATTACGGCTGAAGGCAAAACCATTTATCACGCGGGAGATACGGGATTATTCAGAGATATGAAGGAGATTGGCAAGCACAACGACATTAATCTCGCGTTCTTGCCAATTGGCGACAACTTCACGATGGGGCCAGAAGATGCGGTGATGGCGGCGAAGTATCTGAAAGCTGACACCGTCGTTCCGATGCACTACAACACGTTCCCCATCATCAAGCAAGATCCAGACGCATTCGTGCGAAGCTTAGCTGAAGAAGACATCAAGGGCATCGTGATGACGCCTGGGCAACAATTGAAACTATAAGGGCAGGGGCGTATCAGGGGACCCACTTTCCTCTTGATCCGCCCCTTTGTTCGCTTGACGTTCCTTCCAGAAGAGGACCGTAAGCATACGTTCTACCCACTCCTTATCTTCAGGCGTCAGAAGGATGCCGTCGAACATTAATTCATTTTCACGAAGAAAACGCCGCAGATTGACGGGATTGCTTTGGAATTGTTGCTGGGTCTGGGAGTTTTCCAAGTAACCCGCGATGTCCATCAGTTCGGAATAAGAAGTGTTGAGTCCTTCGGACAACTTCATTAGAACTTCCGGGGAAGGGATGCCGCGGTTGCCGTTCTCCAACTGTGATATATAGGCCGTCGAGACGCCGGATCGATCCGCGAGCTCACGAATGGTATAACCTTTTAATTTACGTAAATCTTTTAATTTATCGTAGAAATACATGGTCTCATCCTCACTCGTCCAAGTAAACATTAGTAAACGTTTTAATACTATCAGTTTACTATAGTAATTACAAGATATCTGTATCTACAAACATAGCGGAACTTCACGGCGTGATGCTTGATTACTAAAGTAAATTTTAGTGATTGCATAAGTGAAGTGTGATGGGTATAATACAGAATATGGGAACGATGGGAGAACGGAGGTCTGGAATCAATCATGCACATTCGAATCGTAGTCAAGACGGATGCCTTTATTCGAGCGAGAGTGACGAAAGGGTACTCACAGCGAGAACTTGCGAGACACACAGGGCTAAGCCATGCGTACATCAGTTTAATGGAACGGGCGATTAAATCCGTAGGTCCTTCGACGGCGAAGCGATTGAGTGAAGCGCTGGAGAGAGAAGTAGATGAGCTGTTTTATATTAATATGGCTTGAGGGGCAAACAGAAATAATAACAGCTCGAGGAAGGGGATATACGCCTTTCTCGAGCATTTTTTCTCATTGAGGGATTTACGTGAGTTGACGTGGGATCGGGGCCGCTTGTGTGAGCATAAAAGCAGCGATTTCTGCTTCGCTGGGCACGCTGCTTTGAGCACCGGATCGTGTCACGGCTAACGCTGCGGCAGCAGATGCGAATGTTAAGCTCTCAAGTGGGGCGAGTCCTCTTATCCAAGCGGATGCGAAAGCGCCGATAAAGGTATCGCCTGCAGCGGTCGTATCCACAGGCTGAACGACATACGCAGGGAGGTACTGAATCCCTCCGGTTTCATCACTAAATAGCAGGCCTTTGCTTCCAAGGGTCAAGACGACACGGCGAATTCCATCGTGCAGCAGTTGAGCAGCGGCCTTCATGGCTTCCCCTTCACTAGAAATGGATTGACCCGTCAACACTTCAGCTTCTGTCTCATTCAGAATTAAGGTATGAATGAAGGCGTATAATTCAACTGGCAAGGCAAACGCAGGCGCAGGATTCAGCCAAACAGGGATTCCGTACCGATGCGCAGTTTGGATCACCGTTCTGGTCAGTTCCCAAGGGATTTCGTTCTGAAGCAAAATCAAGCCTGCTTCTTGCCAGAGCTCGGCAGGGAGATCGTCTACGGTCAATTGCTTATTGGCTCCTGGAGACAGGATAATGCAATTCTCCCCCTCACCATTTACAGTAATGAAGGCTAAACCAGATTCACAGGCTTTTTCTAACACATGCGAAGTTCCTACGCCATTGTTCGCCAGAGACGCTAGGAGAGGCACCTTAAAAGCATCATGGCCGACCGCGCCGGTCATTTGAACCTGAGTACCAGCCTTAGCTGCTGCTACAGCCTGATTAGCACCTTTTCCTCCAGGTTGATAATGAGTATGCAATCCTTCTACCGTCTGCCCAGGGAGGGGGAATTGACCTACTTCGTTAACAATATCCATGTTGATGCTGCCCACCACATAAATGGTTTTCATGTCGATTTCTTCCTTTCTTTTCGTATCACTAGGGCCATTATAAGCGTTTACACTCGATCTGGGTATGCACATCGCTTCATTCGCAAGAAATGAGAATGATCTGCATAAACTGGTAAGCGCTAAAGCCCAATTTCCCGTAAACTTTGAAATAAAGCAGAATTACAGGGTGGAGGAATTGGATATGGCTGGATGGGTTGGATTAAAGGATTTATTAATTGCGGAAGTACAGCAGCGCAGAGATGAAGCGTGTCTCGTAGATGGATTTCTAGAACGGATTGAATCATCAGGGGATGATCAAGCAACATTAATGGCGATTTATGCAGAGCTGCAGGCCTTGAAACCCACGGTGCCGAATCTAGATGAGCCGAATGAATTAGCGGACATTCGCCGGCTTCGCCCGTCAGGTCCGCGTACGATGGACAAGGAGTTGAGTCCTGAGCAATGGTCGGACAAGTTCTACGGTGCTTGGTTGGGCAGAGCGATCGGCTGCGCATTAGGCAAACCGCTGGAATGGCCGAACTTTATGGCGGGTTCGCATGGCCGAGCGGGCTGGGAAAATGTACGTCTCTGGTTTGAAGGTGCAAATGCTTGGCCCATCAACGACTACACACCTGGCCATTCTACCGCGAAGGAACAATATGGAATTGACTTGGCATTTTGGGGGATGGAAAGCACACGAGAACGTATTGCCTATATGCAAACCGATGATGATATTCGATACACGGTACTCGGGCTCATGATGCTTGAACGAAAAGGACTGGACTGGGATTCCTGGGATATCGGCAAGCTATGGCATGAGGTGCTCAGCTATCAACAAGTATGTACGGCGGAAACGCAATCCTATTTAAATTTCGCGCAAGTTACCTATCATTATGGAGAACAAGTGCGGCCTGCGGATTGGGAGCAAAAGAAAGATTGGGTACGCACACACTTGAACCCGTATCGTGAATTTATCGGCGCGCAAATTCGCGCAGACGGCTTCGCTTATGGAGCGGCGGGCCAGCCAGAATTGGCAGCCGATTTCGCTTGGCGAGATGCTTCTTTCTCGCATGTTCGCAACGGCATTTATGGCGAGATGTTCGTCGCTGCCATGATCGCAGCTGCATTTGTGGAGTCCGATCCAATCAAAATCGTGGAAATTGGACTTAGTGAAATTCCAGCTAACTGCCGCCTGGCACGAGACATCCACAAAGCGGTAGAAATTGCTAGACAGACCGAAGATCAACTCACATTAGTTGAGAAGATTTGGGATGCTTTTAAACACTACGATCCAGTTCATACCAATAATAATGCTGCTTTAGTCGCAGCGTCTCTGGTATATGCTAAAGGTGATTTTACGAAAGCGATCAGCACTTCCGTACTAGGCGGGTGGGATACGGATTGTAATGGAGCTACTGTAGGTTCTATCATGGGGGCTTCGCTTGGAGCAAAGTCTTTGCCGAGCCATTGGGTGGAACCGCTCCATGATACGTTGTATTCGGCGGTTATCGGATTTCACCCCATCGCGATTTCAGAATGTGCACAGAGAAGCCATGACGTCTTTTTGAAACTGAAACAGAAGAAGTAAGTTCATATTGAGAATGCGCTGCCCTCGGCGCTCGGTTCAGGATATTTTATTCCTTTACCGAGCGCTTCCTTGGTATAATGATAGGTAATCGACTCTATGACAAAGGAAGGACCATCTCGATGATTTTGCCTATCACATATGATAATAAAGAGCTTCCCATTGATATCTTTAAGTGGACGCCAAGCGCTTGTCTTGAACCTCAGCATCATCACCATAGCTTTGAGATGGGCTTATGTCTTTCCGGCCGAGGCAGCTTTTATTTTGGTCAAAACGTTTACACGGTTGCTCCTGGAGATATATTCATCGTGAATGTCTTGGAAAGTCATATTGCTCAGTCGGATCCCGATGATCCGTGCGAGTTTGTGTTTCTATACTTTGATTCGGAGTTGCTTGCGAAAGAAGAGCCTGAACTCATGGTCCCTTTTCGCTATTATCCGTTTCATCTTCGTAATCGATTGCAAGGCGATGCACAACTAATCGAGCAGTTGCGGTATAAGATTGAACAGATGTACGTAGAGAAAAAAGAACAGGCACCAGGCTACAAAACCGCGCTCAAAAGTTTGCTATTGTCCATTTGTGTTGACCTGTTTCGTATGTCCAAAGAAGAAGTCAGCCGGTCATCCTGGTTGGATGGTATGCGGAATTATGAGCATATTCGTCCCGTCTTACACTACATTGAGCAGCACTATCAGAGAGATCTTGACCTGACTCAGCTGGCTCAGCTATTTCATATAAGCCAGTCTCATCTATCCAGATTGATTTTAGAAGCTACGGGGCGTAAATTTAAAAGTCATCTCATTACACTTCGAATTCAACATGCAAAGCGGTTATTAGCATTAACGGCCAGCAGTGTCACCGAAATTTCGTATGAGTGCGGTTTCCAGAGTATGGCAACCTTTTATCGGAATTTTAAGGAGTACGTTATGATGTCGCCCGAGGATTATCGACGTTTAGTGTTCGTTGCTTAGGTAAAGTCATTGCAGAATACAGAAGCAGCTGAATGAGTTTTTGAAAAATAAGCCTTGAGTCGATGTTCGCTCGCCATACCGCTTTTCCCCAGCCTCGCTGACGTGCGGGGTCTTTTTCTATTTTACCCATGTTTAAATGAATAGCGGGAATACGAATAATGTTGTTATAATATCGTCACAGAACTATCAACCATGCATACAAAGGGGTAAATGAGACGATGTCCTGGATTCGGAATCTCATCGGTATTAATCGCAGCTTCAGGGTAAAGTTGATTCTCAGTTTATCTGTCATTATTCTCTTCGCCTTCTGTGTGACGGGCTATTTAACGTACCGTTATAACTTAACGATGTTTGAGGAAGAAATCAGCAAGCAGTTTTCAAGCACGAATAAAGAGGCGTTGGCGAAATTGGATCTTAAAGTCCAAGAGGTTGTTCGTATTTCGCAAACGATTGTGTTTAATCCTGCCCTCGAGAAGGTTATCTCACGAATGAATTCGGGTAAAGAATTAGACCCATACGAACAATACGCTAATAAAATGCAAATCGATGATCAAATGTTCCAACTCAAGTCAGATGCTCCCTATATTACAGGGATGTATCTCTATGACTTAAAGGGAGAGCCCTCGTATTTCAGTTATACAACGTCGTCCATAAAAACACCCAATGAACAAATATTCAGTGTGATTCATGCGAAGCTGTTCAATACATCAGGGGATCTCGTCTGGATGAGCATGTCTCTACCATCCTCCATTGAGCCCAGTGGCTATCGAAATACGATTGTTGTGGCACGCTGGATGAAAAATAGCAATTTGGCGACATACGGTGTACTTGTCATGGCTTTCGACGAATCCTTTTTCTCAGGCTCGCTGAAGGAGCTGACCCAAGAAGGAGAAGGGCAAGTCTATTTATTTAATAAGGATAACGAACTTTTATTTACGAACTCGCCATTAGGTCTAGATCAATTAAATATCCTTAGAGGGTTAAATCGAACCCAATTAATGGAACATCATCTGTTTGTTCAGGGTCAGTCGGATGTGACCTCCTTCAAGCTGGTCAGCGGCACCTCGCTATCGCAGATTCAATTGCGGAGCCAGGATTTGTTTAAGAAAATTGTCTACTCGGGTTTAATAAGCATTCTGCTTTCGAGTGTGTTGATCGTCTTATTTACTGGAAATCTATTAAGGCCGATTAAGGATTTGCTGCAGGGATTACGCAAGTTGAGATCGGGCGATTTCGATGCGCGAATCGAAATTCGAACGCATGATGAATTGGCTTACATGGGGGAGAGCTTTAATGCCATGGCCGAGCAGGTTGGACGTCTGATTAAGGAAGTGTACCTCACGCAGCTTAGTGAGAAAGAAGCGGAGCTGAAGGCGCTGCAAGCGCAATTGAATCCCCATTTTCTACACAATATGTTCAATGAAATTTATTGGAAATTGTATTTGCAAGATGAGACCGAAACGGCAGCTTTGATCGCCGCGATCTCGGAAATGCTGAAATACTCATTGATGCCAGTGCGAACGTTAACGACGGTGAAGGAAGAGTTCCAGCAGATCCGGAATTATTTGAAAATACAAAAAGAGCTGTTTGAAACCGATTTGGAGACGATCGTTCAAGTCGATGAAGAGGTGATGAATGTTCAGGTGATGCGGTCATTGCTCCAGCCCCTGGTGGAAAATGTGTTTATGCATGCCTTTCGTAATATGGTGACACATAAAGTGCTGATCATGAAAGCAAGCAGCCGCGACGGCTTCCTAGAGATCGAAATCACGGATAATGGCTGCGGCATGGATGAGAAAGCCATTTCACAAATTTTCGGTGTTCAGGGCTCCGCTCTGCCATATCGTTCAGATGGGCGAGAGAGCCTCGGTGTGCGCAGTGTTGTGCGGAGAATCGAACTGGTCTATGGAAAGCCATATCGCTTGGACATCACGAGCAGTTTGGGAAGTGGAACGACGATGCGGCTTGTTTTACCGCTACAAACACAAGTGGAGCAGGAGGTGCAATAGATGAGAAGCGGGCGAGTATTCATTGTGGAAGATCAGTTGAATTTTCGAAAAGGACTCATCAAGATGCTGCAAGGCAGGGAGCTAGGCTGGCAGGTCGTTGGTGAAGCGGGCAATGGGCAGGATGCGTTAGCGATGCTGGCGGAGCTGCAGCCTGATCTCGTCCTGACGGATATCCGAATGCCGGTGATGGACGGGCTCGAATTCGTAGCGGAGCTCCGTAAAAGTTATCCAGATATGCTGGTAATCATTTTGACTGGATACAAAAATTTCGAATACGCACAAGCCGCTGTACGGCTGGGTGCGCTGGATATTCTGATCAAACCGTGTACAGAAGAAGATGTGCGCCAGATTATGAATAAAGCCTCTGAGCGGTTCTATGAGAAATACGCACTTCAGCAGAAGCAGCACATGCAGCTGCAACTGCAACTAGATCAGGGGCTGCGTGCGGTGTTGTTAGACTTGCCATATGAGATGAGCATTTTGCAAGGCTTGAATGAGGCGCTGGCTGGTAAACATCTGTGGCTGTTGCACATGAACAATGAAGATATGGCGCATAGGTCCAATGGGAAAAGGGATATGAGCCTGCTGCAATTTGCCTTCTCCAATATTGTCGAAGAGCTGGTAAAGGGAGCAGGACTGGAAGCGCAGCTTCTGTTGGTTGAGCATGGCACGTTTCTCTTAGTGACGGATCGTCCGTTGATTGATGATTCTCTGCAAGAGGCTATTCCTGCAGCTTCGTTGGCCTATTTGAAAATACGGACGGTCATGATGGCCATGGGGCCTGCGCCATCTGCGAATGAACTGTCAGAGCTGTATCTCTTGACGAAAGAGGCGGTATCTGGGCCCATCGATCTTCCTGTCGTGAGCGGTCAGGAGACGGGCTCTGGCATGGTGTTATCGCTCAATCAAGCGAGGGTCAGAGAGATGGAAGTTCAGCTCATGTCTGCGATCCTCGTCGGACAAGAAGACAGTCTACATGACCTACTTCAACGTGTGCTCGCTGAGCTGAAAGCAGCAACGACGGAGGAAATGCGAATCAGCGCATTGTCCCTTTCGATTGCAATGAACAGCACGATTCAGAAGCAATTTGATCCAGAGGACTCTGGGGCGCTTGCTAGGATTCCTAATGAAATGCCGCAGCTCCATTGGACCTCGGAAGAGGTACTGGACTGGGCAGAGAAGCAAGTGAAGAACTTCGTGCTCCAGTTCAATCAATGGCAGGCTTCCAAAAGTGATAATGTCATTGAGCGAGCGGTCAAATACATCGAGGAGCATTACAACGAAGAATGCCGTTTAACGGATGTTGCGAGCCATATCCATTTAAATCCGAGCTATTTCAGTGTTGTATTCAAGAAAGCGACAGGAGAAAGCTTTACTCGTTTCGTAACGCGGGTCCGAATGGATAAGGCAGCGCTGCTGCTGCGGAATACGGATATGAAAATATTTGAAATTGCTTGCGCAATCGGGTTTGACGAGCCCAATTATTTCACCAATGTGTTCAAACAACAGTTCCAAATGTCACCGAAGGAATACCGAAGTGCCAATCCGACGCCATAATGGCAGGCAGAACATGAACGAATAACCATGAAAAAAAGCATTGCTAGAGAAATGAATATGTTGTATCATCGGATTAAGCGCTTAACTTACTTTTGGTTAAGTGTTTAACTTTCAGGGATTAAGCGCTTAACCTTTGTTAAGCGGAAGGGAGATTGGCATGCGTACAATTCGACTTACGATGGCACAAGCACTTCTTCGGTTTCTAGATCAACAATACATCTCCGTCGATGGACAAGAGACGAAATTCGTTCAAGGGGTTATGGGGATTTTCGGACATGGCAATGTAACGGGTATTGGTGAGGTGTTGGAACGAAGTGCAGGTGACCTCACTTACATACAAGGAAAAAATGAACAAGGCATGGTACATGCCGCAACGGCGTTTGCGAAACAGAAGAATCGCAGGCAAATCTATGCGTGCACAACTTCGATCGGGCCTGGCGCATTGAATATGGTTACTGCGGCAGCAACGGCGACAGTCAATCGCATTCCGGTTCTGCTGCTGCCTGGAGATAATTTCGCTTCGAGGCAGCCTGACCCTGTATTGCAACAGCTCGAAGTTGTAGGAGATTACACACTATCTGCGACGGACTCGTTCAAAGCAGTGAGTAAATACTGGGATCGGATTGTTCGTCCCGAGCAATTGATGAGTGCGGCGATCCAGGCGATGCGGGTGCTTACGGATCCTGCCGAGACAGGAGCGGTAACGTTGGCATTGCCACAAGATGTGCAGGCAGAAGCGTACGATTATCCGGAAGCGTTCTTCGAGAAGAAGATCCATTATGTCGATCGTCGTCCGCCCGCTCAAGAAGCGATTGACCGCGCTGCGGCATTATGTCTGCAGAAGAAGCGTCCATTGCTCATCGCTGGCGGTGGTGTACTCTATGCCGATGCCATGCAAGAGCTGATGGATTTTGCAGCATCGTTCGGCATTCCCGTCGCGGAGACGCAGGCAGGGAAAAGCGCCCTAGCTTGGAACCATCCGCTGAACGTTGGCGCGATCGGCGTCACAGGAACACTCGCGGCCAACAAGCTGGCGAAAGAGGCGGATCTGATCATCGGGATCGGCACACGTTATTCTGATTTTACAACAGCGTCCAAATCCGCCTTTACGCATTCAGATGTGCAATTTATCAATATCAACATTAGCAGTTTCGATTCCTCGAAATTGAACGGTGTCGGCATTACCGCTGATGCGAAAACAGGTCTCCGCTTATTGCGAGAAGCATTAGCTTCGCAAGGATATGTTAGCAGCTACGAGTCGGATGACACCGCTGCCCTAAAAGCGGTATGGGATCAAGAGGTTGATCGCTTATATAGGATCGAATGCGCCGAAGGTTTTGCACAAACGCACGCCCTAGGGATTATCAATGCAACCATTGATCCTTCTGCGGTTGTCGTGTGTGCAGCGGGAAGCCTGCCTGGCGATCTGCACCGACTCTGGAGAGCATCCGAGCCTAAGACTTACCATATGGAGTATGGCTTTTCCTGCATGGGATACGAGGTCAGCGGCGCATTCGGGGTCGCGTTAGCTGAACCAAATCGCGAAGTGTATGCGATCGTCGGAGATGGTAGCTACCTAATGCTTCATTCCGAATTGGTGACAAGCTTGCAAGAAGGACGGAAATTCACGATCCTCTTGTTCGATAATCATGGCTTCCAATGCATTCATAATTTGCAGCGCAGTCAGGGTAGTGACGGCTTTGGGAATGAATTCCGCTATCGGGATGCAGCGTCAAATACACTATCAGGCAGCTACATGCCCATTGATTTCACCGCACATGCGCGCGCTATGGGCGCGAAGGCTTACAAAGCGAACAATCCAGAAGAGTTGAAAGCCGCATTACTTTTAGCCAAAAAAGAATCGGTGACGACCTTAATTGAAATTCCAGTCGTACCAGGGACGAATACAGGCGGGTATGAATCTTGGTGGCACGTAGGTGTACCCGAGGTTTCCGAAAGTCCGAAAGTCCTTGCTGCACATGAAAATATGAAGAAACGAGTACAAGCTGCAAAACCCATTTAAACAGAAGAGGTGACGTTACGATGGCAGAACTACCGTTCAAGCTCGGAATACATCCCATTAATTGGGTGGGGGAAGATGTGAGAGAGCATGGCGCTGAAACAACATTCGAACAAATCGTTGATGATATTCAAGCGTTAGGATTAAAGGGAACGGAGATGGGGCGTAAATTTCCAGCCGATGTGGACGTCCTTAAGAAAGAACTTTCGGATCGTGGCATTAGCCTTGTATCACAGTGGAAATCCGTTCTGTTCTCCGATCCTGCCTACCGGGATGAAGAGCTCGCAGCTTATCGCATGCATGTCGAATTCCTGAAGGCGATGGGAAGCACGGTCATTTCGACGGCGGAAGTGGGAGGTTCGCTCCATTTTGACCCTCGCCGCACACCGAATGAGAAGGAAGTCCTTCGTCTCGACGAGGCAGGTTGGCAGAGTTTGGCTGAAGGGCTAAACCGCGCTGGCGCGATTGCTCAAGAATATGGCTTGAAACTCTCCTACCATCATCACGGCGGAACGGTTGTTGAATCGCCGGAAGAAATCGATAAGCTCATGGAGCTAACCGATCCGTCCTTGGTATATCTGCTGTTCGATACAGGCCATGCCTATTATGGCGGTGCGGATCCGCTCAGCGTACTGCGTAAACATTATGATCGCATTGCTTATATTCACTTGAAAGATATTCGTCAAGCGGTGTTAGATGAAGCGCGCGCCGAGCAAGTGGACTTCGTAACGTGTATCCGCAAAGGTGTATTTACGGTGCCGGGCGATGGCTGCCTCGATTTTGCACCCATATTCAATGAGCTGTTGACACGTGGCTACCAAGGGTGGGCCATGCTGGAAGGCGAGCAAGACCCGGCTGCACATAATCCGTATGACTATGCGAAGCAAGCATTGACTTATATCCAATCTTTGATTTCCCAAGAAAGCAGGTAATCCATCCATGACCTATGTGACTTTTCCGCAAGCGAAATCGCTTGATTTTGCAGCTATCGGCCGACTTTGCATCGATTTGAACGCGAATGAGATTAACCGTCCTATGGAAGAAACGATGACGTTCACCAAGTATGTTGGCGGATCTCCTGCGAACATTACAATCGGGATGTCGCGGTTAGGGATGAAGACGGCTTTTATCGGCAAAATCGCCAATGATCAAATGGGCCGTTTCATCGCCGACTATTTGCAGCGTAACGCCATTGATACGAGCAATGTCGTGACCGATCAGACGGGAGCTGTAACAGGGCTTGCTTTTACCGAGATCAAAAGTCCATCAGATTGCAGTATTCTCATGTACCGCAATAACGTAGCTGATTTGAAATTAACACCTGGCGAGGTTCAGGAATCCCTGATTGCACAAGCGAAAGTGTTGCTTATTTCGGGAACGGCGCTTGCTCAGAGCCCATCCCGTGAAGCGGTGTTCCAAGCTTTGAATTATGCGAAGAAGCACGGGGCTGTGATCGTGTTTGATCTGGATTACCGTCCATATACGTGGACATCTCCAGAAGAGACGGCTGTGTATTATAATTTGGCCGCTGAGAAATGCGATATCATTCTCGGTACGCGTGAAGAGTTCGACATGATGGAGCAGTTTGAACATAATCCAGAAAAGGATGACCAAATTACGGCGGCCAAGTGGTTCGATTATTCAGCGAAGATTGTCATTATTAAACATGGCAAAGAAGGTTCAATCGCATATACCCCTGATGGTATCGGTCATCGTGCAAAGAGCTTCCCTGCGAAAGTTGTGAAGACGTTCGGGGCGGGCGATTCTTATGCGGCGGGCTTTATCTATGGTGTTATGCAAGGGTGGACGCTGGAGAAAAGTATGGAATACGGCAGCGCGGCAGCTTGTATCGTGATCTCAAGCCACAGCTGCTCGGATGCGATGCCGACGGCAGCGCAAGTGGATGCTTATATCGAACGTTGCAACCGTGGTGAAATTACGGCCTCATAATCTGACTAAAACTTAAAGGAGTGTTCCCGAAATGACACAACTATTGAAAAACTGGATCGGCGGCGAATGGGTCGCTTCATCCTCTACACAAACGGAACCCGTATATAATCCTGCAACAGAAGAGATTCTTGCATATATTCCTATTTCAACTAAGGCAGAGGTCGATCAAGCGGTTCGTAATTCGCAAGAAGCTTTCCAATCTTGGAGCCGCACACCTGTGCCGAAGAGAGCTCGTATTTTATTTAAATATCAACAGCTCCTCGTTGACCATTGGGAAGAGCTTGCGAGAATCGTCACGAAAGAAAACGGCAAAAGCTACACGGAAGCTTACGGTGAAGTGCTTCGGGGCATCGAGTGCGTTGAATTCGCTGCTGGCGCACCGTCGCTCATGATGGGCAAACAGCTTCCCGATATCGCTTCTAACCTGGAGTCCGGCATGTATCGTTACCCAATCGGGGTAATCGGCGGTATTACGCCATTTAACTTCCCGATGATGGTACCGTGCTGGATGTTCCCGCTGGCGATTGCTTGTGGCAATACGTTCGTATTGAAGCCATCCGAGCGCACGCCGCACTTGGCGAATCGCCTCGCGGAATTGTTCCACGAAGCTGGATTGCCAGCTGGTGTATTGAACATCGTTCATGGCGCGCATGACGTGGTGAATGGGTTGCTTGAACATAAAGAGATCAAAGCGATCTCCTTCGTTGGTTCTCAACCTGTCGCTGAATATATTTACAAAACAGCAGCAGCCCATGGCAAACGCGTGCAAGCGTTGGCTGGCGCGAAAAATCACTCCATCGTGATGCCAGATGCGAATCTGTCCATTGCAGTGAAGGAAATCACGAACGCTGCTTTCGGTTCAGCAGGTGAGCGCTGTATGGCGTGCTCCGTCGTCGTAGCGGTAGGCGATGTTGCGGATACGCTTGTAAGCAAGCTGCTTGAAGCGGCAGATGCCATTACGATTGGCAACGGCAACGATGATGGTGTGTTCTTAGGTCCAGTCATTCGTGACGTGCATAAGGATCGTACGTTGAAATATATCGATATCGGGGAAAAAGAAGGCGCCATTATGATCCGCGATGGTCGTAAAGACGCCGCAGCTGGTGAAGCGGGCTATTTCGTTGGACCGACGATTTTCGATCACGTGCAGTGTGAAATGAAAATTTGGGAAGATGAAATTTTCGCACCTGTCTTGTCCATCGTTCGCGTTGACACATTAGAGGACGCAATTGAGCTGGCGAACCGTTCCGAGTTCGCGAACGGCGCTTGCCTCTTTACACAGGATGGCAGCAACGTGCGTCAGTTCCGCGAAACGATCGAAGCGGGGATGCTAGGCATTAACCTTGGTGTACCAGCCCCGATGGCGTTCTTCCCTTTCTCTGGCTGGAAAAAATCATTCTACGGCGATTTGCACGCCAATGGAACAGATGGCGTGGAATTCTACACGCGTAAGAAAATGGTCACGGCTCGCTGGTAACAGCGAGCGCAGCCACAGAAGGAGAGGACATCATGGCACTCGTCTCGATGAAAGACATGCTGGGGCAAGCCTTGGCAGGCGGCTATGCCGTTGGACAGTTTAATTTGAACAATCTTGAATTTACGCAAGCGATCCTGCAAGCGGCTCAGGTGGAACAAGCGCCAGTCATTCTCGGGGTTAGCGAGGCTTATATCCCTTATATGGGCGGACTTCCCTGCATCGCAGGCATGGTGAAAGCGTTGATAGCGCACTACGGTATTACCGTTCCTGTTGCGCTTCATTTGGATCACGGCAGCTCGTATGACGTCTGCATCCAAGCGATCCATGCGGGGTTCACCTCCGTCATGATCGACGCTTCTCATCACACACTAGCCCATAATATCGAGGTGACGCGTCAAGTGACGCAAGCTGCACACGTGCTAGGCGTATCGGTTGAATCGGAGCTAGGCCGTATTACGGGCCGTGAAGATGATTTGGTCGTGGATGAAGCCGAAGGCATGTATGCGGTTGCCGAGGACTGCGTTCAGTTGGTGAGAGAAACAGGCATCGACTGTTTAGCGCCAGCGCTGGGCTCCGTTCATGGACCTTATCGTGGACAACCGAAGCTTGGTTTTGACCGCATGGCTGAAATCAGAGATCTGACAGGGCTGCCCCTTGTGCTTCATGGCGGCAGCGGTCTTCCAGATGACGAAATTCGTCAAGCAATTGCCTGCGGCACAGCCAAAATCAATGTCAATACAGACAATCAAATGGCGTGTACAGCGACCATTCGCAACTATTTAAATGAGCATCCCGATGCTTACGATCCTCGGAATTATTTAATTCCGGCTCGGGAAGCCATCATGGCTGCGGTAAGAGCTAAAATCCAACTATTCGGCAGTGCAGGTAAAGCGGGAGGGAACTTACGATGAAGAAAATTAAAATTGGCATCATCGGTGCAGGGAGAATTGGTAAAATTCACGCGGACAATTTGCTGCGTATGCCTCAGGTAGAGATCATCGCGGTTAGCGATTTGTTTGCTGGCCCTGAGTTAGAAGCATGGGCTGAAGCACGCAACATTTCACTCGTCACAAAGGATAGTAACGTCTTGATTCAGCATCCCGACATCGATGCCATTTTCATTTGTTCCTCCACGGATACCCATGTTCCGCTGATTCAACAAGCGGCCAAAGCAGGCAAGCATATTTTCTGCGAGAAGCCGATCAGCATGGATATTACGAAAACGGAATCTGCCATTGAAGAAGTCAAAAAAGCTGGTGTGAAACTGCAAATCGGGTTTAACCGCAGATTTGACCATAACTTCAAGCGCGTCCAAGAAGTTGTACAAGGAGGCGGGATTGGTGATCCGCATATCATTAAAATCACGTCCCGAGACCCGAATCCGCCGCATATCGATTATGTGAAAGTGTCTGGCGGTATTTTCATGGATATGATGATTCATGATTTCGATATGGCTCGCTTCGTATCAGGAAGTGAAGTTGACGAAGTGTACGCGGTAGGGAATGTGTTGATCAACCCTGATTTCGCGGAGCATGGCGATGTGGATACGGCAGTTGTGACACTTCGTTTCGCAAATGGCGCCCTAGGTGTCATTGATAACAGCCGCCAAGCGGTGTATGGCTATGACCAGCGCGTTGAGGTTTTCGGCTCAAAAGGCAGCGTCGTGGTATCCAATGATCATCCGAATACGGCTGTAATTTCAACCGCGGATGCGATCGTCAGTGATAAGCCGCTGCATTTCTTCCTTGAGCGTTATCAAGCGGCTTATGTGGAAGAAACGCAAATGTTCATCGACGCGATTGTGAACGATAAGATCGTGCCAGTAAGCGGTGATGATGGTGTTCAAGCGGAACGAATCGCTTTAGCGGCTAAGCTGTCTGCTCGTTTGGGCCGACCTGTTAAAGTAAGCGAAGCGTTGGCATTGCTTCAACAAACATCGGTATCTTAGTAATGGGAGGGACGGTAACATGTCCGAATTAATCGTGAAACCATCCGCTTCTCCTAATCAGGAAGGCAGTTTGTTACAAGTGACACCAGCATCGGCAGGTTGGCAGTATGTTGGTTTTGAGGTTGTAAAGCTTGAAGCAGGGCAAACGTTAACACGTGAAACCGCGGATCAAGAGGTTTGTCTTGTACTCGTAAGCGGCAAGGCCGATGTGCGAACGAAGGAAGAAAAGTGGACGAATATCGGAAAGCGCATGAGCGTGTTTGAGCAAATTCCTCCCTATGCTGTCTACGTTGCAAGCAACGACCGCTATGAAGTTACGGCTTTAACATCCCTAGAGATCGCGGTTTGCGCCGCGCCAGGGGCAGGGAATCATCGCTCTCGATTGATCACGCCTTCCCAAATCGGTGTGGAAACACGCGGTTATGGCAATATTGAGCGGTATATTCATAATATTTTGCCTGAGAGCGAGCCAGCGGACAGCTTACTGGTTGTTGAAGTATTCACACCGAACGGCCACTGGTCCAGCTATCCGCCGCATAAGCATGATCGAGATGCGCTTCCTGATGAGTCGTTATTGGAAGAGACGTATTACTTCCGTGTTCAACCCGAGCAAGGCTTCGCGCTTCAACGTGTCTATACCGACGATCGATCGCTGGATGAAACGCTGATTGTTAAGAATGGGGAAGCGGTGCTTGTTCCGAAGGGCTATCATCCCGTATCCGCGCCTCCAGGCTATGATGTCTATTATTTGAATGTCATGGCGGGGCCGTCACGGACATGGAAATTCCATAATGACCCGGATCATGCTTGGATCATGACGAAACCCAGCGAATCGTAGGGCGGTTGCAAGATCCGAGAAGCCCCGTCATAATGGTGGAATACGTACTTATGTCTAGTTATTCTTCAAGAAAAATGGGGTAGTAGGATGAAGGCAACCATTTACGATGTTGCGAGAGAGGCTGGAGTCTCGATCGCCGCTGTCTCACAAGTCATGAACGGAAAAGGCAAAATTAGCGAAGAACGCCGCGCTGAAATATTGAAGGTGATGGAAAAGCTCAATTATCAGCCGAGTGTGATTGCTTCTGCCCTTACAGGCAAAAAGACATATACGTTAGGCTTGCTTGTCCCCGATATTTCGAACCCCTTCTTCGCTGAAATCGCGCGCGCGGTTGAGGATCAAGGGCATGAAATGGGATACAGCCTTGTCATCTGCAGCACAGATAATAAAGACGAGCGGGTAGAGCGATACCTTTCTTTACTCCAGCAAAAAAGTGTAGACGGCATGATTATCGGGACAGGGATGGATAATAAGGAAATGCTGAAGCCGCTCATGGATCGATCGATTCCGATCGTCATGATTGCTCGGGAAATGCAAGACCTTGCTCTGCATACGGTTGTTTGTGACGACTTTGTCGGCGGCTGTATGGCTGCTCAACATTTTGTAGCGTTAGGTCACAAGCGCTTGGCGATTCTTGCGGAGCATACCAAAGTCACGAGTAGTCGTGAGCGGGTAAAAGGATTCGTGCATACGCTGGAGGAAGCGGGTATGACACTCTCTGACCATCACGTCAGGAATTGCCGATATACCGCTGAAGACGGAAAGCGTGAGGCGCTTGAACTCCTTGAGCTGCCGCCTGCGGAAAGGCCAACAGCACTGTTTTGCTGTAATGATATGCTCGCAATTGGTGCGCTTCAAGCAGCCAAACAATTAAAGCTGCGCGTTCCTGAGGATGTATCCGTCGTTGGATTCGATAATACGATTCTGGCCTCTGTGACGGATCCGCCGTTAACCACGATTGCACAGCCGATCGAGCCCATGGGTAAAAAAGTGGTCGA
This sequence comes from Paenibacillus sp. MBLB1832, assembly GCF_032271945.1. NCBI lineage: Bacteria > Bacillati > Bacillota > Bacilli > Caryophanales > Paenibacillaceae > Paenibacillus > Paenibacillus roseipurpureus. The sequence continues at coordinate 4,182,183 of NZ_CP130319.1, read as the reverse complement.
TCTGCTCCTGCTGGAGCTGAAGAAGAAATCGCAAGACAAGCAGCGCGTTGTGATGCGGCCAGAACTCATCGTGCGACAATCCACGGGAGCGCCAGGTCACGTTGAATAGGTATGTAGCCAAGCTGATGCTCCAACATGGGGCTCAGCTTGTTTTTTTAGAAGTAAGATTAAGCGCTTTACTACTCCCAATGAAATTATAGTTTTTTCTATAATTTTTTAAGGGAATCGAACTGGGAAAATTTTATGATAGGTGTATGAAATTGAAACGAGGAGTGAGGCAGTCATGAAAGGTACAGTAGTAGAAACTCCTAATCAACTCTACGAGAGAAGCGAACAATCTGCATGGCAACTTAGACGACGAAGACGATTGAAGCAGAATATTCCTTTATTCATCATGCTGCTGCCTGTCATTGCCTACTATATTTTGTTCAAATACTGGCCTATGGGCGGACTTGTTATCGCTTTCAAAAACTACAACTTTGGCGATGGCATTCTACATAGCCCTTGGGTTGGATTGAAAAACTTCAAACTATTATTCTCTAGCTCGAATACACTGCAAATTATTTGGAACACCTTCTGGTTAAGCTTTCTGAACTTAATATTCGGATTCCCGATGCCAATCCTACTTGCTATCTTGCTTAATGAAGTCAGGAAATCCTGGTTTAAAAGATGGGTGCAAACGATCTTGTATCTCCCGCATTTTTTCTCGTGGGTCATCGTTTCCGGGCTTGTGTTGTCACTCTTTGCAACGGATTATGGTTCCATCAATAAGGTGCTTGCCTTGTTTCATATCGAACCGATTAACTTCCTCTATGAGTCCCATTCTTGGCTAGCGATTTTCGTTGGATCAGGCATTTGGAAGGAAATGGGATTCAGCACGATTATCTACTTAGCCGCACTGACTACGATTGATCCATCCTTGTATGAATCGGCCGCGATGGATGGAGCAACGAAATTGCGTCAAATGTGGCACGTAACGCTGCCAGGCATTCGCCACACGATCATATTATTGCTGATTCTGGCCATGGGCAAGATCATGGAGGTCGGCTTCGATCAGGTCTATAACTTACAGAACGCTGGAGTATCGGACGTATCGGAAGTCATCAGTACGTATATCTATAAAATCGGCCTAGGAAGTTCACAGTTTAGTTTATCCACGGCGATGGGATTTTTCGAATCGGTCATCAGCTGCAGCCTTGTACTTCTTGCTAACCGAATCGCTAAGAAATTTGATCAGGCGCTATTCTAGTTTCGGATCTGCATCACGGTCGACAGCTATGAGAGGAGGCTTTGCATGAAAGCGACAAACGGAGAAAAAATATTTTATGCAATCAATTATCTTATCCTTGCCATTATCGCACTAACGTGTGTGCTACCTTTCATTCATATCATCGCGTTATCGTTCAGTGAGCGGTCTGCCGTGGACTCGGGTCATGTTTTCTTCTGGCCCGTAGGCTTACAGTTTACAGCATACAAAATATTTTTCATCGCCAGCCCAGCCCTTAGTGCTTTTAAAAATAGCATTCTGATCACATTGGTTGGTGTGGGATTAAGTTTATTGGGTACCATATTAGCCGCATATCCGTTGTCTCGCTCCTATTTGATGGGCCGCCGCTATTTGGTGATGGGGATGGTGTTCACGATGCTGTTCTCAGGCGGATTAATTCCTACGTATCTCGTGATCAAAAACATGCATCTTATCGATTCCTACTGGGCGCTATGGCTTTCTGGATTCATCAGTACGTACAACATGCTGCTGATGAAAAGTTATTTCGAGAATATTCCTTATGAGGTGCAGGAGGCTGCGCGAATTGATGGGTGTAGCGATACTTCACTACTTATTCGTATCATCTTGCCGCTCTCGCTTCCAATGTTGGCGACATTAGCGCTTTTCTATGGGATTGGCTTCTGGAATTCCTTCATGAGCGTGCTCATGTATATCAACAAGAGCGAAATGATGAATTTAACCGTTGTTGTCCAAGGGATGCTGTCGAAAAATGATTTATTGAACTCCCCTTCGCTCAATTTGGAGGAACAAGCAACGGTTGCAACGGAGATGGTGAAAGCCGTCGGTGTCGTCATCATGGTTGTGCCTATGTTAGTGGTCTATCCTTTCTTGCAAAAGTATTTCGTCAAGGGCGTCATGCTAGGCTCTGTCAAAGGTTAATAACTAAGGGTTTTCCGTTTAGCCAAACTTCATTCATAAATCATGTAGGGGGCAAATGCACATGAAAAACAAGAAGCTCGTGCTTGGAATGTCAGTAGGAATTGTCGCATTAGGTGTAACATTAGTTGGTTGCAGCAACAACAAAACAGAAGAAGCAGCATCATCTTCAACTAAGCCTGCCGCGGAAACGCCAGCTAAACGCGGGGATGTTACGGTTTCTATCTATGATCGGGGAGGCGTCCCTTCATCGGAAGGAACTTATGAAGAAAATCGCTGGACCAAGTTCATTAACCAAAATGGGCCAGAGAATGTGAAGTTCGTCCCAATTCTTCGAAGCGATTCTACGAAAAAATTGAACGTACTGTTTGCTTCCGGTTCAGCTCCGGATATTATCAATGAGTATAATACTCCGTTTAGAGGCAGCTTGTACGACCAAAAACAGTTAATGCCGATTGACAACATCTTGAAATATATGCCTGAATACCAGAAATTATTGACCCAATATCCGCAATTGAAAAAAGTGGGAACAAAACCAGATGGGAAGCTTTACGAGATTGGTAAGGTAAAAGAAGCGACCCCTGCGCATGTTCTTTACATTCGTACTGATTGGTTGAAAAAGCTGAATCTAACTATGCCGACAACAACGGACGAATTATATAATGTGGCGAAAGCGTTTGTAGAACAAGATCCGGATGGCAATGGCAAGAAAGATACGTACGGCATGAATATGAGTACATATTCGGAGCAAGCCATTAATGAGATATTTGGCGAAAGTTCTTCATTAACATTGTTGGCTTGGGATATCAAGGACGGCAAAGTTGTCCGTGCGTGGGACAAAGAACTGGCGTCACTCACGTTTAAGAAGAAACTTTATGATGGTGGCATCATCGATAAAGACTATATCAATGATAAAGACGGCAATAAGGCGAAACAGGACTTTCTTAATGGTAAAATCGGAATTTATGTCCAATTTTCTGGCAGTATCGGTGGTCTAGACTTACCTACATTGAAGAAAAATGTACCTGGAGCGGAAATTGCTCCATTAGGCTATCCAAAATCACCGATGGGAACATTCACTGGTGCCATTGATAATCCGATTCAAATGACAACTGTTGTGAACGCCAAAGCGAAGGATCCAGAAGCAGTTGGCCGCTATCTTGACTTTATGATGAAGCCGGAAAATGCTCGGAAAATGATCTTCGGAGACGAAGGAACTCACTGGAAGAAAGCAGCAAACGGTTGCCCGCAAGTCATAAATGCAGATAAGTCGAAAAATGAGGTTTCTTACGCACTAGACTATGCAATGTTCTTCTCATCAGGCGTAGACAAATGTAACTATACCTTGGCTGGGATTAATAATCCTGATGTGAAGCCTGATGATAAGATTAACATGGACATGTATAAAGTTGTCCAACAGCTTTACTTCGATCCAGCAAGAGAGTATCCAGGAATTACGCTAGGGGATCATATGCCAGTGTATCCTGCTGATCTTCAAGTCATTAATACAACAATTCTTAAAGAGAAGAACGATCTCTTCGTTAAAGCCATCCTTAACGGCGCTAAATACACGCCAGAGCAAGCAATTACCGACGCAAAAGCGGCTTGGGATAAAGCAAACGGCAAACAGCTTGAAGATTACATGAACAAATGGTATGCAGAAAATAAAGATAAAGCTTTCCTAGCTAAAGATGCGAAGGAAATCGTAAAACAACAAATGGAATTTGTAAAGTAATCGTACTTTGAGTAGCTGGATATCGATGAAGGTTGCCTGCATATGCTTGCAGCTCGTCGGTGTCCAGCATCTTCTTTAATTAGTAGAGATATGTTTTAAATCCTGGGAGGGACCTACGATGAACAAAGTAAAAGTAGCTATTATTGGATGTGGCGGTATTGCAACGGGGAAGCATTTGCCTAGTTTGAGCAAAATTGAACAAGTTGAAATTATCGGATTTTTTGATGTTTTCTCTGAAAGCGCGCATAAAGCGGCTGAAAAATTCGGCTCGCCTGGAGCCAAGGTATATGAGAATTACCGTGAATTGCTTGCCGATCCTGCAATTGATGTCGTTCATATTTGTACACCGAATGATTCGCACGCCGAGATCTCGATTGCCGCTTTGGAAGCGGGCAAGCATGTTATGTGTGAAAAGCCAATGGCCAAAACGGCAGCAGATGCTCGCCGCATGGTGGAAGTAGCGAAGCGCACAGGTAAAAAGCTGACGATTGGCTATAACAATCGATTCCGCGCTGACAGCCAACATCTGAAACGTGTCGTTGAAGATGGTGATTTGGGTGAAATTTATTTTGCGAAAGCACATGCGATTCGTCGTCGTGGTGTGCCGACTTGGGGCGTATTCCTGGATGAAGAAAAGCAAGGGGGCGGGCCGCTGATCGATATCGGTACGCATGCCCTTGATTTAACGCTTTGGTTAATGAATAACTACGAACCTAAGGTAGTGCTGGGCACTGCTTACCATAAGCTTTCACGTAAAGAAAATGCGGCTAATTCTTGGGGACCTTGGGATCCAGCCAAATTCAAGGTTGAAGATTCCGCGTTTGCCATGATCGTCATGAAAAACGGGGCAACCATCATGGTAGAAGCAAGCTGGGCGCTCAATACGCTGGATACGAAAGAAGCGAAAACAACGCTATGCGGTACCGAAGGCGGAGCCGATATGGTGGATGGTTTGCGCATTAACGGTGAGAAACATAGCCGTCTGTATGTGAACCAGCTGCAATTCGAAGCGAAAGGCGCTGACTTCTACGAAGGTAAGAAGGAATCGATGCAAGATAAAGAAATTCGCATGTGGATCGAATCGGTCATCCATGACAGAGAGCCGATTGTAACGCCAGAGCAATCCTTAGTGGTGTCGGAGATTCTCGAAGCGATCTATGAATCGAATCGTACGGGGAAAGCTGTCTATTTTGACTAATTCATAAAGGAAAGAGGCACTCGAACTATGATTAGAGTAGCGTTGTTAAGCTTCTGGCATGTGCATGCCAAAGATTACGCAAAGTTAGCGCTCGAGCATCCAGATACCGAGATTGTTGCGCTTTGGGACGAGAACGAGGAGCGCGGGCGTCAAAAGGCTGAGGAATATGCGGTGCCATTCCATGCAAGCTTGGACGATCTGTTGCAACGTTCGGATATTGACGCTGTTATCGTGACGACACCGACGAATCGCCATCATGATGTCATGATCGCGGCTGCTAAAGCGGGTAAGCATATTTTCACTGAAAAAGTGGTGGCAACGACGACCAAAAGCTGCCGTGAAATCCTCGCTGTCGTTGAGGAAGCAGGCGTTAAACTAACAGTCTCGTTACCGCGCATGTATTTGGGCTTTACCCAAGCTGCGCTTCGGTTCATCCAAGAGGGCAAGTTGGGAACGCTAACGACCGTTCGGATTCGACTTGCCCACAATGGCGCTTTGCGCACAGATAAGAACCCAGATGGTGCCCTGCCGGCTCATTTCTTTCGCTTGGAAGAAACAGGCGGCGGCGCCCTCATGGATCTCGGATGCCATCCGATGTACTTAACACGCTTATTTCTGGGCATGCCAGAAAGCGTGAGCGCAAGCTTCGGCTATATCACGGAACGTGAAGTGGAAGATAGCGCTGTCGTCACCTTGCGTTATCCTAGCGGTGCGCTAGGGATTGTTGAAGCTGGCTTCGTGAATAGCTACTCGCAATTTGACATTGAGATTCAAGGGACAGAAGGTAGTCTCATGTATTCCCGAAATGATGATAAACTGCGCATTCGTAGTTCCCGCATGGAAGGGGAAGCAGCAACAGGATGGCAGGTCGTTACTGATTTGCCCAAGCAGCCGTCACCTTTCGAACAATGGGCTTCCCATATCCAACATGGAACGACAGCGACAGAGAACATTCAGCTTGCGCTTGATTTGACTCGATTGATGGAAGCGTCAACGCTTTCCGCTATTTCAAGTGCTTCTGCGAAGCTGACGAACCTTTCGGAATAACTTAGCCGTACGATAGAAAGGTCAGTTCATTCTCTTCTTTTGAAGCAAGGGATGCTGACCTTTTTTTATACTTTGAGAACAACATTGTAGGAGGACATCAACATGATCGATAAAGGGGAAATTAGCGTATCAAAAAAGGATAAGGTGACGCAAGTGGATGCTACTTACCATCGTCTTGTAACCCTTAATGATGAACTAACGGAAGCTACGCTTCTTAACCAAATTCTTGATCCCCTTTCCAAATATTACGGCGGTATTCAAGATGAGACGGGGATTGCCCGTGCGAACCATATGAGCACACCGCGTATGATCGCAGGTTGGGCGTGCGCATTAGTGAATCCAGATTCACGTTACTATCATGATCCGTATCTGTTGGGCGCTTTGGACAAAGCGGCAGCCTTCATGTTGAACCGACAACATGCGGACGGAACCATTTCTCTGGGTTCCACGAATTACAATTCCCCGCCAGATACGGCGTTCGTCGTTGGCGGTGTTACGCAGATTTACCAACTGCTAAACAGACATGACTGGGCAGAAGCGGCGCCTGTCGCTGCCAAGCTGGGGCTCTTCTTGGAGCGGACGATCCCTGCCATGCTGACAGGAGGATGTCATACGCCGAATCATCGCTGGGTAATCACGGCTGCATTGTGTCTGCTGCATGAGATTTTTCCGTTGCAAGAACTGTTGGAGCGTGCGGAAGATTGGTTGGCCGAAGGCTTGGACATCACGGCGGATGGCGAGTGGACAGAACGCAGCAACGGCATCTATAACGCAGTCAGCGACATTGCGTTGTTTCATACAGGGCGGTTGATGAACCGTCCCGAATTAATGGAAGCTGTGCGCCGTAATTTGCGCATGATGATGTACTTGATCCATCCGTCGGGTGAAGTTGTTACGGATTACTCCGGTCGTCAAGACTTTGGTCAGACGTTTACCATGGCGAACTACTTTCCTGTCTACCGCTTAATGGCGGCGCATGATAAGGACCCCGTATTTGCTGCGATGGCAGATTATGCGGCTTCTTTCCTCACAGGCTTCCATGAAGGTGTGAACAATCATCCATTGATGAGCGTACTTGTGTACCCAGAAGCGGATATTTCGCAACTGGAGCGTGCGCCGCTGCTGGATCGTTATGTGAAAGTGTTGAATGCACAGCATCCGATCAAGGAACATTTAGAGCAAATTGGCGAAGTCGGCCACAACATGAAGATTGAACACAGCAGCATGCATCTCGCCTACGGCGCGCCCGTCGTTCGCATTCGCGAGCTCGAACAGAGTGTGACGATCATGCCGCTTACGCCCTCTTTCTTCTCGCTGCGCCATGGGAAGGCAAGGCTGCTGGGCATCAAATTGGCTACTTCCTTCTCCCCAGGGATCGTGAAGTTCGATCATTTAACTGCGAATGAAAGCGTGTATACGTTAGGGACTGTGTTGGAAAAAGGGTACAACGGCCCGATTCCTCGTCATCTGCTGCCAGAGTCCAAGGAAGGCTCGCCTTGGTATTTGCTTCCGCATCAGCATCGAGCGATGACCCATTTGCAAAAGCTGGCGTTGCAAGTGGAAATTACAGCAGGAGCTGCTGATTCGGAATGGACGATTCGGGTGAAATCGGATGAGCGTGAGGATGTGTTCGCGCAATTGACGTTTATTTTTGGAAACGAAGGCAGGTTAAGTGGAGACGATATCATCAAAGGAGAAGATGGCAAATACTTCTTCAAGAGCGGTTCCATGCAGTATGACGTTGATGGCGACGTCCTAGAGATCACATCAGGTGCGTATGAACATTTGCTGCCTATGGTGCGTGAAGATCAGCATCCTTCCGGTTGCCAATATGTTCATGTCAACTTGGTAACACCCTATGATCGAACTTTTAAAATCCGTCTGTTATCGAAAGGAAATTCGTTATGACGATGTATTTTAATGAACAAGAGAGTATACATGCCCGTTTAGGGAATGACGATAAGCAAACGTTGAAAGTGCTTGCTGATCGTTACATTGGTGCCAATCCGCCTATTCCTTTCGCGTTCCGAGCTTTTAACCGAGCAGGTATTTTGCAGAATGAGCAGGGGATGTTTGATCTTGATCTAGCGAAAAGATTTCCAGAGGCCAAGCCAGGCCAATTTTCCTATGCCTATGCGTTAGTATGGAGCGATGGCGAACGTAACCTGGACTTATTGTTGAACTGTCTCGGTCCGATTCAGTTCTATTTCAACCACATGTTTACGTATCGATCCAACGTCATGGATGAGCTCAAACCAGATGCCACCGTCAAGCTGAATGTGAACTTCGTGAAGGGCTGGAATCATCTGTTTATCAAAGCGAAGCATACCGCCGCTGGGTTCGGCTGTTTGTTCGGCTCCGATGAAGCGAAGGTGCGAATTCTGAACGTGCTTGCTCCGTTTGCAGAGCGACAAGGTCAAGCAGGTTGGGTATTTTCGCAGCCTATTGATACCGATCTATTTGAGGGAACCTCCATGCCAAATGCGTTTGCCTCCGAGCACGAGAATGGTTTGAGCTGGCTGCCGACGTGTGAGTGGAACGAGAATGAGCTTTCCAAACCTGTATGCGAGCGATTATTTGGTGTTCAGCCTGGCAAGCAAGCTTATGCTTGGACGAAACTGAACAAAACAAGCGTCGGTAAAGACGTCTGTATATTAAAAGGCGAAGCCTCGGGCCTGATGACCGTTTGGCTGGATGGTCAGCAAGTGCTAGAACAAGAAGAAAGCGGCAGCTTTTGCATAGAGGTACATCTCACTTATGGTTCTCATGATCTGTTAGTGCGGAGTGAATGTGGTGTGCAATCGTGGGATTTCACAGTTCAAGCCTCAATTAGCGGAGAAGTTGTACCCCTGAGTGCCCCGCTGCAAGTGCATGGCTCAAACAATCCTTGGTTATATGTAGGTCCATTGGATCCAGACGTTTCGATATATGTAGAGGACTTGGTCAAGACAAATCGTCTTTATTTACAGGACATTTTGTCTGGTGAGATGACGTATTGGCGTTTGGACCGACCTGACACTTGGATTCGTCCTTATTACGAGAATGCCATGCTGAGCAATAAATGGACCGTTGGCAATGTGACGAATTATGCCCGTTGGGATTACCCGCTTGGCGTTACGATATATGGGTTGCTGCAGACAGGCCGCTTACTGAATCGTTCGGATGTCACGCAATATGCGCTTGATCATGTTCAGAGCTGTACGGACATGTTCGAGTATGCGCTTTGGGACAAGGAGCAGTACGGGTTCCCCGCCATTAATCAACAATTGGTTATGATGAAAATGCTGGATAACTGCGGTTCCTTCGGCTCTGCGATGCTGGAAGCTTATCAGGAAGATCAAGATGCTGCTTATATGCCGATCGCCAGACGCATTGCGGACTTCATACTGAATCGCTTAGAACGCAAGGAAGATGGCGCCTTTTATCGTATTTGCGCGGAGGAATATTCAGCGAATACGATGTGGGCGGATGACCTCTACATGAGCACACCGTTCTTGTGCCGCTATGCACGGATTACAGGCAATCAGGAAGGAATTGATGAAGCGGTAAAGCAATTCCAGTTATTCCGCAATTATCTATACATGCCGCAAGAGCGCATTATGTCGCATGTATTCGATTTTAAATATGGGAAGCAAACGGGGATCCCTTGGGGGCGAGGAAATGGCTGGACGCTTTTCTCCTTGACGGAGGTGCTGGAGGCTCTGCCGTCTACGCATGCAGCACGGGAAGATTTGATCGGATTCTTCAATGATCTATGTGGAGGCTACGCAGATCTTCAAGCGGAGAGCGGTCTTTGGCATCAGGTGTTAAATGATCCGGATGCGTATGAAGAAGCTTCCTGTACAGCGATGTTCGCTTATGCCTTTGCGCGCGGGGTACGCTTTGGTTGGCTGCAAGAACCGCAGCGTTTCGTTGAAGCGGCCTTGCAGGCATGGAATGGGTTAACTCGCATCGCCATTGATGCGCAAGGCAATGTACATGGGGTATGCAGCGGATCTCGATATGCATTTACCTCGGATTATTATAAGAAAGACCTGCTTACCGTCACGAATGACAACCATGGAGTGGGTATCATGATGCTCGCGGGAACGGAAGTCGTGAAATTAAAGAAATGGTTGATAGATGCCAATGAGGTTGCACGATGAGTGCCGCCGGCGTGTGGCAAATCAGTCATATGGATTTAATCCTGCGGATGGTATTAGCTGTTGTACTCGGCGGATTGATCGGACTTGAACGGGAGTGGAACAATCATGCAGCGGGCTTTCGCACACATATCTTAGTGTGCTTGGGCTCCGCGACCATCATGTTGCTGTCAGAGTATGGCTTCTCTGATTTTGTCAACGAAGCCAATGTGCGAATTGATCCGTCGCGATTGGCTGCACAAGTCGTAAGCGGGATCGGCTTTCTCGGTGCAGGGGCCATTCTGCGTAATGGCAATGTGATTAAAGGTTTGACGACCGCAGCTTCCGTATGGCTTGTTGCGGCAATAGGACTTAGTGTTGGTGCTGGCTTCATTACGGGAGCGCTAGTTTGTACCTTTTTGGTGCTTGTCAGCCTGTATACGTTGAATAAGCTAGAGAAGCACATCTTACGGCACCGCCGCACACACGTCGTCGAGATCACGATTAATGAGCATCCTGGCTTCCTCAGTTCCCTCAATGCGCGCTTTGGTGAGCAGGGCATCCAAGTGATCAATCTGAAGATGATCCAAGAAAGCGACGCAGCGTTGTCGTCGGATGGGAATACGAGTCCATTACCCGTGATGCATTTGGTTTTCAGTCTTAGATGCCCGAAGCAGGAGAAATTGATGGCCGCTTACGAGCAAATCTCAGCGTTAGATACCGTCGTTAGCATGGAAGCTGCTAATTTCGTCTTTCATAAGCAAGCCGCATAAGGAAAAAGAATCGAGAAGCCGAGAGATGACGTTCATCTCTTGGCTTTTTCCAATTTATACTTAATTTCAAATTGATTAAAACTAAGTGAATCCATCGGATTAAAGGAATTAAATCTTAGGCGATTATCTTGGTTTTCTTTAATTATAGAAGACATAGGTGAAATGTTTATTCCAATTTGGTGTTAAGTGAAGTATAATGGAGACAACAACCGAACGGCAAGGAGGAATCCGCATGCGCAATCATCACTTACATCTTTGTTTGGATATTTTCTGGACGTTTCTCAAAATTGGGCCTTCGACATTCGGAGGGGGATATGCAATGATTCCCGTCATTGAACGAGAGGTCGTCATTAAGCGCGGATGGCTCGCGGAAGATGAAGTCTCCGACATCGTGGCCATTGCAGGGTCTGCCCCTGGCGGTATGGGGGTGAATGCCTCGGCATTCATCGGTTATCGGATGGCTGGCGTTGCAGGCGCTGCAGCTGCTGTGATTGGAATTGCTTTACCGACATTTCTAATCGCACTTGTACTTAGCATGTTACTCATCTTCATGCAGTCTGAACCGAAGGTGGTCGCTGCCTTTAAGGGCATCCATGGCGCGATTATTGGTCTGATCGTCTTGGCCGCATATAATATGGCGCGTTCCGCCATTACGGACAAAACAACCTTAGCAACCGCGATCGGAACCGTCGCAATCCTGTTGCTGCTGCCGATGAATCCAATCTTCATGATTCTCATTGGTTTGTTTATTGGCTTTGTTTTTGTCAAAGTGAAGGAAGCTTTTGGTTTCAAGCGCAGCTTTGATAAACGCAAAGAGAAGACGAACACGTCCCATAACGGCTACGCCTACTATGACTATTTTATTGCGGATGGCATCTAGGGAGGGTGAAGCAAGTGTTAGGGCAATTATTCCTTACTTTTCTAAAAATAGGATGCATGTCTTTCGGCGGCGGTTACGCGATGATTCCACTAATTCAACACGAGGTAGAAACGCATCATTGGTTATCTACCGAGCAATTCGCTCAGAGCGTAGCGCTGGCAGGAATGGCACCTGGCCCGATTGCAACGAATACGGCAACGCTCATCGGCTACAAAGCGGATGGGTTAGGGGGAGCAGCGGTTGCCACGCTGGGGATGGTGCTGCCGTCCTTAGTGATCGTGCTGCTCATTTCCTCTTTTTTCTATAAAATCTATCACAGCCAAGCGGTTCATACGACCTTCTATGGTCTAAGGCCTGTTGTAACAGGATTAATCGTATATGCGGCGATCCATTTTGGCTTTGGTAATCGAGCAGCGGATTTCATGAACTGGCAAGTGACTGTCACGTTGTTCATTGCAGCAGGCGTATTCCTGCTCGTTCATAAGTACAAATGGCATCCGTTGGCGACGATTCTATTGTCTGCCCTAGTGGGAATTGCTATATTTAGCTGATAGGCAACTTGCAATCGCTACCGCGTAGCAGTAAAACACGCCAGACAACTCAACAGGCAACACTGGCTTTCGTTGTGCGGCGGATGCGGTATAGCGGGAGTCCAAAGAATGAAAAAAGCAGTATTCCTTCACATGAGGAATGCTGCTTTTTTCCTTTACTTACGTCTCGCTCGTATAAAACGGCCGTTTGCTCTTGAGAAACGCAAAACTTTGTGGAACATTTTTTTCTTTTTCAATTGGTTGAAAATAAAAGGGTCTGGTGCCGTGTTGACTTCTAATACCCAAGGCTTCAAGCGCGTATCGACGCCAATGTCCACACCAATTTCTTTGAGTCCAGGATAGCTCATCTGGTAATGTTTCGCAATTCGATACCCTAAATTTCGTAGGTGATGGATATACGCTTTTTTCTTCTGACCAGTGAAATAGGAACCGAATAATAGCTCTAAGGGGAGCGGTCTTCCGCTATTATGAAAGTTCGTCACGATTTTTTTGGGATGCGCGACACGCCCGATATACCCCGTAGATTCCCAACGTCTCTGCGCGTTTTTTTGAACCATAATACGTACATCAAAGATGCGACGTTGATGGGTCAAAAGATGAATGCCTTGCTGTACGAGATAGGATCTGTTTAGTTTGACTTTGTTCAATGCAGCGAATAAGGCTTGATAAGTTCCAAATGACTTCGCTGCTTTACCTGCTTGGAAGCGGTATTGATCCGATTTCTCAACCCGGATAACACCCTGTCCGAAAGAGCCGTTGATCGGTTTCACATACACCATCTTATATTTCTTTAACATAAGCAACAGGTTACGTTGATTGTATAATCTCGTTTCTGGGACATAAGTACGCAGTTTTTTATTTCGTAACAGCACCTTCGTTTTCACCCATTTACTTGAAACAGTTCTTGCTCGATTCATCGTCATAACAGCACCTTTACTTAGAAATTTGAGATGCGTTTCTATAGAGCCTCCTTGGTATCTTATTCAAAAAGTTGTTATGAGAGTTGGAGAGGAGTCTACTAGGAAAATTAAATTTTAAGATACATCTTCTCATTTTTTTCTCATCTTCACCTTGTAAAGTGATTGTAAATTCGGCGTAAGTCGAAATGAACATTTTTCGAAAGGATGAAGAAAATCATGAGTTTTGCAGAGGTAGATTATCACTTGTTCCAATACATTAACCAACTAAGTAATAATCTTTCTTTTTTGAATCCAATGATGTGCAACTTGGCAACAAAAGCAGAATATGTCTTCTATTTGGGGGTTGTTGTGTATTGGTTTACAAGACAAAAAGCGAACCGAGATATGGTTGCAAAGTCGTTACTATCGGCTAGCATCGCCTTAGGATTAAGTGGAATGCTGGGTCATTTCTTTTACAGAGATCGTCCCTTCGTCACACATGAGGTCCTGCAACTGATCCCACATCCTGCGAATGCGTCATTCCCAAGTGATCACGCAACTGCGGCTTTTGCCATCGCGGCTTCCATATGGATGTATCGAAGAAAAGCAGGAACTTTCTGGTTCGTTCTAGCGGCAAGTATTGCTTTTTCCAGGGTTTGGACAGGTGTACATTATGTTTCTGATGTTATGGCAGGAGCGATCATTGGGATCAGTGTCGCATGGACGGTTCATCAATTAAGTCACCGCTACGGCTGGCTATCTAAAGGATTGAACGGGATCATTCATGTCTATGAACATGTTGAATCGAAAATATGGCATAGGAAAGAAACGAAGCAAGGATGAAATTAATACAAAAACCTTCAATTCTTTGATGAATTGAAGGTTTTTTTGCGCGGGAGAGCAATGATGACCTCTGTTCCCTGGTTCCGTTCACTCTTCATTTGAATGGTCCCTTGGTGTAGTTCGACAATTGATTTCGCAATGGCTAACCCTAGGCCAGAACCGCCTGTTTGCCGACTTCTGGAACGGTCAACGCGATAAAATCGTTCGAAGATGAAGGGTAACTCATCGGAAGGAATGCCTATGCCGTCATCCAAAATACGAATATAGAGATGGGAAGGATGACTTTCAAGATGTACGTCAATTCTCTGCTTTGCATATTTCAACGCATTATCCAAGGGAATTAACAAGAGCTGATGGATTTGTAGTCGGTCAGCTTCTATTTCTAGAATTGGACTAGGCGTAAACAGCCGAATTTCTTTCGTACTGAGTGGCTGAAGCAGCTGAATCGTCTCTCTGCATAAGGAAACTAAATCAAAGACACTAAGCGAAAGCTTCGATTCATGATCCAATTCGGCCAGTTCGAGCAATTGATACGTTATATGTTTCATTCGTATACTTTCGGCATGAACAGCGGCAATCGCTTCGGTACACAGGTCAATCTTCTCATATCCCCATCTCTGCAGGAGGGAGGTATAGCCTTCGATGATCGTAAGTGACGTCTTGAATTCATGCGAAGCATCGGAAATAAATTGCCTTTGTTTCCTCATACTCATCTGGATCCGTTCCATCATATGATTAAATGTATCCGCCAGATGGTAGAGTTCATCTTTCGATTTTCGATTCATAGGCAGTTTTCGAATCTCCATACTGGTTTCAATCTCTTTCATGATCGTAATCATGCGCGAAAGAGGGGAGAATAGTAACCGAGCTAATAACAAACTTCCTGATATGGAAATGAATATGGCCCCTAGGGCTACTAGACATGTGATCATGATGAGGTGATATAAGCTTTGCTCTAATTCTCGGGGTTCGGAGATGATTTCCAAAGTCCCGACGATTTCAGTTCCGCTCGTAATCGGGGATCGAACAATGATGATCGCTTCGTCTTGAAACCGATCCAGATAAGCCTGCGGCGTATTCATGAATTGCGGAGGGAAAGCAGCGAATTCATTCGAATTTGAAACTTGATTTCTCACCGCAGAAGACGGATCAATGGTGCGTATCAGGGTGTGATTCGGGAGATAGGCGTTTAGTAGCGGGTTATTCTCCATTTGAAGTAAATCCATCGAGGAATTATGGCTGATGATTTCATTCGCTGTTTGTTGCAGGCTTTCGATTTCTTCTTCAATCTCATATTGCGAATAAAAATAATAAATCACAAAGAAGAGGGGGATTAAAATACTAGCTAACAAGCCGAAGGACAACAGAAAAGCTTTGGTTTTGATTTTCATATCGTCTACATCTCCAAGATGTAACCAGCGCCGCGAATGGTGCGAATCGTCGGAGAAGTGGCTTGTAACTTTTTACGGACATAGCGAATATAAACATCGACCAGATTGGAATTCCCCAGAAAAGCATACCCCCATACATCACGCATGATCTGTTCGCGGGTGAGAATTTCATTCGGATGTTCTATAAAATAAAGCAGTAGTTGAAACTCTTTCGGTGTTAAATCAACCTTAACTCCGTTCTGTAAAACCTCTCTTGTACTTAAATTTATTTCGGTATCCTTTAAGCAATAGATGATGGGTACGTTCTTGGCATGGTCTTTATTGGTCATTCTAGGCAAAGCAGTATAGCGAATGCATGCGCGGATGCGAGCTAGCAGCTCTTCCATATGAAAAGGTTTCGTCACATAGTCCTGCCCGCCGAGGTCAAGCCCATTCACAATATCGGCGGGAGTACCAGAGGCCGTTAGGATAATAATCGGCGTTTTTTGGTTGATTTTGCGGTAAGTGGATATGAAATCAAAGCCGTTCACTCCAGGCAGCATGATATCTAGCAGAATGAGATGCCAATCGGCGTTCAATGCTTTCATTAAACCCGCGGAACCATCAAAGGCTAGCTCGACTGAATAACCCGCATGAAGGAGTTCTAATTGAAGGAGCCTCGCAATTCTCTCTTCATCCTCAATGACGAGAATGCTCTCTGTCATAATGACCACTCATTTCCATATCTGTCCGTGATAGCTCATACCCTGCATCTTATGCCTTTAGAAAGTTGAAGGTTCGTTTTGTTAATGTTGATATAAGCTTACTAATTTACGAGCCGTTGCTCGCCAACTGAATTTTCTCATGACATCTTTTCGAGCCTGTCGAGATAGTCTATTGGCCATGGCACGATTCTTGGCGAAGCTGATCATTTTTTTGGAAAAAGCCTTTGGGCTGCGGTAATTCGTTACTAAAAGGCCATTGCGCTGATGCTTAATGATCTCTGGAATACCGCCGTTTCTGGAGGCGACGGTTGGCAGGCCGGAAGCCATCGCTTCAACATTGACCAAGCCGAAGGCTTCATGACCTTGTGATGGACATACGAAAATATCTCCAGACCGATAAAATCGGGGCATTCCACTTCGCGAAACATACCCGCTGAAGGTCACAGGTATTCGTAATGATGCGGCTAACTTTTTCAAATAAGCCTTGTAGCCTGGTTTGCCAGTTCCGCCAGCAATCTTCAGACTTGCAGACGGTATGGCTTTTCGGACAAGCTGCGTAGCCCTCATAAGAACGGGTATCCCTTTGCGAGGAATCAGTCTACCTGCGAAGAGGATAACGAAACGACGAGAACTGCTCGAGCGTTTCACCGATTTGGGTCGGAATTGATGAATATCTACACCCAAATGCACGTAACGAACTTTATGAGCGATGCTAGGGAAGTTTCGTTTCAGATGATTTTGCAAAGAAAGGCTGTTTCCTACAATCAGATCAGCACGTGCGAGGTCAATACGAGCTTGTTTCTTAGATGTCATGGGTGGGGATATAAACGTCGTTGAGTGTAAAAAAATAGAAATACGTGTGGAAGGGAAGGCATTTTTCACGGCATGTACGAATGTTGGGCGATTATCAATTTGGATATGATCGTAATGCTTTCCTTGGATTTTTTTGATCACATTCGATAAATAAGTCTTCTTATTCTTACCTGGTACCCGAATAATGGTGACATGACCGAGGACACTTTTCTTCGGGTAGTTGGGACGCCAGCGGCTTATAATGGTGACTTTATGTTTAGATGATATTTGTCTAGCAATTTGATAAATACAATGCTCAACGGACCCGCCGACTGGCGGTGGAACAGGAATTTGCTCAGGAGCAATAATCAGCAAATGCATTAGGATGATTTCACCTCTCTGTTAAATTGGAATTCACCTGTTCATAGTATGCAAGACAAGCTGATAGAGAGTGATATTTCAGTCTACACGGCTCATTAATTTTTTCTCATTTCTCATTGTATTCTCATGAACAAACTTTATAGTAATTTGGCAGAGGGAATTCACTAAGGGGGGCATTTTATGGAGAAACCAATTCTTCAATTGATAAATTTGACGAAGCGGATTGGGAATAAAGACATTATAACTAACTTGAATCTTGCAGTGCCTCGAGGCGAAATATTTGGATTTCTAGGGCCAAACGGTGCGGGAAAGACGACGACCATTCGAATGATGGTTGGACTAATGAGCATCTCGGAAGGCGATATTCTGATAGATGGGCATAGTATTACACGGAACTTTAATAAAGCGATTATCAAAGTCGGGGCCATTGTTGAGAACCCTGAAATGTACAAATATTTAAGTGGTTATAAGAACTTGATTCATTTTGCTCGCATGGTGCCGGGTGTTACGGAAGAGCGAATTCAAGAAGTCATTCGACTAGTTGGTTTAGAAAATCGAATTCAGGATAAAGTCAAAACGTATTCGCTCGGGATGAGACAAAGGTTAGGGGTTGCGCAAGCCTTGTTACACAAACCTTCCCTGCTCATTTTAGATGAACCTACGAACGGACTTGATCCAGCGGGGATCAGAGAGTTAAGGGATTACTTGTATAAATTGACGCGAGAAGAAGGCATTTCTGTGCTTGTATCGAGTCATTTGCTTTCGGAGATGGAACTGATGTGTGATCGCGTAGCGATTATTCAAGCGGGGAAATTAGTTGAGGTACAGTCCATAAAGGACTTAATGCATGAGGGACTCCATAGTTCGGTTACTTTCGAAGTGGACAAGCTGGATGCAGCTGTACAGACACTTACAGATTTCCCAGAGGCACAAGCGAAGCAGGCGGAAGACGGATTAGCTTGCTGGTTGGACAGAGAGCAAATCGCAATCGTGGCTGAACGGCTGATGAAAGCGGGTATCAAAATTTATGGGATTAGAAAGAACTCCCCTACTTTGGAAGATAAATTCTTGAAAATGACGGGTGGTGAATCCATTGGTTAATCTGCTCTTAAATGAAAATATGAAGATCTACCAACGATTGCGTACTTGGTTGTTAATTATTGGTCTCGTTCTGACGATAATATGCTTTTTGATTGCCCAGCAATACAGTGTGAAGCCTACACAAGTGGCCGATGCGAATTGGAAGGTCAATATGCAGCAGCAGATTCAGAATGACACCCAGCAACTGAATAATATGAACAGGGGTCCTGAATGGAAGACGCGAATAACCTCGCGTATTAATGTGTATCAATATCACATTGATCATAATATTCCACCTACGGAGGAAACGCTCTGGGGGAACATGCTGAATGCTTCAAGTCTGATGATTGTGGTCACATTGATGACGGTTATTATTGCAGCTGATAGCGTGGCAGGTGAATTCACCGATGGGACCATCAAGCTGCTGCTTATACGACCATCATCACGCTCCAAAATTCTTCTATCCAAATATATTTCTGCCTTTACGTTCTCGATTTTATTATTTGTCATTTTATTTGCTACAGCCTTCTTAGTATCAGGCATCTTACATGGTTTTAAGGACATGAGCGCTCCGTATGTTTACGCATCAGCGATACAATTGCTCATGAAACCAGCATTGTGAAGCATGCCATTAGCACTTATCTATACCAATGTATTCAAATGGTGATGGTTGTCACAATGGCCTTTATGATCTCTACCGTATCACGCAGCAGCTCGATTGCCATTGCGCTTTCAATCGGGATCATGTTTGCTGGGACAAGCATCGTAGGCTTCTTAAGCCAATATAAATGGGCGAAATACTACTTATTTGAAAATACAGATTTAACACAATATTTGAATGGTGCTCCCAATATTGTCGGCATGTCATTATCTTTCTCGGTCAAGGTTATTATCCTGTATTTTGTTATTTTCAATGTATGCACATGGCTTGTTTTTAGGAAAAAAGATGTAACAGCGTAACGCTTATGTAATAGCCCTGTTAGAGCTCCTTTTAGATTGGTTTTCCATATACCACTGAAAGATCCAAACACTGAAAGTGAACCAAAATCCGCTGGCGAAATAGGCACCAACAATATCACTCGGATAATGGACACCTAGATAGATCCGGCTAATTCCAATCATGAGAATCATACTAATACTGGTCAAAATGACCGCCGTTCGGCCGCTTCTGGTAGGGACATGCCGCCAAAGTAGGAAAGCAAGTGCAGCATACAGCGCAAAGGCTTCCATGGAATGACCGCTGGGGAAACTGTATCCCGTTTCTTGAATGAGCCTGTGAAGGGACGGTCGATCCCTGTGAAAGCTAATTTTCAGGAGCTGATTCAATATGGCAGTGCCAGCAACAAGGGCTGCAAAAAGAACTAATTCTAATCGGTGATGAAGATATTTGAAGAATAGAAATAAGCAGCATAATGTAATGACGATGACAACAGGCGTAGAACCGATGAAAGTAAAACATTTCATGACGGAAGTCAGCCATGGTCTTTCCATTCCTTGAATTGCAGAGATTACGCTGGTGTCAAACTTTGCAATCCATTTCCCTTGTAACAGGGATGCCACTGCGGTAAAGCAAAGGACACAAAGTAGGCTTAGAATAAGGAACATAGTAACTTTAATTTTTGAATTCATCATCAAGAGTCTCCAAATCACTGGTCGTATATGGTGAAAATAGTATAGCTAATTTATGCTGTGAATATGTAAGGAGAGATAGGCGATGAAGATTTCATCATTAAACCAAGTGAAACAAATAGCTGCTAAGGTTCCAGAAATTACGCTTTATTTTTGGATTACGAAACTGCTAACGACTGGCATGGGCGAGGTTGCCTCCGACTATTTATTCGAACATCTGAATCCATTCATTTCAGCACCGCTTAGCGTTCTTATTTTCGTTGCAGCCATGATCTTGCAGTTCAAAGTTCGTAAATATGTGCCAGGTGTCTACTGGCTAGTTGTTGTCATGGTCAGTATTTTTGGTACGATGGCCGCGGATGTTGTACGTGTTGGACTCGGAATTCCATATCTTGTTTCGACCATTTTCTTTGTGGTAGCACTTGCAGTAATCCTCTACACTTGGTTTTCTAAAGAAAAAACACTTTCTGTACACAGCATTGTCACAACACGCCGTGAGATTTTCTACTGGCTTACAGTCCTAACAACGTTTGCGCTTGGTACCTCAGCTGGAGATATGACTGCGACGAGCATGCACTTGGGCTACTTCTCTTCCGGTTTACTGTTTACTGGCATACTTGTCATTCCAGCGATAGGTTACTTTTTGTTTGGCATGAAAGAAATTTTCGCTTTCTGGTTCGCTTACATCTTGACGCGCCCTGTAGGAGCCTCGTTTTCTGATTGGTTATCAGCCTCACAAAGTAATGGCGGAATGGGCTTTGGCAGCGGGGTGGTGAGTCTTGTATTAACCATTTTTATTATCATCCTTGTCGTGTTCCGAGGAGGTTCTCCCGCCCAATCGCAAGATACGAAAGTGGATGCTAAGGTTGCATAAACGAATCGAGGACCTGCCTGTTTAGGCAGGTTTTATGTATTTTCATTGTTTTCTCATATACTTCACTTATAGTAAGGAGAATAGTACGTGAAAGGAGATGCCGCCGATGAAGCGCGTATTACTTATAGAGGATGAAAAGAACTTGGTTCGTTTTATCCAGTTAGAACTCGAACACGAAGCTTTTGAGGTAAGGCCTGCTTACGATGGTAAAACAGGTCTTGAACTAGCGCTCCAAGAAGAGTGGGATCTGATCTTGTTAGATATCATGCTGCCTGGCATGAACGGAATTGAGGTGTGCCGCCGTATTCGTGCGGTCCGAAAGACACCCATTCTCATGCTTACCGCAAGAGATAGTGTGGCGGATCGGGTATCTGGCTTAGATTGCGGGGCAGACGATTATATTCCCAAGCCCTTCGCTATTGAGGAGCTGTTGGCACGCATAAGAGCCGTCTTCCGACGCATGGAACTGGAGGGGAATGCGCAACATGCGCAGCTTACTTTTCAACATATTACCGTGGATCTGGATGCCAGATTGGTTTATAAAGATAACCAGCTCGTTGAATTAACGAAACGCGAGTTTGATTTACTCGTGATGTTTATGAAAAATCATCATCTTGTCCTAACCAGAGATATGCTGTTGGACCAAGTATGGGGCTTTGATACGCTCGTGGAAACGAATGTCGTCGATGTATATGTCAGGTACTTACGCAATAAGCTAGATCATTCAGGTGAGACTAGCTGTATTCAAACTGTGCGGGGAATAGGATACGTGATGAGATGAAAGGTCGCTTAATGAGGTTTATTCGAACACTCCCTATCAAGTGGAAGCTTATGCTAGGCGCATCGTTGCTGATTTTCCTGCTGTTTACCTCCTACAATTTCGCGCAATATTTAGTGCTCAAGCAGTGGATGTTGGAGAAAGAGAAATCTCAAATTCAAGTGAATATGATGCAGCTTCAAGATTATTTCCAGGAAAAGCTGACGACGGCGAATGACATCCAAGTGAATGAGAGTCAACTGTATATTGAAAAAATGATTGGCAGAAATCAATTCGTTCGTATTCTCGATAAGGAAGGAAAGCCAATTGTAACGGTTGCCAGCCATTTCGGCGTTGGATGGATAGAGCCGCGTACGGTCAACGTGCCCGAGCTTTACGATACGACACATAAACAAGATCATATTCTCATCCATCGCAGTCCGTTAGTTACGGACAAATTTGTAGGAACAATCGAGCTGGGCAGCAATCTCGAAACGTTCGATCATTTCAGCGAAACCTTATTATGGGTGATGGTGGTTGGCGGTGTATTAGCCGTATTCATCAGCGCAATCAGCGGTTTAGCGATTTCGCGGCAGTTTATGCGCCCCATCCGCGCATTGGCATCTACGATTCGCAGTGTGAAGGAGAAAGGGCTTTCGGAGCGTGTAACCGATGTGCAAAATGGCGACGAGTTGTCTAGCCTGGCAAAACTATTCAATGATCTGATGAATCAACTCGAGACGTCATTTCTACAACAGAAACAGTTTGTTGAAGATGCCTCGCATGAGTTAAGGACGCCGATCACGATTGTGGAAGGCCATTTGTCCTTATTACATCGCTGGGGAAAATCCGATCCTGCAGTACTGGATGAATCCTTAGAGGCTTCGCTTCAAGAAGTAAGAAGGTTGAAAAAACTAGTTCAAGAGCTGCTAACTTTAACGAAAGTGGAAGCGAATAGGCTGAGTGAGAATAGTACGCCACTTCAATTGGCCCCGCTCATCCAGGAAACGCTGAAACGATTCGAAGCCCTTAATCCTGAATTTCAATTTGTATCGAACACGGAAAATATCCATGACGTCATGTTAGTCATGAATCCCCTGCATGTGGAGCAAATTTTAATGATTATTTTGGATAACGCTGTGAAATATTCCCTTGAAACGAAGCGGATTGATATCCACGCGATTCTCTTGAAGCAGGAAGTTCAGATCATCATAGAAGATCATGGCATCGGAATTCCAGAAGCGGATCTGCCATTCGTATTTGACCGTTTCTATCGGGTCGATAAAGCGAGAAATCATGAGATTGCAGGTACAGGACTTGGGCTTGCCATTGCCAAACAGCTTGTTATGAATGTACATGGAAAATTAACGATTACAAGCATAGAAACACAAGGTACCCGTGTAGAGCTGACACTCCCCATTTACCAAGTATGACGGCTAAGTTTCTCATCTTCCTCTCATATTTCTCTTGTAAAGTTAGGGCGAAAGGTGGTTGTCACGGACATGAAAGCGAATCCTCGTGTATTAATTCTCACCGCTAGCTACGGGAATGGGCATCTGCAGGCGTCGAAAGCCTTGTATCAGCAATTCGTAGAGCAAGGGATCGAACATGTGAAAATCGTTAACCTGATGAAAGAGGGACACCCATTCATAAATCTCATAACAACCAAATTAATCAATACGAGTGTAAGAAGCTCACGCTTCGGTCTTGATTATTATGGCTGGTGTTATTATCTAACCCGTGAAACAAAGCAGACCGCACTGTTTCAGAAATCGATGAACCTACTCGGCCAGAGGAAATTAAGGGAGCTTATTCAGCAAGAGCAGCCTGATGTGGTGATCAATACATTTCCTTTCGGAGCAGCACCGGAAGTGTGCAGTACAATGGGGATACAAAATTTCACCGTATTGACGGATTATGCGTTACATGCCAGTTGGCTGCATAGCCACGTGGATAAATATTATGTAGCTACAGAGGAATTGAAGCAGCAAATTGTGTTTAGAGGCGTAAGCAAAGATCGCGTTGAGGTCAGCGGCATACCGATTCGTCAAGAATTTGCTATGGAAAGTATGACAGCTCAAGGTAAGAAAAAAAATCTGATTCTCATTATGGCAGGGGATCCTGGTGTGAATAGCTATATGGAAGACATATTGAACACGCTAGCCGTCATTCCTCAAAGTCGTTTCCTGGTCATCTGTGGCCACAATGATAAATTACGCCTTAGACTTCTGGAAGTGTTCGGAACAAATAAGCGAATCATGATTCTTGGGTATGTGGAAAATGTGCATGAATGGATGTCACAAGCGAGTTGTATCCTAACCAAAGCGGGAGGACTGACCGTTACGGAAGCGATCGCCCTTCGGTTGCCGATATTCATTTATAAGCCGCATGCGGGACAGGAAAAGGAAAATGCACTCTACCTCTCAAGCCGCGGAGTAGCCGCTATTTCATATCAGTTGGAAGAGTTAAGCGCGCATATCAACGATTTTTTTCATAATCCAAGCCTACATGACGTGGTTAGTAACCGTATGGCAAACATGCAACGTCGTGAAGCAGCTGCACACATCGTACGGGATATTGCGCAAAGATCAGCTACGCCATCCATATCCATCTCGATGTAAAGTAGGAGGGTTAAGATGAAGCATAGTCTGCATGGCAGTCATGTTGGATCTTATTTGTTGTTGTCACTGCTTATTGGACTCTTGATATATACAATTATTCCCACTGCACTGATTCGGCTAGGCGGCTTCGGAGCCAGCAAAAAAGAGAACCCCACTAGGGGGATCGCGTTAACCTTCGATGATGGTCCCGACCCTGCTTACACACCTGAATTACTTGACTTTCTGCGGTTGCATCGCATACAAGCCACCTTCTTCGTACTTGGCTCCAAAGCGGAGAAATACCCTGAACTGATCCGTAGAATGCATAAAGAAGGACACTTGATTGGCATCCATAATTATGTACATTGGACCAACGCAGTACTGACGCCAAGGAAAGTGAGAAAGCAAATAAAGGACACGGTGGCCGTTATCGAACATATTTTAGGCATAACACCAATCCATTATCGCCCGCCATGGGGTGTTATCAATCTGTTTGATTTTTTACTCATGAAGCAATTCCGATTCGTTTTCTGGTCGTTAATGGTCGGAGATTGGCGTTGCAGCGGGGGAAAAGAAAAGATCAGAAGGAAGCTATTCGCACGATTGCAAAATAACGACATTATTGTCCTTCACGATAGCGGACAGACACTGGGGGCGAATCGGGATGCGCCCATGTTTATGTTACAAGCTTTGAAAGAGTTCGTAGAGGAATGTATGAGACAAGAAATCCCCTTTCTACGAATTGATAAGAAATTGCAGCTCGATGCTCCAGTCACTAGGGAGACGCATGGATTAAATCTTGAAAGTCAAACCAATTTGACGAGGCTGCCTGTCAAATAGCAAGGATGAATAGAGGAGCCTGCGGGCTCCTCTTTGGCGTGTTTCAAACCCGCAGCCACCTCAGGAAGAGGTGAATGTCGAACTTCTTAGCTCCGTGCGGAAAATGTTGATTAGGTTTTCTGTCGCTACACTGAACGCGCTGCCGTTCATTTTGCGCAATAAGCCGGTCACTAATCCCGAATCGAGATCATCGATGGGTTTAAGCACTGTGCCTTGGGGGCTCGGGGTTGCGGTAATCACAGGCACGACGGCGATGCCGAATTGCGCCTGGACGTAATATTTGAGCGCGGCCATATTGCCGATCTCCATGCCCGAATAGGGACTGCCTCCTCTTTCGAGCAGGGCATGTTCCAGCTTTTGACGGTAAGGACATTGGACGTTCGTGATAAGTAAGTGTTCATGCTGCAAATCCCGAAGTTGGATGGACGATTTGGATGCTAACGGATGAGCTTCTGGCAGGAGCAGCGCGAGTGTCTCGATGAATAAGGGCTCGAAGGTATGATCCAGCCCAGAAGGTGGCGTTGAGCAGATTGCCATATCGATGCTTCCCTCATAAAGCATTTGGCCGAGTACCGTTGTGTTGCCGATATGTATGCTGATTTTCACTTTGGGATGTTGACGCAGGAAAGGTCCTAAGAGCTGCGGCAAACGATAGCTTGCGGTTGGCTCCATGACACCGAGTCGAATGACGCCGGCATCGCCTTTCAATAGTTCATCCATCGACGTCTGCAGGAAATCATAATCTTTGAGAAGCAGATCGGCATTGTGATGGAATAGCCTGCCAGCCTCGGTCAGTGTCAGCTTTTTGCCCCGTTCCAGCAGCTTAACCCCCAAATCACTTTCAAGCTTCTGAATATGCATGGTGACGGTCGATTGCCCATATTGCAATTCCTCAGCGGCACGTTGAAAGCTGCCCAGCCTAATGATGGTCTGAAACGTTTTGATGTTCCGAATATCCATAGGATCCCCGTCCTCTCCCCGTGTGACTTCATGAAATATGAATGATCGCATCGATTTTTTCTATTTTACAAAATAATACACTTATCATATCATGAATTCAAATTAATCCAAGTGGTTTACTTGTATATTCATAAAACATGAATCAACAGTTCACGAAATTGAATTGTACAAGTGAAACAATCCGCATTATGATAAATACAAGTAAGTTAATCGGAATAATCAAATATAAATTTGAGGAGGCACATTCCCATGGCAAAATCTAAAAAAATAAAATTAGGTGCAATGATTCACGGTGTTGGCGGAGGCTGGGAAGATTGGAAACATCCTGATGCGATAACGGATGCGAGCACGAACTTTCAGTTCTATAAGCATCAAGCGCAAACAGCGGAAGCGGGGAAATTCGATTTTGCTTTTATCGCGGATAGTGTTCATATTACGGAGAATTCTTCCCCTCACTATTTGAATCGCTTCGAGCCATTGACGATTCTATCGGCACTTGCGGCCGTCACGAAAAGAATCGGATTGGTTGCAACCGTAACAGTCAGCTATAGTGAACCCTTCACGGTTGCGAGGCAATTCGCTTCGCTGGATCTGATCAGCAAAGGGCGTGCAGGCTGGAACGTGGTGACCTCATGGTTATCGGGCAGCGCAAACAATTACAGTAAAGAGGAGCACCCGCCGCATGAGAAACGGTACCGCATCGCGCAAGAGCATGTGGATGTTGTAAAAGGGTTGTGGGATTCCTGGGAAGACGATGCCTTCACGCGGAATAAGGAGACAGGGCAATTTTTTGACCCTGAGAAGCTGCACACCTTAAACCATAAGGGTGAATTCTTCTCGGTTCAGGGTCCGCTGAACATCGCGCGCTCCAAGCAAGGGCAGCCTGTTATTTTCCAAGCGGGGACATCCGAGGACGGCCGCAACTTTGCCGCAAAAAATGCGGATGCGATCTTCGTTGGTCACGAGCATATCGAGGAGGCGAAAGCCTACTACGCAGATATTAAACGCAGAGCGATATCCTTCGGGAGATCGGCAGATGACATTTCGATTTTGCCAGGGATACGCCCCATTATCGGCCGTACGGAAGAAGAAGCGGAGCGTAAGTACCAAGAAACGGTCAATCTGGTGTCCATCGAAAAAGCGATTATTGCGCTGGGCCGTCCGTTCAACGATTTCGATTTTAGCGTTTATCCACTGGATGAGCCATTCCCGGATTTAGGAGATTTGGGAGCGAACAGCCAGCAAGGCGGGTCGGAGAAGATCAAGCGGCTGGCGAAAGAGCACAATTTGACGCTGCGCCAGGTGGCACTTCGTTTTGCAACACCGAAAGGGAATTTCGTTGGTACACCAGAGAAGATCGCAGACACGATTCAGCGGTGGATTGAAGAAGAAGCGTCCGACGGATTCATTATCGGGGTTGGCATCCCAGCCGCGCTGCAAGATTTCGTTGAGCTGGTAGTGCCGATTCTGCAAGAGCGCGGCCTTTACCGTACTGAGTATGAAACGGATACGCTTCGCGGTCATCTAGGTCTGCAAGTACCCGTTAATCGCAATGCCAAAACTAAAGTGTTGAACGGATAAGGAGGAATGAACAATGTCCAAATCAAGAAAGCTTAAACTAGGTGCCACGCTCACAGGTGTGGGCACATCGAAGTATACGTGGCGTAATCCAGAAATTCCAGGGGATGCAAGTGTTGATTTTGATTACTATGCAGCCCAGGCGTTACAAGCGGAAGAAGGGAAATTTGATTTTGTTTTCATCGTGGACAGTACGTACATTACGGAGAAATCGGCCCCGCATTATCTTAATCGGCTGGAGCCGCTAACGGTATTGTCAGCGCTGGGCGCGGTGACGTCGAAGATTGGCTTGGTCGGCACATTAACAGCCTCATTCACGCAGCCCTTCACAGTAGCAAGGCAGTTCGCCTCGCTCGATCATATCAGTTATGGCCGTGCAGGCTGGAATGTGGTGACGACGGGGCTTGAGGGCGCCGCTCGCAATTATAGCAAGGAAGAGCATTATGCCCACGATGAACGGTACCGCATTGCGGAAGAGCATCTGGAGGTCGTGCGCGGCCTGTGGGATTCTTGGGAGGATGACGCTTTTGTTCGCGATCAGCAGACAGGGGTTTTCTTCGATCCATCCAAGCTTCATGCGCTCAATCACAAAGGCAAGCATTTCTCTGTGCAAGGACCGCTAAACATCGCGCGCTCCAAACAAGGGCAGCCTGTTATTTTCCAAGCTGGCGGGTCGGATGATGGGCGAAACTTGGCAGCGAAGAGTGCAGATGCCATTTTCACAGGACATGAATCGATCAAGGAAGCGAAAGCTTTCTATCAGGATATCAAACAGCGAGCGGCAGCGTATGGGCGTGCCTCCGAGGAAATACTAGTCTTCCCAGGCATTAGCCCGATCATTGGCCGAACGGAGGAGGAAGCGGAGAGCAAGTACCAAGCCATCGCAGGTTTAGTTACGTTGGAGGATGCGCTGGACCAACTGGGCCGTCCGTTCACGTACCACGATTTTAAACAATATCCGCTCGATGAACCATTCCCAGATCTCGGTGATCTAGGCAGCAACAGCTACCGCAGTTCCACGGATCGGATTAAGCGCATCGCAAAGGAGGAGAATTTAACGCTTCGACAAGCGGCCTTCCGCTTTGCCACACCAAGAAGCTCCTTTGTTGGTACGCCAGAGCAAGTTGCGGATACTGTACAGCAATGGTTTGAAGAAGGAGCAGCAGATGGTTTCATCATTCACACAGGCGTGCCGAGTGCGCTCAAAGATTTCGTTGAGCTTGTTGTTCCGATTCTTCAGGAACGCGGCATTTACCGTGAAGACTACGAAAGTGATACACTGCGAGGCCATCTAGGTCTTGAAATCCCAGTAAATCGATACACTAAACAGAGAATAGCCCAAGCATAAGCTTAGAGGGGGAAACGATATGGAAAAGAGATTCGGATCGATCATTGGCCTTTTAGTTATAGCATCCATGGTGTTAACAGCTTGCGGAGAAACGGAGAAAGAGGGTGGCGCGAAGAACGTCGCCGAACAGACCGCAGGCACGGTAACGCCAGGTGGAGAACTGGTTTGGGCCCTCGCGGGGACGATCACGTCAGACAGTTTGGACGCGCATAAAGCAGGCTTCGCGCCGACGACGAGAGTGATGCGATCCCTCTACGACAGCTTAGTTGTAGAGTTACCAGATCATACGATCAAGCCTTGGCTCGCGACCTCCTGGGAGCTGTCCTCGGATAAGAAGAGCTACACGTTCCACCTGCGTAAAGATGTGAAGTTCCATGATGGCACACCATTTAACGCAGAGGCTGTGAAGTTTAACTTCGATCGGATCATCGATCCTGCGACGAAGGCTTCGAGTTCATTAAATGAGTTGGGTACGTACACCTCGACGGATGTCATTGATGAATTTACGGTAAAAGTCAACTTCAAAACGCCGTTTGCTCCATTCCTTAGCAATGCCGCTAAGGTGGATCTTGGCTTCGTTTCACCGACAGCCGTGAAAAAGTATGGCGATGCATTCCCGCAAAACCCAGTGGGGACGGGACCTTTTAAACTGAAAAAAATTACGCCTAGCTCACAAGTTGAATTCGAGAAAAATCCCGATTATAACTGGGGACCGTCCACTGCGAAGCATCAAGGTCCAGCGTACCTGGATAAGTTAACAGTGAAATACGTGGAAGAAGAAGCGACGCGTGTCAGCGTGTTACAAAGTAAACAGGTGCAGGTAGCGGATATTATTCCTCCGCAGAATCTGGTTGCCTTGAAGGCGGATAAGAACTTCAATGTACTGGAAACAGAGCTGTTGCAAGCCAATTTCACCTTGTATTTGAACATTCAGAAAGCGCCATGGAATGATCTCAACATCCGCAAAGCGTTCCGCTCGGCGCTCGATATCGATGTTGCGGTCAAAACGATTTATTTGGGCACCTCCAAGCAAGGCTGGTCACCGATCTCACCACAACAATTTGCCTATACACCCACCAGAGAAAATGCGTATAAAGTAGACGTTGCCAAGTCGAACCAGACGCTCGAGGAAGCGGGTTGGATCAAGGGTGCGGATGGGTATCGGTCCAAGGATGGCAAGCGACTCACGGTCGAAGTGATTGACACGCAAGGAAATCGGGAAAAGCGCTTAGATTTGATCGCGATCTTCACACAGCAGTTGAAGCAAGTGGGCATCGAGTTGAAAGTGATTTCGTTGCCAACCGGCACTTACACCGACCGCCGAAACAAAGGAGATTATGATCTCATTGCGGCTAGTCAGTTCTCTGGTGATCCAGATGTGCTGCGACAACTGTACTCGACCAAAGGGCCTTCGAAGCAAAATAATATTGCGAAAACGAACGATCCTAAGCTAGATGAGCTTCTCGAGCAGGGGTATTTGGAAACCGAACCAGAGAAACGCAAGGCCTATTATAAAGATGCACAAGAATACATCATCGACAATGTTTACGGTATTCCTACGTATGTGTTCAACTACTCGGTGGCGACAACGAAAGAAGTGAAAGGCATTACATTCGATTCACCAGCATGGCCTGTCTTCTATGAGGCATGGATTCAAAAATAAGGAACGAAGGGGGAGTCAAGGATGGTGAAGTTTATATGGAACAGGCTCATCGTCTCGATTCCAGTTATTTTAGGCTCGTTGACGCTTGTTTTCTTAATCATTCACTGGCTTCCCGGTGATCCGGCCCAGATGATTGCAGGTGATGACGCTGCGCCTGAACGTATTGCGTACCTCAGGCAGCAGTTCGGCTTAGACCGTCCGCTCTGGCAGCAATATGCGCTCTATTTATGGGATAGTGTGAGGGGGGATTTCGGACATTCGTTCGCGAACAGTCAGCCTGTGATCGATCGATTGCTGGCGCAGCTGCCAGCTACGCTTTCACTAGCGCTCATGAGTACGATATTCGCCATCATCGTGGGGTTCTTATTAGGTGTATTATCGGCTGTGTATCAAAATCGCGTGCTGGACTACATCGTTCGTGTTGTAAGTTTACTCGGTGTTTCCATGCCGAAATTTTGGTTGGGCATTCTATTAATTCTCGTATTTTCGGTTCACTTCCAATGGTTGCCCGCCATCGGCAATGGCAGCTTCAAGCAATTGATTCTGCCTTCCTTTGCCTTAGGCGTAACAGGCGCTGGCATGTTGACACGGATGGTGCGCAACAGCGTGCTGGACGTGATCAACGAACCATTTGTACTGACGCTGAGAGCGAAAGGTCTCACGGAAAAAATCGTGCTCTATAAGCACGTTCTGCGCAATGCGCTCCTTCCAGCCGTAACCATTCTGGGCTTGCTGGTTGGAGAAATGCTTTCAGGTGCTGTCGTTACCGAAACGGTTTTCTCCAGGCAAGGTCTGGGCAAGCTCGTTGTCGATGCGATTAATCAGAAAGATATTCCCGTGATTCAAGCGGCGATTCTGATCACGGGTGTGTTCAATATTCTTGTGAATTTAATGGTAGATGTGTCTTATTCGTATGTCGATCCGCGTGTGCGTAAGACAGGATCATCGTAAAAAGGAGTTGGCGCGAATGCTGTTTGGTACTGTAACAACAGAACGATTATTACGGAAGAGACAGGAGCTGCTGACGTTTCGTTTTCGATGGAAAAAGCTGAACTTATCGAAAGTGCTGTTAAGCCTTTCGCTCTGTGTGCTAGCTTTTCTGATCTTATGCGCGATCGTTCCTTCTTGGATTGCTCCTTACTCGCCAACGGATATGCTGACCGATCAATTGTTGAAAGGACCGAGCTTGGCGCATCCGCTGGGCACCGATCAATTCGGTCGCGATGTGTGGACGTTGGTCATCTACGGTAGTCAACAATCGCTCATCATGGGGGTTGTGTCGGTTGTGATCGGCGGTTGCATTGGCACGCTATTCGGGCTGATCGCTGGCTATTGGGGCGGTACTGTCGATTCTATCTTCATGCGATTTAACGATATCTTGATGACGATTCCTGGCATTTTATTGGCGATTGCCATTTCGGTGGCGCTGGGACCTAGTTTTTTCAATGTTATTCTAGCGATCAGCGTTGCGACGATCCCAGGCAAAGCTCGCGTCGTTCGCAGCCAAGTCATTTCCATTCGGAATCGCCCCTTTATCGATGCGGCTCGCGCGGTAGGTACTTCCCATGTGGCTATTATGCTGCGCCATATTTTACCGAATTGCTTCTCCCCCTTACTCGTCATGATGACGATTGGGGTAGGCAGCTCGATTTTAGTCGGAACAGGGCTTAGCTTCCTTGGGCTTGGTGTGGTGAAGGAAATCCCTGATTGGGGCTACATGCTTTCGCAGGGGCGCAGTTACATGACAGTAGCATGGTGGGTAGCAACGTTCCCAGGGCTCGCCATCACCCTCCTTGTGATCGTCGTTAATCTCATCGGGGATGAAATTCGTGATCGCATGGATCCTAAGAAATCGAGGGCATAGAAGATGAAACCGATACTGCAAATTGATGATTTGTCCGTTGACTTTCAAACCGCGAACGGCTCGCTGAATGCGATTAACCATATTCAATTAACAATCGAAAAGGGAGAAATTGTCTGCTTAGTTGGCGAATCCGGAAGCGGCAAAACGATTACATCGTTATCCATCATGCATCTCATTCAATACGATGGGGGCTATATCTCGCAAGGCGATATTAAGCTGGATGGGCAAAGTCTAGTCGGTTTATCGCAAAAGGAAATCAGTGATCTGCGCGGGAAAAAAATCGCGATGATCTTCCAGGAGCCGATGACGGCGTTAGATCCTATTTTCACTATAGGAAGCCAAATCGTCGAAGTCATTCTCCGTCATGAACGAATTTCCAAGCCGGGTGCACGGGAGAAAGCGATCTCCTTGCTCCGACGCGTGGGTATTCCGGAGCCGGAAATTCGCATGGGGCAATATCCTTACGAGCTCTCGGGCGGGATGCGCCAGAGGGCGATGATCGCGATGGCATTAGCCTGCGGCCCCGAATTGCTAATTGCGGATGAGCCAACAACCGCATTGGATGTGACCATTCAAGCGCAGATTTTAAGTTTATTACGAGAATTGAAAGATGAGTTTCAAATGTCGATCCTCCTGATTACCCACGATCTTGGCATTGCGGCTGAAATGGCAGATCGCGTTGTGGTGATGTATGCAGGTAAGGTTGTCGAGCAGTCTCCCGTGCATCAATTGTTTGAAAATCCGGCCCATCCCTATACGCAAGGGCTGCTTCATTCCATTGTGACCTTGGATAATGTTCGTGGGATGAAGCTCTATACCATTAAAGGCAGCATCCCGAGCTTGTCAGACTTGCCGACAGGGTGCCGCTTTCATCCTCGTTGTCCTTATGCAACGGAGCGCTGCTTAAGCGAAGACCCGCCTCTGGCGTCGTTGAGCGGACGCGAGGTGGCATGTTGGAATGCAGAGCGAATTGACCTCTTGGGGGCAGAGTTTTTCGGGGATACGGCGGCACCTACGCCGATTGAGATAGGAAATGGTGAGGCTAGCCGTGACTTAGATAAGGCAGAGACGCTGCTAGAAGTCATCAATGTAAAGAAATATTTCCCAATTCGCCAGGGTTTGTTCCAACGTGGCCGCTCTTCGATTAAAGCGGTAGATGACGTTTCCTTTGATATCCGTAAAGGGGAGACCTTCGGGTTAGTTGGCGAATCGGGTTGCGGGAAATCAACGCTGGGACGTGTGCTGCTGCAACTGGAGAAAGCAACCGAGGGACGTATTCAATTTGAAGGCAGAGATCTTGTTGGAGCGGGTTCGAAGGGATGGAAAGAAACACGAAGAGATATGCAAATTGTCTTCCAGGATCCGTACGGATCCATTAACCCGCGCTGGAAAGTCGGCGATATTATCGGTGAACCGTTCTGGGTGCATGAATCGCTGCGCGGTTCAGCGAAACGAGCCAAAGTTCAAGACGTCATGGAGCTCGTCGGACTGAATCCAGCTTGGATCGATCGCTTGCCGCATGAGTTCTCAGGCGGTCAGCGTCAACGTATTGGCATTGCGCGAGCGATCGCACTCAATCCGAAGTTTATTCTCGCTGACGAAGCGGTTTCGGCTTTGGACGTTTCGGTACAATCGCAAATCGTGAACCTCATGCAGGATCTTCAGCAGCGCATGAATCTGACATATCTGTTCATTGCGCATGGGTTGAATATTGTTCGCTACATTTCGGATCGAATCGGCGTGATGTACTTAGGCAAGTTGGTTGAAATCGCACCAACGGATGAGCTGTTTCGCCATCCCGCACATCATTACACGAAGGCGCTGTTATCCGCGATTCCCGTGCCAGATCCGAATCGCAAACGGACCTTTGTGCCACTGGAAGGTGAAATGCCTTCACCAGCCAGACCGCCGTCAGGCTGTCGCTTTCATACGCGCTGCCCTGCTGCGACAGCGCTGTGCAAAGAGGTTGTGCCCGAATTGGCGGCCATCGGGCCAGGCCATTATGCGGCTTGCCATTATCCATTATAAGCGGGGGGAGCCTTGAAGGAGAGGAAGTGTCAGTTGTGTCAGCTAAGCTAATGCGCATCGAAGAGGTTATCGCGCATATCCCCGACGGTGCAAAACTGGCGATTAGCGGCAACATGGAGATGTCGCCGATGGCGCTCATACGAGCCATTGTACGTGCCCAGAGGCGTGACTTGTATGTCGTTTGTACGGGAGCAGCAGCGGTGAATGCAGATCTGCTGATCGGTGCTGGCGCGGTATCTACGGTGGAATTTTCACAAATCTCGATGGGAGAGTTCGGGTTCGCCTTGAACTTTCGCCGAAGCTTCGAGCAGCGTGCCATAGTTGGGTTGGAACATGCATGTCCGACATTGACGGCAGCGATCGGGGCTGGTGCATCAGGGATTCCATTCACCCCTGTCAGGGGGTTGATTGGTACGGATTATATGACAATTAGAAGGGATTTTCATATCATTCCGAATCCTTACGCGCCAGCGGAGCATATTGCTGTTGTACCCGCGATTCGACCCCATGTCGCCATCTTTCATGGTTATAAGGCGGATACGCTGGGCAATGTGGTGGCGCATCCTGCGCAGAACAACCGCTTACTGGCACAAGCTTCCGTGAAGACGTTTGCTTCCGTGGAAGAAATCGTCTCACCGGAGCAGCTGCAGAAGGAGCAGGGAGCATTCATTTCGTCCATGTTTATTAGTGGCGTTGTTCAAGTGCCTGGCGGTGCACTGCCGACTTCATGTCCAGGCTATTATGACCTGGATGTTGACGCGATCTTGGCTTATATGGAAGCAGCGGCATCCCAAAGCACTTGGGATGTTTATCTAGAGGGACTAAGGAGGGAAGGCGTATGAGCGAAATAGGTGTGCTGAGTTACACGTCGGAGGAAGCGATGATCTGTTACCTCGCAAGAGAGCTCCATAATCATGAAGTCATCGGCGTTGGTAACAACTCACCGATTCCTGCGGCTGCCGCGCTCCTCGCGAAGTCCCTGCATGCACGCGATGCTTCCATTTATATTTTAGGCCAGTGCGATTGGCCATTTCAGGGGACGAAAGAGTTTTTCGATCTCATGCAGCGAGGCGGCATGGACGTCTTTTTCCTTAGTGGGGCGCAAATCGATAGTTACGGGCGCATTAATCTGCATGTGATTGGCGACTACACGAAGCCTAAAGTGCGACTTCCTGGCGGAGCGGGTTCAGGTGTCGTGTATTACACGTGCAAGCGGATTTTTCTTTTTAAAACAGACCATGGGATCAAAGGGTTTCCTGAGAATTTGGATTTCGTTTCCTCGACGCCGAGGTCTGAACAAGGTGTTTATCATCGAAGTCAATTAGCCGGGGTATATACTCCGCTGGGCGTCATGAAGCCTAGCGGGCGGCAGGGCCGGCTTCAGCTGGCTGCGACGGTGCACGGTGTGCAACCGTTTGAGGTGCAGGAACGAACAGGGTTTGATTTGGGATTAGGCGGGTACAGCGCCCCGATTCCAACATTGGAACCGCCGACGTATCAGGAACTGACGACACTTCGGTATGGCGTCAGTCAGGAACTGCGGCGCATCTATCCATTGTTTGCGAAGCAGCATTTTGGCACTTATATGAGTCAGGCCCTAGTAAAAACATAGGAAACGAGGGAAGAGCGGTGAGTGAGAAGGCGCTATTTCATCAACTTGAAAAGGATATAGGGGCTGTGTTGGCTGAGAAGCACGATGATCGTTCGATCATTGAGGGTGTGAAGCCGCTTTTGCAGAACCTGTTAGAGAATAAGCATTTGCTTCCTAAAGATTTACAGGTATCATTGCCTGGGAAATATGCGCAGTATTTGTTGTATAAACCGCAGAATGAAGCGTTCTCCGTGATCGCTTTCGTCTGGGGGCCGGGTCAAGTTGCGCCTGTGCATGATCACCTCGTCTGGGGACTCGTGGGCATCTATCGTGGATCTGTGGTGGAGAAACGGTATCGCCGTGTCGATCATGGGGAAGGTGCATTTCCTCGCTATGAGGTTCGCGAAGTCGGTGAGGTTACAGCGAAGCAGGGCGATATCTCGTTCGTTTATCCGCCTGATTATGATATCCATGGCGTTGCCAACCCGTTTGATGAGGTGGCGATCACGATTCATATTTATGGGACCGATATCGGCAAACAGCCGAGACATATTCATGATGTAGCAACGGGCAGCAGTCGCGATGTAATCACGAAGCATGATAATGCGGAGGCGGTTTATCATTGATGACAGCATGCCATCTCTAACGACCAAGCCAGAGGAGCGAAGAGAAGATGAGCATTAATACGAAGGGCCAAGGACCGCTAAGCGGTGTAAAAGTTCTTGAGTTTGGGCAAATTGCAGCGGGACCCTTTGCAGGGATGCTATTTGCAGATTTAGGTGCGGATGTCGTGAAAGTGGAACGACCCGATGTCGGCGATAGTATGCGGGAGTGGCCGCCGTTTCTTACACAGGAAGATGGCGCGCGATACAGCGCCAATTTCAGTTCACTCAACCGCAATAAGCGCAGCATTGTGATTGATTTCAAAGATCCGTCAGAGCTGGCTCGTTTGCACGATTTGTGCAAGCAAGCGGATGTCATAATCGAAAACTATCGTCCTGGCGTATTGGCCAAATTCGGCTTGCATTACGAGGGGCTGGTAGAAGCCAATCCGAAGCTCGTTTATTGCTCGATTTCGGGCTATGGACAGACAGGGCGTTACGCGCAAAAGGGCGCTTTCGACGTCACGATACAAGCGATCAGCGGATTGATGAGCGTAACCGGCGAGGAAGAGGGAGAGCCCGTGAAATGCGGAGTTCCTGTCGCTGATTTCGTAGCAGGACTCTACGGTGCCTACTCGATCGTGGCCGCCGTGCATCAAGCTTCGATCAGCGGCAAGGGCAGCTATATCGATTGCTCGATGCTGGCGAGCGTGCTGGGGATCTCGGCGCTGCAAACGAGCGAGTATTACGGCAACGGTGTTGCGCCTCGGAGACTGGGCAGCGCGCATCCGCGCAATGCGCCGTATCAAGGCTATCGCGGGAGCGATAAGCCTTTCGTGATCGCAGCGGGTAACGAGAAGCTGTGGCGTGAGGTTGTGGATGCGGTCGAGCAGCCCGCGTTAGCGGACGATCCACGGTTCCAGAATCAGACGCTGCGGGCGAAGCATCAGAAAGAGCTGGCGGTTTCCCTGCAGGCGTCCTTCAGTCGGAAAACGGCGGATGAATGGCTCACTATTTTTGATCAGAGGGGTGTTCCTTGTGCGCCAATCAATACGTTTGAGGATATTTTGAACGATCCTGCAATTACCGAAAGCGGCTTGCTGCATCAGCTTGAGCTGCCTAATAACACCCAAACTACAACGGTGGGTTATCCCGTTAAGTTTTCGAATTACGATTTTCAAATCTATCGGAAACCGCCATTGCAAGGGGAGCATACCGAAGACATTTTGCAGGAATGGAGAGGATAAGTCGTGAGTGAAACGACGAAAGTTCAAATTGATTTATACCGAGCGACATCGGAGCTCATTAAACAGCGTCTGGTTGGATTATCCGAAGAACAGTTGGCATGGAAGCAAGCGCCTGAGAAATGGAGTGTGAAAGAAGTGGTGTCGCATCTCGTGGATGCCAGCTTCGTTCATTCCGTGCGTATTCGCAGCATCGTGGCCGAAAACAGCCAAGCTTTCCTCCTGTATGAGCAGGATGCCTGGGTGTCGAGTACGAAAGCAAATCAATCCGATCTCAAGGATATTCTAGCAGCCTTCGATGCTGTCCTCGCGTATAACGCGCTGTTCTATGAGAGATTGACGGATGATCAGTGGGAGCGTAAAGGGCTTAATCAAGGCAAGGAATTGACGATCTCGGATTTGTTCCAAGGCTTCATTCGCCATGTGCAAGTGCATCTAGCTCAAATTC
Organism: Paenibacillus sp. MBLB1832; assembly: GCF_032271945.1. Classification (NCBI taxonomy): domain Bacteria; kingdom Bacillati; phylum Bacillota; class Bacilli; order Caryophanales; family Paenibacillaceae; genus Paenibacillus; species Paenibacillus roseipurpureus. The sequence goes on along the minus strand of NZ_CP130319.1, from coordinate 4,143,598 downwards.
AACGGAATTTAGATGCATTAGCGAGTAATGAACACATAAAGAGGTAAGGGGATATCCCCTTACCTCTTTATATGTTCATCCAACCCGAAAGCGATGATAAGATGTCCAGGGTGTCCAAGAGTTTCATAACTCTATGAATATACTATTTCATCCAAAGCTAGAAGGGAGGGATAACAAGTGAGTATCGAAGAAAACCATATCATTGCTGTACATGCAGAAGTTCACACGATAAAAGTAATCGACATTAATCCTGATCATGGCATGCGCGAAGAGTCGGCAGAGTTCAGGGCAGCCAAGAGACGCTTAGAAGCGGATGGTCATTATCAATGCTACATTTGCAAAGGGACAGAGAACTTGCAATCCCATCATATGGCAGGAGAGTATAAATTCCGAACGATCGTAGACTTCAATCTATTGAAAGAGTTCTTACTGGAATGGGATGTATACGGTTACAGCCGTCTTTTGAGAAATCTGCCAATCACAACCGTTGATGATATTCGGAACCAGCTTATCTTGTGCCAAGCGCATCATACGGGTGTGAATTATGAAGATGGCAATGGGGCTATCGGCGTTCATTATTTACCGTTCCCGGAGTGGATCATGCAGAAACTTTGCCTTCCGGGTTGTAATCCTATTCCGCAGAAGGGGGCTTCAATGGATATGGGTCTCTACTTCGTTGAATCACTCACCGATGAAGGTTTTGTTAAAATGGTACAAGAGAAATTAGATTATATTTCATCAGCAGGAATAATTGAAACTAAAAGGAACAGAAACCGTAAGTATGATAGTAAGACGATCGCATCAAAGAGATTGGATAAGAAACGAAAGGAGAGGTTCATCTTGGGGAAAAAGCTTGGCATCGGCTTGCTCATCTTATCGACCATCGCATTCTTGAGTGCATTTACGATACCGTTTTTCGTTCATTCTGGTGCACGTATAACGGGTTGGATTACTGGGTTGCTTATCTTCAGCGAGATTACCTTCTGGACGGGAGGGCTCTTGCTAGGTAAGGAAGTAGCGAAGAAATACCGCAGCTATCTCAACCCAAGAAACTGGACGTCCGCCAAGAAGGCGCAAGTTAGTCAAGAACAAGCACCAGCTCCAGTTAAGCAAGATGAATGATTATGTGATACATGTACTTATAAGCAAGCAAAGAATAGCAGATAGAAGTGTTGCAGAATGTGTACTTTTTCTTTTGTGCGAACATCAGGTATACTTACAGGTGCAGAAGAGAAAGGGGCGGTACCATGTTTACGATTACTAGCTACACAGTTGAGCTAATCAAGGATCCATTCGGGATCTTGGCAGGGCAGCGATATGAGTTCTTAATCGACATTGATGTCGAGGAAGATGATGAGCTCTACTCGGAGAGCGGGCTGTACATTCGGGCGATCTACAATGTAACCGAAGATGAGTCTAAACTATTAAAATATGAGTTGTTTGAGAAAACGACCGAGCTCTATCTGGATTTTGATCTAGAAGAAGATGAAGTGGCGGTTGTGGAAGCATTCTGCAAGGAGCATTACGCAGAAGGTCATGAGTAATGTGAAAGAGGAGCCTCGGCGGCTCCTCTTTTGCGTTACTTCCTGTATGTGGCGGAACGTCTTTAGGCATACTTCACGACTTTGTTCTTTCCGGTCGTTTTGGCACGATACATCGCTTCATCCGCCTGCTTAATCAACTCTTCGGCGCTTAAACCGTTCTTGTATTTGCTGTAGCCAATGCTGGCTGTTACGATCGTCTCTTTCTCGATTCGGCTGCGAATTCGTTCTGCGAAGGCATCCATTTTGACACTAGGGTCGGAAACCATAACGACCATTTCCTCCCCGCCATAACGTCCAGCGATTCCGCATTCTTCCGCTTCTTCTTTCATAATTTGAGCCACTTGTTTAAGGACGTTATCGCCCATTTGATGCCCCTTCGTATCATTCAATTTCTTGAAATTATCGATATCACTGAACAAAATATAGACGGGCATTTGACGCTGTACGTGCTGAGTCACACGGTTATAGAAAAATTTGCGATTATAGAGACGAGTTAACCCGTCTGTGATGGAGGAGTTATAGATGGCTTGCATAAGCTCGACGACCCGCTCGAACAGGAGCATGAAAAGCAGAAAATAATAGACGATCGGCAGTACATTTACTGCGAAAGTAAGCACATGTTGGTCATCGTTGTACATATACGCATTCACGAGATGGACGGACTGGTAGAAGAAGTAGACCTTGAGCGCCATTTGGTATTTCAACTGCTGGCCGATGTAAGGCGGAATCATATAGAAGCAGAGAAAAATAAGGACAAATACGTAAAGTTCAAGACCGATGTCCTGAAGTAAACGGAGCTGCTGCTCCGTCCCCGAATATAGATTCGGGACACTGAAGTGGAGCACAGAAACGACAAAGCCCATGATGATTAATCCGTAGAAAAATATATACTGCTTACGACTTGTGCGATTATATAATTGATAAATACCCATATTTATAAGTACGAAAGAAATTATTTTTAACATCTGTAAGGCATAGCTGGTTAAGCTCGTATGGATGTCTTGAAACAAGACATAGAGGTGAAGTAATGCATATATACCGACAAATAGGAGAGAAATAGTCATCGACATATACCCTTTTTTCCGCCGGTCCAAAAATAAACGGAGCGAAATGACGAACATGATTGCAACGATGACGACGATTATCGCTTGAGATAGAAAGGAGGATAACTCTCCAAATAGCAGGTCAGTGGTGTTCATGTGTCCTCCTAAGAAGTTTTGTTTTTCGACATTCGTCAAACGTAAACTTTATTATAAAGGAAAATGTGACGGAGAGATAGAACATTTGATCGGAAAAAAGTTCTGTTCTCTTTTCTATTCGACGCACAAACGTTACAATAAGATGGTAAGCTCAAGGATTTGGGAGAGGGGCTCATGCAATGAACATATTGCAAGCATTGTTTTTTCCGCCGGAACAACCGGGCGGGGTTTCATCCATGGTTCCCTATATTTTGGAACGGTTTAATAAAAAAGGCTGGGAAATGGAACTATTTTCGCTACCTAAGCGGATTCGCGGCAAAGGCTCGGAGGATGTAAACTTCATCACATTCGATTGGCGCAAATATGCGGGAAATCCGATTATCGATAAATATATCCAAACCTATAAAGATTACGTCTGGTGGACGAAGCTCAGAATTTCGAAGAAATATGACATTATTCATGCGCATCATCCGATCGCGGCGCTTGTCATGAAACAAGTGTTTCCGCAGACGCCAGTGATTCTTACGATACACTCCAGTTTTGAGCGAGAGCTTATTCTGAATGGACGAATTGTGGAAAACGGAGTAGAGCATCAATTCCTGACCCAAATCTATGGGGAATTGGAAGCAAAAGTGGACCAAATCATTACGGTGTCGAATTCCTTTAAGCAGTATATTGGCGAGTACGTGCAAGACAGCGAACGCATTGGGGTCATTCCGAACGGATTTGATGAGAAGCGGTTCCGACCGATTTCTCATGAAAACCAAGTGACACAATTCATTACCGTATGCCGTCTAGTGCCGGCGAAAGGTTTGGATACCTTGCTGGTTGCCTGCGGCGAACTCAAGAAGCGGGGACACCCCTTCGTGCTGCATATCATTGGCGACGGCCCGAGTCGCGAAGAACTGGAAAAGCTGGCGATTCAACACAATATTTATGAAGACACGATTTTTTACGGCTACATGCTTCATCCGGAAGAATTCATGCCGTTTTTTGATGTGTTCGTCCTGCCTTCTCGGGCGGAAGCATTCGGATCTGTTTTTGCGGAAGCTGCGCTGTGTTGGCTGGCATTAATCGGAACCGATGTCGGGGGCATAGCAGAGCAAATCGAACACGGACACAATGGGTTGTTAGTTCCAGTAGGCGATGCCATGGCACTAAGTAACGCATTGGAGAAAGTCGTCATTGACCCTAGCTTCCGTTATAACTTGGCAAGAGCAGCTTGGGAGAAGGCGAAGAAGACGTATTCCTTGAACCGTGTGCTGCGTCAGTTGAAGAGCGTGTATGAACGTTATGACGTGAATAAGCAAGCCGAGGAAGATGAGTCAGACGAATCGTGATAAACTCAATAAAGGAAGGCGTTCTATGAAGCGATTGCGTTTTATCCACGCGGCCGATTTGCATTTAGATAGTCCATTTAAAGGCATGTCGGCGCTTCCTGAACGGGTTCGACAGACAGTTCGGGAGTCTACATTCGAAGCTCTGAAGGATCTGGCCGCGCTGGCGATTAGAGAACAGGTTGATTTTGTACTTATCAGCGGGGATGTCTATGATGCCTCGGATCGCTCACTGCGCGCGCAGATTCGGTTTCAGAAGGCAGCAGAGCAATTAGTGGCAGAAGGCATTCCTGTCTATATCATACATGGAAACCATGACCCCGAGGATGGACGTGCCGCTAAGCTGGTTTGGCCGGCAGACGTTCATTTTTTTGCGTCCCATGAGGTGGAAACGATTCAGGTGGCCAAAGATGGGCGCGGCATCGTTGCGGAGATTCACGGTATTTCGTACAGGAAAGCGGCTGAAACCGAGAATTTGGCGCTCCAATTCAAAAGAGGACAGGCGCATGTTCCGCAAATTGGACTCTTGCATACCAATGTGGATGGTGATCCAGCTCATGACAACTATGCGCCGTGCTCGAAACAGGATTTACTTGCCGCGGGCATGGATTACTGGGCATTGGGCCACGTTCACACAAGACAAGTCCTGCATGAACGACCCGCGATTGTATATCCAGGGAACATTCAAGGGCGAAGCGTTCGCGAGACAGGTCCTAGAGGCTGCTATCTCGTCGAGTTGGACGATTTCGGGCAGGCCCACTTAACTTTTCATGCACTGGACGCGGTGCGGTGGTATCAAGAGAGAATGTCAATCACCGAAATCCGTACGGAACAAGAATTGCGAGATGCCATCGGGGATGTCATAGATCGGCTGCGTCGTGATGCAGCGGGGCGCGACGTGATCGTCCGCATTCACTTGGAAGGCCGAAGTGAGCTGCATGAGCGGCTGCGCAAAGGGAAAACGCTTCAGGAGCTTATCGATGAGCTAAGAGAAGAAGAAATTGAAATGAGCAGCTTCGTATGGATTGAATCTGTTGAAGATGGGACATCTGGCGAATTGGATTGGGCAGCAACACTGGAGGAGAAGAGCTTCTTAGGCGATCTTCTTCGCTATGCAGCAGCGATAAGACAGGATGATGCTGCCTTGCAAGCGTTCGCGGATGAAGCGTTAGCGGCGTTGCAGGGGCTGCCCCATTCGGCAGGCCATCCATCCGCAGCCTCATCCGAGCAGCTGCGTGAATGGCTTCGCGCGGCAGAAGTGCTTGCCGCAGATCTGCTAACCGCAGATGGGGGGGCGACGCGATGAGAATTGTCGCTATTCATATCGATGGATTCGGCCATATTCGGAATCGGGAATGGCACACCGACAGCGGACTTGCCTTGTTCTACGGCGCGAATGAAGCAGGCAAAAGCACGCTGATGGGCTTCGTCCGCGCGGTGCTGTTCGGCTTCCCGACGCGGACGAACCGCGCGGAGCGCTACGAGCCGCTGGGCGGCGGCGCCCATGGCGGCGCGCTAACCCTGCTCGATGAGCAGGGGCAGCGCATTCGCGTCGAGCGCTTCGACGCCCCCGCCGCAGGCGGCAGACGAGCCTCTGCGGGGCTCGTGAAGGTCACTCTCGCCGACGGCACTACCGGCGGCGAAGAGCTGCTGAACACGCTGCTGGGCGGCCTCTCGGCCGACCTCTACCGCAGCTTGTTCGCTTTTGGTTTAACCGAGCTGCAGGAGCTGCGCACCCTGCAGACTGACGAGCTCAGCGGCTATCTGTATAGCGCTGGGCTTGGGGTAAGCGGCTCGGCCATTATGGAGGCCGAGCGCAAGCTGACGGCGCAGGCCGACAGCTTGTACAGACCTCGCGGACGCACTCAGGAGATGAACCGTCTCCTGAGGGAACTCGAGGGTCTGGAGCAAGCGCTGCGCCGCAGCCGAGACGGAGCAGCCGACTACGATCGGCTGCAGGAAGAACGCCGCACCGCGGAGGCGCGCGCTGCTGCCCTGGAGGGGCAGCAGGAGGCGCTGCGCGCGGAGCTGCACAGGCTCGGCCTGGCCGGCAAGGCGCGCAGCGGCTGGCTCCGCTTGCGGCAGATCGGCCGCGAGCTGGAGGGCCTGCCGGCCCGGCCGGGTTTCCCGGCGCAGGCTGCGGCAAGGCTGGCAGCGCTCGAGAGCGAGCAGGAGCGCCTCCAGGCGGAGCGCGACAAGCTGCAGCTGGGGCTGGACAGCTTGCGCGGCGAGCTGGCAGCGCTCCCCTTGGAGCCTGCGCTGCTTCAGCATCAGGTCGAGCTGAATCATTGGCTTGCGCAAGCCGCGACCTATGATGAACATAAACGCCAGCGAGATCAACTTGACGTAGAGCTGTCACATCAACGTGCACAGATCGATCGACTTCTGTCTAATTTAGATGTGCAATGGAATGAGCACGAAGTAAGCTCTTTCCCTATTACGATTGCCCTGCGTGAGCAGATTCGCATCTATAAAGAGAAATTCCGCCAAAGCGCGGAGCAGGAGCATCGCATCCGTGCAGAACTCGAAAATTTGCAGGAGCAGCTTGCCCGTTGGCAAGAGAACGTGGATGCATTAGAAACCGAGTGCCAGCAATTTCGACTGGGCATGGAGGGGGAAGCGATGCATGGAGCCCCAGGGATGCTCGATGATCCGACCTCTTTGGTCCAGCAAATCGCCAACGACTATGCTAGGTGGCAGGTAGTAGGCAGCCAGCTTGCTCATCAAGCCGAGCGGCAAGCCGAGCAAGGGCAATTCCAGCAAAGCTTGGAAGAGACTGCGCGAGCAGGTCGAGCCGCTGCGCGTCAAATGCGTTCGCGCTTGCTCATGATGTTAATTTTATTAGCGATCTTACTCCCATTGATTGTGGGCTGGCAGACGACTTGGTTCACTGCAGGTGCCCTCTTTCTAGGAATAGCGGGAATCACCGCTTACTTCTGGTTGACAGGGAGGCAAGATGAAGGCAAACGCGCCACACGAGCCATGCCTGCTGTGACTACGGCGCTTGTTCAGAATCCAATGTTAGAGCAAGAACTGAAGCAATTGGAAGGTCGCATCCAGGAAAGAGTTCGTCAATACCAGCGTCAGCAGCGTATGAATACGACTGCGTTGCAGGAAGTGGCAGTCACTACGAGTCGAGAGGGAAGAAATACGCCTCAAATTGCCCTGCAAGAGCTGCACTTTTACATAGAGGCATGGTTTCGAGAAGCTGAACTGAGCAAGCATCACTACAATGAGCAGCTCAGGAAGCTTGAGAAGTTGCGTGACATGAGGGAACACGGACAATCGCTTCAGAAGCAATTCCATGCGCGAAATCAATTCGCGGAACAGTTTCGGAACGAGGCTGCACAACTGCAGATGGAATGGAAAGTTTGGCTTCAGCAATTAGGCGTGGGTGATCATCCATCGACGGAGGCCTTAACCGAGACGCTTCAAGTAATTGAGCAAGCCCAAGAAGGACTGCGGCACCTGCAGAAGATGAAGGCGAAATACGATGCGTTTGAAGCGGCGATCCATGATTTTGAAGAAGGCGTAAGTGAGTTACTTGGTTTACCAGCCCATTCACAAGACATTATTTTCGCGTTGAAACGTTGGAAAGAAGCTGAACAAAATCAACTTCGCGTCCTTTCCGAGGAAAAGCAGGCCCAGCAAAAACTTGTAGAAACGGAGCATGCGCTTCAACTTGTGGCGGGACAGCAGCAAAGAATCGATTCCCGTGTGCAGCAACTATTTGCAGAAGCTTCTGTTCGTGATGGGGAAGGACTGCGAATTGCGGAAGAGGAAGAGGTGGCACGCCAGAAACTTGAGGAGGAAGCCAGTCATCTGCAAGCCTCGCTTGAATGTGTTGTCAGCGCGTCAGGGATGGCCAGTATGATCGACCTGCTGGAATCGCACGGTGAAGAGGAGCTTGCTCAGCTTGTGACGCAGGGACAGCTGAATCTCTCAGAAATGATCACGCAAACGAATGCCATACGAGAAGTAATCGGCAAGCTTACGGGTCAGATTGAGAAGTTGGAGCAAGGTGAAGAAGCAGCCAATCAACGCTTGCAAGCGGAATCGCTGCGCACAACGATCTCGCAGCAAGTACATCAATATGCGGTTGTTTCGTTCGCAGCCCAGCTTTTGAAAAAAGCTCGCGATGTGTACGAACAGGAGCGTCAACCTGGTGTGCTTTTGCGAGCGTCCGCTTATTTTGGCACGATGACGAATGGAGCTTTCACGGCTGTTAAAGCGCCTTTCGGTGAACAACGATTGCTGGCAGTTAGGGCTAATGGGCAGGTGGTGGAAACGAATCAACTTAGTCGGGGAACAGCGGAGCAGCTCTACTTGGCAATGCGCTTTGCTCTTGTAGAGGAGTATGCTGGGAAAGCCGTTTTACCCTTGGTGTTGGACGATATTTTGGTGAATTTCGATGAGGAACGTATGGAAAGCTGCTTACGCGTCCTTAGCGAGCTAAGTACCCGACATCAAATATTACTGTTTACATGCCATAAGCATGTTCGCGACGCCGCGAAGCGAGTAATTCCTGGTCATCTTTCCATACAAGTATAGAATGCGGGGAAGGGAGGCAGATCACATGGAGACAGGTAACGAGAAGAAGAAGGAACATCGAGAAATTTCGTATCAGGTTGGCTGGAAAAAAGGGAAAATTCAATGGAATGAGGGTACTTCTGCAGATACCCTGCGCGCCAATAGCGGAGATCAAGACGGCCTTGAAGCGACTCGGAAACACTTGCATTATTTATGGCTGCCAGCCATGAAGCTTCCGAAGGCTGTGTTATTTCCCTTGCTTTATGCGCTGCCATTCCTTAGTTTTGGATTAACACTAGTCTTGATATTTGGTTTACGTCGGCACTAATCATGATCGTATAGATGAAAGGAGGTTCCACATGCATTTATTTTTAGCCATATTAGGTGGAATTGTCGGTCTGTTCGTCACAGGAGCTGGCTTCTACACAGCTTGGTCAGTTCATCAGTTATGGCGCCAACAAGCCGCCTCACCGCGAGCGGTCAGTCAGGTTGAAATTGCCGTTACGTATTTCTCACGTTGGACGTTCTTGGATTTCTCTGTTGTCGGATTATTTATTATCGGCCTTCTATTATTAATTGCAGAGCTTGTAGCGGTAGGGCGTGATCATACGGAAATTGCTAATTTCCACTGGGGATATCTGCTTACTGGGATTGTGATTTGTGCGATGGGCATGTTGATGTTGTTCATTCGATTACTTGTCGTGCTCAGTTTTCTTCCAATCGATACGTTACAACGCACTGCGGCGATTACGCCAGATCATCAGCACGAGCCAAACCACACTTATGATGCCAAATAGCGGATATAGCGCCGACAATAACGTCTTGAAGCCAATATGACTGATGACATAACTGAGGATCAGTATACTAATCAAGATCAGTTTAGGCGGCACCTTGATTCGCTGCTGCAACTGCATGGATAAGCCGTAAGCGTCTCCGATGAAGGTGGTGAATATTTCACCATAAATGACGAGCAAATAAGCCACTTGCGGTAAGTATCCGAGCTTGGTCATAATGTTGCCCATTGGAATTTCGAATTGAGCAATGCCAGGCATTTGGGCGGATAACGCATAATGGGCAGCTAGTAAAAGCAGTCCGATCCCTGCCCCGCCGAGCAGTCCTCCCCAATATAGGATGGATCGATCACGAATCGCCCCTCCCATCGGTACTAAAACAGCTTGCGCCATGGCTAAGTTGAAGGCTGTGTATAGAAACGGGGCGAACCAGATGCTCAGCAGGCTGTCATCACTGGAAATTCTCAGCCAGTTTCCAGATGCCGGGGAGTGCCACGTATAAACAACGATGACAACGCTAAAAAGCAGCATAATTGGAACGACGATCGAATTAACGGTCATGATCGCTTTAATGCCTCGCGTTAAAATGAAATAGGAGAGCAGCAAGGTCACAATCAATCCTGTTGTATAGCTCAGGTGAAGCTGCTCTTCAAACACCGTTCCAGCCCCTGCTAACATCACCGTTGTGATCCCGAACAAGACAACCATCATGAATAGTGAAATCCATTTGCCGATGTGTTCACCAAACAGCACCTTATTTAAATCCTCATAGGATTCTGCCCTCAAGTCATGCGCCATAAGCATAAGTTGAATGCCGATCCAGATGAAGAACAATGTCGATAGGGCGATCGTTAAGGTTGCGAGCGAGCCGTATCGCGTGAAAAACTGGAGAATTTCCTGCCCAGAAGCGAAGCCAGCCCCGACAACCGTTCCAATATAGGTGAAGGCTACACGGACAATCTGTGCATGTCGCATATATTGCCTCGCTTTCTTTCATTTGGTATAGTACAAGGTATGTTTGTGAACAAGCATGCATGACTGTAACTTCGTGAGCGCCCATTTGTCGAGAACTCATCTGAGGGGCTTACCTGGTAAGTCATAAGCAGGAGAGTGTTGGTGTGAAGGATTTTTTGTTTGATTTCATTAGTCATTATGGTTATATTGCCTTATATGTGATCTTGTCTGCCGGTATGATTGGCGTCCCGATTCCAGATGAAACGCTCATGGTGTTCATTGGATCGCTGACTGCCCTCGGCGGGCCTTTTGAATTTGGACCAACGTTGGCCGTGATCTACGCGGGCACCATGACGGGGATGACGGTCAGCTATGTGATCGGTCATCGTGTAGGCAAGCCATTTCTCCATCGCTATGGCAAATGGGTGAAGTTGACACCAAGCCGCATCGAACGGGCAGAAGGCTGGTTCAAAAAGTATGGCTTATGGACCGTATTTTTCGGTTATTTCGTGCCTGGTGTTCGGCATTTTACTTGCTATTTGTCGGGCGTTAGCGGGGTTAAATTTTATAAATACATCCTGTATGCGGGAACGGGTGCGCTGCTGTGGTGTTCCATCTTTTTAACTCTTGGCCGCGTGATCGGCAACAATCTGGATCATTTACTTCCGCTCATCCATACTTATTTAGGCGTATTTCTTATTGCGTTAGTCGTTCTTGGGGGACTAGGCGTCTTCCTTTACATCAGGTTTCGTAACCATCGCATTGTCGTCCTTCGACGTGATAAATCTAAAAAAAGACCTTGAATTATCACCACGACGGTGAACTCAAGGTCTTTCGTTATTAGTTCGATTATTTGAATAGTAATTAGTTATTACCAAATAGCTTAATGGACTGAATTTTGTTATCATGCGGGTCGATATCCAGTTTGAGCAGCGTTCCTTGCGCTTTGTAAGCTAACACATAGGTGGAATTCGTATCTGGTTTGCCTAAAATGTGAAGTGCCTCTTGTACGCTCTGGCCTAAACGCAGGCCATGGAGCCCTGGGTCAATATCAACGGAATGCACGTCAACGAATTCAAGTGTTCCTTTCGGATTGAAACCAACGGAGAAATCCGTGAAATCAAACACCTCGATATTGTCTTCTTCCATGGTGAATTGATGTTTGGCTTTGCCGAATCGTTCCAACACGGTGTCTTTGGCTGTTCCCAGCTTCAACCCCATCAGGGTAGGCTTTTCTTGCTGATAGGCATCTTCCGCTTTTACCTTTGGTTTCGCGCTCGGTTTAGGCGTGGTATAAGCTTGGTTGAAATCAGGTTGATCTACTTTCGTTATGCCTGCCACCTGTGCTTCATGCTTCGTTGTGTCTTCTGTTGCAGGTGAAGTGGATGGTGCTTGGATGGCCGCGACAGGCGGTGTCGTTTCCATCGGAAGCTCAGCTTGTATATGTGTTGAAACATCAGTTGTTGGTTTAGTTGCAGGAGCAGATGATTGTTGGCATCCAGCGACCAAGAATGAAGCAAATGCAACAGGCACACAGAGGGTGAGTATGGGTTTAAGAGGGTTGTTCATTGCCATCTTTCCTTTCCGCCGAAATGTCGTAACACGCTCAAATATAGGATAAGATTAATCATACTGTTTTATCGTAGGTTTTCAATGCATCTCTATGCCCAAATGTGAGCAATTCTAGAACGAATCCCAATTGTCTGGAAACCCTATACTATATAGACACGCGGGAAGGCTAAAAAGTTTCAACCTTTCCCATATTTTCATCTTGGACTTGAAACAAGCAGGATCAATATGGTAACTTACTCATAATAGAAGCGATTATGGGGGCTGATTTCATGGAATTATTGAAAAAACGGATCTTAGAGGTCGGCATCGTTGCATCCAATCAAGTACTCAAGCTTGATGCGATTTTGAACCATCAGGTTGATCCCGAGCTGATTATGGAAATGGGCAAAGAGTTCGCAAGATTATTCCGTGAAACGAAGCCGGATAAAGTATTGACCGTGGAATCATCGGGCATTCCAATAGCTTATACAACAGCGTTGCAGCTAGGTGTCCCTATGGTTTTTGCCCGTCGAAAGAAGACGTTGACGATGGATCAAGATACGTATAGCGAGCGTGTTCCATCTTTTACAAAAGGAATTGTCACCGATATTATGGTATCCTCCCATTTGTTATCCAAAGGGCAGCGCATCCTGCTGATCGATGATTTTATTGCGAATGGCGATGCAGCTCGCGGCTTAATTCGTATTGTGGAAAAAGCGGAAGCAGAGCTTGTCGGAGTGGGGATTGTCGTCGAGAAGCTATTCCAAAATGGCGGTAAATCGATTCGCGAACGCGGCATTCGCGTGGAGTCTTTGGCACGCATTGCTTCGCTCGATAATGGGCAAATCACTTTTGACTGATTTTACATCTTGCGAGTATCTTCCCTGAAACCAATTTATCCATTATAATGTTTACAAGGTAGGAGAGGAGGCTGACATCTATGGGTATCGAAAATGGTTCCATTGACTATTTCATGACAAAGCTTGGGGAAGCGAAGACTCACTTTGAACGTGCGCTTGATTGTAAACATACAGAGTTTGACGATCTGTATCCGTATATGATTGAACACCCACAATTCTTCTGGTATAAGCGCTATGTGGCCTGGTCCGAGTTGTTAACGATCGTGAAACTCTGCACGGAGCTTACGATTGAATGGGAAGGGCAGTTCTCTGTTGCGCAAGCGGATTATATCAAGAAACGCGTGATGTCTAGCAAAGTCCTTGATTTCTGGTTTGAAACGAATGATTCGAAGGAACATGTAAGCTAAGGAACACTATATACGGGAAAAGGCCAATGAATTCCACGTGAATTCTTGGCCTTTTTTATGTGCAGATCAAATCCCATTTTCTAAAACATGCATGGTCTCGATATGCCGCTTGGTTTGTTCAGAACCTAAACGATGCAATGTTCGATATATTTCGGTTAAATAATAATCATATTCCTGATTCGTCTCATTCGAGTAGTAGACTTTCCAAGGAAGCCAAGAGGTTGCATAACTGCCTTGAGAAGAATTATCCGTTTCTTCAAAAAGCTCCTGCAACTTGGCGATGTCATCATCCGTTGCTGAAATTTCAAACTCATAATCAAGTGCTGTGCTATCTTCAAGCACTTCTCCCGTGCCTACATTAACATAATAGGTTCTTTTCTCCATTGTACAGTCCTCCCTTACGGTAGGCAAAAGGTGCCTTTACCCCTAACTGATCTTGCACTCGAAGTCTTGTCATTCGTTCTTTTGTTAAGGTATCCGAAGCTCTGCGATTTTATGTAACGTTTCACCGAATTGCAAATTGGTGTATGCTAATGAAGAGATGAAGATAATAAAGGAAGATGCCATGGAGGTGCTACATAGATGATTTCGGAGGAACAATTGGACCAATACCGCGTGGAGAGCACGCTGCTGCGCGTGATTAGAGATGTAAGCCCAACAAATGATGTTCGAGGGATTGTCGTTGCTTGGGATGACGAGACGGTCCTTATTCGCAAAAAAAATCGTAGAGTGGTCAAGCTCGCCCGCGGCTACGTCTATCAGCCCTATGAGAATGAAAGGCCGCCAGCTTTCATGCTGCCTCAGGAGACGGTAGCCCCTGACGATCTGTCCGATGAGACAGAGTGAGGGTGTAACTACAACGATAGCTGGCGTGGCAATGAAGCAGGTTCAATCGCCCTATGGTCAGTATTTGCAAATTTCGAGTGAAAATCCACTGCGAACGTTAAATTCCTCTCCATGGGGGGGCGGCTTCGGTCATCATCGGTTTCTGATGAATCGGCAAGTGGACAAGACGTATAACGAAGACGATCCTGCTGTGGAAATGGAGGCGTTCATCGCACGAGAAGGGATGAATCCGCATGATACAGCAGGCATGCTTACCGCAGCATGGGTACAGGATGTAGGATTTAAGGAAATGGCCTGGCCGCTGGAGGACGAATACGGGGATCTGGTTAGAATTGAGGAAGGTGCGGAAGCTTCGCTTCGTGTCGCTGCTTGGGTGACCGTAGGACTTGGCAATAAAGCAAGAGCTGGTGCGGTACTGCCGTCAACCTCTCTGTATCCAGGCACAATCAACACGATCATTGTTATTGAGGGACATTTGACCGATGCTGCGATGGTGAACGCGGTCATTACGGCTACAGAAGCCAAAGCAGCGGCGCTTCAAGATCTGAATACTACAATCAACGGACAAATTGCAACGGGAACGAGTACGGATGCTGTTTTAATTGCTGCAACGGGCAAGGGAAAAACACACCGCTATGCAGGTACAGCAACGGCACTGGGGTATGGGATCGGCAGAACGGTTTATGAGGCTATATTGGCATCGGGTCAGCTATATGAGCTTGAAATGGCGAAGCGTAGAGAGTACCTGGGGGAATTTGGGTGAAAATGCGAGGAGCCTCTCGCATGGCGAGAGGCTCCAGAAGCTAATCCTATGTCCTGCGAGTCACGCCATATGCAAGTCCAATGGCAAGAGCGTCCAAGTCAGTGATATCTTCATCAGCTTCGCTTTTGAAGTTCGGGTCATGCACAATCGCTTGCGCCTCACCCTCTGTGAGATGACGCTGATTGCCTGTGTATTTCGGTTCTAATGCGTCAATTTCATCTTTATCCATAGGTCATGCCTCCTTTGGTATTAGGGTTCGGAGGACGAGTCGGATTTATACCCCTAGACCAAAAGTTTGATTGACGAGCTTTCTCGTCACATGGTATTATATTTTTTGTAAACGCGGTCATGGCGGAATTGGCAGACGCGCACGGTTCAGGTCCGTGTGGGCTTACCCCCGTGGAGGTTCGAGTCCTCTTGACCGCATCATAGTCGAAAGAAACCCTTCAATTCATTTTGAAGGGTTTCTTTTTGTTGAGAAGAACAGGATGGGACGAATAGAGACTGCCACATTTTTCGTATAGTAATAAGCAAGTTGACAAAAGTGGTGGTATTCATTATAGTTGTATATACAAATGAAACGGAAGGGAGGAAACATTATGCTGGATGATTACTTTCAAAATTGCATGTACTTTTCTTCGGCTTTGTTGAACAGGGCAATCACCAGAATGGCAGAAGAAACATTTAAATCTACTGGTTTGTCTCCTACGTATGCATTTTTGCTTATGGCTGTACATGAACAACCAGGTATTTCACAGAAAGAACTAGGTGAAGCCCTGCACTTGACTCCGTCAACGATAACCCGTTTTATCGAGAAGCTGATTCATAAAGAGTTAGTTCTCAGTCGAAACCGAGGGAAAGCTGTCATTAATTGAGCTTACATCGGAAGGCTTAGAACTCATGAAGGTCATTAAACAGGCTTGGAAAGAGCTATACAAGCGTTATTCGGAAGTATTAGGTGAGGATGCGGGCAAGCAATTGACCAAGATGCTTTACGAGTCTGGCAGTCAATTGGAACAAAAGCTTTGAGACATCGTTTTTCAATATTCCTATCGTAAATAGATTATTACAAAAGGAATATTTTTTATTAATAAATAGTTGTATGTACAAACAACAAAGGAGAGATTGATATGAAAACATTAGTTATCGTTACCCATCCAAACATTGAGAATTCCAGAATTAATAAGGCATGGATGCAAGCCTTGCAAAACGAAAGCACGGTTACTATTCACCAGTTATACAATGCCTATCCTGATTTTAAGATTGATGT
The DNA here is from genome assembly GCF_032271945.1 of Paenibacillus sp. MBLB1832. Taxonomy (NCBI): domain Bacteria; kingdom Bacillati; phylum Bacillota; class Bacilli; order Caryophanales; family Paenibacillaceae; genus Paenibacillus; species Paenibacillus roseipurpureus. The sequence goes on along the minus strand of NZ_CP130319.1, from coordinate 4,127,546 downwards.
AGCGAAAGAGCAGGAGTTGCTGATGGAGCATGATCGTATTGTTCTTCAGTTTCCTTTTTACTGGTACAGCTCTCCATCGTTATTAAAAGAATGGTTTGACGTGGTTCTCTCCTATGGCTGGGCGTATGGGGAAGGTGGAGATAAGCTGCGCGGTAAGGAGTTGGGACTGGCAGTTTCCACGTTTGGCCCTGAGCAATCTTATCAGCATAGCGGCTACAATCGCTACACGATGGAGGAATTATTAAAGCCGTTCCAGGCAACGAGCAACCTCATTGGCACTAAATTTATGACTCCTTACATTTTGAACGGAGTTATGCATGTGAACGATGAAGAACTGGCAAGAAGCACAACAGACTATGTGAAGTTCGTTACGACTCAGACAGTAACAGTAAGTTAGGCTGTTTACATGACGGAACACAGCTTAATTACGTTGAGCAAGTAAATAAAAATCGCCGTTTCAGTTTACATAGAGTGCTGAGCGGCGATTTCGTTTTTGGAACCAGAAGACAAGTCACCCAGTAGCGGCTTTCATGAATGTCAGGTATAATACATAAGATAGATTGTACAATTCTTTTGAACTAAGGAGCTGAATGATTTCATGGATAGAACAGTTAGCGTCACGCAATCTGGCAGCTTTGCTCATGTGCTTCAAACATTTGCGATTTCACTCTTGGTGTCTTTTCTTGGTACGATGATCGGTGCGATGGTCGTTCCTCCTTCGATGATCATGCTTTTCGTAATTGCAGAGGTTGTCATGCTGGTGTCAGCGATCGTAATTCGTATTCGCGGCAAACATATCGGCTACGGATTCCTCTATGCGTTTACTGCAATTTCAGGTGTAACTCTGTACCCAGTCATCATGGCATACGGCGGTTTGCTTGGCGCAAATGTGGTATCTGGCGCATTCTTTGCGACAGCAGCGATTTTCGGGTCATTGGCCTTCTATGCACACCGTTCGCAACGCGATTTTAGCTTCCTAGGCGGATTCTTGTTCGCAGGAACAATTGGTCTTGTGCTCATGAGCGTGATGGGCATGTTTTTGAATTTCGGGTCCATCACGAACCTCGTGTGGTCGTTTATTGGGATTCTGATTTTCAGCGGCTGGGTATTGTATGACGTAGCTCAGTATCGCAACGGTGTTGAACCGCAAGCTGTTCCGCTGGCTGCTTTGAATATTTATCTGGATTTCATTAACTTGTTCTTATACATCTTGCGCTTCCTAGCATCCATTGCTGGGATTAACCGCGACTAACCGAATACAACTATAAAAGCACGCTGGCTTCGCACCACAATCTTGTGGCAGGAGCAGCGTGCTTTTTTTAAGAGCCTCTTAGGGGCTTGTCTGACAAGGTTTTAGCAAGAAAGAACGAAATATCGCCTCGGAAGGTTCGATTGATTTCCAGAAGCGTATGCAGCATCTCGGTTAAATCAGCATAGCTCATGTGAACGGTTACGGGGGCTGCTTGTTCCCCAGCATAGATACTAATCCTTAAGACTAATTCAGCTTCATGCATATGAATGTCGAATTGCTCGGTGTGGAGCATGAGTTTCCACATGGAATCAAACACCTCTTTCTCTCTCTACTTACTCTAGCTTATGCGAGGCGTGTAAGATTAGACGTCCATATGACAAGCGATGTGATGTCAGAAGGCATTTTTCCGAAATAAGCACGATTTCCGCTCCCCTCTCATACAATTTAATGATCTTAATTGAAAGCGGGGAGAAGACCTATGGCGACTTGCAGCACATGGATGTATAGAGGGATTACACCTTCTGTATTCAGGGCGTTACAACAGGTCGGAAGGAGACAGGGTTTTGCGATTCCGAATACGGCTACTGGCAAATTTACAATCACTGTGGTGAGCATGAATGTAGGCTTCCAATATGCCTGGGACACCAATGCCCAAACGTTGCTTCTGCAGTGTGACAATAAGCCATTACTGTTAGGCTGTGGTACGATCAAAACGTTCGCGGACAAAATTATCGCGGAGAGCGGCGGACGGCCAGCGTGAACCGATGTGGATGAGCCTGTTCCACCTGTCTTCAGGAAGTTTAAGGCCTTCTTACTCTGGAGAGAATAGGGGTAAAGGCAGGTGGATGTATGGCCAAGAGTGATGATCTTGTGAAGTACATAACGCAGCAAGTGGTGACGTATATCGATACGCCGAAGGAAGTTCGGCAGCAAGCGAAAGCATCAAAAAAGGTCCACAAGGAAGATTGGCAAACGAGATGGTTCGGCATGCTGCCATTAGCGGCTCGGATGCTGTTCGGACGATCGAAGAAATAGCCAAAAAGGCCAACCGGCTGTGAGTTCACAACGGGTTGGCCTTTTCCTATTTACGGATATACACTGCCAAAGCCAAGTGTTTCGTCTAATCGCACATATCGCGGCCCCTCATGGTCAAGCGTGAGGTAGGTGTCCCCATGCGCCCATTGCTGGAAGCCCAGAATAGCCAGCGGCATCGTTACTTGATTGTCGTACAGATTAATGACGTACGTTAGGTCTTCATTTTGGTCGAAAGCAACTTGCAGCTCCGCTAAGGAGGTCACGGGCAGCGGTGTGCCTTGAATCCAAGGGAGCATCTCATAAGGATCGAAAGATGGACGCGTAATCGTAAGTGCACTATCCGATAGTTCTGTTCCTTTGACGATCTCGGACGTCGCGTGCGGCTTGGGATCCTCGGTGAGCGGAAGCAGCTCGCCTGATTTGGCATCGAGATAATAGGACACGTTATCTAGCGTTATTTTCCAAACAGAAGTAAGCGTACCTGCATATAGGCGGTCCAGTTGGATGTTTTTATTTCGCACAAAATCCTCAAATAAATTAGTAGATGGTATCAGTTCTTGTTGTACCAAGGAGCGATACAACGTGGACAAGCTGAACAGCGGCGAGCTGCCTGTCCCATATTCGGTTAATCGGAAATCGCCTGATTCCGTCGCATGTACGATCATGTAGCCGACTTCATGACCCTGATCGGAGAGGAGAATAACCCATCCGTGCGTGCCAGGTCCTAGCGGATAGGAGTTCCATTTGGCCCCTGTCCAGCCTTCAAAACCTTTCTCTTTCGCGAGCGTCGATTGCCACTTGCTAATTGTAGTGCCGAAGGAAGCATTTCTCGCTAAGTCGGTTATATCCGTTGAATCAGGAGCGGGGGATGCTGCTTTGCTGGGTTCTGTTACTTGGGTAAGGCTTGTCCCATCTACGTTGTCAACGGCTGAAGTGTGTAGGGGCATGAAGCCTATACTGCACAAAATTAAACATGTGGCTGTCCAAGTGGTCCATGGCTTCATCTTCGTTCACCTGCCTCTCGCTAACCTGTTAGTCTATGTGTCTATTGTAATTCTTATGCCTTAAAAAGATTGTTAGAACCTGTTGTGTACTATTTGCGAGGTTTTAGCGAGTTCCGTCAGTTTCTGGATGCATAACGGGAGGCATTTAAGTGAAATAAACCGCCATTAATGACCGAAACCGCGATGCGAGGCTTGTATTGCCAGTCGATTTCTTGCAAGCGATTACGGCATTGTGTCTCGATTTCGTCGCGCTGCGCAGGATCAGCTGCGAGGAGCAGTCCGTTGTAATAATTTTCGACACGATCAATTTCAGTACGGTGTCCTGCATTGGCATCATCGGCCCAGCGGTGATCGTAGGTGCTGATTTTGCGCTCGAGCGTCATTTCCAAAGCGTTAATGGCTTTCGGGATCGAGATCGTATCCGGCAAAATGTGGCTGTTGGCAGGCAACTGCGGAGAGAGGCTTTTGGTCAGCATCCCTTTATGAAAATGCTCGCGAATTTCACCGCTGTTCAATTGGATGGCGAGCGAGTGAATTTCGCTGCGTTTGCGATCGCAAGCCAGTTCCACCTTGTAGTTCACACAGAACCATGTGTCGTACACCAAGGAGGCGTGATAAGTGGCTCCCATGCGGAACGGTTCCTCAAATAAGTGAACAAAGCGCCCTCGCTCGCGCACGATTCTGAAGATTTGGTCCAGCCTTTGACTGCCGAAGGTGACTTCATCTTGCGGGACTCGGGCTGTTATCGTCGTGGGAACGAAGCCGAAGTACCGCCCGAGAATACTGTCTGGCTCACCAGCAACAGATTGCCCTGATGGACCGCCATATCCGGCGGTGCCTGAACCTGCGGGTGGAGGACTTTTCACAGCCGTCGCCGTCGCTGCCTTCGGCTTCGCTTCCAGCTGCATTTGCTCAGGATCGAACACGAATTTATAGGTCATCGTCTCAGCTACTGCACCAGTTCGCTCAATGAAGCTCCAGTAGTAAGGGCGGCCCGTCATTTCCCGATCGGCCTCGGGCGATAGCTTGACGGTGACATACGAGGGCGTTTTCTCCAAAATGGTACAATCGAACGTCTCCAGAAACCGCATGACGAACGTATGAATATTTCGTTTATTCATGGTCTAACCTCCACACGCTGTGTGCCGCCGACTGCATCAAGGATGCCTTGGAACTGTGCGCCATACTGTGGATTTTGCTCAATCTCGGCTTTGACTTCACTAAAGGAATGGCCTAGTTCATCGATTTGGCGGCGAATCTCTTCACTAGAGTTTGCTTCCATGACCATGCGGAACAGGGATGTTTCTAGCGAGCCTTTTTTCTCGATTTTCTCAATGATAGTGTCCAGCTGTCCAATAACGAGCTCGAACATATTAATTTTCTCATGCAGCAGGGAGAGGATATGTTCTTCAATGGTATTCCTTGTGGATAAGTTGTAAATGTTGACGTCATGCTTTTGCCCAAGCCGATGCACACGCCCAATCCGTTGTTCCACACGCATCGGGTTCCACGGCAGATCGAAGTTGATCATGTTGTGGCAAAATTGGAGATTAATGCCCTCCCCTCCCGCCTCGGTTGCAATAAGCACTTGAACCCGATTGCGGAATAGGTCCATCATCCAATCTTTTTTGCCGCGATTCATGCCGCCTCGGTAGGGCACGGCTGTGATTTTGTGTTCTTTGAGATAATTTAACAAATATTCTTGCGAAGCCCGATATTCGGTGAAAATTATGACTTTATCATTAATCTCTTGAATGAGCTTCATCGTGGTTTCGGCTTTGCTGTTCGATTTAATGCTGCGAATGAGCTCAACAAGCTCCCATATTTTCGCGCGCACGGGAGAGTCTTCAGCGGTTTTCTTGAACAAATTCACTAGCGTAATGAACACCGCGTCCCGCGAGGAGCATACTTCACGCTGGAGCGTGATCATCGAGAGCATCGAGCTGAGATCCCCCGCGCTCTCGGCATAGCGGGTACGAACGAATTGGGTCACACCATCGTAGAGGGCCTGCTCGTCCGGCGAAAGGGTGAGCGGTATGTTCCGCACAACACGCTGTGTATAATGCACGCCGCCGTCGCCGCGACGGTTGCGAATCATTACCTTCGAGAGCTCCTGCTGGAGCTGTGTTTCGTTCTTAGGCGTACGCTTACCAACGACATAGTTGGATTTGAAGTTATTTTGACCGCCGAGTTGGCCGGGTTTGAGCAGCGTGATGAGGTTGTAGAGTTCTTTGAGATCGTTCTGTACAGGCGTAGCTGTTAAGAGCAGGCAGTATTTCTTGCGCAACTCATTGACGAAGGTGTAGTTGGTCGTTTTTTTGTTTTTGAGCTTATGCGCTTCATCGACAATGAGCATATCGTATTCCAAGCCCATCACGATGTCGCGATGCGGATCACGTTTGGCCGTATCCATCGAAGCGACGATGATGTCGGCTTGCTGCCACATATACGCCTTCTTATGCGCGACCGCAGGGATACCGAACTTGCTATTCAGCTCCCGCACCCATTGGAGCACAAGGGAAGCGGGTACGAGGATGAGCGTTTTGCGGACCAAGCCGCGGATCATGTATTCTTTTAAAATCAAACCAGCTTCGATCGTTTTCCCAAGTCCGACTTCATCGGCTAATATCGCGCGTCCGCGCATCTCATTCAGGACACGCTTCGCGGTTTCGATCTGGTGCGCCATCGGTTCAAGTGTTCCTAGGTGACGCAGGCATTGCATTTCATCGAAACTAGAAATAAGCCCCGACTCTTCCGATTCGTAGGCAAGCTGATAGAGTGTCCAGTCGTCCCAAGGCCCTCCGCCGCGTACGCGATGGTCCAGCTCGGTAAACCAGTCTCTTTCGATATGCATATCCAGTTGTTTATGAATGGGGCGGATGTTCTCTTGCTGATCATGTTGACGCATGGACTTGCCCTCCCAAAAGTTTTGCGTAGCAAAACTAGCATCGTAAGCATACGCTACGTTCTGATTCTGCGATTGGCCTGCAAAACGTCGAATACATGCTAGTATGTCCGATAGAAGCATCTTTCATAACTTTTCCCATGGAAGTGTTTATGCAGGCGGTCAGAGCGGAAGTCGTAACCGGTGGCGTATCTATGCTATGATAGAGAGTAGTTTGGGTAATCAGGCATAATGGAAGGATGAGGTACACGAATGATGACGGCATGGCGATTTATACATACAGGAGATCGGTCTCCTGCTGAAAATATGGCTTTGGATGAAGCGATTTTGACCGCACATGGTGAAGGCAAAGTTCCGCCAACGGTGCGGTTTTACGGATGGAATCCTGCGACACTGTCGATTGGGTATTTTCAAAAGGCGGCAGAAGTCGATCAGGAGGCTGTCGCGAACGAGGGGATCGGTTTCGTACGCCGTCCGACAGGCGGAAGAGCGGTCCTGCACGATAAGGAGCTCACATATAGCATCATTGTGGCAGAGGACTACCCAGGTATTCCGCGCAATGTGACGGAAGCGTACCGCGTACTGAGTGAAGGGCTTCTGCAAGGCTTTCGAGCGCTAGGGTTAGGTGCGGAAATGGTTCAGTTGGCAAGCGATGAGGAAAAGGAGAAATACGCTTCCGCAGGTTCGGCTGCTTGCTTCGATTCTCCGTCGTGGTACGAGCTTGTCGTAGAAGGCAGGAAGGTGGCTGGCAGTGCGCAGGTACGGCAGAAAGGCGTTGTGCTGCAGCACGGCTCTATTCTACTTGACATGGACACGGATCAATTATTCCGGATGCTGCGATTCTCGAATGAGAAAGTAGCCGATCGGATGAAACAAAGCTTCCTGAAGAAAGCGGTGGCGATTAACGAATTGCTGCGTGCACAGGGGAAAAAGGAAGTGACGCTGCGCGAGGTGGAGGAAGCCTTCCGCCGTGAGATTGCGCTGGGCCTCGGTGTTGAGCTCGTCGAGTCTGCATTGACGGACTATGAGATTGAGCTAACGAATCGTCTTGTTCAAGAGAAGTACGGTACTGAAGAGTGGAATTTGCGTCGATAAGGTGAAAAAAATAACGCCGTCCTGTTGAAGGAACGGCGTTATATTTGTGTTTATCCGAGTACGACTCGGTCATCCGCCAGCTTATTCCCGCTGATGCGCTCGAACTCCCCAAGCAGTTGTTCGACCGTGAGGTCTTTCTTCCGTTCTTCGTTCACATCGAGAATGATACGGCCTTTATCCATCATGATGAGGCGATTGCCTAGTCGAATGGCTTGCTCCATGTTGTGCGTGACCATCAGTGTGGTCAGCTTCATTTCCCGGACGATTTCATCAGTCAATCGTGTAATCAGCTCGGCACGCGCAGGATCTAAAGCTGCGGTATGCTCATCCAGCAGCAGAATCTGCGGCTGGGTGAAGGTCGCCATCAGCAAGCTGAGCGCTTGGCGCTCGCCGCCGGAGAGCAGTCCGACTTTCGCGCGCAGACGGCCTTCCAGGCCGATGCCGAGGCGCTGCAGCTGCTCCAGGAACAACGCGCGCTTACGCGCGTTGACGCCGAAGCTCAGGCCGCGCTTCTTGCCGCGGGCGTACGCCATGGCGAGATTCTCCTCGATGGTCATTCGAGGAGCGGTCCCAGCCATGGGGTCTTGGAAGACGCGGCCGATCCAGCGGCTGCGCTCAAACTCCGGCAGGTGATGAATCACCTCGCCGTTAATGCGAACTTCGCCGGCATCTGGTGTCATGACGCCGGAGATGGTGTTCATCAACGTAGATTTGCCAGCGCCATTACTGCCGATCACCGTGACGAAGTCACCTGGATTCAAGTTCAACTGAATGCCGATCAGTGCGATTTTTTCATCAGCGGAACCTGGGTTAAATAATTTAGAGACGTTCGAGAGCTGCAGCACTATCGCTCACCTCCAGGATTCGTTTGCAAAGCGCGTGCAATGAGCTCCGCTGTGCGTTTCTTAGCCGTTGCTTTTTGCTTAATGGCACGCTGCACGGAAGGAAGTACGAGCGCAATAATAACGATGATGGCGGTAATGAGCTTCAAATCGGACGCTTTCAGCCACTCGACTCTCAGTGCTAAAGCAACAACGATACGGTACACGATGGAGCCGAGAACAGCCGCCAAAGTGGCTTGGAAAACCGAACGAGCACCGAAAATCGCTTCGCCAATAATAACGGATGCCAGTCCAATGACGATCATCCCGATTCCCATGGAGATATCAGCAAATCCAGACTGCTGCGCAATAAGCGCGCCAGATAGCGCCACTAACCCATTGGACAAGCTCAATCCTAGGATCGTTGTGTTGTGGGTATTTGCACCGAAGCTGCGGATCATTCGCGCATTGTCTCCCGTTGCTCGCAGAGCAAGTCCAAGATCAGTATGCAGGAACGCATCAAGCAATAATTTGAACACGACAACTATAATTAGAACAATCGTAATTGGCGACACAGCAGTAAATAATGTATCTACACCAAGAAGCGAAATGTTCGGCTTGCCCATGATGCGCATATTAATCGAATACAGGGCAATCATCATTAGAATCCCTGAAAGCAATCCATTAATTTTACCCTTCGTATGAAGCAATCCTGTACAAGCCCCAGCCACAAGTCCACCTGCAAAAGCAGCTAAACAAGCTAGCAGCGGAGAGTAACCATTGGCAATCAGAATCGCAGCAATCGCACCGCCAGTTGTAAAACTTCCATCCACCGTGAGGTCGGGGAAATCGAGAATTCGAAACGTGATATAAACACCAAGCGCCATCAAGGCATACAGAAGACCCAGCTCGACGGCACCATTTATGGAATCCAACATCGATATTTTCCTCCTTACTTTGAAAAAAAGAGATGAACGAAAGTGACGTTCACCCCTTTTAGTGTGTACTCTTTACTGAATGATGTTTTTGTCTTTATCTTTGACTGCGTTTTTCATCGCATCTGTGACTTCGATTCCTTGCGCTTTAGCGGCTTTCAGGTTCAGGATCAGATCCATTTTGTCAGGTACGGTTACTTTCATGTCACCTGGCTTTTTGCCGTTTTTGAGAATGTCGACTGCCATTTGACCTACTTGGTAACCATGGTCATAGTATTTGAAACCAACGGTAGCAAAAGCCCCTTTTTCAACGGTATCGCGATCGCTCGAGAAGAAAGGGATTTTCTTTTCATTGGCAACTTGAATGATACCATCCACGCCGCTAACAACGGTGTTATCTAAGGTAATCAAGAAGGCATCTGCGCGTCCTACTAGGGATTGTGCAGCTTGCTTCACTTCCGATGTGTTCGTAACAGGCGCTTTAATGAGCTTAATGCCATGTTTGCTTAGTGATTGCTCTGCATTTTTCGCCATAATGACCGCATTCGGCTCACCTTCATTAATGACAAGGCCAACAGTTTTCACTTTAGGCATGTTAGCAGCTACAAAATCCATCAATTGAGCAACCGCCATTGGGTTCGTATCTGAAGCTCCAGAAACATTGCCGCCTGGCTTGTCTGCATTTGGCACGATTTTGGCTGCAACGGGATCTGTTACCGCAGCGAAAAGAATTGGAGCTTTCTTCACTTGCTGTACGACTGCTTGCGCGGAAGGAGTTGCAATCCCGAGTACAAGATCGTAGTCAGCGGAAGCTATTTTTTGAGCAATGGATAAGTTATTAGGTTGATCGCCTTGCGCATTGTTGAAATCGACTTTCAAATTGGTGCCTTCCACGATGCCGGCATCCTTCAGTGCAGCAAGGAAGCCTTGACGTGTTGCATCCAACGAAGGATGTTCCACAATTTGCGAGATCGCAAGTTTGTACGTTTTTTGGGCGGAAGCTGAAGCCGCTGGTTTTGCTGATGCTGCTCCTCCTGCTGCAGGTGTTGGTTCAGACTTCTGCCCACAGCCTGCTACAACCATTAGTGCTGCTGTTAAAACGAATGATAAGACCGCTTTCTTTTTCAACATGATTGCCCCTCTCGAAGTTCTTGCTTGTTGCTTGGACGCATTGCTCTCCCACCACTTTAACGCTTTTGTTCAGCGAAGTGTTGGGTGTGATGAACCCAAGGCTGATAATAATTAACCATAGTTTAATTGTGTATGGGGATTCCGTCAATAGGGTGCTCGTTATTCGAAGGGGATGAGAATAGCCCAAAGAGCCATTAAGCATGGCTGCTTGGGCTGTTTATGTTTGATTCATTGGAGGGGGGGGCTGCTCAATTTAGAAAAGTTTTCTCGAACTCACGTTGCAGCGTTTGGGTTAAAGGACCAGGTGCGCCAGTGCCAATGGCTTGTCCATCGATTTCGAGCAGCGGTGTGATTTCTACGGTAGTCCCTGTGATAAACGCTTCATCCGCCAGAAGCAGCTGCCCCGTGGTAAAAGCTTCTTCTTTAACCGGAATGCCCAGTGTATGCGCGATTCGTAAGACAACGGCCCTTGTAATGCCATGCAAAATCAAGTGATTCGCAGGATGCGTGTAGAGGGTCTGGTTTTTCACAATCATCAGATTCGATGCGCTGCATTCTGTCACCGTGCCTTCACGATGGAGCACAACTTCTTGCACACCATGATCAAGCGCAGCTTGTTTGGCGAGAACGTTGGGGAGCAGATTCAAGGTCTTGAGATCGCAGCGCAGCCAGCGAATGTCGGGTTGGGTAACAGCTTTGATGCCGTTCTCAATAGTGGCTAACGGGCGCTTCACTTCGTTGCTATAGGCAAGAACAATCGGCTCCGCCTGTGTCGGGAAAGGATGTGCGCGAGGTGCCTCACCACGGGTGATTTGCAAATAAATCGTGCCCTCGTTGAGGCCATTCTTTTGAATCAATTCATTCAGGATTTGTACGAAAGCTTCATTGGAATAAGGCAGTTGCAGACGTACTTCAGCCGCCGTGCGCAGTAATCGCTGCATATGAGCTTCACACTCATAAAGCTGACCTTGATACACGCGAAATACTTCGTAAATGCCGTCACCGAAATAATAGCCGCGATCGTCAGGTGAAATTTGAACGTCCTTCGCGTCAACGAATTCATTTTTGAAAAAATACATGATTCATCCCTCCATTTTGCACAAAAATATTTGATCGAACGTACGTTCTATATGTCTGGAAAATGTGATATACTATTTCTACGTTACCAAACGTTATGAAGGACGTCAAAACTAGCATTTTATGATATGAAAATCAATGGGTAATTAGACTTTGTCTATGCTAAATATTGTGTAGTATAATCAGAAACGAATACCAGATATTGTGAATTGGCAGTTTCTGGATCTTGTAGGGATTATCTTAAATCGCAGCACTATTTGCGGCTAATTGGGAGGGTTTTGAAAGATGGGGAATGGCTACACCAGTAAGAAGTTGACGGGTTTGAGCGAGAAAATATTTCTGGATCGGTATGCGCTGAAGGATGCAGATACGAGTCAAGCGAAAGTGGGAGACACTGTTCTCGTACTGACCAAAGATGATCCGAAATTTCCAGCCAAAGAAGTTGGTGAAATTGTTAGCCGTGAGGGAAATACAGTGAAGGTTCTGACACGCAGCGGTGAAACGGTTGAATCTGCGGTTGAGAAGCTGACATTAAATAGAGAAAAGACACCTGAGGAAATGTGGGATCGTTTGGCAGGAGCGATGGCCTCCGTCGAGGCAACACCTGAGAAGCGCGCAGAATGGACCGAGAAATTCAAGTATGTATTGAATGATTGGAAGCTTGTACCTGGCGGTCGAATCGCGGCTGGCGCGGATGCGAGTGACGAGTTGACGCTGTTCAACTGCTATGTCATTCCATCACCGCATGATAGTCGCGGCGGTATTATGAGCACCCTGTCGGAGATGACAGAAATCATGTCGCGCGGCGGCGGCGTAGGAATCAATTTATCTTCCTTGCGACCAAGACGTTCCATTGTCAAAGGCGTGAATGGATCGTCAAGCGGCGCTGTTTCGTGGGGCGGCTTGTTCAGCTATACAACGGGCTTAATCGAGCAAGGTGGGAGCCGCCGCGGAGCGCTTATGCTTATGATCAATGACTGGCATCCGGATTTGGAGGATTTCATTACAGTGAAGTCCACGATGGGGCAAATTACGAACGCCAACTTGTCGGTGTGTGTGAGTAACGGCTTTATGAAAGCTGTGAAGGAAGACTTGGAGTGGGAGCTTGTATTCCCTGATACGACTGATCCTGATTACGATACACAGTGGAACGGTGACTTGGCAGCTTGGAAAGCATTAGGCAAATCGGTTAAGCCATATCGTACGGTGCGTGCACGGGAAGTATGGCATACAATTATTGAGTCCGCTTGGAAATCCGCAGAGCCTGGCGTTGTGTTCCTTGAGTATTATAACCAAATGTCGAACAGTTGGTATTTTAATCCGATTATTTGTACGAATCCGTGTGGAGAACAGGGATTGCCTGCATGGGGAGTGTGTAATTTATCCGCGATTAACTTATCCAAGTTCTATGATGAAGCGAACCACGATGTGGATTGGGAAGATCTCGCTAAAGTCGTTCGCTACTCAACGCGTTTCTTAGATAACGTGATTGATAAAACGCCGTATCATTTTGAAGAGAATCGAGCGAACCAGAAGAACGAACGCCGTGTAGGTCTTGGCACGATGGGACTTGCTGAGCTTATGATCAAATTGAAAATTCGTTATGGCAGCCCGGAATCCTTAGTATTCCTGGATAAAATTTATGGCTTTATGGCGAGAGAAGCTTATCTGGCATCTGCAGAAATTGCAGGAGAAAAGGGTTCTTTCCAAGCGTTTATCGCAGATAAATTTATGGAAAGCGGATTTATGAAGAAGATGACCAGCGTCTATCCAGAAGTCGGGGAAGCGATTCGTGAGCAAGGTATGCGTAACGTAACTGTAATTACCCAAGCGCCTACAGGAAGCACAGGAACGATGGTTGGTACATCGACGGGAATTGAGCCGTATTTTGCCTTTGAATATTTCCGCCAAAGCCGACTTGGCTTCGACAAGCAGTACGTACCGATCGCGCAGGAATGGAAGGATGCACATCCTGATCAAGACCTGCCAGACTATTTCGTAACCTCGATGAGCTTGACGGCGGAAGATCATATTCGTGCGCAAGCGGCTATCCAAACATGGGTGGACAGCTCGATTTCGAAGACGGCGAATTGCCCGTCTGACTTCACGGTAGAAGAAACGAAACGACTGTACGAACTGGCGTTCGATCTGGGTTGTAAAGGTGTGACCATCTATCGCGATGGCAGTCGTGATGTTCAAGTGTTGAGCACAAGCTCAGATAAGAAGGAAGAAACGAAAGTGGAGACTCAACCAGAAGTTGCTCCAGTAGCTGTCGCGGCAGAGGCTTTGGTGGAAAATGAAAGCTTCACTTCTATTTCTAGCAAACTAGCCGTGAATGTGGATGCGAAGACGGAGCAGGTCTTCGACAAGCAGTACAAACGCCGTCCGCAAATTCTGCGCGGCGCTACGTATAAAGTGAATACACCTTTCGGGATGGCGTACATCACAATCAATGATATGAACGGAACGCCGAGCGAGATTTTTCTTAACGTAGGAAAGGCAGGGTCCGACGTGTTCGCGATGTCCGAGGCACTCGGCCGCGTGTGCTCCTTGTTCTTGCGCTATGGCGATCACGGTGACAAAGTGAAGCTGCTCGTGAAGCACTTGAAAGGTATTGGCGGCTCCGGCGCCATTGGTTTTGGAAACAACCGCGTCGAGTCAATCGCAGACGCGGTGGCAAAAGCGCTCGAGCAGCACGACGAAGTGATGAGCGAGCCTGACGACGCGCGGAACTACGTGACCGCGACGAGTGAGGTGCTTGAGGCGGCGCCTGCGGCGGCTGTCGCCGCGTATAGCGGGCACGCGGCTTCGAACGCGACGAGTGTCGCGTCGAAGGACCTGTGCACAGCGTGCGGTTCCGCTTCGCTGGTGAACAGCGAAGGGTGCAAGAACTGTGTCAACTGCGGATACAGCAGATGTTCGTAGGAAGAAGCCAGGGTGGGAACCCTGGCTTCTTCTTGTCAAATTCCAGAAATAATTAGAATTGTTCCAGAATTCAGTAGACGGTCTGTTCCATATTTTTTTAGACATATCACTTTATACATTTTAATGAATAAATATACAACAAGGTCAGTCGGCAAAGCATTGTCGTCTGACCTTGTTTGTTATTGAGGGATGAGGATGAATTAAATGAGATCATTACCAAATTTAATTGATAAATATCCTGATGAATCATTAGAAGGTTTTTTGTGTAGATTTGCTCTAGTAAATCATCGCGAAGTCAAAGATTTGGAATTAGGGTACCTTAGAAGTGACGCTTCTGAAGAAAATATTAATAAATATCTTGCATCAATATCAATTTTGACTGGACAGGATATATCCAAGGACTTTTTATTTCCTTTTAAATGGTATCTCAAAGGACTAACTTTACCTGAATGGAAAAACCATTACTATACGCGATTTTGCCCGAATTGTATAAAAGAAAAGACATATCATAGGACTATTTGGTCACTGAGTCACCACACGTCTTGTATAAAACATTTAATATATTTAATAGAAAATTGTTATTATTGTCACAAAAAAATAAAAATTGAGGATGTAACGAAAGGGAGGTGTGGTACTTGTCATTGCTTGTTGAAGCATACTCCGGTTGTTGATGTTAATAATGAAAAAGAGTATGTGACAGAGGATGGTGGATTTAAAGAAATAGGTTGTTTATATTTAAGGCATTCATTAAATGAAACAGAACAAATATATTTAACAAGGTGGCTATCATATTATTTGGTAGATAGAACAAAGCTTTTTAATTTAAATTTAAATTCAACTGAGAAACAAAGACTTGCTAAGGGGTACTACCATGAAATAGTTTTACAAAGAAGATTTTTATCACTTGCTCATGATTTACTCTCAGCATGGCCGTCAAAACTAGTTTTATTTTTAAGAATTCATTTTAACGGATCGTACGATAAAGTAAAGGAGTTTATGTTCAAATTTGTTTATTCAATGCCTTATGAAAATATTAAGAAATTACTCTGGAAAGTTCATGAGCGTGAAAGGGGATATAAAGATATTCGTTTTGAACATCAATACTACGATCACAATTTTTTATTAATAGAAGACCTTTTAGAAATTAATAATATTCCTGAAGAGATACTTCATCGAATTATAAAAAAAAATAAATTGGAATTTATAAAACATCCTAGAAATAATCTCAATATTATTAATTCAGAGTGTATTCCACTTATACAAAATCAAGTCAGAAATTACTCTGGAAAGATAAATTTTATCTCTGTAGGTGCTGTAGCTAAAAGATGGAATGTTAGTATTAAAACAGCGAAATTGATTTGTGAGATGTTTGAGGTTCCGAGTCGGAGTATTCTTGAATCAGTATGCTTCAAACTATCTGAGTTAGAAGTTCTCGATCAAAAAGCGACTCAGTATATCGCAGTCCAAGATCTATTAGATAAAAGTATTTGGAGCAAAGATACTTTAATAGAGTATTTAAGTAGAAGAAATATTGAAATAGTTTTTCGGTCGAGAATAAATCGATGGGAATATTTATATTTAAGAGAAGATGCAATGAATGCATTTAATGTCTTGAGTAATAACAAAAGTGATTACCTAACTAGACGTGAAGTGATTAATCAATTAGGTAAGGAGCTTTTTAAAGCTGGGCAATTGGATGTGTACTATTCTTCAGGCGGTAAAACGGATGCTCCACATTTTTTGAAATTTGATGTGAATCATGTGATTAGTATGTTTGAGAAACATGAAAATATTAAGGAAGTTTTTAAAATTCGTAATAAAGAGATTTTCATGAGAAATATGATCAAGAAGTAGAGACTTTTTTAATAAAAATAAACATGGCGACTGTCTTTAGTCACCATGTTTATTTTTATTCATACATTTCCAGTAGGATGTTCTTTACTTTTTTTACCTCGCTGGATTTTAAAGAAAGTAGCAAATTTACAATTTGCTCCAAATCATCTGATTTATCTTTGGTTCGGCTTTTTTGCCTAGTATATTCCAATAAGTCATACAATCCAACGTTCAGTGCTGTCGCAATTTTTGCAAGATTTAGAACGGAGATGTTTTTTTCTGCACGTTCTACTCCACCAATATATGTATAGTGAAAATCAGCTAATTCCCCTAATTGTTCTTGTGAGAATCCTCTTTGCTTACGTAAATCACGTATTCGTTCACCAATTAATTTTAAAGTAGGATCTGACATTGGCTAACACCTCTAATTGAAGTGTAGTCAAGATACATGAAGTCAAACATATGCGAAATCATATTATATAAATAAAAATGCTATCTATTTGTATTAATAATCTAGTTTTTGGTGATATTAATAGTAATAGATTAATAGGAGGTGTTAATTGTGGAAACATTGTATGATTTATTTCCACTGGAAAGAGCTGAAATTACTAACAAAGGGTTATTTTTCAATGGAAATTGGTATTCGTGTAGCGTCGCAATCAAAGAACAGTGGTTCATTTTTAAAGAGGTAATATCTAGAGAAATTCCTATTTATGTAGACAGAAATGATAACGAGTATATTCTAGTTGTGTTAACCGATGGTAGTCTTACGATTGCATATAGAATAACTGATGAAATAGGTATGAGTGAGCAAAATAAACTAAGTTATCAAGAAAAGATAAGAGACTTAAAGCAGCAATTGAAAAAACGGAAAAGAGTAAGAAAATGATGAGAATTTTTATTCAAATAAAGCATTTAAAAAACCAACTAGATATTTATCCAGATGAGAGTATTTCAGGTTATCTTTTCAGATTGTCTCAGAGTAATCATTATCATAATATTAATTATTTATCTAAATACCTTTGTTTATCATTTTACCAAGCGCAAAATAATCAATTCCATCGAGAATCTCTAAGTAAACTTAATGACTTGAATGGCGGCCTTGTAAATTTTGGGCTAAACAATGGATTTGAATTAGAAGAACGTATTGGGTCAGATTTATATACTAAAATATTGATGAGAAATAAAGTGAAGTACTGTCCGCTGTGCATTCAGGATAAATATTATCACCGAACAATCTGGATGTTGGTCCCTTGTCATTTATGTATTGAGCATAAAGTGAAATTGGTGGATCAATGCCCTAACTGTGATTGCTTTATAAGTATGGCTGCATTTATTAATCAAAAATGTGCTAAATGTTTTTTTGAGTTCGTTGAAACAGAACCAATAGTAATTGGAAATAATATTTTTGTAGAGTCACAAATGCAAATATCCTATGGCTTTTGGAATGATAATTTTAAGGTTATCAAGAATTGTAATTTTGTTAATTTTTTGAAGTTAGCTTTCCACAGCTTCCATTTGCTTAATGGTGCCCCTGATTATATCTCTCTAACACTAGAGAACCTGTCGATATTTCATAATCGTTCCAAAGGTGAAAAAAGTGGATTTATGCTGGCAACTGCTATAGCAAATGTGTATTGGATGTATAATGAATTCCCAAATCATTTCTTAATTGTTTTAGATAATTTCATAACGCGTAATCGCGGACAATTAAATTATGAGAAATTAAAAGCATTTGATGAACTCTTCGGTGTTAAGGATTTTTTATGGGTCCAAGAAGCTTACGATGCTTATTTCATTAATCAAGTAGATAGAGGGAAAATAAGAAGGGATTTTTCAATTTTTAAGAAGAATCCACATTTACTAACAAAAAGAACGAATGTGCGGAGAGAAGAGGTTAGACAACTCACTGGGATAGCTTATGAAAAGCTAGAAGAACTAAGTGATTATCAGGAGTTGAAGCTCGAAAAAATTTTATCTAATGGGATATCAAGGTATTTAGTCGAGAAAGCAACCTTGGATAACTATTTAATCGAAAGGAGTCACTAATTTCAAGAAAGGAAGTTGGATTAGTATTAGGGATAAATTCATACTCAGTTAATAAAGTGGTTAGTGTTGGCTATTTAACTCCAATTCAAATTGCAAAGTCGCGGAATAAACAGTTTTATTTAGATGAAGTAAAAAATTTAATGGAGAGATGTAGTGGTCAAATTGTAATTGAGCTGCCCCCTAATTTTATTAAATTTCATGATGTACTAATCAAATTTTCTACATGCTCACTAACAATAGTTGATATTATTTCTTTTACGCTATCTGGGCAACTCAAGCCTTTAAGAATTCTACCTACGGGGACTCTTGCAGACAATTATTATGAGGAAAATGAAATTAAGACCTGTCTGGAACTAGTTAAAAGAAATAAACAAGTAGAAAAGGGGTTTTATTTTCAAGATGTTATGAAAAAATTAAAAATTGGAGAAAAGAGGTTGTGGAGGCTAATAAAAGAAAATGACATTGCTGCGAATTACACTTTGCATATGAAAGATGGTAGAAAAAGATATTATTTTAAAGAAGATACGATTTCAAAAATTCAGCATTGTTTAAGTAAGGGTAATGAAATAAAAATTAAAAGAAAGATTGATGATAAATGAGACTAGAAGGAATAATTAAATTTATCCAGGACGGTTCATTTTTGAAGCTGAAGCAAGAGAAAGAAAAGTTAAGTCTGTTAAAAAATATGATTAGAACTGAACAGGATGCACTAGATATAAAAAGATTGGTTTGGAAAAAACATGGTGTAGTTGGTGAATTTGAAATCTGTAATCAATACAGTTACAACCACTTGGATTTAAATGTATTACTTCTTGATCTTGGGATTTTTCATCAAAATACTTACATAAAGGGTGAAGAATTATCGGAAGAAGAGAAAGAGAAATTGAAGTGTCACAACATCCCTGAAAAATATTTTTTGAAGTATACAGCTAATAAAGATATTAGAGAACAGATCTCAGTATCACATTTTAATACCAGTATGAATGATTTTGGGTTAACTAGAAAAGTTGGACTATGGAGAGAATCATATAATAAGTATGAGATATTAAATAGCTCTTGGGAAAAAGAAAAAGTGAGAACATTAACATCGTATAATGGGATGCTAGAGAAAAAAATTACTATCAGTGGTGGAACACTATCAATTGTTGAATCACCAATTAGATATAGAACAGATATGGTTGTTGATATCCTAGGTTTAGAGACAACTTTAAAAAAGGCCAGAGTTGATCCAAATAAATTAGTCGAGTTTACAGCAAGAGGCTTTTTGAGGACAAAAGAATTAAATAGTTTTAGAAAAATTATTGCAGTTAATAGAAGGTATTTGTTAATGACATTCCATAAAGAAATGAGTAAGAAGGAGTATTGGCACCATAAATTAACCAAATTATCAAAGCTTAGCCAAAAATGATAAGTGAACGATTCTTTCTCAGGTACTTAAAATGAATAGACTACTAAAATATACTCTCCGCGTATTGACAGAGTCTGTCATCTTAACTCTGACGGACAAAGCTGTCCAGAAAGTGGTTTGAAGAAAGGAAAAATCATGCTAAAAATAAGATAGTTGTTTATACATTTAGTGAATCGAGGCCATGAATATGAAAAGAAAAGGACAGATCGAAACTAATTCGTCTGTCCTCTCTGTTTTGAATAGCTCAATAAAATAATTTATTTAGCGGCATAGTGAATGTCCAACTTGTCGGGAAGTTTACCTCTCTTTTAATTATTGGCCCTTCAATTACAGTTACAGAGAATAGTTGAGTTTACTGCAAGAGTACAATGCTCCCATAGCCCGCTTAAAGGTGTCTTTGAAGAACTGGCCATATTGGTATCCGGGGCCTTCTAACACATGTTCGCCATAACCTGCCGTTGCGGCTTTATTGCGTGCTTGTTTTTGAGAAAAGTACGGCTCTCGTCCAATGAGCAGGCCTTCGCCGCCGCTCCGGCGGAAGCACGGCCAACAGGGGAGTTGCTGTACTCTGTCCGGCTCCTTCATGCGTGCCAGGATGGGAACAACGCTTTATTGGGGATCGGAAATTTAAGTCCCGCCATGAATGCAACAACAGTGATCCAGGCAACAAGCATCCAGCCGATAAACACCCATTTTCCACACCCTGCCCCTTTTCATTCCAATAGCGGTAGATCCAAGTGTTCAAGGCTCCGGTTCCGATCGTATAAATAACGATCCAAGTCCACATTATTTTTGAACCTCCTCTCCCAACTGATATAACGGAGCTCTTACTCCCCATACTCCGGTTACTTTGCCTTGAACATGCCATACGATTTATTGCTCCGGATATAGCTCCGGCCATTCCTTCTCAATTCTTCTCCAATATTTCGGGTTCTTCGATGGCGGCTGCAGCCGTTATCGGCGTATCGCCAGCGGTCGTTACTTTTCTTATCTTCCAGAAGTATTTTATTAAAGGCATAACCGCAGGAGCGGTGAAAGGATGAATACAGTGGAGCCAGATCAGCCTTTCATGACATCTACCCGAAGAAAGCACAGTTTATTTGAAATGAGAGCATTACCATCGTCATTGAGATCGCCAATCCGACGGATACGTCGCTCATGCTCAACTTGGGCGCGAATTTTTCATTCTTAGAAAAGCAAGTGGAGGTTTATGGTAGCGATGTGTGGACTCAACCATTTGAGATAACGAAGCACGAGATGGTGGTCGCTCCTAAGGATACTGTCTTTAACGGCTATGGTGTGGATGTCTTTCTCTATGAGCAGAACATTCTGAATCACGAGCATGCGACTTCCTTCGATGTGGTATCGAATTGGCGCAAGTCCATACGTTATGGCTTTCTGAGTGATTTCAATACTTCGAAGTTGGGCGTTACAGCGGATGTGGCATATATCAACAAGCTGCATTTAAATGTGGTGCAATTTTATGACTGGATGTATAAGCATGACGATCTCATTCTGCCTCTGGATAAATTTCGCGATTTAATGGGAATGCCGAGAACGAAGGAAGTAGGCATACGTCACAGGCGAAGGAACGAAGATCAGCTTTGGGATGATACGCTTTATATAACAAAAAAGACAACTATTCCATTTAAAAATGGATATGAGTTGTCTTTTTGTTTAGAGAATTTGGAAATTCTGAAAAACAGAAAGTTCTTCACCGTCATGCACTTCAAACTTTTCTATAGTAGTCAATAATTTTTCAGACGATGTCAAAAATGGAACTGCCGCAATTCAATTAAGATCAGTATAGTAACAGTAAGAAGAGATACATACAAGATTCAGATTCACTGGAGGGAGAGACATGAGGGTACAAACAATGCCATACCAGGAAATTTCAGCAAAGAAGGTCAAGCAGAAGAAGAATTATGAAAATTTGCACGGATATACCTTCGTTGCCCCTATGATGATAGGTTTACTCATTTTCACAGTAATTCCTACAATCATTTCTTTGTTACTAAGCTTTACGGAGTGGAGCTTCATCTCGGGTATAGACAAAATAAAGTTTGTCGGTGTTAAAAATTATGCAATGCTTCTTGACGATCAGGTTTTTCTGGAGTCGCTAATGAACAATCTGAAGTTGCTCGTAGTCGTTCCCGTGCAGATGGTACTGGCGTTACTGCTGGCAGTCATTATCGATAAATTCGTTTACTTCAAGAATGTCATGAAGGTCATCTTCTTCATGCCGTACATCTCAAGTATCGTTGCCGTGGCGATTGTGTTCCAGTTGCTGTTTCACCCGTCTTATGGTCCGATCAATCAATTCTTGAGAGGAATCGGGATCACGGATCCACCGAAGTGGCTAGCTGATATCCATTATGCGCTTCCATCGGTCATGATAATTATGGTGTGGGTAGGCGTAGGGTTCTGTATGATTATCTATATGGCAGCGCTGCAGGCGATCCCGAAGGAACTTTATGAATCAGCCGAGCTGGATGGGGCTGGAGCGGTTCGCAAGTTTAAGAGCATCACTTTCCCGCTTGTGTCGCCTACGACCTTTTTCTTGCTCGTTACCGGCCTGATCAGTTCATTTAAGTCATTTGACATCATTAAGGTATTGACGAATGGGGGGCCTTCAGAATCGACATCGGTAGTAACCTTGTATTTATACTCGACAGCCTTCGAGAGTCTCAAGACAGGCTATGCGTCATCAATGGCTTGGGTGTTGTTCGGTTGTGTGCTCCTGATTACGGTTGTACAAATTTATGGGCAGAAGAAGTGGGTTAATTACTAGTTTGGTAGGGTGGGAGAAGTAATATGAAGAGAGAGATAAATATAAGCAAAATTGTGTTGACTGCCGTGATGCTGCTAGTGGGCCTGATCTTCCTGCTGCCGTTTCTGTGGATGATCTCAGCCTCTATGAAACGTGAAATAGATGTATTTACTTATCCCATTGAGTGGATTCCTCATACCTGGCGTTTTGTTGAGAACTATTCCGAGGTTTGGTTCGGTGAGAACCCTTTTGCCCTCTTTTACTGGAATTCGGTGAAGGTAACAGTGTTAACAACCCTGCTGTCCGTTCTGGTTTCTAGTATGGCAGCATATGCGTTTTCTCATATTGAATTTCGTGGCAAAAGCACGATGTTCCTGATTGTTCTAGCCACATTTATGATTCCGTCCCATTCGATTCTGGTCCCCCAGTTTATCATATTTAAGTATCTCAAGCTCTACGATACACACTTGGGTTTAATCCTGCTAGGTTCTCTGAGTGCCCTGGGCACATTCATGCTACGGCAGTTTTTCTTGGGGCTTCACAAAGATTATATCGACGCTGCCCGAATGGACGGAGCCGGGCATTTCCAAATCTTCCTTGGCATTGCTTTGCCGTTGGTGCGGCCTGCTCTCGCCACTTATGCCATACTACGCTTTATCTGGTCTTGGAACGACTATGCGCATCCACTTGTTTTCATTAGGTCCGAGGAGCTGGAGACAATCCAGCTGGGCATTCATAAGTTCGCCTCGGAGAGCGGAGTGTACTTCTCATTAATCATGGCGGGAACGGTTTCAGCGATTATTCCTTTGGTCCTGATCTTTATCCTTGGACAGAAGCATGTGCTCGAGGGTGTAGCCTTAGGCGGAGTGAAGGGATAACCGATATATAAATATACACAAACAGGGAGGCAAACAAAAATGAAAAAAACAGTAATTAGCGCACTGGCATCCGTCCTGGCTCTGGGTACCGTTCTTACGGGCTGTGGAGAAAAAGATGTGAAGTCCACACCAACAACTGTGGAGGCCGGCAAGGCCAACCCCGTAACGATCCGCTTTCTGTACTGGGCTAAGCCTGAGGTATACAAGCCAGCTATTGAGGCGTTCGAGAAGAAATATCCGAATATTAAGGTCAAGTATGAAACCGTTGTAGAGAATGATTCGAATGAATCCATGAAGAAGATGGATGTTCTGTACGCTTCGGGAGATACCTTCGATGTGTTCTCGTTAAACGCCGTGCCTGCGTTTGCCCAGCGGGCTACCAACGGTATGCTCGAGCCTTTGGATGAGTATCTGAAGAAAGAGGGAGTAAAGTACGAGGATATCTATAAGGCGGAGCAAATCAAGGTAGGGGGCCAGCGATACTCGCTGCCGGGAAAGTTCGGACCATGGTTCGTCCTGTTAAACAAGGCTCAACTGGACGCTGCGGGATTGCCGGTACCCTCGAGCTGGACTTGGGATGAGTTCAGGGAATATGCCAAAAAGCTTACCAAGGGAGAAGGACCAAGCAAGCAATATGGCACTTTCTTTCACACTTGGAAGGACTATATGCTGCTGAAGAAATACAGCACCCCTGTGAACCAGAATATATTGACGGATGACGGATCGGCCTTCGACAGGGATAACCCGCTGCTTAAAGCCTCCATGGAGCTTCGGTATAATATGGAGCAAGTAGATAAATCGGCTCCCCCGTATATTGATGTCGTTTCGCAGAAGATCCCTTATCGTGATCAGTACTTCCAGGGCAAAGCGGCAATGCTGCCTACCGGTCCTTGGATGATTACGGAAGCGGGTGGTACGGATAAGATTCCAGCGACCTTCGTTTCTGCATTTGCCCCATGGCCAACTAACAATAAAGGCGATGAGCCCTATTCTTTCGGTGGAGCGGACCCGCTGGTAATCTCCTCGAAATCACAGCATAAGCAAGAGGCATACCAGTTCATTCGTTTCTTAACTACGGAAGGTATGACTTTAACAGGACAATTATCTGCTTGGAAGAATGCGGACGTAGCCAAGGAGCTGGAGCAGATTATCAATACGACTAAATCCCCTGACAAAATCGATAAGGACTCTCTGATTCACGTGCACAAAGTGACGAAGCTTCCTAACCCGGTTGTCCCTCCTGCCTACAGCGGTGAGGTAGAGAAGGCATTCCTATCCCAGGCTGAAAAATATTTACTTGGAGAAACCAAGCTTGATGCGACTGTGGATGCAATGAAAACAAACATAAGCAAAATTATTGAATCCAACAAAAAATAGGTTTGCCCAGACCAGATGGATGCTGTCGCCTATGGCATCCATCTGGAATTACTTATATGAGCATCTTGCGTAATTCGGAAGCCTTGCGAAAAAAGGTTCTTTTCCTTTGAAGAACTTCAAGAACTTGAATGCCGTGAACGATTACCTATCTTCTTCGGTGCTCTTGACTTATGTCCGTATGCTCAAATAGAAAGAGTAAGAGGCTGTAGGAAAGGGGGAGATGACTTCAGCAGATCATACTTTCTTTACTAGTGTTGGCATGACGAACCGTTACATCGAATAATGTAAGCGGATTCAAAGAGTTTGAAATCACACTTTACCTTCAATAATGAGGAGGAATTAACGATGAACTTGAGAGCTTGGTCAAGCAAATGCGGTAAACTTCTTGCATCCGTCACATTGGCATGCACCATTCTTGCTGCTCCTGCTGGGATGAATCAGGCAAGTGCCGCACCGGCAGCCATCTCGGCGGCAGAAATGGCTTCTTTTATGGGACGTGGATCGAATCTTGGAAACACCTTTGAAATGTTTAATCAATACGCTGCCCAACCCCGGGACTATACCTCTGCCAAAGCGGTGCTGGATGCCTTCATTGGAGCGGGTTACACTACGATCCGTATGCCGATTCGATGGGATGTTCCCAAAGATGTCGACAGCAATGGGAACCGGCTATATCCTGACCGAATTACCTCGAATGGCACTATCATTGAAACGAGCCCTGATGTCGTAACGTACAAGAATTTGGTCAATTATGTTCTTAATACTGTAAATCCACAGCGTGCCAGTCAAGGGCTAAGGGAAATCGTCGTGATTGTGAATACGCATCACGAGTTTTGGTTTCACGATGAAGAAGGGGACTTGATTAACGGTTCCAACTACGCAAGCAACATCAGCAAGTTGAACACGATCTGGCAAGGAATTTCGAAAATGTTCGCTAACGCGCCAAGTACGCTCGTCTTCGAGATTTTCAACGAACCCCATGGCATCATGGCGGCAAACACCAAATGTGTCAGCGGTCAGCCTAGTTGCTCCTGCCCTTCGCCTCAAAGTCTGTACGATGCAGAAGCTGCTAGGGAAAGCCTTGCCATTCAAACAGTTGTTAATATGAATAAACAAGTGTACAGCACGATCCGCAATTATACATCAAGCACCGGGCAAAAGGTTCATGAGAAGCGTGTCATCATGTTCGGCGGTATTCATTACAACGCCGGAGAATATTTGGCGAAGACGTACGCACTTGCAACTGATTTGCCAGATGGGTCGGGCACGGATAAATACATGATGGCAACCTACCATCTCTATCAGCCTCTCACCAAGAAAGTGAAAGCGATGGTAAACGGCGAGTGTGTTGTACAGAGCTATGACAGCTACGACTGGAGAGCGGCGATCATTGACAAGATGCAGCAGGTGTATGAGGATTTTTCCCAAAAATATAATATCCCTGTCTTCTTGGGGGAATTTGGTCAAACCTATTGGTATGAACTGAAGGGAGTAGCGGGCTCCGGCTTCTCTACGAATAAGAATGAGCCGATCGATCCGGAAAGGGAGGCGCTCTATCAATTCATTTCCAACGAATCAATCGCGCGCAATATGCCGGCAGCGGTATGGGACGATAACGGTGATTATACGGTGTATAAGCGGTCATCCAATACCTTCAACAGTCTTCTTGATGATGTGTTTGGGAATGGATTGAGACCCAAGGTCAGCCTGAATCCGACGAACGATGCCTTTATCCGGGGCGGAATCAATGCCAATACCAATTATGGAACTGCTGCCAAGCTAGAAGTAAAGGATGATCCGAATGCGGATTATGATCGTGCCATCTTTCTCAAATTCCCTGTCGGCGACCTGAACAAGAATCTGATCACGAGCGCCAAGCTGAGGGTTTACGGTAAGAATGTTACCGCAACCAGCGATACTATGCTGTCCGTATTCGGCGCCTATAGCAACTGGGGAGAGGATTCGCTAACCTGGAATAACCAACCCTATGTGAATCCATCTCAATTTGGCACCTTCACCGTGAATGGCACGGAGAAGTACTACGAATTCGATGTAACCGGTTTTATTAAATCGCAAGGTACCAGCGCATCTCTGGTGATCAAGAAGTCTCAATCGGATGAAAATCGAGTGGAATTCAACAGCAAAGAGAACGCTTCATTGCGACCTCAGTTGATCATTACTGAGTAATTCCCACCTCTATCGTTACATCCATTATTGACTATTCATGATTCATAGCCTCTCGGGCCTGAGGTCATACCTTGGAACAGATCCGGGGGGCTATGCAAATGTAAGGAGGAGATGTACATGTATCAACAGCTGTTAAAAAAGCTGCTGAATGCCATTCCAACCACGTTGTCAGTCTCCATGGTATTAACTATCGTGTCTATGCTGTTCGTCCATGCCGCAAACGCAGCACCATCGGATATTACGGCTGGGGACATGGTCCGTTATATGGGACGGGGCAGCAATATTGGAAATACCTTCGAATTGAAGGACATGCAGAAGAATGACTATGAATCAGTCAAGCTCGTAGTTGATGACATGGTGGCCGCCGGGTACACCAACCTGAGAATTCCTATGAATTGGGCGAATCATGTCAAATTCCCTGGGCGTACCGATGAGAACGGCATTGTGAATCCGAACCATCCGGAAGTAATGACCTACAAACGGATTGTCGAATACATTCTGTATACGGTAAATCCTCAGCGGGTGCTGGAAGGAAAACAGCCCGTCATTGTTGTGGTTAATACGCATCATGAGGATTGGGTCTGGGATGAGCAGGAGGATGTCATTGGCAACGCCAAGTTTGATGCCAATATGACCAAGCTGACTCATATTTGGTCCGGAATCGCCGAGTTATTCAAGAATGCACCCCCTACCCTCGTGTTTGAGCTGATCAATGAGCCGCAAAATTATTTTGACAAAAACCGCGCTTGTTATCCAGGATCCTCCACCACCTGTCCCGACACGGCGGAGACCCGGGATGCCTACGCGAAGGGAGTGATTAAGGAGCAGAAGGCGATTGAATCGGTTGTGAAGATGAATCAACAACTGTATGCTCATATACGTAATATAACGTTTGACGGGGTCGCAGTTCATAAGAACCGTATTCTCCTCTTCGGCGGCATTAACTATAACTCGGGCGAATATTTGCCCAAGACCTTTAAGAATCGGCAAGATCTTCCCGATGGATTGGGTCAGGACCCGTATATCATGGGCACTTACCATGTATACAGGGGGGATGCGGCTGGTGCGATCGAGTGGAGCAGTGCGATCTACACGGATTTTTCCCGGAAATATAACATCCCCGTCTATGTTGGAGAGTTCGGTCCGAGCAACGCTAGAAACAACAGCGGTCAGCCACTGGATGCTGCTACCCGTGAATATTACCGGGTCACAGCGGAGGACGCGATTCGCAAAGGCTTCGCTGTGTCAGTATGGGATGATAACGGCAATTGGCAGGTATACAAGAGAACGACCAGGGTATTTAATGTGCTGCTGGAGGACATTCTTGGCGAGGGCACTAGGGCAGGTGACATGGTTGTATCGGCGGGCAAGGCGGCCATGACGAGCAGTACGGCATCCGGATTTTCGACGGCAGGCTTAACCGATACAGGGCCGGGGACCCCGTGGATTGCTGGGAGTAATACATACCCTCAGTCGTTTGAGATTGATCTTGGACGCCGGTTTCTCTTGTCAGGCTCAACGATTCAATGGTCTGACGGTAACCAGACCCGCTACAAATACATCATAGAAACGAGTATGGATAAGGTCAGTTACCGAACGGTCACCCAAAATACATACAGCTTCAAGCCGTTAGGAGCAGGAACGGATTCCTACAATACGGAAGCCCGTTACGTTAAGGTGACGGTGACGGAGGCATCCAACCCGGCAGTTCCCTTGTCGGTAGATGGGGTTCGTATCTTTGCCAACGCCTTGTATTCGAACTCTTTCGGAACGGTAACGGAAACGACGTATGGCTGGGAGATGACGAGCCATGCTTACACCCCCTCCCAATGGAGCGTGAAGACAGAGAACGGGGAAACCTTCGTTCAAAACCAGCGTACGAACGGAACGAATGTAGAGCTGGCGTTTCTTAATTTGGAGACTCCGAGCGACTACGGTATTGAGGGCATGGTCCAAGCAGATTTGGCAAGCATGGGAACCTACAACCGCTATAACCCTGGACTCGTGCTGAGAGGCTCGAATCCGAATAACAATTACTTCTTCCGTTTGGAGCGTAATCTGACGACCAATACCAACCAAGCGGTCATCGGTATTCGGAACAATGGCACAACAACGGATCTGAGTGCAGTCAATTTGAGTTTCACAATCGACCCTGGTTCCTGGTACCAACTCCGGTTCGAGGCGGTTGGGAAGGTATTAACAGGATACGTGAACGGAGTCAAGGTGGTGGAAGCGGTCAACGGCACCTTCACTTCAGGCAGGTATGGGCTACGATCCCAGTATGCCAAGGTCAACTATGACAATATCAGGGTATATCCTATTGCGCCCAAGCTTGGAGTTGTTCAAATCAATAATGCTCCATTACCGGGATTTGACCCAGCAGTTGGCCATTATTATATGAAGGTGAATACGACCGTATCTTCCGTTCCGGTAACAGCGGCAACGTATCAGCCTGCTCAGTATCCGACGGCGTATGCGGCACCGGCTTCCACGCAGCT
This sequence comes from Paenibacillus sp. MBLB1832, assembly GCF_032271945.1. NCBI lineage: Bacteria > Bacillati > Bacillota > Bacilli > Caryophanales > Paenibacillaceae > Paenibacillus > Paenibacillus roseipurpureus. The sequence continues at coordinate 4,098,366 of NZ_CP130319.1, read as the reverse complement.
GGTGTTCGAAAATCCTTCAACGTATAAGCAACTTGTGCTTGGCGCGGAAACCCCGGAAGGGTATGCCAGCTATTATTCTATTTATGCTCGCCCGATCGGCAGCAGTGCAAACCTGAGCTCGCTCAAGCTGTCTATTGTACCGAACGGTTCGATCGGTATGAAGAATGCCAATGTCATACTCGAGCCAAGCAAATACGAATACACGGTTACCGTATCCTCTCGAACGAAGGAGGTCACGATTCTTGAGGCCATTCCCGAAGATCCCTTAGCAAAGGTACGGCTGGAGCATGCGACGATCGTCAATGGAGAAGGACGGGCAAAGGCGATTGTCACTGCAGAAGACGGGACGACGATCAGGGAATATGCGATTCGGATTGTCACGAAGCAAGCTGTGCCGATGGGTGCGATCTTATTCGCAGATGAATTCGAGAATAGCGTGATTCAACCGCAGTGGAAGGCGTTCTCCGGAGCTTTGGCTGTGCCTATGAGCAGCCACTTCTCCATCGTGGCGGATGGGAATGGGAAGGTGCTGGAGAGAACAAGCACCAGCGGGAACATCGTAGCGGTCACAGGCTCCTCCGGGAGCGACTATGAGGTTAGAGCTCGGGTAAGCCCGATCGCTTCGTCAACGAACAACGCCTTGCCCGGCATTATCGCCAGAGCTTCGGACGATGGGCAAAGCTATTACATGCTAAGAATCAGCAATGCGCCCAAGATTGGATTGAGTAAAGTAGTCAATGGTTCTGCGCCGATGGAGCTGGCAGCGCCGGTTTATGCGTATCCCTATTCGTTGAAGCTGTGGTATGATCTCAGATTGGTCGTCCAAGGGACACATATTAAAGGTTACGTGGATGATATGCTCGTATACGATGTGAATGACAGCAACAACTTCTTCGGCAACAGCTCAGGTCCGCCGCTGCTCTCGGGCAAGCCGGGATTCCGTATTGCCAATCAGGCCGCGCGGATTGATGACTTCGTCGCAGCATCCTTGGAGCGTCCGGAAACAACCGTATCACTGGATGGGCCGGCTTCGGTGCAAGCATGGCAATCGGCGAGTTTGACTGTCGGGATTTCGAATGTGACAACAAGCGAGATCGGCAAGGTTCTGGCCGCCGATATGACGCTGAAGTACAATCCTGACCTATTCCATATCGATTCGGTTACCAGTGCGCGAGCGGGCTTCGGACTGCTGGAAACCACAGAGACATCTCCGGGCACACTCAGGCTTATCGCAGCTAGTGAAGGCGGAGCCAACGCGATTACATCGGACGGTCCTATGTTTAACGTGAACGTAACGGCTAAGTCGCCTGAGGCTAATCAGACAGATACGTGGAGGCTAGAAGCTGTCAAGCTCTCCGATGATCTTGGCAGAATACTTACCTCGGCATCAAACTCGATATCCATTCAGATTATTGCCGTAAATCGGGAAGTGTTAAGCGCTGCCGTGGCGAGAGCGCAGCAAATTCATGATACTGCATTGGAGGGAGTGACGAGTGGGACATATCCTGCTGGTTCGAAGGTTGTATTGCAAGTTGCTATCGACGCTGCCATCGCTGTACGGAATGATGCGCGCCTTACGCAGGCAGAAGTGGATCAAGCGGCTGAGGTCCTATTGGCTGCCCTGCGAAGTTTCGAGGAATCGGTTAACCTTGGAATACCGGGCGATGTGAACGGCGACCAGAAGGTCGATGTCGCTGATCTGGGTATGGTGGCTGCAAGATACGGCAAGTCATCGAGAGATTCGGATTGGAATGCTTATGCGTTTTGTGATGTGAATCGTGATGGAATTATTAATATTGTAGATTTGAGCATAATAGCACGAAGCATATTGCATGAATAGGGACGAATGGAGGGGGAACCCCCTCCTCTTCCTATTTGTCAGGGGGATGAGGCCTACATGAATATACGATATCTATCCTTACTACTTATTCTTGCAGGGATTTGGTTCTTGCCTACGGCGGGCTTAGCCCAGTCCGATGCGGATCGCCTAAGTCTGTCCTATTCCACGCAGCCCGTTCGGGTAGGGGACACAATCACAATTACTGTCGAAGGGAAGGGACTTCAGGGGCTTTACGCCAATGAGGTTCGTATTGCATATGAACCGGAATCGCTGCAATATGTAGGGACCGAATTGAGGTTGAATGGCGGATTTCCCGTGTTTCAGAACACAGGTAATGAAATTATCCTCGCACACACCTTCATAGGAGCCAAGGCTGGACTTACCGGGGATCACGAGTTATATCGACTGAAACTGAAGGTACTGCAGGAGCGCCAGACGCATGTTCGTCTTACCAAGTCCATTAAGGTGAAGCTGGCTAATGGCACGTCTGTGGGCGAAGAAGATCTCCGGGTTTCGGATATCACCGTGGGAACCGGCACTGCTGAGGAAGACAAAGGTAACGGGAATGAAAATGGTAATGGTAATGGTAATGGAAAAGACCATAGCACCGGGGGGACGCAAGGGGAGTTGCCAATCGATTCCCACAGCGTAACACCCCATCGGATCGTGACGGACGGGTCAGCGGATTCCCAAGGGAGAGTAAAGGTTCAGGTGGACCCCGAAAAGCTTAGGCAAGCTATGGAGTCAAGCGCGCAATCCGAGGTAGTCGTCGAGGTAAGGCAATCGCAGGGAACAAGGTCCATACAGGTACAGCTGCCGTTGAATTCGTTAGGAGGAGACAACAAATGGCGGCTCTCTCTGCGAGTAGAGACGGGCTTAGCCTCGGTAACGATTCCGTCTAAGCTCTGGGGGGAGCTGCAAAGAAACCAGCCTGGCCATATGGAGCTAGGTATCGAGGTGCTGACCGCATCGGACATTCCCTTGGGTTTTTCTGAGAGAATGAGGGACGGTGATGCGTTGATCGATCTGACTCTGCTTGCAGATGGCCGCCGACTGCATGACTTTGCCGGCGCAGAGGTGAAGGTGGAGCTGCCCTATCAAGGGAAGCACGCATGGCAGCCCCACAGGCTAGTTGTGTATTATGTCTCGGACAATGGCACGCTGGAGGTTGTTAAGAACTCGCGATATAACCAAGCTACAAGCAGGATGGAAACTACACTTAAGCACTTCAGCAAATATTATGTAAGCTATAACGATAAACCATTATTTGACGATCTGAACCAAGCGGAATGGGGCAGGAGTGCCATCGAAGCGCTTGCTCTGCAAAGCACCATTCAAGGGGTATCGGAGCGGGAGTTTCAGCCGCAGTCCTATGTAACACGGGCGCAATTTATCAAGATGGTGATCGACGCTTTCGATCTCATGGACACTTCAGCAATCAGTCGCTTCGAGGACGTGCTTCCTGGTGAATGGTACTACCCCGCTATCGCAAGCGCCGAGGAACTGGGCATCGTGGAAGGCAACTCCCAACTTCGGTTTGGCGTGAAGGAATTCATTACTAGGCAGGAGATGGCTGCAATCATCTATCGGGCGATGCAGTGCAAGGGAATCGTCTCTAAGCAAGATGGAACCGTTTCTGCTTTTACCGACCTAGATCATATAAGCAGCTATGCTGTAAAGGCATTAACCAGTCTTCATGCTTCCGGAATCATCCAAGGGATGGAGAACGGCAAGCTTGAGCCAGGTTCCTATGCTACGAGGGCCCAGGCTGCTGTGATACTATACCGCATTCCATTTCATGAGCACTCTTGATATACTTTACTTACATCTTTCATGAGAAACGGGGTGCCAGATTGAGGGCTTCCACACTAAGCTGGAGACAGAAGCTGATCACAGCGTCGTTACTATGTTTATTGATTCCATCGATCGGTATCCTTGTTCTTACAAACTTTTATATTAATAAAGAGCTGTTGGCCAAGGCCTATTCGCGCTCCGAGCAGTCGATGGAGGTGTCTGACCTGTACATAGGCAGCATTGTGAGCGATATGGTGAAAACACTTAACGAAATTCAATATGATCAAACAACGATGGCGAATCTTCGCGTCTTATGGGACACAGCAGAGCCTGGCGAGAGCGCCAAACCTACCAAACGATTCTACGCCTCGCAGGCTGTTGTGGAGAAGCTGAACCAGCTGACCCTGTTTGGCGGCAAAACCTATGCGACCATTTTGCTGCCGACAGGCGACCATTTAACCAACTTCTCTACGTACCCCAGCGACTTGTCTTTCATTTACAAGGAAGCCTGGTTTCAGGACCTTCATAAGCTGCCGGTAAACCATACGTTCTTCTTCGGTGGACAGCCCAATTATGTTCCTTCCGAGCGCAAGCAGGATCCGCATATCATAACCATCATCCGAAGCTTTCAGCTCTATGCGAATACACCGAATGCTTATATTATGTTGAGCAAGTCGGAGAAGCAGTTCCACGAAATCTTTAGTAAATACCAGGAGGACCAAACGCTGATCCTATTGGATGCCAAGGGGCAAGTCATTTCCGGTCTGGACACACAGCAGGTGGGCACTACACTTTCCGATTCCTTCGATTTGAGCTTGCCCCGCGGAAGAACCAGCTGGAAGGGACAGGACTATATCTATGTCAACCATTCCTTGTCCTACGGGAACTGGCGAATGATAAGTATAACACCACTACAAGATATTACTCGAAAAATAAGCAGCAAGCTCAGCGAGATTTTCACCGTGCAATTTATCTTCTTTATCCTATTTTCCATCGCCCTGTTTTACATCCTCCGCCAGTTCACCAAACCCATCGTCCAATTAGCTCGAATGGCCATGCAGGTGGAGGCGGGGAATTTGGACGTACGCTTGCAATTGAAGCAAAAGGATGAAATCGCTAAGCTTAGCAGCGCACTTAATGCCATGCTAGATCGAATAAAGCAGATGCTTGAGCAGGTCAAGCAAGAGCAGACACGCAAAAGAATGGCTGAGCTGGAGCTGCTTCAAGCGCAAATTCATCCTCACTTTCTCTTCAATACGCTTAATTCCATCCGATTGCGTGTAATGATGAAGGGGGAGCGGGAGATCGGGATGATTATCGGCTCCCTGTCCACCTTGCTCCGAATGACGATTAATCGTAGTAATGAGTTTCTGCCCCTACACGAGGAAGTTAAGATTGTGAGCCAATATATCAAACTCATGAATTTCCGTCATCATGAACACGTTACCTTCACTAGCGATTTGGCATCTGATACATTGCTTTGCAGCATCCCAAGATTAACGCTTCAGCCATTAATCGAGAATGCATATATACACGGATTGCAGCAGCGTTCGGGCGTAATTGCGATTCATTCTTGGAAGCAGGGAGAGATGCTGTATCTCCAGGTGGAAGATGATGGCATAGGGATGGATGCAGATAAGCTTGAGAAGCTGCAGGATATGCTCACGGATTCATTGAATGAGTCCAGGCTTACCAATGAGAAGACGGGGTTGAATGGGATCGGATTGAAAAATGTGTTCGAGCGTCTCCGCATCATATACGGGGATATGTGCTCAATGACAGTTCTAAGCGCTCCGGGGCAAGGACTAAAATGGACCATTACGCTTCCCTATCACGAAGGAAGAAAGGAGGAGGGGGACGATGTATAACGTCTTTATCGTGGATGATGATGTGGCGGTGTTGGATTACCTAAGGGAATGTCTCCCCTGGGCGGATCATGGTTTCGTACTTGCTGGGGCCTTTCATTCCCCCGTATCGGCACTGCAGCAATACGAGCTGCTTACTCCTGAACTGGTCATTACCGATATCGGCATGCCGGGGATGAATGGGCTAGAGCTAATTAAGACCATACAGGAACAGGGTCACCTTACGAAATTTTTAATTTTATCGTGTCATGATGACTTTCGTTTCGCGCAGCAAGCCTTACAGCTCGGCGTGCAGGATTATGTGCTGAAGGAATCTTTGGAAGTTGACGATGAGATGGCCGAGCTTCTTGCCAAGGTGAAGCAGCAGCTCGATCAAGAGCGAAATTTGCAAAAGGAAGTAGAGCGCTTGCACCATGAAGCACATAAGGCCAAATTCCCTATGAAGGAGAAGTGGCTGCGTGATTTGCTCACCGGTTCGAGCATTGAAGATTCGTTGTGGCATAATGAGCTGGAGTCTTTTGGACTTGTAAAGGGTCAGGGCACAGTAACACCTGTAGTTTTGCGTCTCAACCAAATGGTCGGTGCCATATCGCGGTACAAGCATGAAAATACGCTCTCCTTTGCCATTAGCAATGCTATTGAGGAGATTGTGCATGCCAATGAGGAAGCATTGTTTCTTGGCTGTTTCTCGCCTTATGTATATATGGTATTCTCCTGCAATGTGGAGCATCGGCAGGAATGTGAGGTCAGAATCGAGGAGATCACTGCCCAGATTCAGCGGAAGCTTTCCCAGTTTTTGAAGCTAAAGTTATCTACATTGGTTGGTGATGTGACGGGTACGCGAGAGGGTCTTCGTCACCAGTTATTGCGGTTGCAGTCTGACGCAGAGCAATGCTTTTATGATCAGGGCGCACCCTACATAAGGCTTCACAGTCCTTTCCCGACACTAAAGGATGGAGAAGAATTATTTGCAGTGTATTTTGATTATGCTGAAAAGCTCAATAGGCTTCTCCTTTCCTCTACGGAGCCTGTGTCAACGCTAGTTGACTCGTTTATTGAGATGGTAACGCGGAAGCGGTATCATCCCAAATTCGTCAAGCAATTTTTGAATAAATTAATTCTGGATTTAATGATGAGAGTAAAGTTTAATCCCCAATATACGATGGAGAGAGTTCAGCATGAGCTTGGGTATATCGGGGACGTGGAGGAGCTTAGGGAATGGCTCTGTTTTTACTTTCAACAGGCTGTCGACATCATGGACCGGATTTCAAAAACGAGCAAAAAGACGGAAATTGTCAAGGCGCAGAAGTACGTCCAGCTTCGGGTTGAACAGAAGCTGAGCTTGGAAGAGGTAGCTGAGCACCTGCATCTGAACGCCAGCTATTTTAGCCGCTTGTTCAAAAAGGAAACAGGGGAAAACTTCATTGAATATGTGAAAAGAATGAAAATGGAAAAGGCCAAAGAGCTCCTCTCAAGACCAGACCAAACGGTCGAAAGCGTCTCAGTAATGCTTGGGTACGAAAATAGAAGCTACTTTGTGAAGGTGTTCAGGGAGCACTATGGTATGAGCCCAAGTCAATTTATGGGTGAATAAAATTCTATAGTGGCAGCTTCTCTACCAACTATTCGTCGCAATCGAATACTCTAAAATACGAAGTACGCATCTATTCCTTATATAGGGATTTTGATGCGTTTTTTTGTTTAGGTCTATCGAGAAATTTTGAAAATTTCTTACAAATTTAGATAACCTAACTAACAAAGGGGGCAAATCTAACAGAAACAATTGTCTGTTGAATTTTTATTTTCTTGGTGGTTAGGTAGATTCTGTAGGATTGATAAGCAATCCAAAGAATCGGTATCTATTAGATTAACGAGTGCTTTGCTATAGTGAGAGCAAAGCACAGGACAAATACATGAGAAAAGGATTTGAAAATATGAATGAGAGCATAATGTCAAAAATGGGGAGCAGCATTCTTCCCAGGAACAAAGTAAACGTACTGAAACGTTTAACCAGAGATATTATTAAGAATAAAGCGATATATCTTATCGCGCTGCCTGGAATTATGTATTATATCATTTACTATTATTGGCCGATGCTCGGAGTTACGATCGCTTTTAAATCGTTTGTTGCCTCCAAAGGTGTATTTGGAAGTCCGTGGATTGGACTTGAGCATTTTGTAAACTTTTTCAAGAGCTATTATTTTACAAGGATATTACGTAATACACTGGTGATCAGCTTCTATTCCATTGTTATTGGCTTTCCTGCCCCCATTATTCTAGCCCTCTTACTTAATGAAGTCAGAAATCAAGTTTTTAAGCGGGTTGTGCAGACAGTCACTTACATGCCGCATTTTATTTCCGTAGTTGTCGTTTCTGGAATGATTATTGCTTTTACACAAAAGCAAGGATTGTTCAATGATGTGTTGTCTGTGCTGGGAGTTCCTCGTGAGAATTGGCTTCTGAACGCCGATTGGTTCCGCGCGATATTTGTAGGCTCTGATATTTGGCAGGAAATCGGGTGGGGCTCGATCATCTATCTTGCAGCGCTAACCGGTATTGATTCCAGCCTATATGAAGCAGCCAAAATAGATGGCGCAGGCCGGTGGAAGCAGCTAATTCACATCACACTACCAGGATTGCTTCCGACCATTATCATCTTGCTCATTTTACGGATGGGGTTTGTGATGAATGTGGGATTCGAGAAAGTTATTTTGCTCTATTCGCCGTCCACTTATGAAAAAGCCGATGTCATTTCTTCCTTTGTGTATCGAAAAGGAATTATTGAAGCCAATTACAGCTATGCAACAGCAGTCGGATTTTTTAACTCCGCAGTGAATTTTATCTTCCTCTTAAGCGCCAACAAGCTTAGCAAAAAATATTCAGAATCTAGTTTGTTCTAGGAGTGATAGTATGAAGACCCATCGCAGTGTCGCTGAGAAAGTGTTCGACATAGTCAACATCTGCATTCTAATTGTCATCATGATTGCAGCGAGCTATCCGCTATTATACATCATTTTTTCATCGCTTAGCGTTCCATCACAGTTAGCTGGTTACAACAACATTCTTTATCGTCCGTTAGGCTTGCAATTCGATGCATACTATGCCGTGCTGCATAACAAGCCTATTCTCATAGGCTATCGGAACACCATTGTTTACACGATTGTGGGAACGTCTCTCAATCTTATTTTTACTACGACGTTAGCGTATGCATTGTCGAGAAGAGGGCTGATGCTGAGGAATAGCTTGATGATCATGATCGTGATTACGATGTTTTTCAGCGGAGGGTTAATACCCACGTACTTGGTCATGAAACAACTTGGGATCGTGAATACGTGGATTTCCATGGTCTTTCCAGGGCTGATTGGAACCTATAATTTGATCATCATGCGAACGTACTTTCAATCGATACCGGAAGCACTTGAGGAGTCAGCCAGAATTGACGGTGCAAGCGAGATGAAGATTATGGTGCGGATTATGATCCCCCTATCCATGCCCATCATTGCCGTTATGATTTTGTATTATGGTGTGGGGCATTGGAACTCATGGTTTAACGCGTCCATCTATTTGACAAAGTCGAGCTTATATCCGCTTCAGCTTGTATTACGAAATATATTAGTAACGGGTAACACGGATGATCTTCTTACAAGCCTTGGCACTATAAAGGGGCGAGATATGTCGGAAATCGTGAAGTCTGCTGCTATTGTGATAGCAACCGTGCCTATCCTTGTGTTATATCCCTTCTTAACAGAAGTTTTTCGTCAAGGGTGTCATGATAGGCGCAATAAAAGGATAAGGATCCCAAACGGATTCGCTCAGGACAGTTTCTTTAACCTTCACTGTTCTGGTTAATCATACATTGCAATGCACATATTCGAGGAGGTCGAAGGATGAACAGAAAAAAGAAAAACATGAGGTTGCTTCTTACGGGGGCTATTGCCCTTTCATTACTTGCAGCTTGCAGCAACAATTCGAATGGCAGCAAGGAGCCTGGCGCATCATCGCCCACTTCCGCTACTACAGCGGCACCGTCGGGAAGCAAGAAAATTACCGATAAGCCGATTACGTTGAAGTGGTATCAGTTAAACTTTGCTGGCACTGAACTGGGGAATATGGGTATGGCAGAGGGATTTCAAGAAATTGAAAAAAGGACAGGCATTCATATTGAATGGCAGCATCCCGCAACTCCTGATCAAATTAACGTCATGCTGGCTTCAGGAGACTATCCGGATGTGATTTTCTGGGATATCAATAATATTCCAGGCGGACTGAAGGGGTTGATCGACGACGGTACCGCAGTCAAGCTCAATGATCTTGTTGATAAATATGCGCCTAATTACAAGAGTATTCTAGCAAAGTATCCGGATATTAAAAAATTTGCTACGATGGACGATGGCACGATGCCTGCGTTTTATCAATTAGATCCTGACCCTAGGCGGTTAGCATATACGGGGTTTTTCATGCGAAAGGATTGGCTGGATAAGCTTGGCTTGCAACCGCCAACGACCATTGACGAATGGCATACCGTTCTTAAGGCATTTAAAGAAAAGGATCCGAATGGAAACGGAAAAGCGGATGAAATTCCTTATACCATTGCGAAGACAAACAACGGAGTTTTAGGGGGAGGGCTGTCCGGTATAACGGAGTTTGCAACGGCATGGGGAGTATTAGATGGATTTTATCGTGACCCATCCAGCGGCAAATTGCAATATGGACCTATTCAACCACCATTTAAAGATTTCTTAACGACGATGAACAGCTGGTATAAAGAAGGACTTATTGATTCGGAGTATGCTTCTACGGATGCGAAGAGTCGCGATACCAAGCTGCAGGGTGACCTGGCTGGTGCAACTTACTCCACGGTTGGAGGAGGACTTGGCAACAATACAAAAGCAGCAAGAGCAAAGAATTCTAATTTCAAATTCATTGGACTCACCCCGCCGGTAGGTCCTGCAGGCAAGCCTTATAATTATACAGCGGATTTAATTCAAAAAGTTGGCTGGCAAGGCGTGATCACCAAGAGCAATAAATATCCAGTCGAGACTGCAAAATTACTGGACTACTTGTATTCAGAAGAAGGGCAGACGCTTCTTAATTGGGGAATTGAAGGTAAGAGCTACACAGTGAAAGATGGGAAGAAGCAATTCACGGATGAGATTCTGAAGAACACCGCAGGGAAATCGCCGAACCAGGCAATTAGCCATTACGCATTCCCGATTAACGGCTTTACGAAGGTGATGGATTTTGATGCTTATAGTCAAATCAACCTCGTATTACCGGAACAGCAAGAAGCGGCCACTAATTGGGGCAAGGGAGATACGTCTTTGAATACGCCATTAGGTCTCGGTTTCTCAACGAGCGAATTGTCTAAGCTTACTGCGATGATGGCAGATATTAATACGTACAAGACGGAAATGATCTTGAAATTCATTATGGGTGTGGAGCCGCTTAGCAATTATGATGCATTCGTCAAGAAGCTGAAAATCATGGGCATTGACGATGCGACCAAGATGTACCAAGCTGCCTATGATCGATTTAATGCGAGAAAATAATCGGACTAGGGTCTCTCTTAGAGACCCTCTTCCTCTATGTAAGGAGAAAAAATGATGAATGGAAATCGATCCAATCAGGTACTCTGGTATCAAGATCAGGCCGAGCAATGGGAAGAAGCGCTCCCCATCGGTAATGGTAGACTTGGCGGCATGATATTCGGCAAAGTAGCTCAGGAAAAAATTCAATTAAATGAAGATTCTATCTGGTATGGGGGTCCCATTAGAACCAATCAAAAGGATGTTTCTACCCACGTCGAACACATTCGACAATTATTGCATGATCAAAAGCTGGGAGAAGCCGAGCATGTAACCCGAATGTCCTTCATGTCATCGCCTAAATATATGTATCCTTATCAACCGCTGGGTGATTTGAACCTATGGATGCTGGACCATGAAGGGCCCGTGGAAGCCTATCGTCGAGAATTAGATCTTGATCAAGCCGTTGTCCGCACCGAGTATAAGTTAAATGGGATTCAATACGAGCGCGAAGCCTTCAGTAGTGCAGTCGATCAAGTCCTCGTTATTCGCTTGAAGGCAAGCCTGCCAGGAAGCTTAACGTGTAGTGTCAACTTAATGCGTCGTCCATTTGACCTAGGGACATTTACTCACGGAACAGATACAATTGTAATGAACGGTGAGTGCGGGACGGGAGGAGTCCGATTCCATGTCGGAGTTAGAGCGGTTGCCGAAGGAGGGACCGTTCAGATTATCGGGGATTTTCTCTCCGTTGAGAAGGCGGATACCGTTACTCTGTATGTGTCGGCGAATTCAACGTTTCGCTGCATAGATCCATTGATGGTTTGTTTGGAACAGCTGGATCGAGCAACTCAGCGGTCCTATTCTTCGATTCTGAACGATCATATTCGTGATTATAGAAGCTTGTATCGAAGAGTTTCGCTAGAATTGTTTCCATATCAATCTGAAGATGAAAGGGAAGATCTGCCGACCGACGTAAGGTTGCAGCGAGTTAGAGAAGGAAGAACGGATCTTGTACTGGATACACTTTTTTTCCAATTCGGTCGATATTTATTGCTTTCTTGTTCTCGTCCGGGTACGCTTGCGGCCAATTTGCAAGGCCTATGGAACAATAGCTTTACGCCGCCTTGGGAATCCAAATATACGATTAATATTAATACGCAAATGAACTACTGGCCTGCAGAAATTTGTAATCTGGCGGAGTGTCATGAGCCCTTGTTCGATCTCATTGAACGCATGCTGCCGAATGGAAGGCGGACCGCGAAGCAGGTATATGGCTGCGAAGGCTTCGTCGCCCATCACAATACCAATCTGTGGGGGGACACGCATGTTGAGGGCATCCTCGTAACGTGTTCTGTGTGGCCTATGGGGGCGGCGTGGCTGTCGTTTCATCTATGGGAACATTATCAATTTGGAATGGATAGAACGTTTCTTTCAGAGAGAGCCTATCCCATCATGAAAGAAGCTGCGGTATTTCTGTTAGCTTATATGCAGGAGGACGAGCAAGGCCGATTAGTGACCGGCCCCTCCGTATCTCCTGAAAATTCATATCTTTTACCAGATGGAACCAAGGCATCCCTCTGCATGGGACCTTCGATGGATAGTCAGATTACGTATGCGTTATGGAATGCCTGCATGACAGCCGCACGTATATTAGAACGAGACGAAGAGTTTGAAATGACGCTGCGAGCTGCAATCCTAAAGCTGCCTAGACCGTCTATTGGCAAGCATGGACAGATCATGGAGTGGCTGGAGGACTATGAGGAAGTGGAGCCAGGGCATCGTCATATTTCCCATTTGTTCGCACTCAGCCCAGGTGAACAAATCCATGTCAATCACACACCTGAACTAGCCGAGGGGGCAAGGGTCACATTGGAGCGACGGCTCGCGAATGGCGGAGGCCATACGGGATGGAGCAGGGCATGGCTGATTCATTTCTGGGCACGATTGCGAGATGGTGAGCAAGCCTACGATCAATTCCGTCATTTATTGACGGATTCTACCTATAATAATCTCTTTGATCGGCATCCTCCTTTTCAGATTGACGGTAATTTCGGCGGCACAGCTGGTGTAGCTGAAATGTTGCTGCAATCTCATGGAGGTGAGATTTGTTTCCTTCCAGCGCTCCCTAGAGCCTGGTCCAATGGAAGAGTGAGAGGCCTTCGAGCAAGGGGAGGCATGGAGATCACCATAGAATGGAGGAATGGACAGTTGACTGCCGCTTGGATTAAGGCCAGCCACAACAGAACTTGCTTCATCAGAACGACTGATTCCTTATCCGTACATGATGGTCATGAATCCGTAATAACGAACTACAGGGATGGATTGTTACAATTTGATGTGACAGCGGGTCAAACTTATCAAATAATGAATGATTAGCGCCTTTAAAGTATAATAGCAGAAGGGAGGGGGCTGAAAATGTATAGCCTTTTACGAGGAAGAAGTATATTTTTGATTGTATTTCTCTCCTATCTGATCATGATATTAGTACCACTCCTATTAGCCTTTCTGAGCTATAAGCAATATTCTGGCGTTCTGGAGACGCAGATTAGTGATTATAACTTGTCTATGCTTCAACAAACGGAGAAGGTCATGGACGAACATTTTGGCAATGTAGAACAGCAGGTCCTCGGTTTAACACAGGAACCGCTAGTGCAGAGACTATTAAACACTCCAACGGAAATGGATAACCAGGACAAGTACAATCTATCTCAATTAATTGCATTATTAAATAGAGTTAAGGCAAAGGATATCTACGTCAAGGGAATTTATATTTATTTCAACCGATCTGATATGGTTGTGACAGACAGCTCCAAATTTAACCCTCCCGATTTCTTCGAGACTGCAAAGCTACAATCGGGAGGGGATTATCAACAGTGGAAAACGATGATGGGCGAGCATCATAAACTAGACTATATCCATGAGCAACAAATATCCAGCAGTGTATCGGCAAATGAGAAGGTCATCGGGTTACTACAATCCGTGAGTTCCAAAAATTCGCAGGATGCCTTTGCAACGATTGTCATTTGGATAGGCGCCTCAGACGTCGATAAATTGTTGGATACGGCTTTCAAGAGAAATCAGGCGGCGGTTTATTTATTTGATAATCAGAATCAAATACTCCTTTATTATGGAGATGAGAAGATAAGATCTGCTTTACCCTTGGAGAATGTGCTTCCATTGAGGACCGATCGCATAAGGCTGACTGGAGCAGGGAAAGAATTTATAGTGTCCCGTGTTTCCGACGAATTAAAAAAACGAAGTATTGTTTCTGTCGTTCCAACTGAATTTATTGAACGTGATTTAAGAGGCACGAGAAATACCTTTATATGGTTATCGCTTGGTATGATCACTTTAAGTATGTTAATCGCTTATTTGTTAGCATACATTAGCTACCTGCCTGTCAAACGGCTTATGGGGAAACTGCAGAAGAGAATGACTGGACAACCTGATTTGTATGCAACGAAGAATGAATTTGATATGATTGCATTCGCCGCTGAATCGGCTTGGGCTGAGAAAGATAAAATGAGCACAATATTGAAGAGCCAAGCCCCTAATATTAGGAATCAGCTCCTCATTCAGTTTCTAAAAGGAAACGTAGCATGGGAAGATCTGTCTCCCCAAACGTTGGAAACCGTTGATGTGAAATTTCCACATCCTTACTTTCTGTTCATTCTTGTGCACATCGATCAGTTTCATAAAGATTCACTCGCGGAGAAAACGTTTTCTAAGTTTGTCATTGGCAACATTCTAGAGCACTTGGGACAGTATGGAGATACCGCCTATGTCATTGACCTTGATTTGGAAAAAATAGGTGTCATTTATAACATCAAGAGTGATCAACTTGATATTCGATCCTTACATTCCTCCATCCAGGAAGGAATCACATTCATTAAAAATAAATTTAATAATGACGTTAGCATTGCTCTGGGCAGCATTCATGAGGGTACGGATGGAGCTGTATTTTCTTATAATGAAGCACTGAAGGCGATGGAATATCGGTTAATTAAGGGAAGCAATACTGTTATTAGTTACCAAGATACTCTTGTAGAATTCAATCCATCGAAGTATATGTATCCTCTAGAGATTGAGATGTCACTAGTCAGTGCAATTCAGCATGGGGATATCAAG
Organism: Paenibacillus sp. MBLB1832; assembly: GCF_032271945.1. Classification (NCBI taxonomy): domain Bacteria; kingdom Bacillati; phylum Bacillota; class Bacilli; order Caryophanales; family Paenibacillaceae; genus Paenibacillus; species Paenibacillus roseipurpureus. Next base: position 4,083,211 of record NZ_CP130319.1, on the reverse strand, counting down.
CGCACCGAACGTCTTCTGGACACGGTGTTTGAATTGAATTTGGCTCAGGACAAGATGCCGCTTGACCTTGCGCGTTGTTTGTTCTTCGATCTGATGTGTACAGCTATTAAAGTGCTTAATGAAACTGTTGCATCGTATCAAGAAGTGTTCGAATCGGATCGTAATCCTTATGATGACTTATTGGCTTGTCAAACCATTCGAGCGATGCAGGAAACGGTAAGGAACATTTTCCAAAAACTCAGTTTGCATATGAATGAAAAACGAACAAGTCGAAGCGACAGTCTGAAGGATAGAATGCTCCATTATTTGAAACAAAACTACCATGATCCTAATATGAGTCTTGCCACCATGGCCAGTTATATGAATATGAATCCGACCTACTTATCTAACCTGATCAAGGAGCAAGTCGGCAGGAATTTCATCGAATTGGTCAATGAGTTTCGAGTGGATGAAGTAAAAAGACTGTTAATTAATGGAGATATGACCTTGCAAGAAATCGCACAAAAAGTCGGATATTCCAATAGCGTTGTGTTAAGTCGTAATTTCAAAAAAATCGAATATACGACACCAGGAGAGTATAGGCAGTTCAATAGAACATAATTTGCAAAGAGTCAAACCTCATCATGCTCAGGTTTGACTCTTTTTTTGTTTAGGTTGATCACCAGTTTGATCCAATCTGTAATTTTGATAATAAGCTAAAAAAATGAGATCTATGCATGGAACCTATTCGCTACTATTATTTCAGTACCGGGATGCGGAAGACCTATGCAGAACGGAATTTCTTGAAGGAAAGTGAGTGAGATTGATGTTAAAGCGTAACAGATGGAAAAGCAGACTCCTCGTTACCGCGGCTGTGTTGTTATTGACCCCCTCTTTGCTGCCGCAAGTTACTAACGCTTACAGTGACGTCAGTACAGTCAGCGACCAACAGTTGTTTGGCCATTGGAATGGTACGTCTTGGGATGTGCCTCCGGGGCTAGATTACGGCTATACCTCTAGTGGTGTGCAAGTGCTGGCAACCGTGCAGAATGACGTGAAGGCGGGCAATTACCCGCAGGCGCAGCAGGATCTACTGACGTACTTCAAAGGTCGGACGAATCGGCAACCGCTCCCAATCACTTCGAGCTTTAGTAATACCACGGCAGCCGATTTTGCAATCGACGATATCATCTCTGGAGTGACTGCCGAATATCCAATCGGCACCATTAACCTCACTCAAACCGCCGGCTCTGCCTCCATTGATGTGACGACGGCGCTACAGAGCGCCTCCAGTTCCATTTCCTTCATGCTGATGGGTCGCTATAAGGGCATCGATACCGCTATGATTAACAGCAAGGAAGCCTCTAATTCAGGGGTTCGCCCCTATCTACAATACACCTTGGTCGGAGATCCGAACACGTACACGCTCGCTGCGACTGCGGATACGTATATTCGTGCAGGAGCGTCGAATGCCGATCAGAACTATGGCAGTGCCCAGCTGCTGAATGTTCGAGGCTCGGGGCTTCCCTTCGATGAGAACGAGCAGCGCGCGTATATCGTCTTTCCCGCTTCTACAATAACCGGGACGATTCAGACGGCATCGCTGGTGGTGAACGGTAATTTTGTACGTGGCACGGGTTCGTCGAGTACGCAGATGACCGTTGCCGTCTACAATGCAAGTCCGGTCACGGAATCGAGCGCTACCTGGAACAACACGCTGCTCAACACCGTGTCATGGCAAGGGGCTCCTGGCGGCTTCAATTGGGATACGCCTGGTGGGATCAATACGTCCATCATGAGTCGTTTCTACCACGCACCGATCGTGGCAGTCGCCTATCAAGCGACGAATGACGAGAAATACGCGAGCAACCTGCTTCGTCAGATTACCGGGTTTATTCAGACCTATGGCAATGATCCGACCATTCAGGCGCCATACAATCCCGTTAATCTGGATGATTCGTCCAGGGTAAATAAATGGATGCAAGCCTACGAAATCATTCGCAAGAGCAGTTCCATCGATGCTGGGGCTAACACGTCGATGCTGAAGTCTCTTTGGAAATCCGGAACCAATTTCTATACGGATGCCAATTACAGGGCCGACAATAACTGGGGCACCTTCGAATCCCAGGCACTGTTCAATCTCGGCGTCTACTTTCCGGAATTTGCCGCTTCTACCGACTGGACGACGGCAGCGAAGACCAGACTGGAGAGTCAGGTGCAAACCTTGACTCTGTCCGACGGCACGTACACCGAGAACTCCACCTTCTATACCGCCGGAGAGCTCAGCACCTTCCTGGACATTAAGAGTATGGCCCAGATCAATTCGGTCAGCTTGTCGGGGAAACTGGATACGTTTATCCAACAGTTGGCTAAGTATGTGATGGATTCCAGCTATCCCGATCATACGGACATCCAGTCAGGGGATGGAGATCGGGCGGATCGAACCAGTCTCGTACAAAAAGTGGGTACCTTATACGGCAACTCCGACTTGACCAACTATCAGTCGACTGCCTATACCTCCGTCCTTGATGCCGGCAGCAAGCAGGCCTTCATGCGCACCGGATGGACGGCATCGGATTCGTTCATGAGCTTCACGGCGAAGGAAGGCAATCACGGGAATCCCGACCTGCTCTCCGTAACCGCATATGCATATGGGCAGCCGCTCATTGCCAACATGGGTCGCTACAGCTACAACAATGATGCCGTCTCCAATTGGCTGCGGCTCGATACCGAATCGAGAAATACGATCAAGGTGGATAATACCTCACAGACCGTGGATAGCACAGGGGTAGGGCTTACTTCACATGGCGATGTGAACCGATGGGCGACCAATGGAAGCTTTGACTTTGTCGAAGGAACGTCGACCGGATATGCTTCCGTTCCGCATACCCGAGATGTTCTGTTCATCCGCGATGGCTTCTGGATCGTCTCTGACCTACTGCAGCCGACCAGCGGAACGCATAGCTACAATCAGACGTGGCATATGCGCCCGGATGCCAGCCCGTCGATCGATGCGACAACGAAGCGGATTAAGACAAATTCCGGTAATGGGGATATCGAGATTGTTCCGGTCGACGGCTCCTCTCTGTCGAGTGCGACGCTTGAGAATGGGTACTATTCGCAACGACAAGGCGTCGTTTCAGTGGCTGTATATGGTTCCTACAAGCAGAATGCCGTATCCGGCGATGCCGTCTTCGATACGGTGCTCTATCCGACAGCCTCGACAGCAACGCTAAGCAAGGATGTAACGGTGACACGCAAATCGACCGGCGTTAGCGCTGCAACGGCAACCGCCGCCCAGATCGATCTTCCGGATGGCAGTACTGGCATGTACTACCTCTCACATGAAGCGACGCCTACGGCAACCCGGACGTATGGCTCTCCCAACAATTATACGTTCAATGGCAAGGCTGCCTATACCGAATTTTCGTCGAGCGGATCGCTAACGAAGGCGCTTATGGTTGGCGGCAGCAGCTTGAAGAGGAGCTCGTCGGATGTCTTCCTCTCGTCTGCCGTAGTGCCGGAGATCGGAGTCGAGTGGAACGGTACGACACTGGAAGTCAGCGGAGCTTCTCTGCAACCGGACGCCAGCACGACTACGGCAATTAAGATCTACGCGCCGACTTCCGTCACGAGTGTGAAGCTTAATGGAGCCGCGGTATCGTTTACCCGGGTCGGGAGCTATCTGTACGCGGTGGGAATCAAGAGTCCAGGCACCCCGATTGTTACTAGTGCCAAAAGCACGAGCAGCGGACAGATCACGCTCAACTGGAAGCCGGTGGACGGCGCAACGGGATACAATGTCTACATTGGAACGAGCAGCGGCAGCTACGGAAGTCCAGTAGCAGCGGGAAATACGACTAGTTATACGCTTAGTGGTCTGACCAATGGAACCATCTATTACATGGCCGTTACCGCCACCAATAGCAACGGGGAGAGCAATCCATCGGGGCAAGCCCTGGCACAGCCGTTGTCAGCTCCATCGACGCCTGTCATCGTCTCTACTGTGGCAAGCGATAAACAGGTCACGTTGAATATCAAGAATGTTCCGTATGCCAAAAAATATAACTACTATTACAGCACATCGCCCACGAATCTGCAGAGCCCAGGCAATCGGTACACGTCATGCACCAATGCAACCCTGAATCCATCTTGCACGATCGTGGGTCTTGTCAATGGCACGACGTATTATGTGGCCGCCTCCGCTGTTAACGATTCGGGGGAGAGCTCAATTACAGCTGTGCAGTCGGTAACTCCGGCCACTATCATTGATGTGCCTTTCGTGTCAAGCCTCACAGTAGCGAATAACACCGCCACGCTAAGGTGGAAGCCGGTGACAGGAGCGACGGGCTACAGCATCAAGTACGGGAATAATAGCGGTAAATATTATCATCTGAAGGATCTCGGTACGGCTACCAGCTTCTCGATTCCGATGAATGGCGCACCTTTCTACTTCATCGTGGCGGCTTACAACACGAGCGGCACCGGCTTATATTCCAAGGAGTTCGCTGCGCCGCTAACGAACAGTCCGTTCATGAAGGTGTATGCCGATGCAGATGCCTATGTTACTAACAACGACGCCACCCTACGTGGCAGCGAATCGAAAATGTATGTTCAGACAGGCACGACGAGTCGGGAAAGTCTGGTTCGATTCGATCTATCCGCGGTCACCTCATCGATCACGAGCGCTCAGGTTCAGCTCATGCCGCTGACGGCGAATAATGCTAGCAGCGCCCAGCAGACGGCAGCGCTGGTGGATAATAGCTGGAGCGAATCTACCGTCACCTGGAGCACGAAGCCTGCTCGATCGACGACGATTGCCTCTTGGACGGGACCGGTCGTGGGCACTCCGATAACGTTTGATGCTACGACTGCTGTAACGACAGCGCTGGCTGGCGACAAGAAGCTGTCACTGAACATCTACAATCCGAATACGGACTCCTCTTACATCGCCTACGGAACGAAGGAGAATACGCTCGCCAACGCACCGGTACTGACGCTTTCGCTCTCGCCGCAGACGACGTCGCTGACATCGACTGCTGACTCCTTCGTGCGCGATGGTTCGTATTCCACGACCTCTTACGGCACCTCGGCTACTGGGGATGTGAAGAATTCGGGTACAGGGTTCAATCGGAAGACGTACATCCAATTCGATACGTCGTCCATCACGGGACCTATATCCAAGGCAACGGTCATCTTGACGCCGACGACGGTAGCTAGCCCGAATCTGAAGAATACCGTCGATCTGGTCGATAACAATTGGACAGAAACGGGGACGTCTGCGATTACCTGGAGCAATCAACCTATAGGGTCACTTGGCACGATTGCGACATGGACATCGCCTTCTGTCTATCAACCACTGCCCATCGATGTGACCTCACAGGTGATAGCCGCGATGGCCAATCCGACGGACCACAGAATTTCGCTGCGCGTCTACTCGCCGGTCGATCAGGGAGGCAGCGGCAATACCTCTTATGGCATGAAGGAGAACACCACCTTAGGATTCAGGCCTGTATTGGTGATCACTAGATAATATAGGAAAAGGCAGACAAAAGTTCAAGGTAACTTTTGTCTGCCATTTGTGTAATTGGCACGCTTCTACGAGGGAGAGAAATCAGAATGAATATACAAGCTTTATTAAAGGTACCGATGACTACAGGCGAGCTGTTGTCCAGCCTTCGCGCCAGATTAGAGCCTGTGGCAGCTAAGGGCACCTACATTTCGGAGCATATGCCTGAATTGGTGCAGGCAACGATAGCAAACGCCGAGGAAGCCTACAAGGGGATGATGGTCCTCCCGGGAACCGGTGGTGTACGCGAATTTGTAGGAAACCCGCCTTACTGGCTGGAACGCAGACATAACGATAACGAATTTCTATGGCAGCTCAATCGGATGACGCATTGGCAGGATTTGTTGGAAGCTTATACGCTGACACGAGATGACAAATATGGACGCAAAGTGATTGAGGAAATGCTGGATTGGATCGAGACGATCGACATCCGTGAAGACATGGTGAACTATCCAATTGAATTTTACTCACAATGCCACCCTTTACGGGCTTTGGAGCTTGGCATTCGGAATTACCATACTTGGCCGCTAGTGCTGGAGCATCTGGGACCTACAGATTTGTTTACTGAGGAATTGCTGGAGGCGTACTTAGGGGCTGTGTATAAGCAAATCAAAATATTGCGCAAGGTGTCCCCGATTCTTTGGCCCAAGGCGGACCACAATCATTTTCTTATGGAATGTCTCGGCATTCTGACGACGGCGCTGTATTTTCCAGAGCTCAAGGAAGCTGAGGAATGGAAGTCCTTCGCGATCCATGGGATCGAAAGATGCGTTTCGGCGCAATTGACAGAGGACGGCGGGCAGATCGAAGGCTGCCCATCCTACCACAATGGCTGCATGTTCTGGTTCGGTCTGGCTGTTGTTCTTTCCAAGCGTTTCCATTTTCAATTCTCGGATGCTTACCTAAAGCTGCTGCGCAAAAATTTGGATTACTCCCTCTATTCGCTGCGTCCGACAGGAAAATGCATTCCGGTAGGAGACTCCACTGCGAAACCTATAGCCGTTATAGGCGCGTTGTACGGCTACCTAGCATTAGACGATTCGAGCTGGCTCGGACTTGCTGCCAATCTGATTGATTATGAGAAGATTATTCATGAAGTAAATAAACACATATGGCGTGCATTGGATGTAAAGAGGCTGCATGAGGAGTTGCTAGCGCTTCAAGGCAACCCGTATGAGTGCGATAAATTGACAACGTTCTGGAACCGAACGCTTCATCAAGCGATCATCCGCACCGGGTGGCATTCCGAGGCGCTGAGCTTCCTGTTTACGTGCCGAAGTCCGGTGCAGAACGCCCATGCGCACATTGATCTGATGAGCTTCGATTTTACAGCGCTCGGAAAAAATATGGTGTGCGATCCAGGGATCTTCTGCTATCGGGAGGATGACGACCGCAGGCAGTTTAAGAGCGCCAGCTATCATTCCACACTCCTAATTGATGAAAGAGACCATTTCGAATACCTAAGCTCGTGGGAATACGGTCCGCAAAAAACAGGGGAAATTTATAACGTGGAACACAGAGGCTTTTATCAAATTGCAAGCGCCTTTCATCTGAACTATGAGCCGGCCGTCCATTATCGCCACATCGCTCTTGTAGACGACAAGATGTTGGTCATTGTGGATCGGGTTAAGGGCCTGGATGACCAGGAAGTGGAGCGGTACTTTCATTTGGATTATACGGAAGTAGCAGCATACCCTGATGTAGTCTTAGCCACAAGCCATATGGCCAACCTTGCTATCTATTCGTATCCCTGGGAGGCCGTTGATCTGCTACCGGGAAGGCTATCCGACGAACACGATGTGGCTAGAGCCGCCACCAGAGTAAGGTTCCGTGGCAAGCAGAGCGGCACCGCCGTCTATTTGACGGTACTGGTTCCTTATCAAGGCGATCAAAGGCCTGTGGTCGACATTCGTCCAATGGGCGATGCCAGCTTTGAATTGAGCTGCTCCGAGAATTACCAAGTCATTGTCAACGACAGGGATATGACCATTAGCTGCGGACGGGAATAGCTTCAGCCGGCATCCACTCGCTGAAGATCATGAATTTGTGGGGCTTAGAAGCCGTGTGGAAGCAAGGAAATACACGGGATAGGGGTTCAACTCCCGAACACCAGCGCCAAAAGCCGGTGCTGGTTCTAAGAATCACATCGTATTTCTACACAAAATGTTGACGGTTAGATCTTCTGGAATAATGTACAGTGATCTCAGTTGTACCAGCAGCCCCATGAGGGGATTAACCCGGGGCAATACCGAAGTAGGGAAAGCGGAGACGCATGATATCCACCTGATCTGTTCGTTATGTTCAAGCCCTCTTTTATGGAAACTGAAAAAAAACCTAGGGTACAAACTAACGCCGTTATTCTTTAATACTTCATACAAATCGAGAAGTCGATAGTCTTTCAATTTGACTTAGCAAGTTATGCTTAGGAAAAACCAAGTTGTAGATCTCCATGTAAGGGCTTAAATGAGCGGGGACATTGTGATTTACTGTTAACTTGACGAGTACTTCCAGGTAAGTCGTTTTTTATTTTGTTTCTAGTGACTATTCAAATAAATATGCGTTTCAAGATACAGAAAAGCAAGTCAGAAATCTGATCTTCATTAGAAGAAAGAATTCTAGATTTGCTAAATAGATTGGTGTTACTGATAAACCATATTCCGCAAATTAATGGCGTATGCTGTCCTAATCCTGGCGGACAAGTTGCCCAGACGATGGTCTGAAAAAAGCAAGAATCGAGAAAATTCTCCCTGGGGAACCAGTTTGACCATAAAGAAACGATTCTTAATGTTCCTACAGGGATGATTAAAAAGGGGAGTCAAGGTTTGTAAAAAGTCTTCTAAACATACTTATAATTCAACTTTTCACCCCGAAAACATCACTTCCAAACTTAATTTGTAAATCGATTTTATAAGACAATAAAGTACTGAAGTAACAAACAAAGTTCTGAAGTAACAACAAACAAAGTTCTGAAGTAACAACAAACAAAGTTCTGAAGTAACAACAAACAAAGTTTTGAAGTATAGAAACTAACCCATGTGGTATTAATAACAAAATGTTTAGGACATTTGTCCTTAGTTAGCAGCTGCGTTCACTCCAATAGATGAACGCATTATATATTTTGGGGGAAAGTGGTTTTCCCTGTGTAGTATATTATCGAGCTGTCTGTATTGTCACATTCTCTCCTTTTCCGAGCTCCGGCACTCCGCCCTCCCGTATACTCTTGGTGCTTCACACCAAACAATTAAGAGATGTTATTCGTTAACGCTGTAAATTCTTTTGTACAAATTGATAAAAATATCCCATTATGTAAAAGGTTATTTTGGCCTTATGATCAATTTTTAGAGTTTTCATCGATGATTTTGGATAATTAATTCATATACTTTTGGGATCAAAATGACCAATATTAAGATAAGCAACTAGAATTTAACTCAACAAGATAAAAACTCTAATAAGGAGGTAATAAAGAGTTTTATTATAGTCTGTTAACTAAGAAAAGAATGAGAGCGGCAACAAAATCGTTCTGAATGACTGCAATTGGAATAACGATTTTTCAATGGTCTTACTTATTTGTGGGAGCGTTCGTAGAATATCTTTTCCGAATAGCAAAAAATGTTTCTGCAGAAGCGAATTTCTTAAAAAGGGGAGTGACTGTGATGAATAAACGAAGCAAGTGGAAAAGAAAACTACTTGCCGCAGCGGCTGCGCTGCTGTTAACTCCATCTTTGCTGCCGCAAATTGCTAACGCTTACAAAGATGAAAGCAATATAAGCGATTGGCAGTTTTTCGGTCATTGGAATGGTACAAATTGGGATGTTCCTGCAGCGTTAGATTACGGATATACCTTTGGTGGCTCACAGGTGTTGACAACTGTAAAGAACGACGTAATGGCAAACAACTACACGCAAGCGCAACAGGACCTTTTGACGTATTTCAAGACTCGTTCAAATCGCCAATCACTTACTATTACTTACAGAACTAGTGATACAACGGCAGCCGAATTTGCGATTGACGATATCTTCTCAGGCGCGAGTGGTGAAGCTCCAATCGGCACCTTCAATCTTAATCAAACCGCTGGACCTGCGCAAATTGATGTGACAACTGCGCTTCAGAATGCATCCAATGATATTTCATTCATGTTCATGGGGCGCTATAAGGGCATCGATACTGCTGTGATTAATAGTAAGGAGGCTACCACTGCTACACTTCGCCCATATTTACAGTACACTTTGGTTGGTGATCCTATAACCTATCAATTGTATCCGTCCGCAGATACATATATTCGTCCGGGAACATTGTACGCCGATCAGAACTATGGCAGTTCCCAAACTCTGAACATTCGAGGCTCGGGGCTTCCTTACGATGAGAATGAGCAGCGCGCTTATATCGTCTTTCCTGCTTCTAGTATAACAGGGAACATTCAGTCAGCATCCCTGGTGGTGAATGGTAATTTTATACCTGGCACGGGTTCGACGAGTACGCAGATGGCCATCGCTGTCTACAATGCAAGTCCCGTAATTGAAACGAGTGCCACTTGGAAGAATACACTGATGAACACGGTATCGTGGCAAGGGGCACCTAGCGGCATCAATTGGGAGTCTCCTGGTGGATTAAATGAAAGCATTATCAGCCGTTTTAACTACGCACCGAAAGTGGCGTCCGCCTATAACACTAGTTCACCACATGACGAGAGATACGCGAACAACTTGCTTCGCCAGATTACAGGCTTTATTAAATACTTCGGTAATGATCCGATCATTCAAACGCCATACAATCAAGAAAATCTTGATATTACGACTAGGGTGAACAATTGGTTGCAAGCTTATGATATCATTCGCGGTAGCAGTTCCATTGATGCTGGAGCCAACACATCCATTCTAAAGTATCTCTGGAAAGCTGGAAGCAATTTCTATACAGATGCAAATTATAGGGCAGATATTAACTGGGGCACCTTCGAATCCCAGAGTCTGTTTAATCTCGGCGTCTACTTCCCGGAATTCGTGGCTTCAGCGGATTGGACCACTGCGGCGAAGACTAGACTGGAGAGTCAAGTGCAGGCCCTTTCTCTGTATGACGGTACGTACGCTGAAAATTCTACTTTCTATACAGCCGGAGAACTAAGTACATTTATTGATATTAAGAATATGGCTAAATTGAATGGCATCAGTTTGTCAGGAAAACTGGATACCTTTATTCAGCAGTTAGCTAAATATGTTATGGATTCGAGCTATCCCGATCACACGGACATTCAGCAGGGAGATGGGGACAGAGCGGATCGAACTACTCTCGTACAACAAGTGGGTAACTTTTACAGCATTCCGGATTTTCAGAACTACCAATCCTCCTCGTATACCTCTGTTCTCGATGCAGGCAGCAAGCAGGCCTATATGCGTACCGGATGGACGGCAAATGATAAGTTCATGAGCTTTTCTGTCAAAGAGGGCAATCACGGCAATCCCGACCTGCTCTCTGTAACGGCGTACGTGTATGGTAAGCCTCTTATTGCCAACATGGGGCGCTACAGCTACAACAATGATATTATTTCCAACTGGCTGCGACTTGATACCGAATCGAGAAATACGATCAAGGTAGATAGCATCTCGCAGACTGTGGATAACAAGGCACTTAATCTTCACGGGGATATGAACAAATGGGCGAGCAATGCAAGCTTCGACTTTGTTGAAGGAACGTCGAACGCTTATGCTTCAGTACCTCATACTCGAAATATTTTGTTCATCCGCGACGGTTATTGGATCGTGTCAGATCTACTCAAGCCGACGAGCGGATCACACAGCTACAATCAGACATGGCACATGCTGCCGGATGCCAATCCGACGATCGATGCCACAACGAAGATGATTAAATCAAATTCCGGTAATGGGGATATTGAGATCGTTCCATTTGATGGGTCCTCATTATCAAGCGCAACCCTTGAGAATGGTTATTATTCGCCCAAGTCAGGTATTGTTTCGTCGGCTGTATACGGTTCATACAAACAGAATACGGTATCTGGTAATGTCACATTTGATACTGTGCTCTACCCTACATTATCGACAAGTACACTAAGCAAGGATATAACCGTTTCCCGATTATCGACCGGTGTTGGAAGTGAAACCGCAACGGCTGCCCAAATCAACCTTCCTGATGGAGCTACCGGCGTGTATTACCTCTCTCATGAAACGGCACCTACAGTTTCAAGAACTTACGGTTCTAGCGGCAACGATTATACCTTTAACGGGAAGATTGCGTATGCAGAAAAATTGTCGAACGGGTTACTATCAAAGGCACTTCTGGCTAGTGGTAGTTCCCTGAAACAGGGAGCTCTGGATGTCATTGTATCGTCTGCATCAGTACCGGAGATCGGGGTCAAGTGGAATGGAACTACGCTGGAGGTCAACGGAGCTTCTCTTCAGTCGGACACAAACCCCACTACAGCAATCAAGATATATGCTCCAACTTTCATTACGAATGTCATGCTCAACGGCACTACAGTAGCGTCTCCTACCAGGATAGGAGATTATATATATGCTGTGGGAATCAAGAGTCCAGGCATCCCAATTGTGACAGGAGCTACAAGTACGAGCAACGGCCAACTTACGCTGAACTGGAAGCCAGTGGACGGCGCAACGGGATATAACGTCTACATTGGTACGAGTAGTGGCATCTACGGCAGTCCGGTTGCTGCTGGAAATAGTAGCAGTTTTACTTTTAACAATAAAACCAATGGAACTATCTATTATATGGCCGTTACCGCCACCAACAGTAGTGGAGAAAGCAATAAATCCGAACAGGCTGTCGCACAACCTATGCCTGCTCCCTCTACGCCTGTTATTGTCTCTACAGCTTCAGGTGATCAGCAGGTCACAATAAATATCAAGAATGTTCCATCTGCCGAAAAGTACTATTTCTATTACGGCACATCGCCTACGAATCTTCAAAACGTTAGTAATCGTTACACGTCCTGCACAGATTCCATACTTAATCCTTCTTGTACGATCAAGAGTCTTACCAACGGAACGACGTATTATTTTGCCGTCTCCGCTTGGAATGATTCGGGAGAAAGCGCGATCACATCTGTGCAGTCTGTGGTTCCGACAAAAATTATCGATACACCTACGATTTCGGGGATAAAAGTAGCGAACAACACAGCCACAGTAATGTGGAAGACAGTAACAGGAGCAACCGGATACACCCTTCAGTACGGAAACTCGACCGGTAGATATTACCACATGAAAGATCTAGGTAATGCCACAAGCTTCTCGCTTCCGATGAATGGGGCGCCGTTTTACTTTGTTGTGGCCGCTTATAATTCTAGTGGCACCAGCTTGTATAGCAAAGAGGTAGCAGCACCGCTGACCGACAGTCCATTTATAACGCTGTATGCGGATGCAGATGCGTATGTGCAAAATGGGTCTGCTGCCAGTACGAACTATGGCAGTGATACGAAGATGTATGTTCAGAAGACAAGCACAACGAGAAGTGAGAGCTTATTACGGTTCGATTTATCGGCGGTGAGTTCATCAATCTTGAGCGCACAAATGCAGCTAATGCCAACGACAGCTAACAATGCCTCTAGTGCTGCACAAACTGCAGTGGTGGTGAACGACAATAGTTGGAATGAGTCGACAGTTACTTGGAATACGAAGCCTGCACAGGGGGCAACAGCTGCATCATGGACAGGACCAGTGGTGAATACTCCGAAGACGATTGATATAACTTCTGCAGTAACGAATGCGCTGTCGGGTGACAAAAAGCTTTCGCTCAGTATCTACAACCCTAATACTGACAACTCATATATTGCTTACGGAACAAAGGAGAACGGCAAAGCTATTAACGTACCGATGCTGACGATTATGCTTCAACCGCAGCAAACTTCACTGACATCGACTGCAGACTCTTTTGTTCGAGACGGTTCTTATGCCTCAACCAACTATGGCTCATTTGTTTACGGAGATGTGAAGAAATCAAGTTCCGGGTTCAATAGGGAGGTATACATTCAATTCGATACTTCGTCTATTACAGGACCCATATCCAAGGCGACAGTCATCTTGACACCGACAACTGTAGCCAGCCATAATTTGATAAACAACATTGAGTTTGTCGACAACAGTTGGAGCGAAACAGGTACCAGTGGCATCACCTGGAATAATAAGCCATCTAGCTCAAGTGTTCCCTTTACAACATGGGTTTCGCCTTCACAATTTCAACCGCTACCTATCGACGTGACCTCGCAGGTGATTGCAGCGATGGCCAATTCTGATCATAGAATTTCACTGCGTATTTATTCGCCAGTTGATCAGGGCAGCAATGGCAGTATTTCGTATGGCATGAAGGAGAACACGATTTCCGATTTTCAGCCTAAGCTGATTATTATTAAGTAAATGAGGAAAAAACAGACGAGAGCAGAGAGTCTCACGTCTGTTTTTGCTATTTCAAGGATTCAAATTTTCTACACATCATAAAAGTACATTCAACTTCTAAAAAACAACTAGATATCTAATATTTTACATTAAACCATATTAAAGTGAATCTCATAAAGGAATTATCAATAAAAATGTAGATATATATGATTTTTTTTTATTAAACATTAACAGATAATTATATTAAACAAATGAATAAGAGGAGTAATCTAAATGAAATCTGAAGAAGTACAACAAATTTGGGAACGACTCATAGTAAAAGTTACTGATATGGCAAGAAGTATGAAGGAAAGATCTCCTCATCGTGCGGATAAGACCGGTATTTATGATTCAATGCCGACCTAGTGGTGGACATCCGGCTTTTGGCCGGGAATGTTGTGGATTTTATTTGATATGACGCAGGAAACCTACTTTAAGGAGGAGGCATGGAAATGGGATACAGAGATCGAGAAGTGGCTGCATGAGGGAGAATTAGGTGAGCTGCATCACGATGTGGGTTTTCAATTTCTTCCGACTGCCGTAATCAAATACATGCTTACCGGGGATCGAGAAGGTAAACGAATTGGTCTTGCTGCTGCAAATTTTATGGCAGGGCGTTATAATCCGGTTGGACAATTTATTCGTGCCTGGAATGATGGAACTTGGGAGAAGGATAATACAACCGGATGGGCTATTATTGATTGCTCCTTAAATTTATCGCTTCTCTTCTGGGCCGCAAAGGAAACAGCGGATCCTAGATTTAAACATATAGCAGTTGCACATGCAGACACCGTATTGCAGCACTTTATCCGTCCAGACGGATCCGTTAATCATATTGTAAGCTTTGATCCTGAGTCGGGGGCGTTTATTGAATCGCTTGGAGGACAAGGCTATAGTCCACAATCTTCCTGGAGTAGAGGGCAAGCATGGGCTCTTTATGGAATGGCTAATACGTATCGCTATACAAAAGAAAAGAGATTTCTAGATGCCGCAAAACGAGTTGCCCATTACTTTATTGCCTGCCTACCGGAGGATGGAGTGCCTTATTGGGATTTTCGTACAAAAAGTCTTGCGGATGAGCCAAGAGATTCATCTGCAGGAGCTATTGCTGCTTCAGGCTTACTCGAAATCGCTCAGTTAACTGAATCAGCGGAATCGAGAGTATATCAGAACGCGGCTGGGCGAATCCTTGATTCGCTGACTAAAAAATGCGGGACTTGGGATATACCTGGACACGAGGGGATACTACTGAACGCGACAGGGCATAAGCCTGCAAATCAAAATATCGATATTTCGTTGATATACGGAGATTATTTTTATGTTGAAGCCATGGCAAAGTTAAATGGCTGGCGTCATCGGATTTTTTAAATTAGGTTGGGCAGGCGGGAGATCCCTCTGCCTTTTATTTCTTAATCTGTACATAAGGTTCGGAAGCACTTAAAATGATGGTATTCATTCTTAATTAAGAGGGTCATTTACATGAAGAGAATATTTTATCAGCGACGAAGTGTTGCCCTTACATGGCTCATCTCTTACTTGACAGTTCTACTGCTGCCAATATTGTGCAGTATCTTTGTTTATTTAATTTCTAATCGTACCTTAGAGACCCAAATTGAAACAGCGAACCAATCACTTCTTAGTCAAGTGCAGGAGGTTTCGGATAATTATTTTAATGCAATGGAGCGTCTTAATCTTGAATTGACTTGGAATGTAAATATGCAGAACCTGCTGAATTCAAGTAATTACGAGATACATCCAGAGGAGTTCAACGTTGATGCCTATTTTATATCTAAAGAAATGGAGAACTACAAGACAGCATACAGTTTTGTGGATCAGTTTTATAGTTATTTAAAGGACTATAACAAGGTGATTGCACCATCTCGTATTTATGATGGAAAATACGCTTACGAAATTTATTACTCGGATAAGATGCCATTTTTTGAGCAATGGTTCGAGACAGTAAATATGAATAACTTGCGAAGCTTTATGCCGATGGTGCGCAGAGATGAAAATGGTAAGATGCAAAAAACAGTTGCTTATGTTAGTTCCTTTACATTCGGCAACACGAATTCTCCAGCGACAAATGTGATTATGATGGATCAGAAGCACGTTTTGGGCGCGATCTCGAATGTGGAATTATTCAGCAAAGGACATGTGTTAATTTTAAATGATCAGAATGAGATTATTGTCTCCAATTCAAATACCAATGAGGATGTAGTGGGTGTGCTTGACATACCAAAAAAATCTTTGAATGCTACATCCAGTGTTGCTTTCTTTGAACTAGAAGGTATTCGTTATCAAGTTCTATATATGAAGTCCCAGCGATCAGGTCTTATGTACGTATCAATGGTGCCAAGCAACCTTTATTGGGAAAAAGCTAAATTGGTTCGTAACTTTATTATTGCAAGTTGCACAGTAAGCTTGCTATTTTTTGTTCGAAGGAATTACAATCCTATCAATCGTCTCGTACAAACGTTATCAGGAAGAGCTGAAAGTGGATACGGGGCATGGGTTAACGAATTTCAATACATTCAACAAGCTTTCGACCAGTCACAGACCAAGATGGATTCAATGGAATTACAGATGGAGCGGCAGAACCAGATGCTGCGGAATCATTTTTTAGTAAGGTTATTAAAGGGTAGGCTAGATGGTAACGTCCCGGTAGAAGAATCCATGGCTGCTTTTCAAATACGCATCTCCACGCAGAACTTCGCTGTCATTCTGATATATGTTGAAAATGTGGAAGAGTTTTACGATAAATACGAGAAGATAGATTCTGTAAGAAAGCATATGTTGCTAAATTTTATTATTACTAACGTATTTGAAGAGATTGCTGCTCAGTTTAATGATGGATATGTCTTAGAAATTGATGACGGACTTGCGCTTTTAATTAATTTCCGTGAGACTTCTGCAAAGGAGCAGGCATCCGAACTAGAGCGAATCGCAAGAGATGCCCAACGTTTCCTTGCAGAAAAATATGCCATTCATTTGACACTTTCGATTAGTAGGGTTCACAACCAATTAGAAAGCATTCCGCAAGCATACCAGGATGCTATGGATGCCATGGAGTACAAGCTTGTAATGGGTAGCAAGGAGATTTTGTTATATGAGTCCGTTCATCAGGAGCCAAATCAGTTGGGATATAACTATCCACTCCAAATTGAACAGCAATTAATTAATTTCTTAAAACTTGGTGAATTTGAGAAGGCAAAAGAAACGCTGGATGAAATTATACAGAACAACTTTGAATTATCTGTGGTATCTGTTGATTTAGCGCGCTGCTTAATCTTGAATTTAGCAAGTACAATGATCAAGGCCGTTAGTGAAACGGGCAGCCTAAGTGAAAGCTTTTTGGTCCGGAATCCAAAGCAAATCAAGCAGCTTATGGCTTGTGAAACAATCCACGAGATTCGTGAAGAGATGACTTTGTTTATGAAGGAGGTTTGCGATCACAACGCTGTCTTGCGCCAGCGTCAATTGCAGGCGAACCGTCAGAAAGCCATGGACGGACGTATTGGGCTGGTGAATGATTTCATTCTTGCGAATTATAACGATCCGAACTTAAACATTTCGTTAATAGGCCAACACTTTGATATGAAGCCGACTTATCTATCAAAATTATTTAAAGATCATACTGGAGAAGGGCTGCTCGAATTTATTAATAAGACACGAATTGATAATGCTAAGAAGTTAATATATGAGACGGACAAGAATATGAGTGATGTTGCGGGGAGTGTAGGATTTAATGATGTAACGGTATTTATTCGTACATTTAAAAAGTACGAAGGCATTACGCCAGGGAAATATAAAGAGATGGCTTCGGAATTAGAAAAATAAACGAGTAAATTGTATATTTTACAAATGAACAATAAGAAACAAGAGATTCAATTGGCAACATTGCCAAGGGAGTCTCTTTTTTGTCAATCGTTTTGGATGTTTATTGAATTGCATGGGGGTAACAACTGTTATAGGGTAGTAGTAGGAGGTCGGTCAACTCGAGAGGCTGGCGCTCATATATACCGGCTAATAACCGGAACATCTCAGGAGGTCGTAAATCATGAAAAAAAGTTTCGTATCCGTTATAGCGACAACTTTGGTGCTGAGTAGTTTTGTTGTTGGCTGTTCATCATCCAAGTCTAATTCGTCTGATAAAGCAGGAGGTACTTCAACTTCGAGTCCAGAAGCAAGCCAAACCACAACATATCCAATTAAAACGGATAAAAAGCTTTCTTACTGGGCAACTCTTCAAGGTAACATCGTTGGCGTCAAGTCATCCTTAGATGAAGTTCCTTTTTTCCAAGAGTGGCCAAAGAAAACCGGGGTACCTCTGGTGTATACTACAGCAGCTAATAATGCTAGCGATCGTCAGTTTAATGTTATGTTGGCATCTGGGGATTTACCCGATATGATCGAATATAACTGGACAAATGGTTACCCAGGCGGGCCAGAAAAAGCAATCAAAGATGGCTATATTTTAAAGTTAAATGACTTGATTGATAAATATGCACCTAATTTGAAGAAGTATTTAAAAGAGCATCCGGAAGTCGATAAAATGGTGAAGACAGACAATGGAAGCTACTATGTATTCCCATTTATTCGTGGCGACAATTATCTTCAAGTTTACCATGGACCAATTGTCCGCAAAGATTGGCTGGATGAACTAGGATTACCCGTACCAACGACAATTGACGAATGGTACACAACACTGAAAGCGTTCAAGGATAAAAAAGGAGCGGCTGCGCCAATCGCATTAGTTGGACAACCGAATCCGCTAAATGACACCGCAACAGGCGACTTCGTAGGTGCCTTCGGTGTGACGAAAGGATTCTATCTCGATAATGGGAAAATTAAGTTCGGTCCTATGGAGCAAGGCTTCAAAGACTTTTTAGCAACCTTCCGGAAATGGTATACAGAGGGCCTGATTGATAAAAACATGGCAACAACGGATGTGAAGGCCATTGATGCTAACTTCGCAAACGGATCGACGGGGGCGACAGTCGGTAATGCTGGGGGCGGAATTGGTCGTTGGCAGCCAATAGTAGAAGCTAAATATCCAAAAGCAGTTCTGGTTGGAACTCCATATCCAACTTTGAAGAAGGGCGACATGCCTCAGTTCGGACAACTGGATGTGCCGTTTACCCCTGCAGGTTCTGTTGCTATCTCAGCTAAGTCCAAAAATGCTGAGCTCGCTGTTAAAATGCTGGACTATGGCTATAGTGAAGAAGGAAGAATGTTCTTTAACTTCGGAACTGAGAATACGAGCTACAAAATGGATAATGGCTATCCTCGCTATACGGACCTTGTTATGAAGAACCCGGATAAATTGGCAGTAGCTCAAGCAATGTCGCTTTATACCCGTGGTAATTATACCGGACCGTTTATTCAAGATAAAAGATATGCTGAACAATTTTTTGCTCTTCAAACACAACGTGATGCTGTTACAGTTTGGCAGAAGACGGATATGGCTAAACATCAACTGCCACCAATTACGCCAACACCTGAAGAAAGCTCTGAGTTTGCAAAAATCATGAATGACACAAACACACTTGTCAATGAGATGATCTTAAAAATTATTCTGGGTGCGGAGCCTGTTGATAGTTTCGATAAATTTGTAGAGAAAATGAAATCGATGAAAATCGATCGTGCACTGGAAATTCAACAAGCGGCATTAGATAGATACAATAAACGCTAATTATCAACAATTTTCTTGGGGGGCCTTAGCTCCCCTTATTTTCTAATAGTAGGAGATGGAGAGATGACCAGAATTGCAGCTACAACTAAGGCAATTCCAATAAATGATCACCCTCGCAGCAAAAATGGGCTTGGCGCGAATATTATGCGTGACTTCGCTATAAACAAATACCTATATTTGATGATGCTGCCGGTTATTGCCTACTACGTAATTTTCCATTACGCGCCTCTATATGGCACATTATTGGCATTTAAAGATTATTCACCCGCTAAAGGTATTGCCGGAAGTGAGTGGATAGGTCTAGCTAATTTTAAAGATTTTTTTACTTCATTTTATTTTTGGAGAATTCTTAAAAATACCGTCATTATTAGTTTGTATACTTTGATCTTCGAATTTCCTGCTCCAATCTTACTCGCCCTACTGCTCAATGAGGTCCGGAGTAAGTACTTTAAACGTGTTGCTCAAACCGTTACCTATATGCCTTATTTCATCTCACTTGTTGTAATCTGTGGCATGATTGTTAGCTTCACTAACGCAGACGGAGTCATCAATAATGTATTCACATATTTGGGTTATGATGGACAAGCGATGCTGCAAAAGGCTGGTTTATTTCGTCCAATCTATGTATTATCTGAAATTTGGCAAAGAATTGGTTGGGAATCGATTATATATATGGCAGCTTTAACTGGTATTGATCAAGAACAATATGAGGCTGCACGGATGGATGGTGCAAGCCGATTTAAGATGATTACCCATATTACAGTGCCAGGCATTATGCCGACGATATCGATTATGTTCATCTTAAGAATCGGTAATATGTTGAATGTAGGATTCGAAAAAATCATCCTGTTGTATAACTCGTTAACTTACGAAACGGCAGATGTGATTGCGTCATTCGTTTACCGAAAAGGGTTACTTGAATTTAACTGGAGCTACAGCACCGCGGTGGGGATATTCAATTCTATTGTCAACCTGGCATTGCTGATAATTGCGAATCGAATTACACGCAAAATTAGCGAAAGTAGTCTTTGGTAGGGAGGCATCATGTTCATGGATAAAAATTATGGCATATCAGAAAAGTCGCTTGATATTTTTGTATACGCGGTATTATCCCTTCTTATATTAGTTACTCTGTATCCACTGCTATATGTTGCATTTGCATCAGTGAGTGAAGCAAGCAAGCTTGTTGCACATCGTGGCTTTCTGTATACGCCACTCGGGTTTAGTTTGGAAGCTTACAAAGGTGTATTCAAAAATCCGGGCATTCTAAGAGGTTACCAAAACACTTTTTTTATTCTCATTTTTGGGGTCACTTTAAATCTATTTTTGACCGGGCTCGGTGCATATGTACTCTCACGAAAAAATGTTTTTTGGAACAAAATGTTTATGATTGTAATTGTTTTGACGATGTTTTTTAACGGCGGGTTAATTCCCCTTTATTTAGTGGTCAAAGGCGTTGGTCTCATTGATTCATTATGGTCAGTCATCTTCCCTTTTGCGATCAGCACGTTTAATCTGATTATTATGAGAACTGCTTTTCAGTCCATTCCAGATAGTCTGGAAGAATCCGCCAAAATTGACGGTGCAAATCATTTCACCATATTCTTTCGAATCATCGTACCGTTATCAATGCCCGTTATCGCGGTAATGATTCTCTATTATACTGTAGACAAATGGAACGGATGGTTTTATGCTTCCATTTTTCTTAAAGATACTAAACTATATCCTCTGCAGCTCGTGCTGCGCGAGATTCTAATTGCCAATTCGACGGAGAGTATGGCGTCAGCTGCTTCCAATCAAGATAAATTTCAGATTGGCGAAACAATAAAGTATGCAACCATTATGGTTGCCACGGTACCCGTTCTGTGCGTGTATCCATTTGTACAAAAATATTTTGTAAAGGGTGCAATGGTTGGATCTCTTAAGGGGTAGGAAGGAATGCGCCATGATAAGTCTATATAAACTTTACTCAGAGTCGAACTTAGACGATTATTTGTTATCCCAGACAAAGTATCGTCCCTTTCCCGACGTTAGTCAAAGAAGAGAGTGGGAAAAACTAAATGATAACATTCGAAAATCTGTCATTGCTGAAGGTGAGAAATACTTAAATTTTAACTGGCCTTCTTTAACTGCATCAATGTATATGGAATTTTCACATAATGGCAACCGCACAAGGTACGACAATCCTTATCACGCGAGAAGGAGAGCTGTTACTAGTCTTGCTCTTGCTGAATGTGTGGAGAATGTGGGACGTTTTATCAAAGATCTTATCGATGGTGTGTGGTTGATAAGTGAAGAATCGAATTGGGTCATTTCAGCTCACAACAAAATGTCACAGGAAAAGCATCCTAATTTACCAGATATCTTAAACCAGCCTGGGATCGACTTGTTTGCGGCCGAAACAGGAAATTTGTTATCATGGGTACATTATTTGTTACGTTCTGTATTGGATGAAATCAATCCTCTGATTGCTGAAAGGATCCGTTACGAAGTGCATCGACGAATCCTTGAACCATACTTAGAGCGTGTAGATTTTTGGTGGATGGGGTTACGAGATGAAGATCAACATCTAAATAATTGGACGCCTTGGTGCACCTCCAATTGTTTAAGTGTTGTTTTGCTAATGGAGGAAGATACGGATCGCAGACGGATTGCAGTACGTAAAGCGTTGCTAGGTATCGATCGGTATGTGGGTAACCAACCAACAGATGGCGGATGTGATGAGGGGCCAGGATATTGGAACAAAGCGGGGGCTTCACTATTTGATTGTTTGGAAATGCTATACGAAGCAACAAATGGAAAATTCAACGTATATAATGAATCATGGATTCATCAAGTAGGGCAGTATATTTATAAAGCATATATTAATGATAGATATTTTCTTAACTTTGCAGATGGATTTCATCAGATTTTTGTAGAAGCAGATTTGGTATATCGGTATGGAACTCGAATAGCAGATAACAATATGATCGCTCTAGGCATAGAGGCCAACCGTATGTTTGGTAGTGAAGGCTGGAAAAACATGAAATTCTTATCTTTTTTGCGCGTATTACCAGCTCTTTTTAATTACCGGCGAATCGAGAATGATAGAAAGCTATTAACATTCAGTAAATCGATATGGATGGAACAAATCCAAGTTATGGCGGCACGCGAGACAGGCAAATCAAATCAAGGGTTGTACCTCGCCATGAAAGGCGGGCACAACAACGAAAGACATAATCATAATGATGTTGGACACTTTGTCGTTTATGCAGATGGGAATCCTTTTCTAATTGATGTTGGAGTGGAAGAGTATACCGCGAAAACCTTTAGTTCTGATCGATATGAGATCTGGACAATGCAATCTGGCTATCATAGCTTACCGACAATCAATGAATGCATGCAACAGGATGGAAGCAACTTCCGTGCCTTATATCTTCACTATGAGGAAAGTGACGAAAAAACAGGACTAATGCTTGAGTTAGCGGGAACTTATCCGGAGGAAGCCGGCATAATCTCATGGACGCGCAGCTGCCGAATGGTGCGATGGCCGAAAGCTATGGTGGAGTTAGAGGAGCACTACATATTTTCAAGTGAGGCGGAGAACCAGTTTACTCTGAACTTCATGACTTGCTACGAACCCGTGATTGTGGTCGAAGGAACAATAAATTTGCTAGGAAATCAAAAAACTGTGTTATCCATGAATTATGCCGGTGATCAATTTACTGCCGAAATAGAGACGATTGTGCTTGAGGACAATAAACTAAGTAATGCTTGGGGAAAATGTCTTTACAGGGTTGTTCTTAAGCCGATTACTCTCAACCGGTCAGGAAGTCATACCATTCGGTTTTGGCAGTTATAACTTTACCAGGAACTCTATTGTGCAATAACCGAATTATTGTGCTTACCAAGATCAATAATACAATTTAACGAATCGCGCTTCCCATCCTGCGAAATGTATCGCGCAGGACTTTAGGGTTTAGCGCGTTTTTTACTAAAGAAACGGAGAAATAAAAACTCAAGAGGTAATACTTTAAGGGAGAGGAAGTTAATTGAATTCGTGTGATAAATGATTAAACTATTGGTGAACGATAGTCTTGCTGCGAATCCGTGAGCAATTAGACGAAATTTCAGCCAATGTTGACGAGCATTACGGAAAGGGAGAGAGAATCACTGGGCATCTCGAATGTTCACCCAAGGCTTGTACTCAAATACGGCAGTAAATACGGGGTGACACTCACATCCTTTGCAGGGAGAGGTACCGTGGTATCGCTGCGATTGCTCTAGCCCCATACGGGTCGAAGTGAAGAAGATTGAAGAAGGAATGATAAGATCTGATCATCACGTGCAAGCCTGATTTCGCTATACTTATTCTATCAAGCAGGAGGAAAGGAAGCGCGCTATATGGAATCAACAGGCCTAACAACGCAAGTGGCTAACGTGTTACCACCGGCCAAGAAGAATAAGTGAAGAAGATGGATGTGCTGTATGCTTTGGGGGATACGTTCGACATCTTCTCATTGAACTCCACGCCGGCCTTCGCTCAGCGTGCTTCCAATGGAATGCTCGAGCCGCTCGATGAGTATCTCAAGAAAAAAGGGGTCAAGTACGAGGATCTCTATAAGGCGGAGCAGATTAAAATTGGCGGAAAACGATATTTGCTGCCTGGTAAGTTCGGCCACTGGTAGATTCTGTCAAACAAAGCGAAGTTCGATGCTGCCGGGCTTCCTGTACCTAAGAGCTGGACATGGGATGAATTCCGTTGAATATGCCAAGAAGCTTACCAAGGGTGAGGGACCATACAAGCAATACGGGACCTTCTTCCATACCTGGAAGGACTACCTGCTGTTGAAGAAATACAGCTCTCCAGTGAATCAGAATATTCTCACCGATGATGGGTCGAAGTTCGACGCGGACAACCCGCTCTTGAAGTCTTCCTTGGAGCTTCTTTACAACATGGAGCAAGTGAACCGCTAGGCTCATCCGTACATTGATGTCGTATCGCAGAAAATTCCTTACCACGATCAGTACTTCCAAGGGAAGGCAGCTATGCTTCCGACGGGTCCGTGGATGATCACCGAGGCAGGAGGCACGGACAAGATACCGGCTACATTCGTATCGGCCTTCGCTCCATGGCCGACTAATAATAAAGGCGAAGAGGTCAATTCCTTCGGAGGTGCCGACCCGCTGGTCATCTCCTCCAATTCCAAGCATAAGCAGGAAGCGTTTCCTGTCAACGTAGGGGAAGGGATTAACGGGCCAGCTCTCGGCATGGAAGAACGCGGATGTTGCGAAGGAGCTGGTGGAGATCATCAAGACGACGAAGTCGCCGGACAAAATCGACAAGGCTCTCTCATCCATGTACATAACGTATGGAAGCTCCCAAACCGGTTGTGCCTCCATCTTACAGCGGTGATGTCGAGAAAGCCTTCATTTCCCAAGAGGAGAATTACCTGCTAGGTGAAGCGAGACGCTGGATGCAACGATCGACGCCATCAAATCCAAAATCAGCAAGATCATCGAATCAAATAAAAAATAAGCGAATGCGAGGTACTGTTGGGGATTGCCCTTGTTAGGGCATCTCCTGCAGATTGCTCGTTGAGGGACGACGGGGTGGAAGATGACGATAGGAAAGGAGGCGATAGCACCAGCGAAGAACATAAGCTTGGTGAAGGCTGTTGAATTCATCCATTAAATGTAAGCGGATTCAAAGTCAAAATGCTTTAAACGCACCAAACTCATTTTATTTTATCGGAGGAATTCAGGATGAATGGAAAAGCATGGTCAAAGAAGCTCACCCGAGCTCTCGTAGCTTCGATTCTGGCGATCACACTGGCAGCACCCATAACCGGTGGCACGAAACAAGTAAGCGCAGCGCCTGCAGCCATCTCCGCTGCGGAGATGATGACCTTCATGGGCAGGGGGACCAATCTTGGAAATACCTTCGAAATGTTCACTCCCGGTGCTGCACAGCCTAGGGACTATGTGTCTGCCAAGTCGGTCATTGATGCGTTCATCGGGGCTGGCTACACGACGATTCGTATGCCGATTCGCTGGGAGGTGCCTAAGGACGTGGACGCGAACGGCAATCGGCTCTATCCCGACCGGATCACCTCCACCGGTACCATCATCCAGACCAGCCCTGATGTGGTGACCTACAAGAATCTGGTGAATTATATCCTTCATACCGTGAACCCTCAGCGGGCCAGCCAGGGCTTGAAGGAAATCGTCGTCATCGTGAATTCGCACCATGAAAATTGGTTCTATGATGATGCGACAGATCTGATCAACGGCTCCAGCTATACCGCGAATATCAACAAGCTGAAGACCATGTGGCAGGGCATTACTGATATGTTCGCCGATGCGCCGAGCACCCTTGTATTCGAGGTTCTCAACGAGCCCCATAACATCATGAACGGTAATACGAAGTGCGTCAGCGGCCAACAAAATTGTGCCTGCCCGGCACCTCAGAGTGAATTCGACGCGGAGGCGGCGAGAGAAAGCTTGGCCATCCAGACGGTTGTTGATATGAATAAACAGGTGTATAACACCATCCGCAGCTACACGAATAGCTCCGGTCAAGCTGTGCATGAGAAGCGTGTCATTATGTTCGGTGGTATTCACTACAATGCAGGCGAATTTCTGGCAAAGACCTACGCCTCGGCCTCTGACCTGCCGGATGGCTCAGGTACCGATAAGTATTTGATGGGAACGTACCACCTCTATCAATCTCTTACGAAAAAAACAAAAGCATTGGTTAACGGACAATGTGTTGTTCAAAGCTACGACAGCTATGATTGGAGAGCTGCAATTACCGATAAGATGCAGCAAGTATACGAGGAGTTCTCTCAGAAGTACAACATTCCAGTATTCCTCGGCGAATTCGGGCAAACCTACTGGTACGAATTGAAGGGTGTAGCGGGCTCTGGATTCTCTACGAACAAGAATGAGCCGATTGACCCGGAACGACAGGATCTGTACCGCTTCATCTCGGATGAGTCTGTCAAACGGAACATGGCTATAGCGGTATGGGACGATAATGGGGACTATACGGTATACAAGCGGTCTGCGGGAACCTTTAACAGCCTGCTGGATGATGTGTTCGGCGACGGTACGGTCTCTAAGGTCTGCCTCAACCCGTCCAACGATGCATCCATTCGCGGGGGCAGCAATGGGAACGGCAACTATGGCTCTGATTTGAAGCTTGAGGTAAAGAACGATCCGAACGCAGATTATGATCGAGAAATCTTCTTGAAGTTTCCTGTCGGAGAGCTGAACAAGAGCCTTATTACCAATGCGAAGCTAAGATTGTATGGTAAGAATGTCACCAGCAGCAGTGATGTGACACTGTCCGTATTCGGCGCTTACAGTAACTGGGGCGAGGGGACGATCACTTGGAACAACCAGCCTTATGTGAATCCTGCCGTGTTCGGCTCGTTTACTGTCAATGGAACAGAAAGATATTACGAGTTTGATGTAACGAATTATGTGAAATCTCAAGGTACTAGCGCTTCCGTTGCAATCAGGAAGCCAGTGACTGATGCCAATCGTGTCGAATTCCAAAGCAAGGAAAGTGCTTCACTTAGACCGCAGCTGATCATTACTCATTAATCTGCCTAAGCATTGAATCAATCATGATGCATAGCCTCCCGGAGCTAAGGATTTACTTGGCGAATGCCGGGGGGCTATACCTATGGAGATGGCCGTAAACACATTTGAACTAAAGGGATTACAGAATAGTGAATATACAGCGGTTAAGAAGGAAGTGGACGATATGGTCGCCGCGGGATATACCAATCTAAGAATTCCGATCAACTGGGGGAACAACTCCAGGTATCCGGGGCGAACGGATGCTAGCGGCAATGTGAATCCAAATGTTCCGGATATTCTAACGTACAAAAGTATCTTGGATTATATTGTTAACACAGTGAATCCTCAGCGTTAGGCTGAGGGAAAGCGTTCTATTATTGTAGTTGTCAATACGCATCATGAAGATTGGCTATGGGATGAGCAGGCGACGCGAATTTCAGAGCTACCCTACTACTTACGGCTTGGTAAGAGTGTTACCGCACCATTCATTATCTTGGAAAAGGCTAAATCGTCCACGGAGCTGGTATTAAGCGTAGCGGACCCTGACCTCCGAATGGGCCGGACTCCAACCTATGCTAACCGTGCAATTACCCCGTTTGAGGTAATTCCGAGCAAGATGCAGAAAATGGAGGTACGAATTAAGGGCAGATAGACTGGGCGGAGACGGAAGCTGAAGAGGTGAGAATACTTTCATACAATTAATTAGGAGACGGATATAACAATTGTACAGTTTGATGCTGTAGACGGAAAGACATTTGAAGTTGAGTTGCGCTCGTACTGAAATAAGGCTAAGGATAGCCCCAATCGAGGAATCCGGGGGGATGACCCAGATTCCTCGAAATGGTGCATCGGTTTGATGACCAGAGTTGAAGTTTCGGTGCTCATCTAATGATTGTGACAATGGGTTGTACTCAGACCAGAGTGAACAGTTTTTGTTGCTTTATTCCACCATTTAAACCCTTGTGTTTCTTCTGTCTCTCATAGCTAGGATGCACAGAGAGAAATTAGATTAAGACGTAAAATTATTTTTGAAAAATGTTGTTAGCATGAGCTATAAAAGTTTTTCGTTTTTATGGTAAGATCCAGTACTGCCGCTCTTTTTTGATTTTCAGAGGATCTTTCTCCCCCGGGGCTCAAACTAAATAAGATTGGAGAGGAAATTAGAAGATCTGATCATGCAAAAGTGAATTTATTCTGATACCTTAATAAGAGAAAACAATTATTCTTTGGGGGGAAACGGTATGAAGAAATGGATTAAATCTACCGCAGCCATGGTACTGACGGCTAGTATGTTTGCCGGATGCTCATCACCAGGAGCGATATCAACGCAGTCAGGCGGTAATTCTTCGTCAGCGCCGCAAGCGACGTCAGGGGCTGCAGATAAATTCAAAGAGAAGCTGAGCCTTAATCTGATGAGTATCACCTACGAAGGCGGAGGCTGGCCTGACAAACATCCGATGATTGACTTTTTGAATAAAAAGTTCAATGTCGATCTGAAATTCCAATGGGTTCCATCGGATACCTACAAGGAGAAGTTGGGTGTTCTTGCCGCCTCCAACTCATTTCCTGACGCTTTCTTTATCGACATGAACGATTTTCTAAAGTGGCGCGATAAAGGCGTGTTCTTGGATGTCAAGCCGCTGCTGGCCAATTATCCTAATCTCACCAAGGATATTAAGCCGGAAACGTTCGCTCTCGGCAATCCGAGCGGCAAAGCGTTGGGTGTTCCTCTCTACACGCCTGAAACTCGCGATACATTGGTTATCCGTAAGGATTGGCTCGATAAGCTGGGTCTCAAATACCCTACAAACACCGATGAGCTGTACAATGTGGCCAAGGCCTTTACCAAAAACGATCCGGACGGGAACGGCAAAGACGATACGATCGGCTTCTCGACCGCGATCACCGGGGGTACGAGCTTCAGCAGATTGGATTACCTGAAGTTTGCTTTTGGCCTCGCGAATGGCTGGAAAGAGGTTAACGGCGCCTTGGTTTCATGGCAAACACAGAACAAGGAATTGAAGGATTTCCTAGGCTATTTGCGTAAGGCCTATGCCGAAGGTATTCTGGATAAAGATTTTGCCGTCAATAAGGAAACCGATCCCAGCGTCAAGGCGGAAGCCAATAAATTGGGAATCCATCAGCTGGTGGCCACCGCGATTTACGCCGAAGGCTCCGCCGGCTCGGAGCTCAACGTCAAGAAGACGGCGCCGAATGCGCAGTGGATGACAGGTGCTCCTCCTAAAGGGCCGACCGGTCTCCAAGGCGTTGGAACGGGAGCCTCTTCAAGCAAGGTCGTCATCAATGCCAAGATTGACAAGAACAAGCAGGAACGAATCCTCGCCATTCTGGATTATTTGAGTACCGATGAAGGCGATATTTTGAACAAGAGCGGAGTAGAGGGAATTCATTACAAGAAAACTACAGACAATAAATACGAGAAGCTGGAGGCATTTGATAAAGACCGTCCTT
This sequence comes from Paenibacillus sp. MBLB1832, assembly GCF_032271945.1. Lineage (NCBI taxonomy): Bacteria > Bacillati > Bacillota > Bacilli > Caryophanales > Paenibacillaceae > Paenibacillus > Paenibacillus roseipurpureus. The sequence continues at coordinate 4,053,534 of NZ_CP130319.1, read as the reverse complement.
TCATTGTGGGCTTCTGGTTTTTCCGCAAATCCAATCCGTTAACGACCTATCGGTTATGGGATGACCCGGCTTATGCGAAAAGGATCAATGGTATTTTTGAAGAAAATGCGAAGTATGCCAATCCTAATAAAGGAGTAGGCGTGTATTCGGAGACCGCGGCCAAATCCGGAAATTCCCTGGATCAAAAATTGATGAGCGAAATGGTCAAATACATCATCGGTGAGATCCCTGCGGAAGGGATCGATAAAGCGATTGACGATTGGAAGAAGAATGGCGGCGACAAGATTATAGAAGAAATGAACACGGCTTACAAAGCGATGAAATAATGAAGCCAGACGGTTCGGAATAAGCAAGGGATCACCAAGTGCAGCAAGGGCCGGGTGGTTCTTTTGCTTTTAGGCAAGACATGTTACAGTATATCTACGATTTGCTTAACGCATGGATGGATGAGGAGGAACGTTGAAATGTTTCAAGTACTGGTGGCCGAGGATGAGCTGTGGATTCGCGATGCCGTCGTCGAGATGGTCGAGAGCATGCATCCCCAATTCCATGTTGTTGGAGAGGCAAGCAACGGGGAAGAGGCCTGGAACTTTATCAATGAGCATTGGCCCAGCATTGTAATTACGGACATTATGATGCCCAAAAAAACAGGACTGTGGCTCATCGAACAAATTTATGAATTGAATTTACCTGTTGTTGTGATTGTTGTAAGCGGTTACGACAATTTTCAGTATGCAAAGCAGGCGATGCGCTACGGTATCACGGAATATTTGCTGAAACCGGTGGATGAAGTCGAGCTTCAAAGCGCTTTGAATCGCTCGACCAAACGGCTTGAGCAGATGACAGAACTGCATGAGGGGTATTTGACCATTCAATCTTTTATTGAACAGCTGCCGGAAATGAGCCCCAAAACGCTGTCTCAGCAGATTAATTCGTTGTTGACTCTCATTCTAAAGCAGAGGGCGGTATCACCCAGCAAGGTCAAGAGTCTATTGACTATCCTCAGTATGAAGCTCAATGAACTGTTTCAAGCGATGATTCCGGAGTTCGCCCCGACCCCTCTCACGGAGGAGGACGAGCAGGGGATCCGCAAGCACTTTACGGGGTTATTGGATATGTGGCTGATCGCATCTCCTAAATACGAAGCCCAGCAGTATAAAAACTCGATTAAACAAGTATGCGACTATATCGATTCGCATTATTATGAGAATTTTACGCTCGCCCGTCTCGCGGACATGTCGCATATGAGCGTTTCCTACTTCAGCTTGCTGTTTAAGAAAACAACCGGACAAACCTTTTTGAATTATCTTAATGAAGTTCGTCTGCAGAAAGCCAAGGAGCTGCTGCAGGAGCCGGATTTGAAAATTTACGAGATCGCGGATATGGTAGGCTACACCTCGCTGCCTTATTTCAATCGGATATTCAAACAAATCATCACGATTACCCCCGTGGAGTATAGAAAGCGTCTAGGATTATGAAGACAGCCATCGGCTATATCTCCCGATGGAAAATTTCGATCAAGGTGAAGATGGTTCTTGCTTTTCTCGCGGTGAGTGTACTCTCCGTGTTGATGGTAGGCGGGTTCTCCAATTATATCTACAGCGATGCGGTAGAGAAAGAGTTCTACAGCATTTCCAACGAAGCCACCGTTCGCTTGAATTATCATCTGGATTATTACTATCGGCAGCTGCAGCAGTCGACGCATTCGTTGATTTCGAGCGAGCGTATCCAGAATTGGCTGACCAGTCCTAATTATACCAATGAGGATATTCAGAACGTGGAGAAGGAGCTTAGGAGCTACCTTGCGCTCAATTATTCCGAAACGCAGGGGATGTTTCTGATCTCCAGATCCCAACCGGTCGTATCGATGGCTCAATCGTTCGCCAAGCTGGACCATTTGATGAACGAGCCGTGGTACAGCATGCCGTTATCCGGTAATTTGGAAATCCTGCCTACGCATATTGCCAAATATCAAATTGCCAATGGAAGACCCGTGGTTTCCATCTTTTTGCCGATTTTTGATAAGAGCACATTGGATCTAATCGGAAGGCTGGTAGTGGACGTCTCCTTGCAGGAAATCAAGCGCTCTTTCCAAAGCTCCAGACTGGGCAGCACAGGAACTTTTTTTATCGTGTCCCAGCAAAATACTATCGTGTACCACCCCAATGAGGAGTGGGATGGACTTCCGATGGCGCAGACGCCGCTTTCTTCCTTGCGGATACCGGACGATCAGTCGGCCGCCAAGCAGCGGTATCAGGGCAAGAATTATTTAGTAGCCAGCTCCCGTTCCGCGGTTACCGGCTGGCGAATCGTTTCCATGGTGCCCTTCGATGAAGTGGCGGTTGGCCTTAGCGCGGCGCGAATTTCGATGTTAGTCGTGCTGCTTCTTATCACCATGCTCGTGCTTATCGTCGTTCCTTTGGTGACGAATCGTTTCATCAAGCCGATTCTGACCTTGCGCAGCTTGATGAGGCAGGTGGGACAGGGAGATCTTACTGTGCAGACAGAATCGGTTACCGGTCAAGATGAAATCCAGCAGCTGTCTCACAGCTTCAACCAGATGGTTAAGCGGCTGGATCAATTGATTATTACCAATACGGGACTTCAGCTCAAGGAAATGAAGGCGCAGCTTATGCAGAAGGAGGCGTTCATCAAGGCGCTGCAGAATCAGATCAATCCCCACCTGCTCTATAACACGCTAGGCATCATTAAAGGGATGGCTTATTTGGAGAAGGTTCCCGTCATCGAGCGGATGGCGCGTAATTTAGCGGATGTGTACCGGTATACGACCAAGTTTACGGAGATGGAGGTTAGGCTGGAGGAAGAGCTTGGCCATTTGACTAAATACCTTGAAATTATACACACCCGATTTCCGAAGCATTTTCAGAGCCAATGTTTTTTCAATGAGAAGTTTTTACAGCTTCGGGTCGTTAAATTTATACTGCAGCCGATCGTGGAGAACGCGGTGAAGTATGCCATTGAACCCAGAGGCGGAGAAGGCGCGGTTATCGTCAGCGCTTATGACGAGGGTCCGGATCTCATCATCGAGATAGCGGATAACGGGCCGGGGATTGAAGAGGAGGTCTTGCTGCGAATCCGCGAGCAATTGGACGAAATTTCAGCCAATGTTGACGAGCATTACGGAAAGGGAGAATCACTGGGCATCTCGAATGTTCACGCCCGGCTTGTACTCAAATACGGCAGTAAATACGGCGTGACACTCACATCCTTTGCCGGGAGAGGTACCGTGGTATCGCTGCGATTGCCTCTAGCCCCATTCGGGTCGAAGTGAAGAAGATTGAAGAAGGAATGATAAGATCTGATCATCACGTGCGAGCCTGATTTCGCTATACTTATCCTATCAAGCAGGAGGAAAGGAAGCGCTCTATATGGAATCAACAGGCTTAACAACGCAAGTGGCTAACGTGTTACCGCCGGCCAAGACGACTAAGTTGTCGAGCTGGCAAAGAGGAATTCCGCTCTATTTCATGATTTTGCCAGGGTTTTTGTTTTTTTCGATTTTTAAATACATTCCGATGGCAGGGGTCCTTCTTGCCTTTAAGGATTATGATCCGTTCATAGGACTTTGGGGCAGCAAATGGGTAGGACTAGAGCACTTTCAAAGACTGTTCACCTCCGCCGATTTCCTCACTCTCATGTGGAATACACTCGCGCTCAGCGCGGTCAACTTGTTTTTCTTTTTCCCGGCGCCGATCATTTTGGCAATTTTGCTCAATGAAATCCGGCTGGCCTGGTTTCGAAAAAGCATCCAGACGATTGTGTACATTCCCCACTTTCTATCTTGGGTTATTGTCATCAGTGTTACTTTTATCTTGTTTGCTACGCAGGAAGGCGGCGTGAACAAACTGCTTGTCGACTGGGGCTTTCCCCGTTTCGAGCTGCTGACTAGTCCCGACTACTTCCGGCCGCTTTATTTGTCCCAAAATATTTGGAAGGAGACGGGCTGGAACGCGGTGATCTTCTTCGCTGCGCTGGCCTCCATCGATCCGACCTTATATGAAGCGTCCGTTGTGGACGGAGCCTCCCGGATGAGGCAATTATGGCACATTACGCTGCCTGCCTTGAAGCAGATCATTATTATTCTGTTTATTCTCCGCGTGGGCTACGTGATGAATACCGGCTTCGAGCATATCCTACTTATGCAAAATCCACTGAACCTCGGTGTAGCGGATGTATTTGATACCTATGTGTACCGGGAAGGGATTCTGCAGGGACAGTTCAGCTTTACGACCGCTGTTGGTCTTTTCAAGTCGGTCATAGGATTGGCCTTAATTGTGGTGGCGAATTGGGTTGCCAAAAAGCTGGGCGAGGAGGGCGTTTATTGAGATGAATACGTACAATTTTCGGGGGAAAGCCCCATTCTATCTGGCCTTCGTCTATGCCCTGCTCATTCTTATTTTATGTATCGAGGTTTTCCCGGTTCTCTATATCATTATGATGTCTCTTGCCAGCAAACAGGAAATCGTCACTCGGGGATTTTTTCTGATTCCCAGAGAATGGAGCTTAAACGCCTATGCTTATCTGATCGACAACTCCAACTTTATGCAGGCTTTTCGCAGCTCCTTGACGATCACCTCTGTAGGGACGGTCTTCAGTATGGCGATGACGACTCTCATGGCGTATGGTTTGTCCAAGCCCTGGCTGAAGGGCCGAACGGCGCTGAATTTCATGGTGCTGTTCACCATGCTGTTCAGCGGCGGCATCATCCCTTTGTATTTGCTCGTGATGAACCTGCATTTATTAAACAGCTATTGGTCCTTGTTTCTGACCGGAGCGATTATCCCGTTTAATCTGATTGTGATCCGCAGCTTCTTTCAGGGCTTCCCCACCGAGGTGGAGGAATCTGCCCGGATCGACGGATGCTCCGAGCTCGGACTGTTATGGCGTATTGTGTTGCCGCTGTCCCTGCCAGTCATTGCCACGTTCTCCCTCTTCTATGCGGTGGATTATTGGAACACCTACTTTAATGCGATCTTGTACTTAAGTGACGGGTCCAAGCTGCCGCTGCAAGTGTTCCTGCGGCAGATGATGAACGTGTCGGACGGAAGTCAGGTAGCGACGGAAAGCGGGATCGAATTTAGTCCGGCCGTCCGGATGGCGGCGGTTATTTTTACAGCGGTTCCGCTGCTTATTGTTTATCCTTTTTTACAGAAGTATTTTAATCAAGGGGCGCTGCTGGGCTCCGTGAAGGGGTGAGCCTTTACCAATGAAAACTATTAATGTCGGGATAATCGGCAGCGGATTTTCCGCAGCCTGGCATGTGGAGGCCTACCGCAAGGTGACCGGCCTGAACGTATGCATTAAAGCCATTGCGGGCGGCAGACGGGAGCGGGCGGAGGCTTTCGCCGGTAAGCATCATATTCCCGTTGTGTACAACGATTACAAGGAGCTGCTGGCCGACCCGGAGATCGACGTCGTCGACTTGTGTATTCCGAACGTCATGCACGCCGGTGTGGCTATTGAGGCGGCGCAGGCCGGGAAGCATATTATTTGCGAAAAGCCGATGACCGGCTACTTTGGCTCTCCCGGATCGGCAGCGGACGGTCCTATCTTCGCCAAGGAGGCGCTGACGCAGGCGCTTAGCTCGGCGGACGAGATCCTGCAGGCTGTCAAGGATAACCAGGTTAAATTCATGTACGCCGAGAACTGGATTTACGCTCCCTCTGTGACCAAGGCAAAACGGCTGCTGCAGGCCGGCGACAGCTCGATCCTGGATATCCGTGCCGAGGAGAGCCACAGCGGCTCTCACGCGGCGGCGTCGAAGCGCTGGGAAACCGCCGGCGGCGGCTCCCTGATGATTCTCGGCTCCCATCCGATTGCGGCGGCAATTCATCTCAAAAACTATGAGGGCCGTTTGAAATACGGCGAGCCGATCCGTGTTCAATCGGTTGTTGCAGATATGACGCCCATGTCGAAAAGCTCCGCGTATCAGGCGGTAAAGGAGCATTGGATGGTGACGGATTGGGTCAATGTGGAAACGTGGGCCAGCGTCATTCTCACGTTTACCGACGGGACCAAGGCGGTTATTTTGGCCTCATTCGCCGTATTGGGCGGCACCCGCAACGTCATGGATATCTATACCTCCAACTCCGTCATCAAATGCAATATGACGCCGAATGACGGGGTTATGGTCTATGCGCCAAGCCCCGATGTCTTCGCAAAGGAGTACATAGCCGAGAAGCTTGAAACCAAAGCGGGCTGGAACTTCGCCTCCTCCGATGAGGATTGGGTTCGGGGCTATAATCAGGAAATGCAGGACTTTATGGAATGTATCGCTGAGGATCGGCCGCCTGTGTCCGACGGGCAGCTGGCCCGGGATGTGCTGGAAGTGATTTACTCCGCGTACCTGTCGTATGAGACGGGGCGTAGGATTGACATTATACAGAACAGAGAGGGGATCGAACAATGACTCAAGCAGAGATTAACGAGCTTTCACTCGCTCAGGTGTACAAGCAGATTCCCACCAAGCACTATTTGGAAAAACAGCCCAGAGGGGAGTATTATACAGGGGACTATAAACTGGGTGTGAACCTGTACAGCTTCAGCCATAATTTGTTCTCCTGGCTTAAGGGCGGCGGCCCTGTCCCTCCGGCGGATACGTTGTCCCTCATCCGATTCTGCAAGGAAATCGGCTGTGACTGCGTGGATATTACCAGCTATTTCATTCCTGGCTACGAGAACTTTACCATGCCCTCCAAGCCGGACCAGGAAATTTACGCTTATGCCGAAAGCATTAGAAAGCTAAGCGAGGAGCTGGGCATCGAAATCAGCGGTACGGGAGTCAAGAACGACTTTGCCGACCCCGACGCGGAAAGACGCGCCCTCGACGTGAAGCGCATCAAATATTGGATCGACGTCGCTGCTGCGATGGGGGCCCCCGTGATGCGCGTATTTAACGGCGAGATCCCTAAAGATATTTTAACGACCGATTGGGAAACGATCGCTAAGGAACGTATCGTTCCCGCCCTAATGGAATGTGCGGACTACGGCGCCAGCAAAGGGATCCGCATCGGCATGCAAAATCATGCGGATATCACTTCGACGGCGGATCAGGTCATTCGCATTCTGGAATGGGCCAATCACCCGAACCTTGGTGTCGTGAACGATACCGGCTGCTACAAAACGTTCGGCGCTAAAACCGGCGATGGTTATGCTTGGTACGATGACATTGAGGCGGTGCTCCCGTACACCTATAACTTCCAAATCAAGAGGTTGCCCGCCGGTCTGAATACGGAAGCCTTGACGGAACTGGATGAGCTGTTTACTCGAATCCGGTACAGCAATTACAGAGGGTACGTTCCACTCGAGACGATCTGGTCGAACTCGGACCCTCTTCATCCGGGGAAGCTTTCGGAGCCTCCTTACGAGCAGGTTCGCGTGTTTTTTGATGAGATTAAAGAGGCCATGCTGCGTACGATGGTGCAGAACTAGCCGCTGGCGTGCAAAAGGGATATTCCAGAACCAATGATATTTGGCTCTGGAATATCCTCTTTTAATAATGGCCTAGTTTTCATCCTTTTGAGCAATTGCTTGCGAAAACGTAGTATAAAGGATGCTGTCTATTTGGAATTTCATGATCGATTCGCCTGGTGTCGTACCTGTAGATTACCACGAAAACTCCATTCTGAACATGATGAATACGAGTTATATAGTTGTTGTCGTATTCATTATGCTCTCCCTTAAATTGTCAGTGGAAATCTTGTTCAATAGTAGAGAAGACAATCAAGAAGATTACTTCCCGACGGTCTTGTGTGTGTTTTATAATTCTAAAGGGTATTAAAAAAATGCCTTCTATTCGGTTGAAAAGGCACGGAAGTATAGTTCTGATCTGGACAAGTTTTTTCAGTGCCAAGCTGACGAATATTTCCGACATAAAGTCCGAGCAACGGAGCATGTCAATCAGCAGCTATTGAGCCTAGTTAATCGTATGAAGCATTTATGAATATGCATTTCGTGTATAAATATACATTTCGCTTTTTGCGGATTTTCTCATCAATTATGAAAAATAGGCATACCCAGCATCATTCAGGGAATGGCGTTCTCATGAATTTTGAAAATGTCCCTTGGTAAATCAGTGTTGTTATGCCTTCATTTCTCACTATTTATGATACCACACAAGTTATTATAATTCTGTCTGTTGTTGTTAAAAGATGGATATGTGTGTTGATCTTCCATACCAGGCGAAGCACCAGTTGGCAATGAATTTCATGTAACAAAATGAATAGAGGTGTCGTGCAGTGCTTAATAAGATTGTGAACATTTACCACCGTGAAGTGCCGGGCAATAAGAGCACTTTCCATCTTTTTTAACAAGAAACACTAGAGCAAGACTTGAGTCCTTTCCGACTTTTATTTTTCTTGTTAAATTTTCAAGGTCAAAAAAGCTAATGAAATCAAGCGAATTACTTTCCGAGTTTTTTACATATGGACATCGGGTCTTTGTATTGCTCCGTTCGAGTCTTTTCTGACTGGGTTAATATCGGCATCCACCGGTCAGGAGGAGCCTCTTTCGCAGTTACCAGAAAAGAACCTACCACAGCATAATGAAATCATGGACAAGATGAGTAATCTTTCCCAAGAACGGTTGCTCTTTATGTCAAAACGATTGAACGAGCTCAAATCTAAAAGATTGTAGCTGGCGAATGTCATGAATGTTGTAAGAGGGTAAGGTGGACAGGAGAAAGTCTCCAAGACTTCACCTGTCCTTTTGTAATCGAAGAGATCAGAATAGCAAACTCACGTTGGTAAGAGTGATTTTTTAGGAAACAAAAAAGTACGAGTTCAAACTACAAACTCAGAAAAATTATTTGGTGAGCGCTATAAGAAGAAACAATATAAGCTGACGAGCAACTTTTTTTCTGACCGATCGTTTTTAACGCTTTAACCCATTACTTCGCAAAATGCTCATTCGGCAATCTGATCTGGTGTCCGCTGCAATTGCTTGCCAAACGATAATACGAACTCAGGGGTTAGGCAATTTTTGCTGCGGCATGGCAGATGAAGACGGTTAAGCAGGACAAATACGGCAGTTGAAACAAAGAAAACACGGACCAATATGGTTCCGTGTTTTCTTTGTTTAGGTCTAATTTAATCAATTCATGGCAAAACTAATTCTAAGTAATTCAGGAACAGGGGGATTTTTTTTATGGTTCAACTTGTTGCACGTCGGATCAGGCCAACTCGAGGAAGAAATTATCGTAGTAAAATTAGTAGATCTAAAAGCCTTAGAATAATACACACGGAAAGCTTGCTAGAAAGGGATTATGTCCGATTAGCAAATTTCGATAATAAGGTATTAAAGATATCCTTTCAGCCAATAGGGATAAGATTTCATTATAAAGGCAGGAGAAGAAGATATTTTCCTGATTTCCTGATTGTGACTAAGGACGGGCAACACTTTTTAATTGAGGTTAAATTAACTAAATATGTGAATTCAAATCTGAATAAAGCTAAATTTGAAGCAGCACGACTTCTCTGTCTAGAAAAAAACTGGACTTTTCATGTTATAACCGAGGAACAAATTCGAATTGGTTATCTTCAAAGTAATTTGAAGTTGTTGCTTGAAGTAAAAGCGCATAAAACTACGCCAGCTGTAACTGAATTTATTAAGACGGTTCTAATATGTTATGGTCCTTTAACTATTGCGGAATTACTCAAGCAATGTGAAATTGTTGAAGCATCAATGATGATGCTAAATCTACATAAACTCATCTATGCTCATGAAGTTAAGGCTGAAGTAGTTAAAGAGCGTCTTTCACAAAAATCTTATGTATGGGTTGTATAGGAGATGAGAAGATGGCTAGAAACAAGTTTTCATCAGGAACGCTTTTTCTTATGGATGGCATGGAGTATGTCATTATTCGGAAAGAAAAACAAGATATTATTGTTGATTTAATACAATATAAGCAACGAAAAACTTACTCTATTTTTGAATTGGAAGTTGCATTTTATGAGGAACGTTTAACATTTAAAGATACTGGAGAACGTGCCAATCAAATAAAAATGGATCTTGAATTTTCAGAAGATGAGGAAACTGAGATCAATATGAAGCTTGAGGTTCTTCACCCTGTGATCAAAGGTTATTTTCATAAGATTAAATTGGATGATTATTTAAAAACACTAAAAGATGAGAAAAATATTGTTGTAAGCAAAGCAAGTTTCTATAATTGGAAGAAATTATGGGAGCAATATGGTGATGCGAGGTACCTGTTAAAAAGAAAGCCTGGCCCTAACAAGAGAAGAACATTAGGGGAGGTCATTGAATCCCTAGAAAGAATAATGGGGGAAAAACTATATACAGGTGAAGAGATTAGATACAGGGACATTCATCGGATGTATAAAGGTGGTATTAATGAAATTAATGAGACGAGAGATGAAGATGATAAAGCAATCATTAGATCAGTTCAAACAATTTGGCGTATTGTTAAAGAAAAGCGGGACTATTATCGGCAGCAAGCGGCAAGAGAAGGTGCTGTAGCAGCTAAGCTTGAAAGGGACGGCTCTAAGCCAATGGTTGAAAAACCAACCCGTCCTCTTGAACGTGTTGAATTGGATTGGACACCGATTGATCTATTTATGGTTGATCCAAAAACAATGGATAGAAAAAAAGCTTGGTTGGTTTACGCAATTGATGTGTTTTCAGGAAATCCATTAGGTTTCTATATAACATTCGAAGCACCGGATTCGTTCGCAATTAGACAATGTTTGCTTCATTGTTTTTTACCTAAGGTTTACCTAAAGAAGCTATACCCAGACGTAATCAATGAATGGACCGCGTATGGAATTCCCAAAGAACTTGTTATTGATAATGCTTCATCCAACAATTCATATAACATTGAAGATATTTGTGAGAATTTTGGGATAGATCTTTTATTCCCAGAGGTTTCAGCGGGGCATAAAAAAGGAACAGTGGAGCGAGGGCAAAAGACGTTTAATGATATTGTCCATACCTTAAAAGGTACAACATTTTCTAATATCTATAAGAGAAAAATGTATGACTCTAAAGGGAAAGCATGCATTACATTGCAAGCTTTTTACTATATTGCCCACATTATTTTTGTTGATTTAATCTCTCACAACTGGAGTCATAGCCGGATAGGTGGTACACCACACCAAATATGGGAAAGAGCATTTGCAGAAGATCCTAGTTTAATTAAGGAACTACCTTTTACAAAAAAAGAAATCAAATTAGCTCTTTGTGGTGGAAGCAAAAAGAGAAAAATTCAATCTGAAGGAGTTACACTCTCAGAAACATGGTTTTGGAGTGAAGAGTTGATGCAGCTTAAGAACAAAATGAAACAAGAAGGAGATGAAGATTTAGAAGTATTGGTTAGGTTTGATTTTGCTGATGTCAAAAAGGTATATGTTCAAAACCCATATGATTACAGTTATATTGAAGCTGAAATTGATCCGAATAGAATAAATGAGTATGAGAAGCATTATGATTTGGAGCCTTCACTTCCAATACCTTATCAGCAAATTAAAGCAATTTGTTTATCAGAAGGGCGAAAACGACGTAAATTTGATGATACTCATATAATTCAAGCAATTGATAATATCCAATCTGTTGTTAAGCAGCAAGATAAGGATAAACGTAGAGGCTACACGCAAACGCTTCAAGAGGAAGCGAGTATCATAGAGGGTCTTGCACTTGGAGCATATGATTATGCAATGCTTGGAGCACCAGAAGAACCAGAGACTTTTCACTATGTAGGACAACTTACAGAAGACGAATTGAAAGTGAAAAGAGGGAATAAAGCAAAAGTTACAAATGAACCAAAAGAAACAAAAAATGGACAGGAGTCTACGGTGGTAGGAACCCCAAAAGTAAATGTAGAACAAATGGAAATAGTGCACAATGATGCTCAGAGAAGGCAAGATAATGATGATGATTTGCCAACATATGAGACTTCAATGTTAGCATAGGAGGTGGAGAAATGGACGGAAATAAAGTGTATAAGCGCCTTAACGGAATGAGGATCGATGAGAAGGACCTTCAACAACGGTTACTTGATATTGAAAATAACGTTGTTCATCATAAGCGATTTACTGAACTCTACAATATGATACATGACTGCCATCATCTAAATGATGGTTTAGTCATCATGGGAGATACAGGTGCGGGAAAATCAACTTTGTTCAAAAAATATGAATCAGCATACCCAAGGGAAAAGAAAATGCGAATAAGGAATAACCATACAGAGAGATATGAATCTGTTCCTGTACTTAGAGTGGAATTAGATTCTAATTCATCTCCTTTAAACGTAGCGTCAAAAATGTTGGAGCGTTTGGGTGATCCATTTACAAATGGAACTGAAAAAGTATTAACCGCAAGGCTTAAAAAATTAATACCTGATTCTGATGTAAAAGTAATACTCATCGATGAAGTGCAGCATATTGTCGCATCAGATACTCAAAAAGTGATATATAAAGCAGCAGACTGGATAAAGCAATTTGCTAATGATGTTAAAATACCAATTGTTTTTGGTGGAATTAAGGAAAAAGCGAAGAAAATTTTTGCATCTAATGCACAACTGGATGAAAGATTCCCTAATAAACAAGAGTTTAATGTATTTCCGTATTCTACGTATGATGAACAAATAGAATTTCGTGGATACCTTAAAGGGATCGAGGCAAAGTTGCCATTTGCAGATCGAAGCAGTTCAAAAATTTCTGATCCATATCTTGCTGATAAGATTTATTATGCAAGTTTGGGTACGCCTAGGACAATTTATCACTTAATAAGGCATGCTTCATCAAAAGCATTGAGAGCTGGAAGTGACATGTTAGAAGAGAAGCATTTATATGAAGGTTTTGATTTGTTATCTTTTGAAACAAGGCCGAAAGTGATTAATCCTTTTGATGGGAAAGTGTTTAATCTAGATGTTGCATTGGAGAAAGAAAATATTAAAAAGTCATAATGGAATACATTTTGAATTGATACAGGTTTGGGAGATAAGTGGTTTCGAGTGTCAAATATAAAAAATCAATTGTTTATTTATGAGGATGAGTCGATTGAGGGTTACATGTTTAGATCAGCATGTAGTAACTATGTTACTTTAGATAAAATAAAAGAGCATGTTTCACTATACTTCAAAAAAGGAGTAGGTGATTTGAAAAGTGCTTTACTTCTTTTAAATGAAGAAAATGAATTCTTTTATAGTAGGAATTCAATCTATTATATTTACCATTGCGGTTTACTTCGATATCATATTTCCCAAAAACAGAAATATAGCAAATTTTGTCCAGCTTGCCTGTTGGAAAAATCATATCACCGTATTCATTGGATGATTGCTCCTATCATTGCCTGCAGAAAGCATAATTTATTATTGATAAATTACTGTGCAAGCTGCTTTCAGCTTACAACTTTCACGGATGTTACGATTAATAAGTGTAGTAAATGTAAAAGGGAACTTTCATTGTGTAAAAGCAAATGTATCAATGTAATGAATAGAGATTCCTCAATGCTTATGTTTGATAATATTCGCTACGAAAGTGAAGTTTGGAAAGGATTAGTTTTAACTGATTTTTATTTAGTTCTTAAGAGACTAAGATGGTTTCTAAACTATCATTCAAAAGGAGAAATTGGTTTTACTGATTTAACCTATGATGAAGGAAAAGATAATAAATTCTGGTTTATTGGTGATGAAAATTGTTTTCGCTGGAATATATTGCAAGCGTACGAGTTGGCTGATGACTGGCCCAATAATATTTTAAAGATATATTGTCCAAGTGATCTGGAAGTTCTTGCAGGTTACATAATGGGTTTTGGTAAAGTTAACCTTTTTTTTAGAGAGTTCATTAAACAGATCCAGCAGTAACTTTAAGTTTACTGTATAGAGATAGTGTATAGATGTAATTTTCAACTACCAGTTTGTAGTGAAAATAAGAATGAAAAGTAAAATGGCTACCGAAAATTTAGCGGTAGCCTCTTTTGTTCACCCTGTAGTACATAATCTTTTAGTTGCCGCGGCAGATAAAAGATTAGAGATTACTATTCTCCCGTCAGTAAATTACAGGTGTCAGTTTTTTGTGTTTTTAGTCTTTTATAAATGATTGAAATAAACCTTTAGCCGTGCACAGATTTTCCAATACTCTTTATAAAGATTAAAACTTCCTTATTGATTTTGGAAACAGGAGGAAATACCTAGTATTTGTCGAAAATTGAATGTTAAACATTGGGAGTAAAGGAAGAAAGGTAGTATTAGTTCCTAGTTTACGATAATGAGTTCAGATTATTACTCAAAGTATAAGTATGAAAGGAATTCAGGAATGAAAATTTCAAAAATACATATCCAAAATTTTAGAAATTTAAAAGATATAAACATCGAGTTGAATAGACTCACTATCTTTATAGGTGAAAATAATAGTGGCAAAAGTAACTTGCTTAAGGCGATTACATTACCTTTTTTCAATGATGAAATTGGCAGTATAAACAAAAATTTAGGATGGCATGACATCAATAATTCAACTAAAACGAAATATTTTGAGTTCATTATTGAAAATATAGATCAATTTAAGAATGGCACCGTAGACGTAAATGAATTTATTAAAGTTATACCATTTGTAAAAGTTGAAGTTAGTTTTACCCCTGAGGGAACTGATGAATACTATGTCCGAAAGTGGATAAACTCAATCAATCAAGAAGCACCACAATATACGATAAAATACCAATATGATATAGACAATCCTATAAAATTATTTGCACATGTATCAAAAATATTAAGTGAAAATGATTCAATAGATAAAATAAAGATGAATTTACTTCCTATTGAACTTTTCAAATACTCAATTTTAATTCCTTTGACTAATGAGCCTGTTACATTCAATGATTTAGCTAATTTTAGGTATAATGCTTTAGCTGCCGAGCGAGATGAATTTTCTAATAAAAATACTCAACTAGGCTCAAAAGCATTAGTAAACCTTCTACACAATAAACTTTCAGAGGTACAGAAAGTAGAAGTAGAGAAATCATATGAAACTTTTTTTGAAGAACTAAAAAAAATTAGTAATTTAGAAAATGTATTTAATTGGCAGGATTATTCGAAATTGGAGAATGCAAAGGAGTTTTTTGAAAAAATCAATTTACTTCCGAATATGCCGAGTATGAGTTCACTTTTAAATAATGTACGACTTGGTTTTGGAGAGGAATATTTAAATACACAAGGATTAGGATATAGAAATTTAATTTATCTATTGGTGATGATGAATTCACTAGAACTTAAGTCAGACATTGCGCTGAATATATTAACTATTGAAGAACCAGAGGCACATTTATGTAAAAGTAATGAGCATCTTCTTGCTAGTTTCATTAACTCCATTCTCAGTTCTACTAAACAATTACAATTATTTATTTCAACTCATAGTTCAGAGTTTTTAAATAAATTAGAATTGGAAAATGTAACGGTTGTTTCAGAGGGGAATGGCTTTTCTCTTAAATCCGAGCTCGATGAAGAACAACTGGGTTATTTGGCTAAAAAGCCTAATTTAGATTTTCTAAAATTTTTATTTTCTCGAAGATGTATACTAGTGGAAGGTACATCAGAGGAAATGTTAATAAAATCATATTTGAGTTCACAAGCTAATGTTTTAAATGATATCGAGGTTATTTCCTTACATAAAGGTTTTACAAAAATGTTAGATATTTGGTTGAAGGTAAATGAAAATTTATCCAACCGAATTGGAATTATAAGAGATTACGATAATGAGCCGAATGCTCAAAAAACACATGAAGCCTATAATAAGTATAGTAATATTTATGTAACTACAACAACTGAGTATACGCTAGAACCTGAGTTTGTAAGTACTTCAGATAATTTTGAAAAACTAAAAGAATATTTTATAAATAATCATGGATGGCCAGACTTCAAAACGGCAGAGGAACTCTCTGATAAGTGGAGAAATTCTAAAGCGAATACAATGCTTCAATTTTGTAAAGATTTTGGAAAGGGAGAATTGGCGAGTGTTGAATTGCCTCAGCACATTAGTAAAGTAATAAAATTCCTTCGGGATGGGGAGAAGGAATGAAAATTGTAGTAGCTGGTGCAGGCGCAGGTAAGACAACTTCAATGGCTCAAAAAGTATTAGATAGGCTAAAAGAGAGAAATAATGGAAAAGTAATTTATGTAATCACATACACAAATAGCGCTAGAAACCGGATTAGGGAGAAGATTACCGAATTGTATGGTAGTCTTCCTAGGAAGGTTTTTGTAGAAACATCTCATGCTTTCTTATTAAGGGAATTAATTTTCCCGTTTTATCATTTGCTTTACGGACAACAGTTTAACAAAGTATCACAAATTAAATTATCTGATAATCCAGGTTACAGAGCTATGAAAATAAAAGAACTGGTAGATAATAAAATAATCCATGTAGAAAAGATCACTGAAGCTGCTAAATGGGTCGTTTCTAGAAAAACAGGAGATCGAAGTGAGACGATTAAAAAACGCGAGAGAATTTTACAAATTATTTTGAAATATCTAGACTCTGTTTTTATAGATGAAGCACAGGACATAGACAATCATTTTGGAAAGATTATTGAAGTATTACATAGTAAAGGTATTAATACATATCTTGTAGGGGATCCGAAGCAAGATTTACGGGGGAGGAATGCATTAAATGAATTAGTTAATAAGTATCAAGAACATGTTGAATATAAGCCTGAAAATAATAGATGCCCAATTTCACATGTTAATTTAGCAAATACATATATTCCAATAATGCAGAGGCAGTTGCCTCAAAAAGCAGACTTTGGAACTTTAAGCTATGTTTATGAAAGTGAGATAGTAAAGGAAGAGATCCATGACTTTGTAAAAGAGTCTGATTGGGATTATGTATATATTTCAAAGAAAAATGACAGATTTATAACTCATGCAAATGATAGAAATGAAACTCTAAGTAATTTAACTTATGAAATACGGCAAATAGTAAAAAGAACTACTACTGTTGATACTGATATAGATAAATTGGTATTTATTTTAGTAAAGAATGTTTTGAAAGATTTAAATAAAGAAAGTAACAGTGCAATTTTTTCAAAACTGCAAAAATCATTATCAATTGAATTGACTCGTCAAGATATGGGGAAATTGGGGGAACAACTAAAAATAAATCGTGAAGCTCATTTAAACATAGGAATACTTGTGAACTCAATTGATAGCATTAAAGGATTAGAGGGGGGCAAATGTTTATTTATACTTACAACGGACTTAGCAGAATATCTGTTTCAGATAAAAAAAGATCAGAATAAAACCCTTAATTACTTATATGTAGCTCTGACAAGATCCAAGAAAGAATTAGTGTTTCTTATTACTCATGAAGTTGAGAATAAATATGGAAGAATTATTGTCGATGAGAAGCTTGAGGGGTTAAATATTAGAATGATGTCTTTTGATAAACCCAAAGAAGTACTAGCTTTAAGTTAAATCCTTTGTGGATTTTTCAGCATCGCCAGCTGCTGCGCAGTCTGAATGGTCTCACAACATATAAATAGAACCAAATAAGGAAGATAACGTTATATTAAAATATGCCATACAACGAATAATTACCAGCAATATTGTGGATTGTATATTGTTGTATATGCAATAATATTACGTCAATATTTTTTCCAACTAATTCTGGAACAAAACATAGTTTTTGCTTCGCCTAAGTTTAATTTCTAACAAATTACGGAACAACAAAAACGGAACGCCGCGGGTTTGCGGGCTCCGTTTTCTAATTAATTATGGAATACCACATTCTTCTTGTTGTGTGGTGTCATAATTACTGAGAAAGTTTTTCAGGTTATTGAGAAATATATTTCGTAATTAGTGATAAATGTATAATTATGCTTGGATATACACCGAATTGTGCCCTAATAATCAAAAGATTTAACGAATAACATGTAGGCATTACCTAGTCATACAACTTGGATGTCTTTATTAATCCACATATTGGTTACTAAATAGCAGCGATGAACGGTATCGCTGTTTTTGTTTTCTCTTGATATAAGGTAAGTGGTGGGGCGTGATAGGTTTGAATTGCTTTATAATAAACTTCTTGTATCCAACATTCTTAGATTATTACTTTAAAAAACTAGTTCTAAGGCACTGATTCTTGTTTTTCTTAATTAAACTTTGTAGGAATATGATACTATTTGTAGGAAAGTGTTGGGATTTTGAGGGAAAATTGTGGGGGGAAGTTATTTGAAATTAATAAGCCTTGAGATAGAAAATTTCCGGAATTTTGAAAGAGTAGAAGTGAATTTGACCAATCAAAATGTTATTTTTGGTATGAATGATGTAGGGAAAACCAATTTTATGTTTGCACTAAGATTTTTACTAGATAAAGAGATACGCAAAAATGGATTCAAGGCATCGGATTATTATAAAAATAACACAGATGAGACCATCAAGATAACATTAGGTGTAGACTTATCAGATAGAGCTAACAATGATGATTCTAAACATATTATCTCTAAAGTTGGCGGTGCTAGGTCAACTGATGATTTAGATAATTTCTATTTTCAAATTCAAGGTGAATACGATAAAAGTGAAGAGGTTGGGATACCTAAAATTTATTGGGGAAATAATTTGATGGATTTAATTGAAATTAGTCAGAATGGGATTTTTAGTAGTCTTGATAATCTATTTAAAATTGTATATGTCGATCCAACAATAGATCTAGAAAAAACTTTTTCGAAAAACCGTAATAGGCTATTTAATCAAACAAAACTTGACGAATCGGATATCGCTATTTCCAATGATATAAAAGAACTAGCTGCCAAATTAAACCTTAAGATTAGTAGTATGAATGTAATACAAAGTTTCCAGAAGACTATTACAGATGAATATAAGAAGTTAAAAAACGAGGATATAAATATTGAAATGAAGTCTGAATTATCAATTAACGGATATTTTGGAAATCTAATTCCTTATATTAAAAGAGATAATGATGATAATATTTATCCAACTTCCGGCGACGGAAGAAAAAAAATATTAGCATATTCGTTATTAAATCACTTAATACAACTGCAAGAAGGAAACAAGATTATTATTTATTTAATTGAGGAACCGGAAAATAGTTTACATAGATCAATGCAAATTGCCCTATCAAAGCAATTGTTTAGTTCAAAAGTTTATAATTATTTCTTCTTATCAACACATTCATCAGAATTACTTTACGAGATGGATAATGCCTCTCTAATAAGGGTGTATTCACAAAGTGGTACAACATGTGAATCTTATATTTATCGAGTAGATGATGAATATAAAAATGTTAAAAAGGAACTTAATCGTTCTCTATCAACAGCTTTATTTGCAGATAAAGTTTTGTTAGTAGAAGGTCCTTCAGAAAAAGTACTGTTTGAAAAAGTATTAGAGGAAGTAAATCCCACCTATGAGTTAGATGGCGGATTTTTATTAGACGTTAGTGGAATTAAATTTAAGCCGTATGTAAAAGTGTTGCAGGGATTGAATATTTCCGTAATAGTAAAAACGGACAACGATTTAAAATCCAAAAGAAATCAGCCTACAACATTTGATTTAATAGGTATTCAGAGATGTTTGAATCTTTTGAAATGTAATATAGAAAATGAAGTCTCCTTAGAAGCAGTTGAAATAGATTACTTCAAAGTAAATGATGAAGGGAAAAAAGCATTTAAAGAACGTGAAAAAGAGCGGATGATCAAAGAGAAAAAGCTGGAACTATTTCAACAGTATAAACCTCAAATTGAGTTATTAAATGAAAATGATATCTACTTATCAAAAATCGATTTAGAACATGACTTATATGAGGCTATTGGTGGAACAATGGAGACTGTCTTGGGCGCTGAATCAATAAAATACCTACAGGATCATAAACTGATTAATATGATCGAACTAACAAACCAATTATCAAAAGAAGATTGCTTAAATGTTATTAGGCATCCTTTGTTTAAAGCATTAAGAAAGTTGGTGATGGCAGATGATGAGATTGGAATTGGTTGACCAAGAAGCTAGGAATAACATTCTAGAAGACGATAAAAGTATTTTGGTTTCGGCAAGCGCTGGTTCTGGAAAAACTACAATAATGGTAAAGAAAATGGGCATTGAAATAAATAAAATAACGGATCATAGAACAATTGCAGCAATTACTTTTACTATTAGAGCAACTGAGGAAATTAAAAAGAAAGCTCAGCAGTCTATAAAAAAGCCATTTGTTGTTATGACAAATGACTCCTTTGTTGAAAATGAAATCACTAGACCCTTTATAAGAGACGCGTTTGGCCCAGAATGTTTAGGTGATTACTCTGTTGAATATGGAACTCAATATAAATTCACAACTGCTAATCAAGGATTGGAGCAACTCAAAAGAAAAAATATTCTTGGGACTTTTGAAGATAACAAACAGAACTTTAAATTTAAACTTGCGCTAGCAATAATAAAAAAATCAGTACCCGCGCAGGAATACCTCACATCAAAATATAGAACTATCTTTATTGATGAATATCAAGATTCGGATCAAGACATGCATCGATTTTTTATGTTTTTGAAAAATGAACTGAATTTAAAAATCTTTATCGTTGGTGATTCCAAACAGGCAATTTATATGTGGCGCGGGGCAATGAGTAACATTTTTGAATTGTTAGCGAAAGAGAAATTCAGTAGTTATGAATTGGTCACAAACTTTAGATGTCATAAAGATATTGAGAACTACGCAAATTTGTTTCATAATCCGCCATACTTTGAGAATCAAAATGATATAGTGAGTAATGTCATCTTAAAAGAATATCAAAATAGACATTTTACTCATTTCCCCATTTCATTTTCTCAATTAATTGATGACAATACTATTGATCTTAATAAAGAAATAACTATCATCTCAAATGTTAATAATGATGCAAAGAGAATAGCCGAATTCTTAAATAGCAACGGTTACGATTTTGTATTTATTCCGAGGACTCCTATTGATGAAGGGTTGCCAAATGGATTTCTTTTAAAAGAGCTTGCTATGTTCACTAAAAACGCAGCATACACAATTTATGACTTCTTGGAGAAAATAGGTAATGACGAAAGAACCCAGACAAAAGCTGAGGTTAATAGAATCATTAGTGGCTTAAAGAAATCAGAAAATTTAGTTGTCGGAAAAATAGTTGAAATAATAAGTAGTTTGGCAAGTTACTTGGGAGTTAAAATTGGTGCAGAGGAAATAACAAAGTTTTGCCAAAGTGTATGCGATCCACAATTTGAAATGGCTTTTCAAATGTTGGACAAAAAACATAAAGTAATGACGGTTTTTGCATCAAAAGGATTAGAGTTTGATCAGGTGATTAGTTTTGCTCGTTATTATGATATTCAAAATAATGAGAATATGCAAAATCATTATGTCTGTGTAACAAGAGCGAAAGAAAAATTCATCATGTTTATCGATAAGGTAGAGTATTACAACCATGTATTAAGTACAGCCAGTAAAAATGGACTTAATGATGCGGGGAAGTTATTTAGGTATATTGGGTAGTAAAGATAAATACCTCAAACTGACCATGAATATTCCATTATATTTATGCTTCATCCAGATCGAACAGCAGTTTGCTTACCTGGATTCATTAAAGGTAAGCTTTTTTTATTAGTAAGCGTATTGCAAATGAAAATTTTATAAATATGCGCTGTGGTATGCTTTTGTTGATAGCTTTATTTAAGATTGTGAATAAAAATGAAAAAAAGTGTAATAATGGTATTTTAATTTAAAAATATTCGAGGTAAAAATATGAATAAATTTTTAAATATACCTTGTCCTATTATAGACGAGACTCTTGGTAGTTATTTAAGCAGATTACTAAAAAGTAATTATTACCAATCAAAAGCTGTTATAAAAAAAATGAGTTGTAACTTTGAGAATAAATTACTTCTGAATCAAAAAAAATCAATTGATCTATCACATAGAGTTTCTAAAGAGTATATTGCGAAGCTATATCATAATCAAAAAATAATGAATATTTGTATGAATAATCCATTTGTTAGTAAGTATGGATTTCTTAAAGATTCAATACGTATTTGCCCAAAATGTTTGGAAGATAATCCGTTCCACAGGAATGTATGGAGATTTGTAGGTTATACAATCTGCCAAGAACATAACAGTTATATGCTTAGTCATTGTACATGCGGTAGGGAAATTAGGAGCTTAAGTACAGATTTACTTTTCTGTGATTGTGGTAAAGATTATCGTTCAATTAACGCAGTTAAGAGAGTGCAACATAAAAACAACCATAATTATTTCATTTACTCTAAAATAATGAATAATAATTTATCTAACGAGCCGGAGTCTAATTTCTTGAGTTCATTAGAGGTACAGGATTCAATCGAAATATTGCTTCGCCTCTCGAAATATTTATTATATAGGGGGAAGGTTAGAACTAGTTGTTGGGCATTCTTACAAGATATCATACTGATGGACAGCTTGATGAATGAAAGTTGGAGTTATTTTTTAGATTGGCCTATTAAATTTAATTGTCTTATGGTCAATTTAGATGATGGTTTGTTTAATAATAAACTAATAAGTCTAAAGAATGAATTAAACAGAGATCCGTATATTATTTTAACTCAAGAGGTTTTAAACTTTTTGAACCTGAAAACTAAACATGTCGAACCTATATTAAATGGGCTTGAAAAGGAAATTACTTCATTTTTAACAAAATCCATGAATGCAGTAGGGGATAAATTTGGATTTAAAATTGGACTACATGAGTAGTTTGCTGCATTAGTTTAGTGATTTATTCTTAAAAATAGTGGTTAGGAGGTTTGATTATGAAGAAAAACATTGATATTAAGGATTTTGAACTTTTGAATAAAAGTACAAAAAATATTATAAATGATATCTTAGATAGCACAAAAAAGAGAATATCTCGTGAAAAATCAACTAATACAATAAGGGCATATAGTGCCGATTTAGATCATTTTACAACATGGTGCACTGAAAAAGGTGTTAACTCTGTACCAGTTGATGATGAGATATTTGCAATATATCTAACTAGTTTAGCAATTAGTGGGTATAAAACAAGCACTATTTATAGGAAAATGAGTGCAATTTCACATGCTCATATAGTAAATGGATTTAAAAGACCAAAGACTGTGTCAATCCGGAAAATTATTCTGGGTATTGAAGATGTTTACGGCAATGAAGAAGTAATTAAGACACCGGTACCTGTTGATTTACTAAAAGTTATGTTAAGCAAGGTGCAATTAAAACTTAAGGGGACACGCGATAAGGCGATTTTACTTATTGGTTTTTCGGGAGCATTGAGAAGGAGTGAGTTAGTCGCAATTAATGTAGAGGATATTAGTTTCAATGATAAAGGCATTGAAGTGATAATTCGAAAATCTAATAACAATCAAAATAAAAGCTGCGAGAAACTCGTAATACATTATGGTAATTGCATCGATACATGCCCTGCTAGGGCCGTTCAAGACCTGATTACTCTGTCCGGTATTAAAAGTGGTCCTTTGTTCCGTTGTAATTATCGAATCGGTTCAAATAGACTTAATGATAGAGCAGTTACCTTAATGTTGAAGAGATATGTAAAAGCAGCTGGTTTTGATGAGAAGCTTTTCTCGTCTCAGAGTCTCAGGTCAGGATTTATTATTACTGCAACCAAAGCAGGATATAATGACCAGTCAATAATGGTTCGATCAAGATATAATACATCGGTTATGATCCGTAAGTACACAGCACTGGCTGAAGCGCTACATGAGACCGAAGTAAAAAATATTGGATTATGAATTCTGTGTTAATGACTATGTTCTTCAGAAATAAATAGTTTTCACAGGAATATGGGAATAGAAGAATATGCTGATAAGTAAAAGGCTTCCGATTTATTATCGTAAGTCTTTTACGTATTTTATCTAGTTTATTGGAAAAAGGATTGTTCATAGAAGTTCGCGATGACCGATGAGGTTTTAAATAAAACGTTGTAGTCAATACTTTTATCATAAATTATGAAACTAACTGAGGTGATATGAGTTGCCATACAAACCGGCTCGAGGAATTAAGCCGAAAAGAAAAGGTTACCGCGGGAAAGAACCATTTCTTAAAACTGGCGAAATGATTCATTGGGAAAGTTTCCTTGAAAGGAACTTCATTAGATTAGCTGACTTCGATCAGCAAGTTGATGAGATTTTTTATCAACCAGTCTGTATCCGTTATTCATTGAATGGTAAGAAGCATAAGTATTTTCCGGATTTCAAATTAATCCTGAAAGATGGTCGAGTATTCATTATTGAGGTGAAAGCTCTTCGATTTAAGAATTCCCCTAAAAATGTAATTAAGTATGAAGTTGGACGTAAATTTTGCGAAGCTCAGGGGTGGAATTATGAGGTATTCACAGAGGTAGAAATAAACCCAAGACACTTGCAAACCAATCTTTCATTGCTTCGTCACCTAGGTACTCAAGAAGTAACGGACAATATTATGGACCTTGTTTTGGAGCAATTACAGTTAAAAACAGAAATGTATCTTTTTGAATTGAGGGAATCTTGTCGGAAATTGATGAAGAGAGCTTCTATAAAGCTGTTTATCAATTGATCTACCTAAAAGAGATTTCAACAGATTTAGTTAATGTAAAGCTATCTGACGATTCAATTTTACGTTTTTCGGTTGAGGAGGGAAGTTTGTGCTCATAAATTTCAAATACGGAACGCAGTTTCGAATTGGAACTAACATTTATGAAGTTCTCCGGCACAGAGATGATGATATTGAATTACTTAATATAACACACGACACAAAGGAATTACTGTCTCTTGATGAGGTCTTGAGTGCTTACAATGAGAAACGGTTAATGATTCTGCATGAAGGACAAGATTCTGACGTAATTGAATACAGTACAAAAGATTATTCTGTGAATCAAGTCGATATTATGGAGAAACGTTATAAGGCAATTTTGCCTATTATTGAACGAAAAATAAGGCCATCGCAAATAAAAGAGTATGCTGAAAACTATCCAGAGGAGTTAAAACCAAATGGTTCAATCTCACCCGCGTCCATATATAGATGGTTAGATTTATGGTATAAGCGTGAGAACAAATTTGACTTAATTCCACAAGTAAGGGGACCAAAAGATCATCGAGTATCTAAAGATGTAATGATTGAAGCTTCTCGCATCATTTTAAAATATGGAAGTAAAGCGGAATACGTTTCTATTAAAGAAGAATATAATGTGCTTGAAGCTGAAATAAAAAATATGAATTTGACCAGAGAAATTCAACTGGAGATTTTTTCAGAATCTACATATCGAAGAATACGGAAGGCAACAGTGGATACATATGAGCGAGATAAAGAACACATGGGTAAAAATCAAGCTGATTTAAAGCATAATGGTGTACATTCAAATGCAAGAGCAACACGGCCACTTGAATGCATGGAATGTGATTGGACACCAATTGATTGTTTAATTGTCGACTTTGAACTTGACGAGTTATATCGTCCATGCCTTATGTATGGAATTGATCAGGCTACGGGTGAACCGATGGGATTTAATATCATCTTTAAAAAGGAGCCTAATGCTGGTGATTGGAAACAATTAATTTTACATTGCATACTACCAAAGACTGGATTTAAAGAGTTGTACCCACGAGTTGAGAAAAATTGGACGGCTTATGGTGTCCCTCAATCCATACTTTTGGATAATGCAAAGGTTAACGACGCGAAAGAAGTAGAAGAGGTGTGTTCGGCTCTTCGTATCGGCTTAAGATATTGTGAAATAGCATCCGGTCATCAGAAGGGTACTGTTGAACAAGCACTAGGAAATCTAAATCATAAAGCATTTCAAGGATTAGTCGGTTCCCTTTTTTCAAATCCCTCAGAAAAAGGACAATATGACTCTGTAGCGAAAGCGGTGGTCGATATTAAAGGACTATATCATATCGCACACATAGCAATTGTTGACATGGTAGCTAACAATTTTAATAGAGGGCAAAACATTCAAGGGGTTCCAGCGCATTTATGGGCTAAAGGATTAAAAGATATGAAGGTCCATCCTCAATTACCTACGAATCGTCAGTATTTGGAATTACTCTTCTCTTCAAACAGTGATACACGTACCGTCGGTCCTCGAGGAATATTACTTATGGGTCATCACTTTTTTAGCGAAGAATTAAATGAGCTTAGAAAGCGATTGGAACGTGAAGGTAGAAGTCGTGAAGTACTGATTCGTTATGGCTCTGATTTAAGGGTTATATATGTAAAAGACGAATTTAATAAACGTTATATTGAAGCATTTATTAAAAGTGGGGGTTTGGAACGGAAAAAGTTGGACAAGAATCACCTGATCCATGCAGAACTGCTGGAATATCTGACAAACAAGGATGGAAGTGCATATAACGAGTACGATTCTTCGCTGCAAGGTAGGGCTAGACTAAAAATAGAAGAAATACAAGAAGAATGCAAATTAGAATATCAAGGGATTCGTAGAAGAAAAAGTAGGGAAGCGGCAGCCAATGAGACTGTAGCAAGTGCAATCAAAGGTGTACCAGTTGAGCAAATTCCTGGACTTGCAGAATCTATGAATATTTCAATTTTAAGTCCTGAGGAGAGTCGCGAAGGTATAAAACCATCCAAATCTGATAATAATCAGGATGAATCTATTATTGAGCGACCTAAACCTGGTGCCTTGCATGTTGACATCGTAGATCTAGATAAAATTGCAGACAGTTGGGGGAGTGGTCGAAAGGAGATAATTTAATTGGAGTTTGAGCGATTAGCAGGAAAAGTACCTGATTCGAAGGAGTTGAAGAGACGGGTTGAACATGTAAGACAGATTATTGTCCACCACCCAAAGTATGAAAATCTTCTAGAAGAGTTAGAAACGCTCCTAAATTTGTCGGAAGGCTCAGTGAGTCCGGATGGCCTATTCATTATTGGGCCAACTGGAGCAGGTAAAAGTACTGTAACCAAGGAGTTTACGGCAAGATATCCTCGAGAAATTAAAGAAACGGATGATCGAGTATACACTCATATTCCAGTATTAAGGGTAGTCGTTCCCCCAAAAGCTACACCGAGAATGCTTGCTTCGAAAATACTTGAAGATATGGGAGATCCCTTCAGCCATAAAGGGTCCGAATCTGAGTTGACCAGTCGTATTCATCACTTTGCTAAGGAACTTGGGATAAAAGGATTTATTTTTGACGAGTTTCAGCATCTAATTGATGCAGACACCGAATATGTGCTAGCGACAGCATCAAACTGGGTCAAAACATTTACTGAAGAAATTGGCATTGCTGTTATTCTCTGTGGAATGCCAGAATCAGTAAAAGTTTTTATTAGTAATCCCCAATTAGATCGAAGATTTTGCAACAAAGTTGCGTTAGAAGCTTTCGCATATGGTACCGTTGAGGAGATTCTTACTTTCAGGGTATTTCTTCAAAAAGTTGATAAGATGCTCCCTTTTGCTGAATTGGCGAATCTAGCTGATCCGCGAATGGCAGATAAACTGTATTTTATTTCGATGGGGATACCTTTTTATGTCATGAAGTTACTTGAATATGCAACCTATATTGCAGCTAAGGCGGGCGCTGATAAAATAACTGAAGCACATTTGGAGAAGGCGCTTATGAAAGTAAAACAAGTGGCTAGACCATTTGTTGCAAATCCCTTCGCTGATCCAAATTTTGATTTAGAAGCAGCGCTTGGTACTGAGAATGATGCGATGAACAAGTACAAAGAGAAACTGATGATTAAAAGGAAAAAGGGAAGAAACTCACAGAAAGCTCAAGGACCTTCGCTAAATGTATAGAGGTCAAAAATCAAACGGCGGCCACTCAGGCCGCCGTTTAATTTTTATCAAAAACTTCCATCAATATGTTCTTCGCTTTTTTCACTTCTTTAGGACTGATTGAAAGAAGAAGCTCAATGATTTGTTCTAAATCAGAAGATCTCCCTTTTGTTTGGTTGTTTATCCTAGTATAAGAGAAGAGTTCAATTACCCCAACATTTAATGCATGTGCAATTTTTGTAAGATTAAGGACAGATATATTGGTTTCCGCTCGCTCGACTCCCCCAATATAGGTGTAGTTTAAGTTCGCCAACTCACCTAATTGCTCCTGTGACAATCCTTTTTCTTTTCGTAAGTCCCGTATCCGTTTACCAATTAATTTTAAAATTGATTCAGACATTAGCTACACCTCTAATTGAAGTGTAGTCAACAAGAATATAGATAAACACGAGAGAAAAATGGTATTTATTAATTAATACTATATATATGTATGATAAATCTATCATTTGGAAATAATAGGACTACTAGAATAATAGGAGGTGTAACTAGTGTGGAAAAATTAATTGATTTATTTCCAACTGATCAAGCTAAGATAACGGAGAAAGGAATACTATTTAATGGAACAACTTATAGTTGCAGTATTGCAATACGTGAACAATGGTATGGGAAACTCTCAGGAGATATACCTATTTTCGTTGATAATTACGACGAAAGTTACATTTTGGTCTTGTTGAAAGATGGAAGTTTAGCAATAGCTTTACTTGTTTCCAATTATGTGGATGCGAGTGAACAGAATATCGAAAGTTATCAAGAACGAATTCGTTCACTTAAAGACCAACTAAAGAGTCGTAAGAAAAGACGTTGGAAACATGAAAAATGAATTTCATAAACAATTGCTAATCCGACCCTTTATCTTAAGTGATGAGAGTATATCAGGCTTTCTTTACCGAGTATCTAAAATGAATAGATACCGATTTTCATACCTTTATAATTATATGCACTTATCAATCTATGAGGCACATAATAACGAATTCAATCAAGAATCATTACAGATGTTGGAAGCATTAGTTGATAGCGAAAATGGTTTTATTAATGAAAGGAATGGATACAATTTAAAAAGCTTTTTAGGAGCAGATCTATATACCAAAATTATTATGAAAAATAAAGTCAAATATTGTCCTGTATGTATCAAAGATAATTACTATCATCGAACATCCTGGTGTTTAACTCCATTTCATGTATGTATTGTTCATAATGTAATGTTGGTTGATCAATGCCCACAGTGCAGGCAAATGATTAGTTTGTCAGCTTTTATGAATCGTAAATGTGGAGAGTGTTCCTTAAATTTCAAAAAGATAGAGCCAGAGATGAAAGATAATGTGTTGTTATTGTTGGAATCCCAAAAACAAATACAAAATGCCTTATGGGAAAAAGATAGAATTACAATTGAGAATTTTAATTTTAATTTTAAAAATTTTTTCCAATTGGCGTACTGTAGCTTTCACTTACTTATTGGTGGGATTGATTATACCGAGATGTCTACAGAAAATTTATCGTTTTTTCATAATCAGTCCGAAGGTGTGAAAAGTGGGCTAAAATTAGCAATTGGAATAGCCAATGTGTATTGGATGTATTTAGATTTTCCTAATAACTTCTACAGGGTTCTGAATGATTTTTTAAAGCGAAATCCAGGAAGTCAGCGATATGAACGACTTAGTGCTTTTCAAAAAATACTTGAGGAACTCGAATGTTATAAGATTGCTGAGGCATATAACGCTTATTTTTTGAAACAAATTGATGATGGGAATGTACGGAAAGATTTTTCTGTATTCAAAAGATATCCTAATTTACTTGAGCATAGAGGTAGGGTTCGAAGGGAAGAAGTAAGACAGAAAACAGGAATTGCCTATGAAAAATTACATGAATTAAACGATTATAACGAGTTAAACATCGAAACGAAGTATACAAACGGCCAGCAAAGATATTTAGTTGAAAAGTCAAAGTTAGATAGCTACTTGTGCAGCAAGCAAACTCTGATTTCAAAGAAAGAAGTAGGATTAATTATTGAAATTATACCAGATTCTGTTCAAAAAATAGTTGATGCAGGCTATTTAACTGCAATGCGTGTGGCAAATTCACCAAATGCAATGTATCAAATTGAAGAGGTAAATAAGCTAGTTGAGGATTGTCTTGGGGTGATTGTGGAGGATATAAGTGCCTCAATGATTAGTTTCCATCATGTTTTATCTAAATATGCTAAGCACTCATTTACAATTCTAGAGATTATTGCTTTTACCCTATCTGGACAACTTAAGCCATACCGAGTAAGTGAAAGTAGAACGTTGGCAGATAACTATTATAATGATGCACAGCTAAAAGTATGTATGGGAATCATAAAAAAAAGAAAACAAGAAGAAAATGGATTTAGCTTTAATGATGTAATGAAAAGCCTGAAAGTTGGGGAGA